>CAYOUT010000009.1:119939-158421 GCA_964407215.1 uncultured Anaerolineales bacterium | reverse complement strand
AGCTGCTGGAGCTGGTGGAGTTGGAGCTGCGGGAGCTTTTGTCGAGCCACGGATTCCCTGGGGACGACATACCGATCGTGCGGGGGTCGGCGCTGGAGGCGCTGGAGAGCACATCGACGGATCCGGATGCGCCAGAGTATGCGCCGATACTGGAGTTAGCGCGGGTGATCGACGAGTACATACCGACGCCGGTACGTGAGGTAGACCGGCCGTTTCTGATGCCGATCGAGGACGTATTCGGCATCAAGGGTCGGGGCACGGTAGTGACGGGTCGAGTAGAGCGCGGTCAGGTACGAGTTGGCGATCCGATAGAGATTGTGGGGTTGCGGCCCGACATACGGACGACGGTAGTGACGGGTGTAGAGATGTTCCGCAAGACGCTGCAAGAGGGTCTCGCGGGGGACAACGTAGGGTGTTTGCTGCGCGGGGTTGATCGCGAGGATGTAGAGCGTGGGCAGGTGTTGGCTGCGCCGAAGTCGATCACGCCGCACACGACGTTTCGGGCGCAGGTGTACGTCTTAAAGAAAGAGGAGGGTGGTCGGCACACGGCGTTTGTGACGGGTTACCGGCCGCAGTTTTTCATACGGACGATGGACGTAACGGGAGAGGTGGAGTTGGACGAAGGGGTAGAGATGGTGATGCCCGGGGACAACGCCAACCTGACGGTGAGGCTGATCGTGCCGGTGGCGTTGGAGGTGGGGTCGCACCTGGCGGTGCGGGAGGGCGGCCGCACAGTGGGCGCCGGCGTCGTCACCGAGATCCTGGGATAACCAGCTAGTTCCAAGAGGAGGGGTGGGTAAGGGGCGTCATTTGGTGGACTTGCCAGTGCAGGCGCCCCACACCCAGCGAAGTATGGCCAAACAACAGCGGATCAGAATACGGCTCAAGGCATACGACCATCGGGTTCTCGATCAGTCAGCTCGCCAGATCGTCGATGCCGCCGAGCGAACCGGAGCAGCGGTGGTGGGCCCTGTGCCCTTGCCCACTCGTATCGAAAAATTCTCGGTAGCGCGGTCGCCGTTTATCGACCGCGATTCCAGGGAACAGCTCGAGATCAGAACCCACAAGCGGTTGATCGATGTCCTGGATCCCAATCCCAAGACTATCGATACGCTGATGCGCTTGGACCTACCGGCCGGCGTAGATATCGAGATCAGGCTCTAGGACTGATTCGGTAGATTAGCAGCACAGGAAACAAAGGGGGAAAGGGGTAACCCTTGCGGCCCTACTAGAGCAGTCACATGTGTGGCGTAGCTGGGATGACGCGTTGCACGCGGATGCGGACGCTAGTGGCCGCCAGTTGGATCCTCCGGAGGAAGGATATGGCAGAACGACAGGGATTGTTGGGCAAAAAGATAGGTATGACCCAGCTCTTTACCGACCGCGGTGAGGTGGTGCCTGTTACGGTAATCGAAGCTGGGCCATGCTATGTTACGCAGATTAAGACGAAAGCGACCGATGGCTATAACGCAGTTCAGCTTGGTTTCGAACATGCAAAGCGCCTAAACAAGCCGGCCCGCGGCCACCTGGGCAATCTCCCTCCGCTTCGCTATCTGCGCGAGGTTCGTACCGATAGTGTGGGCCAATATGAACTGGGCCAAGTCGTCGATGTGGGCCTTTTTGCTGTCGATGACTTTGTCGACGTAGTGGGAACGTCCAAGGGCAAGGGCTTTGCTGGGGCTGTGAAGCGGCATGGATTCCGCGGCGGCCCCAAGACGCACGGCCAGTCCGACCGGCATCGGGCGGTTGGCTCGCTCGGCGCGGGTACCACGCCGGGCCGTGTCCCGAAGGGGAAACGTGCCCCGGGGCAGATGGGTAACGCGCGGGTGAGTGTGTTGAATCTCAAGGTCGTTATGGTGGATCCCGAGCGCAATCTGCTCGCCGTACTCGGCGCCATCCCGGGGCCAAAGGGCGGCCTGGTCTTTATTCGGAAAGCCGCCAAAACGTCGGTGACAAAGAAAAAGAACGCCCTACAGGCGTAGGCCCTGCTGACGGTGGGGGCGGGGCTGCTTGGGCCACGGTGACGATGGCGCATATGGGCAGGCCCCATCCTGGAGACGAGACGTAGGAGAATAAGGCGATGCAAGTGCCCATACGAAATATGGCCGGCGAGACGGTCGGTGAATTGGATCTGCGGGATGATGTGTTCGCGATTGAGCCTAACGTGGCGGTGATGCATCAAGCCGTGGTGAGGCAGTTGGCCAACGCGCGCTTGGGTACGCATAGCACCAAGACCCGTGCAGAGGTGAGGGGCGGTGGCCGCAAGCCTTGGCGGCAAAAGGGCACGGGGCGCGCCCGGCACGGGAGCATTCGCTCCCCGCTGTGGGCGGGCGGTGGCATTGCGCATGGGCCCAAGCCGCGCAGTTATGCCCAGAAGATGAATCGGAAGATGCGGCAGCTGGCCCTGCGATCGGCGCTATCCGTCAAGGTTCGCGATAACCAGGTGGTTGTTGTAGACTCGTTGGCTATGCCGGCTCCCAAGACGCGCGAGATGCTCTCGCTGTTGGAGAACCTGGAGCTGAGTACCACGACGCTGATTGTGCTCCCCGAGAGCAACGAAAACCTCGAGCGCTCGGCGCACAATCTGCCGTACGTCAAGACGTTGAGGGCGAGCTGCCTAAACGTCCGCGACCTCCTGAGCTATGACCATGTCGTCATGCCGGCGGGCGCGGTGGAGATCATACACAACTGGTTGGGTGCCGAGGCACGAGGGGCGGCCGCCTGAGCGCAAGCGCACGTAGGCAGCGCCTCGGCCTGAGTGGGCAACCACAGGGATGCAATGGAGAGCGGCAGGATGCACGTATACGAAGTGATAAAGCGCCCCATCTTGACGGAGAAGAGCAACTACCTAGGAGACGAGTTGGGCCGCTACACCTTTGAGGTGGATGTTCGCGCCAACAAGCTTCAGGTCAAAGAGGCGGTAGAGACCGTTTTTAGCGTCACTGTGACGGGCGTTCGCATTATGAACGTTCGCGGCAAGCAGCGGCGGCTGGGACGATATACCGGGCGCACCCCGGACTGGAAAAAGGCGGTTGTGACTCTGGCTCCAGGGCAAAGCATCGACTTCCTGTAGACGACAGGAGGCTGAGCTTCCTGCTTGGGGGCAGATAGCCCTGAAGCTACGAGCTGAGTTGAGAGGAATCAAGCATGGCCATCAAAACATACAGGCCCACGACGCCGTCGCGAAGAGGGATGACCGGTAACACGTTCGAGGAGATCACTAAAGACTCTCCGGAGCGATCGCTGGTAACGCCGCTTACGAAGCGAGCGGGGCGCAACTCTCGCGGCAAGATCACCGTGAGGCATCGTGGCGGTGGGCACAAGCGCAAGTACCGTGTGATCGACTTTCGGCGCGACAAGGTAGGGGTTCCTGCGCGTGTCGCAGCGATCGAATACGACCCGAACCGAACGGCCAATATCGCGTTGCTCGTCTACGCGGATGGCGAGAAGCGATATATTCTCGCGCCGGTCGGCCTACGGGTGGGCGACAAGGTGATGTCGGGTCCGGAGGCGGAACTGCGAACGGGCAATGCGCTGCCGCTGGAGAACATCCCCGTGGGCTCCACGGTGCACAATGTGGAGCTGTATCCCGGTAGAGGCGGACAGTTCGTGCGTGCGGCTGGTATGTCGGCGCAAGTGTTGGCCAAAGAGGGCGATTATGTGCAGCTTCGTATGCCCTCTACCGAGGTGAGGCTAGTTCGCCGTGCCTGTATGGCGACCATCGGCCAGGTGGGCAATGTCGACCAGGGGAACATCAAGCTGGGCAAAGCCGGTCGCAAGCGATGGCTCGGCAGGCGCCCGCATACGCGCGGTTCGGCTATGACGCCGCGCGATCATCCGCACGGCGGTGGTGAGGGCAAGTCGCCAGTGGGTATGCCCTCTCCCAAGACGCCGTGGGGGCAGCCAACGATGGGGAAGAGGACGCGCAGCAACAAAGCGACGGATCCCTTTATCGTCCGTCGGCGCGGGATGGGGCGTTAGGGGGAGCGTGTGTTACAGCGGTTAGCGCGTGTGGAGCGACGAGCTCCTACTCCCGCCCGGTGTAGACGAATCGTGGATGATGAATGGCCGCCCCGCAGGTGGCAGTTGCCTCAGGAGGCTCGAGAATGTCGAGATCGCTGAAAAAAGGACCGTTTGTGTCGACCAAACTCCTTGAGAAGGTCGAGGAGATGAACCGACGAGGTGAGAGGCGGGTCATCAAGACGTGGTCGCGAGCGTCGACAGTGTTCCCGCAGATGGTGGGGCACACGATCGCGGTGCACGATGGGCGCCGACACATCCCGGTTTTTATCACAGAGAATATGGTGGGCCACAAGCTCGGCGAGTTTGCGCCGACCCGATACTTCCGTGGCCACGACGCGGGAGAGCGGAGAACCAGGATACGCTAGGGCTTTTCGTAGGTGGGGCCGCGCGTGCAGCGCAGCTGGAGAAGCCTGAGAGCGAGTGGCGCTTGAGGAGATAGGGCATGAACGTAGAAGTAAGGGCAGTGGCCAAATACATTCGAATGTCGCCCCAGAAGGTGCGGTTGGTGGCGGACCTCGTCCGCGGGCGTGATGTCAATGACGCGTTGACGTTGCTGCAATACACGCCCAAGTCGGCCGCGAGGGCGGTGGCCAAAGTGGTAGCGTCTGCGGCAGCCAATGCGGAAGAGAACCATGGACTCTCTGCCGACGAGCTCTACGTGGCAGAGATCATGGTCGATCCAGGCCCCACTCTCAAGCGAGGGCGGCCTGGTGCGCGCGGGCGATTCAAGCCCATACTGAAGCGCAGCTCTCACATCACTGTGGTCGTCGCCGAACGCGATCAGGCAGCCTAGGGGCCTGTTAGGTAAGGAGGGTATCTTGGGTCGCAAAGTTCACCCAACGGGTATGAGGCTCGGCTATATCAAGGATTGGGAATCCAAGTGGTATGCGGAAGGGCGAGAGTACGCGGAGCTGGTGGTTGAGGATATCAAGATCCGCGATCTGATCAACCGGGAGCTTCCGCGCTCTGGGGTATCGCGTATCGAGATTCAGCGGTTCCCGAAACAGATCGCTATCAAGATTGTGACGGCCAAGCCGGGGATCGTCATCGGCCGGCGCGGCGCTAATGTGAACGCCCTCAAGGCCAAGCTTGAAGAGCTCACCGGCGTGGTGGGCAAGAACCTTCGCCTGGATGTGGTCGAGGTGGAGCACCCAGAGTTGGACGCGCGATTGGTGGCTGAGAGCGTGGCAGAGCAGCTCGAGCACCGTGTGGCTCAGAGGCGCGCGATGCGGCAAGCGATCACCCGTTCGATGCGTGCCGGAGCCAAGGGGATAAGGATCGCTTGCAGCGGCCGGCTGTCCGGTTCGGAGATGGCCCGGCGCGAGTGGGCGCGCGAAGGCCGGGTGCCTTTGCACACCATTCGTGCGGATATCGACTATGCGATTGCTGAGGCGCTCACGTCGTTCGGCCGCATCGGCGTCAAAGTATGGATCTATCGTGGCGAGGTCTTGCCTGAGGCAGCTGAGGCTGAGACCGCCCGGGGAGCGTAACAGATATGTTGATGCCAAAGAGGCTGAAGCACCGAAAGCAGTTCCGTGGCCGCATGCGCGGCAAGGCCTACCGCGGGTCGGATTTGCACTATGGCGATTATGCGCTCAAGGCCTTGGAGCCGGCGTGGGTCACCAGCCGCCAGATTGAGGCGGCCAGACGCACCATCGTGCGCCAGATGAAGCGCTCGGGGCAGCTCTGGATCCGCATCTTCCCCGACAAGCCCGTGACCGCCAAGGCTGCAGAGACGCGCATGGGGAGCGGGAAGGGCAACATAGACCACTATGTGGCAGTGGTCAAGCCGGGCCGCGTCATCTTTGAGGTGGGCGGAGTTGATGAGGCCACCGCTCGTGAGGCGTTGCGGCTGGCGGCGCAGAAGTTGCCGCTCGCGACATCGTTCACCAGCCGAGAGATGCTGGCTGAGGGTGAGGCATCATGAAAGCCAACGAACTGCGCGGTATGACGCGTAACGAAGTGCTGCACAGGATGGACGAGCTCTACCAAGAGCTCTTCAACCTGCGATTCCAGCGGGCTACGCGGCAGTTGGCGGATACGAATCGCATCAGGGTGGTACGACGCGATATCGCCCGTGCCAAGACGGTGTTGCGCGAGCTCGAGCTGGAAGGGGAGGTACAGTAGGCATGTCTGCGAATCGCAGAGTGTTGGCCGGTCGTGTGGTGAGCACGCGCATGCAAAAAACGGTGGTCGTTGAGGTGCAGAGGACGTCGCAGCATCCCATCTATCGGAAGACTTTGCGGACTGCGAAAAAGTACTTGGCGCACGACGAAGAGGATGCGTGTCGTGAGGGTGATGTGGTGAGGATTGAGGAATCCAGGCCCCTGAGCCGGCGCAAGCGATGGCGGATCATCGAGGTGGTCAGGCGCGCTGGCGCATAATCCACACTGGGCGTATTAGGGCGATAGAGCCCTGCGCCAGTCAGCGGGCCTCGTGATGAGGGCTCGCAACACGAATCACGGGGTGTCAGCAGATGATTCAGGCATTTAGTAGGCTCAAGATTGCCGATAACACAGGCGCGCGCGAGATCATGTGCATCAAAGTGCTTGGCGGCAGCCGCCGGCGCTATGCGCGTGTGGGGGATATTATCGTGGCCTCTGTCAAAGAGGCGACGCCCGGGGGTACGGTGAAGAGAAAGGACGTAGTGCGCGCTGTTGTCGTCCGAACGGCCAAGGAGTACAGCCGGCCGGATGGGTCCCTCATTCGCTTTGACGATAACGCTGCGGTGATACTGGACGCCGAACAGAACCCGCGGGGCACCCGCATCTTTGGCCCCGTCGGCCGTGAGTTACGGGATCGCGGCTTTATGAAGATCGTATCCCTGTCTCCCGAGGTGCTCTAGTTGTATCGGTGCGTTCGGAGGCATGACGGGCCGTTGAGGAGTTGACGATGAAGATCAAGAAGGGTGATGCCGTTGAGGTGATCAGCGGCGATGATAGAGGGACACGCGGGGTGGTCAACCGCGTATTCCCCAAAGAGAACCGCCTGGTGGTGGCCGGTGTGAATCTCGTGAAGAAGCACCAACGGCCCACCGGCAGTGTGCGGACCCAGGCTGGGATCATCGAGCGAGAGGATCCTATCCAGATTTCGAATGTTGCCCTGGTCTGCCCACATTGCGATAGGCCGACCCGCATCGGATACCGGATTATGCCTGATGGCAGCAAGATGCGCGTCTGCCGCAAGTGCGACGAGACGATCTAAGTAGGCGGCCCCATCTGGGTACGGATGGCCTAGGAGTGGAAAGAGCATGGCGAGACTGAGGGACTTGTATCGAAACGAAATTGTGCCAGCGATGATGGAGCGGTTCGCCTACGACAACATTATGCAGGTTCCGCGCTTGGAGAAGGTCGTGGTCAACATCGGCCTCGGTGAGGCTCTGCAGGACCCCAAGGCGCTGGACGCTGCGGCGAACGATTTGGCCGTCATCACTGGGCAGAAGCCCATCATCACCAAAGCACGCAAGTCGATCGCCACCTTCAGGCTTCGCGAAGGAAACTCGATCGGGGCCAAGGTGACGTTGCGTGGTGAACGCATGTATTCGTTCTTGGATCGTGCTATCAACATCGCGCTGCCGCGCAGGCGCGATTTTAATGGCGTGCCGCGCACGGCGTTCGATGGACACGGCAACTACACGTTGGGGTTGCGCGAGCAGTTGCTCTTTGTGGAGATCGATTACGATCAGATCGATAAAATCCGTGGGCTGGAGATGACTATTGTGACCAGCGCTAAAACGGATGAAGAGGCGAGGTACCTGCTCGAGCTGTTCGGGATGCCGTTTGCGAAGGCTTAACGACTCCCGGATGTGGAGTGCTGTGGTGAACAGAAACGTCAGAACGCGGCCGCGGCGCGCGTACGGCGAAGGCCGTGGGGTTTGATTCGGAGGGAAGGATAGTGGCCAAGACATCCATCATCGTGCGTGAGACGCGCCGCAAGTATCCGGTTCGTGTCCGCAATCGTTGTTCTCGTTGCGGGCGACCGCGAGCATACATGCGCAGGTTCGGCCTGTGCCGCATCTGCTTCCGCGAGCTGGCTATGGATGGCAAGATACCGGGCGTCACCAAGTCCAGTTGGTAGATTCGGATGCCTGGCCGCGGCGAGGATCAAGGCTCGAGGGCGGCGATGGACCCGGCCTCGGCTGGAAGGGTGGCGCGCTCGAGCGATGGTGCCAGCCCAGCATTTCGGAATAGGAGATTTCGTCGAGTATGAGCACAACCGACCCAATTGCTGACATGCTAACGCGGATCCGCAATGCGGTGGCCGTGCGTCACAGCCAGGTGACTATCCCTGCTTCGCGTTTGAAGCAGGCCGTTGCCCGGGTTCTAAAAGATGAAGGCTATATTGTGCGTTATGAGGTAATGCAGGAGGGCAAGTTCCCTGTGCTGCAGATCTACCTTAAATACACGGAGCGCCAGGAGCCTGTACTGAATGGGTTGAGGCGGGTGAGCAAGCCCGGCTGCCGCGTGTACACCAAACGGAACGAGATTCCCTGGGTGCGCTCGGGCTTGGGAACTGTGATCCTGTCGACTCCACACGGAGTCGTGTCAGGCAAGGAGGCACGACGCCTCAGAGTCGGTGGAGAGATACTCTGCGAGGTATGGTAGCTATCGTACTCTCGCTGCAGGGAGGTATGGACGGTGTCTAGAATAGGACGCATGCCTATTGCTGTACCCCATGGCGTGACTGTACGCCAAGAGGGAGCCAGTGTATCTGTAAAAGGCCCCAAAGGGGAGCTCACGCGAGAGTTTCACCCGTTGATGACCATCAACCACGAGGATGGTACGCTCGTGGTGACCCGTCCCAACGATAACCGCCAGAGCAGAGCTTTGCATGGCCTGACGCGTTCGTTGCTCGCGAATATGGTCAAGGGTGTCTCCGAGGGCTTTGAGAGACGTTTGATAATTAACGGCGTGGGGTATCGGGCCGATCAACAGGGCGACGAAGCAGTGTTGCAGGTGGGTTTCAGCCACCCTGTGCGGGTCACGCCTCCCCCTGGCATCACGTTGCGGGTAGAGCAGGGTGGCCGGACGATCGTGGTGGAGGGCAGCGACAAAGAGCTCGTCGGTGAGATGGCTGCCAGGATCCGCGCCGTGCGCAAGCCAGAGCCATACGGCGGCAAGGGAATCGCCTATGAAGGGGAGACGATCCGTCGTAAGGCTGGCAAGGCTGGAGGCAGATAATGGCTAACGCTAGACAGGTTCGCGAGGCACGTATACGGCGCCATCGCCGGGTGCGAAAAACAGTCTCGGGGACGGGCGAGCGGCCCCGTCTCAACGTGTTCCGTAGCTTGGAGCACATCTATGCCCAGATCATCGACGACTCGGTGGGGCATACTCTGGTAGCTGCTTCGAGCCTGGATAAGGAACTGCGCGCAGAGTGTGAGGATCTGGCCAAGGCGGAGGCCGCCAAGGTGGTGGGGCGTGTTCTCGCAGAACGCGCTCTGGCCAACGGCGTGAATAAGGTGGTATTCGATCGAGGCGGCTATGGCTATCACGGCCGTGTCAAAGCGCTGGCCGATGCGGCGCGCGAGGCGGGGCTCGACTTCTAAGTAGACGTGGAACGGTGGCGCGTTAACCGGTGACGGGCGCCAGCGTATAGACGAGGAGAGCTTTCATGGTAAGAAGGAACGAGCGCGAACAATACGGCGAAGGCGATGAGCTCATCGAGCGCGTCGTGCACATCAGCCGTGTCTCCAAAGTCATGATGGGTGGCCGTCGCTTTAGGTTCCGTGCGCTGGTTGTGGTGGGCGATGGCAACGGTAAAGTCGGCGTGGGTGTCGGCAAGGCGCGCGAGGTACCGCAGGCGATCCGCAAGGGCTCTGACCGCGCCAAGCGCAACATGGTCGATGTGCCTTTGGACGACAACACCATACCACATGCCACATTCATTAAGCATGGCGCTGCCAAGGTGATGATGAGGCCGGCTTCTCCGGGGACGGGCGTAATCGCGGGCGGCGGTGTGCGCGCAGTGTTGGAGACACTGGGCGTCAAGGATGTGCTGGCCAAGTCGTTGGGGAGTGAGAACGTCTTTAACGTGGTGATGGCCACTTTCGAGGGCCTGAAGGGACTCGAAAGCGCCGAGTCTGCTGCGCAGAAGCGTGGCAAAGAGGTCGCTGAGCTGTTGCCGCCCTGGAGGACAGCCCGCAATGCTTAGTAAGCTCAGAGTCAAGTACGTCAAGAGCGCGATCGGCTACAATGTGAGACAGAAACGCACCGTCGAAGCGCTGGGACTGCGCCGCCTGGGGGACGAGGTTGAGCACACAGACACCCCTGTCATCCGCGGCATGCTCAGAAAGGTACAGCACCTGGTGCAGGTTGAAGAGGTAGACGCGACATGAAGCTGCATGAGTTGAACCAGCCTGAGGGAGCTAAAAGGCCGCGCAAGCGGCGCGGACGCGGAATCGCTGCTGGGCAGGGCAAAACGGGTGGTTTCGGCACCAAAGGGCAGGGTGCGCGTGCAGGCCGAGGGGGCAAACTCTACTTTGAGGGCGGCCAGCTCCCGCTAGTGCGGCGCCTCTCCATAAAGCGGGGGTTTCGCAACCCGCGGCGGGTCGAGTACACCGTCGTGAACGTCGGGGCACTCGGCAAATTGAGTGCGGGCACAGTAGTCGATCCCGAGATGCTCAAGGCGCTAGGACTGGTGAAGGGCTTGGATCAGCCTATCAAAATCTGTGGCGACGGTGAGCTCCCTGCGGCTTTGACAATCCGCGCGAACCGCTTCACTGAGAGTGCCAAGGCCAAGATCGAAGCCGCGGGGGGAACAGTTCAGGAGCTGTGACGCAAGCAGGGGCTGAGGGCGCGCTGGCCTACACGGTCTACGACTGGAGGAGCTGATGCTGCAAGCAGTTTCGAACGCGTTCAAGCTGCCGGATCTGCGCAGAAAGATTCTGTTCACGCTGTTGATCCTGGTGATCTATCGGTTGGCGGCACACGTGCCGTTGCCGGGCGTCGAAGCGGAAGCCTTGCGTCAGGTATTCCAGCAGAACCAGCTTCTAGGCCTGTTGGATATGTTCTCCGGCGGGGCGATGTCGAACTTTTCAGTGTTGGCGATGGGCGTGTACCCGTTCATCACTGCGCAGATCGTGTTGCAGTTGCTCCAGCCCATCGTGCCCGCTTTGGAAGAGCTTGGCAAAGAGGGCGCTGCCGGACGCGAGAAACTGAACACCTATACGCACATACTCACTATCCCACTGGCGTTCTTGCAGGCGCTGGGGCAGGCGTCACTCTTGGCGCAGCCCATGGGCGGAATCGGGTCGGTGTTGCCGAACTTTGGATTCGGGCCCACTACCTGGCTGCCCACGATGGCCACCCTGATCACACTCACAGCTGGCACAATGTTTGCCATCTGGCTGGGCCAGCTGATAGACGAGGAGGGGATCGGCAACGGGCTGTCGATCATCATCTTTGGCGGTATCGTCTCGGGGATTCCGCAACGCATCGGGCAGCTGTGGGTTGCCAACCCATGGAGCATCCTCGTGTTCTTGGCCATCACCGTAATCACGATGGTGGGAATTGTGGTGGTGCAAGAGGGACAGCGGCGTATCCCAGTGAACTATGCCAAGCGGGTGCGTGGCAACAGGATTTACGGGGGCCAGAGCACACATATCCCGCTACAGGTCAACTCGGCGGGGATGATCCCTTTGATTTTTGCGGTGTCGATCATCATGTTGCCCGGTGTGATATCCAGCTACTTTGTCAATGCACAGACGCCCTGGATCCGCACTATCGCTGTTGCGCTGAACGGCTTGTTTGACGCGAGCGGTGTGTTCTATTGGATCGCATACTTTGTGCTTGTGGTAGGGTTCACATACTTTTACACGGATGTGATTTTTAAGCAGCAGAACTTGCCCGAGACGTTACAGCGACAGGGCGGCTTTATTCCGGGGATTCGTCCCGGCGCGCGCACCGCGGAGTATCTGAACAGTGTGGTGAGGCGCATTACGTTGGTAGGCGCGTTGTTTCTGGGGATTGTGGCTATCCTTCCCTTCTTGGTGCGGCCCATCGTTGGCACCAACCAGATGTTGGTTACCAGCACAGGTCTGTTGATCGTCGTGGGTGTGGTGCTGGACACCATGAAACAGCTGGAGGCACAACTCCTGATGCGCCACTACGAAGGCTTTATCAAGAGGGCTAGGTAGGGCTGATGGATATTGTGTTGCTGGGGGCCCCTGGCGCTGGCAAGGGGACGCAGGCTGAGCTGTTGGCCGAGTGGCTGTCTTCGCCGCACGTCTCGAGCGGCGACCTGTTTCGCGCAGCGATGGAGGCTGGTACAGAGCTGGGACGGCAGGCCAAGGCGATTATCGACCGCGGCGACTTGGTGCCGGACGATGTGACAATGGGTATGGTGGCGCAACGGTTGTTGCAGCCCGATTGTCGGAATGGAGTCATTCTGGACGGCTTCCCGCGGACGGCCACCCAAGCTGAGATGCTGGATGGGTTTCTGGCTACGCTCGACAGGCGGATCGATTTGGTGCCGTATATCGAGGTGGCCAAGAGCACACTACTCGAGCGTTTGGCGGGGCGCTGGACCTGCCGCAACTGTGGGGCCATCTATCACGAGTTGTTTGGCCCCGAGAAGGTCAAGGGCGTGTGCGATATCTGCGGGGGCGAGCTCTACCAGCGGCCGGACGATACGGCAGAGACGCAACGCCGGCGAATTGAGGTCTACTTTGATCAGACAGCACCGCTTATCGAGTATTACCGTAAAGAGGGCGTCTTGGTCACTATCGACGGGGAGGCCGAGATCGCGCAGGTGCAAAAAGCCCTGCGGCAGGCTATCGAAGGGGACCGTCTTTCGTCATGAGGGGTGTTAGGCGCAACGCGGGGGTCGAGATCAAGACCCCGCAGCAACTGGCGCGAATGCGCCGAGCGGGAGAGATCGTCGCTCGCGTGCTGCAGGAACTGAAAAAGCTCTCGGTGCCAGGTATTACCACGCAAGAGCTCGATGAAGAGGCTGAAGCGTTGATTCGGCGTCTAGGGGGCGAGCCCTCCTTCAAGGGGTACCACGGGTATCCCGCGTCGATCTGTAGCTCAGTGAACGAAGAGATTGTGCACGGCATCCCCGGCCCGCGCAAACTCGTGGAGGGCGACATCGTGAGCTTTGACGCCGGCGCCATCTGGCAGGGATACCAAGGCGATGCCGCCATCACCGTGGGTGTAGGCTCCATTTCGGAGGAGACTCAACGCCTGCTGGATGCGACAGAACTCGCCTTGGCGGCCGGGATCGGGGCAGCGAGCGCGGGCGCTCGCTTGGGCGACGTGTCGCACGCTATCGAGACAGTAGGCCGGGAGGCTGGGTTCGGCATTGTACGTGAATATGGCGGACACGGTATCGGCCAAGAGATGCACGAGCCGCCGCGTATCCCCAACTGGGGACCTGCTGGGAGGGGCCTGGTACTTGAGGCGGGTATGACGCTGGCTCTGGAGCCGATGTTTACTGCCAAAGGGCACGCCACACGCCTCTTGGATGATGGGTGGACGGTGATAACCGCTGACGGCAGCTTGGCAGCGCATTTCGAACACACGATAGCGGTAACGGACAATGGCGCAGAGATCTTGACGCAAGTCGGATCGTCGGGCGTCTAGTATTGTGGAGGATATGATTTCATGAAGGTTCGTCCATCTGTGAAAAGGCGCTGCGCCAAGTGCAAGATCATCAGGCGACGTGGTGTTGTGCGGGTCATCTGTACGAACCCGCGGCATAAGCAGCGCCAGGGCTGAGTATAGGCAGGCAGATTGTCCACGGGGCTGGCCATAGAAAGGGCCGAACCCCAGGCCATGAGGAGGGTGGAGAATGGCTCGTATCGCAGGTGTTGATCTGCCGAATGACAAGCGCGTCGAGGTGGGTCTCACATACATTTACGGCATCGGTTCGACGCGAAGTAGAGAGCTGCTGAGCAAGACCGGTGTCAATCCCGACACTCGCTGCAAAGACTTGAGCGAGGTGGAGGTTGCGCGCCTTCGAGAGGTGATCGACGCGGATTATCTTGTCGAGGGGGACCTTCGCCGCGAGGTCGCGATGAATATCAAGCGGCTGCAGGATATCGGCAGCTACAGGGGGCTTCGCCACCGCCGCAACTTGCCGGTGCGGGGGCAGCGCACTAAGACGAACGCGCGCACGCGTCGAGGGACGCGTCGTACTGTTGCGGGTAGGAAGCGCGCCCGCGCCAAGAAGTAATCAGCGGAGGTAGCTATGGGTCGAAGGAGAGGCGCGACACGAGGCGGGCGCCGAGAGCGACGCAACGTCCCCTACGGTCGAGCATACATACAATCTACGTTCAACAATACAATTGTCACATTTACCGATCAGGCGGGCAACGTGCTCTGTTGGCAGAACGCTGGCCAGAATTTCAAGGGGTCTCGCAAGAGCACGCCCTACGCAGCCCAGATCGCGGCCGAGGCAGCAGCCCGAATGGCCATGGATATGGGCATGCGCGAAGTAGATGTGTTCGTGAAGGGGCCCGGCCCGGGCCGAGAGGCCGTCCTACGCACCCTTCAGGCGGCGGGTCTGCGTGTGCGATCCATTGCGGATGTCACCCCGATTCCGCATAACGGCACTCGCCCGCCCAAGAAGCGGCGTATCTGAGAGCCTGTGTCGCTTTGGCGGTGCAGATAGTTGTGTATCCAGGCGAGCTTGGTTTGTGATCGCACAAATCGTTGCGGGGAGGACGTGTGAATGCCTCGCCCATTCGCGAGAACGTAAACCCGCTACCGGCCACTGAGCTCTGGGCAAAGGACCACAGGAGCTGGTGGGCGGCATTCAGGAGGCTACATGGCAAGGCACATCGCAGCCGTCTGCAAGCAGTGCAGGCGCGAAGGTATGAAGCTCTTTCTCAAGGGAGAACGTTGTCTCGGGCCCAACTGCGCCATGGAGCGCCGCCCTTATGCGCCCGGGGCACACGGTCGTCAGGCGCAGATGCGGCGCCGTACATCCGACTATGGCGAACAGCTTCGCGAGAAGCAGCGGGCTCGGCGCATCTATGGCGTCTTTGAGCGGCAGTTTCGGCGCTATTTCCAGTCAGCTCTCCGGATGCGGGGCCAGACGGGAAGCAATCTGCTGATCCTGCTTGAGAGCCGGCTCGACAACATTGTGTATCGACTGGGCTTTGCGGATTCCAGAGCTCAAGCTCGTCAGCTTATTTCGCACGGGCACTTTGAGGTGAATGGCCACCGCTTGACGATCCCTTCGGCCCTTGTGAAGGCCGGAGACCTCATCCAGGTGAGAGAGTCCAGCAGGGACAAGAACTATTTTCAGGGCATGAACGAGGTGCTTGCACAACGCGATGTGCCGCAGTGGCTGAGCGTCAACTCAGAGGCCCTCTCGGGTACTGTGGTGGCGCTGCCGACGCGCGAAGAGATCCAGGTGCCGCTGCAAGAGCAACTAATCGTCGAGTACTACTCGCGCTAGATCGTTATGGATGATGCCGAATGGCTATAGGCGCATCCCCACGTGCCCCGCGGGGCCATGCCGGGATGCGCTCGGAAAGTAAGGAGGGTACCCCTTGCTGAACCAGGTACTACCCAGAGTTGAATGCGAAGCAGCCACGCAGAGCTACGGCCGCTACGCTATCGGCCCGATGGAGCGGGGATATGGCGTGACGGTGGGCATTGCGCTCCGCAGGGTCCTGCTTTCGTCACTACCGGGGGCCGCGATCACATCAGCGCGTGTCATGGGAGTGCAGCACGAGTTTGCCAGCATCCCTGGCGCCAAAGAGGATATGCTGATGTTTATCCTCAACCTGAAAAAGGTGCGCCTGATTTCGTACTCTGATGAGCCGGTGCGGATGAGGGTCTCGGCCAGAGGCAAAAGCCTCATCACGGCTGGCGATATCGAGACACCGGCGGATGTGGAGATCGTCAACCCCGAGTTGCAGCTTCTGACGCTCGATACGCTCGAGTCGGATCTCGATGTAGAGTTGGCAGTGGAGCGCGGTGCGGGGTACTCGCCCGCGGAAGACCGAAAGGGCCTGGATATCGGCGTGATACCAGTGGATGCCATCTTTGGTCCGGTGGTCAAGGTGAATAACACTGTCGAACCGACGCGCATTGAGCAGATCACGGATTACGACCTGCTCAAGCTGGAGATCTGGACCGATGGCACCACATCCCCTGGCGATGCGTTGGCCGAGGCGGCGCGAATTTTGTTGAGGCATTTCACGCCGATCGCCGAGTTCTCTGGCATGCCGGAGGAGATAGTCGAGCCCACTATGCGATTGGGTGCTGTGAACGAATACGGCGATACCCCCATCGAAGACCTCGAACTCAGTATGCGGGCCTACAACTGCCTTAAACGGGCCGGCATCACAAAAGTGGGCGAGGTTCTGGAGAAACTGGAGCACGGAACGGGCGAATTGCTAGCCATCCGCAATTTCGGGCAAAAGTCTTTGGCTGAGCTGTTGGCGAACATGAAACAGAAAGGCTACCTCCCCGAGGAGTACGATCTCGAGGGCTAGCGTTCGACCAAAAGGATAACCGCTCACCGCGCACCTGACGGCGTGCAGTTTCCCAATACACCAGTGATAGGTAGAGGAGAAGTAGTTGGAATGAGACATCGCATGGCCGGAAGGCATCTCGGTCGCTCCACAAGCCATCGAGTCGCTCTCTTTCGGAATCTGATGACGGAGCTGTTCCGCCACGAAAAGATACGCACTACCAAGGCGAAGGCCCTGGCAATTCGCTCAGAGGCCGAACACCTGGTGACCATCGCCAAACATGGCTTGGCCAAACGAGAGAGCGATCAGCTCGATATCCACGAGCGACGGCAGGTCGCCGCCGTTCTTCGCGATCCAGACGTGGTGAAAAAGCTGTTTGACGATATCGCTCCCCGCTATACGGAGCGTCCAGGGGGCTACCTGCGTATGATCAAGGTGGGGCGTCGACTCGGAGACGCGGCGGAGATGGTGGTGCTCGAGCTGGTTGACTAGCTCAGAGGCTCTTGAACAAAGCGCGGTGGGAGCGCATCTTCACACGTGACAGTGCTGAACTATCGCGCCCTGGTGGCCTATGATGGCACGCGCTATAGCGGATTTCAGATCCAGCTGGATCGCCCAACCATCCAAGGGGAGCTGGAGACGGCCTTGCGGGACCTGATGCAGGAGGCCATACGTGTCCATGGGGCTGGGCGTACCGATGCAGGTGTGCATGCTCATGGTCAGGTTATCAGCTTCCGGGCTGCCTGGCGGCACGGAGTGGATGCCCTCGAACGCGCCCTGAACGCCGTTCTCCCCAACGACATCGCTGTCGGAGGGATCCAAGAGGCCGACGAGCGGTTCCATGCGCGCTTTAGCGCGAGCAGCCGGACGTATGTGTATACCGTGTACGTCGCTTCGATACGCGCCCCGCTGTTGGAGCGAGTAGCGTATAGGGCGCTCAAGCCGCTCGATGTGGGCGCGATGGCAGCGGCTGCAGCAAGGCTCGAGGGCGAGCAGGACTTGGCCGCCTTTGGGCAGGCTCCATACGGCGATAACACAGTTCGTACGGTTTGCCGGGCCGAGTGGCGCCTGTTGGATGCCCCGGCGGGGCTCGGATACGACCCGGAGCTCGGATCTCTACTGCAGTTCGAGATCGAGGCGAACGCCTGCCTCCGGGGGATGGTTCGACGCATCGTGGGCACACTGCTGCGGGTGGGCGAAAGGAGCCTTTCGCCACAGGGTTTCGGTGAGATCCTCGCCTCGTGCGATATCTCGCAGGCTGCGCCCCAGGCGCCCGCGCACGGGCTATGCCTGTGGCGGGTATCATACGACGCAGCACGGCGCAGAAGGGGATATTGATCTGCCCAGTTGATGGGCCCGGGCGGGGCAGTTCCGAGGAACGCCGCTCGACGATGGAAGGAGTCGGTTGACGTGAAAACATACGTCGTGAAAGCATCCGAAATCGAGCGAGAATGGTATGTGGTCGATGCCGCTGGGCAGAACTTGGGCCGCTTGGCGACCCGGATTGCGACCATTCTGCGCGGCAAGCACAAGCCAATCTTTACGCCTGGTTTGGACACCGGCGATTTCGTTATCGTGATCAACGCGGACAAAATCGCGGTCACAGGCAACAAGATGGCGGATAAAAAGTACTATCGGCACTCGCTGTACCCGGGGGGCCTCAAAGAGGTCACCCTGCAAAAGATGCTGGCAACCCATCCCACGCGCGTATTGGAGCACGCTGTGCGAGGCATGCTCCCCAAGAACCGCTTGGGGAGAGCCCAGATCTCCAAGC
This sequence comes from uncultured Anaerolineales bacterium, assembly GCA_964407215.1. GTDB lineage: Bacteria > Chloroflexota > Anaerolineae > UBA1429 > UBA1429 > CAYOUT01. The sequence goes on along the minus strand of CAYOUT010000009.1, from coordinate 140,194 downwards.
TCAAGGTCTATGCAGGGGATTCGCATCCCCATGAGGCCCAGAAACCCAAGGCGCTGGAGATCTAGTTCGGCCTGCGAGACCGAATAACGAGAGCAGAGTCTGTAAGGAGGAATAGGTGGCATCACAGTACTATCATGGCACCGGACGGCGCAAGTCAGCGGTGGCCAGGGTGCGTATTATGCCGGGTGACGGGGCTTTCGTCGTAAACGGCAAGCCTGCGGGCGAGTTTTTCTCACGCGAAGTGGACCTGGCGTGTGCACTGGAGCCCATGCGCGCGGTCGACGGCGAGAGCGGTTTCGCCATCTCGGCGGTCGTGTCAGGGGGCGGCATCACGGGACAGGCGCAGGCAATTCGCCACGGCCTGGCTCGGGCCCTTGTCGAGTCCAATCCCGAGCTCAAGCAGCGTTTGCGCGACGCGGGCTATCTGACGCGTGATCCTCGTGTGAAGGAACGCAAAAAGCCGGGGCTTAAACGAGCACGCAAGGCGCCTCAGTATACCAAGCGCTAGAACTATATCGCGCTGCGCGCGAACTCGGCCGTATAACGGCATGTCAAGGGCGAGTGTTTTCGGGCACTCGCCCCTATGCGTTCGCGGGATGGCTGCCCTACAATACCGGCCAGTAGATCGCCAGGCCCGCGGTTAGCCCCCACAACAAGATGCCAATGATCAGGGGGCGGTCTCCCAAAACGATGTCTTCGGGTGTGCCCCCCAGCCCTTTGATGTGCACCAAGTACATATACCGGAAGAGGCAGTAGAGCACAAAGGGGATGGTAAGCATCATAGAGTGATTCTGTGGGAGGTTCGGCGCCGAAAAGGTGTAGAACGAATACGATACCACCGCTGCAGCCGTCACGAGCGAGTTCATGTTATCCAAGAAGGACACCGAATATTCCTCTAGAATGGCTCGGTGATGGTTGGCGGAATCCTCCAAGAGGATCAACTCGCTTCTACGCTTACTGATAGCGATAAAGAGCGCAAGGAGCGTGGTACAGACGTACAGCCACGGAGAGAAACGCGACACCACTACTACTTGTGCACCTGCTACCACCCTGAGTACGAATCCGGCGGCGATGGTCATCACGTCGATGATGACGAGGTGTTTCAACGACACGTTGTACCAGAGCATCATGACAAGGTAGAGTACCACCACCCAGCCAAAGCCTCTCTGCAAGAGAAAAGCCGCGGGCAGAGCGAGGACCAAGAGGCCTGCGGCAGCGAATCGTGCTACACGAGGTGAGAGTTCGCCCGAGGCAAGGGGGCGATACCTCTTGGAGGGGTGCAAGCGGTCTTGCTGCATATCCGCCAGGTCGTTGATCAGATAGACTGCGCTGGAGACCGCGCAAAAGACAGCGAACGCTCCCAGGCTTTTGGCGATGGCAGACACATCGGCGATGCGGCCATCAAAGAACACGCCTGCAAAGATAAAGACGTTTTTGGCCCATTGTCTGGGACGCATCGCTCTGATGAGGGGGCAAAACACACATAGCCTCCGCGCCTTTGATGCAGCGATAATAGGCCAAGCTGGGTATGGCGTCAAAAGGCGGCGGGTTGTCTTGACAGAAGAGGCCCCCCTGCGTATTCTCGAGCCATGGCACGCGAAAGGCTTGATAGATTGGTCCATCAGCGCCGGCTTGCAGAGACCCGCGAGCAGGCACGCCGCCTCATCCTTGCGGGCAAAGTCCGAGTGAACGGGCTGATCATCGACAAGGCGGGCGCTGGTATCGATCCTGAGGCTCAGATAGAGGTGGAGGCTGGCCCGCCTTACGTCAGCCGGGGCGGGCTAAAGCTCGAGAAAGCACTGCGTGTTTTCGATATCGATGTCCAAGGTGTTGTGGCGGCCGATGTGGGGGCTTCTACCGGGGGCTTCACCGACTGCCTGCTGCAGAACGGGGTGGAACGCGTATACGCCATCGATGTGGGGCGCGGGCAGCTTGATTGGGGCCTTCGACAAGACCCGCGGGTCGTTGTGTTGGAGCGCACCAACGCGCGTTCTTTGGAGAGCTTGCCGGAGGTGGTGGATGTCGTCACTATCGATGTCTCGTTCATCTCCCTGCGGCTGATCCTGCCCGCTGTATGCGGTTGGCTGGCCCCCGGCGGGCAGGTGATCGCGCTCATTAAACCGCAGTTCGAGGCGGGGCGCGCTCAAGTGGGCAAGGGGGGCGTCGTTCGCGATACCTCGACTCACCGCTCTGTGCTGCTGGGGCTATTGGAATGGGCGACAGGGCAGGGGTGGGGCTTCTGGGGCCTCGCCCGGTCCCCCATCAAGGGGCCCGCTGGGAATATCGAGTTCTTGGCGCACCTCAAGCGGATGGGCTCTCTTCCGAATGTGCCGCTGGCCGAGACTGTCGAGGCGGTTCTTGCGAGTGAGAGCGGACTCTATGTGAGGGGCCGAGAGGCGCCTCTGTAAACTAGAGGAGGATGAGGGTGTCATCGTGGCTTGCAACGTCGAACGAGCGTTACCGTGCCGTCCTCGTTGCTGTGGCGCTCTTGCTGCTGCTCTTGGTCCTTCGAGCGGCTTGGGCCGCGCTCATCCCGTTTTTCCTGGGCCTAGCCCTCGCTTACGTGCTCTTGCCCATCGTCAACTTTTTGGATAGCCACGCACCCAAGTTCTTGCAGCGCATAAAACTCTCGCGCCCTCTGGCGATCCTCATCGTCTATATTGTGGGCATCGCGTTGGTCGCCGGGCTGCTGTCGTTCTTTGTCCCCACAGTCGTTGCGCAGTTCAATGCACTTGTGCGGGTAGCGCCCGAGTACATAGACGAGATAGAGACGATCTTTGCCGATGAGATTGCCCCGTTCTTTGAACGAATTCCCGAGCCAATTCGCGATACGATCAACGTCAACGTAGAGAGCGCACTCGCGAGGCTCGGACAGGCGGTCCAGGCCGGCGTCTTGGCCACCGCGGCTACACTGTTACAGACCATCAGCTTCCTGTTGGGTGTGATCATCGTGCCGTTCTGGTTGTTCTACGTGCTCCACGACGAGGCCAAGGCGCGTCGAACCTTCATGGGCTTGATACCCGAGCACGCGCGTGAGGATGTTCGTTGTGTGTTCTCTCTGGTGGATGACCTGCTCAGCTCTTACGTTCGCGGGCAGTTGTTGCTCATGCTTTTGGTCGGCGTTATGGCGATCATAATCCTTCTCATATTGGGTGTAGAGCTTGCGGTGCTGCTCGGCACTTTCGCGGGGCTGTTCGAGGTTGTGCCCATCATCGGGCCCTGGCTCGGCGCGATACCGGCGGTCAGCATCGCGTTCCTGGAGCAGCCTACCAAAGCCGTCTGGGTCGCCCTCGCGTATTTTGGCATTCAGCAGATCGAAGCGATTCTCCTCACGCCTCGCATCTCCGGGCACGCCGTACACTTTAACCCCGCCGTGGTCATGGTTCTCGTCGTGGTGGGAAGCCAGATCGCTGGCCTGTTGGGCGTGCTGCTGGCTGTTCCTCTTGCAGCGATCCTCCGGGACGTCTTCCAGTACCTCTTTCTGAGAACCACGGAGCGCGGCGCAACCCCCCAGATGGCGCTGGAGACGCTGCGGGCCAACGTCTCCTGAACAGGATGGGCCTCCGGTGTTGCCCATCCTTGTGGCAGGCGCTAGGTGCGGGTGCTGGCTGTGTATGGGGTGCGCTGATGGCCGTGCTCTTGTGAAATACCGATATCTTGCTGTGTATAGGACTGATGAATGAGAACGAATGGATCGAACGAGCCGCAAGGCCAGAAAGCCAATATACGGAACTTTTGCATCATAGCGCACATTGATCACGGCAAGTCGACCCTGTCGGATCGACTGCTCGAACGCACAGGCACCATCGAAGCGCGGGAGATGGCCGAGCAGGTCCTCGACCGCATGGACCTGGAGCGCGAGAAGGGAATCACCATCAAAGCCAAGGCCGTGCGGATGATGTACGAGGCTCAGGATGGCGTCTTGTACAGGCTGAACCTCATCGATACACCTGGGCACGTGGACTTTGCCTACGAGGTCTCACATGCGCTATCCGCCTGCGAGGGGGCTGTGCTGGTGGTTGACGCCACGCAAGGGGTGGAGGCCCAGACGCTAGCTAACCTCTACCTCGCGCTGGACAAGGGCCTGGACATCGTCCCTGTGGTGAACAAGATCGATCTTGCCTCGGCGCGCCCCGATGAGGTGGCCGAAGAGATCGAGGAGCTACTGGGTGTGCCCGCCGAGGAGGTGCTGCAGGTCTCGGCCAAGGAGGGGGCGGGCACTGGCGCTGTGCTCGAGGCCATCGTACGACGCATACGCGAGCCCGAGGGCTCTCTGGAGGCCCCGCTGCGCGCCCTCGTCTTTGACTCGCACTATGATGCCTACCGAGGCGTGATCGCCTATGTGCGTGTGATGGATGGCGTCATCCGTGCGGAGGAGCAGGCTTTGGTGATGTCAAACCATCGCCAACTTGAGCCCCTGGAGGTGGGCGTGTTCGCGCCCTCTCTCGAACCAGTGGACGCTTTGCGTGCCGGTGAGGTGGGGTATATCGCCACAGGGCTCAAAAATGTACGCGATTGCCGTGTGGGCGACACTATAACCAGTGCTAGGCACCCCGCAGCCGAGCCGCTCCCCGGATACAGCCCTCCCAAGCCGATGGTCTTTGCGGGTATCTACCCGGTGAACAACGAGGACTATGACGAGCTGCGCGAGGCCCTCGACAAGCTACAGCTCAACGACGCCTCGTTGGTGTTCCAACCCGAGTCCTCGGCGGCGCTGAACGTTGGGTTCCGTTGCGGGTTCTTGGGGTTGCTGCACATGGAGATTGTGCAGGAAAGGTTGGAGCGCGAATACGATCTAGATCTGCTGGCCACTGCTCCCAGCGTAGAGTACCAGGTGTTGCTCACCAGTGGCGAGGTGTTGGTTATAGATAACCCGGCCGAGTTGCCGACGGCCGACCAAGTCGAAGAAGTCCACGAGCCCTGGATGCAGATCAGCCTGTACACACCGTCAGAGTATATTGGCCCCCTCATGGAGCTGGCTACCGGTCGGCGGGGCGAGCACCAGAAGATGGAATATCTCGATCAGCATCGGGTGGTTCTCGAGTTCCTCATCCCGCTCTCTGAGATCCTGGTGGATTTTCACGATGTGTTGAAATCTCGCTCGCGCGGCTATGCGTCTATGGACTATGTTTTTCACGGCTACCGGCCGGGAGATCTGGTCAAGATGGAAGTGTTGATCAACGGCGAGCCGGTGGATGCGTTGTCGCTCATCGTCCATCGGGACCAGACCTATGAGAAGGGCAGCGCTCTGGTGCGCAAGCTCAAAGAGGTCATTCCCTCACAACAGTTCGCTGTGCCGATCCAAGCAGCCGTCGGCAGCCGGGTTGTGGCGCGCGCCAACGTATCGGCCCAACGCAAAGATGTGCTCGCCAAGTGCTATGGCGGCGACGTCACACGCAAACGCAAACTCTTGGAGCGACAGCGGGAGGGGAAGCGCCGCATGAAGCGCATCGGGAAAGTGGATATCCCCCAAGACGCTTTCATGGCAATTCTCAGGCTGGAGGACTCTTGATCACTTTTGGGTGAGCGCGCACTGGGCACCCAGGTCACGATCGCGACACTACAGATGCTCACACCACGGGCGGCGGGCTATGGTTAGCCAGGCGGACAAGCTGTTGACGAACGGGCGCGGATTGTGGCGCCTGCTGGTGGGCGGCATCCTACTGTCTGCGTTTGCGCTCCGCCTCAGCGGGTTGCAGTGGGACGGCGGTTACCTGTTCCATCCCGACGAACGCCAGATTCTGGTCGTCGCCAATTCGCTGGCATTCCCCTGGCCGCTCGATGGATCAGTTTTGCTGAGCCCGCAAAGCCCGTGGAACCCCGCTTTCTTTGCCTATGGCTCTCTGCCCATCTACCTGCTTCGGGTCTGCACGTGGTTGGCCGGACTTTTCGACCCTCGCTTGGCCACTCTCAGCGGCAGCTACATCGTGGGACGCACTCTGTCGGCGGTGTTCGACGTAGGCACCGTCTACCTGACGCTGCGCCTAGGGCAGCAGCTCTTCTCACGGCTGGTGGGATTGATCGCGGGCTTTTTGCTGAGCGTGACGGTGCTTCATATACAGCTCTCTCACTTTTACACAGTGGACACGCTGTTGGCTTTCTTTGTAATGCTGACCCTGTCTCTGGCGATCGATCTCTCTCGAGCACCCCGTGCTGGGCGTGGCGTGTTGGTGGGCGTTGCTTGGGGCGCAGCGCTGGCTACCAAGGCCAGCGCTGCGCCACTCCTGGCGCCCATTGCACTGGCGTGGTCTGTGGGCGTGTTTACGAAACATACTGCACTGCCAGCGCCAGCTGGCGCCCCTGCATACCGAACTCGCACCATGAGCCCCGTGATGAAAGGCGTAGCAGGCAGCGGGCTATCACTGATCGCGGGCCTTGTGGCGTTTGTCGTGTTCCAGCCTTACGCCGTGTTGGATGCAGCTCACTTTGTATCGGATCTGTTTTTCGAAGGCCAGATGGTTCGCGGTGTGGCCGATGTCCCTTACACACGGCAGTACATCGGCACCATACCCTACCTGTACCCTGTGTGGCAGGCCGCGGTGTGGTCACTAGGTGCCCCCCTGGGTGTGACAGGTTTTGCGGGTACAGCATTGGCGCTGAGCAACGCCTTGCAGCATGCAGCCGCGAGGCATTTTCGACGTGCGGGAGAGTTGCTGGTGCCTCTCTCCTGGTTGTGCCTCTACTATAGTGCGGTGGGGGGAGTCCACACGAAATTCCTGCGCTATATGCTACCCATCACCCCGCTACTCGGGCTGTACGCGGCGTGGTCGCTGCTGTATCTGATAGAGCGATTCGCGGGGCGGCGCTGGATGCGCGGGGCGGCCGGTGCCTGGCTGGGGGTGGTGCTGGGCGCAAGCCTGCTCTATGCGTTGGCCTACTCGAACATCCATCGCCAGGAACACCCCTGGATACGGACCACCCGGTGGCTGTGTGGCAACGCGCCCCGGGGGAGCACCCTTCTCGTGGAGCACTGGGACGATGTGCTGCCTCTGGTTCAGGGCACCGGGGCGCTGGCTTGTAGCGACGAGTATGCGTTCATCCGCTTTCCCTTCTATGATGCCGACACCCCCGAGAAACGTGAGCGTATAGTGCAAGCTTTGGTTGAGGCCGACTATGTGATCCTGGCCTCAAACCGGCTATATAACACCATCCCACGCCTCCCAGCACGCTACCCCACCACATCGCGCTACTACGAGCTGCTATTGGGCGAGCACCTGGGCTACGAACTCGAATACTCTGCAGCATCCTATCCGCGGCTGCTGGGCGTCGAATTAGTCGACGATACGTTTTCCGATCCGCCGCTGCCCATTCCTCGCGCGCTTGCGCGCACTGCCACCAGACCCAGACTGAATCTGGGCCGCGCCGACGAGAGCTTTACAGTTTATGATCACCCCAAGACGCTGGTCTTTCGCAAAGTGAGTGCGTTTTCGCCACAGGAGCTCCGTGCCCTCCTTGAAGGATCGATACCGCACGAGCCCTGATCGACTGGGGATGCGCTGCTCAAGGGCAAGGCTTTGCCCGCACAGCTATCCGATGTTATAATGAGCAAAGTCCTAAGAGGCTGTCCCAAGACGCTCTTCGCTGCCCAGGCCGATGGTGTCTGTTGATGCTGGATACTTTTGCCCGCGGCTTGGGCAGAATGTGCCCTGAAGGCGCTGCGTGGGGCAGCTTCCTATTTTCGGTTGTATGGGAGCCGTATGAAAGGGCGTCTTCGTCTAGCTATCGGTCTCGCTGTCAGCGGTGTTTGTCTGTACCTGGTGCTGCGCGGCATAGACTTTGGCGAACTGTGGCGGGTCTACCGCTATGTGGACTATATTTACCTGCTCCCAGCGCTGATCGTCCTGGTTCTCATCAGCCTTGCGCGAGCTCATCGCTGGCGCGCGTTGATGTACCCCGAACGCTCCCTCTCGGTTGCCCGCCTGTTTGCCATCGTCAATATCGGGTATTTGTTCAACAACATCTTTCCCGCCAAAGCGGGCGAGGTGGTGCGGGGCTACCTGGCGGGAAGATCCATCAGTGGCGGCATGGCTCGCGCACTCTCTACCTTAGTGGTGGAGCGCTTGCTGGACGTGCTCTCGGTGGCGGTGATGCTGGTGGTGCTGATTCCTTTCGTCGCACTGCCCAGCCAGGTGATGCGCGCGGGGCTGCTCTTTGGCGCCGGGGCTCTGGGAGGTATGGCCGTGCTGCTGGTGCTTGCCAAAACTGGTGAGCGCGGTCTAGAGTGGGCGTGGCGGATCTTGGAGCGCCTTCCTCTGGTGGGTCACCCTCGTGTGAGGGCCCTTCTGCATAGTGTGCAAGAGGGGTTGACGGTGCTCACCGTAGCGCAGTCGCTGCCCGGTATCGTCGGCTGGTCGGCGAGCATTTGGCTGGGGTACGCCCTCTTTAACTATATCCTGCTGTTCGCTTTCGGGCTGGGGCACTTGCCCTTTTCGGCGGCTGTCCTTGTGCTGGTTGCCACAGGTCTGGGCATGGTTGTGCCGTCTTCGCCGGGCGCTGTGGGCGTCTTTGAGGGCGCTGCGATGCTGGCCCTGAGCGTATTCGGCGTCGAGCAAAGCCAGGCATTCGGCTATGCGTTCGGGCTGCATATGTTGACCAACCTCGCGCTGATCGTCATCGGCCTATTGGGTCTGCGCAGCGAGAGCCTGACATTCTCGAGCGTGCGCGAGACAGTGATGGAGCGCCCCGCTGTGGCTACGAGCGCCTCGGGCGGCCAGGACGTTTGAGGGTGGTGGAGACCTGCCTTTGATGAAGGTGTTGACAGCTCTCACGTACTACTATCCACACTGGACAGGGCTGACCGCCTTTGCGCAGCGCATCGCCGAGGGGCTGGCGGCTCGAGGACACGAGATTACCGTGGTCACCTCGCAGTATCAGAGGCTCCTCGCGCGAGAGCAGCTCCACAACGGGGTGCGGATTGTGCGGGTGCCCACCCTTTTGCGAATGAGCCGAGGGCACGTGATGCCCGCATTTGTCTCCACCATACGAGCACTGATGCACGAGTACGATGTGGTGCAGGTGCACACACCGATGCTGGAGACCTGGCCGGTAGGTGCGATTGCGCATCGCGCTGGGCGCAAGATGCTCATGACTCATCATGGCGATCTGGTGATGCCCTCGGGGTGGTGGAACCAGATCGTACAGCGCTCCGTCGGCCACATGTTGAATCGCGGCGCCGCTGCGGCGGACGCCATCAGCATCTACACGCAAGACTATACCGATCACTCGAGCTTCTTGATGCCGTATCGTCACAAAGTGATCCCGATCTATCCGCCGGTGGTCTTTCCGCGGGGCGATGGGCGGACGGCCGAGGCTTGGCGCCGCGAGTTGGGGCTGGACGGACGCCAGCTGATCGGCTTTGCCGGGCGCTTTGTGGAAGAAAAGGGCTTTGACTACCTGCTCAAGGCGCTTCCCCTCATCGCTGAGCAACTGCCGGATGTGCGACTCGTCTTTGCTGGTGAGCACCGGGTAGCCTACGAGAGCTTTTACGAGCGTTGCAAACCCCTCATCGAGGCGCATCGCGATCGCGTGGTGATGCTGGGGCTTATCACCGACAGCCGGCGGTTGGCCGATTTCTACGCCATGTGCGATGTGTTCGCTCTGCCCAGCCGCAGCGATTGTTTTGCCAGCGTGCAAGTGGAGGCCATGCTCTCTGGCACGCCCGTGGTGGCTACTGACATCCCGGGGGCCAGAGAGGTCGTCAAAGTCACCGGCATGGGGCGGCTGGTGGCGCCGGGTGACGAACGCGCGCTGGCGGAGGGCTTGGTGGCTGTGCTCCAGCATCGCGACGAGTACGTCAAACCCTGGGAACATATTCGCGGCATCTTTGATCCTGAGAAAGCCATCTCAGAGTACGAGCAACTGCTCGGCAGCCTCATCCCCTAGGAGTCGCTAACGTGGCACAGAGCTCTGCGCTCTCGGAGGCGCAGACACACAAGCTGGATATACTGCTGCGCAACGAGTCGGACGTGGCCTACAAGCGGCGCGTACGGCGTATACTGGAGTACCTGGAGTTGGGGCCTGGGCAGGTGCTTCTCGATTGCGGCACGGGGATGGGTTTCTACCTGAAGGTGATCTCGCAGCTGTGCCCAGATTGCCGCTTGGTTGGCATCGACTCCGCTCCCAATGTGCTGAGCTATGCGTGGAGTCATCTATGCGCGAGAGACGTGCTGCTCGTTCGCGGAGATATCCACCGACTGGGCTTTGCCTCCGAGGCGTTCGATCGGGTCGTCATGTCGGAAGTGTTGGAGCACCTGCGTAATGATCGCGCAGCGCTGCAAGAGGTGCACCGAGCTATGAAGCCCGGTGCAATTCTGGCCGTTACCGTGCCACACCGGCGCTACTCCTATTGGTATGACCCCATCAATCGCATAGCCGAGGGGCTGCTCCGGCGGCCGATCCGCAAGGGGCCCTTTGCCGGTATTTGGGCCAACCACGAACGGCTCTACGAGCGCGAGGAACTGGTGAGCCTTATAGAGCGGGCGGGCTTTGAGGTGGAGCGCGTGGAGGAACTCACCCACTATTGCTTCCCCGGCACACAGACTCTGGTTTACACTATCGGCAAGGGCCTCATCGATCACAACTTGTTGCCGGGCTTTATCGCCAAGTCGACGCATCGCTTCCAGGGCGAACAGAACGCCGGCAGTCGCTGGAACCCACTCAACTGGATGCTCGCCCTCTTGAACAAGATCGATACGCTGAACGAAGACCCCTCCCGAATCGCGGGCAAGCGGACGTTCGTCAACTTGGCCGTCAAGGCGCGGAAGGCGTGAGAGACGCATGCTCTGCACTACGAGAGTGCGCACATTGGCGGCAGATGTACTGCCCTTGGCGCTCGCTGCTGTGGTGCAGATTGGGATCGACCGGTGAGTGGGCGCCGTACCGTCGGCGATGATGGTTGTGGCGGTGGGCTGGTTCGCGTACGCTCAACGACACGGCCATCTCGAACGCGCTGTACCCCGAGCGTCGCCGGATATGGAGCGTGCGACTGCAGCGGATTGCGCCGCGCTGTCGCCTGTAGCTGCGCTTGGCTTGGGGGCCCCCTGGCATGGGTGTTTGGGCTGACGCACACGACGATCAAGGTGACGTCGGCTCTTGTGAGTGTTGCGACGTTGCCGGGCCTCTACCTGCTGGGGAAGGATCTGTTCGACCGCGGGGTGGTGGCGGCCTATCCGCTCTACTATTAACGTTACGTGAGCAGTCTACCGTACCGCAATTACCCTATCTCGCTGGCTATGGCTCGAACGATAGACGCCTTTGCCGACAAGGGTGAGGCCGTTATCAAAACACAGGGTCATTGGTATGACGGCAACGCGGCGAGGGCGCAGTTACGATATGGAACTCTACCGCCGGCCAGTGAGATATGGGCTTTTGCAGAGGACCAACCACCGTTGGCGGGGCCGACCGGGCGGTTTTTGGTGAGCGTGCACACTGGGGATGGGTTCGCTTTGGACGCGCTGCGCGCCGCCTGTCCGCGCGGGGTAGCGATCCGACACTATGATTATGATGGGCGTGTGGTGTTTGTGGCGTTCTATGGGGAGAGGGGGCCAGATGGTGGATGAGGTGCGGGCGGCGCCCCCCGACCAAGCCGATAGCTCCTCCGAGGCGGGCTCGCGCCCGAGTCGTGCCGTGTTACGCCGCCCACCGAGCACGCTCGGAGCGGCGTTGAACGACTCGCGTGTTGCCGTGGCGTTACTTGTGGGCATCCTGGTGCTTGCGGGGGCGTTGCGCTTCACCGGGCTCAACTGGGACGAGAACCAACACCTACACCCCGACGAGCGCTTTCTCACGATGGTGGAGAACAGCCTGCGCTGGCCCAGCTCGCTTAGCGAGTACTGGGATTCCTCCACCAACCCCCTCAACCCCTATAACGCCGGCCACGGCACCTACGTGTACGGTCTCCTGCCGGTGGCTGCCGCCAAGTTCGCCGGGGAGCTGACGGGCCACACCGGCTATGACGGCGTGTTTTTGGTGGGGCGTGCGCTGTCAGGCTTGGTGGACATGCTGTCCATCCTGCTCGTATTCCTCATCGGGCGTAGGCTCTATGATAACCGCGTGGGGCTGGTGGGGGCACTTCTCTTGTCGCTCAGTGTGCTCAATATACAGCAGTCACACTACTTCACGGTAGACAATTTTACCACCTTTTTCGTGACGCTGGCGCTCTACTTTGCCGTGCGTGTGGCACAGGGCAAGGGATGGTTCAGCTTCATCATGCTGGGCGTGGCTTTTGGTTTGGCTGTGTCGGCCAAGATTAGCGTGCTCACTTTTTTGCTGATTATCGGGCTGGCCTACGTGTGGCGAGTGGTGGTGCGGTGGCGGCAGGCCGAAGCCGCCAGCCAAGAGCGCGTGCTGGACGCCTCGAGCTTTCTAGGCAGATTCCGCATCTCGCTCACCGTCGAACCATCCGATGCTGGCGTCGCCCCGAGCCGGGCAGAACGCTTGGCGATGCAGGCGATAGCCGAGATCCCCCCTTTTGCCGCCATGATGGTGGTTGCCTTTTTGGTGTTTCGTATCGTGCAGCCCCAAGCCTTCACGGGGCCCGGCTTTTTCAACTTTGCGCTGGATCCCAATTGGAAGGCCAACATGTCCTACATCCAGCGATTGGTGGGGGGCGATATAGACTATCCCCCCAGCCATCAGTGGACGGCCCGTCCCGCGGTATGGTACTCGCTGGAGAACATGGTTCTTTGGGGGCTAGGGCTTCCCCTGGGACTGACCGTATGGGCCAGTTGGGGGTTGATGGGCTATGAGCTGTACCGACGCAAATGGGCCCATCTGTTGCCGTGGGTCTGGATGACCTTCACCTTTTTTTTCCAGAGCGTCCAGTTCGTCAAGACTGTGCGTTATATGCTGCCCATCTATCCCACTATGGCTCTTATAGCGGGCTATGGCTTGGTCTGGTTGTGCGATCGTGGCAGGTCGGCAGGACAGCAGCGCCCAACCAGCAGAGTGCCGTGGCTGGCACACGCTACAGCCCTGGGGCTGGGCGGCCTCGTGGTTCTGGGCACTGCCGCCTGGGCGTTCGCTTTCACCAGCATCTACACTCGGCCCGTCACGCGTATCGCGGCCTCGCGTTGGATCTATCGTAACCTGCCGGCGGGTGCGGGTATCACTTACGAAGTATGGGATGATCCTCTGCCACTGAATGTGGACGGCCAATTGGCTCACATGACGTTCAACCAAGTCCGCATGGACCTCTACTGGGAGGATGTCCCCGAGAAGCGCGAGGCGCTCTACGAGTGGCTGGAACAGGCGGATTACATCGCGCTCAGTAGCAACCGGCTGTACGGCTCCATCCCGCGGCTGCCCATGCGCTATCCCATGACCACGTGCTACTATGAGGCGCTCTTCTCGGGCGAGCTCGGTTACGACCGCTTGGTCACCTTTACCTCGCGGCCACGGCTTTTCGGCATTGAGCTTGTGGATGACGACGCCGACGAGTCCTTTACGGTCTATGACCACCCCCAAGTGATCATCTTTCAGAAGCGAGCGGATTTCTCCGTCGACAAAGTGCGCGCACTGTTCGATGGCTATGATCTTGAGCGCGTCACACGCCTTATGCCCAAGCGGGCCGATAACGCGCCCAATGGCCTGATGCTCTCTACCGAAATGTCAGCAGCTCAGCGCCGTGGAGGCACTTGGAGCTCCATCTTTAACTTCACGGATTTCGCCAATCGCGCGCCGACGCTCGTGTGGCTAACACTGGTCAGTGTTCTGGGGATCATCGCTTTCCCGCTTGGCTTTGTGGCGCTGCGGCGCCTGCGAGATCGTGGCTATGTGTTGAGCAAGACGCTGGGCATTCTGCTGGTGGGGTACTTGGCGTGGCTGTTGCCGAGTCTGCAGATTGTTGCATACACGCGCACCACCATACTGGGGGGGCTGGCCGTGTTGGCGGCCATTTCGCTGGCCGTTGCTTGGAGGCAGCGTGCTGCTCTACAAAGTTATCTCCGCGCGCGTTGGCGGTTGCTACTCGTTAACGAAGTGCTGTTTCTGCTTCTCTTTTCGGGCTTTTTGCTGATTCGCCGTGCCAACCCCGATCTGTGGCATCCCGTCACGGGCGGCGAGAAGCCGATGGATCTGGCGTATCTCAACGCCATTCTACGCAGCACCTACTTCCCGCCGTACGATCCCTGGTTCGCCGGCGGCTATATCAACTATTACTATATGGGCCTGGCAACGGTAGCCACACTGATCAAGCTCACTGGTATTGTGCCCTGGGTGGCTTATAACCTTGCGTTGCCCACGCTGTTCGCGCTGACTGCTATGGGCGTCTCCAGTGTGGTGTTCAACCTGCTGGCCGGCGCCGATGGCGGCGACTCGGCAGTCACCAAAGGAGAGTGGCGAGCGCTTCGTTTCGGTCTGGTGGGCGCCTTGCTGGTGGCCGTCGTGGGCAACCTCGGTGAGGTGCAACTTTTGTTCAACGGGCTTTGTACGTTAGGCTCGGACCTGACCTCGCCCGCGCCCGTGTTGGGGAGCTTGGCGCGCGCGGGCCTCGGCCTGTGGCGGGTGTTGGCGGAAGGACGCGCGATGCCCTTCCGCCCCGAGTGGTGGTACTGGAACGCCAGCCGTGTGATGCAGCACGGCGAGATTAACGAGTTTCCGTTCTTCACCTTCCTCTACGCCGATCTGCACGCTCACCTCACAGCGCTCCCCTTCACCCTGCTGGCTATGGGGCTGGCAGTGGGATGCCTGTGGCCGACGCGTGTCCGCCCCGAGTCCCCAGAGTGCGAGCGGTTGGCTTTTGGCGCCTGGTGGCGTCGTGTCGACTGGGCTGTCGTGGTGCGGCTCGTCTTGTTGGCGTTGGTGCTCGGGCAACTTTGGACCAGCAACACGTGGGATTATCCCACCTATCTCGGCATCTCGTGGCTGGCGCTGGCCATTGGCTTGTACGCCGAGCGCCGGCGCATCGATCAGTCCACGGTGGCGGCTTTTGTCCTGCGTGGTTTGTCTGTGACAGTGCTGAGTTATCTCTTGTTCCTGCCGTTTCACGCGCATTATGGCGCGGCCTACTCCAGCGTCACGCTCTGGAAGGGTGAGACCACTTCGCTGGCGGCGCTACTGGTCATCTACCTCTTGCCGCTCTTTGTTCTGGGCTCCTATCTTGTCGCAATGGCCCAGCCCCCTTCTACCAAGATCGGCGTGCTACGCGAGCTCCGATTGTTTGTCGGGCGCCGTCGCCGGCGTGCGCAGCAGCTCTATAACGCGCTGGGGCGCGGCCCCTCCCTGTGGCAAGAGCTGGCGCGCATCGGCCTAGGGCTGCTTGTGTTGGTGCTGTCCGGCTTGTGGTTGATGGGGTTGTGGGTGCCGCTAGTGATGTTGCCTGTGCTGGTGCTCGCTTGCACCCTCGGACTGCAGCCCCGAGCACACCCGGAGCACAGGTTCGCGATGGGTCTTATCGCTGTGGGCGCTGCCCTCGCGATAGCGGTGGAATTCATCGTACTCAAAGGCGACATAGGGCGCATGAACACCGTATTCAAGTTCTCCCTGCAGGTGTGGGTGCTGTGGGGTATCGCCTGTGCTGTGGCCCTGGCCCATCTATGGCCGCGGCGTGCGGCCTGGAGTGGAGCGGGGCGCAGGTTGTGGACTGGCGCCCTGGTTGCGTTGCTGCTCGGCGTGTCGCTCTATCCCCTCTTTGCTGTTTATGGCAAAATTCGCGACCGCTGGGACCCCCGGCTGCCTGCGAGCCTGGACGGCATGCAGTACATGACCACCGCACATTATACAGACAATGAGCAGACGTTGACGCTAGAACACGATCGCCGCGCCATCCTGTGGATGCTCGACAACATTCAAGGCTCGCCGGTGATTGTCGAGGCCAACACGCCGCTCTATCGGTGGGGAGGGCGGGTGTCGGTGTATACCGGCCTGCCGTCGGTAGTGGGGTGGGATTGGCACCAGCAACAGCAGCGTGCCCCGCTCGGTTCCGAGGTTGTCACCTGGCGCGTCGATGATGTGCGCGAGCTGTATAACACGCCGGATACAGCGGTGGCCGAGAGGATTCTGCGGCACTATGGAGTGGAGTATATCTATGCTGGCGAGCTCGAGCGAGCCTATTACGATCCTGACGGCCTGCTCAAGTTCGAACGCATGGTGGGCGACAGTCTAGAGTTGGCATACCAAGATGGCGCCACCCGCATCTACCGTGTGCTCGAGCCAAGCAAGCCAGAGGCGGCCCGCGACGAGACCCCTGAGGTCGCGCCGCGTCGAGAGCGCCGGGCCTGGCACTGGGTGCCGGCTGTGGTGCGCGCCGAGGAGCCGCCCCCGCCCGGCCCCGGCGAGCCGATGATGCTGGACCGGCCGGTGGATCAATTGCCCGTGTTGCGAGACCGCGGCTGGAACCGCCCTGCGCGCGATTCGTCGCTCCTGGCCGCTATGGCCTGGTGGCTGACACTGCAACTGGTGGGGCTCGCTGCATGGCCCCTGGTAGCAGCGATGCTGCCGGGGCTGTGCGACGGGGGCTACGGAATCACCAAAGGGGTGGGGCTGATCTTGGTCAGCTACCTGGTCTGGTTGGGAGCGAGCTGCAGAGTGTTGCCCCACAGCCCCCCTGCCGCTTGGGGGGCTGTGCTGTTTGTGGGGGTAGCAGCGTGCACGGTCTCGCGAGGGTGGCGCACTGCCCTATCGCGTTGCTGGAATCGGCGGCGAGGCCTCATTCTACTGGAGGAGGGACTGTTCACCCTAGCCTTTGTGGCGTTCGTCGTTATTCGGATGCTGAACCCGGATCTGTGGCAGCCGTGGTTCGGTGGTGAGAAGACGATGGAGATAGCCATTCTGAACGCCCTCACACGGTCGGCCTACATGCCCCCATACGATCCCTATTATGCCGGCGGCATCATCAACTATTACTACTATGGCCACTTTATCGTGGCGGTGCTTATTAAACTAACGGGGACTCTACCGGAGATCGCTTTCAATCTGGCAGTGCCGACGATCTTTGGCCTGACGATCTCGCACGCCTTTACGGTGGGGCGGCAATTGTGGGAGATGCCCCATACAGTGGAGGGGGCGACGTTCGACGAGCCATCCTTGCCGCAGAAGACTCGCACTGTGGGGCCGCGTGGCGCACTCTGGGCGGGGCTGGGAGCGGCGCTCTTTGTGGCTCTGCTCAGCAACCTGTCGACCCCGTTACAGCTTGCTGAGCAACTGGTTGCCGCAGGGGGCTCGGCACGCCTCCACGGCGGCTTGGGCTTCGATTGGCTGTTTGGCGTGGGTTCGGGTCTGTACCGGGTGCTCACTCGGCAGGCAAGCTTGCCCCCTTTCGATTACTGGTATCAAGCCACGCGCATCATCCCGTACACCATCAACGAATTCCCGTTTTTTAGCACGCTGTTTGCCGATCTTCACCCGCACATGATCAGCGTTCCGTTCACAGTGCTCGTAGTGGCGTTGGGGCTGGGGCTGCTCGTAGAGCCGTCGCCTCGGCCCGGCCCCGGAGCGCTGCGTTGGTGTGTGTTGGCGCTGGCGTTGGGGGCGTTGGGCGTCATCAATACCTGGGATCTTCCGACCTGTACGGTGGTTGTTGCCGTCATTTTGCTGTATCGCGCGTTTCGCCAAAGAGGTGTTCCGGGGCTGGGGCGCGGCATCGTGATGAGCATGTTGGTTGCGGCGGGTGCCTTGGCGTTGTATATCCCCTTTTATGCCGCCTATCGGGCGCAGTATATGAGACTCGCTTTTGTTCCCGGCGATGGACGCTCTCCACTCGGCTCTTTTGTGCTTATCTGGGGAACGCATCTCTTTGTGGGCATCTCGATGCTATTCGTACTACCCCTGGAAGAGCAATCGGCTCGTGTGTGGACGCGCCTCTTCGGAGTGGCTCGGCGACGTGGATGGCCGTACACGTGGAAGCGCCTGCGAGCCCTCGGAGGGCGGGGTTATCGTGTTGGGCGCTTGGCCTTGGGCGTGTTGGCGGCGACCGGAACAGTGGTTGTAGCCCTGGCCCTCAGTGGGGATATCGTGTTGGCCATCACACTGGCGTTGGCGGTGGCGAGTGCTCTCACAGCGCTGTTGAGCGCCCTTCAGCGCCGGTGTAGCGCGGGGATCTTTGCTCGCTGGCTGCTCGTGTCCGCTGGGCTGGCGGTGCTAGCGGGGCTCGAGCTGATCTACCTGGAGGATTTCCTGGCCAATTCCGAGTGGCGCCGCATGAACACCGTGTTCAAGTTCTCTATGCAGGCTTGGGTGCTGCTGGGCTTGGGGATGGGAAGTGCCCTGCCGACGCTGTGGCGCACCGTCGCTAGCCGGCGCCCCATCCCCTCCCGGACCTGGATGGTGCTGTGTGTGGGCGTGCTGGCAGGGGGACTCCTTTACCCGTTCTGGGCAGTGCCCGCTCGGGTGAACGAGAGGTTCCCCTACGGAGAGCCGCCTCAGCCTACATTGGACGGCACGGCCTACATGCAGACGGCTGCGTACAACTGGCCGAGCGATCGACACGTTATCGAGCTGCGCTATGATTACGAGGCCCTGCAATGGTTGCTGACGCACGTTGAGGGCACGCCCGTCATCGCAGAGGCGCCCTTGGGGTATTACCGCGAGGGAGGACTGCGCGTCAGTTCCTACACAGGCTATCCCACTATTATCGGCGCTCACGAGCGAGAGCAGCGCCCTTGGGGCCATGTGGAGCCTCGCGAGCGCGATGCGGAGATGCTCTATACTACAATAGATTCGTCGCGAGCCTGGGAAGTGCTCCGGCGATACAGCGTGCGCTACATCTATGTGGGGCAGCTCGAGCGTGCGGTGTACCACAGTGGGGGGCTGAGCAAGTTCGAGGCTCTGGCCGATGCTGGTGCACTGACGAGGGTCTACAGTAACCCGCAGGTTACCATTTATCAGGTGCCATACGACGGAGCCGCGGCATCATGACCCATCTGTATCGCTCAGGCGTATAGGGGGTATCGGTTCATGCTATCGGTGGTTGTGTGGTGGGTATGGCTCCAGCTCTTTGGGCTAGTGGCTCTCCCGCTGACCATGCGACTGTTGCGTTGGCTGCCCGATCGGGGCGTTGGTTCTGCGCGCCCCGTAGGGCTACTGCTGGTGGGCTATATTCTCTGGCTGCTGACGAGTCTCGGTTTCTTGCAGAATAGGACCTCCAATATCTTGTTGGTGATGCTGCTCGTGGCTGCGGCCTCAGCAAGCATCTGGTGGCGCCAACGACGAGAGTTGCTCACATTCCTTCGGGAGCAGCGTCGAGCAGTGCTCGTTAGCGAGGCGCTCTTTCTGGCCAGCCTGCTGGGCTTTGCCCTTTTCCGCGCGTACAACCCCGACATCGCCTACACAGAAAAGCCCATGGAGTTCGCCTTTTTGAACGGCACTCTGCGGAGCCGCACGTTCCCCCCCAACGATCCATGGCTCTCGGGGTATGGGATCAGCTACTACTATCTGGGTTATGTGCTGGCGGCGATACTCACTCGCCTGTCGCGTGTCCCCAGCGCTGTGGGGTTCAACCTCACCGGTGTGACAGCCTTTGCTCTGACTGTGTCGGGGGCCTACTCGCTGGTCTACAACTTGGTGATGGCTCACTTGGCGCAGTGCGAGGCCGGCAAGTGTGCCTCGGTTCGCAACGCTCCGCACCGGGCAGTGTTGACGGGGTTGTTGGGCGGCGCTCTGGTAGCGTTGATGGGCAACTTGGAAGGGGTCTTTGAGGTGATCCGCGTGCGCGGCTGGGGGTCCGAGGCGTTGTGGCGCTGGCTGGACGTCAAAGGACTTGCCGACGCTGCTGCGTCACAATCCCCCAGACCCACGTGGTTGCCCAACGACGGCTGGTGGTGGTGGCGCGCCAGCCGCATCATCCACGATCGAGATATGGCGGGCAACTCTATGGAAGTGATCAGTGAGTTCCCGTTCTTTAGCTTTTTGCTGGGCGACAACCACCCTCATGTGCTGGCGTTGCCTTTTGTACTGCTGGCCCTGTCGCTGGCGCTGAATCTTTGGCTGGGGTGTAGGCGCAGTAGCGAGGCTCGGGTCGCGGGTAACGAGCCCTCTGCCCCCTGGCGGCGTGCGCTGGAGTGGTCCAGCCTGCTGGGCGTGGGTGGGCCACTGCGTTTCGGGCTGTACGCTCTGTTGTTGGGGAGTCTCAGCTTCCTGAACACCTGGGACTATCCGATCTATCTCGGCGTATTCGTCCTCGCTTACGCCTTTGTACGGCTGCGGAGTGGGACCGATTTGTGGCGCGGGCTGTGGGATGTCGTTCAGGTGGGTGGTGGGTTGGCTCTGTTGGGGGTGTTGCTCTACCTGCCGTTCTACTTGGGGTTTCGGTCGCAAGCGGG
>CAYOUT010000009.1:0-119929 GCA_964407215.1 uncultured Anaerolineales bacterium | reverse complement strand
CAGCATTTGTTGATGTTCGGAGTGTTCTATTTCCTGGTGTTCGGAGCGTTGGCCGCAACGCTCGGGCGCCACAGGCTCGGGTTGCGGGCGTTCGGTGAGATGCGGTTGCCAAACAAGCTGGCGGCTGCGGCACTGCTGGCGCCGGGGTTGATCTGTTTGGCGCTCGGCTGGTTCACCGCGGCGTTGGCGCTCGTGGTGGCGGGCTTGGCGGCGGGAGTCCTCTTGTGGGCGCACGACCCGGCCGCAGAGACCCCGCGCCTATTGGTGCCGACCTCCTTTTCTCTGTTGTTGATAGTGGTTGGCCTGCTCTTGGCGGCCAGCGTCGAGCTCATCTTTCTGCGCGATAGCTTTGGCACGCGCATGAACACCGTGTTCAAGTTCTACTACCAGGCGTGGGTGCTGTTGGCGCTCGCTTCAGCGTTCGGTGTGTATTATGTGGGAGCCGCGGCTCGTACGGCGGGTCGCTTGTGCCGCATCGGCGCCACCGTATGGGCGGGTCTGGGGGGCTTGCTGGTGCTGGCGGGGCTCACCTACACTGTGACGGCCACGGTAGCCAAAGCGAACGGGTTTGCCGGAGAGCCCACGCTCGACGGCGTGCGCTACGTCGCCACGCAGCGTCCCAGCGAGTACGCTGCCATCCAGTGGTTGGAGCGCCACGCGCCCGAGGACTCGGTCATGTTGGAAGCAGCCGGCGGATCGTATACCGAGTATAATTGGGTTTCAGCGCAGACGGGAATCCCCACGCTGCTCGGATGGGCGGGCCACGAGATGCAATGGCGGGGCAGTTATGACGTGCCCGCAGCGCGCGAGCCAGACATCCGGGCGATCTATGAGAATCCGGATCCTCGTGAGACGATGGCCCTCATCGAAGCCTACGGTATAGACTATATCTTTGTGGGTCCGCGAGAGCGTGCTTCTTACGGTTGGACCCCGATGGTACAGGCGAAACTCGATCGGCTCATGCTGCGGGCATTTCAGGATGAGAACGTGATCATCTATGCCAGGCGCTGAACAACCCGGGCTGCCATGGGTTGTCGGGCGAGCTGTGGTATAATGGCCGCGTATCTGATAGCGCGGATGTGAATATGACCATGCAACGGAAAGGATGTGTAGCCACGCATGGCCGTAAGCGTTAACGAGTCGAGAGTCGGGGGCGATGGCGGGCCGCTCGTGGAGCGACCAACACGGCTCACGGTCACCATTGAACTGGGATTGTACGGGATCCTCGCCCTGATAGCTCTTACTGTGCGCCTGGTGGCTTTGGGGTCTTGGCCGCTGCTCGACGCGGAGCTGCACTCGGCGCTGGCGGCGTTACGTACGCTGGAGGGCAGCCCTTGGCGCCCAGGGCTCTACTCGCCGCTTTTGTACGACGTCAACTTGGCGCTCTTTGCCCTTACACAGGCCACCGACGCTGCTGTGCGGTTAGTGCCCGCTCTGGCGGGCGCTGGGCTTGTGCTCCTGCCGTACATGGTGCGGGATATCCTGGGACGCCAAGGGGCGCTGGTGGTCGCCGGGCTCGCGGCTTTGGCACCCACCTGGGTGTTAGCTTCACGCACGGGGGATGGTGCTTTGCTGGGTACGGCCTGCGGCGCCGCGCTGATAGTGTTCGGCTATCGCTACCTGCGCGATGGACGGACGTTTTTCGCCCGGGCGGCTCTCATCGCACTGGCTCTGGGGCTATCGACCTCTGCGAGCTTTTTCACCGCGCTGCTGGCGGCGTTGGGTCTGCTCACGTATCTGTGGGTTAGGCAAGGCCAGCTCGCACTCGGCCCGATCCTGGCTACACGGATACGGGCAGCGTTGACGTGGCGCAACCTGGGGCTACTGGCGGGTGTGTTTGTCCTCGTGGCCAGCGCATTCCTTGTGAACCCCGGCGGTGTTGGCGTCAGTGTCGCGCTAGCGGGCCATTGGGTCAGGCGGTTGCTTCCCAAGGCCGCTCTTGTCCCCTGGTGGACTCTGCCGCACAATCTGCTGCTCTATGAGGCTCTGACGGTGGCGTTAGCGCTCGTTGGGCTGGTAGTTGGGTTCTTGTATGAGCAGCGCTTGACTGTGTGGTTGGGTTTGTGGGCGGGGGGGGCTATCTTTCTGGGTACAGTGTTGGGGCACCGTGAGGCGCTCTGGCTGCTCGATCCGCTTCTGCCCCTGGTGGTTCTGGCGGGCCTGGGCGCCCAACGATTGTGGGACTACCTGGCGCCGGAGGCGTGTCTGTTGGACTTGGCAATAGCGAGCTTGCTATTGGTGCCCGTCGTGTTTGTCTACTTGGAGTTGGCGGGCTACCTTCACTCCGCAATAGAAGCTTACCTGAATCGCATGGTCCTCGGTGTCGTGGCGGCGCTGGCGGCCTGGGTGGGCTATGCTTTCTGGAACGGACGCCGTAGTGCCCTGCGGGTGGCTACGGCGCTGAGCTCGGCGATCTTGATGGTGGTTATGCTGCGCTCTACCACAGCATTGGCTTATCAGACGGCGCGTGATCCCTACGAGGGCTTGCTGTACCGGCCCACATCCATCCAACTATACGCCCTGGAAGAGACGATGCGCGATCTCTCGTACCGGCACACGGGCGATGCGCACGCGCTGCGTGTTGGTTATGAGGAAAGCTTGGACCTCTGGATGGGCTGGTACTTGCGCAGTGTACAGGCTGTGCCGGGAGTGGTGTCAGTCGAGGGGGCCCCCGTCTTGGTGACTTGGATGCGATCCGCGGATGATCGCCCCGAGGGTTATGTGGCCGAGCGGTTTCGCCTGCTCGAGGTCTGCGAGGGCCCGGTCTCGTGGCGTGAGATGTTGCGATGGCTCTTATACAGGTATCCCCCCAGAGAGACCCAGCCGGTGGAGATTCAGGTGTGGACCACGCTCCCGCGTGACGTCATATCGATTGCCGGCGGATCCACTGAAGGAACGAGTTCATGATCGATCACAGCACAACAGCCAGCTCCGGCCTATTGGATAGGCCCCTGTTCGGAAGCAAAAAGATCACGTGGTGGACGGCACTCTGTGTGGCGATCATCCTGTTCGTGGTACTCACGCGCTTTTGGGCGTTGGACACTCGCGCGTACGACCACGACGAGTCGATCCATGCCTGGGAGGCGTGGAAGCTGGCAACTGGACAAGGATACACGCACAATCCCATCTATCACGGGCCGTTCTTGTACCACATCACCGCGTTGACCTTTGTCTTGTTCGGCGATAACAATTTGACAGCGCGGGTGGCCACGTCGTTGGCGGGCGTACTGCTCTCTATCATGCCGCTCTTTTTTACCAAGTGGATCGGCAGAAAAGGCGCACTGATGGCCATGCTGTTGAGTGCTGTGTCGCCGGTGATGATGCATCGCTCGCGCTTTTTGCGACACGACCATTTCGCGTTGTTGTTCAACGTGATTCTGATGCTTGCTATCGTTAAATATCTGGACCTGCGCAAAGACAAATACTTGTACCTGGCGGCAGCCGCGCTGTCTCTGGGGTTTGCTGGCAAAGAGACCTCTTATATCACGGTGTTTATCTTTGGCGTCTTTCTGGTGGGCTTGATCGTTTCGCA
The DNA here is from genome assembly GCA_964407215.1 of uncultured Anaerolineales bacterium. Lineage (GTDB taxonomy): Bacteria > Chloroflexota > Anaerolineae > UBA1429 > UBA1429 > CAYOUT01. The sequence continues at coordinate 116,397 of CAYOUT010000009.1, read as the reverse complement.
GTGGATCCAAGACCGCAGTCGACACTTTACCAACTATGCCGTGTTTGATCTGATAGTCGTTATCGGCACTTTGGTCTTACCACTTGCCTCGCCGGTGCCCATCAAGCTTCTGGGGCACGATCCGCTGGACTATAGCGCGAGTGGGATTCTCTTCTCGGGCGCCGTCTTTGTCGCGATGCTGGCTGTCAGTGTGGGGATTGGGCTCTGGTGGGATTGGCGGCGCTGGCTGATCTGCGCCAGTTTGTATTATGGCCTGTACCTCGCGCTCTTTACCACGTTTTTCACCAACGGCCAGGGGGCTGCCACAGGCATGGTGGGCGCCCTCGGATACTGGCTGTCGCAACAGACTGTTGCGCGTGGCAGCCAGCCGAGGCACTACTATATCGTGCTGCTGTTGTTGTACGAGTTCCTGCCGCTGTTCGGAGCGATCGGCGCCGCCGTGTACTATTCTCTGCGCGGCGAGCCCCGCGAACGTGCCGAGCTCCCCGAACCCGGGCGCGATTCGGTGCCAGTGGTCGCTATGTTGATCCTGTGGACGGGCCTTTCTTTCGCCATGTACAGCTGGGCTGGCGAAAAAATGCCCTGGCTTGCGATGCAGTGGGCCATCCCGCTACATCTGCTGGCGGGTTGGGGCTACTCCAAGCTAACAGACCTGGACTGGCGCGAACTGTGGACCAAAGGGGGCCTGTGGCTGCTGTTGCTCATCCCGCTGCTGCTCTATGCGTTGATCTCGGTGGGGGCGAACGCGCCGTCAACCGATACCACGATAGAGGCGATGCACCGCACTATGGCTTGGCTAACGGCGCTGGTGGTTGCGGGCGTTCTGTTGGCGGGGGTAGTGCTCATCGCGCGCAGACTGTCGCGTGCTGATACGCTGCGTGTGATCGGGCTATCATTGTCGATAGTTTTGCTGGGCTTGACTATTCGATTCGCCTGGATGGCGACCTTTATCAATGCTGACCTCGCGAGCGAGTTTCTCGTGTATGCCCAAGCGCCCCCGGATGACCACCTGGTGGCGCAGGAATTAGAGGAGATGTCGCGCCGCCTCACCGGCGGTTTGCATATGCGAGTGGCTTACGATAGCGACACGAGCTGGCCGTTCGTGTGGTATCTGCGCAATTACACCAACGCCCAGTTCTTTGGTACATCGCCTAACGGCCCAGTGGATGCGGAGGTGGTGCTCGTAGGGCTTCGGAACGAGGACGCCGTCAGGCCGCTGCTGGGCAACCGTTACTTTAGGCGACAGTTTCGCTTTCTCTGGTGGCCCAACCAGGATTGGTACATGAATATGACGCCCGCCTCGCTGTGGCACGACCTACGGGATCCGGAGGCTAGACAAAAGCTCTGGAATGTCGTTTGGAAACGCGAGTACGATGTGCCGTTGACACAATGGCCGTTGCTGAACGAGTTCGTGGTGTTTGTGCGGCGCGATGCGGCTGCTCAGTTGTGGGACTATGGTCTGGGGACTGGTTTGCTGGATGAGCCAGCCATGGCTGATCTGTATGTGGATCGCTGGAGCCGGGTGAGCGCCGTCACCAGTTGGGGCTCGCCCGGGGAGCTGCCGGGGGAACTAAACGCCCCCAAGGGGATCGCATTGGACCAGGCTGGCAGCCTGTATGTCGCCGACAGCGGGAACCATCGCATCCAGGTGTTCAACTCACAAGGCGAGTTGCTAAGATCTTGGGGTGCGTACGGCGACGGACCGGGAGAGCTCAACGAACCTTGGGGCGTGGCTGTGGCGGAGAGCGGCGAGGTGTACGTGGCCGACACGTGGAATCATCGCGTTCAGGTGTTCGATGCTGAAGGCCGGTTCTTGCGGATGTGGGGCGTGTTTGGCGAATCCAACGCGCCTCAAGCGTTCGGTGAGCGGCTGTATGGACCGAGGGATGTGGCCATCGACGGAGAGGGCAGCATCTATGTGGCGGATACCGGCAACAAGCGTGTGGTCAAGTACGATCCGAACGGTGTGTTGCTCGGCGCCGCGGGAGGTTTCGGGCAGGATGATGGCAAGCTCCAGGAACCGGTGGGTATCGCGTTGGATGGCGAGGGACATTTATACGTGGCGGATACGTGGAATCACCGCGTTCAAGTGTTCGATAGCGAACTAGAGTTCATTCGGGCCTGGGATGTGGAGGCTTGGTGGAGCACTTCGGTGAATAACAAGCCCTACTTGGCACTCGACACAGAGGGGCACGTCTATGTGACCGACCCTGAGGGCTACCGTGTCATCGAGTTCAGCCGCGAGGGAGAGGTGTTGAGCGTCTGGGGACAACACGGGGCTGATCTGGCCTCTACCAACCTGCCAACGGGCATCAAGGTGGATGGTCTGGGGCGTATTCTCGTTTCAGACTCGGCCAACGACCGCATCCTGCTTTTTGAGAGACAACAGTCGGAGGCGAGCGAATAACATGGGCCGTACAGTGGGGGGAGTGAGAGCATCGAGTGCAGACTCTACAGTGCTGCGCGGTGTTCGAGCTGTATTGTTTGACTTTGATGGCACATTGATAACCCAGCAGATAGACTTTGGTCGCATGCGAAGCGAGGTTCTGGAGGTCGTCGCACGGTACGGGGTGGACCCCGAGCCCTTGCAAAGCATGTACGTTCTGGAGCTAATCCGCATGGTGCACGAGCGCCTCGACGACGAGACGCCTCCGCAGGGCGCGCGTTTCGAGGCCGAGGCCAGCGCAGTGATCGCCTCGATTGAGCTGGAGGCAGCAAAGAGCGCGCACCCTTTTGCGGGCGTGGTGGAGATGTTGAGAACACTGCGTGACCGTGACTATCGGGTGGGTATCGTGACGCGCAACTGCCGACTTGCGGTGGAACAGATCCTTGCGTCGCGTGCGATGCACCACGACCTGCTCTTGACGCGAGATGATGTACCGCACGTTAAACCCGACCCTCGCCATCTGTCGACTGCGTTGGAGGCTCTGAATGTGCCGCCCGAGAGCGCAGTGATGTGCGGCGATCACCCCATGGACGTGCTGGTGGGCAAACGCGTTGGCACAGCAACGGTGGGCGTACTGCCCGTGGGCAAGACGCGAGAGTATTTTGGGGACCCGACCCCCGACCTCATCCTGTTGCGCGTGACCGAGCTACTGGATTACTTGTCCGACGGCCTCTGGTAACCTACGCGGGCTGCCCGCACGTGCTGTGGCGGGCGAACTCGCTCGATAACGACGGTCGGATCTCCGTGCGAGATGGTCCGGCCGTTCGCATCAAGAGGCGCCGCACGGGCCCTTGAGGCTGCTTTGGAGGGTGGGTATGCAGAACGAGAACGACCAGGGCGCCGATCCCGATGGCGGGGCTGTGAGCGTGTTCCGCGGCCGTGTGGAAGAGCTGGAGCGCGAACGCGTCTTTGATGGCTTTGTCTCTTTGGATCGAGTGCGGCACCGCTTTGAGCGCTTTGACGGCAGCATGAGCCAGCCGCTGGAGCGGCTGGTGTTGGAGCGAGGCGACGCCGTGGGTGTTTTGTTGCTGAATCGGTGTGATCGGACGGTTGTGTTGATTCAGCAGTTCAGGTACGCTGCCTATGAGCGCGGCGGTCCCGGCTGGCTCGTGGAGATACCAGCCGGGAGGGTGGAAGAGGGCGACTCGGCCGAGGCGACGGCTCGGCGAGAGGTGCTGGAGGAGACCGGCTACCAGATCGACGATCTCGCGCATGTCATGACCATTTACCCCAGCCCGGGGGCGAGCTCGGAGCGCATACACCTCTACGTCGCGCAGATAAGGCCGGAGCAGCGCCTGGCGCTCGGAGGCGGTATTGATGTGGGCGAGGAGATTCTGGTACAAGAGATTCCAGTGAACCAGGCATTGGCTGTGGTGGCGAAAGGGTGTATCCAGGACGCCAAGACGATTCTCATGTTGCAGCACCTCGCGTTGCACCCTGAGCTGTTGTAAAGGCGTCGCCGAGCCAGAGGAGATGATCCGTGAACCGGGCAATACAGGAGTGGCTCGATCGATCGCCCCTTTTCCGACGAGTGGTCGAGTATGTACAGTCTCGGGGTGCCCCCGCCTATTTGGTGGGCGGCGCGGTGCGAGATGCGCTGTTGGGGCGCGCCAGCTATGATCTCGATTTGGCCATCGATGGCGAAGCTATGCAACTAGCACGCGCGGTGGCAGACAAGTTCCATGGGGCCTACGTACCGCTGGATAGAGAACGCGACGTTGCGCGAGTCGTAGTGACAGAGGGGGGGCACAGAGAGCGCCTGGATCTGGCCGGCCTGCGGGCGGATGGCATTATAGCCGATCTGCGAGCACGCGATTACACTGTCAACGCTATGGCACTGGATTTGACGCATCCCGAGGAGCCCTTGCTGGATCCGACCGGCGGGCAGCGCGATCTGGACGCCAGGATCCTTCGGGCGGTGCGCACAGATGCGTTCGAGGAAGACCCGCTACGCATCCTGCGGGGCGTGCGTCTACGTAGCACGCTTGGTTTTGCATTGGCACCAGAGACCGAGTCGTTGGCCAAGCAGTGGCTGCTGGCTTTGCGTCGTATCAGCGCGGAACGCATCCGCGATGAGCTGGTGCAGATCCTCGAGCTGGATGACACCACTTCCCCTCTGGACTATGGCGGGCAACTGGGTCTTTGGCAGGTGGTGCTGCCAGAGCTGGCTCCCCCTGACGGGGGAGCGTACCAGCAGGGGCGTGAGGCCCTGGTCCAGCTCGAAAGCCTGTTCGGCCTCTGGGTTCGCGAGCAGGGCGACTCGCAGGAGTCGGCGTTGGAGGCAACGGCGCAGGCGCTGTCCTCGTACCGTAGCCGCTTGGCCGCGCACTGGGCTAAGGAGCTATCGGCGGGGCGTTCACGCTGGCTGTCGCTGAAACTCGCTGCCCTACTGTGTGGTTTGGAGGATGACGCAGCGCGCAAAGTTGCCAATCGGTTTCGCTTCTCTGCGCGCGAGGTGCGTTTTGCCGCACTGGCCATCCGGGGCAGCCAACACTTCCTCGAGCTGGCGGGGGATGTGCAGCCCGATCCCTTGGCGATCTATCGCTACTATCGCGAGTTCGGCGACACGGGGGTTGACGGCGCCCTGTTGGCGCTGACTCGCACGGCGATGCCGACGCCACGGCTGATACACACTGCGCTTGCTCTTGTAAGGGCCTGGTTCGATGAGCGCATAGCAGCGGTCTACCCGCCGCAGCTGCTCTCGGGTAACGATCTCATGGACGAGATGGGGCTTGATGCGGGCCCCAGGATGGGGGAGCTGCTGGAATTGGTGCGAGAAGCACAGGTGCAGGGGCTTGTATGGGATCGCGGTGGGGCTCTGGAGTTCGTGAGGGCGCAACTGGCATCGGACGAGACTTGACATCACGCCGCGCACTGCTAGAATCATCTCGTACAGCGCCCATAGCTCAATGGATAGAGTACCGGACTTCGAATCCGTAGGTTGCAGGTTCGACCCCTGCTGGGCGCGCAGAGCAGATCTTTTGGCGAAAGACCCCAATCCACTCTCGTGGAAAGGGGTCTTGTGCTATAGCAGCCCCCTAACGATGCCAATCAGTCCGCTACTTCGCTGTCGTAAACGGCCGTGCACCTTGAAGTTGATGCTCAACTAGAGGCCATTTTCAAGCCCCGGATGATCGCCTCCTGCGGCGGGGAGCTCCACGTTATAGTTGTACGATCCCGAACTCGTACTGCTTGGCGGTAGAGATCGGGCATCATTGTATCCATTCGATCTCCCACAGGAGCGCGAGCCTTTACGCTGGCTCGAACGCAAAGGCCCGCACTGTGCCGTAACTATTGTGCTTCTGTGATGTCTCTATCGTCCACGATGGCCCCCTGTGCTTGCAGCTGTGAGCGCAACACGTCGGGCTCGAGCTCGCGCGGAGGCACCTCCTCGTGCAAAGACAATAGGGCGGCGGCGCCGGCCGCCTCCCCCAGCGCCATGCAGGTGGACATGATGCGGGTGGATCCGAGGGCAACATGGTCGGTCGAGATGCAGCGTCCGGCCACCAAGAGATTGTCGACCTCTTTGGGGACGGTGACGCCGTAAGGAATCTGGTAGCGCCATCCTTTGGGTGGATACCAGGTCTGGCCGCCCATGCCAGGACCGGCCGGGTTGTGGATATCGATATAGAAGCTGCCATAGCAGATCGTGTCATCCCAAGTACGCTGCGCCATGATGTCCTCGGCTGTGAGCGTGACCACGCCCTCGATACGGCGTGACTCTCGAAGGCCCAGGGCTGGCGCGCTGGAGATCATATAGCATCTCTCCATGCCAGGCACCACCTTGCGAAACACCTCGACCAGGTGATGCGCCTGTCGACGCCCCTCGATGGTGGCCCACGTGAGGTCGCGAGTGTTTGTGGTGTCTACGTCCAGCAAGTGGGTCATGTTGATGCCGACCTGGTCTGGCAACACATCGGTATGCCAAAAGCCCATAATGACGCTCTGAAACGGCTCCATGATGCCGTCTCTCTGTGCCTTGAGCCACACTTCCTTGTTCTGATATGTGGTGCGCCATTCAGCCACTCGGGGCCAATCCACTCCCGCAATGGTGAACATCAGAGTGCAGGGTTGGCAACGCCCATCTTGAGGGCGCCCCTGCGCAAAGTGGGCGCCGGCGTGGTACGCGACATCACCGTCCCCGGTACAATCCACTACGCGATGGGCCAGAATAGCCTGCCTCCCCGACTTGTTCTGCACGATACCACCGGTTACCGCGCCTCCCTCTACCAAAGTGTCGCAGTAAAAGGTGTAATAAAGGACATCAACTCCCGCCTCGGCTACCATTCGGTCCAGCAGAAATTTGACGCCCTCCAAGTCAAAGTCGAGGCAACCACCGCTATAAGTGCCATAGCCCTCGTCGAGGATGCGCCGACGGAGTTCATCGGGTACTCCTCCGACGACCTGGGTGTCAAAGTCGTTCCAGGCCGTGTACAGAGAAAAGTGGTTGTGCCCGCCACTGGTAGCGACTCCGCCCAAACAGTTGAACTGCTCCACAATCAAGGTCTTGGCACCCAAGCGTGCCGCTGATATGGCAGCACCAACTCCTGCGGGGCCCCCGCCCACTACCAATACATCCACACGATCCATTACTGCCAACCCTTGGTTGGGCTCCGGTAGAGTCATCATCCTAACTGAGCTCCTTTCAATGAAGCGAGCGACAGGTCGTCGCCAGATCGGCCTTGGTGTGAGAGGGCGGTTACAGGCAATGTCAGCCCGCTTGGCCCATGCGCGCCCTCTCCCGCCATCGCGAATGTGGTCACTCTCATGTGTAACACGATAGATCGCGCGATGCTAGGTATAGTGCAGATAGGCGGACGCTCTACAGTCCGCGTTCGCAGCGACCCGCACCCAGTGGGCGGAGAAACCGTGGGGGAACGTATGGTAGGAATACCCCTTGGCGGGCACCCGGATTGCCTCATAGGTGTGCCAGTCTAGTGACGACCGCGGCACATATGGGCTCGAGATTTGCAGGCGAGCCGATACCACTTGCGATCGTAATCAGCCCTTCACGCCCGTAATAGTGATCCCCTGGATAAAGTGTCGTTGTGCCAGAAAGAACACCATGATGGGGGGAAGCATCGCTATCAACGAGACTGCCATCAGCCAGTTCCAGGCGGGCTGAACTCCGCCCTCCGAGGCGCGGAACGCACTCAGGCCCAGAGCCAACGTACGCTTCTGTGGAGAGTTCAGATAGATCAAAGGGGCCATAAAGTCGTTCCAGTGGAACAGGAAGGAGAAAATAGCGACGATTCCTAGAGCCTCTTTAGACATAGGTATGATCACGCGCCAGAGGATGCCGAGCTTGCTGCAGCCATCCAAAAGGGCGGCTTCATCCATCTCGCGCGGTATAGTGCGGAAGAACTGTCGCAACAAAAAGATGTAGATGGGCGAACCGCCCAGTATGGCCTGTGCCACCAGTGGCACGATGGTATCCACAAACCCGAGACGATTCCAGTCGAGATACGGGGGTTGAGATGGCCGGTATTGCTGCTTCAAGGAAGTTCAACTCAGTCGGGGAGAGGTCTCGAAATCAAGACGGCGCGTCTGGAGAATCAGGCGATTGATCTTTGACTTCTCATCCTGTGTGTGATATAATAAACCTCGAACCCGGTTCAATGTCTTGTGGCTTCCGCTACAGCCAAGCCATCCGGTCTGTGTGCAAGGTTCTTTGTGCACGCCCATACATTGCGAAAGGGCAGAATTCCCCGCCTCTTGCGGATTCCGGATCGCTATTTCTCCGCTGAGGACCGTTCGCTCGTTATGGCCATAGTTCTGGCGCCTCAATGGCGTGTTGTGATGGCCTCTGTATTGTCTCTAGCAGCCCTACGTGAATTGGCAAGCGCGCTGGTATCCGTATGCCTGACAGTGGCCTGTACTCCCGGTGTTCAAGCTCCAACCCGAGCGGGTGAGGGGCTTTCACTCTAGCAAAGCGGTAGCTCTGCTGGTCTATCTCTCTCGAACGAAGGAGGAACCATGGAAAAGGCAATGCTCAGTCGCCGGAGATTCATCCATCTGTCTGCACTCGCAACCGCAGGGGGCGTGGTCGCCGCATGCTCCACCCAAGCCCCCAGTGCCCACCGAGCCTACGGCAGTGCCAGAGGAGGAGGCGCCGGAGGCACAGGCACCAGCTGAGGAGGAAGTGGCAGAGGCCGCACCCACGACTGCCCCTGTGGAGGAGGCCCCGGCCGCTCCGATCAGTGGCTATAACGAGGCTCCCATGCTGGCCGAACTCGTCGCGGCGGGCAAGCTGCCGCCGGTGGAGGATCGCCTGCCGCTGGAGCCCTACGTGGTGGGACCGGGTGTTCTCATGCCCGAGGACGCGCTCGATTTCACCGCGGGAACGTACGGTGGGACCATGCGGCTGTCGCAGGAGGGGGCCGGTGGCGACCCGCATATCTTTATCGGAATGAACGAGCCGCTGCTGTGGGCGCCGGCGGCGTTCGATTTCTCCAAGGGCATTCACGGCAATGTGCTCAAGGGGTATGAGGAGAACGAGGACAGCACCGAGTTCACTTTTTACATGCGTGAGGGCCTCAAGTGGTCCGACGGTGTGCCGGTGACCACGGAGGACGTACGCTTTGCGTTCGAGGACGTGTTGCTGAACGAAGAGGTGACGCCGATTTTCCCCGCCCGCTACAAGTCGGAGTACAGCCCGGACGGGGCCCCCTGTGAGCTGACGATCTTGGACGATTTCACGTTCAAGTTGACCTTCGACAAGCCGTACGGTAGCTTCCCGGCGCATTTGGCGATCAGTGGGTGGATCGGTTATGGCGACCTGCTGAAGCCGAGCCACTACTTGAAGCAGTTCCATATCGACTATACACCGCTGGAAGAGCTACGACCGTTGATGCGGAAAGAGTCGATCGAAGAGGACCAGTGGTACAACCTGTTCAATGCCAAGCAGATGACGGGTTGGATGTGGGACGTCACCAATGAGAACGGGATCGGCTCGCCGGTGTTGACGCCGTGGGTGATCCAAAAGGTCGAGGGTGGGGTATTCACGTTTGAGCGGAACCCCTACTATTTCAAGGTAGACACTGCGGGGAACCAGTTGCCCTATATCGACGGCATTCGCTCCGACCTGATCACCGAACGCGAGACGCTGATGATGCGGGCACTGACGGGCGAGTTCGACTACCCGGGCGAGCGCGCGTCGCTGAAAAAGCTGCCGCTGATGAAGGAGCAGGAGGAGAAGGGGCTGCTGAACATCTACGTGGCCCGTATGCACCGGCTGCCCGGTGACTATCGGCTGAACTACACCTACCCAGATCCGGCTTGGCAACAGGTGACACAGGATCTGCGCTTCCGGCAGGCGCTGAGCTTGGCCATGAATCGCCAGGAAATCCTGGACATCTTTTACTTTGGTCAGTTCGGCCAACTGCCCAGCGATCTCAACCCCAGCGAGTACGACGTGGACAAGGCGAACGCGCTGTTGGACGAGATGGGGATGGACAAAAAGGACGCGGACGGCTTCCGCTTGGGTCCGGACGGGAAACGGTTCGAGATCCTGTTCGAGATCGTGCAGCAGGACGAGAACTTGCTACCCATCGGCGAATTGATCGCCGAGTACTGGAGCAAGGTGGGAGTCTACACCGAGGCCAAGGCGATCGACGCGGCGTTACACGGGCCGCGGTGGAACGCCAACGAGATCAAGGCCACTGCGGCCTGGGGCTCTCACGACCTGTGGCCCTACGCCTACAACGACTACACCGGTATCAGCGCTCGGCTGTGGGACCAGTGGTACAGCACCGGAGGCGAGGCCGGCGAGGAGCCGCCCGACGAGCTCAAGGAGATCTACGAGAACCACAAGATCATCGTTAGTAGTGCTATGGGCTCACCGGAGGCCGTAGCGGCTTTCCAGGCCATCCTGGACAACTATCGGGAGAATATTTGGATATTCGTTCCGGTGGAGCGGTCCTACTACCCGACCTTCTTTACGCCCAGGATGCATAACGTGCCGACGGGTGTGAGCGACGCTATGGGTATTGTGACGATGCACTCTATGGAGCAGTGGTACATCGAGGAGTAGCGTCATTCTGGAGGTGTGGCCGGCCCCAGGCCGGCCACACCTGTCTCTGTGTGGGTGCGGTCAGAGCTTTCCCAGCTCGAGGTGTAGGGGGAGCGCTATCAAGGGGAAGTGATCTCATGCTCGAGTACATTGTGCGCCGCGTGATCCTGCTCATTCCGCTGCTGTTTGCCATCTCGATTATCATCTTTGTCATCATCCAACTGCCTCCTGGCGATTACTTGACTACCTACATCACGCAGCTGGAGATGTCCGGTATCTCGGTGTCGGAAGACGTCGCTGCAGCCCTGAAGCGCCAGTATGGGCTCGACCAACCGATGTACCGCCAGTACTTGGTCTGGATGAAGAATATCCTGCTGTACGGCGATCTCGGGCGCTCTTTTGGTTGGCAAAAGCCAGTTCGTGATATCCTCCTCGAGCGCATTCCGCTGACGGCAGTGGTGTCGTTGGCCACGACGGCGTTCGTGTATTTAGTGTCGATACCCATAGGCATCTACTCTGCTACGCACAAATACTCTGTTGGTGATTATGTGGCCACCTTTATCGGCTTTTTCGGCCTGTCGGTGCCGGGGTTCCTGTTAGCCTTGGTGCTGATGTGGACGCTCTATAGCCTGTTCGGGCTGCAGGTGAGCGGCCTCTTCTCACCCGAATACGTCACCGCGCCCTGGAGCGCGGCCAAGGTCCTCGATATGGTCAAGCGCTTGTGGTTCCCGTTGATCATCATCGGCATGTCGGGGACGGCTGGTCTCATCCGGGTGTTGCGGGGCAATCTGCTTGACGAACTGCAAAAGCAGTACGTCATTACCGCGCGGGCCAAGGGCCTGCCGGAGCGCGAAGTGATCTTTCGCTATCCGGTGCGCATCGCCCTCAACCCGGTGATCAGCACCATCGGGTGGATCCTCCCCGGCATCGTGGGTGGTGAGGTGCTGGTCTCTATCGTGTTGAACTTGCAGACGACGGGCCCCGTCCTGCTACAGGCGGTGCGCACGCAAGACATGTACCTGGCCGGGGCTATCACGCTGCTGCTGAGCATCCTCACAGTCGTAGGAACGCTCATAGCCGATATCTTGCTGGTCTATTCCGACCCACGCATTCGATTCGGGCAGGTAGGCGCATGACGACACTCGCTCAAGCTGGCCCCGCTCCCGCTTCTGCTGTTGCCGATAGCGAAAAATATTATCAAGCTACGCAGTGGCAGCTCATGTGGTGGAAGTTCCGCAAGAACACCATGGCGCGTGTGGCCCTGGTGGTTCTGGGGGTGTTCTATTTCACGGTCGTATTTGCCGAGATTATCGCGCCGTATCCGGCGGATATGCGCATCGAAGGTTATCGTGATGTCCCTCCCAGCAAAGTGCACTGGCTCGCCGACGGTCGCTTTGTCGGGCCGTACGTCTACGGCGTGAAGGAGCAATTGGATCTCGAGTCGTTCCACACCACTTTTGTGGAAGACACCTCGATGCGTTACCCCATCAGTTTTTTCGTGCGGGGCGAACCCTACAAGCTATGGGGGCTTTTTCGCACTGATATCCACTTGTTCGGCACCTATGGCGGCCCCATCAATCTGTTCGGTACGGACCGCCTCGGGCGCGATCTCTTTTCGCGTGTGGTGTACGGCGCGCGCATATCGCTCACCATCGGGTTGTTGGGCGTGGGCCTCAGTTTCGCCTTGGGCCTGATATTGGGCGGTGTCTCGGGGTACTTTGGCGGGCTGGTGGATATGAGCATTCAGCGCGTCATCGAGTTCATCCTATCGGTGCCCACGATACCCTTGTGGATGGCTCTATCGGCCGCGCTGCCACGAGATTGGTCCGTCGTCAAAACCTATTTCTTTATCACCGTCATTCTGTCTCTGCTCTCCTGGTGCACACTGGCGCGCCAGGTCCGGGGCAAACTGCTGTCTCTGCGAGACGAGGATTTCGTTGTGGCGGCTCGCCTGGTCAATGCTAGCGAGCTCCGCATCATGTTCGTGCACCTACTGGCCTCTTTTACGAGCCACCTGATCGTCACCATCACGCTGCAGATACCCGGCATGATCTTGGGAGAGACCGCGTTGAGCTTCTTGGGGCTGGGGATGCAGCCCCCCGCGGTGAGCTGGGGGGTCTTGCTGCAGGATGCGCAGAACATCGTGACCATTGCTCAGCATCCCTGGAAACTGATCCCTGTTCTGTTCGTGGTGGTTACGGTGCTCATGTACAATTTTTTAGGGGATGGCCTGCGTGATGCGGCCGACCCTTACTGACCGGTATCGAAGGGGATAGGCACATGCCGAGTGCGGGTACCGTTCTCGAGATCAAGAATCTGAAGACACACTTTGCCCTCGACGAGGGCACTGTGCGAGCCGTGGATGGCGTCTCGCTCAAGCTGGAACGCGGCAAGACGCTGGGTGTCGTGGGAGAATCGGGTTGTGGCAAGAGCGTCACTGCGCAGTCCGTCCTACAAATCGTGGGGGCGGGGGGGCGCATCGTTGAGGGCCAGATCCTCTTTTATCAAAACGATGCGCCGGTGGACTTGGCGCAGTTCAAGCCCACCAGCGAGGAGCTCCGCCAAGTGCGTGGCAACAGCATCTCCATGATCTTTCAGGAGCCGACGAGCGCCTTTTCGCCCGTGTACACCATTGGAAAGCAGTTGGCAGAGGCACTGCTGTGCCACAAAAAGGTCTCGCGCGCGGAGGCCCGCAGACGCGTTATTGAACTGCTGCGCGTCGTGGGAATCCCGCACCCCGAGCAACGCTTTGATGCGTACCCCTTTGAGCTATCGGGCGGGATGCGCCAACGCGCCATGATCGCCATGGCGTTGCTGTGCAACCCCACCGTGCTCATCGCAGACGAGCCCACTACGGCGCTGGACGTGACGATTCAAGCGCAGATCCTCGACCTGATCAAGCGGCTTCAGCGCGAGTTCGATATGACGGTGATGATGATCACCCACAACATGGGCGTGATAGCCGAAATGGCGGATCATGTGGCCGTGCTTTACCTCGGGCAGGTGGTCGAGAGTGCACCGGTGTGGGATCTGTTCGACAATCCGCAGCATCCCTACACCAAAGCGCTTTTGAGATCCATACCGATGGTCGAAGAGCAGCGAAAGGAGCGCCTGGAGTCCATCAAAGGGGCGTTGCCCAACCCCTACCATCTGCCATCGGGATGTAGATTCCACCCTCGTTGCCCCGACTGTGTACCCGGGATCTGTGATGGGCAAGAGCCAGCGGTCGTCTATGTCACGCCGGATCACATGGTTAGGTGCGCTGCACAGGGGAGGACACAATGAGCGACGACTCTGTTCTCCTTGATGTGCGGAACCTTCGCAAGTACTTTTCTGTACAAAAGGGCTTCCTGAAACGCGTCGTAGGGGTCGTCAAAGCTGTGGACGATGTGAGCTTTCGGGTGCGCCAGGGCGAGACGCTGGGGTTGGTGGGCGAATCGGGTTGCGGCAAGACGACAGTGGCTCGCTCGATCCTCCGGGCCATCGAGCCCACGGCGGGCCAAGTGCTGTTCCCCATTAACGGCAAGATGCTGGATATCATCCAGGCCTCAAAACAGGAACTACGCTTCGCCCGGCAGAACTGCCAGATGGTTTTCCAGGATCCCTATGCGTCGCTCAACCCGCGGCAGAGGGTGCGCGATATCATCGGAGAGCCGCTGCTGGTCAACGGGATAGCTCGTGGCAAAGCCCTGGAGGAGCGAGTTGGCCAACTCATGCACGCAGTGGGGCTTCCGCCCGACTATATGGTGCGCTATCCGCACGCCTTCTCGGGCGGCCAGCGCCAACGCATCGGTGTAGCTCGTGCGCTAGCGCTGAACCCCAAGCTCATCATCTGTGACGAGCCGGTGTCTGCCCTCGATGTATCGGTTCAGGCACAGATTCTGAACCTGTTGAAGGACCTTCAGGACGAGTTCGGCCTGACCTATGTCTTTATCTCGCACGATCTGGGCGTTGTGCAGCATGTCAGTGACCGAGTCGCGGTGATGTATCTGGGGCGGCTGGTCGAGATCGCTCCGAGCGAAGCCTTCTTTGCGAGCCCCAAACACCCCTACAGCCATGCGTTGCTGGCTGCGTCGCCCAAGCCCCACCCCAAATACAGGGGGCAGCTCAGAGTGCTGGAGGGCGAGGTCTTTAGCCCCCCTGTGGGGGCCAAAGGCTGTCTGTTCTACGATCGATGCGTGTACCGCGATAGCATCTGTCAAGAGAGCGTTCCCCCGTTGCGCGACATGGCCGGCGAGACGGGCGCCGAGCACCTGGTTGCATGCCACTTTGCAGACGAGGTAAATGCGTGATGGCCGAACGGCGGAAAAAGATCGCGCCCTGGGGAAGATAGATGAACGATCTCGAGCGCTTTCGAGCCTGCATGCGCTATGAGCCCTTGGATCATGTACCGGTCACCTATGGTGGGGCTTGGCCCGAGACCCTGGAGCGCTGGAAAAGCGAGGGCTGGGATCCAGAGTCGTTCGATATCACTCTCGGGGCAGATAAGAGACAATGGTTCGGGCAGTGGTTCTTTCCCTCTCCCCCCTTTGAGCATAGGGTGCTGGAAGAGGACGACGCGCACATCTTGTACATCAACCACGAAGGGATCCTCATGCGCGAGCGCAAGGATCAACCGTGGAGTTCGATGCCTCAGTTCGTCAAGTTCCCAGTGGAAACGCGAGAGGAGTTCCGAGCCTTCTGGCGAGAGCGCATGCGGCCGGATCTCAGCCAGCGTATCGGCCCCGACTGGCGCGATCAACTGAGGGCTCTACGCGCCCAGCCCTGCCCTCTGGTGATCATGTCGGATCGCTGGGGAGGCTTCTTTGGCCCGCTGCGCAACCTGGTGGGTGTCGAGCGGCTTTGTCAGCTCTTTTACGATGATCCGGCCTTTCTCGAAGAGATGATGGATGCCGATGCGGACTTGATCATCGCCATCATGGAGCAGATCCTCAAAGTGGTAGTGCCCGACGCGTTCGTGTTCTGGGAGGATATGGCTTACAACAAGGCGCCGCTCATCTCGCCGAGCATGGTGCGCAAATATATGTATCCTCGCTATCGGCGTGTAGTGGATGTGGTACGCGCCGCTGGCGTGGAGTGGGTGGGGCTCGACTCGGACGGCTACTCGGAGCCGCTGTTGCCCATCTGGTTGGATGCTGGCATCAATGTGGCTTTCCCCTTTGAGGTGCAAGCCGGCATGGATGTGCTTACCATCCGCGCAAAGTATGGGCGCGATCTCCTCATTTGGGGCGGGGTGGACAAGCGTGCGCTGGCACAGGGCCCTGCCTCCATTGACGCTGAATTGGACCGCGTGCGCCCGCTTATCGAAGAGGGTGGGTACATTCCCTGGACGGATCACTCTGAACCGCCGGATATCTCTTTTGCCAACCATTGCTACTATATGCAACGTCTGCACCAAGTCTGTGGAGGCTAAAGACCCCGCGGTATCCGGCGGCTGGTTCGTTCGCCGGGGGATGTGTGCCCTATGAGAGATCCAGTCTGCCTAGCTGTTGGTGTATTGGTGCCGGTGGTTTTGCTCGGCATGATGCTTTGGATCGTCTGGATGAGCGGCAAGGCGGTGGACCTCATCGTTGGGCGTAAGCACCGCACTCTCGAGGAGGTGTTGCGCACGCGCGAGGTGCCCGCGGCTTGGAGCGAGCGGCACCGGAAACGGATCCGACATGCGACCGATGCAGCGCGCGCACGCGAATTGCAAAAGAGCGCTCAAACCGACTATCTCCGGAGACTCGACAGGCTTGTGGGTTATGTACGGGGCACGGCGCTAGTGGCCGACGAGGAGACGCGCGAGGCGCTTTTCGACGATCTGGCGGCTATTCGCGCACAATGGGAGGCCAGAGATCTCGGTGAGTTTTGAATCACCTCGCTCTCGAGGATCAGGGTGCGGGATCGCATTATCTTATGCCCTATCAGCGGTCACCGGCTGTGTGGGGGTTGCTGTGTGGCTATCGGCGCGCTCGCTGATTCTCGCTATCCTAAAGCACACCCGTATCAGCGTGTGGTCTTGGGGGGCGGTGGACAAGTTCGGCTTTCTGCTCCTGGGGCTCGGTTGGCTGATATCCGTATTCCTCAGCCAGAACTACTATGAGCGCGGATTTGAAAAAGACCTACTCTGGCCTCGATTCCTCCGCGTGAGCCTGATAGAAGTGCTCGTTCTGGGGTTGATAGTCGGCGGAACGCTCCTGTTGGCGTGAGGTTGCTCGCCATCGATTCGAGGCCGAGCAACATGCGCCGGACGCACGTAACGCCCGGCCTGCGCGCGGGATTCCCCTTTGGTGTGCCAGAGTCCTCGAGTTGGTGGCGCAGCTTCCGCACAGCTGCCTCGTAGCCAGCGGGTGATGGGCGAACGATCTCTCTGGCGCCGCTGTCAGCGCACAAAACTCCGCAGATAGTACGTAGCGCCCGCGTGGTGCGTGCGTACTAGCGACCCCTCACTCAACATGCGATCCACCAGCGACCAGTCGGCATCCGCGCGAGCCAAGAAAGCTTGAACAGCGCTCTGTCGCATGGGATGCACCGATGTGATGCGCAAAAGGTCCTCTTGGGGGTCGCCCACTTGAGCAAAGGCATCGCCCTCATAACCCGTCAAGCACTCGACCCTATCCATCTCATCGGAGATGATCCGATAGGCGCGGGTGATGCTCTCCTCATCGGCGGGTGTTACCCAAGGCTCTGCCGGCGGCCTAGTGGGAATCGATAGATAGGCACAATCGGGGGCGAGAGTCTTGAGGAAACGGGCCAGCTCCCGCAGGTGTTCCACTCCATCGTTCACACCGCGTAGCAGCATCGTCTCCGTGGCGAGAATACCGTCGTAGCTGTTGCGAAAGTGGCGCATTCCACGGTGGATCGCCTCCAGACGCAGTGAGCCATGGGGGCGATCGATGCGCCGCCACAGGTCCGATCGCACCGCATCCACTTTCAGCGATACCCAATCGGCCTGTAGCAGGGCGCGGCGCACGCCATCTCGCCAAATCAACGAGGCGTTGGTGATGATCGCCAACGGTACGCCGAGCGGCTTGAGCAAGCTCATCGTCTGGCCCAAGCACGCATCCAGCGTAGGCTCTCCATCAGCTACAAAAGTGATATAGTCCACCGATTCACCTTGTTGAGCGGCCGCCCGCAACCGCTCACGCACATCGCGCAGCACCTCGTGCGGCCCGAAAAAGGCCTCGGGTTCGTTGGACAATCGCTTAGTGCGCCCCAGCTGACAGTAGACACACGAATAGGTACACACCTTGGGTGGTATGTGGTTTACGCCCAGGCTCCGACCCAGGCGGCGCGAGGGTATTGGCCCGAAGGCGATCATCGCCTGCCGCCCCCTAGGCGGCCATGTCGCTGTCGGTGTCGCTGGCGGCCGCCTGTGGTTCCCAGCAGAGCTCCGCTCTCGTCGGGTGTGCCTACTGGGGCACGGGCGGCGTGATCCGGCGCAGAGATGTCGCCTTGTGCATCCCGTTCCCATGATTCGAGAATCACGGTCGCTACGCGTGGCAGGATCTCGCGGCCTACAAACATAGCCGCCGCACCCAACCATGGCAGGGCTCTGGCGGCCAGAACGATAACTCTGGATGGCCCTTTGGCACGGGGCTGCAGCGCCCGTGTGCCAGCGACCTGTGGGAGCGGGGCCTCTTCTCTCTCCGGTTCGTACACCGTGATGATGGCCCCCTTGGGGCAGGCGCTCACGCATACCTCGCATTCGCGGCAGAGGGCCTGAGTAAGGATCGCTACGCCACCCTCCACGGCCAAGGCGCCTGTGGGGCAAACCTCCGAACACGCACCACACCCGTCGCATCGGTCCGTATCTATGAGGAGTACCACGATCCTTCCTTTCTGTTCAACCGGCTATGTGCGAATAGCCCGGCCGGGCTATTCGCACGCCCAGCGCAGTTCGCCACACGCACACGTGGCTTCTTGCCATGTACGGCAATCGCCGCTAAACTGGTGTGGCGCGTCGGGAGGGCGCGCCAACGCCCCCCCGAGCACTGTTCGGGGCGGGTCTATGGATGAGGGATCCTCACCCGCCCTAGTCTTCTTGCTCGCTGCTCGAACTGAGGTCAGCGATACGTTCTTCGATGGCCCCTAGCTGCTCTTTAAGCCAGCTAGCCTGCTCCTGTAAAAACTCGACCTCTTGCTATACGGTAGGCCTCGGGGGCTCCACCCAAGCCGGCGCGTAACCACGCCCCCAGCCCGGCATGCCCGTGGCATAGTACCAGTTGCGGTGTCGCCAACCGCGGCCCCAACCGCCACCCCGTCCACGGCCCCAGCCGCCGCCGAAGCCATAGCCATAGCCTCTTCCGCCGTAAGGGTTCATGTAACCCGGCTCAGGATAGCCAGCACAATAACCCAAGCCTCGCCCCGTGCGAGGCCCCATACCCCTCGGACCCATTCTGTCACCAAACGGCATTCTGTTCCTCCTAGGAATTCTTTTGTTGAACTGCTGATCAGTATTCGTATTGCGCGGCGCGCTTGGCTTTCACCAACGGCCACGCCCACGCCCGCCGCGGCCACGCAGGGCACGCCCGCGACCTCCGCCAAGCCCCCGCCATTGTGGCGCGGGAGCCCACCTAGCAGCTGGTCCTATCGGTGTTCCCTGCAATCCAGCGTAGCCGAAAGGCCTAACGCCGGGCACGCGCGGCATAGACATAGCGCAGTAGCCCCGCCCGCCGCCCGTGAAGGGCCCCTCTCCACGCGGGCCCGTTCCGTCAAAACGCGGCATAAATCTCACCTCCTTTCGTGGTTATACAATGTTCGATACGATGCTCGCCCTGTTGGGCAAGCCGTGTGCCTCCGCACCGACAACTCGGGCGCCACGCCTAGTGCAGCCGCTCCGGATGATCCTCCAGGCGACCCTCCGCATAGGCCAGCGCAGCCTGCTCACAATCGGCCACGTCGGTGATCACCGGCTTGATGCCGAGTTCTCGCAGGCTCTGGTGAGCGCCGTAACCCATCCCGCGACAGAGCAGCACTTCGCAGTCGTTGATTGCTCCAGCCATGCTCACGTGACGGTTGTGGCTGGCGGGATCCGTGCCGCGCCGGGCGTTGGCCACCCGCCCCCCTTCCTGAGCGGCGTAATGGGTGTGCCCTATCTTGTCGCGCAGCTCGCGAGAGGTGACCACACCGTTCTCGACGGTCAGCACGGCATAGTACGGTGCGCGTCCAAAGTGCTCGCTGATGGTCTGCCCGTCGTCGGTTACGCAAGCGATCTTCATGGCACTATTTCTCCCTTTTATTGCCGATACGCTCTGGAGCCGCTACACCCAGCCCATGTGCTTTCTGGTGGGCTTCGTAGGCGTCAAAGAAGCGATGCAGTAGGCGGTCGGTCTGGCGGAGCTCGTCTACCCACGCGCGGAGGTGAAAATCCCCCTCCTCGGTGAGCTCGTAGACGCGGCGCGGCGGGCCGCCCGAGTCCTCGGTCTCACGCCATGAGACCACCATCCCGCGCTCTTCCAGGCCGTAGAGAATGCGATACAGGGCGCTGATGTCGGTCGGATACGCCTCCAAGCCCATGTCTTTGAGCCCTTCTGCTAACGCATAGCCGTGTGCGGGCCCTGAGTGCAGCAGTAGCAAAAGCGCCGGCTCTAGAAAACGCCAGATGCGCCGGGGCCCTGAGCCGCGGCCATGCCGATGTCTACCACGCATTCGGACCGCCTTTCGTCAGTCTATTTGTTTGTTACAAATAGATTATAACAAATACTTTTGATATTGTCAAATCTCGTACGGGCGCTCTCATGAGAGAGCGCTGTCTATTGACTTGTTACAGCTGTTTCGATATGGTGCTGTGGCCTGCGCTTGTATCTCTGGGCGTGTGAATCGCTGGGGGCGGTGTGGGCCAGCGATCATAGGTTTGTCGCACTGGCTGTTGGTTGTGGCGGGGCAGTGCGATATCGTCTCCGGTGTCGTTTCCGCTGGTTACGCCCGCCCGCTCCCGCTCGCAGATTGTGGTGTTTGTTCCGGGGTTCTCGAGTGTCCCATTGCTCGGGACGGCCCTAGCGCAAAGGCGAACGGCTCGCTCCCGTTGCAGCAAACCCGCACTCTAGCACGGTGACCTCGGCGGGAAAGTAGGGTAACCGATTGTAGTTCGGTACAGAGGCTCGAAGAGCGTTGAGCATAGAGGAGGGTTTACATGAGACGGTTCGGAGGGTTCTGGTTGGCGTTGGCGGTGATCTTGGTGGTGGGGCCGTTGCTGGCGGCCTGCCAACCGCAAGTTGTTCGTGAGACGGTTGTCGTCGAAAAAGAGGTCGAGAAGGTCGTAAAAGAGACCGAGGTCGTCGAAAAAGTGGTCGAGATCCAGGTGGCGCCCACTCCTGAGCAGGAGTTCGAGGGGACCATTGTCATCAGCGTTCAGGGGAACGATACCCAAACCTGGGAGAACGTCGCCCTGGCCTATGCGGCACTGAACCCCAAGGTGGATGTGCGCGTCGAGCTCAAGCCCGAAGAAGGCTACCAAGAGTGGATCCGCGCGCAGTTCGCAACGGGCGATAGCGACGTCAGCCTCGTGAACGCCAACGTCGTGAACGATCTGATTCAGGCGGAAAAGTTTGTGGACCTGGTGCCGTACCTGGACAAGGTTAGCCCCTACTCGGGTGTGCCCTGGCGTGACGATATCCAGGCGCAGCATCTGTCGCAGATGATCGACCCCGTGAAGAACAACATGTACGTTCTAAACCTGGAGACGGTCCAGGTGATGTGGTTCTACAACAAGAGCATCTTTGAAGAGGCGGGCATCACCGACGTGCCCAACCAGCCGACGTGGGACCAGTTCGTCGAGTGGGGCGAAAAGATCAAAGACGCAGGCTATATCCCCGTCGCTGTCGAGGGTGATTTCAACAGTTTCTGGGCGATGCGTGTGGGCTGGATGGCGCGTATGTATACGGACCAGTACACGCGTCATGAGGAGCCGGATATCCACTGCCAGCCCGGCGATTGGTGCTTCCGAGAGGGGATCGACAACGTGTGGGAGTACGATCCCAGCGATCCCTTTAACGACAGCAGGATTTCTGCGACGTTCAATAGTGCTCGAGCGCTCAGAGCCTTCCATGAGGGACAGCAGCGTGTGGACACGCCCGAGTTCAAGGCGATGTACGAGAACCTGGCCCGCGTGCTGGGCCCCATGACCCAGCCCGGCTGGATCGGCACGGTGGACGCGCTGCCCCTGTTCTTGACGCAAAAGGCGGCCATGTGGCTCGATGGCGGCTGGTTCTTTACCCAATTTGAGAAGCAGATTCGGCAACTAGCCGAGGGCACGTACGGCGTGCAGGAAGGTGAGCCGACGCCCACACCGATTGCTGGCGCCGAGCGCGCTGAGGCCTTTGAGCTCGGGACCTTTAATGTGCCCTCGATGGAGGGCGAGTATGTGGATGCACCCGCTCGCACCATGGAGGGCACCGTGGGCTTCTGGGGTATCCCCAAGAAGGGCCAAAAGCAGAACGATCTAGAAGTCGACTTTTTGATGTTCCTCACGAGCCCGTCTGGGGCGGCCCTCTATCTGCGCAATAAGCTCGATCCGAACAACCTGCATGGCGGCGTCTCGGGTCCGCTGGTCGTCACCAGTGTGGATCTGCCCGAGCCGTGGAAGACGCGGTTCGCCAACGTCAAGCTGATCGGCGCTGCGGATGGTCCGGCCGGGTATCGTGCACGAGGCTTGCACGACTATCAGCCGATGGTGCGCGAGTGGGCTGATCTGGCGCAGAGCTATTTTGAGGGTCAGATAACAGTAGACGAGTTCCTCACCTCGTATCAGACCGCGATGGAGGGGCTATTTGAGGAGATGCTGACCGAGCATCTGCTCTGGGCAGAGGGTCTGGCGGCGCTGGATCATCCTGAGAAGGAACCCGAGAAAAAGAACTAGCTCGCGAGTTGAGTATCCCGGGTCTCACAGCACACGGGTCCTACACGCTCTCTAGGCGTGTAGGACCCGTGTGTTATGGTTTGCAGGCTGTAAACGGTCTGCGTCTCGCATTTCCCCCGGGGCGTGCTCGATGTCCGGTGCAATTCGAACTTTGGCACAACCGCCAACCGATCCCTCTCTAGTACGCGCCAATCGGCGTGCAGCACGCAATCTCTCCCGATCAGTGGTGGGCCCCCAACCCCCGCAATAACGCCTGCATATAACCCACAGCATAGGCCGGCCCGGCCCCTTTGGCGTAATCGCCCACAAACTGGGGTGTATGGTCCAGCGTGACGGTGCCAGAGTACTCTACCTCAACCAATGTGCGCATGACCGCGCTCATATCCATGTACCCGTTGTCCAAAAACGTCTCGTCGAATACCGGCAGCGTAGCGCTGACGTTGCGAAAGTGTACGATCAGGATGCGGCCATCCGCTTGGAACTCGCGGATTCCCTCCAGGAGGTCGCCAAAAGCCTGGCCACCCTCGAGCCAGCAGCCTGTGCAAAACTCCATCCCCAAGGCGGGGCTGTTCGCCATAGCGAATGCGCGGCGGTAGGCGGCGGCGTTCCTAATCAGGCAAGGGATGCCGCCGAGAGGCTCGTGGGTGGGTGGATCGTTGGGGTGCAGGGCTAACCGCACACCCGCGCCCTCCGCTACGGGAATGATACGCTCCAAAAAGTAGCCCAAGTTATCCCACAGCTCCTCCTCGGTGTAGATGCGATTGTGGGTTAGCGGCCTGCGCCGGAGGTCCGCCATATCCACCCGCCGCGTGGACGCACCGCGTGTCTCGCCCGGCCGCGAGCTCCAGACTTGGTCCGGCTCCCATGTGAAGGTCGTCACGCCGATCTCCGCACGGCCCAGGTTCTCGATAAAAGCAGCGAACTCGGCGATGTCCTCGTCGCGCCCGGGCAGCGCCAGATGGATCCTATCCGACTTGCCGAGGCTGATGTTACCGACGTTGTACAGCAGTAACCCCGCGTCCTGCACACGCTGTCGCAGGGCGGTTAGGTAGCCCAAGCTGCGCTGATCATCGCGAACCCAAGTGTAGACGCATTGTACCCCCAACTGACGGGCAAAAATCAGCTCTTCAGGGGTCGCTTGCGGAGAGATGGACAGCGACAACATAGGCTTGGCCTGCCGGGGCGAATCGTGCGGTGTGTGCATAGAGTGCCTCCTCGAGATATGGGGGGTCGGGTGGATGAACCGGTGTACTTTGCATGCAGACATGGTAGGTGCGTCGCGGTTGAGCGTCAATCCGGGGCATCTGCGGCGGTACCTCGTCTTTACCGCCATCGCTGGGCGGGGCGGATTCAGTCGCACAGCGAGACTGCGCAGCCGGTTTACGACGAGGCGCCGCACGAGGACCTTGGCCCACGCCTTCTGGCGCGCAGCCCCCGACAATTGCCGCCTCATGAGCAGCCATGATCACGAGCGCAGGCTTTGATGAGCCTGCGCGGTATTCTGATGCAGAGAGGCCTACCTGACGGCGTGGGGGACCACCTGTCGAAGCAGATTGACGACGGTCTTTTTGTTGCTAATCGAGAGGAAAAATATGATCTTGCCACCAATGATATCGATCTGCATCCGGTGCTCGACACTCGTTCCATCGTCCGTGCTGCGTTCCCGGAAGCGAATACGCTGGATGGCGCGGTTATCGATCTGAAACGTGCCCGGGTAGCGCTGGAAAAGGGCATCTACCGGCGTTTCCCGGATTTGCTGAACGACCACGTCGAGCCACCGCATCTGGGCGATCGCTACGCCAAAGAAGCCCTTCCCACTGGCCTTGGCATTGGCGTTGGTCTGGCTGATAGCGTTGTTCTGCACGTCTCGAGAGATGTGGACGAACACCAACCGATAGGGCGTGGCGACTAGGCCGAAATAGTCCCGCTTTAGCCCAAGAAAGCCGCTATGCCTCGTCAGGCCGGGGATAATGCCCATGACGGCCTCTTGCGGCGCGGGCGCTGGCATCGGCTGTGGCGGCGCCGTGGGCCATTGTGTGGCCTGTGCGGGCTGGGGGGCGGGCTGCAGCGGTGATGATTGTAGCGCGGGTACCGCTTGGCCGCACGCACCACAGAATCGCTGAGCTCCCTGCAGGGGCGCGCCACAAGAAGGACAGAACTTGGATTGCATAGTGCTCCTCTCTCAACGATGGGGCGAAAGCGGGCACCAGATGGCGGATTCTGCCCTGGAGCCACACAAACACCGCCCAGCAATAGGTAAAGCTGAGGATCTACAATGTAACCGTGATAGCACGGCCGCGTCAACCAAGTATTGGGGTAATGGACAACAGCCCATAAAGTCGCGGCGGCTCGGCTCTACGGTTCGTATCAGCGCGCCTCGCGTCGCAGCACAGGCGAGTCGTCCTCGTATCACTTGGCGTCCAGGTAGTTGTGGTTGCAGTTGTACGCCGCCCAGTAGTCGTCAAAGCCGTGGCGGCGTCGCCCGGGCGGGGTGAACATGTGGCGGGAGATGCCGTCGAGGTGCCACTTGCCCACATAGCCGGTGCGATAGCCCCTGGCCTTGAGCGTGTCGGCGATGCTGAGCTCGTCCTCGGGCAGGCGCAGGTCGTTGGCGATACAGCGGGCGGTGAGGGCGTGCTTGCCGGTGATCAGGCTGGCGCGGCTGGGTGTGCAGACCGGGGTGTTGGCGATGGCGTTGGTAAAGAGCACCCCCTGATCGGCCAAGCGATCCAGGTGGGGGGTCTGCACGGCCTCGTCGTGCATGCAGCCCATGGCGGTGGCCCGCATCTGGCCGGCAAAGGCGTAGACGATGTTCGGTGTGGGGGACGTAGCCTATCTCCTCTGCAAAGAATAGTGGCAAGCGCGCCAGGGGCCCCGTTGCCGTTCACGTTTTCACGATGCTGCCTTATCCTACCATACGTCCCAGCGGCGCGGCAACGTGTCTGCTCAGCTCGCTGTCGTTGAATCCCGCTAATGTTTCGCCAGTGCGTTGCGATGGCCTCCAAAGCTGCTGCGCGAATCAGATATCGTTCCACAGCCTTTGCCTCCAGTGCGCGGATATGGTAAATTCATGATGTCCAGCGGGCTCGAGACCAGCAACTCTGAGAGGGGTGGTGTGCTGGGTCGGGCCTGTGGTCGGACAAGCCCCGATCGTCTGGTAGCACAGCATGTCGGATTCGTGCTGCTTGCATGCGCTATCGCGGGCATTCCTCTCG
Organism: uncultured Anaerolineales bacterium; assembly: GCA_964407215.1. Taxonomy (GTDB): domain Bacteria; phylum Chloroflexota; class Anaerolineae; order UBA1429; family UBA1429; genus CAYOUT01. The sequence goes on along the minus strand of CAYOUT010000009.1, from coordinate 90,883 downwards.
GAGGCTAGCTACTCTATGCCGATCACCGCTTGTTCCCCAAAACGGCGTCGCGCCATCTGCGCGATGCTCGCAATCGTTCTTGTTGTGCTTGCCAACCCGGCCATCAATACGTTGGCCGATGGGGTTGTGCACTTTTACTATTTTACCGATCCCGATTGCCTGGCCTGCGCGGCCACTCAGCGAGACGTGCTGGATCCACTGCTGGACGAGTACGGCAACCGGCTGGTGCTGACCGAGATCGACATAACGGATCGCGACAACATGTCGTTGATGATCGCGTTGGAGGAGCATCTGCACGCCGGCTACTCTTCCATCCCCGAGGTTATCATTGGCGATGAGGTGCTCGCGGGCCCCGAGGAGATCGCCGCTAGGTTCGCGGAGCTTGTCGAGCGGCACCTGGCCCGGGGCGGCGTAGAGTTGCCCACCGCAGGCGCCATTGATGTGGCATCCACTGAGACCGCTTCCCCGCCAGCACCCACCGAGGATTCCGTTACACCTTCCACACAGCCGGTGGTTGAGGTGGTGTTCTTTTGGTCCGAAACCTGCGCACACTGCCACCTGGTGATCGAACAGACCTTATCGCCGTTGGCCGAACAGTACGGCGACCAAATACTGATATACGGCGTCGATATCTCTTACCCCGAGGGCCGGGAGATGTGGAACGAGGCGATAGACGCCGCGGAGCTGCCGAACGAGATGCGCGGTGTGCCGATGCTGTTCATAGGCTCACGCGTTCTTGTGGGCTCACAACAGATTCCCCAACTTTTGCCCGGGCTTGTTGAGCAACATTTGGCGGAGGGCGGCGTAGGCTACCCGGATTTCGCTGCGGCCAAGCCCTCAAACTCGCCCACTTTTACGCCCGCCCCCACGGCTACTGCCCCCAGTGATGAAACCCCCAGTGCGGAAGGGCCGGAAGCGCCTCCCGCCGTCCACGCTGCGTACTTTTACCAGCCTGGTTGTGACTCGTGTGACCGCGCCGAGCACGACCTGGCCTATATGATGATCAAGTATCCTCAGTTCGTTGTGCAGCGGTTCAACGTCAAGGAGGAGGTCACGCTCAACCAGTACCTTTGTGACCGGGTCGGCGTACCCGAGCAGCGGCACCTTACTGCACCTGCCCTGTTTCTGGGCGACGACTACTTGGTGGGCGATGACATTCGAGCCGGCAATATCGAGCGCCTCCTCAACCCGTATCTGAAGACCGGCGCCGCTGAGCCTTGGGAAGGATGGGAGGCCAGCGCAGAGGCCGCCGAGGAGAGCATCCTCGAGCGATTTCGCTCCTTTGGTGTACTGACCGTTGTGGGAGCGGGGCTGCTGGATGGCGTAAATCCCTGCGCATTCGCCACGATGATCTTTCTGATCTCTTATCTCTCGCTGCGCAAGCGGCGGGGCCGCGAGCTACTCTTCACTGGCGGTGCGTTCACTGCGGGCGTTTTTCTGACCTATCTGGGCGTAGGGTTCGGCTTGCTCAAGTTCCTGAGCGCACTGCCCTTCCTACACATCATCGGCAAGTGGCTCTACAGTCTGACGGCCCTACTTTGCCTGGGCCTGGCTGTGGGCAGCTACCTTGACTACCGCAAGGCCAAAGCGGGACGTTTGGAGGACATGAGCCTCAAGCTCCCCGATAGAATGCGCGGCTGGACCAAGACGCTCATCCGAGAAGGCGTGGGTGCGAAGCGCTTTGTGTTGAGCGCTTTCATCCTGGGGTTGGGAGTGTCCATCGTAGAGTTGGCCTGTACAGGCCAAGTGTATCTGCCCACTATCGTCTTTGTGCTGGGGATGCCCCAGTGGCGGACGCAAGCCAGCTTGCTTTTGGTGCTCTACAACATCATGTTCGTGTTGCCATTGGTGGGTGTGTTTGTGCTGGCCTATTATGGCACCACGTCGCAACAGCTCATCGAGTGGATGACCGCACACGCCGCCAAGGTCAAGATCGGCATGGCTGCGCTGTTTCTGCTGCTGGCTGCCTGGTTGGCTTACAGTGTGATCTGGCTGTGAGCAACCCCGAGAGTGTAGAGCCTCTGCGACGCTCGTTCGCCCTGCCCCAACGACGCCGGTGGGCGATGGCCCTCGCGGGGTTGGCAACGCTGCTCCTGTCGAGTTGCCATCGGCCGCACGCGTACACGCCGTCGGAGCCCGACACAGCGCCCGTTGCACAGGCGCTAGCGGACACTGGCCGGGCGCAAGCCACTGCGACGGTGGCCGATCCCACACCAAGCTCCGCCTACGGGGATCCATGGCCTGCAGAGCCCGCGAACCAGATCGAGTGGGCCGCTCGCAACCATCGCCCCGCCGTCGTGCTATTTCACAGCAGCACGGGGCGAACCTGCGCCGCGATGCGGGAACTGCTGGCGAGCGTCCGCAGCAACTATGAGCAAGAAATTCTCTTTGTTGAGGTGGCCACAGGCGACCGCGCTAACTTTCCGCTGCTGCGGGAGGCAAAGGTGCGCACCGCCCCCTCGTTTTTCTTTTTGCTCGCGGACGGAGGGGGGAGGCGCGTGGAGGGAGCTATGAAGGAGGCCGAGTTGCGCGCAGAGCTCGATGCCCTCTGCCGCGAATAGCGGGCGCACGAGAGTCGGCTGCTAGGCCTCCCCGGCGCCGAACGTCCCGGCATACGCCTCTTTCGGGCTGTGTCGGATAAAGCCTCACACCGTACGCCGGGGCGGTGCTCCTAACGTACAACGGCGAGCCCGCTAGCCCACTCGCGGCAGCATCTCCGCGGCGCCACGTAGCACCGCAACTTGTGCGTTGGGCCCCATACTGTGCAGGGCGACATCCAGCGCCTCCTGAGGTGTGGCCGCGTAACCCAGCCCCACGTGCTCTACATCCTCTTGTCGGATGCCGTTGGTCACCAACACGAGGCGCGCCTTTTCCAGCGCTACCTCGCCCACCTGGATCATATGCACACCCACCACTTTGTGCTCGATGGCCCCCGATTCGACCAACCGCTTGACCTCGGATCTGGGGCGATAACCGTACTGCATCAGTGTGTCGGCGTGAGTTCTCGAGAACCCCTCGTAACAGGGCGAGACGCAGATCACAATGCCGCCTTGGCGTACCACTAGTCCCGCCGTATCCACCGCTTTGTTCACCTGCCAGAACTCGATGTCGAACGGATGGCCGTCCACTAACACGATATCCGCCTCATGCGGAATGTGCACCTCGTGCACGTCGAGAGCACGGCGACAGCCCTCGCGATGTGCCTTCTCCAAGTCGCCCGCTACACAGTCCAGAATGCGTTTATCCTGGTCCATGATGATATTCACAATGAAATCGAGGCCCGCTTGGCGTGCCAGCTTGTCGATCCCCGCACGAATCGGGTTGTCGCGCTTGCCCACAACGTCACGAGTTGCCACGTCCACGCGTGTCCAGTGCATGTTGCTGTTGGTGATCTCGCCACAGCAGCCGGGGAACAGGATCTTGCCACCGCCGGTAAAGCCGCATATGTCGATGGGCATAATGCGCCCCAGCCCGACGACGAGGTCGGCCTGCGACACCCGCTTATTGACCCACATCTCCACGCCCTGATCCGTCACCCCCACATAGTCCAGCACTGAGGGATCATCCCAGATGTGGTTGTGCACCGGATACTTGGCAAAGATATCGGCGCCCACCTTGGCACGCATCTCATCATCGGTCATTGCACGATGGGTGCCCAATGCCATCATGAAAGCGATCTGTTCATCCTGTACCCCTGCTTTGCGTAGCTCTTGCAACACAGCGGGGATGATTTTGAAGGCCGGCGTCGGCCGCGACACGTCGTCGCACACGATCAACACCGATGCCTTGCCGCGCGCCAGGTCGCGCAGTCGCGGCGTGCCAATGGGGCGCTCCAGGGCACACCGCACCACCTCGGTTTCGTCTTCCGGAGGAGTGGGCTGGGGCAACGCATAGATCCCCATTAGGTTGGCATCCGGGACGTCCACCCACATATCAGGATAGGGCAAATCGATACGCACGCGTCTTTCCTCCTCGGCTCTGGCTGTAGCGATGGTGGCCTTATTGTACATCGGGCGGAGCTGGTGGCCAACCCGGCAACGGCACCCGGCGGTTGTCATCCGCGCGGGGAGGATATACACTACCAATGATTCGTCACTGATCCGATAGCGTGGCGATACCGAACCCTTGTGTGAGGAGGCAATGTGATGCGGTATACAGGCCATGGAGTGACGTGGGTGGTCACGGGCGGCAGCGAGGACCGCGAGGCCCGTAACACAGTGGTGGAGGGCGATGCGCCCGATGGACAAGATGCCCTGGAGCTCACGGTGGATCCCAGTGCGCCTTTGGGGGCCCGCGAGGAACGCGTTTGGCCCGTGGAGGAAGGCCGAGGCTATCTGTTATCGGCGCAGATCAAGACGGCGCTGTCTCAAGCTTACGGCCGCTTGCAGCTTATTTGGCTCGATGGCGCAGGCGTTGCACTGAGTTCGGTGTTGAGCCCTGTGACGTTCGGTACGCACGATTACGCGCCCATGGAGATCTGGGCTCTGGCGCCCGTGGGGGCTGTGCAGGCTCAAGCTGGGGTCCTCCTGGAGGGTGTGCGCAGACAGGCCGGGGAAACGGGCGGCACTTTGCGCCTCGGCCCGGCGGTGCTCTCGCCCAGCCTGATGCTGGACGCCAAGCCGCGAGCCACCGGAGGCTTGTTCGATAACACCTGGCCCATAGAGTATGCCATCGCACTGCGTGGCGGGCCGGACGATGTGCGCAGGGCCACCCTGCACTATGCGCTAACGGACTACTCGGAGCGAGCCATTGTCGAGGGGAGTCAGGCGGTGTCGTTGCTTGGCGGACAGGGGCGGACCACGCTCAAGCTGGAAGCGCTCTCGGCGGGGTACTATGAGCTGGCGCTCGAGATCGCGGCGGAGGGCATCGCGCCCATGCGCAGTGTACAGACCTTTGGCTGCTTGGAGCCGTTGGATTTCGATCCACCTCACGATTACCCCATCACGTTAGATGCCGGCCTATCTTGGCCTTTTGAGGGCGGTATGTCGGCTCGCGGCCCCGAGCTGAACCTCGAGCACCTCGAGACGCGCTGCGCGACGTGCTCGCGCTTGGGCCTCCGTGCGTTGCGAGACCGGATGCGCTGGGGCGATGTGAACCCGGAACCCGGCGTCTACGATTGGGGCCAATACCAGCGCGCTACCGAGGCCCAGGCTGCCGCCGGGCTCGAGGTCTACACAGTGTTTCACGATACGCCGGGTTGGGCGCAGATGACACGGGCCCAACGCATCTACGGTAACTACCCCCCGCGCGACATGCGTGTGATGTATCGCTTTGCGCAGCGCTTGGTTATGGATCTAGGCGATGCGATGCGATACCTCGAGATCTGGAACGAGCCGGATATCCACTTTTTCGGCGGGCACCCGTGGGACTTGGCAGCTATGACCAAAGCGGCCTACTTGGGCGCCAAGGATGTTGACCCCTCTTTCGGCGTGCTGGGCGGCTCGCGCTGTGCTGGCCCCGAATTCTGGCGCAAACTGCTCGCCAACGGAGCTGGCCCCTACATCGATATCTGGAATCAGCACTCTTATGCTGCGCCAGAGGGGCAGTTCGAGATGATCCAGGAGGATCGCGACTTGATGTCCGAGGTCGGGATCCAGCGCCCCATCTGGATGACCGAGATGGGACAGCGCTCAACACCCCAAGCGGACGGTAGCTATACTATCGCTGAGCGGGTACAGGTCTCTTACCTGTTGCGTGCCTACGCCTGCGGCTTGGCTGCCGGGCTGGATCGGTTTTTCTATTTTTACCTGCAAGAGTTCCTCGAGTACGGCGGCCACCTGTGGGGCATGCAACGGTCGGACCTGACACCCAAGCCCGCGATGGTCGCTTTGGGCGCGATGATCCGCCAACTGCGCGATGCCGTAGCCGTGGGCTACACACAGCAGGGCGGGTGCTATTGCGTGGTGTTTGAGCGGCAGCCCGACGACTATGTGGGAATCGCCTGGTCCATCAAAGGCAGCCCCATCAAACCGGGTTGGGGCGTAGACCTGCCCGAGTTTGGCCCGGGCCAATCCTGGTCGTACGCGGAGGGGTCGTTGGACCTGCCTCTGAGGGAGGGTGCTTTCCTCATCAACCCGGTGGGCGAGAAGCTGTGCGATCTCGAAGGTGATCGCGTCAACTTGGAGCTTTCACTTGAACCGGTGTTCGTGCGCGGGCTGGATGTGGCGCGTATGGCGTTGCAGCCCGTGTCCGATAGCCACCATTTTGTGCCCAGCTTGGACCCGGTGCCCGCTGAGCGTTACGTTTGGCTGCAGGCCATCACACGGCCCGACGAACCGCTGGATCAGGCACGAGCACAGGCCGAAAAGACGGCGCTGTTCACCGATGGGGCCGCGGAGGAGCTGGCGCTGGTGATCCACAACTATAGTGATACGACCGCTCAGGTCGAGCTTGCGCTGCATCTACCCGAGGATTGGCGAGCCGACCCATGGAAGCCTGGTGAGCTCACTTTGCCCCCGCAGTCCGTTCGCGAGGTGCGGGTGCGTTACACCCCCCACGCTTTACAGGAGGATCAAGAGTACGCTGTGCGTGCTACGCTAGCGCTGAACGGCCAGCCCAACGACGCGGTAGAGGTGTATTACGTCGCCAAGGGCTAGAACCGGAATCCCGTTCGCCCAGAGGGCGACTCAACAGATCGCTGGTTTTCGGCCAGCACAAGGAGCATCAGATGATCGTTACCAACATCGAGAGTTTCGTCTGCCGGGTGCCTCTCAGTGAAAAGGCGGAGCAGCACGGAGTGAGCCCGAGCGTGGAGGTTACGCGAGTCACCACGGATACGGGCATCACGGGTTACGAATTCGCCCCCACCCGGGGGCGCCAGCTCGCACGAGCGCGCGACATCGTCGTGGGCCAGGATCCGCACCATATCGAGCGCTTTCTGCAGCAGGGGCTCATCTGGGCGCCTGCGGTGGAGGTGGCGCTGTGGGACATCCTGGGCAAGGCGGCGGGGCAGCCTATCAAGAACCTTCTGGGCGGAGTGAGAGACCGCATCCCCTGCTATCTCACCTGCGTCTGGCCGGGCAAGGCAGACCAGTCTGAGGTGAGTTATGAGACACAGGCGCAGCATCTCAAGTACTACAAGGACCACGGTTTCAAGGCGGGCAAGATACGCGCCTTTCGCCGTCCCATCACCGACGACGGCGACGCGGTGGCCACCATCCGCCATGCGGTGGGGGGGCGCGACGAGTTCCAGATCATGATCGATCGCACGGGTCCCTACTCGGGCACTGTGTGGACCCTGGATGAGGCGATCATCATGGCCCGCCGCTTTGAGGACCTCGAGGTCACTTGGCTGGAGGAGCCCATGAACCGTGGGGATGTGTTCGATCACGCACGCCTGCGAGAAACGGTAGAGATCCCCATCACCGGCGGCGAGGGCGATCGAGGCTTGGCGATGTTTGCCAAGTATCTCAAACACGGCTCTTACGATATCCTACAACCCGAGCCGATGAACTGCGGGGGACTGCTCACCACGAAAAAGATCGCGGGCATGGCTGAGGCCTATGGTCTGGATTGTGTACTGCACGGCACTCACGGCTTGCGGCTGGCCTCGCGCCTGCAGATCGAGGGCGCACTGCCCAACTGCTGGATCTTGGAGATCGCTCTAACGAATCCGCCGTTATTGCCTTGGGAACAATGGGAGCACTGCCTGGCCCTGGTGAACCAAGACACATTGTTCGATGTGGAGGACGGCGAGGTGTTGATTCCCGATCGACCGGGGATCGGCGTGGATGTCAACGACGAAGCGCTGGAGCGCTATCGCACGCACTGACTCGCGCGCTGTCGTATTGGCCAGATGCGCTCTCATAGCGAGTCTTCCACCCGACAGGGCGGGAGATCCGCTATGAGGGCGGCGCAATGAGACTCAATCGATTATCAGCTCTCTCGCCGGTTGCTGATGCAATGCGGGGGCGGCTTCCTGCAGCTTGGCGGCTTGCGAGTACGCTACACCCATTAGAGCAGCGGCCCCCACAAAAATCGGCACAAAGCCAGCGACCCCCACCAACGCCCCGCCGAGGGCCGGCAGGAAATGGACCGGCCCCAGAATGGTATTGGTGAGGCCAAAGTAGCTGGGCCGATCACGCTCCGGCGCGATCTCGTACAGATAGGTGACTTCGCCGATGCCGCTCGCCGAGGTTGCCAGGCCCTGCACCAGGAACACCAACCCAAAGGCCCAGATCACAAAGGAAGGAAAGTTGCTCTCCACGGTCAGGGCTTTTGCCACAGCTACGATCACCACCAAAAGGGGTGCGATGGCGCCCAAGACAAAGGCGCGCTGCATCACCCACAGGCTGCCTCGTGCTTTGACTTGGTTGCCCCAAAACAAGTTGGAAAGCACTAGCGCCAAGGTACGCAGTGCAATATAGACGCCGGCCATGGCCGCGGGCGCGCCGAGCACTTCGGTGGCGTAGAGAATGTAAAAAGGCGCAGCAAGCGTAAGCCCCGAGGCGGCTGTTCGCATCCCGATGTACCCAGAGAAGCGCACATCTTTGCGGAGGATGGTTGGTGCGCGCCGTATTTGTTGGCTCAGGCCCAATTCCACGGGCTTGATGGGCGAATCGCGTTCCACGATGCCCCTCAACGTCACAATAGCTACACCAAAGCTCACACCTGAAAGGAGCAGCAACGTGGCATAGTTGTTGGGGAAGCTGCTGTGGCGGGCATCCAGGATGTATCGCACCGCGATCCCCGCCAGCAGCCCAGCCACGCCGCCTGCTAAGCGGCGCATCGAGACGAGCGTTGGGCGGTCTTGTGCCGGCACGATGCGAGCCACCAGCTCGTTGCGCGCTACGGCCGAACTGCCCGCTGCGCAGCGGCTGATAGCGAACAACGGGAAAAAGAGGCTCAGCGCAAGGCCAGGGCGACTCGCACCCCATGTGAGGACGATCCCGCCCAGCGCCAGATAGAGAAGGCTGCGAACCAACTCCAGATAGCGGGTGACGGGCAGAAAACGCCTCAGCTGCTGGAGAGGCCCCGCTACAAGGAATTGCGGCCCGAGCCAGCCGAACCAAAGCACCGAGGGCAACAGGCCGGCGAGGAACGTGGATCCCCCCAACCCCCTGACGAGCAGAGGCAGCACCATCGTGCCCTCGGAGAGGGTCATGGCGGCCTCCACAAAGAACTGGTTGACAGCGCCGTAGCGTATATTGCGGCGGGTGGTCATCGCCGGCTGTGCGGGAAGGTCTGCTACCAAGGGCCGCCTCGGGTCATCGGGTGGTGGTTCAACGGGTCGCATTGTGCGGGGCCCCGCGCCCTGGGCTGAGAGCGTCAGGCATCCGTTCTCGTGAGAGCCTCGTGAGCCTCTTTGAGCTGTTCGCGGATGGGGATGTGCTGGGGGCACTTGTCCTCACACTCGCCACACTCGATGCACGCATCCGCACGGTTGCCCTGCACCATACGCCAGCTGTTATACGCCTCTCTGGCGGGCTCCCACAGGCCGTAGACGCGCGCCTCGTTATACTTTTGGAAAATGTACGGGATATTGACCTCTTGCGGGCAGGGCAAGCAATAGCTGCAGCCGGTACAGTAGAGGTCGGCCATGCTCTTCAATCGGTCCAGATGCGCCTCGATCGCTGCCCTGTCCTCGGGGGGGAGGTTTACACTGTCCGACGTGGTGGCCAGGTTCTCTACGACATGCTGCATAGTGCTCATGCCCGAGAGCGCCACGGAGACGTTAGGGTTGGAGAGGACAAAGCGCATCGCCAGCTCGGGCACGCGGCCAACGCCGGGCACCAGCTCCTCCAGAACCTGACTGCTGACGCCCAAGCGCCCGCCAGCTACCGGCCCCATCACCACTACGCCGATGCCGCGCTCATGCGCCAAGGCGATCCCCTCCTCCAGCTGCTGATCGAGCATATTGTATTGGACCGTGATCACCTTCGGGTAGCCCGTGTTGATCAGCTTGATGAGGTTCTCGTTGGTGTCATGGAACGAGAAGCAGATATGCTTGATGAGCCCCTGGTTCTGCGCCTTAAGCATCCACTTGCTCGCATGGGGCTCCACATGCTTGGTGTACCGTTCCCAGTTGATGCCGTGATGGTTATAGATATCGATGGAATCGATCTGCAACCGCTCCAAGCTGTTCTCCAGGTGCTGCCACCAGGCCTTCTCGTCCTCGTACTCGTGATTCTTGGTAGAGACGATAATTTTGTCGCGCCAGCCCTTGAGGGCCTCGCCCACCACACGCTGGCTGTCTTGATTACAGTAGCCCACGGCAGTATCGATATAGTTCAAGCCCGCCTCAAAAGCGTGATGGATCATCGGAATGGCTTTCTCTCGGTCTATACGGGCCTGTTCGCCCTCACCGATCATGGGCAGCCGCATGGCACCAAAGCCAAGCTGCGAGACCTGGTAACCCGTCCGCCCGAGCTCTCGATAGATCACAATCAACCTCCTATCCTTTGTCGCCGAAACACGTTGCCCGCTCATCGAGCGTAGGCACTTGGAAGCCGCACGGGCGAGTGCGGCTGTCTCTGGGTGCTTACGCCTTTGACTGAGCGTTACGACAGTATACTATACACGAGTGTTTTTTGCCAGGGCGTTTGGCCATGCACTTCTCGTAGCTTGACAAGCTCGAGACCTAGGGCTATGTTAATACAGTCTGTTCCTTCCACTGTACGGTGGCGCTGCTGCGCCACGATACATCGCGTTTTTAGGAGACTGACGCCTCCATCCTGGATCTGTTCGGCCTTCCGACCGGCGCTGACCTCGGCCTACGCGGGTTGCATCGGTTGTGAAGGCTGTCGACCAACGGGCTGGGCGGTTCGCCGAACCGGCCATGTTCAACTATGAGGTGATGCCATGGCACGTGTGCACGTAACGATTGATGGTAATGAGGCGGCCGCTTATGTGGCGCACAAGACCAATGAAGTGATCGCCATCTACCCCATCACCCCCTCGTCGCCCATGGGCGAGCACGCTGACGAGTGGAGCGCCTGGAACGAGCCGAACATCTGGGGCACTGTGCCCTTGGTGGTTGAGATGCAATCCGAGGCCGGCGCCGCCGGCGCCGCGCATGGGGCACTGCAGACGGGTTCGCTGACGACCACTTTTACTGCCAGCCAGGGCCTACTGCTGATGGTGCCCAACATGTTCAAGATCGCGGGAGAGCTTACGCCGGCTGTCTTTCACATCGCCGCGCGTACGGTGGCCACACATGCCCTCTCGATCTTTGGCGACCATTCGGATGTGATGGCGGCTCGTAGCACGGGTTGGGGGATGATCTTTGCCAACTCGGTGCAGGAGGTGATGGATTTCGCCCTCATCGCCCAGGCGGCCTCTCTGGAAGCGCGTGTGCCCATGATGCACGTGTTCGACGGTTTTCGGACCTCTCACGAAGTGGTCAAGATCGAGCAGCTCTCTGACGATGATATGCGGCGCATGATCGACGACGACCTCGTGCGGGCGCATCGTGAACGAGCGATGGCGCCGGAGCGGCCCTTCATACGCGGCACCGCACAGAACCCCGACGTGTTCTTTCAGTCGAGGGAAGCATCAACCCCATACTTTTTGGCGGCACCCGGCATCGTACAGAAAACGATGGACCGGTTCGCGGAGGTGGTGGGCCGACGCTACCGATTATTCGACTATGTCGGTGCGCCCGACGCGGAGCGTGTCCTCGTCCTCATGGGCTCAGGCTGTGGAGCGGCGCAGGAGGCCGTCGAGTATTTGGTCGAACGGGGCGAAAAGGTGGGGTTGATCAAAGTACGTCTCTACCGCCCCTTCTCTGTCGACGACTTTGTGCGGGCACTGCCCCCCAGCACCAAAGTGATCGCCGCGCTGGATCGCACCAAAGAGCCCGGCGCTGTGGGAGAACCCCTGTACCAAGATATCGTGACCGCCGTCAGCGAAGGCATAGTGAGCGGCTCGTTGCCTTGCGAGGGAACCGTGCGCATCGTCGGCGGGCGCTACGGCCTGTCATCCAAAGAGTTCACGCCCGCCATGGTCAAGGGCGTACTGGACGAAATGGCGAAGGACCAGCCCAAAAACCACTTTACCGTGGGGATCGAAGACGATGTGAGCCACACCAGCATCGATTACGATCCGGGGTTCGACACCGAGCCCGACGATGTGGTGCGAGCCGTCTTCTGGGGGTTGGGTTCCGACGGTACAGTGGGCGCTAACAAGAACAGCATCAAAATCATCGGTGAAGAGACGCCCAACCACGCACAGGGTTATTTCGTCTACGACTCGAAGAAGGCCGGTGCGTTCACCGTGTCGCACCTGCGGTTTGGGCCCCAACCGATTCACTCCACTTACCAGATCGGGCGAGCGGGCTTTGTGGGCGTGCACCAGTTCGGCTTTTTAGAGCGCTTCCGCATCACGGATAGCGCGGCCGAGGGCGCCACGCTGCTGCTCAATAGCCCCTATCCCGCCGACGAAACATGGGATCGCATCCCGGTCGAAGTGCAAGAGCAGATCATCGCCAAACGACTCAGGGTGTATGGCATCAATGCCTATGAGGTGGCACAGGATACGGGTATGGGTAACCGGATCAACACCATCATGCAGACCTGCTTCTTTGCTATCAGTGGCGTGTTGCCCAAAGACGAGGCCATAGACCAGATCAAGAAGGCGATTCGCGACACCTACGGGAAGCGTGGAGAGGCGGTGGTGCAGCGCAACTTTGCCGCGGTGGACGCAGCGCTGGGTCATCTCTACGAGCTGGAGGTGCCCGCGCAGGCCAACGGCACAATTCATGTGCCCCCTGCCGTGCCGACGGATGCGCCACAGTTCGTTCAAGAGGTGACGGCCACCATCATGGCCGGCCGGGGCGACGATCTGCCAGTGAGCGCTCTGCCGCTTGACGGCACCTTCCCCAGGGCTACGACGCAGTTCGAAAAGCGCAACATCGCGCTGGAGGTGCCCGTGTGGCAGCCGGACGTGTGTATTCAGTGTGGGCGTTGCGTGCTCTTTTGCCCCCACGCGGTGATACGCTCCAAAGTCTACGATGAAAGCCTCTTGGCCGACGCGCCCGAGACGTTCAAGTCAACAGAGGCGCGCTGGCGAGAGCCGGAGTTGAAGGGCAAACGCTACACTGTGCAGGTGGCGGTGGAGGATTGCACGGGCTGCGGGGTTTGTGTGAACGTGTGCCCGGCCAAAGACAAGACCGCTGTGGGCCGTAAAGCCATCAACATGGCGCCACAGCTGCCTATTCGCAAACAGGAGCGCGAGAACTGGGCGTTCTTCCGCAGTCTGCCGGAGGGGCCGCCGTCCAAGAGCTTGCGCCTCAACACCACTCGCAACGTGCAGCTGCGCCAGCCGCTGTTCGAGTTCCACAGCGCGTGCGCGGGTTGTGGCGAGACGCCCTACCTCAAGCTTTTGAGCCAGTTGTTCGGCGATAGGACCTACATCGCGAATGCTACGGGCTGCTCCAGTATCTATGGCGGCAACCTGCCCGTCACCCCTTGGGCGCAGAACGAACAAGGGCTGGGCCCGACCTGGAACAACTCTCTGTTCGAAGATAACGCCGAGTTCGGCTTTGGTATGCGCCTGACTCTGGACAAGCAGGGCGAGTATGCCCTCGAACTGGTGCAGCGCACCCGAGACCTTATCGGCTCGGAGCTGGCCAACGCCATACTTGGGGCCGACCAGTCTACAGAGGAGGGCATCGAGGCGCAGCGTCAGCGCGTCAAGGAGCTCAGGGCGCTTCTTGCGGGCCGCGAGGATCCCGTGGCGCGAAACCTGGTCGCTGTGGCCGATGCTCTGGTTCGTAAGAGCGTATGGCTCGTGGGTGGCGATGGCTGGGCTTACGATATCGGCTACGGCGGGCTCGACCATGTGCTGGCTGTGGGGCGCGATGTCAACACTTTGGTGTTGGATACCGAAGTCTACTCCAACACGGGAGGGCAGGCGTCCAAGTCCACCAGCCTGGGTGCCGTGGCCAAGTTCGCCGCTGGTGGCAAGGCCACTCCCAAGAAGGACTTGGGCTTGATGGCCATGAGCTATGGCTATGTCTATGTCGCACAGGTGGCTATGGGGGCTAACGACGGGCACACGATTCGGACTTTCCTCGAGGCCGAATCCTATCCCGGGCCGTCGCTCATCATCGCTTACAGCACCTGTATCGCCCACGGCATCAACATGACGCTGGGTATGGATCAGGAAAAGCTGGCTGTGGACTCGGGACACTGGATCCTTTACCGCTACGATCCGCGGCTTCGTGCCCAGGGCAAGAACCCACTGCAGCTCGATTCGCGTGAGCCCAAGGTGCCACTCAAAGACTATTACTATAACGAAAGCCGCTATCGCATGTTGACCCAGAGCGACCCCGAGACTGCTGAGCGTCTGTTGAATGAGGCGCAGGCTGCAGTGTTGGCCCGCTGGCGGTTGTATGAACATATGGCCAGTATGGCGTATGGCCCGGAGGTAGAGGACGAGGGGACGAACTGAGCTCCGTAGCCGGGGCGATAGACGCAATGCATGGAGGATGATATGGCTGTGGACCTGACGACTACCTATATGGGAATGAGCCTCAGGAATCCGCTGGTTCCCTCGGCATCGCCGTTGTCTCAACGCCTAGATACCATCCGCCGCCTGGAGGACGCCGGCGCCAGCGCTGTTGTGATGTATTCTCTGTTCGAGGAGCAGGTTAATCTAGAGAGCCTCCAGTTGGATCACTATCTCAACTACTTTACCGAGGCTTTTGGGGAGGCTCTCTCTTGGTACCCCGAGATGGAAGAGTACCATGTGGGGCCGGAGGAATACCTGAACAGCATCCGTCGCGCCAAAGAGGCGGTGGATATCCCTATCATTGGCAGCCTGAACGGGCTCTCCACCGGCGGGTGGATATCGTACGCTCAGGGGATAGAGGAGGCAGGGGCCGACGCACTGGAGATCAACACCTACTTTGTCGCGGCCGACACCCATATGGAGTCCTCTGCCCCCGAGCAGATGGTGCTCGACGTGTTGGACGCCATCAAGAGCACGGTGTCGATCCCCGTGGCTGTGAAGCTCAGCCCTTTTTACAGCGCTACAGCTGGTTTGGCGCGCCGTCTTTCCGAGCACAAGGCCGATGCGCTGGTACTGTTCAACCGCTTCTACCAGCCCGACTTGGATCTGGAGACTCTGGAGGTGGTGCGCGACTTGGCGCTGAGCACGTCAGAGGACCTGCGCCTGCCTTTGCGTTGGGTGGCCATTCTCTATGGACGGATCTCTGCCGATCTCGCCGTGACGAGCGGTGTGCACACGCACGAGGATGTCATCAAGGCGCTGATGGCTGGCGCCAAAGTGGCCATGATGGCCTCTGAGCTGCTCCAACATGGCATCGATCGCATTGCTGAAATCCTGCGCGACATGACGCGCTGGATGGAGGAGCGCGAGTACGAATCTGTGAAGCAGATGCGCGGTAGTATGAGCCAGCAGAACGTCGCCGACCCAGCCGCTTTTGAGAGGGCCGGCTATATGCGTGTCCTACAGTCGTGGCGCCCCGATCCGGCCGGGACGCTCTATCGCATGATGCTAGACTAGCATTGTACGCCCAGCTGCGCGGCTTCTGCCGTGCGCGTGGCTGGGGCGGAATCGGTCAATTGCGGCCACCGCGCGGGGCCGCACGAGAGCTCTTTTTTTCCCGCGCCCTCGATCGCTGGTTTGTGTTGATAGGGAGCAAGGGGTCGCCTGCAGCTTGCGGCGGCCCCTTGTTTTCCACTCAGGGCTGCCTTAACGAGTCGAGTATCTCTGGAATCGATAGTGTTGCCCCGCAAACGACCTCGTCAGACGCGCCGTAATACATGGTGATCTCGTCGCCACGGACGATATGTCCGTTGGTGAACACCACCTCTCCGAAAAAGCCGGTCTTTTCATAGGGGGCGGTGGGTTCCATGAGCGGCTCTTTGGAGCGAGCGATCACCTGGGTGGGGTTCTCTAGCTCCAACAGCAAGGCCCCCAGGCAGTAGCGGTGCTCGGCGTTGGCCCCGTGGTAGATCACCAACCAGCCCTCTGGGGTGCGAATAGGGGCTGCTCCGGCACCCACGCGTGCGGAATCCCAGAACCCCGGGCGCGAACGCGCGATGCATACGTGCTCTCCCCAGTGCGTCAGGTTAGGTGAGCGTGCCATCCAGATATAGTGCCCGCCGATAAACATCCCGCTCGGGCGGTGTAGGGCCACATAATCGCCCCCCACTTTTTCGGGGAAGATGGTACAGTCTTTGTTGGCGGGGGGCAGCACCATGCCGTGTCGAGCAAAGCTCTTCCAGTCCGACGTGGTCATCAACCCCACCCCCACACCGCGATCGGATACGGCCGTGTAGGTGAGCAAGTATTGCCCCTCTATTTCTGTGACGCGGCAATCCTCGATACCAAAGGACTCGAGCTCCCCCTCTCCGACGAGAGCGGGGCGCTCCTCTACTCGAAAGTGTACGCCATCCTCACTGGAGGCCAGGCGCAAATGTGAGAGCGACGTCAGATAAGTCGTGCCCTTGTGACTAAAGCCCCGTGGATCGGTAATGACGAGGTCGGGATCGCTGCGAGCGAACTCGAGGACACGGATCCCGCTCGGAAGGCTTGCGTCCAACACCGGTGTACGGATCACCCCCTCGGCTTGTACGGGCTGTTCGGCCACGCGGATAAGCAACCAGATCGCGCCGTCGAACTCGAACGCGCCGGGGTTGAGGGTGAGCTGCACCTCTAGCTCGGGGATGCTGGGCACGACGTCGGCCGGCCGCAGCAGGGGGTTCTTGTGGAAGCGTCTAGCCAGATCAGCCATGGAGTCACCTCTCCTGTTACTTGGCCCGGCACAGTCTGTCTGCGCCGGGTGCGAGGGGCCATCCCGAAAGGTCTCACGGCTCGGCGTGGGGGGGTGTAGACAGCGGGCGATGGTGTGACTGGCTCTGGTGTAGGCACGTAGTTGGTGCGGGGAAGCTGCCCCGAGGGCGATGTGCGGAGCCGAGATACAGCATACTGCAGGATCGCTGTGACTGTCAACCGGCATGTGAGTGTTGGCGCGGGCTGCCGAACGGCCTATACTCGTTGTACTTGGCCGCCACGCGCAGCCGCGATCCGAAACCTCGCAATGCAAAGGAGCCCCGACATGGCCGAACCGCTGGAGCAGACCCATATCCCCGTAGCTGTCGTAGAACGCTTTATTGAGGACACGTTTGTAGCCTTGGGAGCGTCTCGTGAGGACGCCGCCATTTGTGCGGACGTACTCATCGCTGCCGACTTGCGGGGCGTCCTGTCGCACGGAATAGGGCGGCTCAAGTACTACTATGACCGCATCGTGGCCGGGGTCCAGTTCACAACCCGCGAGTCCGAGATCGTCAGGGAGACCGAGACCACGGCGCTGATGGACGGATGCCACGGGTTGGGCCACGTGACGGCGCATCGGGCCATGCGCCTGGCTATGGCAAAGGCTCGTCGGTACGGCCTCGGCGCTGTGGCGGTGCGCAACGGCACCCATTTCGGTATTGCCGGATACTACCCTCTGATGGCTGCCGCCGAAGGGATGATCGGGTTCACTGTGACCAATGCGCGACCAGCCATCGCCCCCACGTTCGGCACCGAGCCTATGCTCGGCACCAACCCCATCGCCTTTGCCGCCCCGTCGGATCTGCCCTTCCCCTTTTGCTTTGATGCGGCTACATCCATCATTCAGCGGGGCACAGTGGAGGTGGCGGCGCGCGCAGAGCGCTCGGTGCCCGAAGGTCTGGTCATCGGCGCCGAGGGCGAATCTTTGTGCGACCCTGACGCCATTTTGGATCGTTTGGGCGAGGCCAGCGCTGCGCTGCTTCCACTGGGTGGCGCGGGAGAGGGGCTCGGTGGCTACAAGGGCTATGGTTTGGCGACGATGGTAGAGATCCTGTCTGCGGCGTTGTCGGGCGGCGTGTTCATGAAGGATTTGCTGGGCTTTAACGAGGATGGCTCTCGGCGGCCCTACATGATCGGACACTTTTTCCTGGCCATCGATGTGGCTCACTTTGTGCCGTTGGAGGCCTTTTGCCGCATCACGGGTGGGATCATGCGCACCCTACAAGAGTCTCGCAAAGCGCCCGACGCAGAACGCATCTATGTCGCGGGCGAAAAGGAGCACGAGATGATACAGCGTGTGCGCGCACAGGGAATTCCGATCAACCACAACCTGCGTCGCGAGTTGCAGATGGTGCGGGACGAGTTGCGGATTCAAGGCTACGAGGCGTACTTCTGAGGCTCGGCTCCGCAGTTCAGTGCTCTCGTTGGGCAGCGTGATCGGCCAGCTCCTCGAGCATATCACGATACCTGGACGGCGGCAGGGTGGATAACGCAGCGACGCTGCGTGCCGCATGTTCTTGCGCCACACCCATGGCGTATGCGATGGCGCCCGTCTCGCTGAGGAGGCTGCGTACTGCGTCCGCGTCGCCGGAATGCAAAAGGGGCAGGGTTTTGTCTGAACGGTGCAGCGCATGGATCACCGCCAGGCTCAGCTTGCCCTGTGCCAAATCCGTAGCTGCCGGCTTGCCCAGCTTGTCGGGCGTGCTGATCAAGTCCAGCGTATCGTCTCGGATCTGGTACGCAACCCCCAGATGGTGGCCATACGCGCACAACGCAGAGATCTCGCGTGGCAAAGCCGCGGCCGCGAGGCCGCCGACGTGTGCGCTGGTAGCAAACAAAGCGGCCGTCTTGAGCTCCAGTATTTCGAGATAACGCTGCTCAGACAGGCTCGTGTCGTGAAGAGCCAGAGCTTGTAGGGTCTCGCCCTCCACCAGCGCCTGACAAGCGTCGGCCAAGACGCGTACGCTCTCCGCGCCCAGGTCAGCGATGAGCTGCAGCATGCGGACGAAAACAAAGTCGCCCGCCAACAGCGCCAGGGAGTTGCCCCAACGCGCATTGATGGTGCTTTCCCCCCGGCGGAGGGTGCTGCGGTCGTTGATGTCATCGTGGATCAGTGACGCGGTGTGAATCAGCTCTACCGCCGCCGCCAAGCGTGTAGCCAGAGCCGGGTTCTCACCGCCCATCGCATGGAATGCCCCGAGAACCACCAGGGGGCGAAGCCGCTTGCCGCCGGCGGCCACCACGTGTTCGCCTGCCATAGCCAGCAGCCCGATGTCGCTGGCCATGGCCTCGCGCAACAGCTCCTCCACTTGAGATAGCCCTACCGAGAGATCGAGAGTGTGGAGATCCATCAGCTCACTGCCCCCGATAGCAGATAACCCAGGCATAATAACAAGCCGCTGGCGAGATGGGTCTGAATGGTGGCGGCGTTGGCGGCTAGCAGCTCCGGCACTTGACTGTGAAAGCGACGCGCCACCCCCGCGGCTCGTATGGCCAGTGGCGCCGTCAACAGGGCCAACAGTGTGGCGGGGGGCAGCAAATCGAATACCACCGGCGCGACGATCGCAATATAGGCCAGCGCGAGCAGAGCCAGGTATCCCCACACGGCGCGTTCGCGGCCCCACACCACGGCGGGCGTCATCTTGTGTGCAGCGCGGTCCGCGGATACATCGGGAAAGGTGTTGATGTAGAGTACCGCCATGATGAGGAACGCCACAGGCAGCGAGGCCAGCCACGCCTCTGGGCTAACGCGCTGTGTCTGGACGTAGTAGGTCCCCAAGACCATCAGCGGGCCGAACCCTGCGCCCACGGCCAACTCTCCCAAGCCGTGTCCGCGGTAGCTCAAGCGCAGGGGTGGGCCGTTATTCGAGTGCGCGAGCACCACCCCCACCATACCGAAAATGAGTACGAGGATGCCGCGTGTGGCGGCCAGATATAGGCCGATGGCGATCCCCAGGGCGTACGCAATGCAGGCATACATCAGGATTTGCCGCGGGCTCAACAACCCCTCCTGGATGACTCGACTCCCGCCGCCAAAGGCGGTGGGAGCGGGGTGTGCCGCATCGTTGCCCGAGAGGTGATCATAATAGTCGTTGCCCATGTTCAGACCGGCGTGTACAGCCAGTGCGCCGAGCAGAGTCAATAACAGGTAGCCCAAATGAAAGGCGCCTTTCCATCGCGCAAGCGCTGCTCCCAGCAAGACGGGCACCACTGTCGCCGAGAAAAATTTGGTCCGCAACACCTTTAGGGCGAATCCCAAACGGGGCATACCTTCCCCTTCCCTATTTGCAGAAGGTGCGGCGAGAGGGTCTCTGCCGCGCTGCCCTCTCGCGCACAAACCAGACTCCTAGCGAAGCGTGACGGGCAACCACTTGGCATAATCTACCATGTGGCCCCAGTAAGAGAGGTAGCCGGTGACGGCCCAGATAGCCGCGGCGCCCAGCAGCAGCAGCGTGCCGAGTATCCGCACGAGGCGGTTCTCTCGCAACAGGTAACCCGCTGGCGCCAGCACGCCAGCCAGCCCCGATAGCACATAGCCCATCCCTGCGACCAGGGGCTCCTTTGTCATCTCCAAGTTGATGAGCCGGACCCCTACGACGATCGCTGCAACGCCCGCCAGGAAGGCATAGATCGTGATCGGCAACAGATCCCACTGCATGGCCTGTGCCAACGCTGTGCCCAGGAACAAGGCGCCGATCAACACCGACATCTCTCCAAAGGCCACATTGTGACTGCCGGGCAGCGGCCAGGTCCAGATCATATGGGTGCCAGTGCCCAGTTGTACCAGCCCTGCTATGGCAAACGCGGGCGACCAGTGCCGTGCGTCCTTCTTCCCCATGCCGTCATAGGCGAACGCCGCCAGCAGCGCCAAGCTAGCCGTCAGGTTGATGAGCATCAAAGCGACATAGTTGATGAACATACTATCCCCCTCTAACGAACCCACAATAAGCGTATTCCGCACAACTCCCCAAGCGTTGTGGCAGCTAATTGCTGGATTTGTGCCCCCCCAAGAACCGTCGACTTTGCGCTGTAGCCGGTTGGGTGATGAGCCGCACTTTTGGGTCTGTCAACAGATAAGCGTAGACCCAGTTCAGCATGGCGATGAGCCTGTTGCGGAACCCCACAAGATAGTACAGATGCAGCAACAGCCACGCCAGCCAGGCCGGCAGACCGCGCATATTGATGCCAAAGGCGTTGGCGACCGCGGAGTAGCGCCCAATGATGGCCATGGTCCCCTTGTCGCGGTAGCGGAACGGCATAGGTTGCTCTCCCCGCTCACGCGCCAAAACCGATCTGGCCGCGTATTCGCCCTGTTGCATGGCCACCGGGGCCACCATGGCTAGCGGCTCGCCGTCTTGCTCAACGTAGGCCATATCTCCCACCACAAACACCTCCGGTCGAGCTTCGACGCTGAGATCGGGCTGCACGCGGATGCGGCCTCCCGGCCCCTTGGGGAGATCGAGACTGTCGGCCAGGGGGGCTGCTCGTACGCCCGCGGCCCAGATCACAGTGCGGGATGTCAAGTCGGTGCCGTCGGTGAACACGATGCGGTCCCCCTCCGCGGCCTGCACCCGCTTGCTCAACATGGTATGAACACCGAGCTCTTCCAGCCGCTTCTGTGCGTATCGCTGCAGTGGCGCGGGCACAGTGGGGAGGACGTGGTCCAGTGCTTCTACCAGTACGATCCGCGCGCTCGCCAGCGACAGCTCGGGGTAATCCTTTGCCAGCGTGTGCCGGATCAATTCCGACAGCGCGCCGCACAACTCGACCCCAGTGGGCCCCGCCCCTACGACTACAAACGTCATCATGGCCTGACGCTCGCCCGCGTCGGGCTGATGAGCCGCTCGTTCAAAAAGGGAGAGGATATGATTGCGCAGCTGGACGGCGTCGTCGAGTGCTTTGAGCACAAAGGCGTGCTCTTCCACGCTCTGCATCCCGTAAAAGTTGGTGACACTGCCCGCTGCAAGGATCAGGTAGTCGTACGCGTGAGTGCCCTGGCTGGTGACGATGTGCCGTGCTTTGAGATCGACCGCCTGCACTTGAGCGAACAGATAGCGCACGTTGCGCCAACGGCGTATGACGGCGCGCACGGGGTAAGCGATACTCTCCTGCTCCAGCCCGGCGCTGGCCACCTGGTATAGCAGCGGCTGGAACAGGTGATAGTTGTGCTGGTCGACTACCAGAACCTCCAGGCCACTACGCGCCAACACCTGGGCTGCGCGCAGCCCGCCAAAACCCATGCCAACAATCACAACTCGTTTCATGTCACCTCAGCTCGTGCGCCAGAGCCGATCGTCCGGCGGCGAATCCGCTCTGGCGAGGACACCCTTTGAGGAATCCTCTCATTGTGTACGTCTCGACCAGAATAGACTAGAGACGGGATGTTGTCAAGTAACTTTATAAAGTTTGCTCGTATCCGAAAGAGCGAGTATCATGCTGGCGATCGCATTGGGCGCGCTGCACGATCGGCTACGAGTGTGGCTGCGACGTAACCAATGTTGTGGAGTTGTTGTAACGAGTGAAAGTGGGAGTGCCGATATGTCCGAGTTCCGCAGTCGCTATGAGGAATCGCTGGTGAATCCGCACGTCTTCAGTGTCTCCTGGGAGCTGGTGCCCGGCCGAGGGTCCTTTGAACGCGCACAAGAGGAGGTTATCCGCTCCGCTGAGCGTGCCGCGACGGGTGGCCGTGTTCATGCGCTGACGCTCACCGACAACCCGGGGGGCAACCCCGCTATTTCAGCCGAGATGCTGGGCGCCGAGATCACTCGCACCGGCATGGAGCCCCTGGTGCATTTCACCTGCAAAGACAAGAGCCGCAACCAGCTCGAAGCTCTGCTCTACGGATTGGAGCGAGCCACTGTGCGCAACTTTCTCGTCATGAGCGGCGACTTTACCGACAAGGGGTATCGGGGGCGCTCCAAACCCGTGTTTGACCTCGATCCAACCCAGTTGCTGGGCTTGGTGACGGCTCTCAACGAGGGCTTGCGCGTCACCAAAGTGGGCCGGCAGGCCACGCTCACGCCCACGCACTTTTACGCCGG
The DNA here is from genome assembly GCA_964407215.1 of uncultured Anaerolineales bacterium. Classification (GTDB taxonomy): domain Bacteria; phylum Chloroflexota; class Anaerolineae; order UBA1429; family UBA1429; genus CAYOUT01. Next base: position 68,099 of record CAYOUT010000009.1, on the reverse strand, counting down.
TGCTGTGGTGAGCCCTTTCAAGGCCAAGGAATCCGAGGTGATGGGCCAGTACTACAAGCTTGGTAAAAAGCTGCTGGCCGGAGCGCAGTTCATCGTTACACAACTGGGCTACGACGCGCGCAAGTACCACGAAGCGCTGCTGATGGTGCGTTACCTTGGCTTCCCTCAAGTTCCCGTGGTGGGCAACTTGTACGTGCTGACGCCGGGCTCGGCCCGGCTGATGAACCGCAACGGCCTGCCGGGGTGTGTGGTGACGGACAGCCTCCTGGCGGCCATAGAGGCTGAGGCTACCAGCAAGGCCGCAGCCAAGCAGGCCGCGTTGGAGCGGGCTGCCAAGATGTACGCCTTCTTGAAGGGGATGGGCTTTGCCGGCGCGCACATCGGTGGGCAGGGATTGCGCTACGAAGATGTGGAGGCTATCGTCGAGCGTGGCGAGGAGTTGACCCCCAACTGGCGCGATCTGGTTCACGAGTTCGACTATCCACAGCCGGGCGGCTGGTATTTCTTTGAGCGCGATTCGGAGACGGGGCTGAATCTAGAGGAGCCGGTGGATCGGTCGAGCGAGCGCCCGCGGGCATCGCTGTCGTACATGGCGTTTCGGCTACTGGGGAAGAACATGTTCAACAACCACGGGCCGCTCTTCAAGCCCATGCGCGCTCTCGCCGAGCGAGTGGACGGGTCGCGCTGGGAGCGCCCCATCACCCGCATGGAGCACCTCGTCAAGGTGATCACCAACGAGTGCCTGCACTGCGGCGACTGCGCACTGCCCGATCTAGCCTATGTTTGTGTCACCAGCCAGTGCCCGAAAGGCGAGCGCAACGGGCCGTGTGGGGGGAGCTATGAAGGATGGTGCGAGGTCTATCCGGGGGAAAAGCGCTGCATCTATATGCGGGCTTACGAGCGCCTCAAGCGCTATGGGGAGGAGGGCCAACTGGGCGCGTATCAGGTGCCGCCTGTGGACTATGACCTGATGTGGACGTCCTCGTGGCTCAACTTTTTCCTCGGCCGCGACCACACGGCCAAGCGATTGGGCGTCGAACCCCTTGCGCCACGCGAGGCCGACGAACCCTGATGCGCGCGGGCGAGCGGCTGGGGTGGACGAGGCGGCACTCAAGCGGCCACCCAACCGCCGTCCACAAGCAGCACGTGTCCGTTCACAAAGTCGGAGGCCGCCGAAGCCAAAAAGACCACCGGGCCAAAGAGGTCATCGAGCTCTCCCAAGCGACCCATGGGGATACGACTCAACACCCAGGCCAGCTTGGCCGGATCGTCTAGTACCGGGGCGGCCATGGCCGTGCGGGTGAATACGGGCGCGATGCCGTTCACGTTGATCCCTCGGGGTCCCCATTCGATGGCCAGGGAGTGGGTGAGCTGGTTCACCGCGCCCTTGCTCGGGGCGTAGGCCGGGTCCTGCGCGCGCCCCTGGAAGCCGCGCACTGACGAGACGTTGATGATCTTGGCTCGATAGCCCCGCTGTGCCTCGGCTTGGGCCAGCATCTCGCGCCCTACGTGCTTGCAGCACAGAAACACCGACTTGACATTGACGTCCATCACGCGCTGCCACGCATCGGTATCGAACGACTCGGACGGCTGAAGGTCCACCGTACCCTGGCTGTTGACCAGAATGTCTATTCGCCCAAAGGTGTCGGTTGCCCAGGCCACCATGTTCTCTACCTGGGTTTCGCCGCTGACATCTGCTGCAAAAGAGGCGCCTCTACGCCCCAACCTCTGAATCGCTTCGGCCGTCTCACACAGGCCGATGGGGCCGCGCCCCACCACACCCACATCGGCGCCGGCCGCGGCCAGAGCCACCGCCATCGCTTGCCCCAGCCCCTTGTTGCCGCCGACCACCAGCGCTACACGGCCCTCCAGCCGGAAGCGATCCAGGGCCGAGGGTGCCCGCTGCATCAGCCACTCGAGGTCGGACATGTCATGCGCCCTCGTCTCGGTCCACCGCCACGATGTCTACCAACTGGGTGTTAGGATCCCGTTCGCGGCGTGTTGTGGCGCCATCCAGCACGGTGATACCCAGCTCGACGCAGTAACAACAACGCGATCCCGGCTCCAAATGCGCCACATAGACCGTGTCGTTAGCGGTGTCGTGGGCCACTATGTGGATGTGCGGTTCGCCACCCGCCACGGTGCCCTGTAGCGAGCCCACCTCGATGGGCCCCTTTAGCGTAAAGTATCGATCCTTGGGGGGCAGATTGGTGCTAGTGATGGTGTGCAGATTGCAAATATCCAGTGCGCCGATGCCGGAGGTGATGAGTGCTGTGTCGATCCCCTCACGCTGGAACAGTTCTCGCAATCCTTCGATGATGTATTCGCCGCGCCGAAACGCCACCATCATAGTTCGTACGGTGCCGGGAGCCTCGATCTTGAGCATGGCATGTTCTCCTGTGTCTTGCAGCGGTTGCGCACTGCACCCTCGCATTCTACCCGCGTTCGCTCGAGGTCGCAAAGGGGCCCGAATTCCACCGCCCGTGTGTGTAGGGGACGCAGAGCCTCGACTTGTCTACGGTCCGAGCTCGATATCGTGTACCAGATACTGCTCGCCATGGTCTGGCATCCTCGCAACCCAACGCCCATCTGGCGCTATCACACCGCTGGGCGCCGAGCATGGGTAGGCAAGCGGATAGCAGTTGTCCACAGTGACGATCCAGAGGCGCCCCGCCCTGGCGCGGATACGCAGATTGGCCTCGTGGTAGGGCCAGTAGAGTGTTCGCGAGTTATCGCTCCCGTTGCGGCCGCCGTTCACTGCGTGAAGCACTATACGGGCGCCCATGCGGGCCAGCTGCTGCGTGAGGTGCGGGTCGGGCCCCGGCGTGCACTCGGGGTTGGCCCACAGGTCGTTACAGATCAGCCCGCCCACGGTGATGCCCTCCCATGAGAAGACGCGAAGGGGGCGTACAGCGTAGTCTTTGATCTCGCCGCGCGGCGGATCGTCCAGTGTGCCGCAGGTGAGGGTCTTGCTGTGAAAGCCGAGGTACGCCCCGCTTGCACTATAGAAGCGAAGTTGGTTATAGATCCTGCCGTCGTCCTCTACGTAACAGGTGCCCAACGCCAACCCCACCCTCGCCGCGCGCGCGTGTTCGGTGATCTCGCTCAGCGCGTCGCGGACGTGCTCAGAGTCGAACGCTGGTGTGTAGCCACTGAGTGAGCCCTCCGGCGTGAGCAAAAGGTTTGCGCACTCGCTGGCCGCATAGTCTATGCCGCGCCGTATGGCTGCCGTGTTGGCGTCCACGTTATTGGTCACCGGCAGCTGGGCCGCCGCGATACGTAGTTGCATGTGCTGCCTCCTGGCCTGCCACCCTACACTGGCAGGGGCTGTGTGGGCGTTGAACCCTTTTGTGGACGATGCTATGATATCCCACAACGATCGAACGAACTCATCATACCGCGGAGCTGCGGCGTCGCAAACCGAAGGCGATGCTCTGGCGGACGGCTGGTCACACAGAAAGGGTCGCGCTGATGACTACCCATCGCTTGGTGCCCACGGTCTATTACTATACCTACGGAGTACACGAGCCCGCTCTGCGCGTGCACAGTGGTGACAGCATAGTGGCCCAGACGCGGGATGCGTTCGGCAATAACGAGCGTATGGAGCCGATGCCCGAGAATATGAAGCAGCGTGTGCCCGGTACTACGCTGCGCGAATCGAACCCTGCGGTAGGCCCCATCTACGTCGAGGAGGCTGAGGAGGGGGATCTGCTCGCGGTACACATCCGCCGCATCCGTCTCAACCGCGAGCTGGGGATCAGCCAGCAATCGCCCAACTTTGGCTCGCTCACTGGCGAGGGACCCGGCCGCTTGATGCTCTACAATGAACCGATCCCGCGCATTCGCTACGAGTGGCGGCTGGACCTGGAGCGCAATGTGGGGATTCTGGATCTGCCGCATAGCCAGTGCAGGCGCATTGAGGCTCCGCTGCGGCCGTTTCTGGGGTCCATCGGCGTCGCGCCACCTTACGGCCGCGTTGAGATGACTCTTACGCCGGGGGAGTACGGCGGCAACATGGATTTCAACGAGACGACAGAGGGCACCACCCTCTATCTGCCGGTGTGGGTGCGCGGCGCCTATCTCTCTTTTGGCGATGTCCATGCGCTACAGGGAGATGGCGAGGTGAACGGCACAGCTGTAGAGACTACGGCAGAGGTGACGCTGGATCTAACTGTGCTCAAAGGACGCTCCGCCGCGTGGCCACGGCTGGAGGACACCACGCATTTGATGGTGGCTGCTAGCACACGCCCGCTGATGGACGCCGTACGCTTGGGGCAGATGGAGCTCTTGCGTTGGCTGGTGGATGAGTATGGCTTTCAGCGCGAGGAGGCTTGGCAATTGATGGCGCAGGTGGGTTCGTTGCGCATCGCGAACGTGGTGGACCCTATGTATACCGTGGTCAGCAAGTTTCCCAAAAAGTACACCGGGGCCTAGCGGTCGGTCGCGGAGCCTCCATGCGGCGCATATCGAGAGCTGATGAGGAGGGAGACATGATCGAGCCCGAGATGATCGAGACGGTCCTTCGCGAGGCGCGGCCACTGGAGCACCCGCGCGGCGACCGACTGCCGCTGTACATCTGGGGCCTGCGTGGCACGCCACCCGGCGATGACGATGCGGTGAGGGGGCTACTGCAAGACCTGGACGCTAGAGGCATTGGGCTGATTGCTGTGTGGGAGATGGGCGACGGGCGAGAACGCTCGCTGCGGGATGGCCTGCGCATCGCGCGGTTGCAGCGCGAGCTGGGGCTCGCTGTATCGGTGGATGCTATCCAACCGCTGTACCACTTTTTCAACGGCGATCCTCACACGATGCATATAGATGACGATGCCAACACCTTTTTTGACTTGTCGTTCGATCAGAGAGTCAAGATGGGTTGCCCTTTCACGTTAGAGGCTCGCTACCCCGTCATCCGCGGCCAAGTGGAGTCCTTTGCCGAGGCTTACCATCGGGCGGGCCTGCCAGTGGATTTCGTTTTCTCCGATTGGGAGATCGACGGCCCTTTGGAGTGGAACGGCGCCTGGGACGCTTCACGCCGCTGCCGTCGCTGCCGAGAGCATATTCGGGATATCGACGACTTTGCGGTGTTTCAACATACACTGCGGGGAATCCGCGCCGATATGCAGCGCGCCTGCTACGCCGAGCCGATTCTGCAGCGCTTCCCAGATTGTCTGGTGGGGAACTATGCGGTCTATCCGCACAACGGCTGGCGTTATTGGTACGATTATTTCGAGGTCTACAACCCCGATCTGCCCCACCGCTGGGATCAGTGCGAGCCCTACCGGCCTTGGGCGAACGAGTTCGAGGGCACTGGCTATACCTTTGGTATGCCTGTGCTCTATACCTGGTACCGCACGTTTGACTGGTACGACTTTGACAACACGGATTACCGCTGGTTCTACAACATGCTCAAGGTGGCCTCTAACGCCGCCGAGCACACGCCGCCCGAGACGCCGCTCATCACGTTTGTGCATCACAACGTCACTTCGCCGCCCGCGGAAGGCAGCGCCTCACACGTCGTGCCTATGAGCGAGTGGGCGTACGAGGAGCTCCTGTGGCACGTGCTGCTGCGCGGGCACGCCACTCTCTTTTCCTGGTCGCCCGCCGATGAGACGGCGCACGAAGTGCGGCTGCTACATCGGGTGTGGGCCGCCGCGCTGGCCTATCGTGAGTTCTTGGATGGCGGCACGCCGGTTACTTTTGAGGTTCCGGCGGCGGGGGGCGCAGTGATCTCGGGCCTACGGCTTGGGGAGCGTGTGTTGGTGCGCCGCACAGACTTTGGGTCGGCTGACGAGGTGATCTCGTTGCAGGTGGGCGAGGACAGACTGAGCGTGCCATGCGCGCCCAAACAGTGCCAGGTGCTGACGCTGTCGCGCTGAAAGCCTGCCGCCGCCCCGCAGTCTTTTCGGCCTCGCGCGATTAGGCTGCGCACAAAAGCTTGACAGCGCAACCCAACTGCGCTAGCCTTCACTGGAAGACCTCGGTCTTTTGGATCCTCATTGCCTGCCGACGGCTTTTCGTTCTCCCGCGGCAAGGGTTCCATGGTTGGGTTACACCCCGCACGTTGTGCCCTAGTAAGGTAAGTCCATGGACAGGCCACGTTGCGTATCAGGTCCTGATTGGACCGCGAGGAGGGTATCACCGCCAAGCCGTATGTTCTGTGTTCGGAGCGCCGGAGGGGACGCTTTGCCGGAGTGCGGCAGCGCGTCGGCGAGCGTCGGATGTTTTTGTTTACGCTGCATGAGAATGCCTTCAGCAGGCAGAGTGAGGAATCTGGATGAATATCTATGTGGGCAATCTCGCGTACTCGGTCGACGAGGGTGAGCTGCAAGCGCTGTTTGCCAACTATGGCACGGTGGCTTCGGCCAGTATCATCACGGACCGCGAGACAGGGCAATCAAAAGGTTTCGGATTTGTGGAGATGCCGGTGCAGGAAGAGGCCGAGGCGGCGATTGCGGGGTTGAACGGCGTCGAGCACAGAGGGCGCCAGCTCACAGTGAACGAGGCGCGCCCCAGAGGTGAGAGCGGCGGGCGGGATCGTGGCTTTGGCGGCGGCCGAGGTGGTGGTCGGCGCCAGGATAATCGCGGTGGCGGGGGCTATGACAGGGGCCGCAGCAGCGGCGGACGCAGAGACTGGTAGCACCCCAAGCATCGTCTGGGCCGGCGAGTTGGCCGTTGCGTGTAGCAAAGGATCGCCCGAGATCTCGGGCGATCCTTTGTCTATGGCGCTGAAAGCGGTTGCCAGTTCTCGTTTCAGTGTCTATACTGGGGGCAGTGTCTGAGCGTACCCGGTTCCTGCTTCACATTCCACAAGGAGGACAGATATGGGGCGGTTCGAGACCAAAGAAGACCTGTACACAGTGTTGGACGACATGGTGCGTCGGCTTCAGGAAAGCGAGCGGTTCAAGGGATTGATCGCCCGCAGCGATATCACTGTGAACTTTAACCTTACGGATCTAGCGGCAGAGTATACGCTAACCCTGCAGCGCGGCGAGGTAAAAGGCGCGCCGGGCAAGGCGCCGAACGCCACGGTGGGCCTGTCTATGTCGAGCGCTGTGTTCGACGAGATCTTTACCGGGAAGCGAGATGCCGAATACGCCTATATGAGCGGCGTACTGTCGTTGCAGGGCAGCGAGTACACCGCACAGAGCCTGCTGCCCTATGTGCGCGACATGACGGTGGCGTACAAAGACGCCACGGCCTAACGGGGCCCCTCTACCGGGCCCGTATGAACCACCCAGCCGAGCGCCGTCGCCAAGCATCGACGATGGGCGCGTGGAGCGCGCAATCGCATAGTCCGCCGCTCCAGAGCGCGGCCAACGGGCAGCGTACACTGTCGGCTCGATGGGTGCTATGTTGTGAGCAGGTGACATCCGTTTTCGCCGGGCGCTACGCTAGCGATGCTCGCAAAAGTCTGCACCGATGCATGAACCATCGGCGTCCGGTGGATTCGCATCCGAGGAGGGCCAATTGTACACACTATCGGCACACCGAGCGGTATCTCAACGGCGCCCCCCCTCTGACTCCAGCCGGTTTGTATTTCACAAGGCACTGCTTGCGGCAGTCGCGCTATTGTTGGCGGTCGTTCTCGGCGCCTGTGTAAGCCCAGAAGGCGATATGGTGTACCTGCCACTTCGGGTTACACCTATCTCCTCTCCCAGCGTGGACAGCACGCCGTCGCCTACCGAGCTCCCAACACAGGCTGACGTGCTCCCTACGGCTACCGAGGAACCCAGCGCCACGCCGACCTTTGCGCCGCCCGTAGCAACCGCGACAGAGGCTCCCACCCTGCCACCCACACCCGAGCCAACGCCGACAGCCGCCTGCGACGTGGCGATCCACGCCGATCTTCTCAAAGCTTACGAAGAGGCCGGAGGGAAGTCGCGATTAGGGTGCCCGTATACGCCGGCCGAGGAAGAGCCTTGGGGGGCTCAACGCTTTGAGCGGGGCGTGATGCTATGGCGCGGCACCTATCGGACAATCTACATCGGGCGCGCCGACGGCTCGTTTATCGTCACCCCCGACGAGTGGGGGGAGGACACGCCAGAGTACTTTTGCCACATAGAGGCGCCCGAGGGGCTGCGCCAACCCAAACGCGGTTTTGGCCTGGTGTGGTGCCGCTCCGAGATGGAGCGCGATGCCTTGGGCTTTGCCATCGAAGAAGAGTACCCAGTCACAGGGCTTACGCAGCAGTTCGAGGGAGGGCTGCTGTTCGGTGAGGCGGATCGGCCTGTGCGCGCCTTCTACAGTGATGGCACTTGGACAGACTTGGGGTCCGAATAGCTTCGCACGGCGATCGCGCATCTTTGCACTCTAGCCTGTATGGGGGGCGCGCATGAAGCCGTTTCGTGAGCATGTTGCTGTGGCTATAGACGGCGGAGGCATCCGCGGGGTCATGGTGGCTCGCGCACTCGCTCTGGTGGAAGAGTATTTGGGCTGTTCGGCGCACGATATTTTCCGGCTGGTAGCGGGCACATCCACTGGCTCGATCCTCTCAACGGGTATTGCGGCGGGGCTCACGGGTGGGCAAATGTACGCCCTCTACTGCGAGCTAGGAGAGGTGGTCTTTCGCAAGAGTTGGCGCACAGCCTTGTGGCCTCTGTCCAAGTATCGCTACCCACAAGAACCTTTAAAGACAGCTCTGTGGCGGCAGTTCGGCGACGAGCCCCTGGCGCGGTTCTGGCATACGGACCCGCCCACCGACTTTGTGATCACAGCGTTCGATCTGGTGGCACAGCGCACCCGCTTCATCAAGCCGTGGAAGCACGAGTACGCCGGTTGGCCCGTTGTGCAGGCCGTGCTGGCCTCCTGCGCGGTGCCCGCCGTTTTCCCTGCAGTGGCGGGGCGCTACGTTGACGGCGGGGTTGGCTCTTACACCAATCCCTGCTATCTGGCTGCCTATGAGGCTTACTACTATCTCGGATGGGATCCCGCCGAGACGACTCTCATCAGCCTGGGAACGGGGCGCAGCCCCGCTTCGCTGCGCCCGGGCGATGCGAACCGGCTCTGGCCCTGGCAATGGCTCTCCCCCATGTTGGGAGCCTTTGCCCAATCGGCGGATGAGCAGCAGGTGCATCTGACGCACACGTTCTTTCACCAGCTCGATTTCCGTCGTTTCCAGGTGGATCTGTGTGCACCGATCGCGATGGACGATCCTCGCAGTATCCCACTGCTGGCGGCCTATGGCGAAGAGCTCGCTCATAAAATCATCAATGACGAGGCAGAGCCGGAGCCAGGGTACCTCGTGGTCCCGGCATAGTTCTCGGCGGTACGAGCAGCAGAGGGGTGTTGCAGGGCGTTTGCGCGCTGCTACGCTGGCATGTTGTTCCGAGCCCTTTAGGGGGAACAACGTGGCCCGGGCGATGGTGTGAGCTGCGGGGCCTTAGCGCGGGATCTTGACGCGAGTCACTTTGGTCTCGTGGCGCATAGTGCTGACGAACTGCTCGATCTCGTCATCCCAGAACTCGATCACGAGGGTGGCATCGTGCAGGCGCCCGCCCGCGCGGCGCACCACCACGCCCTCCACCGTCTGGTGGCCGCGACGAAAGGCTACCGTCTCGCCGATGGTGACCGCTTCGGCCTTGATGCGCGCTGCGGTGGCTTGCGGCACCACGCCGGCCACGGGCTGGAGGTAGTCGCCCTCCGCTGCGACGCTACCCAGCCCAGAAGCGATGCTGACGAACGGGTCAGCAATTTGTGCCTTGTCCGCGCCAAAGATGCGCCGTACTAACCCCTGAACTACCGGCACCAGTGACGAGCCGCCGGTCATGAGCACCGCATCCAGGTCCGCGGGCGCGAAGCGTGCCTCTTCCAGCACCCTATGTAACGCCCTCTCGATCTGCGTCAAGTGCCCGGTGATGGCGGCTACAAAAGCTGCCCGGGTGACTCGCTCTTGGATGTGTAGCCCTCGTTCGTGCAGGGCGACCTCGGCCTCGCGTTGGGACGACAGCTGGATCTTGGCGGCCTCGATGGCTTGGAAGAGCTGGAAGCCCAAACCCTGGCGCACCAAAGTCTGCAAGTTCTCGATGGTCTCCGGAGCGTTGCTCTGGCGCTTGATGGCCGCGATGCGCGCCGCGCTGGCGGGTGTTGCCAACAGGGGAATCGTCTGCCAGTGCAGTAGCGGCTCCAACAGGTTCGGGGGAAAGGGGAGCTGCTTATGCGTTAACGTAGTGCCCTCGCCGAAATGCTTGAGCAGCGTGTGACGCGCGATGGCGCTGTCAAAATCGTCGCCGCCCACATGGGTGCCATGGGTGGCCAGAATCTCCAATGCCGAGTCGGGCATCACACGTGCTATCGCCAGGTCCAGCGTGCCGCCGCCAAAATCAAAGACCAGGGCCCTGCCGTCGGCTCGGAGGCGCGAGCGCAGATGCCTTGCTGCCCCCACCGGCTCGAACTCGAGCGTCACGTGGGTAAACCCCGCGATGTGCGCTGCTGCCAGCATACGCTCGTAGGCCGTATGATCGATCTCCTCTGCAGAGAGGCTGGGAGCGCGATCCGGCGGCGCATAGGTAATAGGCCGCCCGATAACCGCCCCCCGCACCGGTTGCCCGAGGTGCGCTTCAGCGCGTTCTCGGATGCGCCCCAGTACCAGGCCGATCAACTCCTCCATGGTATAGTAGCGCCCATAAACCGTGCTGCCTTGAAAGGTGGGATCGCGCAAGCCGCTCTTGAGCGATTGAAAGAGGCGTGCTGGCGTGTCGAGGTCTTCGTCCTCGCCCGCGCTGGAGACCAACACCAAGTCGTGATCCGATGAGACGATAGGATCCTCCAGCTCGTGCTGGAACACCGATGTTAGAGCCCGCAAATCTGTGAACTTGTAGCGGATGGGCGTCTCGCGGGTGAGCTGCAGGTAGCGCTGGATCGCCTCGCGCCCGAAGCTGATCTCCTGCTCTTGCGTGATGCAGATCGTGGAGGGCAAGATGAAATCGTCCCCCTCTAAAGGGATCAGCTCTACGCGACCGTCGCGCTGGATGGCAGCACTGCAGTTGGTCGTCCCAAAATCGATGCCGATCGTCACCATACTGGGCGTTTCTCCCACTCGCAGCCGCTGCAAATCCTACAACTCGCGATAAGACAAGGGGCCCCGCGGAGTTGCTGGACTGCAAACGGCGATGCCACAGCTGAACAGACTATAATATGCGGGACGATTGACTCGTCAAGTCGTTGGCGCCGAACTGGCGGAGATCGCCGCACGCGCTGAGCTTGACGCCCGGTGTCCACGGTGCAAAATGGAGATGGATAGTCATACAAGCGCCCCTCGTGGGGGCATATGCTGGAGGGTAAACCGACGATGGGCATTTCCATGGCATTAGTGGGCTTGGGACAGTTTGGGACACACTTTGTGCAACTGTTCAGAAATCATCCCGATGTAGAGCGGTTCGCCGTGTGCGATCTCGAGTCAGATCGTGCGGCAAAAGTCGCCAAGCAGTTCGACATCCAAGAGGTCTACTCGAACCTCGATGAGGTGTGTCGTAGCGATCTGGACGCAGTGGCCATCATCACCCAGCCCTGGTTGCATTTTGAGCAGGCTGTGCAGGTGTTGGAATCTGGCAAGCATGTGTATAGTGCCGTCCCGTCCATCTACGGCTCGGATGGTGAGGAGATACTCGAGCAATGCGACCGGTTGGTGGAGACGGTCAAGCGCACAGGGCAGTTCTATATGCTCGGAGAGACCACGTTCTTTCGGCGCGAGACCATGTATTGTCGGCAGAAGGCGCAACAGGGGGCGTTTGGCGCTCTGACCTACGGCGAATGCGAATACTGGCATGATCTCGACTGCCCCTACAGCAACCTTCGCGAGGTGGCTCGAAATCGGTGGGGCAGGCTGTGGGGGCCCGACAAGCGAGGTGACGTACCGATGCACTACCCTACGCACTCGACGTCCAGCATGGTGTCGGTGATGGGCGCGCATATGGTATCGGTCTCTGCGCAGGGCTATCGGTATCCGAATGAGGACTGGTACTTGCCCGAGACGCTTTCGGGCAACGTGCTCAGCAACGAAGTGGCGCTCTATACCATGAGCAACGGTGCCCTCGTGCGACACTGTGAGTTCCGGCGTGTGGGGCACCCGGGGCGCGAGGGGTTCCGACTGTTCGGGACGGAGGGCTGTTTCATGGACGACGAGGCTGGATCCAGGTGGACCGATCGTAAAGGTTGGACGCCAGTGGATCTCTCGGATGTGAAAGAGCCGCTGCCCGACGCTCTCGCCAGCGACCTGGGAGGGCACGGGGGCTCACACGCCTACCTGGCGCACGAGTTTGTCGATTCGTGCAACCGACAGCGCCTGCCGCGCATCAACGTCTGGGAGGCTGTGCGCTACCTGGCGCCCGGCATCGTTGCGCACCAATCGGCTCTGCGCGACGGCGAGGTGCTGTCCATTCCAGACTGGGGCGATCCACCCGAGGCCTGATCTGCATTCCTTTGTGTTACAAGAGCCCGTGCTCTACCGAGAGTGCGGGCTCATCTCGCCGCTCGATTTGGGATCCTCGAAAGCGATCTGGAGGCTGTTGCCCTCCAGCCGCGCCCAGGCGGGCTGTAACCCCACCAGGTACTGGGGTAACGCGAGGGTGCGCCGGAATCTGCCCAGCTTGATCTGGAGCTCGTCCCCTCGCTTGGCGAGATCCACCTGGCCACTTGTGACGCCCGGGATGCGCAGCGACAGCATGTAGCGCCCGTTTTCTACATAAAAGCGCATCGGCTGCTCGCTGGCAAGGGTCTGGATGGGGTCGCGCTCTCCGTAGACGCGCCGCCCCAGCTCCGCCAGGCGCTGCAGCCCCACCATCTCGCGCGGGGCCAGGGCCACCTCGAACACCGGCAGCGGCGCGTAGGTCTCCAGCACCTCCTCGCGGTGCGCCGCCTGATCTTCCTTCCAGTGTGTAAAGAATGGATCGCGCACAGCCTCGGGCAGTACGCGGTTGAGGAACAGGGCGTCCACAGTCAGGCCGAACAAATTCATATAAGTGTAGGCGCGCTGGGTCTCGCTGATGGACATGCGATCGGGGTTGAGCACCAAGCGCACTGTGGTGATGCGGCCATCGGCCAGGGCGGCCCTCAACGTCTCGACTTCATCAAAGAGACTCTGGATGCGCTGCTGCACCGCATCCTCGGGGATGGGCAACGATATGGCGGCACGCAGCGACGGCAGAATCGTTCGCAGGATCCCTCGCGATAGGCCCGCCAGGTGACGGGCGTACCAGCGTGTGAGATCGGGGGCGCTCAGCAGGCGCATGGCCGCACCCGTGGGTGCGCTATCGATGATTAGCGCATCGTAACGGCCCTCGGTGTATAGGCGCTTGATGCGCACCAGCGCCAGCACCTCGTCCAAGCCCGGGAGCACAGCCAGCTCGCCAGCGGCCATGGGGTCCACCCCCTCGTTACGCAATACGGTGGCGATGCGCCGCTTCACGTCGCCCCAGTAACGCTCGAGCTCCTCCCCGGTATCGAGTTCCGCGGCCCACAAGGCCCCTGGGGGCATGCCACCCTCGGAGGCGAACCCCGGCACCTCTTGCGGCTCGTTGCTGAGGGGCGCCTCCAGAGAGTCAGAGAGGCTGTGCGCAATGTCTGTGCTGATGACCAGCGTTCGGTGCCCCAACGAGGCGCTGCGCAAGGCGGTGGCAGCAGCCAGAGTTGTCTTACCGACGCCGCCTTTCCCCGTAAACAGAATAGTGCGCACGGAGAGCTAGGCTACGAGCTGGCGGTCGATGGCCGCAATGATCTCTGCGCGCGCCTTGTTGCCCACCTCGTACTGTCGCACAACGTGCAACTGTTCCGCCGTAAGCCGCGGCAAGCGTTCGAGTATCTGCTCCACCGTCAGGTTCTGGTAGTCGTCAATGGGCAGGACGGGCACTTGCACACGCACTTGCTGGTCGGCTACACCGCGCCCGCTACTCACCATACTCAGCAGAGCCTTGGTAATGGGCCCGGGATCCCGGGCGGCCTCAGCGCCCGCCTCGTTGGCAGCTTTGACCGCCGACGCGATACTGCGTGCCAACAGTACGCCCACACCGATGCCGGTGAGCAGAACCTGTTCTGCAGCGTGGCGCACCGGCTCCAGATCCATCTCTGGCACCTTGAGCTCGCTTAACCGCGGCATCCTGATCTCAGCCTCGACCACACGCCGGGAGGATGCTTCTGTCATCTCGCCCTCCATTAATGAGTAGTGGCTGTCTATACCGCGCTCGAATGAGCGCTGGTGTATCTACTATAGACGATACGCACTCGGACGCAAAAGGTTGCGTCACATATCGACGCTTCATAGCGTGGACGGTTTGCGCTTGCCCCGAACTGCTGTGGTACAATAGGGCGATGGATTCGACACAGAAACGGACGGTTGCTACCCATGGAAGTGCAGCTTGGCGCGGCCAAAGTCGCCAAATACGCCGCCGGCGAGAGCGGTGACAGTATCGAACTCATCGAGCGCCCCCTGGGGGGGGTTTCTGCGGTGCTTGTGGACGGCCAGCGCTCGGGGCGATCGGCCAAGATCATCAGCAATATCGTTGCGCGCAAAGCCGTGTCGCTACTGGGGGAGGGCGTGCGCGATGGGGCTGTGGCACGAGCCGCCCACGATTACCTGCGGACGCATCGCGCTGGCCAAGTGTCGGCCGAGTTACAGATGATCTCGGTGGATCTCATCACACGCACGTTAGTGATCTCGCGTAACAGCCGATGCATTGCTCTTGTGGTGCGGGCCGGCCAGCTCTGTGCGCTGGATGCCCCCAGCCAGCCTATAGGTATCTATGCCAACACCAAGCCCGTCATTGTGGAGCTCCCTGTGGAACAGGGCACCTACGTCTTGGCCTACACGGATGGCATATGTATTGCGGGAGAACGCAAGGGGGCATCGTTGGATCTGCCGGCTCTGTTGGAGGCAGCGGCGCACGATGCCGTGCCAGCACAGGCGCTTGCGGACGAGGTGTTGGCGCGCGCGCTGGAGGCGGAGGACGGGCGTCCACGAGACGATATGAGCGTATTGGTGCTGGCTGTGCTGCCCTCAACGGGTGTAGGCGGCGTGCGACGCTTTTTCGCCAGCTTTCCGGTGTGAGGGATGCCCCGCGGCTCATTGCGTACGGCCAGGGGAGGGCGAGATGGCAACCAAGGCGGATCGCAAAGGACCACCTCCTGAGCCAGTAGCGGGGCGTGTTGCCGTCGTGGGTGTTTGTGCGGCGGGCAAAAGCGTGCTCGTCACCAGGCTGCGCGCGCTGGGCTATGATGCGCGCAGCACAGCCCAAGAGCATTCGTTTGTGCCCGATATGTGGCAACGCCTGTCGCGCCCACAGGTATTGGTCTACCTGGACGTCTCGTTGCCGATGGTGCGCCAGCGGCGAGCTATCGACTATGACCAGCGGTATCTGGATCTGCAGCGTCAGCGGCTGGCCCACGCGCGGCATCACGCCCACATCAACGTGCATACAGATCCTCTGACGGAGGAGGAGGTGTGCTTGCGTGTGGTGCAAGCGCTGCGTGTGCACGGTATCGAGCCCACGATGCGTGGTGAGCCCGATAGCGCTCCCTCCCAAGCTTGACTTGACTGCTTATAGAGAAGGGTCACCTTTTGACAGGGATTCGATGGCTGCTTATAATCGAAAATCGGATTCGGGCTTGAGCCCCTGCTAACCCCCGGATCGGTCCCTGCGCGGGCGTCGGTGAGCACGGTCGCCAGGGTGGGGGGCCCCTGCTGAATACGCAAGATAGGAGACGGCGCACATGCAGCGACGCGACATTCGCTTGCTCATACTCATCGTCGTGATTGCGGGCGTGGCCGCGTGGATCGCCTGGCCCGACAACCCTGGAATCCACATCGGCAGATTCACCAAAGAGATCAAGATTTGGCAGGGTTTGGACCTTCAGGGCGGCATGCAGGTACTGCTCGAGGCCGATGTGGCCGAGGGGCAGGCGGTGGATAGCGACGCGATGGAGGCGGCCAAGACCATCGTGGAGAACCGCGTGAACGGCCTGGGCGTGTCCGAACCCGTTGTGCAGCGCGTGGGGAACCAGCGTATTTTGGTAGAGTTGCCCGGTATCGAAGACCCGGATGCGGCCGTTGCGGCGCTGCGCGAGACTGGCCTCATGGAGTGGGTGGATACGGGCGCTATCGCCTACCCCCCGGGCACCATGCTCAACACGAACCTGGGGCCCGCTCCCGACGCGGAAGAAAACCCCGACAAGCCGGTGTACACCACAGTGCTAACGGGCAAGCATCTCAAGCGCGTGGAAGTGACCTTTGACAAGGTTGGTACGCCGGGCATCGCTTTCGAGCTGGATGCCGAGGGCGCCGAGATCTTTGCCCAGCACACAGCCAATAACGTGGGGAAAGTACTGGCCATCGTGCTGGACAAACACGTCATCTCGAGCCCCCACATCAATACCACCATCCCCGATGGACGCGGCGAGATCACGGGCAAGTTCACAGTGGAAGAGGCGCGCACCATGGTGATGCAACTGCGCTATGGCGCGTTGCCGGTGCCCCTGCGCGTTATGGATACCCGTGCCGTCGGCCCCACCCTGGGGCAGGATTCGGTAGACCGTAGCATGCGCGCCGGTATCATCGGCCTCAGCGCGGTGCTGCTCTTTATGCTGATCTATTACCGATTGCCGGGCCTGTTGGCGGACCTGGCGCTGATTATCTATGCGCTGGTGACTCTGGCACTGTTCAAAACGATACCGGTAACCCTGACGCTGCCGGGTATCGCTGGGTTCCTGCTCTCTGTGGGTATGGCGGTGGACGCCAATATCCTGATCTTTGAACGCATGCGCGAGGAACTGCGGCAGGGCAGGACGTTACAGCGCGCTATCACCGCAGGGTTCAGGCGGGCCTGGACGTCCATTTTGGATTCGAACATCTCCACATGGATTACATGCGCCATCCTGTGGTTCTTTGGTAATAGTTTCGGCGCCAGCGTGATCAAAGGGTTCGCCATCACACTGACCCTCGGTGTGCTCGTCAGCATGTTCACGGCGGTCCTCGTGACGCGAACGCTCCTCAGCGCGGCTTTTGCGCTGTTTGGGGAAAAGCTGCGACAGAGGAGTTGGCTGTTGGGCATTTAGCACGGGTGGCGGATGGGCATCCGAAGGAGAGAGCATGTTCACCCTGATTCAGAAGCGTCGCTGGTACTTTTTGATCTCGGCCCTGTTGATCGCGCCCGGGCTGATCGCGATGATCTACTCGACTATCGCCTTTGGCGCGCCGGTGCGCTTGAGCATCGATTTCACGGGCGGCTCATTGCTGGAGTTGCGCTTTTCGCAGCCAGTGGTGCCGGGTGATGTGCACCGCTTTTTCACAGACGCTGGCTTGGCCGACACCTCGGTGCAAACGGTGGACGACGATTACCACGTGGTGATTCGCACCAAGCCGATGGAGATGGAGACCAAGGCCGAGTTGATCGATCAGCTGGCGGAGCGCTACGGCGAACTGGTGGAACTGCGCTTCGAGAGCGTGGGGCCCACCGTCGGTAACGAGACGATGCGCTCGGCGGGGTTGGCGGTGTTGGCCACGTCTGTGGCGATTCTGTTTTTTATCGCCCTGGCCTACCGCAAGGTTCCCAACGCCTTTCGTTACGGTGTATGCGCCATCGCCAAAGTGCTCCACGATGTGGTGCTGCTGATGGGTGTGGTGAGCTTACTGGGGCTTGTGGCGGGCTGGGAAGCGGATTCGCTGTTGCTTACCGCTGTGTTGACCGTCATTGGGTTCTCGGTGGAGGATGTCATTGTGGTGTTTGACCGCATTCGCGAGAACCTGCCAAAATACCGGGGGGAGTCCTACGAGACGGTTGTGAACCGCAGTCTGTTGGAGACGCTGCACCGTTCGCTGGCCACACAGATGAACGCCATGTTTGTGATGGTCGCTATTATCCTGTTCGGTGGGGTAACGATCCAGCAGTTCATTCTGACGATGCTCATCGGTATGGTGGCCGGCACCTACTCATCCCTGTTTTTCGCCGTGCCCCTGCTAGTGGTGTGGGAGGAGGGCGAGTTCGGGCGGATTCTTCGCGCGCCCACGGGCAAGGCGGCCACCGTATAGCGGGCGGGGTGTTCGCATCGAGTGGGGCGGCCTCGTGGGGCCGCCCTTTCTTGTCAGCCCCGCTGGTGCGACCGAATGGGCCCTCTTCTCTGAGATACAAGGAGGTCGCTCGATATGAGCATGATCCTTTTACGATACGGCGAGCTGGCCCTCAAGGGGCGTAATCGCGTCGAGTTTGTCAGACGACTGCGCAACAATGTGCGTAGCGCCCTCAAAGCACACGGGATCGAGGGCCAGGTGGTCTCGGCGGGCCAGCGGGTATACGTTCGGACGGATCGGGTAGAGGAGGCGCTGGAGCCCATCAGCCGTGTCTTTGGCCTCGTGTCGCTGAGCCCCGTGGTGGAGGTGCCGCGCGACATGGATGCCATCGCTGCAGAGTGTGTGCGTCAGGCGAAGGCTGCCGGCGTGGCCCCCGAAATCTCGTTTCGAGTGCGCGCCCGCCGCTCTGACAAGACTTTTCCCTTTATCTCGCCCGATATCAACCGGCTGGCCGGCGAAGCGATCTATCGCGAGACCCAGGGCAGGGTAGATCTATCGGATAGCGCCCAAGTGACTATCGGTGTCGAGGTGTCCAGCGAGTCCGCTCTTGTCTACGGACGCATAGTGCCCGCTCACGGCGGATTGCCGGTGGGTGTGGAGGGGCGCGTGGTAGCGTTGGTCTCGGGCGGTATCGATTCGCCGGTAGCGGCTTGGATGATGATGAAACGTGGTTGTGGTGTGATCCCGCTGCACTTTCAACAGAACGAGGTTGAGACGGGCAAGACGCTGGATAATCTCGAGGTGCTGAGGCAGTACAGCTACGGCTGGAACCTGCGCCCCGTCTTTGTTGACCACGCCGAGACGGTGGCTCCCACGCTGCAGGCCCTTCGCGAGTTAGGCGAGGAGCGCTGGAGTTGTATATTCTGCAAGCGCGCGATGATCCGCAAGGCTTGTGAGGTCGCTGACGAGTTGCACGCCCAGGCCGTGGTATTGGGGGACGCACTGGGGCAGGTGGCCAGCCAAACGCTTCACAACCTCGAGGTGGTCTCCTACGGCATGCCCAAGCTGATCCTGCGCCCGCTCATTGGGCTGGACAAAGGGGAAATCATCCAGTTGGCGCAGAGGATAGGCACTTTTGAACTCTCTACGCGCTCATCGGCGGGCTGCGCCTTTCTGCCTGCGCACCCGCTCACGCAGGCTACAGTGGAGGGGCTGCAAAGGGTGGCGGAGAGGCTGGCCGAGATGGGGGGCTAGAGGTCAACTGATACCGTGGGATACCAGTGCCCCGGGCATAGTACGCCGCCGAGCGAGACGGTCGGATCGGCCTACGGCAGCCAGCGCCCCACCAGCGCGAAAGCTGCCATGCCCACCAACATGGTGAGGACCATGCTACGCGTGTGCCAGGCCACCAGTACTGTGGGAACCGCCGCCAACAGGTAGGGGTTACGCCACGAGGCGAACAGTCGCTCGTCTTGGATCAATAAAGCCTGCGCAAGCGAGGCGGCCAGCACTGCGCCGGGGACGAGCCCCAACCACTCTTGCAACCAGCCGGGCAGTGTGGCGCGGCTCAGAGCCAGCATGGGTGCCAGCCGCAGCCCAAAGGTGATGAGCGCCATTCCCAGGATGGCTAGGGTTATGTCTGTCGGCGACACGCCACACCCCTTGCGATAGCTGCTCCGCCCCCCGAGGCGAGAAGCGTGGCCAAAAGTGTGCTCCAGGTGCTGGTTACCAGCGGGCGCAACAGCAGGGCCAAGCCCATGGCTGCCAGAGCCACCCACAACGTCTTACGATCGCGCACCAGCAGAAACAGCAGGCAGATCAGGCTTCCTGGCAGGGCGTATTCGAACCCCAAGCCCTGCGGCATGTTGCCTTCCAGCAATAAGCCCGTCGACGTGGCAACCTGCCAGACGACAAAGATGGCCAGGCCCGACCCCACAAAAAAGAGCGGGTCGATGGCGCGCTCATCGTGTGCAGCAACGCTGACGGCAAAGCTCTCGTCCGTCAAAAGATGCGCCAAGAGGGGCGCCGCACGGCGCGGCGCGGCGTCGAGGCGTGTGGTGAGGGCGGCGCTCATCAATACGAGGCGCAGGTTGAGCAGTAACGTCGTCATGAGAACCGGCAGTATGCTGGCGCCGTCAGCGATCATGCTTGCACCCACAAACTGTGCTGTGCCGGCAAAAACCAGCACCGACATTCCCCGTGCTTGCCAGGGTGCCATTCCCTGAGAGGCGACTGCACCGTAGGCGAGGCCAAAAGGCGCGATGCTCAGCGCTATCGGGATGGTGGCACGAGTTCCACGCCAGATACGGGAGATCATCATGGCTTTCTCTCAGTGGGCTGTGGGAGCGGCGGCCGGATGACTCGGATGGAATCTCCGGGGCGTGAGCTGGCGAGCAGGCCAACACTGGGGCGTGTGGGCGCGTAAAACAGATGCCCCCCACAGCGACAATCGGTGGCCCCAAAGCCCGAGTGCAGTCGAGACACACTCTCTGCGGAGGCCATCGTCGCCGCCCAGCAGCATTCAAGGCGCTCGGATCCTGTGGCGACCCAAACCTCCTCGATAACGGCCGAGTCTAACAGGTAATCCACGTGCCAATGATGGCGCTTTGCCGCACGCAAGTGACGCGCCAGGCGCGCGTGCAGTCCTCCAAGGGCGCTGCCAACATACAGGTAGAACCCTGCGGGGAACTGCAATAGGCCCAGGCGGCCCACCTGGATTGTCGAGGCGTAGGCTAGCTGCATGAGCAACGAATACGTGCCCGGGCTGCGTAGATTCTCCATTTCGTGAGTGTAACATCTCCTTTTGTGCACGCCAAACAAGGCGTCAGACTGCCCACATTACACGCTCCGATCTCGGACGACGCGCCTTAGCCCATCGTATTCGAAGTAGCAGCAGCGCAGAGTAACAAAAGTGTTCGTTTGGCTATAGAGCTGTTGTAGGCGCAACGTGCGCCTGTGATGCCGGCCCGGATCGTAGAGCATTGCCTGATATCGCCTTTGCGTAGCCGCCCGTGTGATATCTGTACCCTGATACACGATGTAGGCGGGATGCGGGACAGGATAAGCGCCATGATGTAGGGGCGCACAGCTGTGCGCCCCTACACATGTGCCTCGTCAGCGCGGCCTTGCGCCCTCATCTATTCCTTTACACACCGCCGCTGCTCGGCCTTGCGCCTCTACATATGCTTTTGCACATCACTACAGCACGTCTCTGCACACCCTATACATGTCCTTACACACCGTAACGACACACCTCCGCGCTCCGCACACGCATCCCCCGCGTCGCGTCCCTGCGCCTTGCGTTTGCACCGTGCAGGACGCGGGATGTGGGAGAATATGGGGTGTACGATGTAGGGGCGCTGTGCGCCCCTACACACGCGCTCACGGCGCGGTCTTTCACCTCGATACAGACGGCTCCCTCGTAGCGCACGTCGGGCATGCTTGCCGATTGCCAGGCTGCATGGTATAATCGCTCGGGCGTACGAATGTCAAGTGCAGGGGGAATCTTGATTCATGAAGGAATACAAACCGGAACAGCTGCGCAATGTGGTGCTGGTTGGCCATGGTGGGTGCGGTAAGACGTCTCTGAGCGAGGCCGTGCTGTTCGGCTCGGGCACTATTTCGCGCTTGGGTAGAATTGAAGACAAAAATACGGTATCCGATTACGACGAAGAGGAGAAAGCCAGAGGGCTTTCGGTAAACTCTTCGGTGTTGCCTCTCGAGTGGCGCAATACCAAGATCAACATCCTGGACACTCCCGGCTATATGGATTTCGTGGGCGAGGTGATCACCTCCATCCGTGCGGCCGATTGTGGTGCGCTGGTGCTCTGTGCCGCCTCTGGTGTCGAGGTTGGCTCAGAACTACACTGGAGCTTCCTGGATGAGGCCGAGTTGCCTCGCGTGGTGTTCATCAACAAGATGGACCGCGACAACGCCAGCTTTGAGCGCACGATGGAGCAACTGCAGACCAAGTTCGACAAGCCCTTTGTTCCGGTCCTACTGCCCATTGGCGCGCACGACGGCTTCCGTGGCGTGGTTGATGTAATCGCGATGAAGGCCTTACTCGGCGCGGAGGGCACGGTCGGGGAGATTCCGGCTGATATGCGAGAGGCTGCCGAAGAGGCGCACTTGCAGCTCACAGAGTACGCCGCCGAGGCCGATGATGAGCTAATGCTCAAATATCTGGATGGGGAAGAGCTCACCAGAGATGAGACGATCTCGGCGCTAGCCAAGGGAATGGCGGCTGGCCAGTTCTCACTGGTGCTCGTGGGCTCTGCTACCATGAATATCGGGGTGAAGCAGCTGTTGGATACGTTGGTCGATTTTTGCCCCAGCCCTGTAGAGGTGCCGCGGAATGCAGAGAACCCAGCCACACAAGAGGAGGAGGAGCTGACAGCCGACTCATCCGGCCCCCTCGCGGTGCAGGTGTTCAAAACCATGGCCGACCCTTTTGTGGGTAAATTGACCTATTTCCGCGTGGCTAGCGGCACTCTAGCCTCCGATTCGCGAGCCTACAACGTGACCAAATCTGCAGAGGAGCGTCTGGGCCAGCTCTTTATGGTGCGCGGCGAGGAGCAAACGCCGGTAGCACAGGTGGTGGCCGGCGATATCGGCGCTGTGGCCAAACTGAACGCGACGGTGACCGGCGATACGTTGGCCGATCGCGGCACGCCACTAATCTTGCCCGCCATCCAGTACCCCGAGCCGTTGTTCTCTGCGGCCGTCTTCCCCAAGACAAAGGCCGACCTGGACAGGCTGAGCGCGGGTCTCGCACGGCTGGTGGAAGAGGACCCCACACTTCGCGTGGAGCGTGATACCGAGACCAACGAGACGATCCTCTCGGGTATGGGCGAGTCACACATCCAAATCGCGGCACGTCGGTTGGCGAACAAATTCGGGGTGGAGATCGAGGCCGAGATCCCCACTATCCCCTACCGAGAGACGATCACCAAAACGGCACAGGCACAGGGACGCCACAAGAAACAAACTGGTGGACGTGGCCAGTTCGGCGACGTATGGATCCGTTTCGAGCCGCTAGAGCGCGGCGCGGGCGCCGAGTTTGATAGCGAGATCTTTGGCGGATCGGTGCCCAGGCAGTATGTGCCCGCGGTGGAAAAAGGCATTCGTGAGATTGCAATGACTGGTGTTTTGGCCGGGTACCCCACGGTGGATTTCAAGGCGATCATTTACGATGGCTCCTACCACGCGGTAGACTCGTCCGAAATGGCGTTCAGAATCGCTGCGCATCTGGCTTTCCGCAACGGTATCCCCCAAGCGGGGCCTGTGCTGCTGGAGCCGGTGGAGGAGATCGTTGTGACGGTGCCGGAGAGCTTTATGGGGGATATCCTCGGCGATCTCAACACCCGGCGCGCCCGCGTGCTCGGCATGGAGCAGAACCGGGGTAACGGCATCGTGACGGCTCTCGTGCCTCTGGCCGAGATCCAACGCTATGCGACGGACCTGCGCTCTATGACGCAAGGACGCGGTATCTACACGCTCAAGTTCTCGCACTATGACATCGTACCGGCGCATCTGGTGGACAAGATCGCCGAAGAGGCGAAAAAGCGCGCCGAACGCGACTAGGCTGCGTGCGCCAACCACTACCATCTGCACCATACGGGCAGCCGCGCGGCTGCCCGTTTCCGTATCGCTCGACACGACCCAGTCATCACTTTATACTCGGAGCGTACCGCCTGCCGGCGGGTAGAAAAAAATACTCTGAGGGACAGCTACCGTGATCGATGTCGACTTACATGTCCATACATGCTACTCCAAAGACTCACTGACCGCACTCCCCACTGTATTGGCTTGGGCCAAGCGTAGGCGCCTGGGGGCCATCGCTATCACAGATCACGATACGATCGAGGGAGCTCTGGCTCTCGCTGACCTTGACGATCTCCCGGTGATTGTGGGAGAAGAGATCAAGACGTCCGAGGGCGAGATTATCGGGCTGTTTCTGAAGGAGTGGATCGCGCCGGGCGAGACGCCGGCCGAGACAGTGCGGGCCATCCATGCGCAGGGTGGGCTCGTCTATGTGCCGCACGCCAGAGACGAGTTGCGGCACTCGACGCTCACGCTGCGAGCCCTGTTGGAGATTCTGCCCCAGGTGGATCTCATCGAGGCGCTCAACGCACGCGTCACGCGCTTGGCGGCCAACGACGCTGCGCTAGCGTTGGCGCAGCAACACGGCCTGCCGTGTGGGGCGGGTAGCGATGCCCATCAGGGCTTCGAGATCGGGCGCGCTTTCGTGCGTATGCCGCGCTTTTCCGATGCCGCCAGTTTCATGGAGAGCATCCGCCGTGGCGAGCTCAGGGGCCATGTCTCGTCGCCCTTGGTGCACGTGGGTAGCAGTTATGCGAGAATTGCCAAGAGCCTGATGGCGTTGGCGGCGCCGGGGCACTGATGCTGGCGACGAGGTTGCGGGCGCCTACACGGTGATGCGAGAGGAGTGCATCATGCGCATAGGGATCATCTCGGACATCCACGACAACATCTGGGCGTTGGAACGCGTTCTTCAGGGGGTTGCCAGCTGTGACGCCTTGTTGTGCCTGGGGGATATCTGTTCGCCCTTTACGTTGACAGCTATCGCCGAAGGGTTTGCGGGGCCAGTGCACGTGGTGTGGGGAAATAACGACGGCGACAGATTGCTTCTGGCTCGCAACGCTGAAAAGGCCGGCAACGTGACTCTGCATGGCGAGTTCGCCGAGTTGGAGCTGGGAGAATGCAGTATCGCAATGACCCACTATCCGCAACTCGCGAGGGCGTTGGCCAAGAGCCGTGCCTATGCGCTGGTGTGCTACGGGCACGATCACCAACGTAACGCCGCGCAAGTGGGCGGCTCCTGGCTTGTGAACCCTGGAGAGGTGATGGGGCGCTTTGGCGTCATCAGCTATGCGGTGTACGACACAGATCGTCGGCGGGCCGAGATCACCGATCTGTAGGTTGGTGGGCACACGCCGTGTCTAGCCACCATTGGGCAGCACGAGCTGTCTGCCGCCGAGTTTGGTGAGCACTTGGTCGATAATAGTGTGCATGTGCGCATCGCTCTGGACGAAATCCAACTCGTCGACGGAGATGGTCAACACGGGGCACAATCTGAACGCGCCGACCCATCCCTCGTACAGTGTATTGAGCTGCTCAAGATACTCTGGTGCGATACTGCGTTCGTAGGGGCGGCCGCGCAGAGCGATACGGTGGAGCAGAGTCTCTACCGACGCGCGCAGATAGACTACCAGTGTCGGCGGGGGTAACAGGTTGCTCACCACCGCGTAAAGATCGTGGTAGCTGTAATAGTCGCGCGGGGCCATGAGGCCCTGTTGGTACAAGTTTCGGGCAAACACCTCAGCGTCTTCGTAGACGGTCCGATCTTGCACGACGCTGCCGGGACGCTGGTTCAGCTCGTGATGATGCTGCAGTCTGCGCGACAGGAAATACACCTGCGAGTGAAAACTCCAGGCGCGCATATCGCGGTAAAAGTCGGCCAAATAAGGGTTGTCGTTGACCGCTTCGTAAAACGGTTCCCAGTGCAGCTCGCGACTGAGCTTTTCGGTGAGGGTGGATTTGCCCACGCCGATGTTGCCGGCGATGGCTACATAGAACTTGGTCATGTAGAATTCTGCTCGGTGTTGGGTGCCGGGGCGGCGTTATGGCGCATGTGCTGATGGTACGTGCTCTCGAGATCCACGCCCAACCGATTGGCAAGGCGCAATATCTGTGCTAGGCAGTCGGCTAGGGGTTCTCGCAGAGCTTGCTCGCGGTGCTCCATGGCGGCGTGCAGCGCTTCCTCTCGATTGCCGTACTGGTCCAGAAGGGCTTCTTCCACAGCCCAGATCTGCGACAGAACGCGCGCCAGCTCCCCCACCTGCCCCTGTAACCGCAACATGCCATAGTAGGGGTCGGCGTCCAGGCCGCTGTCGGCATCCGCTGTGCGATGCCACTGCTGCAAGTCGGTGAGGCCTCGCGGCAGCGTTATCTGCGTATTCTCCGAGCGGGGGCTATCGGCGAGCTGGAAACGCGACAACTCTACCTGATGCGCGCCCTCTCGCAATACAGAGCGTATCCGCTGTTCGATATCGGCCAGGTGCTCGGGGTGGCGTAACGGGTCTAAACGGTTGGTGTCGATACGTAACGTTGGCGAATCGGCCGACTCGGCGAAAAAGGTCTCGTAGGCGAGGCGCAGGCGTTCGATATAGTCCACAGATATGCTGCGCTCGTAGGCTCGGTCTCGCGCGGCGATGCGGTGCAACAGAACGGGGGTATCGGCGTACAGGTAGACTACGAGGTTGGGGCGTGGCAGTTTCTCGGCAAGGGCCGTATACAACCGCTCGTAGGTGGCCAATTCCTCGCCCCGAAGGTTCAGCCGTGCAAAGAGCCTGTCTTTGGCGAACGTATAGTCGCCGATGGCGGTTGTTTGGTGGAGCAGGCGGGGCAACACGTCGTACTGCTGGCGGTAGCGGCTCAGCAGAAAAAAGATCTGGGTTTGAAAGGCATACCGTTCCCTGTCGGCGTAAAAATCGCTCAGGAACGGGTTCTTGTCGGTTACTTCGAGCAAGAGCTGTGCGCCGAACAGGGGCTGTAGGAGGCGGGCTAGAGTTGTCTTGCCGACGCCTATGACGCCCTCGATGGCGATATAGTGCTTCGTAGCCAAGTGACACCTCCCTCGCTGCCGGTGAATCTAGCATAGATTTGGTTGAGGGCTTTGTCAAAACGCTCCACGGACACAGAGGTTCGATGGTGAGCTCGAGCGGCCCGCTGCTGCAACCCAAGCGCGCCATCCGCGTATAGAATGCACCCGAGCACGGGCCGGGTGACGGTGTAGATTGGAGGGTCTCGAGGGTGGGGGCAGAACAAGAGCAGGTCTGGGTTCTGCAAGCCAGGCGTGGTGATCCGGAGGCGTTCGCTAAAATCGTAGAGGCCTACCAAGTTCCCGTGTACAACTTGGCCTATCGCATGCTGGGCAACTCCGCGGAGGCCGAGGACGCGTCACAGGAGACGTTCATCCGCGCCTACACTCGGCTCGAGACGTACGATCCGACCCGCAAGTTTTCGTCCTGGGTGTTGTCTATTGCGTCTCACCATTGTATCGACAGACTGCGGCGTCGTCGTGGCGGCACCATCTCTATGGAAGAGACCCTCGGTCAACGTTGGATCCCCGATGAGGCACCCAAGCCTGAGGAACAGACTCTCAAGGGAGAGCAGCGCGATATGGTGTGCGATCTGCTTGCTGATCTACCCCCGCAGTACCGATTGGCCCTCGTCTTGCGTTACTGGCACGATCTATCGTACGAAGAGATAGCCGAGATGACGGATTCCAGTGTGAGTGCGATCAAATCACGCCTGCATCGCGCGCGCGGGATGGTCGCCCGCAGGTTGGAGGAGCGGGACGGCGCGTCCGCAGCGAAGCGGGGGGAGAGGAGAGTTCGAGAGAATGCAGTGCCATGAAACCTCTGAGCTGATGTCTTTGAGATTGGACGAGCGGCTGGCGCCCGAACAAGAGCAGGTATTGCAGGCCCACGTGGCGAGTTGCGACACGTGCCACGCCCATTGGGGCGCGTTGCAGCGCGCCGATACTCTGCTCGGCGCCCGGGTGTTCGCTATGCCGCCTCCCACGCTATCGCAGAATGTGATGGCTTTGATCCAGCGGCGCCGAGCACGGCTTCGCTTGCTCCGGGGTGGGGTGGCACTGTTGCTCAGTTTTGTGGGGCTTCTCGCACTGGGTTACACGCTGATGGCCGGCTTTGCGCCCGCGCTTGCTCCGATGCTGGGGGGCTTTTCCAGCGTCAGTGCGGTGCTGGAGGCGACGGGTCGCCTCGTAGAGACAGCGGATATCATATTGCGTGCGACGGGGTTACTCGCCACGACTCTACTGCGCAGCGCCAGTCCTGTGATCACGGCGTGCTATGCAGCCCTGGCGGCTACACTGATGTTGGGATGGACGCACCTCGTCCTGCAACCTCACAGAGCGAGAGCATGAAGCCGCTGGCCTCGACCGAGTGTGGGCTACGATGACGGTATGGAGGATGCGATGAAGCGAACAAAGCGCACTACTTGGATAGCCCTGCTGGTGTTGGTTCTGTCTCTTGGCAGCATGCCGGTGGCCGCCGAGGGGGGTGGCGACGATGCACAGTTCGGCGGCCGTTTTATCCTCGAAGCGGGCGAGCAGCGTGCTGGCAACCTCTCTGTATTCGGTGGTACGACGGAGTTGCGCCGGGATAGTGTCGTCCACGGCAGCGTTATTGTGATGGGCGGGGAGACCACCGTTGACGGGACCATCGACAGCGATTTGGTGGCTTTTGGCGGCACTGTGGAGTTGGGCGCACACGCTGTCATCGGGGGCGATCTGGTGGTGTTCGGCTCTGTGCGCCAGCACCCGAGCGCTACGATTCGTGGCAACACTGTTCTCGGGCTCGATATGGCCAAACAGTTCAGTCACTTGCGGCCCGCTCCCACTCCGCCGTGGGCGCCCGGGTCGAGCACCCCCGCACGTAACGAGCGTGGGAACAAAACGAGTGGCTTGCTGCGGGCTGCACGCGGGCTGGGCACTATTCTCATCCTGCTGCTGATCGCCGTTGTGATAGAGGCGCTGCTGCCCGACCATCTGCGCCGTATCACCGAGACCGCCCGCGTTTCCTGGTTATTGAGCTTGGTGATGGGCGCCTTTACCTTTGCTGTGCTGATCGCTGTGGTGCCGTTACTCGCTATCATCTGTATTGGTATCCCTGTGTCCATCGTGTTTGTGGCCGCGTTTGCCGCCAGCGCGTTACTCGGCTGGATCGCTATCGGCAAGCTGGTGGGCGAGCGATTGCTTTCGCTGAAATCACCCACCAGTAGTGCGGTGGCGGCGACCCTAATCGGGACGCTTGTCATCACAGTGCTAGCGCAGATTCCGTGTCTCGGCTGGCCGATTCTGCTCGTGCTGGTGTGTATGGGCGTAGGCGCTGTGGTACTGACTCGTTTTGGGGTGCATACTTACTCGCCGTATACTGGGCGTGCTGCTGCACCTACGCGATCGGGGCCGCACGGCCCGAGCAGCTCCACCACACCCCACACGCGCGACTTGGACCCGTTTCGCGAACCATACCTGGATACTGACGACCCAGAAGATAGGCCGATCTAGCCCGCAGGGGCACCGCAGCAGATTTACGGCCGGGGGAAGCGCGTGCTTCCTCCGGCCGTTGTCTTACTGGGTAGCAAGTGGTATGGAGTGATTACGAGTTATTTGACGAATATGCTATAATTCTTTCAGGAGGTGCCCGGATAGATGGTCTCGAGCTCTATGCGGATCAAGACACGGCTCCCGCTGTACCTGATCGCCGTTCTGCTGTTTTTCTACATCTTTGCGCCCGCCCCTGTGATTTCGTTTCTTCTCGTGCTGCTTGTCGGCCTTCTCGTGGTATCCTGGATATGGGTGCGCCAGTTATGCCAGCACATCTCGCTGCATCGCATGCGACGCTATGGCTGGGCCCAGGTGGGCGATGTCATCGAAGAGCGCTTTGTGATGCACAATGACTCCTGGCTGCCGATGCTTTGGGCCGAGCTGCGCGATCACTCGGATCTCCCCGGCTATAGCGCCAGCCGCGCGATCGGCATGGGCCCTCGATCCACTAACCGATGGACCACGGAGGGCTCGGCGGAGCGGCGCGGCATCTTTACACTGGGGCCTATCGAGGTTACTATGGGCGACCCTTTTGGCCTGTTCGAGGTCAGATTGCAGCACCAATACTCTGAGACCTTTGTGGTCTATCCTCCCATCGCGGCGCTGCCGCCCATCCTGGAGTCTCGCGGCCTGGCGCGCGGGTCGGCTCGCACCAACATCCGTACGCTCGATCTCACCACCAATGCTGCCTCGGTGCGGCCGTACGTTCCGGGAGACGCGCTGAACCGTATCCATTGGCGTTCCACCGCTCGGCGCTCCACAGCCGACCGGGAGGACATCTATGTCAAAGAGTATGACCTGGAGCCTTCCGGTGATCTGTGGATCATCCTGGATATGGATGCGGGCGTGCAGGCCGGCGTCGATCTCGAATCCACCGAGGAGTATGCGGTGATCCTTGCCGGCTCTCTGGCGAACCAGATGCTGCGCGAGAACCACGCGGTGGGGTTGGCTACGTTCGACGGGGAGTCGATCCTGTTGCCCCCTCAGAAGGGGCATAACCAGCTGTGGGAGATTCTGCGTGTGTTGGCGGGCGTTCACGCTACCACACACCTTCCGCTGCGAGAGTACTTGGGGCAGATCGAAGCCGTAATGGGCCGCGGGGTGACCGGTGCCCTGATTACGCCCTCGCCGGACCCTACGTGGATCGAGGGTGTGGCCGGTATGCTGCGACGCGGCGTACATATGACGGGGCTGTTGCTGGATGCCAAGAGCTTTGGCGGCAACGGCGAAATGCGAGGTATGTTGGGGGCGCTGGAAGATCTCGGTGTGCCAGCCCACTTGATCGACAAAGATTTCGATTTCGAGCAGATATCACAACGCCGTAGACAGCGGCCCGAATACAGGACGCTGGGTACTGGGCGCGTGGTCGTCGTCCAATCGGGCGACGAGCAGGCCTCGCATTGGACCGCCTTGGGCGGGATGGCGGGAGACGTCTAGATGACTGTGCTGACCAAAGGCTACCACGCCATCAAACGCGGCGACTGGTTGCTTTACGCGATGCTGGGCGGGCTCGCGCTTTGCCTCCCTATGGCGATCAAGACGATCGGCTGGGTGCCCGATGCGGGCAGGCTGGTATACGTCGCCCTATGGGCCGCGCTGATGGGGGTGTTGTTGGCCCACTCGCCGTTGCCCGACTGGGCGGCGAGCTCGCTGGGCCTATTGGTGGGCATCGAGTACAGTGGGCAGTTCGCTGGCAAGCTGTTGCCCGATATCCACATTCTGCTGAGCGATGCCCGACACGTATTGGACTGGCTCTGGGCTCTGATCTTCAGGCGCCAGCTGATGCTGGAGGTTCCATTTGGCCGCAGCATCGGGTTTGTGGCCGAGCGCACGAACCAGATGTACGCCAACCTCTACTACTGGTTTCAGGCTACCGGTGCGGGCCAACCCAGCAACGACAACACCGCTCTGTGGCTGGGCGTGGCCCTCATCGTCTGGGTGCTCACACAGTACGCTTCGTACGAGATGTTTCGCCGTCGGCTGACTTTTGGGGCTGTGGTGCCGCTGGGTTTGGCTGTGGTGCTCAATGTGGCTTATACCGGCATCGGTATCAGCTACGTCTACCTCTTCTTGGGGCTCACGCTCTTGGTGCAGATCTATGGCAACATCCGTCAGCTGGAACGGGTATGGCTGACCCGGGGAATGGACTTTTCGCTCGAGCTGAAACGTGATGTGTTTGTAGCGGGCGTTGGTGTCTCATCGGTGATTTTTGCCATCGCATTGCTTTTCCCCTACGTCACGTTCGACCGTGCTGTGTGGTTCTTTTGGGATGCCGTCAGCCCCTACGTCAAACCGCTGTACGAGAGTTGGGACACAGCTTTCGCCGGCCGGAACCCGGTTCCGACTGCCGAACCGAATGTCATCAGTTCGGTGCCGCCACATCAGCTCTCGTCGGGCAGCCACCTTGGCGAGGACACAATACTGCTGGTGCGCACCAGCGATCCACCTCCGCCCACCGAGGAGCAGCTGCTCATCGACCCGCGCTACAGTGCCGAGTTCTACGAGATGCCTCAGCATTATTGGCGCCAGCGGACCTACGACGCATACACAGGCAGCGGCTGGGATAGTAGCGAGCAGCTCACGGCGGATCTGGCGCCCGATGAGCCGTGGGTGGAGCCGGACTATCCCGGCGAGGAACTGCTCCAGTCTGTTCGGGTGGTGGGCAACTCGACAAGCTTGGTCTACGCTGCGAACGAGCCGACGGCCATGGACGTGGAGTACCGCGCACTGATGCACGGCCCGGGTGATCTGTCGGCGCTATCGGTGATCGCCGACAGCTACACGGTGATCTCCTGGGTGCCCAATCCCTCCAGAGAGGATCTCGCAGCCGCCGAGCCCGACTACCCCGACTGGGTGACCGAGCGCTATCTACAACTTCCCGAGATCCCTGAGCGGGTGCGGCACGTGGCGGAGCAGGTGGTGGCCGACGCTGGTGCCGTCACGCGGTACGAAAAAGCGCGCGCCATCGAGGCCTACCTGCGCAACTATACCTACGATCTGGAGATCGAACCGCCGCCGCGGGATACGGACGTGGTGGAGTACTTTTTGTTCAATGTGCAGCGGGGCTACTGCGACTACTCGGCCACGGCCATGGTGGTGATGTTGCGTTCGGTGGGTGTGGCGTCGCGCTACGCCTCTGGCTATGCCATGGGCAGATACAACCACAATCTGGGGGCCTATGTGGTGCGCGAGAGCGATGCACACGCCTGGGCGGAGGTCTATTTCCCCGGTTACGGGTGGATCGAGTTCGAGCCTACACCCATACGGCGTGTGTTTGTGCGGGCTACTTCCGGCTACTCTACCTTCCAGCCCTCTGAGGTGGCGCCGATAGATGTGCCCGATGGGCCGCGTCTGCCGAGCTTGTGGTTGTTGGCCGGCGGGTTGCTCTTTGCTGTGTTGTTTGTCATCGTCTGGCCTTCACGGTGGTTCCAGGTGCGCCGGGCCGATCCTCAGCAGCGCGTGTGGCAGGCGTATGGCCGGCTCGCGCGCATGGCGCGTTGGTTGAGCATGGAGCCCGCCCTGGGGCAAACTCCGCGCGAGTACCTATCCGGCTTGGCGCGCGATATTGAGGATCGAGCCGGGTTTGCGGTGGGAATGGCGCGCGACATCGACACCATCAGCGCCGCGTATCAGCGTGCTCGTTACAGCAATCAGCCGGTCAGTGAAGAGGACGCCGATCGCGTAGAGGGCGCGTGGCGGCGCTTACGGTCCAAGATGCTGAGGCTGGTGTTCGTGGGGGCTCCCAGTCACCGAACTGTAAGCGCATTGGAGCCTCCTGCGTGAGGATTGAGGGTGTTCAACACGCAGCGACCGCCACTTTGCTTGAGCGGCGGTCGCCATTGTGTGGTGTCGATGCTCAGTCTCCCGCAGCTTGCGGGATGACCTCCTGAAGCCACGGCGCCAGCGGCGGCTTGGGCATCCCTTGCCAGGCCTCGTCGGTCAGCCGGTCGGCCATGGGATGTTTGAACTCATAGTGCGTGAACACGCCGCCCGCCGCCACAAAGGTTTGCTCACCAACTGGCACGACGACATAGATGGTGTAGGGATCGCCCACGCCCTCTTGGAGCACCTGGCCAGTGTTCACATCGGTGTGGACATCCACTACTATGGCCATGCGCTCATCGGCTTCCGAGGAGATCTCCTCCTCGATGCGCTCTGAAAAGGTCGTAATGGCCTCCAGCTGTCGTCCGATGGCGCTGATCACCGCCTCCTGCTCATCGCTCAATGTCTGCGCTTCTAGCTCGTCGACGCTGATGGTGTACAGCGCCTGCAGCAGGTCTTGCATCATCACGAACTTGGCATCGAACTCGTCGTTCAGCAGATCGCGCTCGAGCAGCCCCTCACGCGTCTGGCGCACCAGGGAGAGGAGTCGCGCCCAGACCTCCAGCTCTGGCTCGACATAACCCGCAGGCAGGCGCTCTGTTTCGATGGGCATGGGCGCCCTCATCGTCATCCCTACGTAGCTCTGTTTGGTATACAGTACAGTGTCGTGGCGCAGCTCCGTCCAGGAGCCGAGAAAGGTGTTCAACGCTTTGGCCGCCCACGCCGCTCCCCGCATGAAAGTGGGGTAGCCCGCGCCCTTTTCGGCTAGCAGCGGCCGCAGGGTGTGGAGCCAGTTCCAATAGAGGTTTTCGGTCCACTGCGTCTCAGGGAGGGCGGAGAACTCTTTTTGTAACGCGGCCACCCGCTCGGGATAGCCCTCATAGTCGGTATCGCCTTCAGCGGCCAGGATCTCGCTCGCCAATGAAGAGCCCAGCACTGATGCCAGGTCCAAGCCGCGCGGGAAGGCTCGAATTGGCCCTGCGAACGAAGGCTCGAGGGTAAAGGGCTCTCCGCTACCGTGATACAGCCCGATCTCGTCGTATACCAGTTGCTGAAAGATGTACGAATCGGGCACAAACCGCTGCCCCATGAAGCGGAATGCCTTGGTCACAAGCTCAGGATCCTCTTGATCTGTCACCAGCGACGAGACGATGTGCGGAGGACGTGCCGTCATCGCCGCCTCGATAAAGGTGTTCAGTTTCGCGTCGTCGGCCAGGTCGGCGAGATCCAACGTCTCGCCATACACTTTGCGCATCAGCTCACTATAGTCGTACACATTCAGGTCGTCGGTCTCCCCTACAAAGAACACAGTAGGCGCGTAGATGCGATCCCACGCGCTCAGCGCTACGCCCTCGCTGTTGTCGATCTGAGCGTTATGGAGCGACGCGACCATCAAAAGAGCCTGGCGCGTCTCGCGCTGCCCGATCTCTTGCTGCTCGAGGCTTTCGCCCGGGCTCAAGCGAAACATCATGCGCCCGAGCCACATCATGGTGCGGAAATACCGTTCCAGCGTCTCGGTACGAGTATAGTGGCCACGAGGCACATACTGTGAATAGTCCTCATCGTAGCCCAGAATCGGCGAGGAGGAAAACCCCGCGTGCGAATGGATCAGCGCCAGCTCTTGCTCCGCCAGCTCAACTACGCGCGGTGGGATCGACGCTGTGGGGTCCAGTAGCTTGATGGCCACTGCAAAGAAAGCGAGGTTGCGCTCAGCCGCCTCGTGTACAGCGGGCAACTGCTCCGAGAGCGCCAACTGCTCCTCGGTGGCGCGCAACATCGCAGCCAACAGCGCATTCAGCTCGGTGACCAGGTGTTCCTGCTCCACTTGGCGCAGGGTATAGTCGTAGAGAATGTGGTAGGCGTGGAGCAAAGCGTCGGTGGTTACGAATACCGGGGTTCCCCAGTCCGTGGCTTGCTGGTAGATCTGGTAGATCTGCCTGGCCGTACTGGGCGTGATGACAAAGCCGTTGCGCGCCAGAGCGTCGAGATCTTTTTCGGCTAGGCCGAGCACGGCGTTCGGATTCAGCGTCTCCGTAGGATCGGTGCTATAGTTCGGCACCTGCGGCTCAACCGAGAGAGGCTCCACCTTGGCCCTCGCAAAACCCTCTCTCTGTAGCGCGGTGATGGCATAGGTGTGCATAGGTGCTTCCACCTCCTGTGCGTTCGGTGCGGGCGTCGGTGCTACGGGAAGTGTGCTGCATCCTGCCACCGCCACCACCAGGCAAAGCGCCAAGAGACTCTTTGCCACACGAGCCGTACTGTTCGAGTGTATCATCCGTCACTCTCCCCTTGCTCTTCGCTGCGAACGGCCCTCGCCCTCAGGATATCATGGATAGCCCTTTTTCGTCAATGGCAGAGCTCAACCCGCGTATGGGCTCTGAGGCTCGATCCGAGCCCCATTACACACAGGACGCCTCCAGGCCGCGGTTGGTTCCATGCGACTGGGGAAAGAGCGCATTGCCTGCGGAGCCCATTGCTATTATACTTGTCGCATGAAAAACGAACTCTATCAGCATATCCATCTCTCACCACATTTGGACGACGTCGCCTACTCCAGCGGGGGTAGCATCTACCAGCTGACGCAGGCCGGCGAACGTGTGCTGGTGGTGAGCTTTTTCACTGCATCATCTCCCGATGACTCGCTGACCCCGTTCACTCGCGAATTGAAAGAGCGGTGGGGTGGGGACGAAGATCCCTACGCGGTGCGACGCGATGAGGACCTGGCGGCGATCCACCTGCTCGGAGCCGATGCGGTGCATCTGCCGATCTTGGACTGTGTCTATCGGCAGCACCCTCGGACGCTGGAACCCCTTTATCCCGATGTGGAGAGCATCTTTGCCGATGTGCACCCTGCGGAAGAGAGCTACCACTTGGAACTGCTGCAGGCGTTCATTCGCGCGGTGCCGGATCCAAGCCGAGCGACCATTTACGCGCCGCTGACCGCGGGCCACCATGTGGACCACATCCTGGTGCAGCGGATGGCCTGCCTCCTGATGCAGGAGTACGGGTGCCGAGTGTTGTTGTATGAGGATTTCCCCTACGTTGATGACGGGGAAAAATTGCACGCCGCGTTATCGCGTTGGCCGGAGGAAGATTGCCGCGCTCTGATCACTGTTCTGAGCGAAGAGACGCTGCGCGTCAAGATCGATGCGATGGCCTGTTACGCCTCACAGGTCAGTACGTTCTGGTCGAACCTCGATGAGATGCGCGCCGCACTGCGGAAGCAGGCTCTCGCTGTGGGGCGTGGCGTCTACGCAGAGAGGCACTGGGAGGTGCCTCTGGGTCGCGAACGGTGAAGCGCGCAGGCGAGCCGGGCATGGCCCGGCCCCCCATGCCCTCCGTCGGGGTGCGCACACTCGGCTGGCTCCGCCCCGTTACCCTGACCATCGTGGCGGTAGCCGTGCCGATCTTGGCACTGCTGACACCCCTCTACCTGTTTATCACACCCGCCTTTGTAAGGCACGAGTATGCACAGGCCGAGTTTCCCCCCTCGTTATTCTACGATACGCCCGAACGGCTGCACCTCTCCGATACCATCTTGCGTTATGTGCGAGGGCGCGTGTCGCTAGAGGAACTCGCTTTGTTGCGCACTGACGACGGTGTTGTGGCACTGAATCAACGAGAGGTGGACCATCTTGTAGATGTCCGCGTGGTGATGGACGCCTTTTTTGTGGTGCACAGCGTGGCAGCGATCTTGGCCGCCGTTGCCCTCGTTGTGTTGTGGCGCATCGGGCGAGAGCGCCTGGCTGGGGCCCTGCGTAGTGGCGTCTGGGTGGCGGGCGGATTGATCGCTTTTGTGGTGCTCGCCTCGTTGGTGGATTTCGGCGAGTTCTTTACGCGCTTTCACGAGTTGTTTTTCTCTGCGGACTCTTGGCTGTTTTATGAGACCGATACGCTGATCCAGTTGTACCCTCTGCGCTTCTGGATGGACGCAGTCTGGAAGATCGGTGTGGTGGTACTGATGGAACTTGCATTGATCTACGCGGGCGCTAATGCTCTGGGGCGACGCTGGCCGATCGAGGACGCGCACCGATGATAGACGTCGATGCGGTGCGCCCGTATTACGCCGACAACGACACGGCGCACAGTTTCGACCACGTGCTGCGTGTTTGGCGCCTTGCTGAGCGCATCGGGCGCGCAGAAGGCGCGGATCTGGAGATACTACAGGCGGCTAGCCTTCTGCACGATGTGGGGCGCGCGGAGGAGCTCGCTACGGGAAGATGCCATGCCGAGGCGGGCGCCGAGATGGCCAGAGAGCTTCTGGCGGGGTGGCCGGCGTCGCGAGCGAACGCCGTGGCAGAGGCTATCGCACAACACCGCTTCCGAGGGAACGGGCCCGAACCCCGTAGCTTGGAGGCGCGTGTGCTGTATGATGCGGACAAACTGGATGCGATCGGCGCCATCGGGGTGGCGAGGGCCTATGCCGTGGCCGGCCTGCAAAACCAACGCCTGTGGGCTCCAGTGCAGTCAGAGGGGGGCGGGCTCAGGGCCTCGCCGCAAGAACACACGCCTGTGCACGAATTCACCTTCAAACTGGCGCGACTCGCCGGCCGTATGCAGACCGCTACCGGCCGCCGGCTGGCCCAACGACGTCACGAGGTGATGGTGGCGTTCTTTGAGGAGCTAGAACGCGAGGTTTTGGGCGAGGCCTAGACGGCAAGGGTGTGGTCCTCGCACTGCTCTCGCTCTTGACGCGCTAGGTCGGCAAAGGTCGTACGCTCCAAGATCTCGCGCGTGGCGTCCGTCACCTCGCGCCACACCTCGCGGATCACGCACCTCTCGCAGAAAGCGCAATCAGAGATGGCGTCCTCTTCGATGCAGGTAACGGGCGCCAGCGGCCCTTCCAGAGCGATAACGGCCTCGGCAAGGTTGATATTCTCGGGCAGCCGCGCCAACATGTGTCCGCCTTGCGGCCCGCGGCGACTGCGAATGAGCCCAGCCTTGCGCAGGGTGATGAGGAGTTGATACAAATAGTTCTCAGGGATGCTACGACTGGCCGCGATCGCCGAGTTCTGGATATACCCCTCGCCATACCGGCGCGTGAGTTCCATCATCGCGCGCAGGCCGTATTCGCCTCTCGTAGAGATCTTCATTATCGTAACCTGATCTTCTCTTTATTTACAGTTCTATATCAAGATACTAATAATATAGCACGTCTGCCGGGTACGGTCAAGAGCCACGGCATCGGCAGAGTTGCCGCTGTGACCGGCTCTCGGTATCATCGACAGCTATGGTAGAATGCACATCAGCCAGTGGAGCGCGCGCCGACAAGTTGGCGCATTACCTGCAGCGCAGCATCAGCAAAGCGCAGCGCACCTACGGCATGCTGGAAGACGGCGACGCCGTGCTGGTGGCGGTCTCGGGCGGCAAAGACAGCATGACGCTGCTCGACCTGCTGCATCGGCGCCAAGCGCAGATGGGCGAGAGGTACGGTCTAGTGGCTGCGTATATTCGATCCGACCACCACTGCGGCAGCCACGTACCTTTGGAGTGGCTGGAGAACTGGTGCGAGGCTCGTGGGATTCGCCTGATGGTAGATGATCTGGCCATCGCTGACGAGCTCGCAAAGACGCCTCTGAGCAAATGCTTTCGGTGTGCGCGGCAGAGGCGCAAGGCGCTCTTTCAACTGGCGGACCGTCTCGGCTGTACCAAGGTGGCCTTTGGGCACCACGCGGACGATTTGGTGGAGACGGCGCTATTGAATCTGTTCTACAACGCCAGCATCGGATGGATGGAGCCCAAGGTGACCTTCTTTGGCGGCAAGCTCACCGTTATCAGGCCGCTGGCCTATGTGGAGGAGCGCGACATCGTACCCTTTGCGCGCGCCAGCGGTTACCCGCTTCGGGGAGAGCCCTGTCCAGAGAGTGCCAACTCGCGCCGGGCAACGATCAAGCGACTGCTGCGCGACATCGAAGTGGATTGCCATCAGGTCAAGCGTCACATCCACCGAGCTATGGAGGGCTCTTGCCGGGGAGCGCGCTCCGAGAGCGGCCGGGCGGATCGTTAGCGAGCCGCACGAACAGCGCGGCTCGAAAAGCACAGGAGGGAACCAGTGTCCGATCGCGAAACTAGCATTACGTATTTTGAGGCTGCTGGGCCCGTGAACACAGAGCGTGCGCTGACGCTAGCGCGCGAGAGGGCCCAAACGCTCGGCATTCGCCGCATCGTGATAGCGTCGACCTCGGGCGAGACGGGGGCGCGAGCCGCCGAGCTGTTCGACGGCTGCGATGTGGTGGTGGTGTCTCACTCTACGGGCTTTGCCGAGCCCAATCATCAGGAGCTGCTGCCCGAGTACCGCCAGCGCATCGTCGAGGCGGGAGCTAATGTGCTCACCTGCCAACACGCCTTTGGAGGGCTCGGGCGCGCCGTGCGGCGCAAGTTCGGCACGTACGAGCTCGAAGAGGTGGTGGCCTTTGTGCTGCGCAACTTTTGCGAGGGGATCAAAGTGGCGTGCGAAATCACCGTGATGGCCGCTGACGCCGGTATGGTGGCGGCTGGCGAAGAGATCCTCGCCATCGCGGGCACGGGGCGCGGGGCGGATACCGTGGCCGTCATCAGGGCGGCCAACGGGCAGGACTTTTTCAATCTGCGCGTGCTCGAGATCGTGTGTAAGCCCAGGTTGGGGAGGGACTGACTGCGGGCGGCTCTGCAGCCGCCCGCAGTGAGAGGACTCGCGGCATTCCGCGTTGTATCGTCCCGGTTCGCGCTAGCTCGTCAGCCGCCCCGCGTGGAGGGGGGGTGGTTCCGCAGGTAGTAGGATACCTCGCGGGTGTTCTCTTCGATGGCGAGCGCCAGCTCGATCGCCTCGCTGGAAGCGTAGAGCATCACAAAATACACGAACGCGCCCAGCAACATCGCTATCGCGGCGCCGATGACCACCAGAAAGCCCCCGGGAATCGCCGTGTCGCCGATCCCTGTAACGAATGTGATCCCTGCCACGCCTCCAAAGATCACCCCAATGGCCGCTAGCACGCCACTGATCAGCGCAATCCACGCGAACACCTTGAAAATCACTGACACTATTCTCAGGGCCCGGAACCTTCTCACCATGTGAATTCTCCTTCTTTGGCTGCTGATGATGGTGATGGGCGATGTACCGATTTGCGCCACCTGATTCCAAACCTACATATAGATTGTAGCACACGCGGTAGGTGAGCTCAAGGCTTTCGTGATCTCGGACTAGAACGTCTCGGTGACCTTTTGCAGACCGCGAGGGCGGGTGGGATCCAGCCCCCGAGACAGGGCGATGTGATGGGCGAGAAGCTGCCCGGGCACTACGGCGACGAGAGGCGAGAGCCACTCCGGCACGCCCAAAGGCAGAGCGAGGGGCGTGCGCCCCGCTGATAACAGGCTGGCATCGTCCGAGACCACTAGGAGCTCCGCATCGCGCGCGCGCAGCACCTCCAGCAACTGCTCCAGATCCGGCAGAGCCCGCCCGCTGGGTGCGACCACGAGCACAGGGTAGCCCGGCCCCACAACAGCAATGGGCCCATGCATCAGGTCGGCGGTCGAGTAGGAGCTGGCGGTGATGTATGTGAGTTCTTTGAGCTTGAGTGCCAGCTCAAAAGCCGTACACAGGTTGTAGCCCCGCCCTGCCACAAAGAGGCTGTCCGCGTAGCGGTATCGCTCGGCGCGTGCGGAGAGGCCCTCGTTCAAGCCGATCGCCTCGCTCATCCAGTCGGGGACGCGTTCCAACTGCTGGAGTTGGAACGAGGCATCATCGGACAACGCGACGCTCAGCAGCGCGATGGACATCAGAGACGCTGTGTAGGTCTTGGTGGCTGCTATGCTACGTTCCTCGCCCGCGCGGAGCCATAGGCTGTGATCCGCGGCGCGGGCTAGGGGCGAATCCGTGTTGTTGGTGATGGCAACCGTCAGCATGCCCTGCTGCCGCCCGCTCTGTGCTACCGAGACGATGTCGGGCGAAACGCCGGATTGCGAGATGGCCAGCACCAGAGTGTTCCGCAGCCGTGGCGGGTTCTCGTAAATAGTGTACAGGGAGGGGGCGGCCAGAGCTACTGGCAGGCCGTGTTGGGCGCCCAACAAGTACTTGGCGTATGTGGCCGCGTTGTCCGAGGTGCCGCGGGCGGCGATCAACACGCTGTCTATCTGCCGCTGGCGTATCGCGCGGGCGACCTCCTGCGCGGCCGCATAGCCCTCGCCCAACAACGTGCGCAGCACTTGAGGTTGCTCTCTGATCTCGAGTAGTAGCTGATCCATTCCATCCCCTCCACAATAGTCCGGTGGCTCCACAGCGCCACAGTGGCAGTTATTATAGCCCTTTGGGCAGTTACCGCACAAGATGGCCGCCGGCGCGCCGCGACAAGCAGACGGGCCGCTCCTCTCACGGAGCGGCCCGTCTTATCAGCCCGTGGATGCTCTACGCTTCGGCCGTCTCTTTGGCAGCCTCGGGCTCCGCCCACCATTCGGTGGACCCGTTGCAGAGATAGTCGTCGATATCGGTCGCAGCGATCCGGCCGGCGCCCATAGCGCTAATGACCGTGGCCGCGCCGGTGACAATATCCCCTCCGGCCCACACCCGCTCCATCTTGGTGCGGCCGTTGGCTTGGTTGGCCACCACCGTGCCATATCGAGAGCGCTCCAGGGCGGCTGCATCGGTGAAGACCAGCGGATTGGGGCGCGTGCCAAGGGCCATCACCACGGTGTCCACCGGCATATCGAACTCGGATCCCTCGATAGGCACAGGGCGCCGGCGCCCGCTGGCGTCGGGCTCGCCCAACTCCATGCGGATGCAGCGCATCCCGGTGACCCACCCCTTCTCATCGCCGTGGATCTCGATGGGGTTGGTGAGAAAGTCGAAAATGATCCCCTCTTCCTCGGCGTGGTGCACCTCTTCGG
The DNA here is from genome assembly GCA_964407215.1 of uncultured Anaerolineales bacterium. GTDB lineage: Bacteria > Chloroflexota > Anaerolineae > UBA1429 > UBA1429 > CAYOUT01. The sequence goes on along the minus strand of CAYOUT010000009.1, from coordinate 26,271 downwards.
CGCGAGCCGGCACCTCTTCGCGCGAACGACGATAGACGATATGTACCTCGCTGGCGCCCAAACGTAGCGCACAACGCGCCGAATCCATGGCCACGTTGCCGGCGCCAACCACCGCCACCTTGGAGCCCACCTTGACGGGCGTGTCCCACTCGGGGAAGAGATAGCCCTTCATCAGGTTGGTGCGGGTAAGCAGCTCGTTGGCCGAGTACACCCCGTTATAGTTCTCGCCGGGGATATCCATCATCATGGGCAGGCCCGCGCCCGTCCCTAAAAAGACGGCGTCGTACTCGTCCAGCAACTCTTGCAGTGTGAAAAGCTTGCCCACCACGGCGTCTGTGCGGATCTTGACACCGAGCTTTTCCACATAGTTGATCTCCGCCGAGACGATCTCTTTGGGGAGACGGAACTCGGGGATACCGTAGATCAGCACGCCGCCGGGAGTGTGCAGCGCCTCCAAGATCTCGACTTGGTGCCCCATCTTGGCCAGGTCGCCGGCCGCCGTCAGACCGGCGGGCCCGGAGCCGATGATGGCCACGCGCTTGCCCGTCGGCTTGGGCAACTCCGGAATGCTCACACCCTGCGCGCGCTCCCAGTCCGCCACAAAGCGCTCCAAACGCCCGATGGCCACCGGCTCACCCTTGCGGGTGAGGATGCAGCGAATCTCGCACTGCGTCTCTTGGGGGCATACGCGCCCACAGATGGCTGGCAAGCTGTTTTTGTCTTTGAGCAGCTCGGCTGAGCGCCGCAGATCGCCCTCAGCCAGGGCCGCGATGAACTCGGGGATGCGCACGTTCACAGGACAACCGGGCACGCAAGAGGGCTTTTTGCACTGGATGCAACGGCTGGCCTCTTCCATGGCCATCTCGAGCGTGTAGCCGAGGGCTACTTCGTCGAACACTTTGGTACGTTCCTCCGCCGGACGCGTTGGCATCTCGTGGCGGGGTATATTCGTCTTTTTCGGTGGCATGGTCGATGATCTCCTAGCTCTCAATACCCGCGAGCTGTTTCTCAAACTCGGCTGTCGCCTGTGCTTCAAGGTCGGTATAGATCCTCTGGCGGTTGAGCAGCAGGTTCCAATCCACCTGGTGGCCGTCAAACTCGGGGCCGTCCACACAGGCAAAGCGCGTCCTCCCGCCTACAGACACACGACAGGCTCCGCACATGCCGGTACCATCCACCATGATCGAGTTGAGGCTCACGATTGTCCGTACGCCATAGGGTTCGGTGGTCAATGAAACGAACTTCATCATGATAGCGGGGCCGATACCCCAAACGCGATCGATCTGCCTGCCCGAGTCGAGCAGCTCCTTCAGCGGCACGGTGACGAGCGCCTTGCGCGCATAGCTGCCGTCGTCGGTGCATACGATCAACTCATCGGTGACATTGCGCATCTCTTCTTCCCAGAAGAGCAGCTCTTTGCTTCGCGCGCCGATGATGCCGATTACGTGGTTGCCGGCCTCTCGCAGCGTCCGGCAGATGGGGTAGATGGGCGCGATGCCGAGCCCGCCCCCTACGAGCACAACGGTGCCATAGTTCTCGATCTCCGTAGGGCACCCCAAAGGCCCGGTAAAACTCGCCAGGTCGTCCCCCACTTGGAGGGTGCCCAGCAGCATGGTAGACTTGCCGACCTCTTGGACGACAACGGTGATGGTGCCCGCCTGCCGATCATAATCCGCGATGGTGAGGGGAATGCGCTCGCCCTCATCGGTGGCGCGGAGGATGATGAACTGGCCGGCCTGAGCTTTGCGCGCCACGTCGGGCGCTTCGATGACGTACTGCTTGGTGACTGGGCCCAGCGTCTCTTTCGCCAGAATCTGATACACAAAAAGCCTCCTAGATCAGAGTGCTCGAGTCTTGCGACCCCCGATTATATGGTGCGTATCGCGATCTGTCAAAACCATCGTGTAAAAAGGTACGAATATTCGGCGCGTTACAAGACAAGACCCAAGGCGGTGAGGCGGCACCAGACTGTGGCGCTCCCACCCCTTGAGCCCTCTCAGAGGAGCTTGGGTTATTCGTGACCCAGCTCGACCAGCATGCGCACCACTCCGATGACGGCCATGCCGAGTTGAGCCAACCTGCGTTTATCCACCGCCATGAGCTGGTCGCCCACCGAGATGTTTGGCCTGCGAGGCGCTCGGCTCGTGCGCAGATACACGACACCGGCGAGGGCGCCCAGTATGGCCCCCAAGGCCGCACTGCCAACCACTATGCGTACATCGTCGTCTTGCAACCCTCACCTCCGTCTCAAGTAGCGAACAAGCCCCGCTCGAACGCCCTCAGCCGTGCTCGCGAGCCGGATGATGGGCTGCCTTCCAGTGACCACAGCTTGTTTCGCTGTGTTCGATGCGTCCTGTACTGTCATCCGGGCTGTGCGGAGGCCCGAAGACGCCTTGGGGTGAAACTCTCCCAGCCCTTTGCTCACATAGTAAGCGGCGAACACCAGCAAGGCTATAATCGGAATAGCCTCCAGAACCAGTAGGACCAGCGCCGCATCTCTGGCTATGGCCAGCGTTTCGGGCGACATCCCATACCTCCACGAGCCGCTACAGCAACTCTGTCTCATACTCCAGCAACACCAGGTCACGATGGCTCGTCTCGACGAACCGCACCACGCGCTCGAGCAGCCCCTGTACGTAGGCTGTATCCGAGGACACACAAGCTACCGCTAACGTAGCCAGCTGCCAGCTGTCCTGATGATCCACCTCGGCTGCAGAGACGTTGAACTCCTGATGGACGCGAGCCACTACAGAGCGGATCACCCGGCGCTTGTCTTTGAGCGAGACGGAGCTCGGGATCTGCAGCTCCAGAGAACACACTCCTATCACCATTTCGCCCCTTGCTCTGGCACACCGTGCGGCACCATGTTGTCTATTGTATCATGCCCGTCAAGCTATCGGCTCTGGTCATAGTGAATGGCGCCGTCTCGCTGGCCCATGGCGGCCTCCATCAGAGCCTCTGGCAGCGTGGGATGTGCGTGTATCGTCTCGGCGATGTCTTGGGCGGTCGCCCCCAAGCGTATGGCGAGGGCCGCCTCGGCGATCAAGTCGCCCGCGTGGGGCCCCATGATCTGCACACCCAACACTTTCCCTCCGCGCGCCGAGGAGCCTTTCTCGCAGAGCATCCGCACCTGGCCTTCGGTCGCGCCCATGGCCAATGCGCGGCCGTTGAGCGCAAAGGGGAATCGGCTCAGCTTGACGTCCAGTTTGTGTCGCTTGGCCTCGGCCTCTGTCAAGCCCACGCCGGCGATCTCGGGCATGGTAAAGATGCAGCTGGGCACTATGCGGTAGTCGGCACGGCGCCGCTCCCCCAAGGCGTTGGTCGCCGCTAACTCGCCCTCGTACGAGGCCACGTGGGCGAGCATCGATCCGCCGATGCAATCGCCCACAGCATAGACACCGGGTACGTTGGTCTCCAAGTGCTCGTCCACAATGATGGCTTGGCCATTCGTTCGTATGCCCGCGCTATCCAATCCCAGGCCGTCAGTGAACGGGCGACGCCCCACAGCTTGCAGTACGATCTCGCTCTCGGCGCACAAGCGCTGACCACCACGCTCATAGTGTGTTTGTAGAGTGCCATCGTGGCCTTGGACGATCTCGAGGGCTTCCGCCCCGGTCTCGATTGCGATGCCCCGCTGCGAAAGAATCGAACGCAAGCGCCGCGCAAGTTGCGGATCCGCATCCTTGAGGAACAGATCGCGCTCCAACACCCTCACTCGCGCGCCCAGGGCGTGCAGGATACAGGCAAACTCCATGCCCACCACGCTGGCTCCCAGAACCACCAGGCTCCTGGGCAATGCGTCACGCTCCAGTAAGCCGTCGGAGGTCAACACGCCGGGTAGGTTGGCTCCCGGGATCTTTAGCGTCACCGGCGCCGAGCCGGTGGACACGATGATGGCCTCGGTCTGCAGCTGGCTCGGCCCCGCGTTCGCCATCACTTGGACGACGCGCGGCGAGAGAATGCGCGCCGTCCCGTGGATCACGGCTACATCACGGGACTCCAAGAGTCGGTAGACGCCCCCCACCAGCGTGCTCACTACCTGCCGCTTACGCTCCAGCAACCGGCCATAGTCCGCTTGTATCCCACGCCCAAGATCGATGCAACTCTCACCCGATGCGACATCGCGGTATAGCTCAGCATCTCGTACCATACTCTTTGTGGGGATGCAGCCACGGTTGAGGCACGTGCCGCCGATCTCCCCCTTTTCAACCAGGGCGACCCGAGCACCGCGTTGCGCTCCTCGCAGAGCGGCGGTATAGCCCCCTGGCCCTCCACCGATGACGACGATGTCGTACTGGCTCAAAGCTCCTCCGATGCCGCCCCAACCTGAGGCGATGCTGAGCGAAGCGCCGGCGGGCGCCGGTAGGGGCGCCGCGCTATGCCTCGTCGGGCTCTACGCGATAGGTACAAGTGATCTCGGCGTTTAGGCTGGCCGACACCGCACAATACTTGGTCTGCGACAACTCGATGGCTTGCGCCACGGCCGATTCGGAAACATCCTGGCCTCGCACTATGAATTCGAGCTCAATTCGCTCAAAGCGCTTGGGATGTTCGCTGGCGGTAAAGCCGTGAACGTTCAAGTGCAGGCCGCTCACGCGTTGGCGCTTCTTTTTGAGTATCGAGATCACATCCATGCCGGTACAGCTGGCCAGGCTCATCAACACTCCCTCCGAGGGACGGAGCCCCTGATCGGACCCACCGTGTGCTAGCCCGGCATCGAAAACCGCCGTGGCGCCGGATGTCTCCGCGTGTGCCACGAACTGAAAGCCCTGCACCCACTCCAACTGCGCTGCATAGCCTGGCCGTTCGGTCATTGCTACACACTCCCTTTCAGGGTATGAAAACGCGAAAAGACGCCTGATAGGCTTGGACGGTGTTCAAATAGTGGTCGCTCCAGCCACCGATCGCGTATAGATAGGTGCCATCACCCGAAGCGACTGTAGAGAGCCCGAGGTGGCGCCACGAGCCGACGATGGGGCTCTCGAAAGTGGACCACGCGTTGCGGGCGGGGTCGTAACGCTCGTTGTACGAAAAGGGCGTATCCCAGCCGCCGCCCACCGCGTAGAGCGAGCCGTCGGCCTCTGCCACACTGAGCCCCGCACGCAACTGAGACATGGGCGCGTGTTCGCGCCATGGGTCTCGCCCCTGTGCGGCCAACTTTGGATCGTATGACTCGCACAAAGCGTACTCGGTGGCGTCATCGCGGCCGCCCACGACATAGACTCGCCCGTCGAGGGTTGCTGCGCCCGCAAAACCACGGGCCACGCGCAGGGGAACGCCCGGCTCCCAAGCATCCGACGCGGCATCATAGTAGTAGACGGTATCCAGGTACGTCCTGCCATCCCAGCCGCCGAAAACATAAAAGCCCCCCTCCACCGCCGCGATGGCGTACGCGCAGAGAGGTACGGGCAAGGGGGCCCCGTTGCGCCAGCTGTCGTGTTGCGGGTCATAGATCTCGAGCGTGCGAATGATGCGGTTGTTGGCGTCAAAGCCTCCCGGCACGTATATCAGCCCATCCACCACGGCCGCCCCCACATTGGCCACCGCTGTCGGCTTGGGCGCTCGGCGCTCCCAACGGTCCACACGGGGGCTGTACACTTCTACCTCAGCCGTCCACCCGTCAGTTGCGAGCCCGCTGATGACGTATAGCGCCTCGCCGACGAGGGCCTGTGCGAAGCGACTGCGCGGCGTGGGCATCTGAAGCCGCATCTCCCAGCGAGACACAGGCTCTGCGACCAGCATCACACTGGGATTCACAGGCTGATCGAGCAGATGGCCGCTTACATCGGTAGAACGTACTGGTAGGGCGGCCCACACCAGCGCCACGAGCGCCAAAAGCAGCAAACTCGCCAGCGCTAGGTATTGGCTGGGCATCAGTTTCCACGGGAACGAAAGTGGGGGCTCGGTTGGCGCCTCGGCGACCTCGGCGGGCGGCACGCTCTCGATGCGGAGTGCCTCAGCGCCCGGGGCGGCCACGTCCACCAACCCGTGCTGAACCGCGTACATGGTCGCTTCGGTGCGTGATTCAACACCCAGTTTGCCAAAGATGTTGCGCAGGTGGGCTTTGACGGTATTGACGCTGATCGTGAGCGCCACAGCAATCTGCTGATTGGTGGCGCCCGTAGCCACCAGCCGCAGTATTTCGCGCTCCCGAGCGCTCAAATCGAACGAGTCTGTCATCGGATCGTGCCCCCGTTTACGACACACAAAGCGCATTCTACCATAGGCACGTACCGCTCACAAGACGTTAGAGATCGCCGCCCTGGGGTGCACCTGCGACCTTGACACGCCTCCGCTGCAACCTATAATCGACGCGGAGGCTGAAGGCCTCCGTGTACAGTGCGCGCCCGGTATGGGTCTGCGGATCGCTCCGGGCGAGGAAGCGCATTCGAGAGACATCCCCGTTGGGCACGCCGCACCGACGATACCCAGGGATGCATGAAAGGATAGAGACACATGGCGAGCAAAAAGGTGGGTTTCGTGGGGTTGGGCATCATGGGAGCGCCCATGGCCGGACATCTGCTCAGGGCGGGGTATACGGTAGTGGGTTATGACGTGGTGCCTGCAGCTATGGAGCGCGCCATTCAGATGGGGGTCGCTCCCGCGGCCTCGCCCAAGGACGCTGCAGATGCCGATGTCGTTATCTCTATGGTGCCCGATTCGCCCGATGTGGAGCAGGTGTACCTGGGCCAGAACGGCGTGTTGGAGGGAGCCAAGCCCGGCACGCTGCTCATAGACATGTCCAGCATCTCGCCTGTGATGGCCAAGCGCGTCGCGGAGGCCGCCCTCGAGGCGGGGTGCCCCATGCTGGACGCGCCCGTCAGTGGCGGCGAGGTGGGCGCCAAGGAGGCGCGCCTGTCCATTATGGTGGGCGGTGAGCCCGATGCTTACGAGCGGGCCTTGCCGCTTTTTGAGCTCTTGGGCAAACCCACTCTCTGCGGACCCGCAGGCGCTGGCCAGACGGTCAAGGCCTGTAACCAAATTCAGGTGGCGCTCAACTTTATCGGGATGGCGGAGGCGTTGGTGCTGGGCGCCAAAGCCGGGGTGGATCCCGAGATCGTCATCCAGGTGCTGAGCGCGGGCTATGCCCAGACGCGCGTAATGGATGTACGCGGCCCGCGTATCCTCAAGGGAGACTATGAGCCGGGGTTCCGCAGCCGCTTTCACTACAAGGACCTGAATATCATCCGCGAGACGGCCAAAGCCTATGGCGCGAGTCTGCCAGCCTCGGCGCTGGCTCACGAGCTGTTCACGGCTATGGTCGCCAACGGATGGGGCGACCTGGACCATTCGGCTGTGGTGAAGGTGATCGAGCTGCTCAGCAACACCACGCTGCCCGTCAAAGACTGATCCGGCGTTGGGGTCGCGCCCAGGCGTTCGCTCGGCTGGGCTGGCCTGGCAGATGGACTGCAGATCAGAGGTTGATGATCTTGCCGGCCCCCAGCAACGACTCGACGATGGTGTACATGTTGGATACGGTGCCCGCCAGCGCGGATTCGCGCAGCTCGTAGTAGCTCAGGCAGGTGCCGCACACCAGGATCTCGACGCCCCTGGTTTCCAGGGCTTGCAAGTCATCCAGCACCGGGGAGCCTTCCACCGCCAGCTTGACCCCCGCGTTGTACAGGACGATGGTGTCCGGCAGCTGCTCGACCTCCATCAGTGCGTGGAAAAAGCCTTGCATCAAAACTGCGCCCAATTCGGCGTCGCCGCGCCCCATGGTAGCGTCAGAGACCACCAGGACGGCGCCTGGTGTGGGCGCGCTCGCCGGCGTGTCGGGCGCGGGCTCGGCGGTGGATACGCTGCCACTTTTGGCGAGCTGTACGGCATACCCATCGGGACGGTGGTCAACAGCCACCTGCCAACCAGCTTTCTCTGCCAGGCGACTGACGTTAGCTACCTGGTCTTGCTCCGAGATCAACACGGTCAGCCTATCGGCCTCGCGCATCGCATTGCGCGTCATGATTACGGGTTGTGGGCAAGGTAGCCCGCGTGCATCCAGAGTCTTGGGCATAGCTCTCCTTTCGCGTACACGGTCGCTCCAGGCGCGCGGCGTATGCTGGGGGCAATCATAACACAGCGCGGGGCGGCAGCACAAAAAAGCGGCCAGCAGGGCCAAAGCAGCCGATCTGCCACGCCCAAGCGCCTGTGGTATAATCGTCCTGTTGTGTGAAGGCTGAGCGAGGTGGGCCGTGCTGATTGTGGATGCGCACGTGGTGACACTGGATCAGGATCGGCTGGTGATTCCCCATGGTGCGCTGCTGATCCGCGGTGACCGTATCGCCGACTTGGGACGAACAGCGTCGTTGAGCGCACGCTACCCGGAGGAATCTCGGCTCGATGCGGGCGGTATGATCGCTATGCCGGGGCTGATCTGTGCCCACACTCATCTCTATCGGCGTCTGGCGCGCGGGTTGGACCCTGCGGGGGCGTTGACCCTCTCATCCGTCGGTCGCTTGACGGACTTTTGGTGGAAGCTGGCGTGCGCGCTGGAGTATCAAGAGATCCGCTACAGTGCCCTGGCGTGCTGTATCGAGGCGGTGCGGGCCGGCACGACGACGCTCTTTGCCCATCACGTGTCTCCGAGGGTGGTGCGTTACTCGCTGGACGCCGCTACTGAGGCTGTTTTGCAGGTGGGGGTGAGGGCCAGCTTGTGCTATGGGGCCAACGACCGCCTGGGCCAAGCCAATGGGCGCGAAGGAGTGGAGGAAAACGCACGCTTTGCGCAGCGAGTGCGCGGCCAACCGCTGCTCGGCGCCGCTATGGGGCTCGGCTCCTGTATGTATCTGTCGGAGGAGACGCTGCGCGCCGCGGTGGGCGCCGCCGCGTTGGCCAACCTGGGTTACCACGTCATCAGCGGCGAGAGCGCCTTTGAGGTGCGCGGTTGCGTGCAGCGCTGGGGCGTCCACGCACTGGAGACCTACAATCGCTGGGGGGTTCTGGGCAAGCGCACTGTAGTAGCCCATGGCGTACACCTCAGCCCGGATGAAGAGCGCCTCGCGGGGAGGACGGGCACTTGGATCGCTCACAATCCACGCTCCAACATGCTGGAGGCTGTGGGGCGAGCGCCTGTGGGGCGCTACCTCGAGCGAGGGATACGCGTTGGCCTGGGAACCGATGGAATCTCTCACAGTATGCTACAAGAGATACAGAGTGCCTATCTGCTGCATCGCCAGGTTGGGGGCGAGCGTGACTCTCTGAGCGTGGCTCAAGTGACAGAGATCGCCCTGCAGAACAATGCCGCCCTGGCCTCGCACTTGTTGCACGATACCCTGGGGGAATTGACCGCAGGCGCGTTAGCAGATGTGATCCTGGTGGACTATGTCGCGCCCACGCCTCTCGATGCCGACACGCTGTCAGCTCACTTGGTGTGGGGCCTAGACGGCGCACGAGTGGACACCACCATTGTCGGCGGGCGCGTGCTCATGCGGCACGGAGCCCTCACAACGGTGGATGAGGAGGCGGCTATGGCGCGTAGCCGCGAACTGGCGCGGGATCTGTGGCGTCGCCTCGATTGACCGCTGACCTTCGCTGCAGGGTTTGCGTTAGCCGAGCGGGCAGATTGCCCTGCAACCAAATCGCACATACGGATGGAGTGAACGATGACCTTCGACCTTGCCCAAATCCGCTATCTTCTCATCGATATGGACGGGGTGCTCTACCGCGGCAAGACGGGCCTGCCTGGCGGCCCCGAGCTGCTCGCCTTCCTCGGGGAGGTGGGAGTGCACTACCTGTTGGTGACCAACAATTCGACGCTGAGCCAAGTGCAGTTTGCCGAGCGGCTGGCCGGCATGGGGATGGCCGTCTCGCCGGATGAGATCATGACCTCTGGCGTGGCCACGGCATCGTACTTGGCTGACTCGGCGCCTGCGGGCACCAAGGTGAATGTCGTAGGTGAGCCGGCCCTCGTCCAAGAGCTAGCGAAACGCGGGTTTGTTATTGCGGGGCGCGAGGCCGAGTATGTGGTGTGCGGCTGGGACAAGACGATCAACTTTGAGAAGCTGGCGACCGCCACTCTCGCCATCCGCGATGGCGCCACTTTTATCGGCACCAATCCGGACAAGACGTATCCTTTGGAGAAGGACATCATCCCGGGGGCGGGCAGCATCATCGCCTCCGTGGTGGCTGCGACGGATCAACAGCCCACGATCATCGGCAAACCCGAGCCGATCATCACCCAACAGGCGATGCGTGCGCTGGGCGCTACGCCCGGGGAGACGGCGATGCTGGGCGACCGGCTGGATACTGACATCCTGGGAGGGCATCGTGCCGGTGTGGCGACTATTCTTGTGCTGACGGGCATCTCTACCGCGGAAGAGGCGGCGGGTTATCCGGTCAAGCCCGATCTGATGATTGCCGACTTGCCAGCCCTTATCGACGCCTGGCGTCGCGCGCTAGAGGGAAGGCCCGCCTAACGCTTGGCGCAAGCGATTCGCTGTGCTGGCTAGCGCCCGCCTTTACAGGATCCTCCGCCCATAGTATACTTGAGTGAAAAGCTCTGATTATTGCACAAGAGGTGGGCCAGGCCTATGTACTTTCCGTTTTTCAACCCTACGTACTTTTTGTTCGCGCTTCCGGCGCTGGCGCTCGGGTTGTACGCGCAGTACAGGGTGCAGACGGTGTATCAGAAATACCAGCGTGTGCGCAATCGGACCAACATTGTCGGTGTGGAGGCGGCGCAAAGACTGCTGGCGGCCAACGGCATGCACCACGTGGGCATCCAGGAGACGCGCGGAACGCTCACGGACCACTATGATCCGCGCAACAAGACGCTCTATTTATCGCAGGGCGTTGCACGTTCGCCATCGGTGGCTGCCCTCGGGATCGTGGCACACGAAGTGGGCCATGCCATACAGGACGCACAGCAGTACACGCCGCTGAAGCTGCGCTCTGGTATGGTGCCTGTGGTGCAACTGGGTTCCTGGTTGGGCCCCATAATTTTTATGGCCGGCCTGTTCTTACCGATTCCCAACCTGGCGCTTATTGGGCTCCTGCTTTTTTCAGCAACGGCCGTCTTTTCGATCGTTACGTTGCCGGTCGAGTTTGATGCCAGCAAACGCGCTATCGCCATACTCAACCAAGGCGGCCTCACCACGGTGGATGAGGAAAAGGGCGTGCGCGATGTGCTGGGCGCTGCGGCCCTCACCTACGTGGCGGCCGCGTTCCAGGCTATTTCGACGGTCCTGTACTATCTGTTCATCTTGACCGGCGGACGCCGGCGCGACTAGAGTCTGCTGATGGCCACGGCACTCGAAGACCGCATCGATCTGCTGGATCTACCCCGCGATGAGCTGGAGGCGCCGCTGAGGCGCTGGGGCGAGCCACGGTTCCGCGCGCAGCAGATATGGCACTGGTTGTACAGCCGGTTGGTTGATACACCCGAGGCTATGCACAATCTGCCCAAGGCGTTGCGCCAGCGGCTTTTAGCGGAGGCTACTGTGGGCGGCCTGGAGCCGTTGGATCGGTTGCGCTCTGAGGACGGCCTCACCGAGAAGGTGCTGCTCCTAACTGCCGATGGCCAGCTGCTGGAGACGGTGCTCATGCGGCATCAAGGACGCAACACCGTGTGTGCATCGTCACAAATCGGCTGCTCACTGGGCTGCGTCTTTTGCGCTACAGGCCGAGCGGGGTTTGTCAGGAACCTGCGTGTCGGTGAGATCGTTGAACAGCTCTTGTTCTACGCGCGCCTTTTGCGGGCAGAGGGCGCGGCAGTGACCAACGTGGTCCTGATGGGGATGGGCGAGCCCTTGTTGAACCTGGACGCCGTTTTGCAGGCTATCGCCAACCTGAACCATCCGGAAGGGCTGGGGCTCGGGATGCGGCGCTTTACCCTGTCCACCGCCGGCGTCGTGCCGGGTATCGAGCGCCTGGCGCGGGAAGCCACGGGCGTGGGGCTGGCGGTGTCTCTACATGCGCCGGATGATGCACTGCGAAGCCGCCTGATGCCCATCAATCGGCGCTACCCGTTGACCAGCCTACTGACAGCGTGTCGGCGGTACACGGATAGTACGGGCCGGCGCGTCACTTTTGAGTACGCGCTGGTGGATGGCCTGAACGATAGCGATGAACACGCTCGACGCACTGCCGAGCTTTTGCAGGGGATGTTGTGTCACGTCAACTTGATACCGGTAAACCCGGTGGATGGTGACAGCGACGCTGCCGGAGCTCGGTGTGAACCGCCGCCGCAGGAGCGCGTGTTGCGCTTTCAACGGATGCTGGCTGAGGCCCACATCGAGACGACGGTGCGAGCCAGCCGCGGCGCCGATATCTGCGCAGCTTGTGGTCAGCTTCGCGGCAGGCGGCCCAACCCCCGACCTTAGGGAGGCCAGTACGGTATGAGTAGAGACGGTAGACGAATCCAGATATCGCCCTCGATCCTCTCGGCTGATTTCGCTCGCTTGGGCGAGCAGGTGCGCGAGGCCGAGGCTGCAGGGGCTGATGCCGTTCATGTGGACGTGATGGATGGCCACTTTGTGCCCAACATCACCATCGGGCCGTTGGTGGTGCGCGCGCTGCGCCCCGTGACGCGCCTGCCCCTACACACGCACCTGATGATCGAGCAGCCGGAGCGCTATATCGACGAGTTCGCCGAGGCTGGGTCGGACTTGATCGTGGTGCACGTGGAGACCTGTCCCCATCTGGATCGGACCTTGGAACAGATTCGCGAAGCGGGGGCCAGGCCCGGCGTGACGTTGAACCCTGCAACACCCCTCATCACGCTGGAGGAGGTGTTGGATGCTGTGGATCTGATCCTCGTAATGACGGTGAACCCGGGCTTTGGGGGCCAGAAGCTGATTCCCAGTACGCTGGACAAAGTGAGGCGCCTGCGCGGTATGCTGGACGAGCGCGGTCTGGAGACCCTTATCGAAGTGGATGGCGGCATTAACGCTCGCACTATTCGCAGCGCGGTCGATGCTGGCGCTGACATGCTGGTGATGGGCGCGGCTGTATTCAGCAGTAATGATGGGGTGCAAGCCGCCATGCGCCGCTTGAGAGCGGCTATAGAGAGCTGACCTGTGTGGGGAGGTCTCTCGCCGGTTCGAGCGGAGAGGCAACGAAAAAGGCCAGCTCACGCAGTGTAAAGCTGGCCGTCGTGCGGGCTGTTGTGTGAGTATGCCCCTCGCGGGGTTGTGGCACGCTAACCTTTGTGCAGGGTTCGCATGCAACGCGTGCAGAGGCTCATCCTAACGCGCCTGCCGTCCACCATTGTCGTGACTTTTTGGATGTTCGGCAGCCAGCGACGGTTGGTACGGCGCTTGGAGTGGCTCACGTTGTGCCCGAATTGTGGCCCTTTTCCGCATCTATCGCACTTGGCCATGTGGGGTACCCCCTTTCCGTCTGATCGGGCACCAGTGCGGGCCCAGATGATTTGCATTGAGAGCGACGGTTATGATACCATAAACGTCGCGTGACTGCAAACAGGATGCCCAGGAGACGACCATGAGTGAGCATTCCACGGTGGGGAGAATCGAAGTGTCACCTCGAGCGATCGCCAGTATCGCGGGAGAGGCTGTGCTCAGCTGCTACGGCGTCGTCGGGATGTCCGCCACCAAGCTGCGTGACGGGATCGCGGAGATCCTCCAGGTGGGCAACTACCACCGCGGCGTGGAAGTCAAGCTCGTTGATGACAGGATCGCCATCGATCTCTATATCGTGGTTGAGTACGGCACACGAATCTGTGAGGTCGCCAATATGGTGATGCAAAGCGTCAAATTCAACGTGGAAAAGGCCCTTGGCATGCCGGTTGCCGAGGTCAACGTGCATGTTCAGGGGTTGCGCATCAGCAACCGGGATTAGCATCGCCACATACTGCGACCGCACCTATTCGTTAGCGGAGGTATACTGTATTGACCACGCCGCCCATCACACACGACACCAAGCAGAGCTCCAGGCCAGTGCCCGCCTCGGAATCGCCTGGCCAACCCCTTGGCGGCGCCTGTGATGCGGAGCACTTTTTGCGAGCTCTTCGGGCGGGCAGCGCCTGGCTGGAGCACAACGTGCCCAGCGTTAATGCGCTGAACGTCTTTCCGGTCCCCGACGGCGATACCGGCACCAATATGTCTCTCACTATGCAGGCCGCACTCAACGAGACGAATGGGCGCTCTTATGACACGGTGTCAGAGCTGATGCACGTATTGTCGCATGGCGCGCTGATGGGTGCTCGCGGGAATTCGGGCGTCATTCTGTCTCAAGTGCTGCGTGGCTTGGCTCGCGCCCTGGATGGTAAACTGGAGCTCGATGCGGCGGGCTTTGCGCAAGCGTTGACCGAGGGGGCCACCACGGCGTACAAAGGAGTGATGAAGCCGGTAGAGGGTACCATCCTCACGGTCGTGCGTGAGGCGGCGCAGGCGGCTTGCCGCGAGGCGGACCGAAGTGACGCAACATTGGTGGATGTGGCCGAGGCCGCCCTCGCAGAAGGCCGGCGCTCGGTGCAGCGCACACCCAGTCTGCTTCCGGTGCTCGCAGAGGCCGGCGTCGTGGATGCCGGCGGCCAGGGCTTTGTCGTTCTATTGGAGGGGATCCTGCGCGATATGCGGGGAGAGCGTATCGAGGCACTGGCTACCGTGGCGGAAGTCGCCGAACACGCGCACGATATCGGCGGCGAGTACAACTATGACACCCAGTTTATCATTCAAGGGGCCAACCTGAATGTGGATGCAATCCGCGACTGGATCGCCACTATGGGCGATTCGGTTCTTGTGGTGGGCGATGAGCAGGCGGTCAAGGTGCACGTCCACAGCGATAACCCCGGGCTGGTGCTAGAGTACGGCATCAGTCAGGGGCAGGTGACGGCCGTTATCATCGAGAACATGCAGCTGCAGTACCAAGAGTTCATGGCGGGCCAATCGGTCGCTGAACCCGAAGCGCTTGGCCCCCTTGTTCCCGACCCCATGGGAGAGATCGGCGTCGTGGCCGTCGCTGCGGGCGAGGGGTTGCAGCGCGTGTTCGAGAGCCTCGGCGTGAGCATTGTGGTGCCCGGCGGGCAGACCATGAACCCCAGCACACAGGATCTGCTGACGGCCATCGAACGTGTGCCCCGCGATGAGGTGATTGTACTGCCCAACAACGGGAACATCATTCTGACTGCTGAGCAAGCCAAGACATTGTCGTCCAAGCGGGTGGCCGTGGTGCCCACCAAGACGGTGCCACAGGGAATCGCGAGCCTCCTGGCGCTCAACTATCAGCTGGACTTGGAGACTAACCTCGCGGCCATGCTCGAGGCCAGCAAACAGGTGCAATCCGCCGAGATCACCCGGGCTGTGCGCTCTGTGCAGGTGAACGGACTCTCCATTGAGGAGGGGCAGATCATCGGTCTTTTGAACGACAACCTGGTCACTGCGGGCGAGGACATAATCCCAGTGGCGATGGACCTCTATGAGCGCATGGAGGTCGAGGACTATGAGATACTCACTATCTACTATGGTGAGGAGATGACGCTTGAAGAGGCCGAGGAGCTCGCGGAGCACACACGGGCCCGCTATCCCGAACTCGAGGTTGAGGTTATCAACGGTGGGCAGGCTCACTATTTCTGCATCATCTCTATCGAGTGATAGATGCTTCTGAAAGGCGTTGCGGGGGGAACTGCCAACTATGGCCGGAGCCAGGATCGTTACGGATAGCGCTGCAGAGCTCGACGTGGAGGAGGCGGCAGCGCTAGGGGTTACCGTACTGCCTCTACGAATCAAGCTGGGCAACGAAATCTTGGTGGATGGACCGGAGCTCGACTGTGCGGCGTTTCATCAGCGCCTTATGAAGGGCGGGCGCTCCAACGGTGGCTTGGCCACCCCGGTTGTGCTCCCACCGAGCCCACAAGAATTCATCGAAACCTATGGCGCGCTGGCTCGTGAACCGGGTGATATCGTCTCGATCCACATCGCGTCGGGGCTGAACCGCACCGTTCAGGTGGCCAACCAAGCTCGCACCACCTTTCTTGGGCGCGCACGTGTCGCCGTGATAGATTCCGAGTTCGCCACCGAGGCACAGGGCGTGTTGGTGCGCGAAGCGGCCAGAGCGGGTCGGGATGGTGCCACAGGAGCCCAGGTTGTACGCCTTTTGCGCGGCCTCATGGCGCGCACGTATTTAACGTTCTATCCCGATTCGGACGATTTCCTCCAACGCGCGGGATTGATGCCCGCGAACTATGAGGACTATACCACAGCCGAGTTCAGGCCGCTTCTCATGCTGGAGGGGGGCGAAATGACGCCCTTGCGCAGGCAGCGTACCAAGGGGACCCCGGTGGAAAGGCTGTGTGAGTTCGCCGCCGAGTTCATGGATCTCAAGGAGCTGGCGGTGCTCTACACTGACCGCAACGAGATGGCGGAGGACCTATTGGCGCTTCTGCAAGAGCAGTTCTCCCAGCATAATGTGGTAGCTCGGGTCTATGGCCCCGTGTTTGGGAGCCTTGTCGGTCCCCGCGCTCTCGGCATCGTCGCATTCAGCAGCTAAGAATAGCGGCCAGTCGGGCGCTATTCGGGGAGTCATCCTTATTCATGGCATCGGCATACGACAAGCTGGCGCGCATCCTTCATCTCGAATACGAACAGGGGTGTCGCGATCGCGCAGTGATTGGAGGGCTCGACCGATTTCTCGCCTATTGGGAGCGTGAAGCCCAAGAGGAGTCCGCTCAGATCGAGCACTCTCTTCCAGTGGACGATATCGTGCGTGCGTTGGCGGATTACGGGGGGATGGCCGCGCCAGAACGCCAGGCGGTGATTCGCAGAATGCTGGACGCACTGCTGGCGGACGTCGCCCAGCCTCTTGCGCCCAACGCGATGCAGAGCGCGGAGGAAACACCGACGGCCGAAAAAGACCGTAGCTCCTCGCCAGAGGAGGTGTGCCCGTTACCTGAAGCGCAGCGTGCGACGCGAGCGGAGGCCAGCCAGCGCCTCGCCGCGCCCGGGCAGGGTGCCTCGCGGGCCAGGCGTGCTGTCAGGCGGCGTGCGCCAGCAGGGGGTGAGGTGACGTTGAGTTCGCCCATCACCGCGTTGCGCGGTGTGAGCACAGTCACCGAGAAACGCTTGGCCCGCTTGGGGCTCAACTCCATTCGCGACCTACTGTACCACCTGCCGCGTCGTTACGATGATTTCACCCAACTCAAGGTCATCAACCGGTTAACGTTGGGCGAGGATGTCAGTATCGCCGGTATCGTGAGCGAGGTGCGCACCTATCGTTCGCGTGGCGGCACCGTCGTCACACGGTGCGTGCTGCGCGACGGCTCGGGCGCCATCGAGGTGAGCTGGTTCAATCAGCCCTTCCTCGAGAAGCAACTTCCCGTGGGGGTGGAGGTGGTGATCAGCGGTCGTGTGGACGAGTTCCTGGGCCGGCTGACTTTTACTTCACCCGAATGGGAGCCCCTGGAGCGCAAGCTGCTGCACACAGGCAGGCTGGTGCCGATCTATGGCCTCACCGAGGGGATCCGCATGCGGTGGTTGCGCCGCTTGATCCGTGGTGTGCTGGATGACTGGGTGCCGCGCATCACCGATCCACTGCCTGCGGACATGCTCAAAGCTACCAGCCTGACGGGGCTCGGCAGAGCGTTGGAGCAGATTCACTTTCCCGACGATGCCGAGCAGCTGGAGCAGGCGCGTCGTCGGCTCTGTTTCGACGAGTTCTTTTTGCTGCAGTTGGGCATCTTGCGCTACCGCCAGGAACGACAATCTCAAACCAGCTGGGCGCTGGAGATGCCAGAGGGCGCCCTCGAGCGCTTCAGCGAGGGATTGCCTTTCGAGCTCACCGGCGCTCAACAGCGGGCCATAGACGCTATTTTGGGCGATCTGGCCAAGCCCGCGCCTATGAATCGCTTATTGCAGGGTGATGTGGGGTCGGGCAAGACTGTGGTTGCCGCAGCCGCCATTCTCGCTGCAGTGCGCAACGGGTTGCAAGCAGCGATCATGGCTCCCACCTCCATCTTGGCGGAGCAGCACTATCAGACCATCAGCAGCATGCTGGCAGGAGAACCGGATATCCGGAGCACATTATTGGTGGGGAGCCTGCCGGCGGCGGAAAAGCGCCGAGCACAGGAGGAGGTCGCCTCTGGCGAGGCGCAGGTGGCGGTTGGCACCCACGCGCTGATCCAAAAGGATGTCGAGTTTGCGCGCTTGGGGCTGGTGGTGGTGGATGAACAGCATCGGTTCGGCGTCTCCCAGCGCGGCGCTCTGCGGGCTAAAGCTATCGACCGCCAGCCTCACTTGTTGGCGATGAGCGCTACACCGATCCCCAGAACCTTGGCGTTGACGGTCTATGGTGATCTGGACGTCTCTGTGCTGGACGAGATGCCGCCGAATCGCCAGGAGATCATCACAGCTGTGCGCGACCATCGCTCGCGCGAGCGAATCTACTCCTTTATCTCGGCGCAGGTGAGAGAGGGGCGGCAAGCTTTTGTGATCTGCCCGCTGGTGGAAGAGTCGGACGAGCTGGACGCCAAGGCCGCTGTCTCGGAACATCGGCGGCTTCAGGAGGACATCTTTCCCGATCTGCGCGTGGGCCTGCTCCATGGGCGGGTGAGCGCCGACGAGAAAGAGCAGATAATGGCCGACTTTAAGGCCGGTGCCTATCACATCTTGGTTTCTACCGCGGTGGTGGAGGTGGGCATAGACGTACCCAACGCTACCGTGATGCTCATCGAGGGGGCGGAGCGGTTCGGGCTGGCCACGCTGCACCAGTTCCGGGGCCGCGTGGGGCGAGGCGAGCACGCCTCCTACTGCATTCTGCTGGCCAGCGACGCGTCGCCCGACGGGCTGGCGCGGTTGCGCATCATGGAGGAGACCAACGACGGTTTCGTGTTGGCGGAGAAAGACCTGGAGATGCGCGGCCCCGGCGACTTTTTCGGGGTGCGCCAGCACGGTCTCCCCCTTCTCAAAATCGCCAAGCTGAGCGACACGGCGATCCTGGAGGAGGCCCGCGCTCAGGCTATGCAGCTTTACGAGCGCGATCCGGAGCTCAGCCAGCCGGAGCACCAGATCGTGGCTGCCAGCGTTCGACACTTTTGGGCTCAACAGGAGCTCTCCTAGGGAGGCATCTCTTTGTCCGTCGCTATCTATCCCGGAACGTTTGATCCCGTGCACGCGGGCCATGTAGATATCGCCAAGCGTGCGGCCAGGCTGTTTGACCGTGTTATCGTCGCCATCTACGACCGGTCCAACAAGAACTTGATGTTCTCCATAGGAGAGCGGGTCTCTATGGCACAGCAGGCCTTTGCAGAGTGCCCAAAAATCACCGTGGAGAGCTATGGCGAGCTCACGGTGGATTTCTGTCGCAAGCGAGGTTCTCGGGTCATCGTGCGTGGCCTGCGAGTCATCTCGGATTTCGAACTCGAATACCAGATGGCCTTGAGCAATCGCAAGATGGCGCCGGATATTGAAGTAGTGTGCCTGATGACCAGTCTGGAACATGCTTTTCTGAGCTCCTCCATCGTCAAAGAGATCGCACTAGCCGGGGGGCCCATCGCCGAGTTCGTCCCGCCGCACGTCGCAGACGCGCTGTATCTGCGCACTGCATCCCGCCGCTGACGCCAGTTCACGCCGCGACCGCATTGTGACCGGGCTCTAGCCTTTTGAGGGGGGTGGTTCCTATCGACATCCTGCAACTGGTAGACAAGCTCGAAGAGCTCTTGGAGAATAGCAAGCGGCTTCCTCTGAGCCGTATGGTGGTTGTGGACGAGGACGCTGTGCTGAACATCATTGACCAGCTGCGTATCGCGCTGCCTCAGGAGATCCGGCAAGCCAAGGAGCTCCAGCTCGATAGGGACCGGTGCATCGGCGACGCACAGCGAGAGGCGGGCGAGATCCTGGCGCAGGCGCGGGCCGAGGCGATTCGTCAGATCAGCGAGAGCGACCTGTTCCGGGCCGCGGAGGCCAGAGCTGACGCAATTCTCAGGGCCGCACAACAAGAGGCGGAGAGCATACGCGCCGGCGCCGATGAGTACGCGGTCGCCAAGTTGCGCGAGCTGGCCAACTGGGTGGCCGAGCTGGAAGTGGTGATTCGCAATGGGCTGAACACATTGGAGGGGCGCAGCGCAGGGGGAGAGGCTGACGAAGGCGAGCAGCCGGATGAGCGGCTAGGAGCCGTCAGGATCGCAGCATCGCGAAACGGCACCAGGCGACCTCGCTCGTGAAAGCTCTGGCCAGCAGGGCGGTGAGCGTGTTGACCAGCCCGAATCTTGACATAGTACTCCCCTTGCCTATAATCAACCCATATCAAGTTCTGTTATCAAGGTACTGTAATGAGATATAACGTTGCTCAGCTCCTAAAAGAGGGTGTCGGGGCAACTCGTACATATGCTATCGAGGGCGACCTGTATGACATCGACCCTCTGAATCCGGGTCCCGCGTCCGTGACGGGCGAAGTGGTGTTGCTTCGAATCGCCACGGGGATTCTCGCCCGGGGGGCCGCACAGATGCGGCTCACGCACGAATGCCGACGTTGCCTGGATGCTGTCACGGAAAGGATGGACATCGAGTTCGAGGAGGAGTTCGTCCCCTCGATGGATATCGAGACCGGGGTGCGCCTTCCCCCTATCGGGGAGAGCCCCGAGCTGGTGATTGACGAGCGCCATATCTTGGATCTCGGTGAACTACTGCGGCAGTATGCCGTGTTGGTCCAGGTGGATGGCTCCCTCTGCCGTCCCGATTGTGCAGGCTTGTGCTCCATCTGTGGGAGCAATTTGAACTATGGGTCTTGTGATTGCAATAGTGAGAGAATAGACCCAAGGCTCGAAGTGCTGACCAAGCTACTCGAGTCTCGGGACGAAACCTGATCAATCAATTCGAAAGGAATCTCGGATACATGACTCCGCTTCCGAAACAAAGACAATCTCGCGGCCGCACCCATCGGCGCCGGAGCCACGACGCTCTGCGCGCGCGCAAACTGGTCGAGTGCCCCTCCTGCCATACGCCTCGTCTGCCGCATCATGCGTGCCCGAACTGTGGCACGTACCGCGGCAGGACTGCGATCGAGGTGGCGAGCGAGGGCTAACCCCAGGCGGGTTCGAGGTTTAGGCTGCCAAACCCTGGCGGTGTGTGCGCGGTAGGTTCGCCAAGAGAGGGGGCTCGAGGTGCCTGGCCAAAGGCTTGACGGTGGGCATGGTAGTAGGGCCGCCTGAGGCGTAGGCTTCTCGGCCCTTTTTTTCTCTCTCGGAGGAGCCGTCCCAATTGCCTCTTTTGCCGACGCCCGAGCGAGCCAGAGCTGAGGAGATGTTATACTATGTCAGATAGACTGGGATCGGTGCGAATATCTCCCGAAGTACTCGCGACCACTGTTCGCTTGACGGCGTTGAGTGTGCCGGGCGTTGCGCGCATGTACCGCGATCTTTCCAGCGGAGTCGATCGTCTACTCAAGGGGAAAAGCGCGGGCGATGGTGTGCGCATCGACGTGGTGGACGACGCGGTGTCGGTGGATTTGTACCTTGTGGCCAAGCACGACCTGAACCTCTACGAACTGGGCCGCCAAGTGCAGACACGCGTGGCCCGGACGATCGGCATGCCGGTGCTCGCAGTGAACGTGCACATTGAAGAGGTCGAATCCGCACTCGAGGCGGAATAGGTACGCGTTAGTGGAGATAGAACTTGAAGGTAAGGCGGAGGGCCCGAGTCGCTGCCCTGCAGGCACTTTTCGAGATCGATACTGCTCACCATGACGCGCGGGTAACCCTGGACGAGCGTCTGAAAGAGACCCCCCTTCCGACCTCGGGAGAGTCCTTTTGTCGCGCGATCGTCTTTGGGGTTCTACGCTATCAGCCGGTGTTGGATGATGTCATCCACCGTATCGCGCCCGAGTGGCCGATCGAACAGATGGCTCCTGTCGATCGCAACATCTTGCGTCTCGCGGCCTATGAGATGATGGTTGACTGTAGCGCTCCGCCCAAGGTGGCCATCAACGAGGCCGTGGAGCTTGCCAAGCTTTTCGGCAGCGATAGCTCGAGCCGATTCGTGAACGGCGTGTTGGGAACCCTGCTTGCTAAAAAACAGGAGCTATTGACTGCCTTCCAATCCGCGGATCTCGATTCCCCTGCCTCGCCCGAGGCCGCAGTTCTGCCTGCAGAAGAGCCTTCGGAGCCCAGAGGTGCTCAGCCATCATGAACTTTCTCGGCATCGGTACCGGTGAAATACTGGTTATCCTCATCATTGCAGTGCTCGTTGTTGGCCCTGAGCGCATGGTCGATTTCGCCCGCGAGGCGGGCAAGATGCTCGCGACGCTACGGCGCATGAGCCAGGACGTTAAAAGCGAGTTTCGTGAGGCGTTCGATTTCGATCTCGACGAGGTGCGTCAGACCTTTGATCTGAGCGATGTGCGCGACGCACTGGATCTGGACCCCAGGAAGGCCAAGCCCGCGACCGGGGAAGAGGAGACGACACCGGTGGCTTCCGCGGCTGCAGCGGATGCCGCTTCCCAAACCGCCGCGCCGGCAGCCTCTCCGGGCGAGCCAGCCGTATCACCATCCGCTACACCCACGCGGACACAGCCGCGAGCGACCGCTCAAAAGCCCTCAAGCCCATCCGCCGCCGATGATGAGCCCGTGGAGGTCCGAGGCACGCAGTTCGTTGCCGAGGGCCAAGACGCAGAAGCCGTAAAAGTGAACGAGGTGTTGGTTATCCAAGCCGAACCTGCTTCTGAGCAAGCCGAACCTGCTTCTGAGCAAGCCGAACCTGCTTCTGAGCAGGCCGAACCTGCTTCTGAGCAGGCCGAACCTGCTTCTGAGCAGGCCGAACCTGTTTCTGAACAGGCCGAACCTGTTTCTGAACAGGCCGAACCTGTTTCTGAACAGGCCGAACCTGTTTCGGGAGACGGCCTGCGTGAGCCCGAGGAGAGCATCCCATGAAGGACACGGAACTCACTCTATTCGAACACTTGAATGAGTTGCGCTCTCGCCTCCTCAAGGCGTTCATCGCCCTGGCTATCGGCACGGGGCTCAGTGTCGTCATCGCGCCTCAAGCCATCAAAGTGCTCACGCTCCCGCTGGGGTCTTATGTGCCACAAACTCTGGGGCCCACTGAAGGCATGCTGGTGTATTTCCAAGTGGCGCTCATTGGCGGCGTCATCATCGCTATGCCCGTGATCATCTACCAGATCGTGTGTTTCATGTTGCCGGGGCTCTTGCCGGAGGAGCGCAAGTACCTCTATTTTCTCCTGCCGGGTGCCACGATTTGTTTTGCGGCTGGCGTCGCGTTCGCTGCCTTTATTATGCTGCCGGTGGCGATCAACTTTATGCAGGGGTTTCTAGAGGGGATCATCGAGAACCGATGGAGCCTGGATGCGTATATCTCTTTTGTGACGCGCGTATTGTTCTGGATGGGTATCATCTTTCAGACACCTCTCTTGATGTTCTTTCTGGCGAAATTGGGCCTGATCACACCGCAAAAGCTCTCCAAGTTCCGCAAGTTCGCCATCCTCATCAACTCCATCATCGCGGCCGTGGTGACGCCCACGCCCGACCCGGTGAATATGATGATTGTGATGCTGCCGTTGTTGTTGCTCTACGAGGTGGGTATCATACTGGCCCGTATCGCCCTCATCGGCAAGCCCGCTGAGGAGGCCTAAGCGCCGGGCGTGGGGTTACACCCAAGGGCGGAACTAACCCCTCTGTTCAATTGTGGAGTATACTTTGGCCGTCGAGGAACCATTGGGGGCTCGGCGGCCCGTTGTTGTCGCACCCCCACAAGATCGAAAAGAGGAGTTTTCCGCGATGTCCAGGACGAGAGTGTTGATCATGGGAGCGGCCGGCCGGGATTTCCACAATTTCAACGTATATCTGCGCGATAACCCGGCTTACGAGGTGGTGGCCTTTACCGCCAGCCAGATCCCCGATATCCATGGGCGGGTCTACCCGCCCGATTTGGCCGGATCACTGTATCCGCAAGGTATTCCCATCTATCCCGAGACCGAGCTCGAGGCCCTCATCAGCCGGATGGGTGTGCAGCAGGTTATTTTGGCCTACAGCGACCTATCGCATCAGCAGGTGATGGCCAAGGCCTCGCTCGCACTGGCAGCTGGGCCCGATTTTCGCCTGATGGGGCCCGCAGCGACCATGCTCTCGGCGCGGGTGCCCGTTGTGGCCGTCTGCGCTGTGCGCACGGGCAGCGGGAAAAGCCAAACCACGCGCCGCGTGGCCGACCTTCTCATCGCATCCGGCAAGCGCGTTGTGGTGGTGCGACACCCCATGCCCTACGGTGATCTCTCGGCGCAGGCGTCGCAGCGTTTTGCCACGCGAGAGGATATGGATCGGTACGAGTGCACGATCGAGGAGCGCGAAGAGTACGAGCCCCACTTGGAGCGGGGGATTGTGGTCTATGCTGGCGTGGACTATGAACGCATCCTGCGCGAGGCCGAGGCGGAGGCGGACGTCATCATCTGGGATGGGGGCAACAACGACCTGCCTTTCTACAAGCCCGACCTGCACATCGTGGTGGCCGATCCGCTGCGTGCCGGCCACGAGCTCGATTACTATCCCGGCCAGGTGAACGTCCGTATGGCCGATGTCATCGTGGTGAACAAGGTCGACTCGGCCGATGCGCACTCTATCGCACAGGTGCGCCAGCATGCGTTCGAGGTGAACCCCGACGTGATGCTCATCGAGGCGGCCTCGCCCATTTTCGTAGAGGCCCCACAGGCGATCCAGGGTAAGCGCGTGCTGGTTATCGAGGATGGCCCCACGCTGACCCACGGAGAGATGTCATACGGGGCGGGGGTGGTGGCTGCCAAACGTTTCGGCGCTGCCGAGATGGTGGATCCGCGGCCTTATGCTGTGGGGTCTATCACAGCCACCTATAACGCCTATCCCAACATCGGCTCGGTGTTGCCCGCTATGGGCTACGGCGCTACGCAGATGCACGAGCTACAGGAGACCATCAACGCTACGCCTTGCGACTTGGTGCTCATCGCGACACCCATCGACCTCGGCGGCCTGCTCGATATCACCCATCCCGCTCAGCGTGTGCGCTACGAACTGCAAGAGATCGGCAAGCCCACCCTGGAGGACGCTCTAGCACGTCTCGGTTAGGCTAGGCGTCTCTGTCAGCAAGTTTTGGTCATTTTGCACGGAACGTTGGTGGCGTAGGCGCCGGCCGGCAGGCTAAAGGTAGGCGCCAGACCGTCGTTGTACCGCACGGAGGCCGCGCACCCGTAACGCCTGCAGAGCCAATCCCTCCTCGGCCAGCAGTTCTCACTCGCGCTGGCCGAGGATCCCTTGTGCTGGGCGCACCCTGGCCCCGTAAAACGGCCCTGTGGGGCTAATCTCCAGCTGGTCGGCCCGTGGCTGCCCCATGCTGGCTTGTTCCACCAGAAAACAGGCTCCATTGCAGTGCTTCATCGCCAAGTCGCCGGTTGCCGGGCGCCCCCCTCAAGACGCGACTTGGCGCGTTGAGGCCTTGATGTTCGTGGGCCGCGCACAGCCCGCCAGCACCTGTCGCATGGAGCACGCAACGCCGCTACAGGTACTGCAACACTTCTTGCGCGTGCCCCGCGGGCTTGACCTGACGGAACGCTTTGATGACCAGGCCCTGTTCGTCGATGATAAAGGTCGAGCGGATGATCCCCTCGTAGACGCGTCCAAACTGCTTCTTCTCGCCCCAAGCGCCATAGGCCTCGGCCACCTCATGATCGGGGTCGCTCAGCAGGTAAAAGGGCAGCCCGAGCTTGGCGCGAAACTTGCGATGAGATTCGACCCCGTCGGGGCTGATGCCGATGACCACGGCGCCGTGCATGGTGAACTGTGCGTAATCGTCGCGAAAGCTGCATGCCTCCGTGGTGCAACCCGGCGTGTTGTTCTTGGGGTAGAAATACAACACCACTTTTTTGCCGCGAAAAGAGGATAGCTGGACCGTCTCGCCCTCGTCCGACGCCAGACGGAAATCTGGCGCTACATCGTGTTCATTGATCATGGCTCCACCCCTTTTCAGTTTGGTTACCCTGGATGGTAACATGCTCTCAATCGATTTCCAAGCGTACGATGGGCGCCCCAGCCGAGTGACCACCTGTGTGGGCGGGTGGCGTCCGCTGGTAACCCCCGCGGCGGATCCAGGCTCCCCGTCGCCTTTCGGTATGCTGGATGTGCCACGGAGGCGCCGCGTCGTATTCCAGCATCACTTGGGCCGCCGGCGGTTCTGTGCTATCCTCTGCGCGTTCGCGATGCACGGTAACCTCCGGAAACAAAAGGCTCCTCACGCAGCTTGGGCGCGAGGAGGCTCTATCTGTTGCATCCCGTGTAGTGCCCCAGGAGGGAGTCGAACCCCCGGCACAAGGTTTAGGAAACCTCTGCTCTATCCTCTGAGCTACTGGGGC
>CAYOUT010000008.1:57946-184677 GCA_964407215.1 uncultured Anaerolineales bacterium | reverse complement strand
GACAAGATCATCAACGCCAAGAGCGTGATGGGCGTGCTGTCCCTGATGGCCAAGCAGCTCCCCTCCTTCGGAGCCAGCCTGGAGACGGCGGTGCAGGATTTAAGCCACTACCAGTCCGCTGGCTTTGGGGTGCTGGTGCTGGTGTCCTCGGAGCAGCGGGCGCTGAATCTCCAGACCCTTCTGCGGGAGCAGAAGGTGACCTCCGGGCCTCAGGACACGATAGGCCTCGCGCATTGCCTTGTGTGGATCGGGAACATGCTCCAGTACCTCGAAGCAGATGGCAGTGTCGTAGGCGGCATCGGGCACGATGGCCATGTCTTGTATGTCCGCCTCATAGGTTACTTGTGTCCGTGGCCAAAGATCCAAGGTGTGGTATTCCGTCACTGCTTGGAGACAGTCTCGGAAGGGCATCTCGCCACACCCCAGGTCGATCAACTGGCCCTTGGCATAGCACCGAATCAGCGGCACAGCGGCACGGTACTGAGCGTACACAGAAGCGGAGAAGAGCCTCCGGTTCGGGGATGCCATCAGGTCCCGCGCAATTCGCTGGCGGTTGCCGGCCAACCAGCGCTTCAGGCCCTCACCCCCCACGGCGAGCCTCCAGGGCGGCACGGTACTGCGCAATGAACTGCTCGGCGATGTGATCCCATGCGTAGCACGATACGGCTCGTTGACGCGCTGCGCGGCTGAGGCTGGCCCAATTGGTGGGATCATACAGCGCCTCGATGATCGCCCGGGCTAGAGTGAGCGGGTCGGCGGGCGGCACCAGGGCGCCCACATCGGGACTCACTACCTCTACAATGCCGCCCACTGCGCTGGCCACCACTGGTGTACCGCATGCAAGCGCCTCTAAAAGCACCACACCCATTCCTTCTTCGGTGGAGGGCAGCACGAGAAGCTTGGCGCGTTGCATCCAGTCGCGCACCTCGTCGTGTGGCAAAAAGGGTACAAACTCGAGGCGATCCGCAATCCCTAGAGTTTTCGCCGCGCTCTCCAGCAGCGGTCTCTGTGGGCCTTCTCCCAGAAGAACCAGCCTGTATCCTGGCAGCGCGCGAAGCGTCTCGGGCATGGCTTCGAGCAGGCATCCGAGCCCTTTCCTCTCGATGAAGGAACCCACGTACAGGATAATGTTCTCGCGCTCGGCAGCTGCGGCCGGGGCGAACTTGTTCACATCCACGCCGTTGGGCACCACGTTAACCTGCTGCTCCATGATGACCCCGGCTGAAGCTGCAGCCTTGGCCAAGGCCTTGCTCACGGCCATCACGCGGTCGCAGCTTCGTAAGGCGCGTCTGGTGAGCCACGTCACCAGCGGCAGTTTGGTTGCCTGAAAAATATCGCTACCATGTAGAGTGGCGACGACCGGGCGCTGATGGACCAACCGCCCCAGCCCGGCTGTCGCAGCGGACAGCGTCCATTGGGCGTGCACCAAGTCGCAAGATCGAGCATACCAAGCTCCTGCGAGGGTATGCACAACGCCAAAGGGGAGCAGTTGCAGACGCAACCAGGGATACTTTTCCCACGTGACGGGCAATCCCCCGATCCCGTCTCTGCGCAACATCTCCCAGCGCTCCGGCCACCAGTACCGAGGGCGCACGATCTCGACCTCCTCTATCACCTCGTGTCGCCGGGTGTCGGGGCTGTGCATGGCCACTACGCGGACCTGAACGCCTCGATGCGTCAGTGCGCGGGCAAGCTCCCACACGAACGCGCCCTGGCCATCGCCAGGCCAGCGCGGGAACGCAGTTGTCAGAATGCAGACTCTCAGGTCCATGGAACACCCCTCAAGTACATGTACTCCCTCGCGGCGCGTAGTGTTTGACGCGAAGCTAGGTGAGGTCTCGCCGGAACGCTGATTATACGGAGCGTGACGATCGCTTCGCCAGCAGGAACTGCACATGCCAAGTGAGCAGCTCGGATAGCAGCGGCCATCGGACAAAGCTCACGGGCATGTAGCGTGTCGAGAGATCCACCAGGTCCAGCTTGGTCGACGCGAGCAGATGCTTGGCGCGGCCGATGGTCATTCTGTACAGCCCCCAACCCTGGTGGGTCTCTGCAAAAGATTTGGGAGCAGCTACGGCGCCAAAACGTTCACGCGCCCACTGCGGGCCAGCATCTTTGCGCGTCAAGCGCAATGCGATGGACTCGCCCAGGTAGTGAAATGGCGCAAATTCGTGCCCGCCCCTCGGGCTATAGAACGGAGGGAAGCTCAGATAGCAGTAGCCTCCCCCCGCCAGAACGCGTTCGATCTCTGAGAGGAGGCGTGTCGGCTCCGGCACGTGCTCGATGAGGCTGGCGCAAAAGACGATATCGACGCTGCTATCACACATGGGGATAGCCAACGCGTCGGCTCTGATGGGGTGACAGTGTGCTGACGGCGCCACAGCTGGCTCGATCAGGTCCAGGCAAATCACCTCTGCGTTGTGGCGTGCCAGCTCTTCACTATAGCCACCGGTGCCACTCCCCAGGTCGAGGATCCGCTTCCCCCCCACTGTGACGCCGTGCTCGCGGAGATACTCGAGCAGCAACGACGCTTGGAAAGCTTGAAGCCGGCGATACGCCTCTTCCGATGCCAATCGCTGGCGGCCGAGCTTCCAAAGTTGCACATAATCGTGAATTCGCATGGTCACCGCTGCTTGTGTGGACTTCCGGACCAGAGGGCAGGACGGGCCGGCGGCTATGAGATAGGTTTGTCCGCGACGCTAGTCTACACGGTCTTTCGCTCTACCAGGGTTTGCTCTTCTGCGCCCGTCTTCAGCCTCTCACCCCAATAGCACACCACCTTGTAGAGCCATCTCGCTATAGGAGTCAAGCTGAGAAGCCGGGGCCCAACGATGCAGAGCCCACTCTGTCCCGCTGCATAGTACAAGGGGCATTGCTTCCCGATTGTGAATCCATTACTGCGAGGGCGGGTGAATAGCTGCTCAGGCCCCGCAACGCATCCCTCGATGAGCTTGGGCATCAATCAAATCTCCCATCAGTGTAGTCGATCCCATGCTTTTGTGGTATGGCTGTGCGGCCTTTGGAGCGGTGGCCGAGCAGTCCGGGCGAGGCGATAGCTGCACGCAAAGTAACGACAAGCAGGCAACCGACCAGCTCGGCCAGTACAAATAGCACCCGCGAGGCAACAGCGACCAGTGAGGCTGTGGCCAGTGTCAGTTGGTTTCCCAAGGTATAAGTGAGTGCTGCTTCGCGTACGCCGATACCGCCCGGTGCCAAAAGCACAACGAGCCCCACTGCCGACGATGCCGCCAGCGCCGATGCAGCGTGCCCCCAGTGCACAGCACCCTCAAGCGAGAGGGCGCTGATGACGAGCCAGAACGCGAAACCCATCAGGAGCCAGTGCCCCACCATGCCCAAGCACGCGAGCCAGAACTCGAGAGGGCGCACTTGGATAGCCCCCCACGATAACCCATGGTCCGATGCATAGGCCATCCAGCGAGCGGACAGTGGCGGTATCAGCGCCAAGGCGCCAATCGCCAGCCCTAGAACCGGCCAACGCAGCCATAATGCGAACTGCAGATGCCCTGGGAGAGACACCGATGATGGCAAAAGAGCTAGCGCCACCACGATACCAGTGGTTAACCAACAGGCTGCTTCCAGCAACGTGATAGAGCTGACCACCTTTAGAGGCACCCCTCGGCGCTCGGTCAGATAAGCCCTACCCACTAGCTGCCAGGGGGCCCCAGGCAGGTATTTGACCAGGTTTGAAGTCGCCTGTAGCCAGATGGCCTCAAGCCAGGGGATCTGGAAACTGGCGCTGGAAAGGAACAGGCGCCAGATTGCCCCGGCCAATAATGTACAAGCCAAGGCGACCAAGAGGGCTAGCCCTAGAGGCGCGACGGCCTCACCGGGATCCGGGAGCTCGAGCTCAACCAGCGCGGGTATCAGGCTCCTCGCTACATAGTAGAGCGATAGCCCTACCAAGACGATAGCTGTGGCTCGCCCCACGTTACGAGCCCACTTGCTGCGCCCGAGGGCGCGCACCCGGTCTAGGAGAGGGGAATGAGGCTGCATCACACGCCGATCACTCATGTAGCTGGAACCTCGCACCGAGCCGTTCTTCTACGGGGTGCAAACCACTTGGCAGCCAGAGGCCGAACGTCGGGTGCGCCCCGATGACTCAAAGCCTGCTCCGACGCACGATCAGATCAGCCAACAGCCCCAAAGCTCCGATCTGCATAGAGGTAAGCAAGAGTGTTACCGTGGTTGGAGCGAGATGAAAGTTGTAGGCGAAAATGTCGTAGATCATCTTGCCAACGCCGAGCAGAAACGTACCCAGGCTCAGTGGGAGAAAGACCCGCAAGGGGTTAAAGTACATGATGGAGCGCACAACCAACGACAGATAGTTGTAAGTGTCGGTGATAGGGTGAAACGTGGAGCGCCCTATTCGCCGATGGTAGCTGATCGGCATCCACTCC
This sequence comes from uncultured Anaerolineales bacterium, assembly GCA_964407215.1. Classification (GTDB taxonomy): domain Bacteria; phylum Chloroflexota; class Anaerolineae; order UBA1429; family UBA1429; genus CAYOUT01. The sequence continues at coordinate 180,259 of CAYOUT010000008.1, read as the reverse complement.
ACTGTATAGCCACTGCTCAGGAAGGCCATAGTGATGGTGCTAACCCACGAGTGGGTCGAGGGCAGTATGGCGAGGAACTCGAGCACCAGATCTCGTTTCATGGCGCGCATGCCCGAGTTCAGATCGGGAATTCGAGTGCGCGTCAGGTAGGATGCTAACAGGCGGATAAACTCTTTGGCCGCGGAGCGAAGCAACCTCAGCGTCCCCATCTCGCGCTCTCGGGCGCCGATGACCATGTCGCAGTGCTCGAGGCGAGCGAGCAAATCCGGCAGCGCAGCGACCGGGTAGGTGCCATCGGCATCGATCATGGCGATAACGCGCCCTTGGGCTGCCTTGACACCCGTTGTCCTAGCGGCACCGGTGCCCAGATTCTTGTTGTGGCACAAGAGCCTGATATCCGAGCGGCACTCACACAAAGAGCGCGTCTTGTCTGTTGAGCCGTCGTCGACGACGATCAGTTCGTAGGCGATATCAGTTGACGCCATGACCTGGCTAATCTCGTCCAAAACGCCACAGATCGCCAACTCTTCGTTAAAGGTGGGCAAGATGATGCTCACCTGGATGTCGTCAGTACGTGGCTCCATGGTTGTGTGTAACCTTTCAGGCTTGGGCGCCGGTGATGGAAATGGCCCACAAACGAGGCCCGCCGAATTGGCGGGCTACGATTGGACCATCGGAGCGCCATTCTATCACAGCCCTGGCAATGATGCAAGGCGACAACGAAATGCGTGGGCGCGTTCTGGTCGATACCCCTTTGGATGTGTGTCGTCGACATGTTATACTCGAGCCAAATGTGGCAGGGGATGCTCTATGACAATACCTGACATCACCGATGCTCTGACTAGAGTGTATGGCGATTCACCCGACGCGTTGACGATACAGGCGCGGCGTTACGAACACGGGCTGCTAGCATTTCGCAAGCGCTATGGTCCCGGAGAGGTTAGCGTGTACCACGCACCGGGCCGTGTGAACCTCATCGGCGAACACACCGATTACAACCACGGCTATGTGCTGCCCATGTCTTTGGATAAGGACTTGTTGTTGTTTTGTCGCCCCAGACTGGATGGCTCGGTGCGCCTGGCGAATCGGGAGTCCGATTATGCCGAGCGTTCGTTCGGAATAGCGGGCGATATTCCCCCGCGACCACTGGGGGATTGGGCCAATTATGTGCAAGGCTCAGCGCAGTGGTTGGCACGCAGTCAGAGCGCCAGTCTATTGGGTATGGACAGTTGGGCGGATGGTTCTCCTCCTTACGGTGTGCCGCGTGGATCGGGCCTGTCCTCCTCTTCGGCGCTTACGGTGGCAGCTATGGTGGCGTTGGCGCACCGCAACCGCATAGCGTTGCAGGGCGCCGAACTGGCAACAGCGTGCAGCCAGGCCGAGTGGTATGTGGGTACCCGTGGCGGCATCATGGATCACTTTGCGTCAGTGTTGGGCCAGCGAGATCACGCTCTCTTTTTGGACTGTCGGCCCGGGCGCGACGGTGCCTATTCTTATCGCCATGTACCGATCCCAGCCGGGTACGCCGTGATGGTGGTGGATAGCCGTGTACGGCATCGTAACACGGGGCCCGAGTTCAATCGTCGAGTGGCCGAGGGACGCATCGGTGTGCGCCTTTTACAGCGCGAGCTCCCCGGTATCACCCATTTGCGCGATGTAGAGGACGTTCCCTGGGAGCAGTTAGAGCCGCTCTTGCCGGAGGTGATCGACTCTGCCACTTTGTTGGCTCAAGGGATCGATCCCGAGACCATTCTGGATGGTGGCGTGAGCCCTCAGACGAGGACGTTCCGCGTGCGGCGACGCTGTAGCCATGTCGTTACGGAGAATCAACGCGTCTTGCAGAGCAGGCAGGCGCTGGATATGGGCGATATGGCACGTTTCGGGTGGCTCATGCGAGAGGCGCATGCTAGTGCCAGGGACGACTATGAGATCAGCACACCGGAGATTGAGGCCTTGGTGGATGCCGCTGATAGCCTGCCCGGAACTTTGGGCGCCCGGCTGACTGGCGCTGGCTGGGGGGGCTGCATTGTAGCCATAGTGCATGCGGATTCTGTGGCCGATTTTGGTCAGAGTATTCGAGCGGTGTACAAAAGCCGCACAGGGCTGGATGCCAGCGTGTTTGCGTGTCGATCGGCCGCCGGCGCGGGCTTGGTACTGACAACGCAGGTATAGTAGAGGAGTGAACGATGGAACGTACGAGAGACGCCCTCGCCGAACGTGCTCGCTGCATCTACCTCACGGGGCATCATTGATCCGAGGCCGTTCTGCTCGCCGTGGGCGAGTATTTGCTCAGTGATACTTCCGCTTGGGAGGGATGCCGCGAGATCCTCTTGCGTGCCAGCTGCTCCTTTGGGGGTGGTCTGGGCGGAGGATATGAGGAGGTTTGCGGCGTTCTCAGCGGCATTGCCTTGGCACTCGGAGCCGCTTACGGGCGCGTTTCCCCCACGGAGGACGATAGCGCTCTCTATGCGTTCCTGCGCGATTACCGGGAGCGGTTCGCTGCGCTCTTTGGCAACACACAATGCCGCGCGATACGGGATTCTCTGCCGGAGCAGGATAAGCGATGCCTCCCTGTGGTTGTCGAAGGCGCCAAGCTCCTGGCGAAGATGCTCGATGAGGCCCCGTTGGGTTCAAGTCGAGCCTCGTGAGGCTTGTTTCGTCCCCGCGTTTGTGCTACAGCGTTGCCACTTGCCACCCAAAGGAACGCTATGAAGATTCTGGTGCTCTCGGACGTACACTCGAACTTGGAGGCTCTGGATGCCGTCCTGGCCGATGCGGGCAGCTTTGACCGGATCTGGTCGCTGGGCGATATCGTCGGTTACGGGCCCGAGCCCAACGAGTGTATTGCGCGCCTAAGGGAGTTCGAGCATGTAGCTATTGCGGGGAATCACGATTGGGGTGTGCTCGGCAGGCTCGATCTCGATGACTTTAATGCGGACGCGCGTCGGGCGAACCTCTGGAACCGGCAACAGCTTGTGTCCGAATCATTCGAATACCTGGAGGCGGCGCTCGAAAAGCTGGTTGTAGAAGGTGTTACCCTCGCTCATGGCAGCCCACGCCATCCTATCTGGGAGTACCTCATGTATCCCGGCGTCGCGCGCTCCAATTTGGCTTATTTCGACACACAATTGTGCTTTGTGGGGCACACTCATGTGCCCCTGATCTTTCGCTGTACACCCGAGGCCGATCGTTGTGAAGCTCTCTCTCCTAAAGAAAAGGGAGCATTTGAGATCGCCAAAGATCGGTTGATTATCAACCCCGGCAGTGTGGGCCAGCCGCGAGATGGCGATCCTCGTGCAGCGTACATGCTTTTCGATACGGAGCGTAACGTCGTCAAGTATCGGCGGGTGTCGTACAATGTCGGCGAAACACAGAAAAAGATGCGGGCTGTGGGCTTGCCGCCACGAGGCATCACGCGTTTGGAGTATGGGTGGTAACCTTAAGGATCGAATGTGGAACCAACGGCCGCTGTAGGGCGTCTTTGCTACAAAGACTCGATCACAAGGAGGTAACATGAAACGTAGGTGGGCTGCTGCGCTCGTTTTACTGGTTGCGCTCTCTCTGCTGGTTGGCTGCGCCTCTTCTAAAATGAATGCGGCGCGCGGAGCATGGGACGAGTCGTCTCTCGAAAGGGGCGAAGCAGATGGGTTCTGGGAGGAGGCGGCGCCAGGGCTGGCGGGATCTGCGAGCTCGCCGCAAGAGGCGCCTATGGCGTCGGATGTCGATATGCCCGAGGTGCCTTCCCAGCGAATGATCATCCGTACCGCTATGATGCGCGTGATGGTTGAGGATTCTGAAGAGACGGCCGCCGCCATTGAGGAGCTTGTCAGTCGTTACGAGGGCTATATCGCCGATATGCAGATGTGGCGGCAGAACGATCAAGCCTACGCCAATGTTACTATCAGGGTGCCAGCTGGATCCTTGGATCAATTGCTGGACGAGATTCACGGTATAGTGTTGCGCGTGGATAGGCGCAACGTAACCGGGCAAGACGTAACAGAAGAGTATACAGATATTCAGGCTCGGCTGCGCAATCTGGAGGCCACTGAAGTGGAGCTCCTCGCGCTGTTGACCGAGGTGCGCGAGAACCGTGGCAGTGCGGAGGAGATCCTCGCTGTTCACCAGCGGATTACCGAAATTCGCGCACAGATCGAGTCGCTGAAAGGACGAAGCCAGTATCTGGAGCGTATGACGGCTCTGGCGACGGTCAATCTCGAGATCTATCCCAAGGCAGCCCCGCCTGCTGTGGTGCAGGCCGGCCAGTGGAGCCCTCTGGTGACAGCCGGTTCGGCGTTACGCTCGTTTATCGGCTTTGTGCAGGTATTGGTAGATTTTGGAATCTACCTGGCCATCTTTTCGCCCGTCGTGTTGGTGCCGGTGGCCGTGATTTTGTTATTTGCGCGCTATCTACGGCGTAGAGGGCGCAAGAAGCAGGACCTCACTACGGTCTCAGAGTAGACCGCTCCCAATCCAACGTGACGCGATCTGGTCGTTACACAGCGAGCCCTCCGCGGGTCATCTAAACCCGTGGGGGGCTCGCTGGATCTGGGACCGACTGATGTGTGCGTCGCTATATCGTGCCGAGCTCTTGCGCTTCGGCGCCGAACTCCTCTGCCCGCGCCACGACCTCTTCATGGGCACGGCTCACAACGTGCTCGGCCTTTTCCTTGAGCTCGATAGCTTTGTCGCCGATCGCCTCCATTGTCTCCTCACCGGATTGCGGAGCTGACAGGATGCCCGCAATCCAGCCCAGTGTAGCACCCAATAGGAACCCCAATGGGAACGCCAGCCTCTTGTCCATGCCGACCTCCTCTCACTCGGAAACTGTGGGCGGCTGCTGTACCTGAGGTACGCGCCGAACTCCGGGCGACGCCCAGCCGCCGAACGGGTGTCGTCAACTATCGTACCGTTGCGAATTATACGTTGGCTGGATCGTGTTGTCCAGAGAAAGGTGAAGCGAACGTATAATACCCACTAGACCACAACACAGCCTAGATCCTGCAGCGAACCCGCGTGGCCAACGAACTCACGAGGCCTCAGCTGAGACTCTCCAAGCGGCCCCGCAGCTTTGCCGCGCGCTCGCGGTGATCGGCCAGCTTGTCGCGTTCTTTTTGCACGACCTCTGGCGGCGCTTTCGATACGAACCCTCGGTTGCTGAGCAGCCGCTCAGAGCGAGCCACCTCCGCTAGGAGCTGCTCCAGCTCACCCTCTAGCCGCGTGCGCTCACGATCGAGATCTACCAAATCGGCCAGAGGCAGATAGCACTCGATACCACCCACTACCAGTGTCAGAGCGCGATCGGGCTTGTATTCCAGCTCGCGCTCTATCAACAGCTTTCCTTCGTCGATGCGGGCGAGGTTGAGCAGCACCTCGGCCTGCTCCTGTAGCAGGCCCAGCCTGTCGCCGCCAGCGATGATGGCTGCGATACGGCGCCCGGGTTCTACATCGTGCTCGCTCCGGGCGTTGCGGATGCTGCGGATTAGCTCCATCAACTCACCCATAGATTCCTCGGCCTCTCGGTCGAGAGCGCCCAGTAGCGGCCACGGGGCTACTATGAGCGCCTCCCCGCGATGTGGGAGGTATTGCCAGATCGCCTCGGTGACGAACGGCATGAAGGGGTGGAGTAGCTTGAGAGCGCCATCCAGCACGTACACGAGTGTGGCGCGAGCTGCGTCCGCGGCGGCGGCATCGGCACCCCGCAGACGCGCCTTGGTCATCTCGATATACCAGTCGCAGTACTCACCCCAGAGAAAGTCATAGATCTGGCGCCCCGCCTCACCCAACTGGTATGTGTCGAGGAGGCGCTGCACTTCACTCACCAGACGATGGTACCGCCCGAGGATCCAGCGGTCCGCGCGATCCATCGTTGGGTCGGGAGATATCCCCCCCTCGGGCGGGATGAAGCGGTCAGCCTGCTCCCCGAGGTTGCCCAGCACGAATCGCGCCGCCTGCCAGATCTTGTTGCAAAAATTGCGATTCGATTCCACACGGCTGAGCGACAGCTTCATGTCGTTCCCCGGTGTGGAGCCGGTGAGCAACGTAAAGCGCAGCGCGTCTTGGCCGTACTCCTCGATGATATACAACGGATCGTAGCGCCAGGCATCGGCCATCGACTTGCTGACCTTTTTGCCCTCCTCGTTACGGATCAGCCCGTGCAAGTAGACTGTGTGGAAGGGCTCCTTTCCAGTCATCTCTAGGCCCATCATGATCATTCGGGCAACCCAGAAGAAGATGATGTCATAGCCCGTCTCCATGACGGACGTTGGGTAAAAGTAGGACAGGTCTTTCGTCTGTTCGGGCCAACCCAACGTGGAAAAAGGCCACAAGGAAGAGGAGAACCAGGTGTCGAGTACGTCCTCATCCTGACGAAGCTCGTGGCTATCGCACTGTGGGCACTGCGTAGGGTCGGTGCGAGCACAGATCTGCTCACCACAGCTATCGCAGTACCACACCGGAATACGGTGCCCCCACCACAGCTGCCGAGAGATGCACCAGTCGCGTATGTTCTCCAGCCAATCATAGTATATCTTGGTAAAACGCTCCGGGATGATACGAATACGCCCCTCGTGCACCGACTGTAGAGCTGGCTCAGCCAGTGGCTTCATGTGCAGGAACCATTGCGTCGAGATGCGTGGCTCCACGATAGTGTGGCAACGCTGGCAGTGGCCCACCGCGTGTCGGTATGGCTGTACCTTGAGCAGGTCGCCCAGGGCGTCCAAGTCGGCTACGAGTTGTTTGCGACACTCGAGGCGGTCCAGCCCCTCGTAGGGGCCGGCCTGAGCGTTCATGGTGGCGTCGTCGTTCATCACGTTGATGATCGGCAGATCGTGGCGTTGCCCGATCTCATAATCCACCGGGTCGTGGCCGGGCGTCACTTTGACGGCGCCCGTGCCAAAGGTCGGATCCACTGCCTCATCGGCGATAATGGGGATCAGCCGGCCGATAACGGGCAGCTGCACTTGGCGACCTATCATCTCTCGGTAGCGCTCGTCGCCCGGGTGGACGGCCACAGCGGTATCGCCCAAGATCGTCTCGGGCCGGGTTGTGGCTACCACTACCGAGGCATCACGCTCTTCAGTCCAGTAGCGCACGTACCAAAGACTGGATTCCTCTTCCTCGTGCTCCACTTCGAGATCCGAAATGGCTGTGCCGCAGCGCGGGCACCAATTCACGAGGTAGGCGCCGCGATAGACCAACCCTTTCTCGTAGAGCCGAACGAATGCCTCACGGACGGCGTGCGAGAGATCCTCATCCATTGTAAAGCGCTCACGATCCCAATCGCACGACACCCCCAGCCGCCGGTGCTGGGTCGTGATACGCGCGTGGTAGATACGCTTCCACTCCCACACGCGCTCGATGAACTTTGCTCGGCCCAGGTCGTAGCGCGTGAGCCCTTCTTTGGCGAGCTCACGCTCCACTACGTTCTGAGTAGCGATGCCCGCATGATCTGAGCCCGGCACCCATAGCGTGGGACGCCCCGTCATACGCTGCTGGCGGATCAAAGCATCCTCAACGGAAGCCGTGATGGCATGGCCTAGATGCAAAGCCCCCGTGACGTTGGGAGGTGGCATAGAGATCACGAACGGGGTCTCGGCGGGGTCAACTCGCGGCCTAAAGTAGCCACGAGACTCCCACCAGTCATACAGTGGCTGTTCGATCTCCGTTGCGTTGTACGTTTTGCCCATTTCGCGGGGCAGAGGCTGTTCACTCGTCATGCTAAGCCACCTCTCTGCAAGCTCCAAGGTCCGAGCTGGAATCGTTTTTAACACACGACTCAGCCCGGGCCCGGACAAGCAAAAAACCCCTCTCGTCCGGAGACGAAAGGAGCCACCTTCCGCGGTACCACCCCGCTTCGGCGAATCGCGAGCCTTCGAGCCATAGCCGATCGCCGCTCTCTTGCGCGCTAACAGGCGCACCCGGATCAGCCTACTGCCTTCGGCTGACCGACTCACAGGCGACCTTTGGCGCTGTCCGCTGCGAGGGGCTTGCAGCCCATGGCCCCCCTTCTCTGTCAGCTCGCTAGCACCTACTCCTCCTGATCACCGTCGTTGGCACCCACATGTTACCATACATGCTCTCTGGGGTCAACCAGTGCGTGATGGTAAACGTTCTCGCGGGTCGACCGTTGCGCCAATGGACTTGCCACCCAGAACAAACACGAGTACAATCCGTAACCAGCATGCTGCATGCTTCGTGATGCGATGGGGCACACCTCAAGAGGCCTGAGAACGGACAGAGCGGTGTCGCTTTGTCTTGATTGTTCTATGCATGCGTGATATAATATTCTTGTCCGTTGTGTTCCAAGGTGAACTAGAGAGCGACGGCTATGCAACTCACGGTCGAGTTCTTAGGGCTCTCGCGGCGGTTGACACACACTCGAGAAGTAACCCTCGACCCCGGCGATCAGACCACTTTCCGCGATCTGTTACGTATGCTAGCCTCGCAGTTCCCCGCGTTGGTTGGCCCTGTCATTGTGCCTCACACTTTTGATATAGATCCTTCCCATATGCTCAATATCGATGGCCGCCACCCTGTCGGTGATTTGGACACCACTCCCCAAGATGGCCAGCGGCTAATATTCATGTTTGTGGAGGCTGGAGGTTAATCAGCATGCACGCGTACACTGGCAAGATCCTGCACATCGACCTATCCACTCAGAAGACGTGGGTCGAGCAGAAAAGCCCAGAGTTCTTAAAGGCCTATATCGGTGGTGTGGGGTTGGCCACGAGGCTATTGTACGACAACACGCCCGCGGGCTGCGATGCTTTGGGGCCGGATAACGCTATATGCTTTGCTTGTGGGGCGTTCGTTGGCACCACTATCCCCTTGGGCACCAAACACAGCGTGGCGGCCAAATCCCCCCTGACGGGCTTTCTGGGGGATTCGCTCTCCGGCAGCCACTTTTCCGAGATGCTTCGGCGCGCCGGATGGGATGGAGTCGTCATCAAGGAGCAGGCGCAGAATTGGCAGGTGCTGTTCATCGATGACGACGATTTCCAGTTTTTGGATGCTTCCGAATTACTCGGCAAGGGCACTATCGAGACACAAGAGGCCGTCCGGAGCTGGCTGGGCGATGAGAACGTCCGCGTCAGTGCCATCGGCCCGGCGGGCGAGAACCTGGTTCGTTATGCCAGCATAGATAACGACGGCCGCCAAGTGGGACGCACCGGCAACGGTGCGGTGATGGGCTCCAAAAGGCTCAAGGCGATCGCTGTGCGAGGGTCGCACTCTATCGCGGTGGCTGATATGGACGGCCTATTGCACGAATCGCTCAAGCTCATCGAGGAAAGCCAGGGGCCTGGCACCGTGAAATACCGCACGTTGGGCACCCCTTCGAACGTGCTGAACATGAACAAACTGGGCGTCTTGCCCACACGCAACTTTTCAGAGACGGTGTTTGAACACGCAGAGCTCGTGAGTGGCGAGTATCTACAGGAGCATTACACGGAAAAGACCGTGGGATGCTCAGGCTGCTCCATCGGCTGTGAACAGTGGGGCGTCGTGCGAGAGGGCAAGTACAAAGGCGCTATCGCCGGGCTGGATTACGAGTCGCTCTTTGCTCTCGGCCCCAACTGCGGTATCGGTACATTGCCGCCCATTCTTCGGCTCTCACAAATGTGCGACGATCTCGGTATGGATACCATGTCCGCCGGCGTAACCATCGGTTGGGCTATGGAGTGTTTTGAGCGGGGCATTCTGAGCAAAGAAGACTGTGATGGGCTGGAGCCTAGGTTCGGAAACGATGAGGCCGCGATAGAACTGGTGCGCAAGATCGCCTATCGCGAAGGGGTCGGCGACCTCTTGGCGGAGGGGGTCAAGCGCGCCTCGGGTCGTGTTGGTGGGGGGAGTGAGCATTTCGCCATGCACTCCAAGGGGCTTGAGATGCCAGGTTACGATGTGCGCAGCCTCAAGACGTTTGCTCTGGGGTTGGCAGTGGGTACGCGAGGAGCTTGCCACAACCGTTCACTAGCCTACGAAGTGGACGTCAAGGGCCAGGCGGATCGATTCACAGCCGACTCTACGCGTGGCAAGTTGGCGAAAGATAAAGAGGACTTTGCCTGCATCCTGGATTGTCTCGTTATCTGCAAATTCTTACGAGGCTGTTTCGACAACTTTTCGGAGGATGTGGCGCGTATCTTTACCCAGACTACTGGGATCCCCATGACAGCCGAGGAGCTCGACATGGTGGGTGAGCGCGTGTGGAACTTGAAAAAAGCCTATAATATCCGAGAGGGCTGGACTAAAGCCGATGATTGGCTGCCTCCGCGCGCACTGCAGGACCCGGTTCCGTCGGGCCCTAGCAAAGGGCACTATGTAAAGCCCGAGGAACTTCGTATGATGATCGATAGTTACTATCTGGCTCGCGGTTGGACGCAAGAGGGGCTGATTCCAAAGAGCAAGTTGATAGCCCTTGGCCTGGCGGATATCGCGGAGGAGATCGGTGTCGATTGTGAGGAGGCCGCGACGGACGCGGGAGAGCTGGCCAAGATGGAGGAGATTTCGTGATGGCGACGCAAGAGTACCAGCACATCATTTGTGATCCCGCAAAATGCATCGGCTGTCGCATGTGTGAATACGCTTGCTCAGCGACCAAAACCGGCAAATTTGACGCGACGCTCTCGCGTATCCGTGTGGTGCGTATTGAGCCCATCACGATGACGGCCATCAGTTGCAGGCTCTGCGCGGATGCGCCATGTATCATCGCCTGCCCACGTAATGCGCTCACGCGCTCCGAGAAGAATGGAGTCATCCTCGTCGATGAAGACAAGTGCGATGGGTGTGGATGGTGTGTCGAAGCCTGTGAATTCGGTGCGATTGTATTGAACCCCGTCACACGCAGTGCCGAGATCTGCAACCTGTGCGATGAGCAGCCTGATGGACCGCGTTGTGTTGCCTACTGCCCCAAAGATGCGTTGTCTCTCGCAACGCCCGAGGTGTTGCGCCAACAGGCTCGCCGCAGCGTCGTCGCACGGCTCTTTGAGGAGCTGATCTCTGGCGACTAGTCTTGCTCTGCTCTCTTTCGTTGTGGGCGCGCAGGGTACGCCCCATCATTATTCGTTAGGAGTATTGTATGGCAACCAGGGGGGAGCTGCGCGTAGGTGTCTTTGTTTGCAGCTGTGGTTCGAATATCGGGGGGGTTATAGACCCGGCGGCAGTGGCCGAGTTCGCCTCGCATCTCCCCGATGTAGTGGTCGCCCGCGACAACCTCTATCTTTGCGGCGACCCGGGGCAAAACCTCATTCGTGACGAGATCCTGAAGCACAGGCTCAACCGCGTTGTGGTAGCGGCTTGTAGTGTTCGGATGCACGAGCCCACGTTTCGAGCTTGTGTCGCAGACGCCGGTCTGAACCCCTTCTTGATGGAGATGACCAACATCCGCGAGCAGGATACTTGGGTTCACTCGCACGATCCCGAAGGCGCGTTGGTGAAGGCCAAGGAGATGGTGGCCGCAGCGGTCGCCAAAGTGCGGCATGCAGAGCCGCTCACCCCGATCACGGTGCCCGTTACGCAGACGGCGATGGTGGTGGGCGGGGGCGTGGCCGGTATCAGCGCTGCGCTAGACCTGGCCGATATGGGGATCAAGACGTACTTGGTGGAGAAGGAACTCAGCATTGGCGGAACAATGGCCCAGCTGAACAAGACGTTCCCCACGATGGATTGCTCTATTTGAATTCTCGCACCAAAAATGGTTGACGCGGCGCGTCATCCCCTGATAGAAGTGATGGCCCACTCTGAGATCGATCGAGTGGATGGCTACATCGGCAATTTTCGAGTACAGGTCATCAAAAAGCCCCGTTACGTGCTAGAAGACAAGTGCAACGGATGCGGCGAGTGTGCGCAAGCTTGCCCCATCGAGGTGCCCAACCCATTTGAGATGGATATCGCACCCCGCAAAGCGATCGATGTGCCCCACGACCAGGCGGTGCCTTTAATCTATGCCATCGATATGGAGCACTGCATCAAGTGCTACAAGTGTGTCTCGGCATGCGGCCAGCTGGATGCCATCGACTTCTCACAAGAGCCGGAGATCCAAGAGGTCGATGTTGGCTCGATTATTGTGGCCACAGGCTTTGAATCGTTCGATCCGACGGTGATCCCCGAGTATGGCTATGGTGTGTACCCCAATGTTATCACCGCCATGGAGCTGGAGCGGCTATCCAACTCTGCCGGCCCCACTATCGGGCGACTCGTGCGCCCCTCCGATGGCCGAGAACCCAAGAGTGTGGCCATCGTGCAGTGCGTGGGCTCGCGCGACAGCCGGTTCAACGAGTACTGCTCCGGATTCTGCTGCATGTACAGCATCAAGAACGCGCTGTTGCTGAAACAGTCCTATCCCGATATGGACGTAACCATTTTTTACATGGATATCCGCACGCCGTCCAAGGGCTATGAAGAGTTCTATAACAGGGCGCGCGGGATGGGCATCCGATTCATCCATGGGCGCCCCTCACAGATCACCGAGGACTCGGTCACCGGCAACCTGTTCGTCGAGGCGGAGGATCAGGCGTTGGGGCAGGTGATCGAGTTGGAGGCCGAGATGGTCTCTCTTTCCGCCGCGGCGATCCCCCGCGTTGACACCGAAGCAGTCGCCTCGACATTGACTCTCTCTCGTAGTCCCGGCGGCTTTTTCATGGAATATCACCCCAAACTCCGGCCTGTGGATTCTCCCACAGATGGCGTATTCCTGGCGGGCGCTGCGCAGGGGCCAAAGGATATCCCCGCGAGCGTGGCGCAGGGTAGTGCGGCAGCCTCTCGGGCTGCTCGTGTGCTCACACAGGATACCTGGGAGATCGAGCCGATCACAGCCCGGGTGTGGGAGGAACGCTGTATCAGCGCTCAAGGCAAAAGGTGCGGTATTTGCGCGCGCGCTTGCCCCTACGGCGCTATCATCGTCGAGCAGGGGCAGCCCGCCCAAGTGGTCCAGGCAAAATGCCATGGTTGTGGCGCCTGTGTTGCCGAGTGCCCGCACGACGCCATCAGCCAAGACCACTTTACTGACCCGCAGATTGTGGCCCAGCTGAGTGAGCTCCTCAGAGACAGGCCCGAGGAAAAGATATTGGCCTTTATGTGCCACTGGTGCAGCTACGGTGGCGCGGATAACGCCGGCACCAGTCACTTTGAGTATCCCGCCTCTTCGCGAGGCCTTCGCGTGATGTGCTCAGCGCGCATGGACCAAGACTTTATTCTGGAGGCGTTTCGGCGAGGGGCCGGCATGGTGTTGGTTTCGGGCTGCCACCCACAGGATTGTCACTACATCACCGGCCAGCAAGTCGCATCCAAGCGCTTTGAGCGAATACCCCGGATGCTGGAGCGGATGGGGATCAATCCGGAGCGGCTCCGCGTCGAATGGATCTCGGCGGCCGAGGGAGACAAGTACGCTCGTGTCATCACCGAGATGGATGCCAAGCTCGCAAGCATGGACAAGATAGCGCTGTGCGAAGAGAACGCCAAGGCACGCCCAGAGATTGCCAAACGCTTGAAGCGCTGGCAGGAGACACCCCAGATGCTGGAGCTCTTGGCGGTGGAGGAGGTCTCCGTGTGATCAAGTCTGAGCGTTTCGCCAAGCAGTTCGTTGGGGAGATACAGGCTGAGCCGGGAGGGGAGCATATTCTCACCTGCTGGTCTTGCGGGACATGCACAGCCACTTGTCTTGTGCGTCGCTTCGACCCAACCTTCAACCCTCGCCTCCTGCTGCACAAAGCGGCCCTAGGCTTGCGAGACGAAGTACTGTCGAGCCGCGAAATCTGGCTCTGCTCTGCCTGCGACGCCTGCTACCCGCGCTGCCCTAAGCAGATCCATATCTCAGAGGTCATGCAGGCGATCCGCAACATCGCTATTCGTGAGGGGTACTCGCGGCCCGACGCGACGGCCAAAGTGGACGTGGGGAGTTGCATCGCGTGCGGTCTGTGTGCGGAAGCCTGCCCCTACGACGCTATCCAGCTGGACACTGTGGGTTGGAACGGGGCGTTTAAACAGGCAGCACAAGTGGATGCCAATCGTTGCATGGCTTGCGGCATCTGCAACTCTGTGTGCCTCTCCTCCTCTATCGCTGTCGAGAGTGTCAGCGATCAAGCAGTGGGCCAAGATATCGTATCCGCTCTTAACGGCAAGCGCTCGCACGGTGGAGCGCTGGTTATCGTCTGCAACTGGTGCTTGCACGCCTCTGAGGATTGGGATGCAGCTTTGCAGCCGCCAGAGGGCGTGCAGGTGGTGCACGTCCCCTGTAGCGGTAGAGTGACTCCGACGTTCCTGACGATGGCGTTGCAGAGTGGTTATGATGCAGTGCTCGTGGTGGGCTGTAAAGAGGACGAATGCCACTACAAGCACGGCAACGCGTTGGAGCGTGGCCGCGCGGCCACATTGCGCGGCTTGCTGGATCTGCTCGGGCTAGAGCCAGAGCGTGTGCAGTTCTCCTGGTTGGGGGCACTGGATCGAGGCCGCTTCTCGGGGTTGGTCGAAGGACTCGTAGCCGACGTGGCCGTTCTGGGGCCGCTGCACCGGGAGGTGGCCCGATGACGGACATACACAGCAGGCTGACAGCAGTGCGTGAGGCTGTGGCGGCTCGCCTCGCGGATCTTGATGGTGTGGTGGCTCTGGCTGAGAGGCACGCCAACGTGGCACCGCAGCTTTTTGTGCCGGGTGACGATCTCAGCAGCTTGGTGTTGGAGCCGCGTTATCCCCTGGCCCTTACGGTGCACCAAATCCTGAAGCGCCACCCTGAAGCTCATCTGGGCATCGTGGCGCGGGGGTGTGATGAGCGCGCCCTGGTGGAGCTCCTTAACTGGCAACAGATGCAGCCCGAACAGATAGAGGTCATCGGGGTGGCCTGCACTGCGGAGGAAGCGGCGGCGTGCCGCTGCAGCCAGCCATACCCCAGCAATATAGCGGCGGGCGAACGCGTGGAGCCGGCGGTCGACGCCCTGTTGGCCGAGTTTCTCGCGGCGAACACCCGTGAGGAGCGTTTGGCCTTTTGGAAGCGGCAGTTCGCCAAATGCATGAAATGCTACGGTTGCCGGGATGTGTGTCCGCTCTGTTTCTGCGAGACCTGCGCCATGGAAGACGCGACGTGGGGGTCCCGGGGCCGCCTGCCGGTGTCGTTCCCGACCTTTCACTTGATCAAGGCTTTGCACACTGCCGGCGCGGGCAAGTGTGTCGAGTGCCATGCTTGTGAGGACGCCTGTCCGGCGGATATCCCACTCTCACTCCTGTACGCTGCCTTACGTCAGGATCTAAAGGGCACCTTTGGCTACGAAGCGGGAGCGCAGCAAACCGGCCGTCCGCCCGTGTTCTTGGATCGGAGATAGACAACGTGCAAGACCTTTCCTATCAGAGTGTAAGCACGATCTGCATCTACTGCGGTGCCGGTTGCGGGCTGAACGTACAGGTGATGGACGGGCATGTAATGGGCGTGTTGCCCGCGCGATCGCACCCGGTGTCTCAGGGGCAACTGTGCGCAAAGGGATGGCGTGCCACCGACTTTGTGGAGCATCCCGAGCGGCTCAAAGCCCCGTTGGTGAGGCGCAACGGACGGTTCATTGAGGTGAGCTGGGACGAGGCGTTGGATACCGTAAGCGACAGGCTGGCAGGGATCGTGCGCGAGTCGGGCCCGGATGCTCTAGCCTTCTTGGCATCGGCTAAATGCTCCAACGAAGAGAACTATCTCTTGCAAAAGCTTGCACGAGGAGTGATCGGTACGAACAACATCGATCATTGTGCGCGCCTTTGACACGCTCCCACCGTGGCCGGTCTGGCCACAGCGTTTGGGAGCGGCGCCATGACTAACTCCATCCCCGAGTTGGCCGATTCTGCCTGTATTCTCGTTGCGGGCTCCAACACGATGGAGGCACACCCTTTGGTGGCATCCTACATCCTGCGGGCGGTGGAAAAGGGCGCTGAGTTGATCCTCATCGATCCGCGCGAGGTGCCCATGGCGCCTTTTGCCAGCATGCATCTGCGCCCTAAACCGGGGACTGACGTCGCCTGGCTGAACGGGCTGATGCACGTGATCCTGGTGGAGGGTTTGGAGGACAGCGCTTTTATCGCAGAACGCACTGAGGGGTTTGAGACTCTTGAGCAGGCGCTCCAGATGTACACCCCCGAGTACGTCTGTGATGTGAGTGGCATCCCGGCTGATGACCTGCGTGAGGCTGCGAGAATCTACGCCCGGTCCGGCAGGTCGGCGATCGTCTACGCCATGGGGATTACACAGCATACTAGTGGCACTGACAACGTGATATCGTGCGCTAATCTAGCCATGCTGACGGGGAACGTGGGTAAACGCAGTACTGGTGTGAATCCTCTACGCGGCCAGAACAACGTGCAGGGCGCGTGTGATGCTGGCTGCCTGGTTAATGTGTACCCAGGCTACCAGAATGTGGCCAACGAGGAGATGAGGAACAAGTTCGAGGCCGCCTGGGGTCGCACGGCGAGCCTTATCCCCGGCCTTCCTGTGACACATATGATGGATGCTGCTGTGGCGGGCGAGATTCGCGGCATCTACACTATGGGCGAGAACCCGATGCTATCCGACCCCAACAGCGAGCATGTGCGGCAGGGGCTCGAAGCACTCGATTTTCTCATAGTAGCCGATATTTTCCTCTCTGAGACGGCCGAGTTAGCCGATGTGGTGCTGCCGGCCGCGAGTTGGGTGGAGAAGGACGGCACCTTTACGGCGACGGACCGGCGAGTGCAGCGTTTTCGCCGTGCTATCGAGCCCATCGGGGAGAGCCGCCCCGACTGGTGGATCGTCTCGCAGCTGGGCCAACGGCTGCGAGACGCCTTGGGGCCGACCTGTGACGCCCCCTATGCGGGATGGGGCTACACCGGGCCACACGAAGTGGCGGTTGAGCTGAACGCGCTCACGCCGATCTATGGGGGCATCTCTTGGGAGCGTCTGGATGCACTGGGGTGCTTACAGTGGCCGTGTCCTACCGAGGATCACCCGGGGGTGACCTATCTACACAAAGATACCTTCTCGCGCGGCCGGGGCGCGTTTACCGCGGTGCATTATCAGCCCCCAGCCGAGTTAGCCGACGAGGTATATCCGTTGGTGCTCACCACGGGGCGTATGGCTTTCCACTGGCATACAGGCACAATGACGCGCCGTACAGACAAGCTTCACCAAGAGGTGCCGGAGGGCTATGCGGAGGTGAACCCCGTCGACGCCGAGCGACTAGGCGTCGGAAACTCGGGGCGGGTGCGGCTCATCAGCCGGCGCGGTGAGGTTGAGACGCGCGCCTGGGTGACGCGGCGCGTGCCGGAGGGGCTGGTGTTCATGCCCTTCCACTTTGCCGAAGCCGCAGCCAATGTGCTGACCAACGCGGCCCTGGACGCGAAATCGGGTATCCCAGAGTTCAAGATCTGCGCCGTCCGGCTCGAGCCGGTCGAGCCGAGCGTAGCGTAGGAGGCATAGTGTGAGCCGAGGAACCGCCATCAAGCGCGACACGCCCGAGAGGTTGACGCTGTTGCGCCCCATGGTGACGCGGCGTTACGAGCTTGTAGTCGATCACGAAAAGTGCTGCGGTTGCCAGTTGTGCTCCGCGGTCTGCCCGCAGGAGGCCATTACTCTCTCGCCAGTTGAGCTCAAGGACGGGAGGCTGACTGCCAAACCGCGGGTTGATATCGACGAGACCAAATGCAGCTTCTGTGGCGAGTGCGTCGTGGTGTGCCCCGTGTACGCCTTTGCCATGACAGTGAACGGGAAGCCCGAACTACCTGTCGTTCAGGCGGGAGCTTTCCCCGAACTGGTGCGCAGCAACGTGGTAGATGAGACTATATGCCAGTACTCTACGGATGTTTCGTACATCGAGAGCTGTCCTGTGGGCGCCATCCGCGCCGAGGTGCAACGCGATGCCGAGGGCGGGGTGACTGATGTGCGAGATGTGAAGGTCGCTTTGGAATTATGTATCAGCTGTACGCGTTGCATGGAAGAGGGCCCTCGAGGTGCCTTTACGGTGATCAAGCCGTATCAGGGGCGCGCCCTCCTGAACACTATGCTGTGCCCTGCTGGGTGCCAAGCCTGCGCGGACGTATGCCCCACCAACACCATCGTCTACGATGGGGAACGCGTCGCCCTGGATAGGCGCTTCTGCCTGTTCTGTGGCGCTTGTGAAGAGGTCTGCCCGGTGGAAGGGGCTGTGCGTATCTTGCGCTCGGGGTTTGTGCATACGCCGGTCGAATCCGCTGCGTGGATGTCCGCTGTGGAAAAGCTCGTATCGTTTTTCGGAGTGGTGCGAGAGTACGATATCAAGAGCCAGCGCAAGCGGCGGCAATTGGTCCTGG
Organism: uncultured Anaerolineales bacterium; assembly: GCA_964407215.1. Lineage (GTDB taxonomy): Bacteria > Chloroflexota > Anaerolineae > UBA1429 > UBA1429 > CAYOUT01. Next base: position 161,977 of record CAYOUT010000008.1, on the reverse strand, counting down.
GGACCGCTGACTCGTCGGCCGAATCCTAACGGATCGCCGTTGCCCCCAAGCCCCCGGCAGGCGCTGGGGGCTTTGAATTTGGCACTCTTTTGACGAGATGTAGCGGGCAGGTAGAATTGAAGCAGACTAGAGGGAGCGTTGTTGCCGTATGATCTCAGCCGACACATTAGTGGCGGCCCTGCCGAGGGCTGAACTGGTTAATTGGCGCACGATACAAGTGATGCGTATCGTGGAGGACTCACGTCGGGTGGCGCCCGGAGATCTCTTTGTGGCTATCTCGGGGGTGGAAGTGGATGCGCACCGTTTTGTGCCCGATGCGCTGCGGGCCGGCGCCGTGGCGTGTGTGGTCGAGCGGCCCCTCCCCGAATTGGCTAACATGCCTACCGTTCTCGTTCCCAACACGCGCGAGGCACTGGCTTACCTCCACGCCGCGCTGCACGGCTACCCTGCGCGCAAGCTCAAGGTGATCGGCGTCACGGGCACTGAGGGCAAGACCACTACCGTCCGGCTGATCGTCGAGATCCTGGGTGCCGCCGGCCGTACAGTGGGCGCAGTGAGCACTGTCAGTGCACAGATTGGCGGCGACGAGATAGCCACGGGGTTCCACACCACAACGCCCGATGCACCGGATCTGCAGCGCTACCTGAGGCAGATGGTGGATGCCGGTGCCGAGTATGCTGTTATCGAATCCACCTCGCAGGGACTGGCTCAATACCGCGTGGCGGCGTGCGAATACGATGTGGCGGTGATCACCAACGTTGCCCACGACCACCTCGATTACCACAAGACTCACGACGCCTATCGCGAGGCCAAAGCCATGCTGTTCCACTCGCTGAGTATTGCTGTGCGCAAAGAGGGCGCTCTCAAGACCGCTGTGCTGAATGCCGACGACCCATCTTTCGAGTTTCTGCGACCCATCCCCGCCGATGTCCAGATCGGCTATGGGCTGCAACCGCGAGCACGAATCCGAGCGGAGGAGATCATCGCATCATCCGAGGGGCTGCGTTTTGATCTGGTCGAAGCTGGCTCGAGAGTGCCCATCGTGTCGCCCCTACTCGGGAGGCACAATGTTCACAACATCTTGGCCGCCGCCGCCGTGGCGCGCAGCCAGGGCGTGGAGAGCGAGGCGATTCAGGCCGGCGTTGCCAGAGTAGAGGGCATTCTCGGGCGGATGGATCGTGTAGAGATGGGGCAACCTTTCACTGTGCTGGTGGATTTCGCTCATACGCCCAATGCTCTGGAGAAAGCTCTCAGCGCCGCGCGAGAGATGGCACAGGGCGCGGTGATCGCGGTGTTCGGATGCCCGGGCTTGCGAGATCGCGAGAAACGAGAACTGATGGGCGAGGTGGCGGGGCGGCTGGCCGATAAGGTGATCATCACCGCGGACGATCCCCGTACAGAGTCGCTGGAGCATATCATGGGGCAGGTCGCCGACGGGTATAGGCGCGCAGGGCGTGTAGAGTCCGCGGGGCTGTGGTGTATCGGCGATCGGCGTGAAGCGATCGGGATGGCGCTCGGCTTGGCGCGCCCGGGGGATGTGGTACTCGCGGCCGGCAAAGGCCACGAGCCCACGCTATGTATCGGTGAGACGGAACACCCCTGGAGCGAGCACGATGTAGTGCGTGAGGGGCTGGCACGCTTGGGGTACGGCTAACGCGTTCTGCCTGTTAAGCGCAGCCTACCGTGCTCCTGTTGGATGTTCAGCACATCGAAGCGGTCGTTCGGTATGGGGATGCCGTACGGCGTCGAGATCTCTTGAATCGTCCGCTCGAGAGCTGTGGATACGATGTTGCGCGCGAGTTTCGGCACCGAGCGATCCAGTTCGAGACCGTCCACGTGGAGATACGCCCGGCTCTCGTGTGCGACCAGCTTGCCCCGTATAGTCACTTTGACGTCTAGGCTTTGCTCCAGCTGGGCCACACGGAACGCGGCTTGGATCTCTTCGGGGGTGATGGTCACCCCAGCATCCTCGATAGCGATACCCGCTTGCTCGAAGGCTCTACCCACCAAGAGCTCGTTCACCTGCTCTTCGGTCAGCTCAATAACGAATTCTTGTCCCGGCTCGCCAGGAATTTCGATTTTTGCCGGCGCTGCGGTCTCGGGGCGGGGGGTGGATGATAGTGGCACTGCAGTGCGTTCTCCGGGAACACCTAACAAGCCCGCTGCGCGTTGGATGAGGTTGCCGCAGGAGCAAGCTGTCGTCATCAAGAAGGTGATCACGAGCACCACAGCCACGGCCGGGCTCCAAAAGGCACGCTTCCGCATGATTTCTTTCTCCTGCAAGGTACTCACAATCTGGCGTGCGCGGTACCGAGCTGCCCATCTGTCGCGTGTGGGCTAGAGCAGGTCCATAACGGGTACGCATTCCATGTCGAATGTGTCGGCCACGGCCTGATGGGTTACGTGCGCATCATAGGTATTCACGCCCCGACGCAGGGCGACGTCCTCTCGAATAGCGCCCTCGAACCCGAGATCGGCCAACTTGAGCACATACGGGAGGGTGGCATTGGATAGGGCATAGGTCGATGTTCTGGGCACAGCGCCGGGCATGTTGGGCACCGCATAGTGCAAGACGCCATGCTCAGTGTACGTTGGAGCGCTATGAGTGGTGGGGCGGATGGTTTCGATGCAGCCACCTTGGTCCACTGCCACGTCGATCACGACAGAGCCCGGCGCCATGGAGGCGATGATCTCCTCCGTAACCAGTATAGGGGCTTTGCGGCCCGGAATCAACACAGCGCCGATAAGCAACTCCGCTCGCCGTACCGCCTCGGTGATGTTGTGGCGATTCGAGGCCACCGTGTTGAGGCTTCCGCGCAGCACCTGGCTCAGGTAGCGCAGCCGGTCGAGGTTGACATCGATCACAGTGACCCGCGCGCCCAAGCCGAGGGCCATCTCGGCAGCGCTGGCCCCTACGGTGCCTCCGCCGATAACGACTACACTGCCCGAACGCACACCCGGAACGCCGCCCAGCAAGATGCCCCGCCCGCCCTGGGTTCTCTCGAGATAGTGGGCACCGATTTGTAGTGCCATGCGTCCCGCGATCTCGCTCATTGGCGTCAACAATGGCAAGCTGCCGTTGGAGAGCTGAACCGTCTCGTAGCCTATGGCACTCACCCTTCTAGCGAGCAGTTCTTGGGTCAGGCCTGGTTCTGCGGCCAGGTGCAAGTAGGTGAAGAGCAGCAGGCGGGGCCGCAACAACTCGTATTCAACGGGCAGGGGCTCTTTGACCTTCAGCACTAGATCCGCTGAGCCATAGACTTGGGCAGGCGCCGCAATGATCTCACATCCACTTCGCTGGTACTCCTCGTCACTGAATCCACTGTCGAGCCCCGCTCCTGTCTGGATCAGCACTCGGTGCCCGGAGTGAACGAGCGACTCTGCAGCGCCCGGCGTAAGAGAGACACGGTACTCTTTGTCTTTGATCTCTTTGGGCACGCCGATAATCATAAGGTCTCTTTCTAGGGGCTATGGCCCCACATTGCCGAATGTGACGGAAGCATCCTCCCCCAGATTGACCTGGGAGACGGTGCCAACGATGGATGCACAGGGCCCTACGAGCGAATCCGTGAGGACGATGTTGCGCACAACAGCCCCCTCATCGATGATCGAGTTCTGGACGACCGCTCCGCTGACCTGCGCATCTTTGCCTACGGTCACATAGGGCCCGATCACCGCATTCTCCAGGACCGCGCTAGGATCTATGTGTACCGGTGGTACAAGAACGGTGGAAAAAGACTCGACCTCATTCGCGTGCCCGTGTGCCAAAAGGTGGCGGTTGGTCTCCAACAGCGTCTCGGGCGTGCCGCAGTCAGCCCATACGGCCACCTGTCGCGTCGCCACCCGTGCTCCCTGCTCGATCATCAGCTGCAGGGCATCGGCCAAAAAAAACTCGCCCTTGGTCTTGCGATCAGTTGCGAGCAACTGCTCTATGGCTGCGATGAGATCGCGCCCTTCGCTGATATAGTACAGCCCCACGATCGCATTGCGGTGCTCAAATGTGTCGGGCTTTTCGATAAGGCGTGTCACGCGCCCTTCCTGCTCCACCACGACACCGAAGCGGCGGGGATCATCCACTTCTTTAACATACACGATGGCATCCACGGGCTCGGCGTCCAGGCTCGAGAGGTCGGCTTCAAAGAGGGTATCCACAAACACGATGATACAGGGCCCCGAAATGTGCTCCTTGGCCAGGTAGATGGCGTGGGCCTGCCCCTTGAGCTCCTCTTGAACCACATAGCGCGCATCAAAACGGTAATTGGCCGACACATACTCTTTGATCTGATCGCCCAACCAGCCGATGATAAAGATGGCGCGCTCCGGATTCAGGGGGATAAGAGAATCAAGGACGTGCCCCAGGACGGGTTTGCCCGCTACGCACAGCAAGGGTTTGGGCCGCGACCATGTATGAGGCCGCATGCGTTTGCCAAGGCCGGCCATAGGAACAATGACTTGCACAGTGACAACACCTTTCTACCCAAAGGGCGGCAGCGGGGGTTCACAGCGACGGCTTTCTGAGACGCCATTCGGTGGCTTGTTCGTAGGCGTAGGCTACGCGCAAGACGGTCTCTTCTTTGAAGGCATCGCCCAGCACCTGTAGGCCTATCGGCAATCCGCCGGTAAAGCCACAAGGAATAGAGATGCCACAGCCACCGGCCAGATTCAGTGCGGGAGTATAGTCGTCGGCGAGGTACATCTCGAGCGGGTCATCGACCTTTTCCCCGAGATCGAACGCTGTCGTGGGCGTCGTTGGAGTGATGAGCGCGTCACACGCCGCAAAGGCCCGGTCAAAGTCCTGCTTGACAAGCGTGCGAGCCTTTTGTGCCTTGACAAAGTAGGCGTCATAATGGCCCGCTGAGAGAACATGGGTGCCCAATACGATGCGGCGTTTGACTTCGGAGCCTAACCCCTCTCCGCGTGTCCTGCGGTAGGCATCCCAGATATCCTCGCCCTCCACCGAAAGCCCGAACCGGATGCCGTCGTAGCGCGCCAGGCTGGAGGAGGCTTCAGCACAGGAGATGAGGTAGAGGGCTGGCAACACGTACTCGGTGTGAGGCATCGAGACCTCGACGAACTCTGCGCCCAAGCTCCGCCAGATATCCAGTGCCGCCAAGACCGCCTCTTTGACCTCGGGCTGGACTCCGCCGGATAGATATTCTACGGGCAACCCCAAACGTATCCCCGCCACATCGGGACGCAGGGCGCTCAGATAATCCGGCACGGCTCTCTCAGACGAGGTGGAGTCACAGGGGTCGTGCCCCGCGATGGCTTGAAGCAGGAGAGCGCCGTCCTCGACATCCTTGGCCAGCAGCCCCACCTGGTCGAGCGAGGGAGCGGCCCCAATGACGCCGTAGCGCGAAGCGCGGCCGTATGTGGGCTTGAGGCCCACCACGCCGCAGAAAGAGGCCGGCCGCCGTATGCCGCCATCCGCATCGGTGCCCAGGGCCCCAAAGCACTCGGCTGCTGCCACTGCGGCTGCGCTCCCGCCACTGGAGCCGCCCGGAGTCCTCTCGAGGAGCCACGGGTTGTGCGTAGCATGATAGGCCGACAACTCTGTGGTAGACCCTATAGCGAACTCATCCAGATTGGTTTTTCCCAGAGGCACGACGCCTGCTTGGCGCAGCTTTGCCACGATAGTCGCATCGTAAGATGGTGTAAAGCCCTTGAGGATGCGCGATGCACAGGTGCTCTCGACATCTCTGGTACACAGGGCGTCGCTGAAGGCCAGCGGGATCCCCAACAAAGGATGGTCCTCTCCTTGCACGCGTCGGCGATCGGCGTCGTCTGCGGCGGCCAATGCGAGGTCAGCACTGACGTTCAAGTAGGCCCTCACACGCTCTTCGACGTGTTGAATCCGGTCCAGCACAGCGCGAGTCAGTTCCACGGAGGAAACGCTACGGTCGCGCAGTAGACGACTTGCTTGGTGAATCGTGAGCTCATGCAATACCAAGGCAGGATACCTCCGGGAAATATCTCGACACGGTGTGTGATCCGAACTATAATGGCCCATTGGTGGCTTGGCGCGAAGAAGCGCTACCACAAGGCGTGTGCCGCACGATGGTCATAGGGCACCCCTCACTCTAGAATGGGTCGTACGCGAAACAGGTCGTCTTGGCGCTGGGGTGCATTGGCGAGCGCTGTCTCCGGTGGAAGAGAGGGGCGCACTGTGTCGGGCCGTGTGACGTTAGTTGTGAGGATAGCCTGTGTAGTGGGCGGCACGGTGTCGGTATCAAGGCGGTCCAGCTTATCAACATGGGTGAGGATCGCAGAGAGCTGCTCGGCAAAGAGCTGCGCCTCTTCCTCCGATGTGCCTATCTTGGCGAGCTCGGCGATGCGTAATACATCTTCGCGATCGAGTTTCACCTTGTATCCCTCCAATTTGAGTAACGTGGGCCATTATATCACCGCCTATAATGTGCTACAAATGATTGCATTGGCGTCCCGTGCACAAGAGTTCCTGGCCTGCGTTGGGGACACCTGGCGAAAGGCGCGAATGCATGATCGCAGCTAATTTGACAAAGAGGCAGGCATTGCCTATAATGGTTCGCTACTATGTGGCATGATCGCGCAAAGTTCCTGAGCATCTATCGGGACGGATCGTGACCGCACACTGTGGCGGATGTGCCGCATCTGTATACCAATATCTCAATGACAGGAGTCTCGGTCTCCATATCCAATCGCTTTGGCGTGGGAGAATATGACCGGGATTTTTCGTGTTGACGGATAGACGGGGCAGTTTTGCCCGGCTTGTTGAAGGGGAGTCTTTAGGAGGGCGACTTGGAGATCAACGACATTAGGAGTTTGAGGATTAGTCTGGCCTCGCCCGAGCAGATTCTCGGCTGGTCGTATGGTGAAGTGACCAAACCCGAAACCATTAACTATCGTCGTCTTCGCCCCGAGAAAGATGGACTGTTCTGCGAAGCTATCTTTGGTCCCACCAAGGACTGGCAGTGCTACTGCGGTAAATACAAGAAAGTCAGATTTCGCGGCATCAAGTGTGACAAATGCGGTGTAGAAGTTACGCACTCGAGGGTGCGGCGCGAGAGGATGGGGCACATCGCGCTCGCCGCTCCCATCGCCCATATCTGGTATACGCGCCGCTCACCCAGCTATTTGGGTCTTTTGCTGAATATCTCTCAGCGCAACCTCGATCGCGTCCTCTACTATGCGCAATACATCATCACCTCTGTGGACGAAGAGGCGCGAGAGCGTGCGATTCGGCGGCTGGATGACGACATTCAGCGTGAGAGCGACAAGGCGACCAAAACGCTCCGCGAGGAGCTTGCTGCGCTGGAGGATGCTCTGGGCGAGCGCAAGGCGGCCAGCGCTGTCGGCCAACAAGAGTTGGAGGAAGAGATCCATCGGCGTCGTGACGAGGCCGTCGAGATGGCCATGAGCGACGCTACGCGGCTCCGGGAGTTGTTAGAGCAGTACCGCGATCAGCCGGCGCCCGACGATCTGGTATTCAGGCCCATCGATACGGTGATCATCCATGCTGGCGATGTCATCCGACGAGAGCATATCACAGCGCTGAACAAGATCGTGCAGGACGAACTCAGCCGCATCGAGGAAGAGCTCTCGATGGAGCGAGACCGCCGCTTAGGAGCGTTAGATGCGGAGGACGTCACCTCCACAGCGCAGGCCGAGGAGCGCCGCGAGGCGATCCTCGAGGAGATCGGAGCGATCGAGGAGACGATCCGCGGGCGGTCTGAGGAGGGGCGCGAGGAGCTGCTCATGCTCAGACCCAGGCAGTTGCTCAACGAGATGCACTATCGTGAACTCCGCGAAAGGTGGCCCAGGGTGTTTTCGGCGGGCATGGGCGCGGAGGCGGTGTATGACATCGTCAAAGAGATCGATCTGGAGGAGATGGCCGAGGAGTTGCGGCAAGAGATCAGAGCCAGTCGCTCCAAACAGCGGCGGAAAAAGGCCGCCAAGCGCCTGCAGATTGCAGAGGCGTTACGCAAGTCGGGCAATCGACCGGAGTGGATGATCCTGACGATATTACCGGTTATCCCGCCTGCGTTGCGCCCTATGGTTCAGCTAGACGGTGGTCGCTTTGCCACCAGCGATCTGAACGATCTCTATCGCCGCGTAGTTAACCGTAATAACCGCCTCAAGCACCTGATCAAGCTGCAGGCGCCCGAGGTGATCGTCCGTAACGAGAAGCGTATGCTCCAGGAGGCTGTAGACTCGTTGATTGACAACAGCCGTCGTGGAAAGGCGATCTCGCTTCGCGGACGACGCCAGCTCAAGTCCCTGTCTGATATGCTCAAGGGCAAGCAGGGGCGGTTCCGCCGGAACTTGCTGGGCAAGCGTGTAGACTATTCCGGGCGCTCGGTCATCGTGGTGGGGCCCCATTTGAAGCTTCATCAGTGTGGGCTGCCCAAACGTATGGCTCTTGAGCTGTTTCGGCCCTTTGTTATGCAAAAGTTGGTCGAATACAACCACGCCATCAACGTCAAGGGCGCAAAACGATTGATAGAGCGCGAGGTACCCGAGGTCTGGGAGGTACTGGAGGAGGTGATCAAGTCTCGTCCGGTGCTCCTGAACCGCGCACCGACGCTGCACCGCCTGGGCATCCAGGCTTTTGAGCCGATCCTGGTGGAGGGGAGCGCTATCCAGATCCATCCGCTGGTCTGCTCGGCGTTCAATGCGGACTTTGACGGGGACCAGATGGCCGTCCACGTGCCGCTTTCGGAGGCCGCCGTACGGGAGGCCCGCGAGCTGATGCTCTCGAGCCGAAACCTGCTGCGGCCGGCAAATGGCGAGCCGGAGGTGGGGCCATCTAAAGACATGGTGCTGGGCTGCTACTACTTGACGCTGGAACGCCCGAGTATGAAGGGCGAGGGGATGGCCTTCTCCACTTTTGAAGAGGTGGAGTTGGCGCACCAGGTTGGTCTGGCGCATATTCATGCCAAGATCAAGTTCTACTATCAACAGACCGAGCGCGATCAGCCGCGAATCATCGATACTACAGTGGGGCGTGTCCTGTTTAACGCAGCGCTGCCTCCCGAGTTGCGATTTGTGAACGACACGTTGGATAAAGGGGCGCTCAAGCGCCTGGTAGCTGACGGCTACCGCAAGTTGGGCCTCGAAGGCACTGCCGAGCTGGTGGACGCTATCAAGGAGATGGGCTTCCGTTACGCCATGCGGTCGGGAGCCACCATCGCCATCGACGATATCAACGTGCCGGAGGACAAGGCGCGCATCCTGGAGGATGTCAACGCGCGAGTGGCCGAGGTGGAGCGCCAGTTCCGCCGGGGTCTCATCACGGATAATGAGCGCTATGTGAAGACCGTGGAGCTTTGGACAGAGGCTACAGAGGCAGTCACCTCGGCGGTGGCCGAGAACCTCGATCCGTTCAGCTCCATCGGCATCATGGTCAACTCGGGCGCCACGAAAGGCGGCTTGACGCCCATTCGACAGTTGGCGGGTATGCGCGGCCTAATGGCGGACCCCTCCGGGCGCATCATCGCGTTGCCGATCCAGTCCAACTTTCGCGAGGGGCTGACGGCTCTCGAGTATTTCATCTCGACACACGGAGCCCGTAAAGGCTTGGCGGACACGGCCCTGCGTACGGCAGATGCTGGATACCTCACCAGGCGGCTTGTGGATGTGGCGCAGGATGTAATCATCCACGAAGAGGACTGCGGGACGACGGAGGGCTTGCTGATCACGGAGGAAGAATCGAGCGAGTCGGGGCAGAGCTTGGCCGATCGCGTGGTGGGGCGCTATATACTGGCCCCCGTGATCCACCCCGAGACCGGTGAGATACTGGCTGACGCGAACACGTTGATCACCGACGAGCTGATGGAAGAGTTTGATGCGGCAGGCATCAAGGAGATCCAGGTGCGATCTCCGATGACTTGTGCGTTGCGGCATGGGCTCTGTATCCGCTGCTATGGACGAGATCTCGGCCGCGGTGGCGAGGTCAGGATCGGCGAAGCCGTCGGCATCATCGCCGCGCAGTCGATCGGTGAGCCCGGTACACAGCTCACGCTCCGAACCTTCCACACGGGTGGTGTGGCCGGCGGTAGCGATATCACACAGGGTCTCCCGCGTGTGCAAGAGCTTTTCGAGGCCCGCAACCCCAAAGGGGAGGCTATCATCACTGATATAGGCGGGCTCGTCGAGATCACAACCGAGGGCGATCAGCGCTGGGCGAGGGTCATTTCCAGCGAGATTCAACGCATCTCACACACTGTGGCGGATGGGTACGATCTACTGGTTGAGGACGGAGACGCCATCGAGGAAGGCCGGGTGTTGGCCAGCCACGCTGAAGATGAAGAGATCGTCGCCAAAGCCTCGGGGCGTGTGAGCCTCGAGGACGGCAAGGTTGTTGTGATCCACGAAGAGCACGTCCAGCGCGAATACGAGATTCCCGTGACATCACGTTTACGCGTGGTCGGCGGGATAGAGGTCAGCCCTGGCGATATGATCACGGAAGGGTCCAAGAACCCGCACGAGATCCTGTCAATCCTGGGGGTTGAGGCTGTTCGCGCCTATCTCGTGGCCGAAATCCAAAAGGTGTACCGCTCGCAGGGCGTAGCCATCAACGACAAGCACATCGAGGTGATCGTGAGGCAGATGCTTCGTCGCGTCCGTGTGGTGACGAGCGGCGACAGCGAACTCCTGCCAGGCCAACTGGTTGATCGGCTCGAACTGGAGACTCTGAACCAGAGTCTGATGGAAGAGGGCGGTGAGCCCGCGACGGCGGAGCCCATTTTGCTTGGCATCACCAAAGCTGCGCTCAACACAGACAGTTTCCTTTCTGCGGCTTCTTTCCAGTACACTATCAGTGTGCTGGCGAACGCAGCTATCGAAGGGCGAGTTGACGAGCTTCGTGGCCTGAAAGAGAGCGTGATCATCGGGAAGCTGATTCCCGCGGGCACGGGCTTCCAAACCGAGGAGGAGCGCCAACAGCGCGAGGAAGAGGAGCGCGTCGCCGAGCTCGAGACGGGTGGAGAAGACTTTTTGGGTGAATTCGGCGATACTTTCCTGTCCAGCTTTGGTACAGGTGAAGATGGCGGCGATGACTGGGCGGCTCTCTTCTCGGGCAGTATCAAGGATGACGAGGATGAAGAGACCGACGAGGATCTGGGGCAGATCGACTCCGAGGAATAGTGTATGAAGATCGCTCTGCTTCGCTGTCGGAGAAGGAAAAAGCAAAAGGGAGGGCTATTAGCCCTCCACTTTGCTCTTATAGGTGTGTTAACGCTTTTGCTTACTCTTTTGCTACCAGTCGTCCTGGGTGTGGTTGGAGTGTATGGCGTCTATGCGGCCTACGTTAACGAGCTTCCCTCTGCGGAGGAGATCGGGCGCCGCAGCGTAGAGGTTTTCGAGACCACTCGTATCTACGATCGCACCGGCGAGCATGTTCTCTATGAGATCATCCCTCCGGATGGCGGGCGCCGCACGGAGATACCCCTATCGCGCATCCCCGAGCACTTGAGAAATGCCACCATCGCTATGGAGGATAGGACCTTTTACACCAACCCAGGTGGTATCAACGTCGAGGGGTTGCTACGCGCTGTCTGGGGGCTGGTGCGAGGCGAGGATGCCGGCGGCGGCAGTTCCATTGCACAGCAGTTGATTCGCAACGTTATCATGACCCCAGAAGAGCGCTCGGAACGCAGCTACAGCCGCAAGATCAAGGAACTCATCCTATCTCTCGAGTTGACGCGCCGCTACCCGGGCACTGAAGGGCGCGACCAGATCCTGGAGTGGTATCTCAATAACATCTTTTACGGGCATTTTGCTTACGGTGTAGAGGCCGCGGCACAGGGATACTTTGGCAAGTCCGCTGAGGACCTGACGCTGGCCGAGGCGGCCATGCTGGTGCCCCTGGGGCAAAGCCCCGTACGAAACCCTATCGACCAGCCCGCGGAGGCCAAGCGCTATCAGGAGATCGTGCTGGATCAGATGTTCCTCCAGGGCTACATCACTGCAGAGGAGGCCTACGCAGCCAAACAGGAGTCCATCAGCATTGCACCGCCCGGCTTTGATATTGTGGCCCCGCACTATGTGCTGTATGTGCGCAACGAGCTCGAGCAGAAGTTCGGCAGCGAGGCCGTGTATGGCGGCGGGCTTCAGGTCATCACCGCCATTGATCTGGAGGCGCAGCGCGAGGTGGAAGAGATAGCCCGACAGCACGTGGCGACAATGGGCGATGTGTACGATATGCACAACGCCGCTGTAGTGGTGTTGGACGCCAAGACGGCCGAGATCGTAGCTATGGTAGGAAGCGTCGACTTTGGCGACAAGAGCATCGATGGCCAGATAAACATGGCTGTGTCTCCCCGCCAGCCGGGATCGAGCTTTAAGCCGTTCACGTTTGCAACCGCCTTTGCTCAGGGGTATACGCCCGCCAGCATGATCATGGACGTGCGCACCAGCTTTCTCAGCTTTTCGGATCCTGTCGCGTTTGAGCCCGAGAACTATGATCTTCGGTTTCACGGGCCAGTGACGCTGCGACGGGCTCTCGGCTGCTCGTACAACATCCCTGCCGTGGCCTTGATGGAAAAAGTGGGCATTCAGAACGTACTGGACACCTCCCATGCGATGGGGATCACCACCCTGACCGACTCGCATTATGGTCTGGCACTGGCTTTGGGCGCTGGCGAGGTGCCATTGCTCGATATGACCTACGCATTCAGTGTTTTTGCCAACGGGGGGGCGATGCTGGGTGAGAGGGTTCCCCAAGATCGGTACAGGGTAGGGTTTCGCCAGCTTGACCCTGTCTCGTTTCTTCGTGTGAGCGACTCGCGGGGGAATCTTTTGTACGAATACGAGGAGCCACAGCGGCAAGAGGTGTTGCGCCCCGAAGTGGCTTACCTTGTAACCGATGTGCTATCGGACAACCAGGCGCGAACGCCGGCGTTCGGATCCAACAGCCCGATGGTGCTCCAAGACCGCCCCGCTGCCGTCAAGACGGGTACGACTAACGACTATTTTGACGGCTGGACGGTGGGCTATACGCCGCAGTACGTTGTGGGCGTGTGGGCTGGTAATACCGACCATACCGAGATGAGGGAGGCTCCCGGTGTGCGATCCGCGGCTCCCATCTGGCACGATGTGATGATTCGGCTGCATGAAGGTCTCCCTGTGGAAGCCTTTGCTCGCCCCGAAGGCATCGAAACAGTGGTGGTGGACGCTGTATCTGGCAAGCTCCCCACCGAGTGGTCCGGGCAGCTGATGCAAGAGCTCTTTATCTCGGGGATGGTGCCATCGGAAGTGGACGACGTGCACCAACCGTACCGTATCTGCACCGCCTCTGGCAAGTTGGCAACTGTGCACTGCCCCGAGGAGGAAGTCGAAGAGCAGGTGTTCCTTATCTTCCCGCCCGAGGCGAACGATTGGGTGCGCGGACAAGAGCTCGCGCAACCGCCACAGGAGTATTGTGATGTTCACGGGCCGAACTTGGCAGAGCAGCCTATAGCTATCGGCAGCCCTCACATGATGCAATCTGTGCGCGGAGTGATCGGTATCACCGGCAACGCCAGGCCCGACGGTCTGCACGCCTACTGGCTTGAGGTGGGCGAAGGGCTAGAGCCCAACGACTGGGTGCGCATCGGTGGTGAACACGGTGAACCTGTGGATGGCGACGTGTTAGAGTTCTGGGACACCTCCGGTTTCAATGGGCTGTATACTTTGCGTCTCTCGGTGGCCACAGAGGCAGGGATTGTAGATACTTTGGTGCCCGTAATAGTGGATAACGAGGCACCAACTGTGAGGATTGTGTCGCCCAAGAACGGACAGACGATGTCTCCTGGCGAAGACCGCGGCATCAACATACAGGTGGCTGCGGAGGACGACGTAGCCATGAACCGGGTCGAGTTCTATGTCGATGACCAGTTGGCGGGTTACTCTACAGTGGCTCCGTATACACTGCGGTGGGTGGTTGATGAGGGCGGCACGTTCACGATCCGCGCGGTAGCGTTTGATAGCGCGGGCAACGAAGCACACAGCGAACCGATCCAGGTGAATGTGCAGTAGACGGGCGTACGTTCGGCTGGGCGTGCCCGTCTTGGACGTTGTACTCTAGGCGTTCAGCCGGCGCAGTGCATCGTCCGATAGACCAAAGTGATGTGCGACCTCGTGGATGACCGTCTTGCGGATTAAAGCAACGAGGGCGGATTCGTCGGGGGCCGCGAGTTCAAGAGGCCGCTGGAAGAGCGTTATGCGGTCGGGGGGCACCAACTGATATCCACGGCCTCGCCTCGTTAACGGGATCCCCTCATAGAGCCCGAGCAAGAGATTGCCCGAGCGAACACCGCTAGATTTGATCTGCTCTGCGCGAGGCCAGCGTTCGATGATGACGACCACATTGTCCATCCGCTCTCGCACCCAATCCGGCAAGTCGCTCAAAGCTTGTGCCACAAGGCGCTCAAAGGTTGCCGCGCCAACGTGCATAGAGATCACTAGCTATGCGCCCCATTCCTCTACCCGCTATTCATCGCTCGTTGCGTTAGCGGGCCGAGGTGCGACGTTGAGAGTCTGCTCCTCTCTGTACGTGACCATGCCGGGCCGCCCGCCAGGGATGCGTCGCACATAGCGCCTCGCCGTATAGTCCACCTGAACTCGACTCTCCTCTCTACGGGCTGAGTAGTAGGCGGCCAGGCGGGCCGCTAGTGCCAGGGTCTCCTCGCTGACGGGTCTTCCGCCGCTTCTGATGACGACGTGTGCGCCCGGCACACCGCGTGCGTGGAGCCAGAGATCGTCGGGGGTGGCGCGCCGGAACGTCACCTCGTCATTTTGCCGGCTGTTGCGGCCCACCAGGATCTGCAAGCCATCGCGAGCGCTCACGGTGAGCGGTTCGCTCTTGCGAGTGGCTCTGGGCTTGGATCCGCCCCTTTCGCGCAAGCACCCCGATACACAAAACCCTTCTTCAATCTCGTCCAATTGCGAGCGGTTCTCCGCCAAATCGATGTCGGTGAGGATATGCTGGATGTATGCCAGCTCTCGCTCTGCTTCTGCGATGCGTTGTGGCACTTCCCGAGAGGCGGCGTGTATTTTGTGATACGTCTGGAACAGCTTGGCCGCATTATCGGCAGGTGACAGGGAGGGGTCCAGAGGAATGCGTACAGGGCCCTCGTTGTTCATCAGATTAGCAGCCATGGAGGCATCCAGCACGAGTTCACTCTGCCCCGGTTGGATCGACCATGTCATGGCCAAGATAGCGTTCGCTCGCATTCTTACGGCCTCCGCCTCCTCGGGAGTGCTGGGGGAGCGCTGAAGCGACGCTATACGAGCTCGCTGTCTGTCGATCTCTCGTTGCGCTAGTTGACGGAGGCGCTCTCGCGCCTGTTTGTAAGGGTCCTGCAACGCTTTGGCCTCCAGCACACGCTGGATGGCAGCGCTGATGCTGCCAACCGGCTGGCGCAGCGCGTAATGTGTAAGCGCGTAAGCGGCGTACATAGTGGGGGCACCGGGCTCACCCTCCTGGAACGCGATGCATGGCGCCCAACGCTTGGTCTCGGGAAGAGTGAGCAGCTCGCACATAGTCGCCAGCAGCTTGGGCCAATTGTCGTAGACGGGCGCTGGCTGCGCGACGTCGCCACTGGCGCGGAAGACGATCTCACGTGCGAGCAAGGGGCTGATCCCCACAAAGGACTCAACGAGGCGCTTCCAGAGCGGTTCGCCGGAAGCGTGACCTAAAGCGGCGCCGAGCGCCTCGGGGGTGAGCCTCAGTGGGTTTTGCTTGTGCTGGCTTGGCGGGAGTACGTAGGGCTGCTGCGGCAGCGTCGAGCGGAAGCGGTTGATCGAGGGCGGTATGCGCTTCATGGCATCCATCACAATGCCCGCCGTATCGACTAGCACGACATTACTGTAGCGGCCCATGATCTCGGCGATCAGTTGTACTGGGCCGTGCTCCCCATTGAACTGCAGCCAAAGGACGCGCTCCAGGGGAGGCTGGCTGATGGATTCGAGCCTGGCGCCCATCACATACTTGGCGAGCAGTAGCTGTAGTGGGGAGCGCGCCTCCGTGCCGCGACGCAGCTTCATATCGCTCAGGTGCACCCTGGGAGCGCTGGGTTCCGCGCTCAAGACGAGTTGATAGCGCGTGCCGGCATAGATCTCGATACCGAGCGTCATGGCATCTGGGCGCACAATCCGCTGCACGCGCCCGTGTAATACCGATGCGCGTAGCTCATCCGCAACGGCAGAGAGCGTTAGGGTGTCATAGTACACTCTGGATCCTCTTCGCAGGAATCCACAAACCACTGAATAGTAGCCATGAGGTCATCAGCATCATAGTAGCCATGGACGCGGACCCGCTCGAGTTCGAACATGTGATCGGAACGATGGATTATCCCCTGCGAGGTGGTAACCCCTCCCCAATAGTGTGCCGACTCGAGGACGCGAACCGTCAACTCGTCATGCCCCCCTGAGGGATAGCAGAAAAAGCGCACAGTCTTCCCTGTTCGTGCCTCGAGGGACTCCTTGGAGCGCAGAACCTGCCATACTATATGATCCACATCCTTGCCTCGCAGATCCACGTGTGTGTAGCTATGTGGCTCCATGCTCATGCCCGCTGCTTCCATCTCCACCACCTGGTCCCACGTCAGGTATTCGGGCCGTTCCTCATCCAGGTATCCGGTGATCACGAAAACGGTCGCTGTGAAGCCATATTGACGCAGTCTCGGAAAGGCCTCCGTGTAGGCGTCACGGTAGCCATCGTCCAGTGTGATGATCACTGGCTTGGGTGGCAAGGGTTGCCCGATCTGCAAGGCCAGCGCCAGATCGTATAGTGAGATGCTCTCGTATCCCTCTTCCCGCAGACGGCGTAGATGCTCCTCGAATCGATCCGGAGGCACCGAGAGGTCTCGCCTGATCGAGTCCGCACCCGGCGGTGGCGACGAGACATAGTGATACATCAGGATCGGCACACGCAATGCGCGCGGTGTGCCGTCCGGTGTAGGTAGGAGCTCGGCGGTTGCAGTGGGTGCAATGGTCGGTGTCGGTGTAGGAGTGCCTGTAGGTGAGGGCGCCTCATCTGCTGTGGGCGTGACGGATGGTGTGGCTGGTGCTGCCGTTCGCGTTGGTGTGAGCGATGCCGTCGGTGGAGGCGGCTCTTTCGTTGCAATAGATGTCGGCGATAGCCGAGGATCGGCCTGAGCGGTGGCTGCTGCAGCCTCCAGAGCCGATAATACGTCACTCATCGTGCCCAGCGACTGGCACAGCAACATGGCTAGAAGGATCACCACGCCCACCGCCAATAACGGGTTAACCGTCCCGCTCGTCGATCTTCGCCCCGACCGCCCCACAGGCTCTCCATCCTCCCAAACTTTCGCGTCAAGTGAGCGATTCTACCGGAAAGGCCGAGCGCTGTCAATGCGTGCTGTGCAGCGGTAGCGCACTGGGCACCTGAGCTAGCTGATACATTAGTTGCGAATTGAAGAGCAAGCCCTCGAGGACGGTCTTTTGCCAAGTCCGGCTTTTGCGATTTGGCACTCTTGTGTATTCGGGCTATACTTGCGCTGTTCGGGGCGTGGCGCAGCCCGGTAGCGCGCACGGTTCGGGACCGTGAGGTCGGAGGTTCAAGTCCTCTCGCCCCGACAGTCAACCGGCCGCGGGTCGCAGAGGCCTTTCGTGAGGCATTGCGACTTGCGGCTTTTTTACTATGCATCCCCCTCGGGACACCTCTGTGCGCCGAGCGTAGACGGGTGTTTTGAGCTACAAGAGCGTTCCTCTATAATGGCTCCACCACATGTGATGCACGGGGTGTGCCACCTCATCACAGCCTGAGGCTTTGAAAAGGATGGGCTATGCGCGCCATCGAAATGTACAACGTATCAAAGCGCTTCCTGCTTCACCATAGCCGCCCTCGCTCGTTCCAAGAGCTAATGCTCAGCGCGTTCAAACGAGGGGACGAATACCGCCGGGGAGAGGAGTTCTGGGCTCTCCGCGATGTATCGTTCAAGGTCGACGAAGGCGAGGCGGTCGCCATCATCGGTTCCAACGGCTCTGGCAAGAGCACCTGTCTCAAGCTTCTGACGCAGATCATCGAGCCCACACAGGGCCGTGTGCAGGTGAACGGGCGCGTATCCGCTCTGCTGGAATTGGGCACGGGGTTCCACCCCGAGCTGACGGGACGTGAGAATGTGTTCCTCAACGCGTCGCTCTTGGGCATGAAGAGACGGGATATCAAGCCCCGGTTGGATGAGATCGTCGGGTTTGCCGAACTCGAACGCTTTATCGATATCCCCGTCAAGTTTTACTCCTCGGGCATGTATGTACGTCTGGCTTTCGCCGTAGCTATCAACGTCGACCCCGACGTGCTTGTGATCGATGAGGTGCTTGCGGTGGGAGATCAGAGCTTTCAAACTCGCTGCCTCGAACGCATCCACGCCTTGCGCGCGCGGGGGGTCACCATCTTGTTCGTGTCACACTCTATGGATGCGGTGCGCAGCTTTTGCACACGCGCGATATGGCTCGACAACGGCATATTACGCGAGGAGGGCCCCACCGATGTGGTCACCGCACACTATGTGGAGCATGTGGAGCGAACCGAAGAGCCCGAGGCGGACCAAGTGGAAAACGCCGAGTTCGCTGTAGATGCTGTTGCGGTGGAGGTCGAGGAGCCGAGTATAGATGCGCGGGCCTCGCTTCCGGAAGAAGAGCCAGGTGATGTGGAGAGCGATGCGGAACCCGATGCCGCCGAGGAAAGTGGCGATCCGCTGCAGGAGCGCCGGCGGTGGGGGTCGCGCGAGGTAGAGATCACAGAGGTCTCGTTCCTGGATGACAAGGGCGTGTCGAGAGATCTGCAGTACACGGGGGAGCCGCTCACTATCGCCGTCCACTATCGGGCGCATCGGCGTGTCAAGAATCCAGTGTTTGGTCTCGGGATATACAACAATACGGGGGAGCATCTCTGGGGGACTAATACATTTCTGATGCGGTATCCCGTGACCGAAGTTGAGGGGACTGGAGAGATGCGCTATATCATCGATTCACTGCCCCTCGCAGAAGGAAGCTATTATCTCTCGGCTTCTGTCCACGACGTAACCGACACTCCGACCTACGATTTTCACCATCTCTGCTTCGAATTTCAGGTGAAGCACCGTGTGCCCGAACCGCGTTGTGCGGTGTATATCCCCGCGCGCTGGGAGCTGCTCTCTGAAACGGAGCAGGTGAAGGGTGGCACAAGATGATCGAACGGTTGCGCGAGCTCTATGGCTTCCGAGAGTTGCTGGCCAACCTCGTGATTCGCGACCTCAAGGTGCGCTATCGCAACTCCTTCTTGGGCTTTCTGTGGTCTCTATTGAACCCTTTGCTGCTCATGACGGTCTTTACCGTGGTGTTCACCGTAATGTTGCCGAACCTATCGGTATCCAAGTTCCCCGTGTTCGTCTTGTCCGCCCTGCTTCCCTGGAGCTTTTTCAACACCTCAGTGTTGGGCTCTGTCAACAGCATTGTACACAACGGCTATCTCATCAAAAAGGTTTACTTTCCGCCAGAGATCCTCCCCTCGTCGGCGATCCTTTCGAACTTTGTGAATTTCGTCCTGTCGTTGCCGGCTTTGCTGCTGTTGATGGTCCTGTTCCGCGTTCCATTCACTAGCGTGATGCTGTACCTCCCCGTGATCATGGTGATCCAGCTAGCATTCATGCTGGGGGTCGCTTTTATTCTGTCTACGTTGAACGTCTTTTATCGGGATACGGGGCATCTTATGGAAGTCGTGATGCAGGCCTGGTTTTTCCTCACGCCTGTGTTCTACCCTCTGACGGTGGTGCCCGAGTGGGGCCGAGTGCTGGGGCTGAGTCTGCCGGTTCGCCGGCTGGTCTACATTCTGAACCCTATGGCGTCCATCATCGAATCGTACCGCTCCGTGCTGTACGGTTTTGCGAACGGCAACCCGCCCGCAGCGCCTGCTTTGGACTTTCTGGCGCGCACCGCAGTGACGTCTTTCCTGGTTCTGTACATTGGATATCGCGTTTTCAGCCGCTACAGTAGGCGCTTCGGCGAAGAGATCTAGGGGCTGCCCACTATCGCTGCCTTAGCCGGTGGCCTGTGCAAGCGCATCGAGCAAGAGTCGCGATGTCCGCCTCCAGGTGAACCGTTGAGCGCGCTCCAGGCCGCGCCGGCGTAACTCGGCAGCTAGGGCGGGATCACGCCACAATGTACACAGGGCATCCGCTATCGCTCGAGTATCCTCGGGATCCACCAGCAAAGCGGCGTCGCCCGCCACCTCGGGGACGCTAGTGGTGTTGCTACAGATGACAGGCGTGCCACAAGCCATCGCTTCAATCACTGGCAGGCCAAACCCCTCGTATAGCGAGGGGTACACAAAAGCGGAGGCTTGTCGGTATAATGCGGGAAGATGCTCTGCTGGCACATAGCCCGTCAGGCGCACCCCTGCGCCTACGGCTGCTTGGACCAACTCTGCGCTCTGCCAGCGAGGCAGTCCCACCCACACCATCTCAGGAGAAGCGTCAACCTCCTCACGGAAGGTGAGATACGCTTGCAGAAGGCGCGCCAAGTTCTTCCGTGGATGGATGTTGCCGATGGCCAGCACATACGGGCGTTGTATCTCGTGCTCTGCCAGGATAGAGAGATCATCGTCTTGCGTTGCATAGGCGCAGAACCCATCCCCTACGCCGTTCCAGATGGGAGCGACTTTGCCGGAGGCCGCTGGGTGGAATCGTTGCATCTCTCTGCGCGTGAACTCGGAATCCACTAGTACACTGTCGGCTTGGCACACCGCCCAGGCCGTCAACAAAGTCATGTACAAATAGACCGATGGGGGAAAGTAGCCGGGGTGGGCCCTGAACGAGAGGTCGTGGACGATGACAGCTCCGCGACAGGGTAGTATGGGCGGCAGAAAATAGGTGGACAAGTACCAATCCGGCCGCAGCCGGCGGAGCACCTGTGTCTGTTGCCACAAGAGAAATGGTACACGACGATAGGCGCCCACGTTGATCACCTGCCAAGGGCCCCGCATTACCAGAGGGGACGATGCCCCCGCCTCGCTGATGAGCAAGCTGAGTCGCAGGTCATCGCCCAGATCTCGAAAGCCCTGTAACAACCCCAAAAGGTGGCTCTCGTTGCCCCCACGCTGTCTGCCGATCTCTGTGGCGTTAATTGCCAAGTGCATCCCCGCCTAGCCCTCCACCAAACGCTGATACAGCGCCCGCACGCGTACATAGCGCTGATTCCACGTGCATTGACTGAGCACCTTGTCGCGCCCCCGGTGCCCCATAGCTGCGGCCTCATCCGGATGGTCTAAAAGGTGCTGAATTGCGTTTGCGAGGGCCTCCGTGTCGCCAAAAGGCACCAACAGGCCATCTTGGCTCTCAGAGATCACATCACCGATGCCCCAGGTTCGTGCGCCGATAACGGGTTTGCCATAAGCCCACGCCTCCAAATAAGCGATGCCGTAAGAGTCGGTGCGCGAGGGCATGGCGTAGACGTCCCCAGCGGACAAGAGATCCCGTTTCTCCTCCTCGGAGATGCGGCCCAGCAAGAGCAATCGCTCTCGCTCCTCAGGGGCCAACCCGGCCACATGCCGTGCTATCGGATCGAGCACCGTGCCCGCTAGCACCAAGTGGGCCTTACAGCCTCGGCGCCAGAGCTGCCGCAAAGCATCGATGATGTGCGTGATTCCCTTATCGTACGACATGGTCGAGATGCAGAACACAATCGGGTCGTGCACGCCGTGCCGCGCGCGGAAGCGGGAGCCCACACCTCCTTGCAGGTCCGCGACGTTGATCCCAACGCCGATGGTGTCCGTACGCTCGGCGGGCATGCCGAGCTCTTGATAGAAGGCCGCCTCTGTAGGCGTTTGGGCGATGAGGGCATCGCCCTGTAATACCGTACGCACCTGGTGGCGCATAGTATAGAAGCGCCCCAGCGCATCCCGGCCTGGTCGAGTGCCAGCTCCCAAGTGAGTGAGTGGATACACCACAAAAGGAATCCCCCGAGATTTCGCAAACTGCTGTCCCGCCTCCAACAGCGGTTCGAAACAGATTGTCATCCCGGCGACAAGATCGTAAGTCTCGTCCGTCGATCGGAGCCACTGCCACAGATCGGGCACCCATGGCGTGAAACGCGATAGCGCCAGCAACCAAGCGGTGGGCACCGGGCGTGCCGCCGATAGCAACCATAGCAGCCTCCGCCAAGCCGAATAAGAGAGGGGCACTCCTGGCAGGTGGCGCACTGCAAAGCGCAGGATGCGCACCCCTTGGTGGTACGCTACGGGCTCGTCCAAGCGGCGTTTGCGACGATTCCAGAACAGCTCGAAATCCAGCGCGTCGGTGGTTGCCACCGTCACATGGTGGCCCTCTGCTGCCAGGCGCCAGGAGAGCTCCTGGATGTGCGTCTCTGCGCCACCGGGAGCCGGCCAGTAACGCTGCACCAGATGTAGGATGCGCATATGCTGGCTCATAGGCGATACTCCCTTTCCTCGCCGCGGGCGCCCCACATGCCGAGGGTACGAGCTCTGCGTTCGCGGCGCAGTGGGCGCAGGGCGCGCCTGGCCGGCGCCCGGGTCTCAGTGCTCATTATCGGCCTCAGGGTACGTCTCATCGTGTTCGGCTTGTGCTAGCCTCGCCTCCAATGTACGCAGCTGGGCTCGGAGGTGGATGATCTCTTCCGCCAGCAGCCGGTTGTAGGTGACTTGTTGCTCTATGATACGATCTAAATACGCTTCCTTGATATGTGTGGTGCTGTTGGAACGCAGCCACGCAAGGAGGCGGCCGAATACGGGCAGATCGGACCTCACCCGATAATTCCTCAGGGCGATATCCGCCTTGCGCACCAGAGGGTCTACTGCTCGGTGGGCGGCGGGCGGTGGGCCTTGGCGGGCTAACTCCTGAGCCTCGTCCAAAATGCCAGATGCGTGCTCTGCGAACTTGGTTTTGTTAAATATCTGCACGCGTTGGCGCCCCCTCTCGATCAGAGTAGCGCGCAAGTCGTGATCATCCAGCAAACGCCGGATCTGGATGGCCAGGTGGTTGGCATCGCCGGGCTGGAAGGTCAGGCCGGCCGGCTGCTCGCTGTCCTCGCCCGCTCCAAGGACCCAGGGCATAGCCCCGCTGGCGCTGGCCAGCACGGGGACACCGGCGGCCATAGCCTCTACAACCGGCACACCAAACCCCTCGTGTTGGCTCGCAATGGCATACACCTCGGCTAGGTGGTAGTACGGCACTACTTCCTCGACGCGCCCCGTGAAAGTGACTTGTGTGCTGAGCCCCAGCTCATCTATCTGCCTTTGCAACTGGGCCGTGAGCTCTTGCTCGGAGGCGTTTGCGTTGTGCTCGCCCACGAGTAATAGATGGAGATCGGGGTACTGGGGCGAGAGCTTGGAGAGCGCCTCGACGAGCAGATCAATGCGCTTGTTGCCCGCCACGCGCCCTACCGCGAGAACGATGCGCCGGTCCTGCAGCCCCCACCTGCGGCGCAGCCTGTTCAGGACAGGTTCGGGCGTGTTGGCTTGGAACGAGTCGACTTTGAGGCCGAGGGGCACCACACGGGTGTGCTCCGCTGGATAACCGCTGTTCCCTGCAAGCTCTGCAGCGCCAAAGGGGCTATCAGCCACCACAAGATGCGCGTGCCACGCGAGCTCGGCGCCTATCTGCGATCGCTCTAGAAGATCCCTCTCGCTGGGCGTGCCCCACAGCTCGGGAGGGGTGACGCCGTGATACCAAAAGATGCGGGTGCCCGAGGCCTCACGGAAGCGCTCGGCCAGTGGGAACCAGAGGGGATACTGCAAGATCGTCGTGTCGGCGTCTGGAATATAGTCTCCCGGGAACGTCCATTGCGTTAGCTTGCGGATGTGGGAGGGCAGGGGAGCCAACCTGCCAGTGCCATAGATGCGCACCTCCACCCCGCGCGCCTGCAGAACGCGTACGAGGTCGAACGTGTGCTGGCTGGAAGCATCTCCACTGCGGAGGCTGCCGACGAGAATATCAGCTCGGGACAACATAGGGTGGCTCTTTCTGTGGACCCACTACAACCTCTGCGGCGCGCCATGCTGCCATCATACGCGCCACAACACAGCGTGAAAAGGCCGAGTTGGGTGATATGGCGCATGACTCATAGCGAGCGGACCTCCACCAAATCCACCCACAGCTCGGCTCCGGCTTCGTGGAACACAGGGAACTCCAGTATGCTATCTCGCGCTAGTTTGAAGGGGAGGTGAAACGTACAGTATCCATCCGAACGAAAGGCGGAGGCGTCGAGCACAACCTGTGCGACGACCGTCTGCGTATCTACATTCCACACTCGCAGGGTGACCACGTGCCCCGGTTGGGCGTCGCCGGCTACTCGCAGCCGGTACGTGGCAAGATAGCTTCCGGGTTCATAGGCGGCATAAGGCCCGTAAACGAGGGCACCGGGATCGTCATTCTCCGTTGCAACGATCGCTGCTCCACCAGATGCTGTCGGATCGGCTTGTACCCGCCCCGCCAGCTGGTAGAGGGCTTCCGCTTCGTAAACATTGTGTACAGGATAGAACTGTACGTAGGCGGTGATCAGCCCCACCTTGAGTAGAGCCATGATGATAGCATAGGATGCAGATGGCGCAGGGTGTTCCTTGGCAGGTGCCGGCTCCGCGTTTGATGCGGTCGAATACACAGCGATTCCAAAGACCAGTGTAAAACCAAACCAGATCCACGCCACACCCCAACTGGAGCCCCAGTCCGGTTTGGGAATCAACTGCACATAGTGCAATGTAAGCGAGGCAGCGCCTGTGCTAAGCACACGGAAGCGCAGCACCCGGTCGGATGGCACTCTAAGGTCCATACCCGGGCGGATGGCTTCGTTCTCAGTTGCGTACTCTCCCGCGAGCACTCTACGCTCGGCCAGAAACCGATCTTCTGTGCCGTCGGGCGAGTGGCCCCACACCTGGATAATTGCCACCGGCTCTGCGGGGTCTAGCAGCGCCGCATCGTGGTTGACGGGCATATAGGGCGCGAAATGATAATCGCCCACTATCACGGGGCCATAGGTCTCCCCCTCCAACCAGAGGCCGGCTTGAGACTCTTCCCTGAGAAGCGTGCGCGTCTCTCCCTGGGCTGCCTCCATCTCGCTGTGAAAGTGTCTGACTTCTGTCTTGAACAAGGGCACCAGTTGTGTCACATCAAAAGATAACCAGCGGCTGTATCGCTCCAAGAGCCAGGACCTCTGGTGCCCATTGGCGTAGACCAGGTCCGGTTCGGCGATGGTGGTAGCCGCGTTCGCAAAGCTCACGACGATGAGCAGCGTGCAGAGCACCCATTGAAGAGGCTGTCGCATTCGTCGGAGGGCCACTGCCACGCCGATGCCCATGAGCGGACTGATCACCGCGAGGTAGCGTGCCGGTGGAGACCATTGCACGGCAAACGGGGCGAGCCCGATGCTCAGCACAATGTGAACCAACACCAGGCTAGCGATGAACAAGCCATCGCGGCGGTGCCGTCGAACGAGCAACGCCATCCCTGGGATGGCCAGCATGTATAGCGGACTGTAACTCAGGAGCCCATTTCGCTGATCGAACAACCAGCCGAGCACCGATCCCGGTTGGAAGAGGGGATCTGAGCGAAAGATTTGCTGGCCCACCCTGGTATACATCACCATAGGTGAGAACGAGCCGTATTGCACCCAAAGATACACGAAATAGCTCGCCGCAGACGCAGCGAGAGGTACGACAAGCACAATCGCGGCGGCGAGACGCTCTTTGCGCGGAGGAGAGTTATCGCGGATCAGCCCGAACAACCCATAGCCGGCAAGCAGAACGGTCAAAGGCGCGAAACGTACAACCAACCACGGCAGAAACGCTAGCGCGCTGCCCAGTAGGAACCATCGCCATATGGGTATGTGCTGCTTGAGCACTTGTCGCGTGCTCCACACCACGATAAGCGCTCCCGGAATCTCGGGGTAGATCATGAACGAATAGACTGATTGGGGTGGCGCCAGCGCAGCGACACCCCAAGCAATAACGCCCAACAGACGGTCTCGAGTCACCTCGGCGGCGAGTAAAAACACGTTAGTGGCGGCCAGTGCAGCCAGAACGGCTACCGCCAAGGTGGCGCCCAACCGTCCGCCAATGTGGTAGGGTAGCGCTAATAGTAACGGTAGGCCGATCATGTGGCTGGAGAGCAACTGGCCGTCGGGGGCCTCGCTACCGTGTGGGGTCCAGTTGGTACCGATATAATTGTTGGCCAGATCGAGATCGCCGTCATAAACGATGCTCTCGATCAACACCAGGTAGTGTGGCTGATCTCCCGTCAGCGGCCAGGTGCGCGCCGCCCACAGCGTGATGCTCAGGTAGAGGAGCAAAGTTACGAGGAACAGCACACGCGCCATGCGCTGCGTGCTCCAACCGCTCGTGAGACCGGCTCCTGTCACGGTGCTCCTGTCGTCTTCACAGGCGCTCATCGGCATAGTACCTTGTCTGCTCTGCAACCGCCTTCTCGATGAACTGCAAAAAAGCCTGTGCGACGTTGTCCCACGTGGGGATAGTACGCTGAGCGTACATTGTGGCGTTGGTGCTCATGCGTGCTCGCAGTTCCTCGTCGGTGCAGAGGCGCCGAAGATAGGCGTAAAGAAGGTCCTCCTCAGAAGAGTCTACGTCCACCTTCCAACAACAGTCATCTGGCAGCTCCATAAAGGGCCCCAGATTCGAGACGATAGTAGGGATACCGGCGTTGAGAAGCTGGATCAACGTCGCAGAGGACTCACCTGCATGAGGATAGCGCAGGTTCACTGCGATGGACGTGGCCGACATGTACTCAACAAAGCGAGGGCCATCCACATAGCCGGTGATGGTAACGGCCTCGCCAATATCGAGGCTGTTGATCAGACGGGGGATATCGAACCCCGGGGCTGGCGCATCCAGCTTGCCCACCAGCAGTAGCACGGCCTCTGGGACATCGTAGCGGAGCCGAGCAAAGGCGCGCAGAAGCACGGCGAGGCGTTTGCTGAACGCTAGCCGGCCGAACGTGCCGATCACTATTTTGTTCGGCGGGATGCCCAGGCTGGCTCGAGCAGCCTGTGGCTGTAGCATGTCGGCGGACTCGGACCGCTCTCTGGGAAGCGGAATGACCTGTATGGGGGTGTTGAGCATCTCGGCGGCGATGAGGTCCGCTGTCCAGCGGTTGTGTGTGATAATGCCCAAGGCATCGTTCACAACGCGACGGTTGGCTGGGAGGCCGAATAGCGCCTCGGGCATCTCCGCCGCCCCCGCGAGAACCTGCTCTGCGTGCTCTCGGCCCGCCTTGGCGTGGGCATAGCTCAGTTCGGACAAATAGGCCTCGGGATCATGTTCAGAGGCTGTGTTGTTGTAGATGAGCCCCTGTAAAATACCATCATGGATCTCGACGATGCCGGGGACAAGCGGCAGATACGGCAACTGGAAGCGGTGGAAGGGACTGTTGCCCACTTGGTACAGAACAGCGTCTACCTGCCCCGCTTCCGCGTGTTGTGGCAGCATCTCTATGCTTTGAATTGGCGCGTCAACCCTCTTACGTGCCTCAGCCAACTCTTTGCTGTCGGTATAGGCCGTTACCTCAACGTGTTCGCGAAGCGCCTTCAATAGGTGTGCAGAGAAATCCGCTACTCCCGTCAGTTGTGGAGGCAGCGGCGAGACGAGGCCCAGCCGGCGCGGTGCCTGAGGCGCTCTGGCACGGCGGGATCGATACGGCCCGGTGTTGCTTGCCGCGGCAGCCTCATAGGCCGACACGATGCCCTGGGCGGTTTTTTCCCAAGTGAACTCGGTGGCACGAGCTAGTCCTCTCTCGCGCAGCGTGGCTCGCAAGTCGCTGCTTTCCAGCGCGCGCGTCAGCGCGCCGGATATCTCGTCGATACACAGCGGGTCCACGAGCAGTGCGGCATCTCCCGCTACTTCGATCAGCGATGACGTGTTGGATGTGATAACAGGGAGCCCACAAGCCATGGAATCCAAGACGGGTAAGCCAAAGCCCTCGTACAGCGATGGGAAAAACTGTACCGTAGCCATATGGTAGAGCGCGGCCAATTCGGCGTCGCTGACATAGTTGGTGAGCACCAACTGCTCACTAATGCCCAAGCTGGCAGCCATTTCGCGCAGAAGCCCCTGCTGCTCACCACGCATGGCACATACCAGCACCAGAGGGAAATCATCACGCAATTGAGGGCGTAGGCGGCTATAGGCCTCAAGAGTGCCGAAAAGGTTTTTACGATAATCTACGCCGCTGTTGCACAGGACAAATCCATCCGGCAATCCGAATCGGCGCCGAACACTGGCAGCTACCTTATGATCGTAGGGGCTGCGAAGCGTGTCACTCGGCCCGGGCATCGCAATGGTGACTCGGTCTGGCGAGACGCCAAGGAGCTCGACGATGTCCGTACGCGAGAACTCGGAGATCGTCACTACATGATCGACCTGCGACAACCACCGGCAGACGCGCTGGTAGTAGCTCTTGAGCCACGATGAGGCGTCGCGAAGATAGTGCTCCTCCATTTTGATGGGGATCAGGTCGTACACAGTGACTACGGTCGCCACTCCATCCAGCTTGCTATGCGGTGGGGCCGAGTCCCACTCAAAGGCGCTGTGTACGTGTAACACATCGGGGGCGAACTGTGCTATCTGGCGTTGCCAATACTTGGCGTACCCGCTTTCCTGGCTGCTCCACGTGTTGGAGCGGTACTTGAACAGGGGATAGTCTCCATAGAACAGCCGAAACGCGTTCGATTGAAGCTCCGTCAGCGCATCAGGGCGCTCAAGGTGTCCGTTGGCCAGGAAGATGTGTTGTATATCCGCTTCACTGGAGGTCAGCAATGCCTCTAATGCTTTGGCGGTGTATCGTCCGATCCCGCGGTTCCGCGAGGAATCGGTCTGTAGCGCGAGGATATCACTAAGGACGTACAAAAGAGTTCTCCCTATCGTAGACACTTTTGCGCGCGATGAGCGCCACGTTCTGCATACCGAACACCTGGTGGTTGATGCGCGCCAGGGCTTCGTTTGCACTGTCGGCCAGCCCCAGAAGCGCTGGGTCGGCGTCATCCGGAAGATTCAAGGGTTCGGGGACCATATCTTGTGGCACAGGGAAGGAAAAACGCAGCTCAACCCCGTGGAACCCCACGGATTCTGCCAGGAACCGGTAGGTCTCCGGGTGCCTCGGAAGCTGGTGCGTCGGATCTCGAAAATAGGTGTGAGACATGACATAAGGGCTACGTGTGTTGGGGGTTTCGCATACGAGCACTCCACCGGGGCGCAGGCGGGTATGTGCGAGCGACAAAAGCTCGAGCAGCTCATTCTCATGTAGTCGTTCTACAAGATGCCCACAGAAAACCCCATTCAGGCTTTCGGCCGGGAGGCTGAAGAGGTGCTCCAGCGCATCCTCACGCTCGACGGGTAACCCTCTGTTCTGGCAGAACTTGACCATCTCCTCGTCAATGTCCACACCATACGCCTCTATGCCAGCCTCGAGAAGCAGCTCGACGAACGGACCCTGGCCGCAGTCGGCATCCAGTACCAATGCGCCCGGGGAAAACATGGACACATACTGGCGATACATGTCCTTGACGACGTCTCTATCAGCAGTGAAACTGGCACTGAACCCCAGATAGCTCCAATCTTGCCCTTGCTGTCTGCTGCGACGACGATACTGGGTGGACCTACTCCCGCCTTTTGGAGAGAGGCGAGAAGCTGACGAGGCCCCGTCTGCACGGGATGTGCCAAGCGCGTAGCCGAGGGTCGCTATCGAGAGCGACTCTTGCTGGCCTTCCACTCGCTCGATGGCCTCCATCAAGCTCTGCAGCATGTGAAAAACTAGCAAGTTGTACGAATTCTGTTGCTGGAGAAGACGGCGTACATGCCATTTGGCTGCCACGCTGTTCCAGAGGTTTCGAAAGCCTGCTATGAGAGCCCCGACGATCGGCACGGATGACTCAAAGGGTAGCTCTTTCACCTCTCTGTACATTCTCGCTTCTTGCAGCAACCGGCGCAGCTTGGCCGCCTGCTCCGAAGCAGATGACGCACCCTGCGAGAGGACAGAGCCGCCCCTGGTACCATGCCGACTGCGTACTCCTGCACGGATTTTGTGCATCTCTGCCGCTGCATTCACCGGCTGGCCGGTGGCTTGGTCCTGATGACCTGGGCGATCTTGTATCAACTGCCATTCTCTCCTATCGGACATATCGCAAGGCGGGGCGAGTGGCGTGGAAGGCGCGTTAGCCGCGTGTACCAGCTCGTCCCCGTCTCGCCAGATGATGAGGCCATATGAGGTAATGATGTGCTCGAGTGACTTGAGCTTGAGGTGAGGCTTTTCCGTGTAGGGCGGACGATCGATGATGCGATCCGCGGGCATATCCCCATCAGAGAAATCCAGATCGATCCGGTACCCGGCGTGCCTCAGCCGGCGCGCTATCCGCTTGATGTCGCGCTTGCGGTAGAACACCGTCTCACCACCCGCGCTCGTATGCACGTTGGACGAGACATTGTATTCCGTGGTGTGCACAGCCACGCCGCCGGGCTTGAGGAACCGCAGCGCTTCGAGCACAAAGCGCTCACCCTCCCCCAAAGACCCCAAGTGCTCGAAGGAGCACGATGACCAGATAAAGTCAAAGCTGCCCAGATCGTCTGGAAGATCCCGCATATCTACAAACCGGAAGGACACCCGTTGGCGAAAGATCTCCTCAGGGCACAGGCCTCTCTCGTTCACCTCCGTCAACGATGCGGCGTGCTGGCCCGTGTTCACCCAGCTCGATTGCCTGGCTTTCTCGGTGCCGAGGTCGGTAGCGAGGATCTCACACCCCAGGCTGGCGAAAAGGGACGTCAGCGGCTCCTTTCCCACGGCAAAACCCAACCCCCGCCGCCCCTCGGTGAGCATGCCGCGCTCGTAAAGGGCTTGCGCAATGAAGCAGTACTCCCAGATCTTGCGGTGCAAGCGCCCCTCGATCTCGGCCAGGCGTACAGCCCAATCTTGGAAGGTGGGGGACATGAGCTGAGCCTGGGTACACTGGCAGGATCGCAGCAGCCGGCGCGGCTCTGACCTGGTGCTCATTGCTCTCCTCGGTTGTGGATCGGGGAACGCCATGTGAGCCCTACAGAGATTCATGGTAAATGCTCGCGCATCCCTGCGCGCTGCGCTCCAGACGGCAGCACGGTGCACCCATCAAGGGGCGCACTGACATAGCCACAGACCCGAGTGCGGCTCACGGTACGTATCATAGAGACAGAGGCTGAGCGTGTCAAAACACACAGCAACCGTGGCTGCCATTGATCAGCGCACGTGACTGGGGAGGGCATCTGTGAAGCGGCGTCGGGATGAGCTAGGTGCCCTCCCAGGCCACGATCCACACGTCCCAGTGGGCAACAGGGGCGCGGTCCAACACGGCGCCCTCGTTGAGGGGCTCCAACGCCCAAACAAAGGCGGGGCCAGCCACCGAGCGCTGCTGGATGGCACGGCGGAGTTCCGATATGTCATTGCTCTCTGCGGTAATGACGTCACGCGGGAGGATGTAGGCGAGAGTGGGCAGGCTCAAGACATGCTCCGTATACGGCTGGTAGCGGTCGATACCGTTGTAGGGCGCGATGGTTATGCGCTCTTCACTCACCAGGTCCACCGAGTACGCAATCCAGTAGTCGGCGAAACCTCCTGTGGCCGTGTGGTGGGCGAGGTGCTCCTCAAGTTGCGCGATGGCGACAGGGGAGAACTGCTCTCTATCGGCGCGCCACTGCTGGCCGAGAGACACCATGCTCCACAAACCGATTTGGACGGCGAATACGATCACCAACGCGCCAAGGGCCCAGCGCGAGTCCGATGCGAGCCGCACAAAGAACAACGCCAGCACCACGGAACTCGCTTGCCACGTGATCAGCAAATAGCGCACTACGGCCTCGTTATGCGTCCCGAGCAGGGTCAGACCCAGTGGAAGTACTAGGAGCAACCCCCAACTCGCCAAGGCGCGGCTCTGTGCGGGGATACAGCGGCCTATGGCCAGATCCGCCCAGAGTCTGCGTTGCGACCAGAAAAAGTAGCCGAATCCGCCAAATGCCAGGACGAGAGGGAGGGCCCAGCGTAGCATACCCCAACGCGGAGTGCTGACTATGGCGGGTATTGAGTCGGTCCCCCACATGTGGGGCAGCAGTGTACCAAAGACCGTCCATGCGCGTTGTGGTAAGCTCGCCGGGCACGAAGCGTTGATTGCCGTAGATGGCGGTGAACCGTAGAGAAAGATGGCTCGCCACTGAGGAGCATCGCCCACAAGGAACCCACCCGCGAAGGCCAGCCCGCTCTGGATCAGGGCCCGACGGCGAGTACTCAGCTTGAACGCGAGCACAAAAGCATAGCCCACCTCGAGGAAAAGCAGTAGGCGAGCCGCGCGTTGTAGTGCCGCAAACTGTCCTATAGGCTGGCATCCGCTGCTAAAAAAGGCCAGCGTCAGCAGCACAAGCAGTGCAGCCGGCGTCAGCGCCGGCAGGAAGCGAACCCAACGGAACTGAGCGTCTCGGAAGGGCTGATAGAACCTCTCGCGGAGCGCCTGCCACTCGGGTGTTCTGATGCCGTGTGGGATGGCGATGGCCGCTATATACACGATGAACCACACGTGCGACCATACGCCGAGGCCGATGACAACGCCCAGCAGGAAGAGCCGGAGGGTGCGCATTCTGCTTGCCTGAGGCAGCTTATCGGAGAGAAGCAGAGCCAATGTGCCCAAAAAAAGCATCGCGCCGTAAGCGCTGATGGGTCTGCCCGTCTCATAAAGGATCTCGACAGACGGCAGGGCGAGTATCAACAGGCTGACGAGGGCTACCCGCTCGCCGAAATGGCGGCGCACATAGATAGCGTGGGCCAGAAGGAAAAAAGCATAGAAAGCGAGAGTGCTCAAACGAAAAACAAATACCGTCTGCCCGAATATGCGCATGAGCACGGCCGACAATAATGGCTCAATACTGCCCTGATAGGTGGAGCCGTACATAAAGGTGGGCGGCCTTCCTTCAAGCGTATGCCGCGCCATCAGGCCAAAAACCGCTTCATCGCTATTCAGGTTGGCCGTCCATTGGACCATCATCCACAGATGCACACCGATGGCCAGGGCGATCACTAGCAACATGGGCCCGTAGCGAACGATGGCCTGGCGCGCTCGAGAGTGCATGGATACCACCTCTGTCGGGATACATCGTTGAAAGGGCGTTCAGGCGCCGACTATTGCGGATACACGTTGTTGCGCGCTCACTTTTACAGCACAATCTCTGTGCAGGGCGGACGTAACGATCGGGCTAGCGCAGCGCCTCCAGCGTCGCGGCGGCATCCTCCAGGCCCAGGGCCTGCAGTCTCTTCTGCGTGGGCCACCCGCGCTCCGCATCCCAGCCCCTCAGAGCATAGTAGCGGTCCAAAAGCGCATGAAACTCTCTGGCGTCGTCGCTCAAGCGGGTGCCATCCGTCTTGTCTGCGTATTGGTAATGCGGTATGACGGCTTCATCCAACTCGCGCGAACGTCCGTTGTTACGTATCTCGATACAACGCTCCAGATTCACGATACGTTCTGCGACAGGGCGCTCCATCTCTTCGATACTCATGTCGATGCCCGTGCAAGGGCGATAGAGGACGGCCTCGGTCGAGGTATCGCCATAGAGATCGTCACCCGCTGCCGCCATCTCCTCGTCCGTTTCAAACGCCCGACGTACTGTGGGAAAGACATAATCGCACACGCCCATCGAGCCTTTGATGATGGCGCGATGTTGGTGCCACATTGTCACATGCTCGAGCATTTCGGTGCCCGGATAGATGGCGCGCTCCGACCCGTACAGCCGCTGCGCTAAACGCTTGAGCGCTGGCGAGATATCGGCCGGGTCTCTTGGCGCGTCGGGGTAACCGTACAAAGCGTTCAGAAAAAAGAAGCCGTGCGTGCTGGGTGTGACGTCGCGCGTGGAGACGGCGTACAGCAGCGCCGAGTGCTCCCAGTAAGGGCTGGGATGGCGCTCCATCGTGCGCCCCTCACGGTGCCAGCCGTGCCCGCGGCTCCCGCTGGATTCAAAGAACTCGGCCAAATACCTGGGGCCGATCTGGCGCCTGTCATAGAAGCGCGCCAACCCTTCGGCATAGTCGTCCCCAATCCCCTCTCGATGGGCTACCTGCACGATCCAGTCGCGCCACCAGTCGGGGTTATTAATATCCAGCGATTGCCCGTCGATCTTGTCGATCCCCAGCTCCTTGAGCGAGGCCAGATAATGCCCCCATGTGTAGTGGGCCCAACTCGTAATCCCCATATCTTCGGCGAGGTTCGCCAGATCCACTCCGGCCTCGCCAAAACCCGGCGCTGCCGCCGCGTAGAGGCGCTCACCCCGTCGGGTTAGCCCATCGTACCGCGAGCCGGATCCACTCATCCAGGTTCCGTCCACGCAGGTGGTCATGTTCATCTCGGAGCCGGTGTTGTAGCGGTCCTGAGCTCGGCGCACATGCGTATGGCACCGGACTGAGCATCCGTGAGTGCAGGCCAATGAGGGCGTGCCCGAGTCGACCCTGCCGATATAATACAGCCCCCCTCTGACGAGGTTCCACACATAGCGCACGGCATCCAAGTAGGCGGCGGGGTCAGCGATTTGCACACCGCGCGTGCCCCGCACAGCGATCGCTTTGAGATTCTTGGCGCCCAAGACGCCACCAAAACCCCCATTGCCTACGGCGTTGGTAAGCCTGTGGCTGATCGTGGCGAAACGCACGAGATGCTCCCCTGCCGGGCCAATGGCCGCGATTTGGTGCTCGCTGCCGTGACGCTCTTTGAGGCGCTGTTGTGTTCGAAAGATGCCTAGGCCCCACAGGCCGCTCGCATCTTGCAGGCTGACCTTGTCATCCTCGATGAGTAAATAGTGGGGCGACTCGGCGCGCCCCTGTACGATGATGCCATCATAGCCGGCGTACTTGAGTTCGGCTCCCAGATACCCGCCGATGGAAGAAGACGCCCACATGGGGGTGGGGTATCCACGCGGCATCAGGGTCGAGACGGTCATGCGCCCCGCCGTGGGCGCACCTGTGCCGACCAAGGGGCCCGCCGAGAAGATGATCCGATTGTCGGGGTCGAACGGCCCTACGCCGGGCCCCACTTCGTTCCATCCGATGTACGCGTTCCACCCTCTAGGGCCGAGCCAGGTGCCGACGTCGGGCGTTTGTTCTACGGCGACGGTGAGCGTGTTGAGGTTGACGCGGAGCATGTTGCCGGTATAACCACCACGGAAGTCAGTCATCGATCCGCTCCCGCGTATAGTAATCGGGTTCGTAGCGCAATGCTCTACCGCTCAGTGGGCACATCTCCACACAAATGGGCCCCTGGGGCCTATCGCTGCAGAGATCACACTTGATCGCCACCCTCCGCTCCGGGTGTCGCTGAGGGATTCCGGAAGGGCAGGCTCGCTGGCAACGCATGCATCCGGTGCATTTCTCCTCAAGGACGCGGACGGCGCCGGTGTGTGCATCCCGGATGAGTGCATCGAAGCGGCACGCGTCGAGACATGGTGCATCGACGCATTGCGTGCAAACGACACCCGAGATCGGATTCTCCGTCTCGAACTCGCGGTAGTAGATGCGTATTCGTGCTATGGCGGGGCGCGCCTCACCTTCGTGGTGTATGGCACATGCCGTTTCACACACGTGACAAGTGCGGCACAACTCTGGCTCAAACACCACACGCCCCCTGGCCATAGCGGGTTGAGATATTCTCTCTGGGGGCACTTGAGCGTCTACGACGATCGTTTTCATGGGGCCTCACTCACGAACGGGCCCGAGCCGATGAAACCGGCTCGGATGGTCGGCGGCACCCTGATAGCAGGTGGCGCCGGAGGGCCGAGACCTTGAGCGCACTAGTACGCTACTATAGAGGTTCCTCACGAGAAGGCAAATCATTTCGCCGAGATTGTGCTGTGGGGATGCCGACGGGTTGCGGCAGAGAGCATATGACGATATAATCGGTCTATACTCCCGATGCTAATGTGACCGATAGAGCATCCGACGGGAAGCCCGGGTGGATAAAGGCGCCATCTGAGGGCATTGAAATCAGATTCCCGAGGAGGATCACATGGAAGAAGATCTGCGCAAGATCCGCGTCTGGGCTAGTCACGGAACGATGAGGCAGTTCGCGGCCGAAGTCGCGGCCAGGCTGTCAGGGCTATCGGGCTATAAGAGCGAGCTGGATGGGGACACGCTCACTGTCTTCAGGATACAAAAGATCGGAGGGTTTCTGGGGATCGGGGCACGCAAGGAGCGCCAACCGGTCCTTCGGATCATCAAGGAGGGATCCTCCGTGGCCATCCCCGAGGACTCGATCGATCCCGAGTTTATCAGCCAGTTCGGAGAGGTGCTGAAACAACACTGACGCCACGTGGCTATCTCTCGACTGCTAAGGACCCAGAAAGCATAGCGTCACGGCAGCTCCTTGGATTTCGCCTTGGGGATGCCGTGGCGTAGCGCTGCGCTGGGTCAATCGCGGCAGTCGCTGCGTGGAAAAGGCTCCTCTTCGATTTGGCAGACTGCTTGACTGAGCTGGGCTGTTTCGCCTGATAGAGTTGAGGCGCTTCGCTGATTTGGTAAAGCAGGCTGCGGGTGTTATACTTGTTCCCCGGGCAGAGTGCCCCACATTCCCTCGGAGGGCACCGATGACCCGGTTTATTTTTTTTACTGGCGGCGTGGTTTCCTCGCTTGGCAAGGGTGTTGCCGCTGCCTCTATCGGCCGAATCCTCAAGGCCCGTGGGCAAAGAGTCGTCATCCAAAAGCTGGATCCCTACCTCAACGTCGACCCTGGGACGATGTCGCCGTATCAACACGGCGAGGTGTATGTTCTGGACGACGGCACTGAGACGGACTTGGACCTGGGGCACTATGAGCGCTTTGTGGATGTCTCTCTAACACACCACGCGAACGTGACGACCGGCAAGATCTATGCCGAGGTCCTCGCACGCGAGCGGCGCGGAGACTTTTTGGGTGGCACCGTCCAAGTCATTCCACATATAACGGACGAGATCAAGCGACGTATCACGCTGTTTGCAAAAGAGAGCGCGGCCGATGTTGTCATCGTAGAGATCGGTGGTACGGTGGGCGATATCGAGAGCCAGCCGTTCCTCGAGGCGATCCGGCAGATGCGCAAAGATGTAGGGGTGGAGAACACTTGCTATATCCACCTTACGCTTCTCCCCTATATTCGGTCGACGGGCGAACTCAAGACCAAACCCACACAACACAGCGTGCGCGAACTGCGCGGCATCGGTATCCATCCTGATGTCGTATTGTGCCGCGCGGATTACCCTATCGGCGTAGAGCATCTGGACAAGATCGCGCTGTTCTCGGATGTCGATCGCGAAGCGGTCATCCCCTTGGTGACGGCGGACACTATCTACCAGGTGCCTCTCGAGTTGGAGGAGTGTCATCTGGGGGAGTATCTCACCAAGCGCCTAAAGCTCGACGCTTGCCCCCCCGATCTCAATGACTGGCGAGATATGGTGGATCGCATCCACCACCCTGGCCCTGAAGTGCACATCGCCCTGGTGGGCAAATACGTGGGGCTGCACGATGCCTATCTCAGTGTGCAGGAGGCATTGCTTCACGCAGCCGCGCAAGCTCGCTGTAAGCTGGAGTTGGACTGGGTGGATTCGGAGGAGCTCGAGGAGGGTGGTGGCCTGGATCGGCTGGCGAGGGTGGACGGTATCATCGTGCCCGGGGGTTTCGGCGAGCGAGGTGTCGAGGGCAAAGTGCGGGCTGCACAATACGCGCGTGAGCACCAGATCCCCTATCTAGGACTGAGCTTGGGGCTTCACGTGATGGTGATCGACTATGCACGCAACGTACTCGGTTTGGAGGGTGCCAATAGCTCCGAGTTTGCGCCAGAGACGCCACACCCCGTCGTCGATATGATGCTCGAGCAGCGCGGTGTCGTGGATCTCGGCGGCACCATGCGGTTGGGCTGCTATCCCTGTGATCTTTTGGAGGGCACCAAGGCACACGGCGCGTACTGCGCGGGGCGTGTGGATGAGCGGCATCGACATCGCTACGAGATCAACAACCGCTATCGGCAGGAGCTGGCCCGGGGGGGCATTGTGTGGAGCGGGCTGTCGCCCGACGGGCAGTTCATCGAGATCGGTGAGTTACGCGATCATCCGTGGATGGTTGGCTGCCAGTTCCACCCCGAGTTCAAATCACGCCCCAACGCGCCACATCCGCTCTTTCGCGGGTTCATCGAGGCGGCCGTGCAGAGGGCTCGCACACACACCGCAGAGCCCGAGGGAGCCTAGGTTGTGGGGAGGGACTGCTTTGAGGGGCCCCTCTTTCGCAGCGATCTACATATAACGCCCGTAGGTGTCGCATACCTCTACCAACTTGAGGATGTTTGCGTCGGGGGTGTCGCGTCCGCACTGATCTCCGGTGGATAGTATAAAGCCGCCGCCCGCCCCCGCGTCGTCAATAGCCTTCTTGGCCGCCCGTTCCACATCCTCAACCGACCCCCTGAGCATCACATCGGTTGTATGTAGGTTGCCCATTAGCGATAGCCGGCTGCCGTAGCCCCGCTTGATCTCGGCCAGGTTGCAATCTCCCATGGGCGGCTCTTCAAGCGGGTTGATGCAATCCAAGTCCGTCTCTTCTGCACACATGTGAACGAGAGCGCGTTCGAGCCCACAGGAGTGTAGCATTGTTGGCACTCCGGCCTCTTTGGCTTTGCGCGTGATCCTCTGCAGGGTTGGCAGACTCAGCCTGCGAGCGATAGCTGGCGATTGCAGGGTGATAGTGCCCGAGATGCCGATCAGGATAAAGTCGGGCCGCTGCTCGAGGAGCATTTCCAGTTGCTTGAGGATACACCGCTCGTGTAACGCGCAAAGTTCTTCGATGAGATCCGGCTCATCATAATAAAGATAGCTCATCGTCTGCATGGTGCCCTCAAAGAGGTAGATCCAGCTCTGCAGTCCGGGGGTGCTTGAGCACAGTCCATAGACCCCTAGCTCTCCCAACTCTTGTCGCTGGATGCGCCCCGGCGTTGGGTCATAGCTTATCGGCTCTTGGAATAGGTAACGTACCTTGTCCCAATCCTCTTTCAGATTCTTGATCGGCTTGACGGTGGGCGTCGGTGGATCCGCGACATAGTAGGTCCACTCGCTGTGCAGATCGCCCGCCGGAGTGATGATCCTCTCTTCCACCACCATTCGCTCTGCCGTTCGCAAAGTGATAGTGTGCTCACGCTGCAATGGGGTTGGGTATCGAAGGCCGGGGTCGCCGTAGATGAGCCAGCCGTCGATGCCAAAGTGCTTGACCGCTTCCAGATAGGCGCGCCATAGGGGCACGTGATCATAGTAATAGATGTCCCAAAACGGGCGGCCGGTGAGGCGGGCTGGAACCATGTTGGAGATATCCGGCGCGCAGGGCACTCGGTCCGGTATCTCGTTACGAATAGCGGCCAGAAATCGCTCGCGCGGGGTCATACGGCTCATATCGATCGACTCTCCGGTGGAAAAGAGATAGTGCTCTCGGCGCACAATCCTTTGGGGTTACACCACGGCCTCCAGCTATGCGGCGGGCATCTGCAGAACCAGCGCAATCCCGTCACTGATAGCGGCCAAGCAGCCTTCTGGGGTGACCTCATCCCTCAGTAACGAGGCTACAGCACCATTCCATACAGTCTGGCATTCAACCACTCGCAGGTTGTGAGGGAGGGGCAAGACGAACGCGTCGTTGGCTGTTATGGCGATCTCGGAACAGATGGGGAAGCGATCCAGAACGCGAGGATCGGTCCAGGATGTTGTGCGTGCCCCTGGCACAAGCTGGGCTTCCAGCAGCATCTGCGCTCCCACCTCTGGACTCGAGGCGTACTCGAGCCACTGAAGGACTTCGAGCGGCGCGTCAGTGTGTTGCGTGATGCAATAGGCGATACCTGACGCACAGGAGGCGCGGGCACCCGTCAACGGATGTTGAGGGTACATCACAGCGTCCACCTGGTCCGATTCCAACGCCCATAGCGCGCCAAACGATTGGCGCACCATCGCCAGGCTCCCGTTGCGCAGCATGCTCAGATAGCCCCCTTCCACCTCGTGGGGTCTGGGGGCGAACCCGTCTTCGTAGATGCGGTTGTAGGCCCAACGCAGGCACTCCAACCCTTCGTCGGTGTTGATTGTGCACTCGCTGCCATCATTCGAGAGCAGATTAGCGCCAAACAGAGGCAACAGAGGATACGCGCTGGGGAGATCCAAGCGCGGCGCATACCCATATTGCGCGACGGGCGATATCGCTCCTCCCGAACGCGTCATCACTCGGCCTGCCTCTTCCAAGTCGTCGAGCGTCCAGTCGGCAGCCGGCCATGGGATATCCTCGCGACCGAATAGGCTCGCTTTGTAGAGTAACAAGTTCTCGCCTCCGTGTGCGAGGAACGGCAATCCGTACAGGTGGCTCTGAAACCGGCAAGCGTTGAGAGCCCCTGGAAAGAGGCCTTCCAGGCTCACCCCCTCGTCGACGAACAGGCCATCCAGCGGTTGAATGATCCTATTGGCCGCCCACTCTGCCATCAATGCGCCAAACGGCGCTTCAACCAGGTCGCCCAAGAGACCGCTTGCGTGGTAGGCGGCGATACGCTGAGGATAGTCTTGCCAGGGAGTGAGACTGCGCCACTGAAGCGTGATGTGCGGGTGCATCTCTTGGAAGGTGGGTGCCTGGCGCTGAAAGAGGTGAGTCCAGCCATAGTCGGTCACATCAGCGATGATGATCACCTGGTTGGGCGGTGCGGGCGTGGGAGTCCGTGCCGCATACGGTGTGCGAGAGGGCGCTGGTGTTGGTGGGGCTAGCGTCTCTTCAGGCGCTTCGGTAGCGAGCTTGGTGGGTTCCTGCAGGGTTGGCGTGGGCGTTGGCCTGCGGCGGCGACAGCTCGCGATGAGCGTCGTCTGTACCAAACTTGTGACTAGCAATGCGCTGGTACGTAGCAAGCTACGGCGTGTGAAACGCTTCATTCTTCCCCGATCTGGCCGGTGGCGCTGGGCTGCAAGCCGGCGAGCCTCATGGCGGCAACAGGTGTGACGTAGCGCCGGATCGATGCTGAGTGATTATAACACGCTTTGGCGCCAGGGGTTAGCTCCCCTCACCGGTGGATCGGTGCGCTTCCGCAGGCCGTTGACGCCAGCCGCATCTGATGGTAAAAAACTGTTGTTGAGGCATTCCTCACAATAGATCAAAGTGGCACCATTCACAATAGGGGGACAACAGATGAA
This sequence comes from uncultured Anaerolineales bacterium, assembly GCA_964407215.1. Classification (GTDB taxonomy): domain Bacteria; phylum Chloroflexota; class Anaerolineae; order UBA1429; family UBA1429; genus CAYOUT01. The sequence goes on along the minus strand of CAYOUT010000008.1, from coordinate 120,843 downwards.
AGCGTTGATCGTGCGGGGAGGTTGGGAGGGGCATGAGCCCATCCAGGTCTCAGAGATCCTTGCAGGGGCGCTTCGGGAGAGCGGTGTCGAGGTCGAGATATCGGAGACTCTGGACGCCTTCAAAGACGTTGAGAAGCTCAAGAAGCTCGACTTGATCGTCCCCATCTGGACGATGGGCAACATCGAGAGAGAACAGCTGGCTGGCTTACTGGAGACTGTCCAGAGTGGTGTAGGGATCGCGGGTGTCCATGGGGGTATGGGCGATGCCTTTCGCAACGAGACCGAGTTCCAGTATATGGTGGGCGGCCAGTGGGTGGCGCACCCTGGCAACGACGGCGTCGAGTACATGGTGTATATCGAGGACCCGAGCGACCCCATTGTGGAGGGGTTGACTGATTTCCGTGTGGTCTCTGAGCACTATTACATGCACGTGGATCCGGCCAACCGCGTTCTGGCGACCACCCGTTTTGGCGATGTAGTGATGCCCGTTACATGGACCAAGATGTACGGCAAAGGGCGCGTGTTCTACAGCTCGCTGGGGCACGTGGCGCAGGTGTTCGAGCAGGATCCGCAGATCCTGACGATGGTGACGCGCGGCATGCTGTGGGCGGCCGAGGGCAAGGCGGCGGCACAAGGGTAACCGTCACTCCCTTGTGCGTTTACAGCAAGGCCAGTGGATTGGCGCCGAACCCAAGCATATATCGTGCGGACAAGAGCAAAGCTGTCGCCGCGATGGCGATGGCCAGCCAGACGCGGTCCGTAGTGCGCATGTGTAGCTCGTACATACTCGTTCGATGGCGCCCCGCCGCGCCGAGCGCTCGCGACTCGAGTGCTCGGGCCAGTGACTCGGCTGTCCGCAAGGCCGAGATCAGCATGGCTACCGTGATGGGAACATACGCCCGCGCTCGTTGGATCAAACCGCCTTTGGTCATATCTAGAGCGCGGGCTTGCTGTGCCTCGGAGATGGTGCGAAAAGTGTTCGCCAGCGTTGGCAGGTATCGCAGGGCGATGGCCAGCGTCAAGCCCCACTCGTACGGAAGCCCTATAGACGTCATGCTCTTTACGAGGCTCGATTGATCGGTGCTGAACAACCACAGCGACATGGTAAAAGCCAGCGCACTGATACGCAGCGCTACGGCCAGGCCCTCGCCGAGGTTTTGAGCGGTGACGCGAACGAACCAGAACGACAGGAGCGCGGCGCCCGTGCCCGGGTAAAGGATCACCCAAAAGGCGGCGATCATTATCACCGTGGGCAGCGTGGTTCGCCACACCCACAGCATGCGTTGGCAACTGATCCGCGCGCTGTATAGCGCGACGTGCAGCAAGAGCAGGGCTCCCCCCATAATCCACAGGTTTCGAAATGATAGCAGCAACACAAAGCCACAGGTCGTAAACAGCAGCTTGCAGCGGGGATCGAGGCGATGTAGCCACGAGTCGCCCGCCTGATACAGGTCGTAGCTGGCGCTCATAACAGCTTTCCCGTAATCGTCGCGTAGCGCTCGACCATATCCTCTACGGTGAGGACCCCGCCGATCCCCAGGTCTGTCAAGCGATGACCCAATTCCGCGATCTGCGGCGGCGTGATAGACGCGCGTCGCAGCAGATCTATGCGCTGGAACACCTCCCTCGTCGGTCCGTTGTCTAGCACCAACCCCTCATGAAGTACGATGGTGTGCGGCGCGTGGTCGACCACAAGGCGCATGTCGTGGCTCACCAGGATAATCGTGTGGCCGGTGGCGTGAAGTTCGTCTACGCGGCGCATCAGCTCCATCGCACTGTGTTGGTCCAGGCCTGCCGTGGGCTCGTCGAGGATCAACACCTGGGGGCGCATAGCATATACGGACGCAAGGGCCACTTTGCGGCGCAGGCCATAGCCCAGGAGGGCGGGCGGCGTATCCGCATAGGGGAGCAAATCAAAGGCCTCGAGGGCTTCATCGGTACGCGCCCGGACCTCGGCCGCGTTCAGGCCGAGATTGCGGGGGCCAAAGCCGAGCTCCTCGCGCGTCGATCCGCAAAAGATCTGATGGTCGGGGTTCTGAAAGACATACCCCACAGTGCGCGCGAGCTGAGCGACCGACACTGTGCGCGTGTCGGCGCCATAAATCCACACTCGGCCGCTGGTCGGCTTCAGGAGGCCGTTAAAGTGCTTTACTAACGTTGTCTTGCCAGAGCCGTTCTGACCGATCAGGGCTACATAGTCGTTGTCTGCGATCTCTAAACTGATGCCGTTAAGAGCGGGTGTGCCCTCTTCATAGCGATGGGTCAAGCTGACAACGCGGATACAGTGTGAGATCACGATGAGCTCGAGCCCCGTGCTAGATCTTGGCGAAGTGCTCGCTCCGCCTGATCCAGTACTGTGAAGTGGTAGCTCGTGTGGAACTGTCGGTTGAGGGCGACAGCCAGCTCGGCTACCTGAGGGCTTGCTACGCCAGCGGCCTGCAAAAGACCCTGATCACCAAAGATGACGGTGGGCTCGGCGGCTCGTGCAATGCGACCATCTACCAATAGCGCCACGCGATGCGCGTAACTGGCGATGCGCTCGGCGTCGTGGCTGACCATAAAGAACGTCATACTCCGTTCGCATCGCAGGCGCTCGATGGCAGCAAAGACCTCCTGCTGGCCCACGGGGTCCAGATTGCTCGTGGGCTCGTCCAGAATAAGGACCTCGGGTAGCATGGCGAGGGCCGCGGCGATAGCGACCCGTTGCTTCTGGCCGCCGGAAAGCTGTGCAGGCGCCCGCCGCCTAAGCGACGCCACCCCCATCAGATCCAGAGCCCACTGCACGCGCTCGGCGATCTCCTTTGGATCCACCCCCAAATTCTCGGGTCCAAAGGCGACCTCTTCCTCTACTGTGGGGCTAAAGAGCTGGCTTTCAGGATCCTGATACACGATGCCAACATGTCGAGCGAGTTCGCCCACGGGCGTGTGGCGTGCGGCGTGCCCTAAAACTTGAACTTGCCCGTGTATGACACCGCCCGTGGATTGCGGCACGATCCCGTTGATAGCCATACAGAGAGTGGACTTGCCTGCCCCGGTGCGTCCCATAAGGGCCAAGAACTCACCGCGCTCCACGGTGAGATCGAGACCTTTGAGAACGCGTATGGGGTCTCCCCCGGGGTGCAGAGGGGGATATGCATAATACAACTGCTCTATAGAGATGGCGGGCAAAGCAAGACTCCTTCGCTCCGAGCTAGAAGCGCTCCTCCCGCCACTCTCTGGGCTTCCCCAACTGTGCGACGGGCGGGTAGGCCGCGCGCACGCCATAGTATAACGCAACGCCGACCACGCCGCCGATGATGTTCTGTACGAGATTGAACGGCGCTTCAGCCAGGGCGGGTCCCCAGCCGGTCAATACCAGCCCCTCTCCTAGCAGGTAGATGCCGACCATGGCGAGAGTGCCAGCCGCCCAGCCTAGGATCAGCCCCAGACGGCCGAGATGGCGCCCGAGAAGACCCGCAACCAGCCCCTGTAGCCCATGTGCTAGCAGAGTCAAGGGCGCAAACTGAGCGTATCCCCCCAACAGATCGGCAAGAGCCGTGCCGATACCGCCAGCGATTAGCCCCATCCACGGGCCAAAAGTGATGGCCGCAAAGTAGACGGCCACATCGGAAAAGTTGACGTACCCTTGGGTTGCGGGAATTGGAATGCGCACGAGCATTGTGAACACGGTGGTGACACCGATCAGTACAGCAGCGAGGACAATCGTGATGGCGCCCAGTCTTCTCATGTCGCTCCTTCTACGAAGGTTGTGTATTGCTGCCGATGCGTGGGCGGTCATTTTCGTCCCGCTTGGCAAGCTCCCAGATGCGATCCATCTCCTCGAGAGGCATCTCCTCTACGGGTATGCCCGCTTCCCTGGCGTACCGTTCGATGGCGGCGAAACGCCGTGCAAAGCGTTGGTTGGTCTCGCGAAGGCTGCTCTCGGGGTCGATCTCGCAATGGCGTGCAAGGTTCACTAGAGCAAAGAGCAGATCACCCATCTCAGCGCGGCGCTCCTCAGGGCTGTCGGCTGCTCGAAGCTCTTGCGCCTCCTCGTGTACTTTGTCGACCACCGGATCCAACTCGGGCCAATCAAAGCCCACGCGCGCGGCCCTTCGTTGCATCTCGAGGGCCTGAGAAAGTGCGGGGAGCGCCGCGGGCACTCCGGATAACAGCGAACGAGCCGTTTTGCCCGCCTTCCTGCGCTCCTCGCGCTTGATCTGCTCCCAGCTTTTGAGGACCTCTTCCGCTTCAGTGACGTTGGCTTCCCCAAAGACATGTGGATGCCTGCGCACCAGCTTTTCGATGACGAGCTGGATCGTGTCGATCAACTTGAAATCGCCATCCTCTGTAGCGATCTGCGCGTGCAATAGGATTTGTAGCAAGAGATCGCCCAGCTCCTCTCGGAGCGATTCCATGTCGTCGGCGTCCAGCGCGGCCAGCACTTCGTAGGTCTCTTCGAGCAGGTGTGTTCGCAACGTCTGGTGAGTCTGCTCGCGATCCCACGGGCACCCTCCGGGCGCGCGCAGATGCGCTACGATGTTCTGATAGCTGGAGAGGGAGCCCGGCTGTGGAAGCGGCGGAATGTAGATCGATGTGAGAGCGTCCGGGTCGGTATGCCGATCCAGCTCGTACAGTGGCAGGGTGCTCACACGCTCGCGATCCGTGCCCGCTGCGCATACGATAGTGATCGGGTGGTCGTCGTGGTACAGGTTCATCAAAGTCAGCTTGACCTCACCGGCCAGATGACGATTATACACCTGCACGACCAAAGCGCCGAGGTCGGGATCCAGGTTGGGGTGATGGCGCTGTGCCAGAACAGTGGCGTCGCAAATCTGCAAGCCGTTAAAGGGATCCAGCTCGAGAACGGTAAAGATGGGTTCCAGGAAGCTTATGCCTGCTACGACGCGTACGCTCAGGCCTGCTTCCCGTGCACCGTTCAAGATAAGGGACACCGAAGTCTCGCCCACTAGAGGGTGGCCGGGCACAGCGTAGACGACGCCCTGAGGGCGCTGGCCCAACTCGACTACATTGCGGGCGATCTCGGCGTACACCTCATCAAAAGTGTTGAACGCCTCGTATACGTGATCAAACGATTTGTAGATGGGGCTCTGGGGGAGTCCCGCGATCGAGGGATGTTGTATGGTGCGGAGATGAACTTCGGAAGCCTCTTCCAGGACGCGCCAGGCTTCCAGGGTGATCTGACTCGGATTCCCAGGACCGAGTCCCACGATGATGATATCCGAGGGCATGTTGCTCCTTACGCGGATCGTATACAGATTATAGTCCAGCAGCTTATGCGTACCAAGTTTGCAGGCGTGCGGGCTCAGGGCGCACCCACCCGAGCGGCGCCCTGAAAGCCCAGGGCAGCCTTGATGGACAGCGGTGTACACGCGTCAGAGTGGTGGATAGGCCATTAGCGTGCGGTGAGGCTCAGCGTTTGCTAGCAAAGCGATAGCCCACGCCGCGTACCGTCTGAAGATAGGTGGGGTTTTCTGGATCGTCCTCCAGCTTTTGCCGGAGCCGCCAAACAAACAACTTGGGGTAATCGAACTGGCCGATGTACTCGGCCCCCCAGACATGTTTGAGTATCTGTCTGTGCGTTAACACGCGGTCCGCGTTCTCAACGAGATAGAACAACACTCGTGATTCCGTGGGCGAGAGTGAGACCACCTCTCCGTGCCGGCGCACTTCCCATTGTTCCTTGTTTACAGTGAGGCCTTCGTCGATATACAGAGGGGACGGGATGTGCTCCGCGAGGTTCCTGCTGCGACGCAGCACCGCTTCGATGCGGGCCTCCAGTTCGCGCATGCTGAACGGCTTGACCACATAGTCGTCAGCACCCAAGCGGAGGCCAGTGATCTTGTCACTATCCTGGGAGCGGGCTGTGAGTATGATAATTGGCACATCCGAGATACCACGTAGGCGCCTACACACCTCCCAACCGTCTATCTGTGGCATCATGATGTCCAACAGAACGATGTCGGGGCGATGCTGATAAAACTGCCTCAGCGCTTCCAAGCCATCGCCGGCACATACGGCTCTGTATCCGCTCTGGCCGAGATACAACTCGATGGCTGAGGTGAGCTTGGGGTCATCATCGGCGATGAGCACCGTCGCGGCTCTGGTTGCCCGTCTGTCCCCGGGTGGAGAGAGCAAGAGGCTGCCTCCATCTCATTGTGTTGTCTGTGTGTTAACAATGGCCCGCTCATCTGTTAACTCATTATAGCACAAAGGCCAATTGCAGCGATAGTATAGCGTGGACCCTGGCTGCGTCGCGTGTTCGCGCAGAACTTGACACCTTTAGTCTGGCGTTCTATAATCGCCACAGTATGCGGGTGTAGCTCAGTTGGCAGAGCGTCTGCTTCCCAAGCAGGATGTCGTGGGTTCGAGTCCCATCACCCGCTCAGACTATAGGTAGTGTCCAGCGAGCCTGAAAGCCCCTGGATGTTGTGGTGTCACAACAGAAAGGAGCTTTCTATATGTTGGACGCCCTTATGTTGCAACCACGACCGGTAGTCAATCCCCTGCGTGCGTCCCTCGACGCCTTTCTGCTGGCCAAAGAGGCGCAACGGTGTACCCCCAAGACGCTCGACCACTACCGCTACACCGCTGGCGGCTTTGTCGCCTACCTTGAGGGCCGTGGCGTCCTCAGCGTGCAAGGCATCCATGCCAGCGACGTGCGGGCCTACCTGATAGCCCTCCAAAGACGTGGCCTCAAGGATACCACCCAACACGCCCGCGCCCGGGGCATCAAGGCGTGGCTGCGCTGGCTGGTAGACGAGGGCGACTTGGACGTATGCCCACGCATAACCATGCCTCGGCTGGAGCAGCGCATACCCGCTCCGTTCTCTGCTGAAGACGTACATGCGCTGCTGGCCGCCTGTGACCGCCAGACCCCCATCGGCGCACGCAACTACACCCTGGTGCTGACCTTGCTCGACACCGGCCTCCGGGCGGCTGAGCTTGTGAGCCTTCGGGTGGGCGACGTGGACATGCGCTCGGGGCTGGCCACTTTGATGGGGAAGGGCGGCAAGATGCGCCAGGTGCGGGTGGGCGTCAAGGCCCGTACTGCCATCATCAAGATGCTGGGCCGCCGAACCGCTGCTGCCGTCGGCAGCCCGCTGTGGGCGGCCTACGACAGGTACGGCGCTGAACGTGGGGCTTTGACCCTCCACGGCTTACAGACCGTCTTGCGCCGTCTCGGGCGGGCGGCAGGCGTGGAGCCGTGCGCCACTCATCATTTCCGGCGGCGGAATGCGCCTTTACGATTGAGGCGGAGACGCCGGTCTCCTTCTGGGACCGAGTAATTCTCTGGACCATGCAGCAGGACCAGTATCTGGATACCCATGAACACGGCGTTGCTGCTCGACGCCCGAGTGTATTTCGATAGACCTCCAGTTTTCTATTTTACTGTATTTAACTATAGATTTCCTGTCATGATAGTAATTAAAACTAATTTCTGGCATTTTATTTACGTCTTCTAATTTCGGGCGTAAAAAAACAGCAAGATTTATTCTTGCTGTTACATATATTTAATATCAATGGTTTATATACTCTACTTTTTTATAGTTTTAATAATTGCATCTATATTCAAACCCCTGTGTATCATAGCGTGACAATTAGGGCATACTGGAATTAAATCTTTTATGGGATTTATTTTGTATTCTTTGTTTATTTCTGATAAGGGTACCAGATGATGAACGTGAATAAATCCAGCTCCTGGGCTTCCATACTCTTTTTCAAAATTTAATCCGCATACTTTACAGTCAAGCCCATAAAAAGCTACGCACTCCTCTCTTGCCTTTGAGTTTCTCTCATAACTGTTAATATTTATAGATTTTTTTGCTCCTTCATACAAATTTGAGCCGTGAATGATTTCAGGATATAAAAAATCTTGATTACAAATGCTTTCTATATATTCTTCTAACTCCTGATTTATTTTTTGTGGCTTTTGCGGAGCTCCCTTTAATCCGTTCTTCATTAATTCCTCTAAATCCAAGGATTTAGAATCATAAATATCAAGCAATTTTAATCTCATATATTTACCTTCCAAGGACGATTTATATTTTTCTTTATCAATCCAAAACATGGAATCATCTTCTATGTCTTTTGATGTTTTATCTATTTCAGTTACTACTGTTTTGTATTTTATTGTTTTACAAGGATATGTAGAGTAGATATAAACTATATCGCCAAGCTTATAAGAATGATTGCCTTGTTTCCAGTCTATAAATCCCCATTTTTTAAAAGCAGATTCATGATCATATTTGTTGTGATTCGCTGATATTATCCACTTTACACTCATTATGTCACACTCTTTGTATTGGTTATAAAAAATAGTAAACTCATCAATTCTTATATTAACTTGTAAGCTTTGCGTTTAGGATAGAACTTAAAACCATTGATTTACCTTAACTACATGCTCGTGTCGCTATTATGCCGCGAGCCCTAGATAGGCGAGGGGTACTCGGACGCCCCGAGCCTAGAATTGGCTGTAGCTCGTCGCGCGGCCCAGAGGCGGCGCTTGATGTCATGGTGCTTGTTGGGCATACCTTCCAGTATTCGTTGGCACAGGAGGCTATGTCAGAAGGCAGCTACGAGGGCGCCTATCACGCTGGCTCATGGCTGTGAGCGAGATATAAATCCCAATGCGGCGAGTTGCTATCGAAAGCGAGCTGTATTATCCCGCCCCTGCTAGTGGAGCAATCATCTTGGCCGACCTCTGATGGCAGCCAGTTACAGCCGTAGCTTGCTGCAGTAAGCCATACGACCGAGGCTTTTCCCATCATACAGCAATCTTGTGAGCATCGCAAGCACCCTGAGCCCGTGGGCTTGACAGATATCATGAGTTTGGTATAAGATGTCTCGTAATAACGCGTGCAGGAGGTACGTAGAGTCTTGCTCAACAGGACCAACCTAGTGACACTCCGCTCAGAGGGTTTCTGGGGTCCGAGCGGAAGCGGCAAGACGCAGTATCATGCCAGTCACATACTGACGCAAGCAATGATACCGAACCGAGCATCCTTGCACATATCCCCCCAGCTGGTGCGCGACAGACGCAGGCTTCCAGCGGGCATGGCATTCCTCATTGACGACACTACACACGCTATGTTGCCCGACAGGTGGGTTGCCGTATCTACGTGCCCACCTTGAGGAGAAGGCGCGCATCCGAGTCTCCACACGATCCCATTTGACGCCCCACCTAGTTCCACCCGTAGGCCCCCGCACAAAGCGCAGCTGCTAGCATCCCATTGGCGTTGCTACAGCCAGTTTGTGCTGCCTTGGGGCCGTAGCACAGCGTCGTCGCCTCAGTATGAGAGGATGGCGGCGGGCGGACTAGATGGCGTTGAGAGGGTAAAGGCCGATTCTGGCCGCTAACACATGGGGTGATTGTGACGAAGGGCCCGTCGCCCCCACCAGTATGCGCACACAACCGAGAGTTGTCGCCGTATACTGGCGAAAAGGGCCCCACAGTCATCACCGAAAACGGAGGAGAAAGATTGGATACATCAAGAGATCCTAGCCCCCATTCGAGAGGCGGGCCATGGCAGAGGGATGAAATGTGCACAGCACCGATACCACAGCACGGCCACTGGCTCGCTACCCCAACAGCAAAAGGAGGTACGTCTCCGGATTTTGCGTGTACTATCCCAGTAACACCTGCTGATTCGACGAGCGGCGTCGATGAGCCTCGGGTCCCACAGAGAGGGATCGAGCCGCAACAAGACGACAGCCGTGGCGTACCAGCCGGGCGCCGCCCTGCGTGGGCATTGACATGCGTATCGACCACACCGTAGCCGGCTTTCCAAAGCACGTTGGAGCATGTACTCGACTTGCGGAAAGAAGTAGCCACTTTAGAAGGCAAGCATACGGGAGGTTAAACCCATGTCCGAAGTCTTGATTAACGTACCAGTGGTACTCGCATTGCTAATAGGGCTCAATGGGCCCTGTACACTCACTCCATATGAAGAGGATGTTATTGCAACTTGGTACGGGGGGCGAGACGGGTTCCTCGGGAAAAGACACGCAGCGAGCTGGCACTCCAAGACCCCAGTGGGGTTCCCGGAGGTGGTCACTCAAGATGGGTACGGGGTTGCAGCCCCTTGCGACTCCCAAGGCCGCTGTTTGGAGTTTGGAACGGTGGTCGCGTTGCGGCGCAGTGATACGGGCGCCGTGGCGGTGGGGGTTGTAGTCGATCGGATGCGCAACTACCGCAATCAAAAGCGGTACGACTTGTGGCCGGCGGTGGCTGGGCGGCTTGGCTTTGGTCCCGAGTACGGCCGCCAGGATAGGGGGGTTGTCAGGGTCGATGTCTATGTATTGGATGGCCTTGGCGACGATGTGGATATGGGCGCCCTCGACTTTGAGGCCCTGTGCGATCAAGTGAGTGAGGGCTTCTCGGCCCAAGAGGAGGGTGGTGAGGCTGAGAGCTTTTTGCAGGCAGTGGCCGCATGGGGAGAGACGACCTTTACTCAGTACAATCAGTAGGCGCACTGGGGGGTGCCTCAAATATCCCGCCTAGATAGAACGAACTGCTGAGGTCGCCGCCTGTGGGCGACCTCAGCCAATAAAAGGAGCGCATCGCGCCCGCGCAGTGGCGCCAGAGCACGCCATACCTTTGCGAGTGTTCAGCCCTCTAGCCGGTTCTCCTCGATATAGTCCCAGATGATCTTGTAGCCCATGCCCGGTTCTTGCGGCACGTGTACATAGCCCTCGGCGTCCATCGGGTCACAGATCTCTTCCAGGTAGGGCTGAGGCGTCTCGTAATCCACGCCGGGCGCCAAGAGGCCCCGCTCATAGTACTCACACACGTCCTCGCTGGAGGCCCCCAACATCTGTAGGTTGCCAAACCCCGCCATATGTATCTCGCACTTGACGCCGTAGGCTTCGCACACTGAGAGCATCTTTTTCACCCCTGTGATGCCACCGCGTAGCACGTCGATACGGCTCATATCCGATGCCTCGCGCAGGATCCAGTCTGCTCGGGTGTAGATGCTTCCCTCAACAATCTCGGGGGAGAGGATCGGGATATCCAGGTCACGGGTGAGTTTTTGATACGACTGCATGCGATATTCGGGCATGGGGTGCTCGTACCAGTAAAAACCGAGTCGCTCGAGTTCGCGGCCAACAAGCAGAGCCTCTTCGTAGGTATGATACGTGCCCCAGGGGTCGTACATCAACACCATGTCGTCGCCCACCGCTTCACGCACGGCTCGGCAGCAGGCGATGTCGTCTTTGACGAAAGACGGGCGTCCCGGCACGGCCTTAAAGGTCTGAGGATCGGCGAAATAGTAGGGATGGATTTTGTAGGCTTGGTACCCCTGCTGTTTGCACTCTAGCGCGTGGGCTGCATACTCTTCGGGTGTACCCATATTGGGGTAGGTGCTGGCGTAGGCCTTGACCTTCTCACGACATCCCCCCAACAGCTTGTGGACGGGCACTCCGTAAAGGCGCCCCTGCAAGTCCCACAAAGCCATGTCGATGACGCTTAGGGTCGGCTCAGGCACTTTGGCCACCCACATCCAGTGCCAGAACTTTTCGCGGTCAAAGGGATCTTGGCCGATGAGCAACGATTTGGCACGAGCTACCAGCGCCATACGCTCCTCGGGGGTAAAGCCATCTTGGTCGCCATGCCCGTGCCCCCCGAGGTAGTAGCCCTCGGCGCCCTCATCGGTGATGATCTTGGTCAGCGTTTGTGTGACCCTGATTTCTCGGCTGGGCTCTCGCCTACTAAAAGTGCGACGAGGGACACCAAAAGGGATAACCTGTACATCGACGATCTTCATTCTGTCCTCCGTGTTGTGTGTGCGCATTTATTACGCTTCCTTGGTGGCGGAGTCGGGTGCTGTGCCGGCGGCATCCGCCATGATCGCGTCGATTTGCTCCAATTCGCTCTCGCTAAGCCTCCAATCGGCGGCCAGAGCGTTCTCCTCGATCTCTCCGGGGCGGCGGGCGCCGGTCAATGCGACGGTAACGGCCGGGTGGCGTAGCACCCAGGCCACGGCTAGCTGGGCCACGGCACACCCCGCCTCCGCAGCCACCCTTTTGAGGCGCTCAACGACCGCCACGTTTCTCCCCAGATTATCGGCCGTCATGAGCGGAAGGCCGAACAGATCTCCACGAGCCCTCCAATCCTTGGAGTCGAGCCTGGTTTCGGGCGTGAAGGCGCCGGTGAGCAGACCGTGCGCCAGAGGGCCGTAGGCCATCACTCCAATGCCCCGCGCCTGGCAGAAGGGGAGCATCTCGGGCTCCATACGTCGATCAAAGAGGTTGTAGCCTATCTGTTGTGCGGCCAATGAGCCGTAACGTTCGCATTCTACGATCTGATCCCGATTGAAATTGGAGACGCCTACGTGGCGCACTTTGCCGGCTTGGAGGAGGTCGTTCAGAGCGCGCATGGGCACTTCAAAGGGGGTGGCCGGATCGGGCCAGTGGATGAGCAGTAGATCGATATAATCGGTGTTGAGGGCTCGCAAGCTGTCCTCTGCCGATCGAGTGATCTCCTCGTAAGAACTGTCGGGCAGCCAGGTCTGTTTCTCTTCGTTCCAGGGCACGCCGCATTTGGTGACGATGACGACCTGTTGGCGGTACGACCCCAGTGCTTCGGCCAGGATCTCCTCGCCAAAGCCGTTACCGTAAGCCGGTGCGGTGTCGAACAGGGTGACGCCGAGGTCTAGCGCCCTACGGATGGCGGCAATGGCCTCTTGGCGGAAGCTGCCCTCGTTGCCCGTCGATGCGCTAGCCGAACGATCGTATCCGTGCGTGACGACACCCCCGATGGGCCAAAGGCCAAAGCCCACGGCGGACGTCACCAGGTTCGTGTTGCCGAACGTGCGGTATTCCATGTCAGCCTCCTGTGGTGTGACTCCACGTGCACCGCTCGCGCTTGCGGTATCCCACTGAATGGTGCCCACGGGGCTATCCGCAGCGCGTACCAAGTAATATAGCACCTCTGCGCACACTTGCCAGGACTCTAGCCTTTGCGCATAAGTGATGGCTGCTTGGCAGTGCTGTGTTTTCGCCGTATAATCAACTGTTGCTATATTCCCATGAGCGACCTCGGCCGCGCGTGCCGAGGTTTTGTGTGTTCCGAAATGAGAATGTCGATATGTTAACCGAACGCGATGAGCTCCGCAATGTGGCCATTATAGCGCACGTGGATCACGGCAAAACCACCTTGGTGGATGGTATGCTCAGGCAGGCGCGCGTTTTTCGCGAGAACCAGCAGGTGGCCGAGCGCGTGCTGGACTCAAACGCTCTGGAGCGAGAGCGCGGCATCACTATTTTGGCCAAGAACACAGCGATCTCGATCTGGGATCCCCGTACTCTGCGACAGGTCAGAATCAACATTGTGGATACGCCGGGCCACGCTGATTTCGGGGGCGAGGTCGAGCGCGTGCTGAACATGGTGGATGGCGTGCTCTTGCTCGTAGATGCAGCTGAGGGCCCTATGCCGCAGACGCGCTTTGTCCTCAAGAAGGCGCTCGCTATGTCCTTACGGGTCATCGTGGTCATCAACAAGGTGGATCGTAGGGGTGCGGACCCGAACGATACGCTCAACCGTACCTTTGATCTGTTCCTGGAGCTCGGCGCCACGGATGATCAGGCCGAATTCCGCGTGGTGTATACCAACGCAGTTACCGGCCAGGCGGGATTGACTCCCGCTTTGGGCCCCGATTTCCAGCCGCTTTTTGAGGCGATCATACAGTATATCCCCGCACCCTTGGTGGCCGCCGACGCCCCCTTGCAGATGTTGGTGACGTCACTCGATTATGACGAACACCGCGGCTGTACAGCGATTGGCCGAGTGACCAGCGGCCGGTTGGAGGCGGGGCAGGAGCTAGCCCGTATTACCCGTAATGGCGCGATAGTGCACGAGAGAGCACGCTACCTCCAGCTTCACGAAGGGTTGCAGCGGGTGGATGTCGAGGTGGTGCAAGCAGGGGATATCGCGGTGGTGGCTGGTTTGAGCGATGTGGCAATCGGCGAAACGTTGGCGGCCCCCGAGCAGCCCAAACCGTTGCCCCTCATCGAGGTGGATGAACCTACGGTGCGAATGGCCTTCGGGGTAAACACGTCGCCCTTGGCGGGTACGGAGGGGCGATGGGGCACGTCGCGCAAGCTGCGCGAACGGCTGTTCAGTGAGTTGCGCCACGATATGGCGCTGCGTGTGAACGAGACAGCCAGCCCCGATACGTTCGAGGTCTCGGGGCGCGGAGAACTCCACCTCGCTATTTTGGTGGAGACGATGCGGCGCGAGGGATACGAGTTTCAGGTCTCCAGACCCACCGTCCTCATGCGCCGAGATGACGAGGGTCGGCTGGCGGAGCCGTTCGAGGAGGTACATATCGAGACCACCTCCGAGACGCTGGGGGTGGTGGTAGAGATGCTCGGCAGCCGGCGTGGCCTGATGTTGGATGTGCTGGACAAGGGCGAAGGCGCCGTACATCTTACGTATCTGGTGCCTACTCGAGGTCTGCTCGGCTTTCGATATCAGTTTCTCACGGCCACGCGTGGCATGGGCGTGATGGACTCTCTGTTTCACAGCTATTTGCCCATGGCCGGCGAGATCCCTTGCCGCACAAACGGCTCGCTGATCGCGTCCGAGGCGGGGCAGAGCACCAGCTACGGCCTCAAGAACGCTGAAGAGCGCGGCGTGCTGTTCGTGGAGCCAGGTACTACGGTTTACGAAGGTATGGTGGTGGGCGAGAATCAGCGTCCGGAGGATATCGCTGTCAACGTCACCAAACGCAAGCACCTCACCAATATGCGCCAGTCTACGCGCGACATCGAAGTGCGTCTGAACGCCCCCCGCGAGATGAGCCTGGACGAGGCGATCGAATACCTGGCCGACGATGAATGGCTCGAGGTCACACCACAAAGCTATCGCATCCGTAAGGCCATTCTGAGCACGCACGAGCGCGGCAAGCAGCAGAAGCGCGCGAAAACGGCCGCGGCCTAGCGCTCTGCTGCTTTATGCGCCACAGGCGAGAAATGCTCACTCTGCGTCGCGTTACTTGGCGCGGCTGAGCATCTCCTCATCGATTTCCACACCCAGCCCCGGATCCTCGGGCACCGCCATGCACCCATCGACTATGGGCACAGGGTTTCGGAACAGCCGATACCCGATGGGGTGCGGCTCGATGTTGTACTCTTGCGGATAACGGCAGCAGGGCGTTGCCGCAGCGAAATGCAGGTTGGCGATGGTGCCCAGGGGCTGTGTCTGGTGGGGCGTGCACACCGCGCCAAAGGCCTCGGCCAGCGTAGCGACCTTTTTACACACCGAGAACCCGCCGGCCTTGATGAGATCGGGCTGCACGATATCGACGGCTTCCCTTTGCAACATCTCCCTGAAGCGGACCAAATCCCAATCCTGTTCGCCGCCTGCGATGGGTATGTCCAGCGCTTTGGCGACTTTGGCGGTGGCGTCCAAGTCTGTATAAGGGCACGGTTCTTCAAAGTGAAAGATGTCGTACGGCTCTAACTGCCGACCCAGATGAATAGCCCGCGCCGCGGTAAAACAACTGTTGCCGTCCACCATGATAGCGATGTCTCCACCCAGGCGCTCGCGCACCTTGCGCACTACCGCGGCACTGCGCCCCGGGCTGGCGTCTGTGTCGAATCCATAAGTCTGCCCCACACGCAGTTTCACGGCGCGGAACCCTTGCTCTTCGACGAGCTTGGCCAGCCGCTCAGCCTCGTCCTCGGGGCTGATGTCGCGCCGCATGCTAGAAGCGTACATGGGGATGCGTTTGCGATAGGCTCCCCCTAGCAGTTTGTAGATGGGCACCCCAAGGCTCTTGCCCATGATATCCCAAAGGGCGATCTCTAGGCCGCTGATGGCTATGGCTTGAGTTTGACCAGCGATCTTGTAGGTTTGGACGAACAGATCCTCTACGATCGCCTCAACGTCGAACGGATCGCGCCCCAGGGCTAGTGGTGCCAGCGAGTATCGCAAGTGGGCCTGGATGACGCGGGCGTCCATGGGGCTGCACTCGCCCCAACCCACGATGCCTGCGTCCGTGCTCACCCGCACGAGCAGCGTGGGGTTGAGAAAGAGAGGGGTCACTTTGGTGATCTTCACGGCTCATCCTTTCTTTGAAGGCTGGTGCTTCGAGAGCATATCTCGACGCCAGAGGTGCGACGCTTGCCCAACAGACATGGCTCGGCTCAGCTCCTTACACTCAAGCCGGTCACCATCCCCTGGGAAGCGGACGGCGCTTCAGGGCTGTAGCTGGTAGCTGGCGTGACGCCTCGCCACGATCCAAGAACGACGCTATTCTGGACGCATCCGGGCAGCGGGTCAACAGTGCGCGCGAGGGTGTGGTGCTGGTGTAATGCGCTATAATGGCACCGATGGACTCCGGACCGATTGCTACGGTGTAGCTTGCTGAGCGAGAACGCGCCCAACGCTCGTGGCAGTCCCAGCCTACGAGGATAGGTTGATCTCTCGAGTTGGCGAAAGGGCCACAAGCGCGTGTGGCTGGGCACCGTTGAAGGCGCAACTTTTGGACCGGTGCGCTCAGTGAAAACGGGCTATAGCCTCGAACGCTGCCGAGGACTCGTACGAGTGCTGTGGTCTCATTTGAATGCACCGTTCCCCCTCGAAAGGGCGCGATGATGCAACAAACTGCCAGCCGAAAGCGTGCTCTGATGCCGGTGGCCGTTCTCTTGCTCTCTTGGCTCTATCTCGTTCTTGGCGTTACTCGCAGCCTGAACATCTATGACGAGGGGCTGATTGTCTATGGCGCGGAGCGCGTACTGGCCGGCGATGTTCCCTATCGCGACTTTTGGACAGTCTACAGCCCAGGGCAGTTCTACACGCTGGCAGCGATTTTCAGATTGTTCGGCGTCTCTGTCATGATGGCGCGCATCTACGATACCGTGATGCGCGCCTTGCTGGTGCTGGTGATGTTCCTCCTGGCGCGCAAACTCGCTCCCCCGGCTCTGGCGTGGGGCGCGTGGATCCTGACCCTCCTCTGGGTCGGTTATTACGAGTTCTACGGATATCCTACATTCGTAGCGCTGATGCTCAGTATGGCTCTCCCCCTTTTTCTGCTCAAAGCGTTCGAACAGCGCTCCAACACAAGCGGCGCCCGTAAGGGCTGGATGCTGGTCGCCGGGCTGAGTGCGGGCTTCACAACAGCCTACCGTCACGATTTTGGAGCGTATGCCATGGTAGCCGGAGTGGCGATTGTGAGCGTATGGGCACTGGGGCGCGGAGCACTGGAGAGAACTGGCCTAGCGCCCCGGCTGCGAGCGGTGATCGCGACGCTGCTGCCCTTCGTCGGGGGTGCCGCGACCGTGCTATTGCCCGGCGCTATCTTGCTATTAGCCGCCGTGCCGGTTGAGGTGTTGGTGAGTGATCTGTTGGTCTTTCCTGCCACCGTCTTCCCCCGCATGCGTGCCCTGCCGTATCCTCCGATCGCTCCCGACATTGGCGCCGCTTTCGCAGGACACGTATCGTGGGGCGCGTTTATAGGCGGAGCAAAGCATTGGTTGCCATTTTACCTGCCGCTGGTGGCGTATGGTGTAGCGGCGGTGGTGGCGCTCGCACGGCTGTTGTCGCGTAAAAGAGCTGTGGACCGCGCTACGCTAGGGATGGCATATCTGGTGCTGTTCGCTGTGGCCTCGTTCAATCAGGCTCGTGTGCGGGCCGATCTCGTGCACCTGGTGCAGTTGTTGGTGCCTTCGTTTGTTGTGTTGGCCAAACTGCTGGACGATACCTGGCGGCATCGGCGGAAAGTGGGGATTGCGGCGCTGGTGTTGACTCTTCCTTTGGCGCTGTTGGCTACAGAGGCCCCGATCGTCGAGCGTGGACGCCTGCTGGAGACAGGAGGTGCCGAGGCTCCGGCTTATGCACATGGCATCGAACGCGCACGGCATACACCTCTGGAGACAGAGCAGGCACAACTCATCCAGTACATCCGAAAAGTGGTACCTCGGGGAGAGCGCATCTATGTCGGCAACGGACGGCATGACAGAGTGTTTGTCAACGAGGTGTTGCTTTACTTTCTGACAGACCGAGGTAGCGCTACCATATATCACGAAAACCATCCCGGCTTGACGACAACAAAAAAAGTCCAAGCAGCGATTGTGCGGGATCTCGAGGAGTACGGTGTGAGATGCCTGGTGCTCTCGACGCGTTTTGACAATGTGCGCGAACCCAATGAGAGCGCGGAGAGTAGCGGAGTGACTATGTTGGATGACTATATTCGGAGTTGTTTCAAACCAGAGAGGGAGTTCGGCCCCCACTATACGGTGTGGACGCGCCGCTGAAGGAGGGCGGGGTACCCTCGTGCCCGATGGACAAATGGTGATGTGTTGCGAAAGCCCACCAGGCAGCGATAGATCGACTGAAGGGCGAGCATAACGACACTGAAGTGATCTATATCTCACAACATCCCAATTGATTGACAATCCCAAAAGTGGCAGGTATACTATAAATGTTCCTCATAGAGGAACGAAATCAGTTCCAATCCGGGCTGTGGAGAGAGGCGTCCACTGATACGTTGAGTCGAAGGCTTTTGGGGCCCTCGGATCACTCCCAGGGTCTTTCAAATGGAGGGATGCAACCCAAGCCAATTGGACAGCGAGGAATGCTCATGAATCAGTCTCAATCGGATGATACACGGCGCGAGGACGATTACTCCTCCATGTGGGAAGCCCTTGAAGCCGATTATGACTATATTAGGCCCACACGGGGAGAGATTCGAGAGGGTGTCATCCTCAGAGTCGCTCCGAACGAAGTGCTGGTGGATATCGGCGCCAAGCAGGATGCGGTGGTGTCGAGCCAGGATATGCAGAGTATGAGCTCTGAAGAGCTGGCGCAGCTACAAGTCGGTGCCAAAATACACGTGTACATTACACGACCGGATGATCGAGATGGGAGCCCTGTCGTTTCGATCAACTTGGCCCGAGCCTATGAGGACTGGTTGCGTGCCGAGAATCTGCTTGAGACCGGCGAGACCGTGCAGTGCACGGTGACCTCGTTCAACAAGGGCGGGCTTGTCTGTCCTTTCGGCCGGCTGCAGGGCTTTGTGCCCATGTCGCAGATCTCTAACCTGGCCCAGCGTACTGAGGGCGCCTCGGGCCCCGACGCCTTGGCCGGGCTGATCGGCCAAGAGTTGGTGGTGAAGGTCATCGAGGTCAACCGCCGCCGTCGACGACTGATCCTCTCGGAGAGGGCTGCTCGTCGCGAATGGCGCGCGCAACAGCGAGAGCAACTCCTCTCAGAGATCCAGGAGGGGGAGATTCGCTCGGGCGTTGTGAGCAGCTTGAGAGACTTTGGCGCTTTTGTGGATCTCGGAGGCCTCGATGGGCTCGTGCATATCTCTGAGCTATCCTGGTCGCGGGTGGGCCATCCCAGCGAGATTCTACGGGTGGGGCAGCAGATCGACGTTTTGGTGCTGCGCGTGGATGTCGAACGGCAGCGTGTCGGCTTGAGCCTCAAGCGCACGCAGCCGAACCCGTGGACGCTCGTCGAAGAAAAGTACCGAACTGGCCTCCTGGTGCAGGGCGTGGTGACACACTTGGTTGATTTCGGTGCTTTTGTCGAGGTGGAGCCGGGAGTCGAGGGGCTGGTGCATATGTCCGAGTTGGCGGAGGGCAACGTGGACGACCCCCGGAGCGTGGTGACGGAAGGGCAGCAGGTGACGGTGCTGGTACTTGGCGCGGATTCGGAAAAGCACCATTTGAGTCTGAGCCTGAGGCAGGTGCCCGAGGAGCTCGAAGAGGACCCCGACAGAGAACCCCAAGGGCAGGTGGCCGATGAGACGCACCCCTGAAGCGACACCTTTTGACGGACCACACCGCGCTCAATAGGCGCTCTTGCGAGAGCCGTGCCCGGTTCGAATTCGACAACAGATAACGCTCCTGTGGCGTGGTCTTTATGAGGCTCGAGAGTTGCTCTCGAGCCTCTTTTGCTGTAAACTGCCCGCGTACGCTACAATGTTATGTCCAAATAACGAGGGGGACCGCGTGGGTTGGGCCTCGGGGATAGATATACGGCGGGAGTGGACCGGTGAGGCGGGCATAGCGGCCACACTCAAGCCTTCGCTTGAGGCCACGTGGGTGCTCTTGTGCGGACTCGTTGCCTCAGGCAGGCTGCGGTGGGACGGTGCAATTTTGCTGCGCGCCTTGGCGGCTTGGCTGCTCGTGGATGTTCTTATTGGCTGCGTGTACACTCAGTTGCTCGTATTGAAGCGTGCGCGCCCCGTACTATCACGGCCCAGCGCCGTCTCGGCAGTCTCCTCGAAAGCGCTTCGGATCCCGTATGCTGCACCGGGCTCACCGGCAGAGCGCCTCGGTGCGTTACTGGGGGATCTGCTCCCCGATCTTCGCTATCACACGCTTCCCTCCGTGGGGGGGAACAGCGTTACGGCGGTTGTGGCCGCGGCTCTTGCGCTAACCTGGGCAGCTTTCCTGGGGACCCAGCCCCTCGTCGCCGTCGCGGGAGCCTTATTGGGAGCCTCCGGGCTGACGGCTCTCGCTGGTGACTCGGCCGCCATGTTGGATCGGGGCCAGCGGGGCATGCGAGCCGCTCTTGCGTGGATACTGGCGTATTTGGTGCTTGGTCCCATGCCGTTTTATGCTTTGGGCTTGGGGCTTCTAGTGGGCCTGGGCGCCTATGGGCGCTCGTTGCTGAGAGATGTGCCTGGCGGTGGTGCGAGAGCCGTCAACGGGGTGGTGTGGTTGGTGATGGCGAGCTCGCTTCTCCTCTGGAGACAGCCCGTGCCGGCGGTGCTCGTTATCACAGCCGGCACGGCTGATCACATCGCTGTAGCTGGCTTGGATGGTGTCGATGCCGATCGCGGCGTTACGCGAGGGCGACTGTCGTGGCTCCTTTCTACTCTGGTACTCGCTCTAGCTGTCGTGCACTGGGCTTGAGCCGCAGAGCAGTGGCAATCCTCTCTGTTGCGCTCGGCCTGACTGGGCTGGGGTTCTTTTTGTACTGGCTGTTGGTGCTCACGGAGGGGACCTATCTTGGCCCCAAAGTAGTCGCCTTGCTCTATGATTGGACAGCGCGGCGATACGACAAGATCAAAAGGTTCGACTTTATAGAAGAGACTTATCTGATCGGCCTGCCGTTGACGGAGCGTTTGGAGGGGATCGCTAGGCCCAAGGTGCTGGATGTGGCCACCGGTACGGGGCGCGTGCCCACCGCTCTTTTGCGTGGCGCTGGTTTGGACGGGTTGATCTGGGGAGTGGATCGTTCGCGGCGGATGCTGCTCGAAGCAGCCCGTCACTTGGAGGGCTGGGACGGGGTGGCCCTGGGTGTGCAAGAGGCGTCGCAGCTCGGCTTCGCGGACGAGAGTTTTGACGCTGTGGTGTGCCTCGAGGCGCTGGAGTTCATGCCGTCGGCTGAGCGGGCGATCGGTGAGATATACCGGGTGCTCAAGCCCGGCGGCACGGTGCTGGTCTCGAACCGTGTGGGCCGTGATGCCCGGCATTTTGTGAGGAGGCTGTGTGGTAGGGGTCGCGTGGAGCAGCATTTGGTCCGCCAGGGCTTTGACGACGTCACCACACAACGCTGGCAGGTGCACTATGATCTCGTGTGGGCGCGCAAGGCGGATCAGGACGGACAGACGCTGACCCATGGGCGCACGCGCCGTTCAAAGAGAACATAGTTGTTATCCCAACAGGAGAATGCTAGGATGAAAAAGGACTTTCTGAGCCTGACCCAACTATCTCCGGCCGAGATATCGGCTCTACTCGAGCTTGCGGTTTCACTCAAGACAGAGTGGCTGCAGGGCGGCAATCGCCCGCTTCTGGCTGGGAGGACGCTGGGCATGGTCTTTCAGAAACCCTCCTTGCGTACACGCGTCTCCTTTGAGATGGGCATGCTGCATTTGGGCGGGCGAGCCATCTATTTGTCGCCGGATGAGATCGCCTTGGGCAAACGAGAGAGTGTGCCTGATGTCGCCCGTGTATTGAGCCGTTATGTTGATGCGATTATGGCCAGAGTCTTCGATCATCAGCACATCGAGACCCTTGCTGCTTGGGCCAGTGTTCCGGTGATCAACGGCCTGTCGGACTATAACCACCCTTGCCAGGGCTTGGCGGATCTGTTGACGATCTATGAGAAACTGGGGCGGCTCAAGGGCGTCAAGCTGGCCTATCTGGGTGATGGTAACAATGTGCTGCATTCTCTGCTGTTTGGTGGGGCCAACGTGGGGATGCACGTGGCGACGGCCACGCCTGTGAACCATGAGCCTCAGGCTTCGGTGGTAGAATGGGCGCGAGCTCGTGCCCGAGAAACGGGCGCCAACATCGTTGTCACGAACGATCCTCGCGAGGCCGTGGAGGGTGCCGATGTCGTGTACACGGACACATGGACCAGCATGGGCCAAGAAGACGAGGCAGCGGCTCGGAGCGCCATTTTTCCGCCGTACCAGGTGAACGCCGAGATCCTCAAGATCGCTAACCCTGAGGTGGGCGTTATGCACTGCTTGCCGGCGCATCGCGGCCAAGAGATTACGGACGATGTGGCGGACGGTCCACACTCTTGGTTGTTCGATCAAGCCGAGAACCGAATGCACGCACAAAAGGCGGTCCTGGTGAATCTGTGCGCGGAGTAATTCATCAGTGGAGACGATTTTCTGGATCCTGACCAAGCTCGACTGGCGCAACCTGGTGGATATCCTCCTGGTTGCGACGGTGATCTATACTGTATTGCTGTTGGTCAGGGGTACCCAAGCGGTGCAGTTGCTGCGAGGAGTGATCCTTGTGGCCCTGGTCGTCTCGCTCATCGGTAGTATCGCGGGCTTTACGGCGTTTAACTGGCTGTTGAGAAGTACGGGCCAAGCGCTGGCGGTTATCGTGGCCATCATCCTGCAGCCGGAGCTGCGGAGGGCCCTGGACCGGCTTGGCCGAGCCGGGGGGATTTCCGTCTGGGCAGCTAGCGACCAGGCCCTGGACACCGTGATCTCGGAGGTGGCTGCAGCCTGTCGGCGCATGTCCGAGCGCAGGCATGGCGCCCTCATCATCTTTGAGCGGGACACAGGCCTTCAGGACTATGTGGATACCGGCGTGGAGATCGAGAGCCTCGTAGCGGATGAGCTGCTGCAGACAGTCTTTTTTACGAACACGCCTCTGCACGACGGTGCGGTGATCATCCGCCGCGACCGCATCGTGGCGGCCGCGTGTGTGTTGCCGCTGGCCGAGGCCATCGTCTCTGATGCCCACCTGGGCACTCGCCACCGGGCGGCAGTGGGCATCACAGAGCAGACTGACGCCATCGCCATCGTGGTGTCCGAGGAGACGGGTATTATCTCGATGGCACGCAACGGGCGCATCGTGCGGCACCTGGACGAGCGCAGACTCGTTACACTGTTACAGGCGCTCCTCAAGCCCAGGCGCCCGGAACGACATGGCCTCCAGGATTGGGTATCGAACTTGGGTGCGCGAAAAAAGACCGACCAGCGCGGCGGGAAGGTGACCTAGCGAACCATGGCTTCCAAGGCTCCAGTGAGGCAAAGGCTCGTAGACCACCTTGGCTCTGTATTACTGGCGCTGGTGCTAGCCATCATCGTCTGGGTCAATGCCATCTATCAAACAGACAGGCCGCGAGAGGACGTGTTCCCCGAGCCGATTCCGATTGAACACATTAACCGTCCCGAGCATCTCATCGCAGTGAACGACCCTCCCGAGACGGTGCGTGTGAGAATACGAACTTTTACCTCCTCTTGGCCCAGCCTGACATCCAAAAGCTTTCGGGCCGTCGCGGACTGGTCGGGCGTCTCCGAGGGTTCCAACGAGGTGCCTGTCAAAGTCTCCAGCACGGACCGGACTGTCAGTGTGCTGCGAGTGCAGCCCTCAGTGTTGACGGCGGAGATGGAACAGCTCGAGATGAACGTTCGCAACGTCGACGCCAACCTCGAGGGGATCGAGGATCTGCCACTGGGCTACTCGGTGGAATTGGTGGGGGTTGAGCCCGATGCCGTCACGCTCAAAGGACCCGCGTCTCGCGTGGGCCAGGTGGAGAGACTGGTAGCCTTTGTGTCGCTGGTGAATATGCGCGAACCAGGGGAGCGTAATGTGCCCGTTGTGGCGCTGGACGGCGATGGGCGCCCTATCGAAGGCGTCAGCACAAGCCCCGAAGCGGTTACGGTGAGCTTTGATATCCAGAGGCGGCTGAACTACCGAGAGGTAGCCGTGCGCGCTCGAACCGTAGGCAATCCGGCGAGGGGCTACTTTGTCAGTAGCGTAAACGTGGACCCCGCGACGATCACTGTGGTGGGCCCGCCGGCGATCATCGCTACGATGCCGGGGCTCGTGTCGGTGGATGGCGAGGTGGATGTCAGCGGTGCGACGCGCATGGTGGCTGCGCGATTGGGGCTCGATCTGCCGTCCGGAGTGTCCGTGCTGGCCGAGGGCGAAGAGCAGCCGCAGGAGATCTTGGTTACTGTGGGAATTGATGCGGTGATGGGCGGCACGACGGTGGAGATGCCGCTGCAGATTCGCAAGCTTTCCGAGGGTATGGCTGCTACACTGTCCGTACCCTCAGTGGATGTGATCATCACCGGCCCGTCCGTGTTGCTCGACGGGCTCCAGATCGATCTTTTGGATGCGTATGTGGATCTTGGGGGCTTGGGGGCGGGCACGCATCAGGTGCGGACGGCTGTGGAGATTCTGGTTTCACAGCACCCAGAGCTCGGCGACCTTCAAGTGAGTAGCATCTCGCCGGCGTATGTGGAGGCGGTGGTTCGCGAGAGTGTGTCGCCGACGCCCGGCTCCGACTGAAGCGTCGATGCGACGTACGGGCGCACCCTCGGCGGGATGCGCCGCCCAAAAAGCGGGATAAGCGAAGCGGCCGGTGTCCGTGAGTGCCGACAGATGGACCGGCCGCAGTCTATGCTGGGGAAGAGTGTCATTCGTCATGCAGAGAAAGCCGTTAGTTGCTTTGGTGGGGCGGCCCAATGTGGGCAAGTCCACGCTGTTTAACCGCCTTCTGGGAGAGCAGCGTGCTATCGTGGTGGACCGACCTGGGACCACCAGGGATCGCCTGTATGGAGATGTCGAGTGGGGGGGCAGGGTGTTCACCTTGGTCGACACTGGCGGCTTGGTGTTGGAACCATCTGATAAAATCACGGAGGAAGTGCGAGCTCAGGCGGAGCTCGCTATCTCAGAGGCGGACGTCATCATCTTTCTCACGGATATCAGGGATGGTATCGTGGCGCCGGATATCGAGATCGCCAACATCCTGCGTCGTACACAGAAACCGGTGCTGTTGGCCGTCAACAAGGCAGATCGCATAGAACGTGACCTCGAGGCCAACGAGTTCTACTCACTGGGCTTGGGCGATCCCATGCCCGTATCGGCTCTCCGTGGCATGGGCACCGGCGATCTCCTTGACGCCACCGTGAGTGCGCTGCCCACTATCCCGGAGGAGGAAGAAGAAGAGGGGGTCATCCACCTCGCGCTAGTGGGGCGCACGAATGTGGGCAAGTCCTCCATCCTGAACCGTTTGCTGGGCCAACAGCGGGTTATCGTGAGCGAGACGCCCGGGACCACGCGCGACGCTATCGATACAAAGCTACGCTATTATGAGCAGGACATCGTGCTCATCGATACGGCGGGCATACGGCGCCGGGGGCGTATCGAGCGCGGGGTGGAGCGGTATAGTGTCTTGCGGTCGCTCAGAGCCATAGACCGAGCGGATGTCGTATTGTTTGTGGTTGACGCGTCGGAGGGGATCATCGCCCAAGACGCCCATGTGGCGGGCTATATTTTGGAGCAGAGCAAAAGTCTCATCGTTTTGATCAACAAGTGGGACTTGGTGCCCAAAGATACGTACACCATGAAGGGCTTTGAGGACAGGGTGCGGGCTGAGTTCAAGTTCATGCCCTATGTGCCGATTCTGTTTGTGTCGGCCCTCACCGGCCAACGGATGCATCGCGTTCTGCCCCTGGCCTTGCGGATCAACACGCTGCGCCAGCAGCGGCTCAGCACGTCGGTGTTGAACACTATCCTGCGCGAGGCGACGGCGCAGCATTCACCACCCAGCAAGCAAGGTCGGAAGCTGCGCTTTTACTATGGCACCCAAGTGAGTGTAACTCCACCTACATTTGTGTTCTTTGTGAACGATGAGCGCTTGGTACACTTTTCCTACGTGCGGTATCTGGAGAATCAGATCCGCAAACACTACGAGTACGAGGGCAGCCCCATTAAGCTCATCTTCCGGGGGCACTCGAGGGGAGATGTCTGAGAGCGCTAGCGTGAGGATTCTGTCAAACGAGCACCTCTCCCAGCATGGACCATGGACCGGTCCATGTGATGCGGACTCGGACCATACGCCCTAACCAATCGCCGGGCGCCTCAAAGAACACCAGCTTGTTGGTGCGCGTTCTTCCGCGCCAACGCCCTCGCTGTTTGCCGTCTACCAACACTTCCTCTATCTCGCCAAGGAAGCGACTGTTGACATCGCTCGCGATATCGGTCTGGATTCGCTCGATGAGGGCGCGTCGGCGCTCCTTCTCGTCGTACGGCACATCGTCCACCCAGCGGGCAGCGGGAGTGCCGGGCCTGGGCGAGTAGGCGGCCACGTGGATCACATCAAAGCGCATTTCCTGCACGAGTTGCACCGTCCGCTCAAACTGGTCCTCCGTCTCGCCCGGAAAGCCCACGATGATATCCGTGTTGATAGCGCATTGGGGCGTCGCCTCTCGAACGCGGCGCACAAGGTCGCGGTAGTGGTCCACCGTGTACAGCCGGGCCATACGCCGTAGCACCGCATCGTCGCCGGCTTGGACGGGCAGTTCCCAGCATTCGCAGACTTTGGGTAACACGGCAGCCATGTCGATGATGCGCTGCGTCATCTCTCTGGGGTGTGACGTCAAGAAACGCAGGCGCCAGAGCCCTTCGATCTCATGCACTGCGCACAGAATATCAGCGAGGTCGGGTTTGCCCGGCAGGTCGTGGCCGTACGAATCCACATTCTGGCCCAAGAGGGTGATCTCGCGAGCACCGCGCTGCACGAGGTCCTCCGCATCGCGCACAATGTCTGCGATGGGGCGGCTTCTCTCGGGCCCGCGCCGAATAGTGACGATGCAGTACGTGCAGTGATGGTCGCAGCCGTAGCTGATGGGCACCATGTCGCTGATACTGGCCGGCCTGACGGGCCCCGTTGTGGCGATGCGTTGGCTTTGGGCGCCCAGATGGCCCACATATTCCAGCACACCGCCTATGTCGGACGGCAGGAAGAAGCGATCCACGAACGGGTATTGCGCCTGTAGTTCGGCGATATCGCCCACGAAACAACCCATCACTAGAAGCGCTCGCGGCCGCGCTCGGCGCCACGAACTGAGAGAGCGCAGGCGCCCGAGCACCTTGTCCTCGGCAGATTGGCGTACGACGCAGGTGTTGAGAAGGATCAGGTCAGCGGCCTCAGGGCGGTTTACCTCGGAGTATCCCCTGCGGTCCAACTCTTCCGCGATGCGCTGAGTGTCGGCGCGGTTCATCTGGCAGCCGATGGACCACAGGTAGTAGGATTGGTAGCCAACCCCTCGGCTGGCGGATTGTGCTATGGTGCGGGTATTCGTCTCCAAGGCTTTACTCACTGCTCATTACTGCCTCGGGCCGGGGGGCTTTGAATGGCGCACCGGTCCCAGAGAGTGCTCTGCGCAGAAACTGGCCAGTGTAAGAGGCCAGATTGTTGGCCACCTCCTCTGGAGTGCCCACAGCTACGAGTTCGCCGCCGGCGTCGCCCCCTTCAGGCCCCAGATCCACGATCCAGTCGGCCGTCTTGATGACGTCCAGATTGTGCTCGATGACGGCCACCGTATTGCCAGCATCCACCAACCGGTTCAGTACGTGTAACAGGCGCTCAACATCGGCCATGTGCAGACCCACAGTGGGCTCGTCCAGAATATACAGCGTACGCCCCGTGGCTCGGCGCGATAGCTCTCTAGCCAGCTTGATACGCTGCGCCTCCCCGCCAGAGAGCGTTGTCGCCGGCTGGCCGAGGCGGATGTAACCGAGCCCGACGTCAAAGAGCGTATCGAGTTTGGACTTGACGGCGGGGATGCTGTCAAAGAACCGCCGCGCCTCATCCACCGTCATGTTGAGCACATCTGCAATGCTGGCGTTCTTGTAACGGATTTCCAATGCTTCGCGGTTGTAGCGCTTGCCTTGGCAGATCTCGCAGGGCACGTACACATCTGATAGGAACTGCATCTCGATTTTGATAATGCCAGCGCCCTGGCAGGCCTCGCAGCGCCCACCTTTTACATTGAAAGAGAAGCGCCCCGCCTGATAGCCTCGTATTTTTGCCTCTGGCACAGAGGCAAAGAGCCTGCGGATCGGGTCAAAAATGCCGGTGTAGGTCGCAGGGTTCGAGCGCGGCGTGCGGCCGATGGGCGACTGGTCAATGTCTATGACCTTGTCGAGGTACCGAATCCCCGCCAGCTCATCGTGTTCGCCGGGGCGGGCCGAGGCACGATGCAGCACTTGGGCCAGCCGGCGATAGAGGATGTCCATGAGGAGCGTGCTTTTGCCCGATCCGGATACGCCCGTTACCGCCACAAAGCAACCCAGCGGTATGTGCACGGTGAGGCTCTTCAAGTTGTTCTCTCGGGCGCCAGTCAGCACGAGGGCCTTTCCATTGCCGTGGCGGCGCGTGCTCGGCACAGGAACCACCTTGTCACCGCCAAGATACCGCCCCGTCAAAGAATCGGGACACGAAAGCAGCTCCTGCAGGTTCCCCTGGCAAACGATCTCGCCGCCGTGCTCGCCGGCGCCGGGGCCCAGATCGATGACATAGTCGGCCGCGCGGATCGTCTCTTCGTCGTGCTCAACTACCAGCACGGTGTTGCCCAAGTCGCGAAGCCGCACAAGAGTATCGAGGAGCCGCTGGTTGTCTCGCTGATGCAGCCCAATACTCGGCTCGTCGAGAATATACAGCACGCCCATGAGCTGCGAGCCGATCTGTGTCGCCAGCCGAATGCGCTGAGCCTCCCCACCGGAGAGCGTCGCGGCGCCTCGGTCCAGCGTCAAGTAATCGAGGCCCACGTCCGCCAAGAAGCGCAAACGTGACGAAAGCTCCTTGATGATTTGTGCGGCAATGGCACGTTCGCGCTCGTTGAACCCGCTTGCAAACCCCTGGATGAACGGGATCACTCGAGTCACCGGCATGCGCGTCAACTCATAGATCGATAGACCGCCCACAGTGACGGCGAGACTCTCTGGCCGCAAGCGTTGCCCCTGACACACCGGGCAGGTCGACGCCGTCATGTAGCGCCCGATCCACTCGCGAATCCCCTCGGAGGAGGTCTCGGCGTAGCGTCGCTCCAGGTTGGGGATCACGCCCTCAAAAGCTGTCTCGTGGGTGCGTGTCTTGCCGTATTGGTTTTGGTACCGCACGGTAACAGCATCGCTGCCACTGCCCTGCAGGATGATCCGCCGGTGTTCGGGCGAGAGCTCGCGCCAAGGAGCGTCCATAGAAAAGCCATAGTGTTCGGCGACGGCTTCGAGCAGCCGTGTAAAATAACTGTCTCCTTTGACGGTCTTGGTCCACGGTTCGATGGCTCCCTCTCGCAGCGACCGCCCAGCATCGGGCACGATGAGGCGAGGATCCAGTTCCTGCTGTGTGCCGAGTCCAGTGCAGGCTGGGCACGCGCCGTGGGGGCTATTGAACGAAAAGGTACGGGGCTCGATCTCGTGTAAGCTGATGCCGCATACTGGGCAGGCGTAGCGCTCTGAGAAGAGCAATTCTTGCCCATCCACCACGCCCACTGTCACTACGCCATCACCCAGCTTTAGTGACGTCTCTATAGAATCGCTCAGGCGAGCTCGGTCGGCGTCCAGGCGCTCGCTGCTTTCTGGCGGGTGATGGTTGATCACGAGGCGATCCACCACAGCCTCGATGGTGTGCATCTTGTAGCGATCCAGTGTGATCTCTTCGTCCAGATCACGTATCTCGCCATCTATGCGGGCGCGCACGTAGCCGGCCTTGCGGAGGTCCTCGAGAATGCGCTTGTGTTCCCCCTTGCGGTCGCGAATGAGAGGCGCCATCAAGACGATTCGACTGCCATCGGGCAGATGGAGCAGGCTATCCACCATCTCTTGCACCGTCTGACGCTGGATGGCACGTCCACACTGCGGGCAGTGCGGGACCCCCACGCGTGCGTACAGCAGGCGTAGATAGTCATAGATCTCGGTGACGGTGCCCACGGTCGAGCGAGGGCTACGGCTAGTGCTCTTTTGATCTATACTGATGGCGGGCGACAGCCCATCGATGTGATCAACATCCGGCTTGTCCATCTGTCCCAGGAACTGGCGGGCGTAGGCGGAGAGCGACTCGACGTAGCGCCGCTGCCCTTCCGCGTAGATCGTATCGAACGCCAGCGAGGACTTGCCAGACCCAGACAACCCCGTGATGACCACGAGCCTGTCGCGAGGGATGTCTACGTCTATGTTCTTGAGGTTGTGTTGCCGAGCTCCCCGTATGGAGATCATCTCGTGTACCATAGTCTCCTATCGACGCATACGCGTACACATAACGATGAGTAACATGCAATTATAGCCGGGCGCAGCTCTCGTACCAAACGGGGGAATCGGGCGATATCAGAGAGCTTGGTCGAGGCTTTGCTGCCAGCCATTCTCGAGGCCGGCGCGTTCCAACGCATCCAGAGCTTCTTGGTACTCTGCCGGTAGCAGGCATCGCTCGAGTTGAGGATGCTCCACAGCTCGATGCGCCGGAAAATACTGCGCCATGAGACTGATATAGACCTCGCGGCCGAGGTTGTCGGCAAGCCACTCTAGCACTTCGCGCGTCTGTGAAAGCCTATGTGGCAGCACGAGGTGCCGCACCACCATGCCCCGGTGCGCGATCCCCTGCGCGTCCACCTGCAGAGCGGCGCCCACCTGCCGTTTCATTTCGAGCAGGGCCGCTTGATTATGCTGGGCATAGCCCTCAAATGCAGAGAGGCTGCGAGCGATACGGTCATCGGCGTACTTGGCGTCGGGCAGGTAGATATCTACCACGCCATCGAGTAGCTCCAACGTCTCTACCCGGTCGTAGCCGCCGGTATTGTACAGCAAAGGCAAACGGAAGCCTCGAGATACCGCGGTTTGGAGCGCTTGAAGGATTTGCGGCACATAGTGTGTGGGCGTTACTAGGTTGATGTTATGACAGCCCTCCGCCTGTAGCTCTAGCATCAACCCGGCCAGGCGTTGGGGAAGGATGTCGCGCCCAACCCCCAATTGGCTGATGGGGTAATTCTGGCAGAAAATACAGCGCGCGGTGCAATGCGAGAAAAAGATGGTGCCGGATCCTCGGGTGCCGCTGATGGGAGGCTCCTCCCAGTGGTGAGCGTGCCAACTTGCCACGCGCACCTGATCGAGCGCCCCACAAAAACCAAGCTCCCCCCGGATACGGTTTGCGCCACACTCGCGTGGGCACAAGTCGCAGTGCTCCAAACGCCGGCGCGCCTCATGGGCGCGCCGAGCCAGCACGCCACTTTGCGCCAACGCGAGATAACTGGGCACGGGCCGTTCATCCGCGTACACGTAGCTCCTTCTCGTACTGACGGAAGCGCTCCCACTCGGGAATTTCCTCGCGGTCGCGCATAGAGCGGCGCAGCTCCAGGACCTGATCGCGCAGCAGCGCCGCCTTTTCGAACTCGAGGTCTTGCGCCGCAGCCTTCATCTGCTTTTCGAGCTCGCTGATGAGCCTGTGCGCTTCGTGCTTGGGTATCTCGCTCACCCGGTACTCTGCCTGTGGCTCGGCCACGGCACGCAGGCTTTGTGTTAGGTCGCGAATCTGTTTGACAATGGTGCTCGGCACGATGTTGTGCTGCACGTTATAGTCAGCCTGGATCTGCCGGCGGCGGTTGGTCTCATCGATGGCCTGCCGCATCGAGTCGGTGACCTTGTCGGCATACATGATCACTTGCCCATGCACATGGCGCGCTGCGCGGCCGATAGTCTGGATGAGCGAAGTGTTCGACCGTAGAAAACCCTCCTTGTCGGCATCGATGATCGCTACCAGCGACACTTCGGGCAGGTCGAGGCCCTCTCGCAGGAGGTTTACGCCGACGACCACGTCATATACCCCGGAGCGCAGGTCGCGCAGGATGTCCACCCGCTCAAGCGTCTGGATCTCGGAATGCAAATAGTGCACGCTCAGTCCCGCTTCGCGCAGGTAATCGGACAAGTCTTCGGCCATGCGCTTGGTAAGTGTGGTTACCAGCGCGCGTTCGCCCCGATCGACGCGCCGGCGCAGTTCGCCGATCAGATCGTCGATCTGCCCCTCGATGGGCCTCACGACGACCTCGGGATCCACCAGGCCGGTGGGGCGGATGACCTGCTCCACCAGTTGCACGCTCACCGATAGCTCATACTGTGCCGGTGTGGCCGACACAAAGATGCACTGGTTGATGTGGTCATCGAACTCGGCAAAGGTCAGCGGGCGGTTGTCCATAGCA
Source organism: uncultured Anaerolineales bacterium (assembly GCA_964407215.1). Classification (GTDB taxonomy): domain Bacteria; phylum Chloroflexota; class Anaerolineae; order UBA1429; family UBA1429; genus CAYOUT01. The sequence continues at coordinate 88,435 of CAYOUT010000008.1, read as the reverse complement.
GATGGCAGCCGGAAGCCATAGTCCACCAGCACCTCTTTCCGCGATCGATCTCCATTGTACATACCGCGGATTTGCGGCACCGTCATGTGCGATTCATCGATGAACAGCATATAGTCATCGGGAAAGTAGTCGAGAAGCGTCCAGGGCGGCTCGCCGGCCTGGCGTTGGGACAGGTGCCGGGAATAGTTCTCGATGCCGGAGCAGTACCCCACTTCGCGCAGCATCTCCAAGTCGTAGCGCGTGCGTTGCTCCAACCGTTGTGCCTCCAGCAGTTTGTCCTGCTCGCGCAGCAGGGCCACCCGCTCCTCCATCTCCTTCTCGATAGCCTCTACAGCGATGGCCAGCTTTTCTTGTGCGGTGATAAAGTGCTTGGCAGGAAAGACATCGATGCTGCGATGCCGGACGAGCACCTCGCCGGTGAGGGCGTCTATCTCCAAGATGCGCTCGATCTCGTCGCCCCAGAACTCGACACGGTATGCCGTTTCGCCATAGGCAGGCATGATCTCCAAAGTATCCCCACGCACTCGGAACCGCCCGGGAGCAAGGGAGGCGTCGTTCCGGTCGTAAAAGATGTCTACCAGGTGACGCAGCACACGGTCGCGGTTTCGGACCTCGCCCTCGCGCAGGTTGATTACTACACGACCGTACTCCTCCGGGTCGCCCAGACCATAGATGCACGAAACTGAGGCGACAATGATGACGTCTCGCCGGCTAAAGAGTGACGAAGTAGCCGAAAGCCTGAGGCGGTCGATCTCCTCGTTAATCTGTGCATCCTTTTCGATGTACAGGTCGGAGCGGGGGATATAGGCCTCAGGCTGATAGTAATCGTAATAGCTCACAAAGTACTCTACCGCGTTCCGCGGGAAAAACTCTTTGAACTCGGCGTAAAGCTGCGCGGCGAGCGTCTTGTTGTGGGCGATGACCAACGTCGGGCGTTGGGCAGCTTCGATGATGTTGGCCATCACGTAAGTCTTGCCCGAGCCCGTCACGCCCTTTAGCGTCTGAAAGCGGTCACCCCGCGAGATGCCCTCTACCAGCTTGGCGATGGCGTCAGGCTGGTCGCCCGTGGGAGCGAAATCCGACACGAGTTGGAATTGCGGCATAGATCCTCCATGCACCGTCCAAATCCGAGACCATTAATTATAGACCATTTGTTCCGGAAGGGCAACAGAAGATCTGCTTTCACCAAGAGCCGGCCGCCTACGGGGCTGGTACAGATTCGGCCTAGCGCTGCGTCGTGCGTGCGCAGCGGAGTGGTGGTCAGAAGCCCTGCGTAAATGAGTATGACAGTATAGACCACAGTAGTGGGTCAATAACAACAAATATCTACGCTGCGCGCCGATGCGTAATGGTGCGCTTTTGCTCCAATGGAAAGCCGCCTCGTCCCTGTAGGCTACGCGCCGACGGCGCCCGCATCCAGCGTCGGAGGTCTGAGGAGCTGCTTTGACGGGCCCCCAAAAGGTGTCGGCTGCCGCTCCGCGACGGAACCCCCCGTACGGCGAGGGTGAGTGGCGAGCACGCAGCAGGCAGGGGGAGGCGGCAGGCCACGGGCCCAACACTATCCATTTGCGCTGCTAACCCCTACGCCTGCCAACGAGAGGAGAACGCCCTCGGTCTTTACGATTATCGGACGCGATGGTATGATCCATACACACCGATCGCGTATCTTGCGAGGCTGAAAAACTTTGCTGGGTAGCGGGCCCAGCATATGGGCTGACACGTCCCTGTTCCATTCGCCAAGATTCCGCTCTCATCTCCCGAACACCCAATGATGCTCGCGTCTTTCAGGGCCTTCCCAGGCTGTTTGCCCCTTGATTGCAGGAGGTTTCATGAGGCGTACAAAAGTCATTGCGACGTTAGGCCCGGCCACGAGCACTCCGGAGCGCATCGGCGAGCTGGTTCGGGCAGGGATGGATGTTGCTCGGTTGAACTTTTCCCACGGTACGCACGAGGAGCATGCTGCCAACATCCAGGCAGTGAGGAGCGAGGCGGAAAAAGCCGGGTGCCCTGTGGCGGTGCTGCAGGATCTACAGGGCCCCAAGATCCGCACGGGTGAGTTGCTTGGCAACGAACCTGTGCGGCTCGTTGACGGACAGCGATTTACCATTACTACGGAGCCTATCGTTGGCGACAACCTGCGAGTGGCTACCAGTTTCGAGGCATTGCCTCACGATGTCCATCCCGGCGACCGTATTCTCATCTCGGACGGGCGGATCGACATGCGAGTAATCGAGACGAGCGACCACGAGGTGACTTGTGAGATCCTGCATGGCGGCCTCCTGAACGAGCGTCAGGGGATCACCCTGCCGGGGGTGCGCGTTTCCGCGCCCGCAATGACGGAGAAGGACATCCAAGACCTGCGTTTTGGCCTGGAGAAAGACGTGGACTATATCGGGGTGTCCTTCGTCCGGTGTGCGAGCGACGTGCAACAGGTCAAGGATCTCGTAGCAGAGGCTGGTAAGCAGGTTCCCGTCATCGCCAAGCTGGAAAAGCCCGAGGCTGTCGAGGATCTCGATGAGATACTGAGGGTGGCGGATGGCGTTATGGTGGCTCGCGGCGACATGGGCGTAGAAATGATGCCCGAGAGGGTCCCCATCGTGCAGAAACAGATTATCGGAGCAGCCAATCGGGCGGCCACTCCCGTTATCACTGCTACGGAAATGCTTCAATCTATGATCCAAAACCCTCGTCCCACTCGTGCAGAAGTGAGCGACGTGGCCAATGCGGTGATGGACGGCAGTGACGCTGTTATGCTCAGCGGAGAGACCGCTATCGGGCGCTATCCCGTGGAGGCCGTCCAGATGATGGCGCGTATCGCCGAGTACGCAGACGCCAAGCGGGACTCGGTAGTGCCAAAGCATGAGGCGCAGCCCGTATGGTTCTCATCCGATGTCGACTCGATGGCGCAGGCCATTGGGGCTGCTGTGTCGGCCATCGTGGATGCACTGCCTGTGCGTGCTGTGTGGGTTTTTACCAAGTCGGGCAGCACAGCTCGATTGGTCGCACATTTCCGGCCCCGGGTGCCGATTCTCGCATTCACACCCATCGAAAGTACTTACCGACGCTTGAACCTGCTCTGGGGCGTGACACCGCTCCAGATGGACTATCTGCGCAGCGATGCCGAGTATTTCGATCGGATCGAGGAATTGGCCAGAACGCGTGGGCTGGGAGATGAGGGGGATATCGTTGTAATGACTGGCGGGCATCCGATCGGGCAGGGCGGCCCGAGCAATTTCCTCAAGATCGTGCATCTCGCCTCAAGCCACTCGTCATAGAGTGATGCTCACAACAAAGCCCGAGCTCTCCAGTCGAGTAACACGGTATAGGCCGCAAGTAGCGCGCCACATACCCCGTTACTCGCCGCGCAGGCTCTGCGAAAAAGCTCATGGGCGTGGTGAGGCTCTCTCGTGCTCTCTCTGCAGTCGCACCACCGATAGCGGCGGCACGACCAGGCTATTAGACGCGGCGGTGTAGAGTTGGTGGGTCCAAGACATCGCATCAAGCGAAGCACCCGACAAAATGACGCCTCTTTGGTAGCGTGTATCCTCCAGAGACAGCACGGCTTCCTCGTCTTCAGAGCGATTAGTGATGAACAGCCACTCCGCCTCGTCGCCGCACAATGCGAGCGCATCGATAGTGGGGATCCCGTCCGCCAGGTGTGGCACTGGCATGCTCGTACTGCTCAAGACCTCGATGAGCTGGACACGCGCGGGAAACGCCGGCCTATAGAGTTGAAACAAGTCGGCCAGTAGGGTTCGCTCGATGATCGGGCCTCGGCTGATAAACACCCCCATGGGGTTCACGAGGTGGTAGAAATTGGCCAGCTCCAGGCTGGGGGCGAGGCGGGCAAACTGGTGCAGCACCTCCGCCGCGAATAAGCCGTGCAGCACATCGTACGGCTCGAGGAACCCTCTCTCGTCGTGATGGGTGGCTCGTAGCCAGTAGTTCCACTCCGTTACCGCGATGCGCGTGTCGAGCCCGCGCTGGCGGCAATCGTGATCGGCTGCCTGGATAGCGCGGACCAGCGCTTGCACGCCTTGGAAGGCCTTGATCTTCTGTCGGCTCGGATCCTCATCCCAACCCGATACGTACCATTGCAGGGCCAACAGATCCACCAGGTGACCGGCTCGATCGAGCACGGGCGCACGCCAAGGGGTGCGTGTGCCAGGGCGCAGCCCCTCACCCGTTTCCGGGCCGAGAGCCACGATTCGTGCTCGCGGGTAAGCGGCGCGTACAGCGGGCACAAAGGCCCATAGTGCATCAGCATACATCTCCCCCGACATATTGCCGAGCTCCCACACGCCATAGTGCTCGTTCCCCATCTGCCAGTAGATCTCGGGCGTGTCGAGTCCCCTATCGCGATACCATGCGGCGCAATAGGCCGCCCATTCGCCCGCTTCCCCTGGTGTGCCTGTGCCGATATTAACCGTGATGTGGGGCTTGATCCCCATCTCGTGACACAGCGTGAGATACTCGTCTGTACCGAACGAATACTCGGTCTCCCACTTGAACACGGGATCCGGTAATGTGGGGCGGAGGTGCTCCGGCCCTGTGCCGTAACGCCAGTGGTAATTCGTAGAGATACAGCCTCCGGGGAACCGTAGAACGGGGATCTCGAGGCCACGAATCGCTTCCACGAGGTCCGGTCGCACTATACCCTTCCCCTCTGGCCTAAGATGAATCTGATCCAACCAAACGAGCCCCTCTTCTTCGAGAAAGCAGAAAAAGACGGCATCGTTGTCATCCTCAGGCGCTGCCAGAGCAGTGCGGTACTCTTGCCAGTAGGTGGTGGTGATGGGTATGGTTGCCTTGTCGTAGAGTGGCACTTGCCCCTCCCAAGGACGCAGCCCAACCGACAGATTCACTGGATGGTGTTGTGCACGCGCCCAGAGCGTCACCCCCAGCTGCTCCCCGGCGCGTACAAAACGTCCCGTCTGTAGGATACCGGAGCCGCCTCTGCCGCTGTAGTTGTGGATCAGCTGCGCCTCACAGCCCTCCAGTCCCATTCCCGGCGTGAGGTAAAACCGTATTCCCGCCAGGTTGTGGCTGCTTCCGGGCTGCCACCCGTGGGCGATACCGGTCATCCGGTCGGCCGGCCCCACAAAGTGTGTGTTCGATAGACGGTCGGGTGATAGACCAGCGGCCGTATCGCCAGCCATCTCCAGATTGTGGCCTAACAGAGTCGCCGGCGCGATGTGGCCCGCCTTACCCACAGTGCGCAGGATAGCTTGCATATTTACCCCCTCGGACATCTGCCCGGCATAACTGCGCTCCCATATGGGCTATTGAGAGCATTCTACTCGTATGTGAGGGTTGCGCAAGGCCTCCGGTACGTGAAAAAGGGCCGCTAACCCGTCCTGCCGCCAGGGCACAACCCATAAGAGCTGGATCGATAGTGGCACTTGGGAAATCCGTGCAAGGTATCGTAAGGCCCTGTAGCCCCTTTGCTACAGGGTGCACGAGCGCTCATCGCCGACTTGGATGCCAGTAACCGGAAACGGTGGGGCCATTTGTCCTCACTCTCCTCGGCCTCTATAATATCGAGAGATCGCCGAAAGAGAGAAGAGATTGAGATTAGCACAAGACAACGACCGCGTGCTGTTTATTGGGCGCGAGGGCAAACGGTACCTTGTGTGGCTCCGAGCCGGTGATCGCTTGCACACACATCAGGGCGTGATCGAGCACGATGCCATCATAGGGCAGCCCTTGGGGCGTGAGGTGCGCTCGCATCTGGGGCAGCCGTTCATGGTGTTGCATCCATCGATCCACGACCTGTTGATGAACCTCAAGCGGGTTTCTCAGGTGATCTATCCCAAAGATATCGGGCAGATTCTGTTGAAACTCGATGTGACGGCGGGCAGGCGAGTGATAGAAGCCGGCACCGGCAGCGGCGGGCTGACCACAGCACTAGCGTTCGCACTCCAGCCCGATGGCATGGTCTACTCGTACGAGTCGCGCGAGGACATGATCAATGTGGCGCGCAAAAACCTGGCGCAGGCGGGGCTGTTGGATCGCGTTCGTCTCATCCAACGCGATATTGGCGAAGGGTTCGACGAGCGCGATGTGGACGCGTTGTTCCTGGATGTGCGTGAGCCGTGGGACTATATGCCGCAGGTATGCGAGGCATTGGCGGATGGAGGGTTCTTTGGTGCACTGGTGCCAACCACTAACCAGGTTTCGTGGCTTCTATCGGAACTCGCGCGGCACCCTTTTACCGGTATCGAAGCGATAGAGCTGCTGCTGCGCCGGTACAAGCCGGTTCCCGCCAGGCTCAGGCCCGAAGACCAGATGGTAGCGCATACGGGCTTTCTCATCTTTGCCCGAAAAATCAGCTTGTATGTGGCGGCGGACGATGAAACGGATGATTCCATCATCGAGCAGCCCGACGTGCAATAGACGACGCTGGTGATGCGAGCCGCAAGCGCCGTTACTGCTATCGGTTTCAAATGATTGACGCGAGTCCGCCGAAGGCTATAATGTATTGTTAATATTGATAGTGTATGGTATTGGATGGAGGAATCTGTGAAGTATACAGGACCCAAGGTCAAACTTTCTCGTAGCCTGGGTATTCCGCTGACGCCCAAAGCTGCTGCGGCCATGGAGCGGCGGCCTTACGGCCCCGGGCAGCACGGTCGCGAACAACAGCGTCGGCGCCAGGTCTCGGACTATAAGCGACAGCTTTTAGAGAAACAGCGCCTGCGCGCACAGTACAACATCCACGAGCGGCAGATGCGCAACTACTTTCGCAAGGCGCTGCGCAGACCGGGCAATACAGCGGACACACTGGTACAGTTGCTCGAATCGCGCCTGGATGCGTTGGTTGCCCGGGGCGGGCTAGCCCGCACCATCTATGCTGCGCGGCAGTACGTCTCCCACGGCCATATCTTGGTGAACGGGGAGCGGGTCAGTGTGCCCGCTTACCAGGTCAAGCCAGGGGATGTTATATCGGTCAAAGAAAAGAGTCGTACTATGCCGGCCTTTGTGGAGGCGGTGGAGTCGTCGTCACCACCCGCGTATTTGCAGCTCTCTGAGGATGACATGTCCGTCAAGCTGTTGCATGCGCCCGTAGGCGAGGAAGTGCCCATTATCTGCGACATCTCTCAGGTGATCGAATTCTACTCTCGCTAGATTGTCGGCCGGCGCGTTCACTGGCTCGTTGAGCAAGGGGCCAGTTATGTTACCTGGGAGCCAACGGCCCGCACGCATAAAGGTACACTTGGCGTACCCGTGTGCGCGGCCGTCTGCAGCCTCTCTCACTACAACGAAAGGAGGCCCGAGAAGATGATGCTCAACCGACGTACCTGATCTGTTACACATTCTATGCACGTGTTGCAAGTATCAACCCAACATGCCGCCCGGGCGGTTTCTGGCCTCCGCGTGCCCCTCCTAGTGAGTAGGTGGCACCACGCCGTCGCCCCTGTTTGATGGTCCGTCGGCTGTCGCTCGCCAGAGTTGCCGCCTAGGGTGGCGCCAACTAAGCGAGGAGATAGTCGCTATGGATCAGACGCTACGGCTCGACAAGGCCTCCCCTTTGACCCGCCTGCTTGTGTCTCGCTGGGGCCCCATTATCGCTGGGATCGCCGTGGGCATCCTAGCCCCCCTCTTGGTCTATGCAGGGAATCCAGGCAACATGGGTATCTGTGTGGCTTGCTTTATGCGAGACATTGCGGGCGCCCTGGGCCTGCACCGCACGGGCGTCGTTCAGTACCTTCGCCCGGAGATCCCTGGCTTTGTGCTGGGGGCTCTTGTCGCAGCGCTCAGTTTCGGTGAGTTCCGCCCTCGCAACGGCTCAGCACCGTTGGTCCGCTTTGTGCTGGGCCTGTTCGCCATGATAGGTGCGCTGGTGTTTCTAGGCTGCCCCTGGCGGGCCTATCTGCGACTGGGAGGCGGTGATTGGAACGCCATCCCGGGCATTCTGGGCCTGGCAGCGGGTATAGGGATCGGAATCCTGTTTCTGAAGCAGGGCTACAGCCTCGGGCGCTCTCATGCCGCGCCCAAGGCGGTTGGCTGGGTTATGCCGGTTGGAGCCATTGTTCTGCTGTTGCTGCTTCTGGTTGCGCCGCAGTTTGGGCGCGACGCCGACGGTAACACGGTAGGGCCCATCTTTTTCTCCGACTCGGGCCCCGGAAGTCAGTATGCGCCCATCCTTCTTGCTTTGGGGGTGGGTCTCGTCATCGGCTTTCTCGCCCAGAGGAGCCGTTTCTGTACGGTAGGAGCGCTACGTGACCTGGTTCTCACGAGAGATGCTCACCTCTTTAACGGGGTGGCGGCTCTCGTAGTTGCCGCCGCGTTGACGAACGTGGCGTTGGGGCAGTTCCACCCAGGCTTCGAGGGACAACCGGTGGCGCACACCAACCTGCTCTGGAACTTTGGTGGAATGGCGCTGGCGGGATTGGCCTTTACGCTGGCAGGCGGCTGCCCTGGGCGCCAGGTCTTCTTGAGCGGGGAAGGCGACGCCGACGCGGCGGTGTTTGTGCTGGGGATGCTAGCAGGTGCAGGAGTAGCGCACACTTTTAGTACAGCCAGTTCGACTGCGGGACCAGGCGCTTACGGCCCTGCCATGGTGGTGGTGGGGCTGGCGGTATGCATCGTTATCGGCTTGACCATGCGCGAGCCGGTGTAGGTATAAAAAGGAGGACTACTCCGATGACCAAGGTAGTAGATGCTCGAGGGCTGTCGTGCCCCCAGCCGGTGCTGCTCGCCAAGCGTGGCATGGCGCAGCACCCGAATGGCGCCATCGAGGTACTAGTGGACTCGACCACCTCACGAGATAATGTAACGCGCCTAGCCCAGAAGCAGGGTTGGCAGGTGGATGTGCGCGAGGAGGCGCCGGGTACCTTTCGGCTTGTCCTTAGCATGGCGTGATGTGTGCTCTCGTTCTACGAGAACTACTTGGAGTCGCCCGTAGACGAGTGTGCTGCGGCAGAGCAAACGGCTCTGGTAGGAGATGACGAGCGACCCCGTGGCGACATGGGGCGCGGGAGGCGGGGTGCAGGGGCGCTTGGTGTGTAGTGTTGTGTCTCTGCAAAGGGTGGCGCAATTCATGCGCCACCCTTCTGCCGCACTTGCTCGTCCACACTAACGCTCGCATGAGCCCCACTGCAGGCTATTACAAGGTGGCCTGGCAACCGCATCAGCATTTCCTTCCCGCCACGGTGATGTTGGCAACGGCCAAGAAGTATGATCCCCTCACCCTCAGCAAGCGGATCGCGTGCCATCGGCCGCGGGGCCTGTGGAGCCATCAACATGCAGCCGCAGCGCCAGCGATGCAACATGGCTCCGCCGGCGCCTGGTCGGTGGATACCGTCACATACAGGATGCCCGAATACGCCCTCTCCTCCGTACAGGACTGGCGCTCTGTGCGAAGACCTGCACGACTTGACATCTACGTGGGGCTACGCTATACAAAGGGTGTCTCCCGCGCTTAGGGGAACGAAGATCGTCTCAGGAGGAGTGACAGCTATGGTCAAGTTTCGTATTGGACACACTGGCATTACTTGGGGGTATGGGTTCGATTCCACAGAACAAGCCCTCAAAGATACCGCTGAGCTAGGGTATCGCGCCTTTGAAACCTTTGGATCCGTTCTGGAGCAGTACGAGAGAGATGTCCCCGGCGGTTTCGGGGCGCTGCTGGAAAAGTACGGGATTCCTCTGTCGGCGGCATACTGCCCCACCGACTTTTACGACCCTGCCGATGCCAAGAAGGATATCGAGCAGGTGGTACGATGGGCTCAGGTCGCCCAGAAGCTCGGAGCCAACACCATCGTGCTGCAGGCCGGCCAGCGTAAGGACGAGCCGTATCCCTACTTTAAGGGGATGGCGAGCGTGTTCGATGAGATCGGGCGGCGTGTGCAGGATATGGGCCTCGTTGCCACCATCCACCCGCACACTGGCACCCTAATCGAGACACGTGAAGAGATCGACGCGATACTCACCGCGATCAACCCCGATCTGGTGGGTTTTGCGCCGGATACCGGGCAGATTGCCAAGGGTGGAGGTGACGCCGTCGCCGCTCTGGACGCGTACAAAGCCATCCTTCGCCACGTGCACCTCAAGGACTATGGCGGAGGCAGGGAGACCGGCTATGTGGGATACGAGCCGATCGGCAGCGGCGTGATAGACATGGCGGGTCTCTTCCGTGTCCTCGAAGAGGCCAATTTTGATGGTTGGGTGATGGTGGAGTTGGACGGAACGCCCGAATCCCCACGGCCTCCACGAGAGGCGGCAGCCATGAGCAAGCGCTTTTTGGAACAGCTGCTAGGCGATCGCGCCGAATGGTAGCTCGATGGGCTGATGGCGCCCGGTTATACGCGCTGTTGAGCAGAGGAGAGCGGTTGCAGGCATGGATCCACGAATCGTACATCTGAGCAGTGTGCCCCCCTCAGAGGTGAGCCCTGGCGTAACCCGGCGCACTCTGATTTGGGGGGATAGCCTGATGGTGTTGCACAACACCTTTGAGGCGGGCACAACGATGGCTACCCACGCACACCCCAACGAACAGATCACATACCTTGTCGAGGGGGAGATGTTGGTGGCTATAGGAGATACCGAGTATACTCTCAAGCCGGGCGACAGCCTGCTCATTCCATCGAATGTGCCGCACGGTGTAACGGTGCCCAAGGTCACCACGGTAGCCTTGGATGCCTTTTCGCCTCCGCGCGATGATTTCAAATGGTAGCGTTCGCGTTGCCCGTTGCAACGCGCCACTGAATGCCACCATATGCTGCAGTACATACCTGAAAGGGGACACATGAAACGACTGGACGGCAAAGTAGCCATAGTGACCGGTTCTTCCAGCGGATTGGGGCGTGCTATGGCGGTGCTCTTTGCGCAAGAGGGCGCCAAGGTGGTGGTTAACGCCAACAAGAACGTCAAGGGTGGCGAAGAGACGCTGGCGATGATCAAGGACGCCGGTGGCGAAGGGATCCTGATACAGGCTAGTGTGGCTAGCAGCCAGGATTGCAAGCGCATGGTTAAAGAGACGATGGATGCCTTTGGGCGCATCGACGTCTTGGTGAACAACGCAGGCCTCGAGATTCGGGGCGGCGTGCTCACGCTCACCGAAGAAGAGTGGGACGAGATGATGTCGGTGGACCTGAAAGGGATCTTTTTGGTCTCGCGCGAGGCGATCCCCGAGATGATCAAGGTCGGCGGGGGCTCTGTGATCAATGTGTCGTCAGTGCTCGCCTTTGACGCCATCCCTGAGCGCGCCGCATATTGCGCTGCGAAGGCAGGAGCTGTGCATCTCAGCAAGAGCATGGCTTTGGACCTCGCCGAGCACAATATCCGCGTCAACACGCTGGCGCCGGGCGCGTTCCATACACCGCTTCTCAACCAGTCTATGATCGATTCGGGCGACTATGAGGGCACCAAGCAAGCGCTGACCAACAAGAGCGTGTTTGGGCGCATGGGTCAGCCAGAGGAGCTGGCGAGCGCTGCACTTTTCCTCGCGTGTGACGAATCCAGCTTTGTGACGGGCTCGGTCTTGAACTGCGACGGCGGTTGGTTCCTCGGCTAAGGCCTGTTTGGGGGCGCCCGAAGGCGTCCCTCTGAATGCTCGACGGGGCCTGGAGCTGCGAGGTGGATAGGACTCTTCGATTGATAGTTAGGTACGAGAGGGCCCTGGGGAGTACGTACGGGGCCTTCGGGTCGGTTCGATGGGTTGGAGATTGTACCAGCCGCTGTGGCGGCCAGGTTTGGCGTGTGTTGCGCTACTGCCTCGTGTTCGATATCTGTAAACACTCACCCGGGGCTATGGTCTCCGGGTGAGTGTTTGTTCGCTGCCATGGCGCAATACAACGTATTCCGCTCACTGCAAGGAGTAGAGCCCGATGGGAAGAAAGATTATTGACCTCAGCATGGAAGTGTACAAGGGGATGGTTGTGTACCCTGGGGTGACGCCCCCATTTATCTCGCAAGTCTACAGCCATGAAGAGTATGCCGAGATCACCGGCACTGCCAAGTTCGGCATTACACATTGCAACACGGGCATCATCGTCATGGGCGACCATGTGGGTACGCACGTAGATTCTTGGTGGCACGCCAATCCCAAGGCGCCTGGTGGCACAGAGGCGATTCCTCTGAAGTACTGCTATGGCGATGGGGTGGTGCTGGACCTTACACACAAGGGCGCTGGCGACGAGATCACCGTTGCGGACCTGGAAAAGGCGGTCCAAGAGATCGCATATACCATCAAGCCGTTGGACATTGTCCTGATCCGTACCGATGCCTCCAAGAATCGCTTCGACCCATCCTATCTCACCGAACATCCGGGGATGACGCGCGAAGGCACGCTATGGTTGGTGGATCAGGGCGTGAAGATGATTGGGATCGACGCTATCGGATTCGACCCACCCGTCAAGTACATGTTCCAGCGCGAGAAATACTGGGAAGCCCATCGCGTCATGCGCGAAAAGGAATACTATCACATCGAGAATATGGTGAACCTCGATCAGATCCCAGTTCCGTACGGCTTTATTGTGTCGGTGCTGCCAGTGTATTTTCGCGGCGCTACCGCAGCGCCGATTCGTGCCGTAGCCATCATCGAAGACTAGCCACGACTACCTGCACTGGGCGGGGGCGTGCCGCGGCGCGAGCACGGGCGGAGGAACGTGTCCGCCCAAAGGAAGAGATATGGAAAAGGTTCAACTGGCGATCGTTGGGTGTGGAGGGATGGGGGGCAGGCATCTGCTAGCCCTCAAAGAGTTGTACGAGACCGAGCTATGTAACGTTGAACTGGTGGCGGCTTGTGACGTACGCCAGGACAATGCCGAGAACTTGGCGGACGATGCTGAGCGCCTTCTAGGGCGCCGGCCTCTCGTTTTTGGTGATATGGAAAGCATGGCAGCCTCGCTGCCCGAGTTACAGGCGGTGGATATCACCACGGATGCGGGCTCGCACCATCGTGTGGCTTGCGCGGCGCTGGATCTCGGGCTGCATGTGCTCTGCGAAAAACCGCTGGCGCTCACCGTCCGTGGCTGTAACCGGATCATTGAGGCTCAGCAGGCCGCCGGCAAGGTGCTCAGCGTGGCGGAAAACTATCGTCGCGACCCGATGAGCCGCCTGATGAAGGCACTCATCGATGCCGGCGCTATTGGCAGGCCCTACATGCTGTTCGATATCAGCGCAGGGTCTGGTAACGGGATCATCATCCTGCCGTGGCGGCACGACAAAATGCGGGGCGGGATCTTGCTCGACGGCGGCGTGCACAACGCCGATATGATGCAGTATTACCTCGGGGATGTGCGAGAAGTCTATGCTAGGACCCAACTCTGGGAGAAGACGCGTTTCAAGCCCGCGTCGCGCTCCAGCCTCTCCGATTTCTACGCCCGTTGGTACGATGACATGCCCGCGACTATCGAGCCGACCGCTGAGGACTCTTTGGTGTCGGTCCTGAGCTTTGAGAGCGGCGCCGTCGGGCAATGGACCTCCTTTTACGCCGGGCACGGCGAAGGCTTTGGGCGGATGGCCATCTATGGCAGCCAAGGCTCCCTACGGAGCGGCGGGGCGCGCACGGGCCACCCACCCGTTCTCCATGTGGATGGAGAGGGGGAGGTCAAGGGTGAGGAGCTTCTAGCTCTCGTGCCGGATTGGCACTTGGACGCTATCACTACGCAGCTCTTTGGGGGCGACCGCCCGGCTTTTTACCAGATGCCCTTCCCCGATGCCGACCGCAAATTGCTGGCCATCGAGTACCACGAGTTCGCCGAGTGTGTTCTAACAGGCACGTCGCCGGAAGTGGATGCGTACGTTGGGCGCAAAGCGCTGGCGGTATGCTACGCTGCGTTCGAATCCGGCGTCGTGAATCGGCCTGTCAGCTTGGCCGAGATCGAGAACGAGCAAACTAACAGCTACGAAGGGGAGATCAACGCCCACTGGGAGTTGTGACCCGTACCTGGATGGAGCCTGAGTGCTTGATGCGCCATGGGCTTGATCCAGATCTACGATGGCCGGCTCTACGGAGTGCGGCCTGGGGACGGTTTCTGCTCCGCGCGCGGATGAGTCCCTGAGCGGAGCAGTATCCGCCGAATCTCTCGAAAGGGAAATGATGGAATACCGTCGGTTAGGCCGGACCGGGCTGCAGGTATCAGTGTTGGGTCTCGGCGGAGGGTATCTCTCGGTTGTCGAACGCGAGCTAGGCGAGAGGATATACCAACGTGCTTTTGAGCTGGGGATAAACTACTTTGACGGTCGCTACGGCGATAGCAATGTCAAGCTCAGGCCGGTGCTTCGAGAGCATCGCGCGGAGTGCGTAGTGGCCACGAAGACGCGAGAGACGGGCGCCTCGGGCGTGCTGCGCCGGGTAGATGAGGAATTGCAGGAGCTGGACACCGACTATGTGGATGTGTTCCTGCTGCGCACTTATTCGCACGAGATGCTTCAAGATCATCTGGCGCCCGAGGGAGCTTTTGAGGGGGCGCTCAGAGCACGAGACGAGGGCACCGTTCACTGGATCGGTATGGCCGCCCACGGCGATTTGTCGGTGCTGGTGGCGGGAATCGAGACGGGGCTGGTGGACGTGGTCATCTTTCCCATGAATATCGTGCGACGCGAGGCGCTGGAGATGCTGATCCCCGTGGCGCAGCGACACGACGTGGGTCTGGTGGTGATGAAGCCCGTATCGGTGGGCATGATCCCGGCGCAGATCGCTTTGCCCTGGCTCATGAACCAGCCGATCCATACCATGGTGCCGGGCGCTTGCTCCGTTGAGCAGGTGGAGATCGATGTGGCCGCAGTGGAGCGCAACCCGGTAGCCCTCTCTCCCGCTGAGGAAGAGGAAGTGGAGCGTTGGCGGAGAAAGCTGGATCACGAGACCTGCCGCATCTGTGATGAGAACTGCGGCAGTGCATGCGAGGCCAAATTGCCCATCTCGCATCTCATCCACCATGATGTATGGTACAACCACTATCGCAACATGGGGCTCGATGCCTTCATGCGCTACCCGTGGAGCCCTGGGGCGCGCAAACGCTTGGAGGAGCACTTTACCAGGCGACTGGAGATGCTTCAGGCGTGTACTCGCTGCGGTGAATGCGAGACTCTGTGCCCGCATGGCCTGCCGATCTTGCGTATGTTCGACGCCATGCTGCACGACCACCCCCCGCTCATCGCAGCCCTCCACGAGGCGGGATGGGCGGCTGAGGATGTGCCCGATGAGTATCTGTAGGCGGGCAAAGGAGGAGAGAAATGTCTAGTCTCAACTTGCCCATTATCGATATGCATACGCATATCGGTCATCTCCCCGGCATAGTTGGCGAGGTTTTCACGCCCGAGGATCTGTGCTACATTGCGGAGCGCGAAGGGGTGGCCTTTATGCTGGTTTCGTCCGCGTCGGCTACCACTATCGGGCAGGCTTATGCCACCGCCGAAGTCGTTGCTATGTTGAGCGATCACGGCGACAAACTCGGCGGGATGCTTTGGGTGAATCCCCATGACCCTGCCTGGGAAGACGATGTGGATATCGCGGTGCAACACGGGTTCTATGGTGTCAAGATCCACCCTGTGTTGGACCATTATGCAGTGGACCGTACGGCCCTGGATCCCGTCTTTGCCCAAGCCCAAGCTCATGGTTGGCCGATACTAACGCATACCGATGTGGATGGCAGCCCGATGTCTGCGCTGCGATACGAGCCGCTCATCCGGGCCTATCCCGACGTGGTGCTGATTCTGGCGCACCTGCGTCTGGAGGCGATCCCGCTGGCGGCGCGTTACGATAATGTGTTCTTGGATACGACCTACGTGGACCCGGCCATGGTGGAGGTTGGTGTGCGAGCGCTAGGGCCGGATAAACTCTTGTTCGGCTCGGACGCAGCTGAGGGGTTCGATGTGGGGCGTACGCCCGGGCGCGAGCGCCCGCGCCGTAGCTACACGGGGTTGGTAGAAGGGCTCCAAGCTCGCGGTATCTCGGATGCTGCGTTGGAAAAGATTCTGTACCAGAACGCACGCACCCTGTTCTCGATCTGCCAGTAGCAGCGGGCAGCGTTCTGACAATGACACAAGGATGGGGGTACTACCATGCGTATCGCTTATAGCACCTGGGGCATGCCCAAGGTCGCAATCGAGGAGGCCTTGCCCGCTATCGCGGCTATGGGCTATCAGGGCGCCGAGCTAGCTGTAACGCCTGGTTGGAGCACGGAGCTGGCTGCGCTGGACGCTTCGCGCCGCGCAACGATTCGACAGCTGTTTTCCGATACAGGGTTGGTGCTCACGGCAGTGGCTGGGCACACGTCCATGTGCGAGCTTGACGAGGAACGCAACGCACAGAATATGCAGCGCCTGCGCGATTCTATAGATCTGGCGGCTGAACTCGCTCAGCCCGGCGAACCGGCTGTCATGGCCAGCCTGGTGGGCGGGGGCCCAGAGGATTGGGCGCCGCAACGGGAGATCATCGCTGAACGCGTCCTGTCGCTGGGCGAGTATGCGGCGACACGGGATGTAGTCTTTGCGGTGGAGCCACACTCTGGCACATCGCTCGATCTGCCGGATAAAGTCTCCTGGCTCTTTGAGCGGGTGCAACATCCTGCGGTGCGTATGAACTTTGATATCAGCCATATGGACGTGATGGGCATCGGCATCGATGAGTGTGTGCCGACTATGGCCCCCCTGGCGATACACACCCATGTCAAAGATCAGCGCGGGCTCTACCCGAACCACGAATTCTTGACGCCCGGCGAGGGGCCTTTTGATTTTGTGCACTATTTGAACGCTATGCACGCGGCGGGCTATCAGGGCTTTATCACTGCTGAGGTCAGTGTGATGGTACAGCGGCGGCCCGATTACGAGCCCATGGCGCACGCACGGCTAGCGTATGATACGTTAGAGCGCGCCTTTAGCGAGACGGGGGTGCCCTGGGAAGGGCGTCGCTGACGAGTGAGAGGCGGCAGCCAGATATGAGAGGAGACTGTGAATGACGGACCAGAGTTACCTACAATGGTTGGTGCGCGAAACGCCCACTACCTGGTGGCATGACTCGGGCGAGCCCAGCGAACTGACGGTGGGCTTGGAGCACCTGGCATCTGGTGTGACCACCAACCCCGTGTTGAGTGCGACGACCATCGCCTCGCGCCCCTCTGGATGGGAGGCGGAAATCGATGCAGTGAATAACAGCATGCCGCCGGCGGAGCGCGCTGAAGCGCGTACGCGCATCGTGGTGACACATTGCGCGGAGCGACTGGAGCCCACCTTTCAGCAGACCAATGGTGTGCAGGGTTACGTCTGCGCACAAGTGAATCCCCACAAGCAAGGGGACCGCGAGGCGATGCTCGCTATGGCGCGTCGTTTTACCAAGTTCGCCCCCAACATCGCTGTCAAGCTGCCGGCGACAGCGGCAGGGTTCGATGTATTGGAGGAGTGCGTCGCCGAAGGGATCACTGTTACTGCCACGGTGAGTTTTACCGTACCACAGGTGCTGGCGGCCGCTGAGCGGCATCGAGCTGGTATCGCTCGGGCGCGCAAGGCGGGCATCACGCCTGGACGCTGTTTTGCAGTGATTATGATCGGCCGATTGGACGACTATCTGCGAGACGTGGCGCACGACCAAGGCGCCCCCGTGCAAGAAACGGATATCCAATGGGCGGGCCTTGCGGCGACCAAACGCGCCTACAACATATACAAGGAACGCGGTTACGAGGCCACTCTGCTGATTGCCGCCCAGCGGGGCGTCTACCATATCACCGAATTGGCTGGGTCGGACATGATCATGTCTGTGCATCCAAAGACACAGGCGATGCTGTTCCAGCCCGGGGTGCCGCGAGAGTGCCGCATCGACCGGCCCGTGGCCGACGAGATCATTGCACGGTTAAAGGCTATACCCGATTTCCGCCGGGCTTACGAGCCGGACGGCATGGCGCCAGAGGAGTTCATCGGCTACGGTGCCACTCAGCGAACGCTGACACAGTTTGCCGAGATCGGGTGGAATCGTCTCGAATCGTAGACCACTTTCACGCGGTTGCGCGTGGATAGGGAGGCCAGATGAAATTCGACAAACTTTTTAGCCTTGAAGGCAGGATGGTGTTCGTAGCGGGCGGCGGCGGCAGCATCGGCGCTGAGATGGCCCGCGCCTGCGCCGAGTATGGTGCCCAGGTGGCCATCGCCGATCTCTCGGTAGAGGCTGCCAGCAAGGTGGCTGATGAGTTGGCCGCTCTGGGCACAAAGACGGCGTGTGTGTCGGCCAATATTACCGATGTTGCGTCAGTGACAGAGGCCGTGGCGCAAGCCGAGGCTGCCCTGGGGCCGCTGGCTGTGATGATCAACGCCGCGGGGATCCATATTGAACAGCCCGCGGAAGAGTACACCATCGAGAATTGGGATAAAGTTCTAGCCGTGAATCTCAAGGGCGGGTTCGTCCTGTCTCAGGTGGCGGCACGCTCGATGATCGCGCACGGGAACGGCGGTAGCATCATGCATATCACGTCGGTGCGCAGCGGCCTCGGCATCCGCAGGGGATACTCGAGTTATGTGGCCAGCAAGGGCGGGCTCGCATTGCTCATCAAGCAGTTGGCGACGGAATGGGCCAAGTATCAGATTCGAGTTAACGGCATCGCGCCCACGTTTACGCGCACCCCGCTCGTGGCCGATTACTTGAACGACCCCGAATTCCTCAAGGGCCTGGTGGATCGCATCCCCCTCGGCCGCGTATGTGAGACGGAGGATTTGGCGGGTATCACGTTGTTCCTGGCGTCCGATGCCTCGTCGTTCATTACGGGGCAGAACATCTTTGTGGATGGTGGCGTGACGGCCACCCAATAGCCGGCGATGAAGCAGGCGCCCTTTGTGGGCTGATGCTTTTTGGCGAACCATAGCACTAGAGCATAAGGAGTGTTCTTACGATGGCGATTCTAGAAGAGCCCACCAAGGGCGTGGTAGAGGTCCGCAACTTTGTCGATGGGGAATGGGTTGATTCGGAAGGTGATGTTCTGGACGTTGTGAACCCGGCCACCTTGCGTACCATCGCCAAGGTCCCCGTCTCGACCAAGCAAGAGTTCGATGAGGCGGTAGAAGTTGCCAAAGAGGCCTATGTCGATTGGCGCAGGACGCCGCCCCTCGCCCGCGCGAGGTGTCTCTTCCGGCTCAAGGAGCTGATGGAAGAGAATTTTGAGGAACTGAGCCGTATTCAGACGATGGAACACGGCAAGACCATCGACGAATCGCGCGGTGAGACCCGGCGCGGCATCGAGATGGTGGAGGTCGCCGCAGGCATCCCGTCTCTCATGATGGGCTACAACCTCGAGGATGTCGCCTCTGGCATCGATGAGTACGTTATCAGGCAGCCCATGGGCGTTTTCGGGCTGATCTGCCCTTTCAACTTTCCGCTCATGGTACCGCTCTGGTTCGCGCCGTTCGCGATCGCCACTGGCAACACCATCGTCATGAAGCCCTCCAGCGAGGTGCCTTTGACGCAGATGAAGGTCGCTGAACTCGCCGAGGAGGCCGGAGTCCCGGCTGGCGTATGGAATGTGGTCAACGGCGGCCGAACCGTCGTCTCGGCCATGCTGGATCACCCGGATATCCAAGGAATCTGCTTTGTAGGGTCGACGCCGGTCGGTCGTGACGTGGTCTACAAGCGATGTGGTGAGACCGGCAAGCGCGTGATCTCGCAGTGCGGGGCCAAGAACTTTGCTCTGGTGATGCCGGATGCTGACCTGCCCAGAACCATCGCGGCCTCGATGACATCGTTCTTTGGTAACGCTGGCCAGCGTTGCTTGGCCAACTCGAACCTCGTCGTCGTGGGGGAGGGGCTGAGCGAGAGTGAGCTGGATGCCCTGTACAACCAGGTGGCAGAGTCTTTTGTCAGCGCGGCCGCTAACATTCGGGTGGGCTATGGCCTGGACGAGAGTGTGCAGATGGGGCCCCTGCGCGATAAGGGCAAGAAGGAGCGGGTGGCGGCCTATATCGAGCGCGGCGTGCAAGAGGGGGCCACGCTTCGACTGGACGGCCGGAACATCAGACTGAGTGATGATTCCCCCGAGGACTGCTTCCTGAGCCCGACAGTGTTTGAGAATGTGACGCCGGACATGACCATCGCCAGGGAGGAGATCTTTGGCCCCGTGGCAAGCCTCATGAAGGCCAAGAGCTTTGAAGAGGCTATCGCCATGATCGACGCTAACCCGTTCGGCAACGCAGCATCCATCTTTACCGGCAGTGGCAAATGGGCGCGCGAGTTCCAGTATCGCGTCGTGTGCGGCAATATCGGCATTAATGTGGGTGTCGCGGCGCCGATGGCCTTCTTCCCGTTCGGTGGCATGAAAGATTCGTTCTTTGGCGACCTTCACGGGCAAGGGCAGGATGTCATCCGTTTCTTTACGGATAGCAAAGTCGTGATCCAAAGGTGGTTCTAGGATGAGTGAACAGCACGTGACTGCCTCCACCGTCATCAGCTTTGCGGAGGAGCTTGAGAATCGCTCGACAGCGTTCTACACACAGCTAGGCGACCGATTCGCGGAGCACGAGGACGCTTTCCGGCGCTACGCCAAGGACTGTACCAAAAACAAGACGCTGGTGACTCGAACTTATCAGGAGACCGTCAGCGACGCGCTCGAGACCGGCTACTCTTTCGAGGGCTTGGATCTTGGAGCCTACGCCGTGGATTTCGGGCTAGCGGAGGGCCTGAGCTTGTCGGACGCTCTGGGCAAAGCGATGGCTCTCGAAGAGAGCGCTGCCGCCTTTTACCACGACGTCGCGGAGCGTTCTCGATCTCTACTTGCCACGATTCCCCGTGCTTTCACGAGGGTGGCCAAGAAGCGAGAGGGGATCAGGTCCGAGCTTGGGACCTTGCAAAGTTAGGCACCTGTGCGTCAAAGGGGCGATGCCACGTGCGTCGCCCCTTTCCTTTTTCGGCGCTCCTCGTCTGCACCCTTTGTTGTGGGGGGGCCCCCTCGATTTGGTTGTTGCGCCGTTACGCCCCTCCGTATATGATACTGAGTGTGATATGCTCGACTAATAGTGGCGGGCCACATCGGCCGGCTGGCATCGGAGCAAGCCCCTGGTCCTGGGGGCGCTGCCAACTCTTTTGTGGCGGGCATCAAGCGATCCAAGGATGATGTAAGGATAACAAGTATGGGCGAGATAGCTTCTGAAAGCACAGGACGGGACCTCTCTCCTGCCGACGCCACCACCGGCAAGGCCGCCCCGAGCGACTTTGTTCGGGCGATCATCACAGCGGATGTCGAGTCGGGCAAGTACGGCGGGCGAGTGCACACACGCTTTCCGCCCGAGCCGAATGGCTACCTGCACATAGGCCATGCGAAAGCGATCTGTTTAGACTTTGGCGTGGCTGATGAGTACGGTGGCCTGTGCAATCTGCGCTTTGACGATACGAACCCGAGCAAAGAAGAGGTCGAGTACGTTGAGGCAATTCAGGAGGATATCAGGTGGCTGGGGTTCGATTGGGGGGATCGCCTTTTCTACGCTTCAGACTATTTTCATCAGCTCTATGATTTTGCGGTGCAGCTTATCAAAAAGGGCAGCGCCTACGTATGCGATCTGAGCCCCGAGGAGATGCGCGAATACCGCGGCACGCTGACGTCCCCCGGGCGAGAGAGCCCCTACCGCCGCCGCTCCATCGAGGAGAACCTCGCCCTCTTTGCGGGTATGCGAGCGGGCGAGTTCGAGGATGGCTCGCGCACGCTGCGCGCCAAGATTGATATGGCGTCGCCCAACATCGTCCTGCGCGATCCCGTGCTCTATCGGATCCTCAGAGTGCCACACCATCGAACGGGGAACGAGTGGTGTATCTACCCCCTCTACGATTTTGCTCACTGCTTGTCAGACTCGATAGAAGGGATCACCCACTCGTTGTGCACGCTCGAGTTTGAGAACAATCGCGCATTGTACGACTGGATACTCGACGAGCTGGGGGTTTACCATCCACAACAGATCGAGTTCGCTCGCCTGAACCTCAACTACACTGTAACGAGTAAGCGGAGGATGCTTACACTGGTGGAGAAGGGGATCGTGAGCGGTTGGAATGATCCGCGCATGTCCACACTCTCCGGGCTCAGACGGCGTGGTTATACACCGGAAGCGATTCGAGACTTTTGCGACCGCATCGGTGTGGCAAAAGCTAACAGTGTGGTGGATATCGCCCTCCTCGAGCACTGCATCCGCGACGACCTCAACAGGCGCTCTCAGCGCGCTATGGCGGTATTGCGCCCGCTCAAGGTGGTCATAGATAACTACCCTGAGGGCTTGGTGGAGGAGTTGGATGCTGTCAACAACCCCGAGGATCCGTCGGCGGGCACGCGCAAAGTCCCTTTCTCTCGTGTGCTCTACATCGAGCGTGATGACTTTCGGGAGGACCCCCCTCGCAAGTTCTACCGATTGGCCCCGGGGCGCGAGGTGCGCCTGCGCTATGCGTATTTCATCCGGTGTGTGGATGTAATCAAGGATGAGCGCGGGGAGGTCGTCGAGTTGCGCTGCACCTACGACCCGGCGACGCGCGGTGGCGACTCGCCGGACGGGCGCAAGGTCAAAGCGACGTTGCATTGGGTGTCTGCTCAGCACGCCGTTAATGCGACCGTGCGGCTATACGATCGACTCTTTACGGCGCCCAACCCGACAGAGGAACGAGAAGGACAAGATCTATTCTCATACGTTAACCCCGGCTCGCTGGAGGTGCTCGAGTCGTGCGTGGTGGAGCAGAGTCTAGCCGAGGCTGAGCCGGGGAGCCGGTTCCAGTTTGAGCGGCAAGGCTATTTCTGTGTGGATTCGGTCGATTCGGCGCCAGGCGCTCTGGTGTTTAACCGGACCGTCTCGCTGCGCGATACGTGGGCCAGAATAGAGGCTTCAGAGGGCTAGAGCCACACGCAGCCAGCAGGGGGCTCTAGGCACGTTCGCCCGTGTAATGACTTGGTGCAGAGATAGCACGGAAAGAAAACGGGGGCCACTATGGCCCCCGTAACTTGTACACGCCCTCACTTTGTCAGCGCCCGTTCAGGCGCTCCTTGAGCCCTGCGAACTGCTTGCGTAGACGTTCTGGCAGGTGCTCGCTGAACCGGGCGAAATACTCCTCCACATCCGGCAGCTCGGCCTTCCAGGCATCCGAGTCCACCTTGAGCAGTTCCTTGATGTGCTCCTCGGGGATATCCATTCCCGTGAGATCCAGGTCTTCCTCGTTCGGCAGGTAGCCGATCGGGGTCTGGCGGGCATCCACTTTGTTCTCGAGGCGCTCGCACATCCATTTGAGCACACGACTGTTCTCGCCAAAACCTGGCCAGAGCCACTCGCCTTTTCTGTTCTTGCGGAACCAGTTCACATAAAAGATGCGCGGGGCTTTGTCTCCCAAGCGATCGCCCATGTCGAACCAGTGTTGGAAATAATCGCCCATGTTGTATCCGCAAAAGGGCGTCATGGCAAAGGGATCGCGTCGAAGGTTCCCCACTGAACCGATGTTGGCCGCAGTGGTTTCGGAAGCGGCTGTGGCCCCCATATACACGCCGTGGTCCCAGTCATAGGCCTCTGTGACCAGCGGCACTACGGATGCTCGGCGCCCGCCAAAGATAAAGATGTCGATGGGTACACCTTCGGGCTTTTCCCAGTCGGGGCTGATGACCGGGCACTGCGAAGCCGGAGCCGTGAAGCGAGCGTTGGGGTGGGCGGCTGGCTCTGATGACTCGGGCGTCCAGTGGCGGCCTTTCCAGTCGATAGCGTGATCGGGCGTGCCGTTCATGCCCTCCCACCACACATCACTGTCGTCCGTCAGTGCGCAGTTGGTGAAAATAGTGTTCTCTTTGACCGTGTCCATAGCTGCCGGGTTCGAATCGTAGGAGGTGCCGGGAGCTACTCCAAAGAATCCAGCCTCGGGGTTGATGGCGTAGAGGCGACCATCGGCTCCGATCTTCATCCAAGCGATGTCGTCACCTATGCACTCTGCCTTCCACCCCTCGACGGTCGGATGGATCATCGCCAAGTTCGTTTTGCCGCAGGCGGACGGGAACGCGGCTGCGATGTGGAACTGTCTGCCTGCGGGGTTCGTCAAACGCAGGATGAGCATGTGCTCGGCCATCCATCCCTCGCGCTTGGCCATAGCCGAAGCGATGCGCAGAGCGAAGCACTTTTTCCCCAAGAGCGCGTTACCGCCGTAGCCTGAGCCATAGGACCAGATCAGGTTCTCATCGGGGAAGTGGCTGATGTACTTCTCAGACATGGGCGCACAGGGCCAAGGGACATCCTCCTCACCCTCTTGAAGCGGCGCGCCCACCGAATGGAGACAAGGGATAAACTCGCCATCCGCGCCGAGCGACTCGATCACCTTGGTTCCGACGCGCGTCATGATGTGCATATTGCACACCACGTAGCGGCTATCGGTCACCTCGACGCCGATCTTGGCCATGGGAGAATCGAGGGGCCCCATCGAAAACGGAATCACGTACATGGTGCGCCCCACCATACACCCATCGTACAACTGCGTCATCGTCTCTTTGAGCTCATCCGTTGCGATCCAGTTGTTCGTCGGGCCGGCTTTTTCCTGCTCCGGATAGCTAATGTAGGTCCGCGCCTCGACGCGGGCTACATCACTCGGATCCGACCGGAACAACGTGCTGTTGGGCCGCTGCTCGAGGGGGGTGGCCGCCCCGCTGGCGATGCACTCTGCCATCAACTGATCGTACTCTTCTCGGCTTCCATCGCACCAGTAGATGTCGTCTGGGCGGCACAGGTCTGCCACTTTACGAATCCACTCGTTCAGCTTTTCGTTTTTTACTTGGTATTCCATCAGATAGGCTCCTCCCATGGCTGGTAGACGCAAGATGGTCTGCCTGGGCTGGCCAGGTATGGTGTTTTCTCGATCCATTCGGCCACTGACGTGTGTGCGTCAGTAACGCACGCTACGGCCTCTAGCCAGCTCACGCAAAACACCGACTCCCTCTCTCGCTTCTGTCGCGGGAGAAGAACGCCGGTGTTCTTCGCCATTCCTTGCTCCGATGGTGTGACTGGCTTGCGCCTGGGAGCGCAGAAGGGAGCTAAGGCCTTGTTCGGTTCCTACTATTATACACCCATTGCACTCAACTAGCAAGCCGGAATTCGAGATCAAATCTCCGGTTGACAGCGAAAGCGGCTTGTGCTATACTCGCTGCATTATCAGTCAAAGGCTGAGATCAGGAGTAGTACCTTCCGAAGCGAGGTGCGATATGATCGCTTCAGAGAGCCGGGGTTAGGTGAGAGCCCGGTACCTGCGCAGGGAGGGAATGGACCTGGGAGCTGTGTGGCCGAACCGCTAGTAGGCCACAACGGAGACGCCACCGTTATCAGGGCAGAGGGTATCAGTTGCCGTAGGGTAGCTCGTACCTGCACAGAGTGAGGCTGGCTCAGGGGTGAACCCCGCCATCACGGCGGGGTGTTTTTTATATCTCTGGGTGGGCCTAATGAGGGTGGTACCGCGGAGCGTTTGGCTCTCGTCCCTTGGGGACGGGGGCCTTTTTCGTTTCAGGCGGACGTGTCGCCCAGCGGCGAGCGCGGAGAATAACTGCCCGTCAGATCGTTCTTTGGTTGGCGGCGCGGATCAATGCAGATTCCGACCGGTTTGAAGGAAGGAGGGCGTGCAGCGTATCAGCTCGATTTATCATCTGACGATCGGTCGTAATCTGTAGACATTGTTGGGAAAGGAACATCGCTATGATGACCGAGAACCGAATTCTGCTATCAGAGAACGATATCCCCACCCGGTGGTACAACGTGCAAGCGGATTTGAAAGAGCCGCTGCCACCCACGCTACACCCGGCCACGTTGCAGCCGGTGACGCCTGCGGACCTGGAACCTCTCTTTCCTATGGATCTGATCCTGCAAGAAGTGAGCCAAGAACGTTATATAGACATCCCGGCCGAGGTACTGGATATCCTCAAGCTCTGGAGGCCGACCCCATTAATCCGGGCAGCTCGGCTGGAGAGAGCCCTGGGGACGCCGGCCAAGATCTTTTACAAGTACGAGGGCACAAGCCCCACAGGCAGCCACAAGCCCAACACCGCCGTGGCGCAAGCCTACTATAACAAGATAGCGGGTGTGCGTCGCCTGACCACAGAGACGGGAGCGGGCCAGTGGGGCGCCGCGCTCGCTATGGCCTGTAACTTTTTCGATATGGAGTGTCGTATCTTTATGGTCAGGGTCTCTTACGACCAAAAGCCGTACCGGCGGTCGCTCATGCGGCTGTTCGGCGCCTCTGTAACGGCCAGCCCCAGCCCAGAGACCGAGTCGGGGCGCGCGCTTCTGGCGGAGGATCCCGATTCCAGAGGCTCGTTGGGAATGGCCATCAGTGAGGCTGTGGAGATCGCCGCGCAGAACCCAGATGTCAAGTACTCTTTGGGCAGTGTGTTGAACCACGTGCTGATGCATCAGACGGTGATCGGTGAGGAAACGATCAAGCAGCTCGATCTGGTGGGTGAAGAGGCCGATGTGGTGATCGGCTGCGTTGGAGGTGGATCCAACTATGGCGGGCTCGCCCTGCCTTTCTTGCGCCAGAACCTGACGGATGGCGCCAAAACGAGATTCATAGCAGTAGAGCCGTTGGCCTGCCCGACGATGACCAAAGGCGCTTACGCCTTTGACTATGGAGACACGGCCAAGATGGCGCCGGTGGTCAAGATGGACACTTTGGGCCACAACTTTGTGCCGCCCGGAATCCACGCCGGCGGCCTACGTTACCACGGTATGGCGCCGATTCTCTCGGCTCTGCACCGGCAGGGGCTGATCTCGGCCATTGCGTACCCCCAGGTCTCCGTGTTTGATGCGGCAGCACTGTTCACTCGCTCGGAGGGGGTCCCGCCCGCGCCCGAGTCGGCGCACGCCATCAAGGCAGCTATCGACGAGGCTTTGGACGCCAAGGCCAAGGGCGAAGAGCGCGTGATCGTGTTCGGGCTGAGCGGACACGGCTATCTCGACCTGGGCGCGTACGACTCTTATCTGGCCGGCCAACTCGAGGATTACGCCTACCCGGAGGAAAAGATCCAACAAGCGCTCAAGTCGCTTCCCCAGGTCCCTTAGATGTGATGTGCTCAAGGGGGTCGGGTTACACGAGCTCGCCCCCTTGAGCTTATACTATGCGCATCTTTTCCCAGGAGAGAGGATGTGAAAAGAGTTCTCGTTACCGAGAATGTCGCACAAGCGGGGCTCGATCTGCTGCGGCAGACTCTGGATGTCAGCGTGCGTCTCAATCCGAGCCGCTCCGAGCTGCTGGACATGATCCCCGGCTATGAGGCGCTTGTGGTGCGCAGTGCCACTCGAGTCGATGCGGACGTGCTTGTTGCGGGCTCTCGCTTGGTGGTCGTGGGCAGAGCTGGAACCGGGGTGGATAACGTAGATCTCGACGCTGCCACGCGTCAAGGCGTGGTGGTGGTCAACGCACCGGGTAGTAACACCGTTGCGGTAGCAGAACACACTATCGGCCTGATGCTGTGTATGGCGCGACACCTGGCTGAGGCCAATGTCAGCACGCGATCCGGTCGATGGGAAAAAAGCGCTCTCATGGGAAGCGAGGTGCGCGGCAAAACCCTGGGGTTGGTTGGGCTGGGCAAGGTCGGGTCGGCTGTGGCTTCCAGAGCGCGTGGCCTCAAGATGCAGGTTGTTGCTCACGACCCCTTTGTGGCACCGGAACGCGCGGCCCAGTTGGATATCACGATGGTAAGCTTGGATGAGCTGCTCTTTCGCTCAGACTATATTTCACTGCATGCCCCGCTGACGCAGCGCACCAGGGGCCTAGTCAGCGCTCGCGAATTGGCGCTTATGAAACCCTCAGCGCGGCTGATCAACTGTGCCCGCGGAGAACTGATCGTCGAGGCAGACCTAATCGGCGCGCTGAGGGATGGTGTGATCGCAGGAGCAGCCCTCGATGTGTTCGCCGATGAGCCGCATATAAGTCAGGGATATCGTGAGTGCCCGCACTTGCTGCTGACGCCACATCTAGGGGCGTCCACTGAGGAAGCACAGTCGGAGGCAGCATTGGAGGTGGCGCGGCAGATAGTGGATGTGTTGGAGGGGCGTCCGCCCCAGCATCCCGTGAACCTGCCGGTGCTGTCGTCCGAGGAGGCCCGATTCCTGGCGCCATATGAGGACTTGAGCAGGCGTTTGGGGCGCTTTTACGCTCAGCTCTCACACAACAACCTGCAGCATCTCGAGATAACCTATGCGGGTGAACTGATCTCACACGATGTAGAGCCTCTCTCCGCAGCGGTATTGTCGGGAGTGTTACAGGATATATCCGACATACCGGTGAATCCGGTGAACGCTCGCCTCATCGCACAAGATAGGGGGCTCGTGGTTACAGAGGCTCGGACGTCGGCCGAGTCGGAGTATGCCGGCATGGTCACTCTGCGAGCCTGTACGACGTCGGGTGAACGGACTGTAGCCGGCTCGGTAGTACGCGGACGGCCTCACATTATGCGCATCGATGACTACTGGTTCGACTTTGCAGCTGACGGGTGGCTGTTGGTAAGTGAGCATCTCGAGCAGTTGGGGGTCATCGGGCAGATGGGCACTCTCTTGGGAGAGAGCGGCGTCAGCCTCTCGTTTGTCCAAGTGGCCAGGCAGAGCCGCGGTGGCCACGGTATGATGGTCTTGGGCTTGGACGATCAGCTCTCCGAGGAGGCATTGGCCAAGGTAGCCGCTATGCCCAGCGTATGCAGCGTCTGGCGTATAGACCTGTAAGTGCCGCTGTGCCCCTAGTAGATCCCCGGGGGATCTGAGGGGGGGGGCGGCAGGCCCGCCTCGCGGAACCAGGCCTCGCGGGCTTCCGCCACCACGAACAACGAGCCAGTGACGAGGATCAGGTCGTGTGCATCGGCTTCGACTAGAGCTGTTTTGAGGGCCCCCTCAACCGTGCGAGTGGGGACGATATCAGCATCCTCGCGAAAGGCTTCGTCTAGCCTCCCTGTCAAGTGCAACAACTCTGCAACAGGCGCCGCCTTGGCATGCTGCGACTGTGTCAGGTACAGCGCGCGCAACCTGGGATACCGGCCAAGCAGGTGCAGCAGCTCCTCCGGGTTGTGGGTCACGTTGGCGCCAAACACCACCCAAGCTCTATCGAACTTTAGGTATTCGTCGATAGCCACAAGCAGACGCTGCAGCGAATCGGTATTGTGAGCCCCATCCAGCATCAATAGTGGCGTGGTGTTAACAATCTCCATGCGTCCGGGCCACGAGACGTTTGCAAGCCCCTCGGTAACGGCATGGGAGCTGATCTCGACGCCTTGCCCGCGGAGCACCTCGATCGCGGCAACCGCCGTACATGCGTTCTCGACCTGATGGATACCCAACAGCGGAACTTTCAATTCGGGGTACTCGGGGCTATCCCCATGGTCCTCGCGAAAGACGGCTATTGTCTGCCCACCCATATCGGCGTTCAGCAGGCGCCAGTGCCAGTCTCTCCCGGCGGCGATGAGGGGTGCGCTCCGCTCGTGAGCGATCTCCTCCACGACACGCATGGCGGTGGGGGTCTGTATGGACGACACGACTGGCGTGTACGGCTTGATAATACCCGCCTTTTCGCGCGCTATCGCGTCGACCGTGTCGCCCAGCACGCGGACGTGATCCAGGCTGATGGAGGTGATGACAGCTACTGCCGGCATCAACACATTGGTGGCATCCAGGCGGCCCCCCAGGCCCACCTCAAAGACTCCCCAGTCCACATGTTGCTCGGCAAAAAGCAACATGGCCATGGCGGTGATAGCCTCGAAAACGGTGATCTCGGAGCTCGCCGCAAGGTGGGGAGACAGTATCTCTACGGCGTGCGCGACCTCCTCCTCCAGTACGGGCTGTCCATTCAGGCGAATTCGCTCACGAAAGGTGTGCAGGTGGGGCGAAGTGTACATGCCTGTGCGATATCCCGCGGCCCTCAGGACCGATTCGATCATCGCCGTGGTGGAGCCTTTGCCCTTGGTGCCGGCGATATGCACAGCGGGGTAAGAGGTTTGTGGGTCGCCGATGTCCTCGAGCAACTTGCGCATCCTGGCGAGCCGCCAGACACGCTCAGAGTAGGGGGGCTGTGTCTGCCGCTCCAAATTGGTGCGCTGGAAGATCGCCTGCAAAGCCTCGGAATACGTGAGCATTACCGACTCCTAGGATGTACTGGCCGCACAACCACGGGATTGTACAGCCGAGCCGATGGCAGTGCAAAGCGGGCCATGCAACCATCATTTGACGAACACCGAGCGCTCAGGTACACTGAGCGCCGATCGTGCCCAGTAAATCCTCATGACTCCCGACGCGGAGGTTCGCACGTTCGTGACCAAAACCCTGATTCGCCTTCTCCTCATTGTAGCGCTTCTCAGTATCTTTCTCGGTGGGTGTATTCCGAGGCGCTTACTCACCAACGTCTCGATTCGCCCGTCGGTGATCTCCCCGAATGCAGATGGCACGGACGATATCGCCGAGCTCAGCTACAGGCTCAACGCACAATCCTCTGTGACGATCTACCTAGTGGATGAGGCCGGTGAGCGCCACTATTTTCGCACGGAAAAGCGCCGCTCCAAAGGGGATAGGATGGCCCTTTTCTCCGGCGTCATTGATGAT
>CAYOUT010000008.1:0-57936 GCA_964407215.1 uncultured Anaerolineales bacterium | reverse complement strand
CTCCTGCCGGATGGGGAGTACTCGGTGGTATTTGAGGCCGTGGATGAACGGGGGCGTCGAGAGACCGTAACAGCCCCCATCACACTGGTGGACGGTGATACGGTCCCCATGCTGGTGGAGAACCTCAATATCTGGCCCAACACCTTTACACCCAACCGCGACGGTATCGCCGATCGCGTCAAGATCGGGTACAGCCTGAGTAAAGAGGTCGCGCGCGTGACGGTGTATGTCGAGGACAGCGAGGGCAACCGCTATCCCGTGGCCGAGGACAAGATTCGCGAGATGGGGGCGCCGGGGAGCCACGAGCACGACTATGATGCAGGGGTGGACCTGGGGGCTACGCCACCTCCCGATGGGGATTACACCGTCGTGGTGGAAGCGGAGGATTTCGTGGGGAACAAGGCGAGGGCCGAGGGCTCGCTGACTATCGAGGGTGGCGGTGTGCCCAGGGTCGAGATCGTCAATCGCGCCGCCGAGTTCTCTTCGACGGTCGTCCCTCTGGGAGAAACCCTCACCTTTACCGTGACGGTTCGCAACATTGGTACGGTGCCGGTACGCACCAAAGGCCCAGAACCCGGCACTACCTATACCAGCCTGGAGAATTACAACACCAAGGGCGAATATGAAGAGCCCGGCTTGTTTCGTGTGGGCGTGGACTATGAGGGCAACAGCGAGGGGCGGCTCTATCCTTTCCGGTGGCAACTGGGGTCGGACGATGAACTTACCACCCTCGATACCCCGATCGGCCCACAAAAGTACCTCATGCCCGGCCAATCGGTAACCGTTACGGGGAGCATCAGGATCACGCAAAAGCCCGTCAAGGTGGAGCCCTACTTTTGGGTCGGGTTGATCCACGAGCAAGTGTGGATCGTGCAGGATCGCGTGGAGCCAACCCCCATCTCTGTTGGCTTTTAGGGAGAGGCTCGTGGATCTGGCTATCGTTATCGTCAGCTATAATACCCGCGAGTTGACGGGCAATTGTCTGGCCTCCCTCTATGCGGCTGTCGAGCGGACGACTGTTACCTCTGGAGCTCCTTTGAGCGCGAAGGTGTGGGTGGTGGATAACGCTTCCGACGACGCGAGCGCGGCTATGGTGGCCGAGCGCTACCCTCAGGCGATACTGCTCGCTAACCCCCGAAACCTCGGGTTCGCCGGCGGCGTAAACCTTGGGCTCGAGGCAATCAAAGCCCTCGAATCGCCGCCGAGCTATGTGCTGCTCCTCAACCCCGATACGTTGGTGGCTCAGGATGCGCTCTCGCACATGCTTGCGTTCCTCGAGGAACATCCGAGGGTGGGCGTCGTTGGCGCACAACTCGCCTACGGGGATGGGAGCTTTCAGCACGGGGCGTTTCGGTTTCCGACGCTGTGGATGGCGTTGTTTGACTTTTGGACCATCAACCACCGTCTGATTCATTCGCGCCTGAACGGGCGCTATCCCCGGCGATGGTACGAGCGAGGTGAGCCCTTTGCTATCGATCACCCGCTTGGCGCGGCTATGATGGTGCGCTGGCAGGCTCTGCAGCAGGTGGGCCATCTGGACACGGACTATTTCATGTACTGCGAGGAGATCGATTGGTGTATGCGGGCCAAAGGCGCCGGCTGGGGTATCTATTGTGTGCCGCAGGCTCGTATCGTGCATCTCGAAGGACAGAGCGCCAAGCAGTTTCGCGACAAGATGTTCGTGGCTCTGTGGCGTAGTCGCTTTCGCTTGGCGGAGAAGCACTACGGTCCGGCGTATCGTGTGC
Organism: uncultured Anaerolineales bacterium; assembly: GCA_964407215.1. Lineage (GTDB taxonomy): Bacteria > Chloroflexota > Anaerolineae > UBA1429 > UBA1429 > CAYOUT01. Next base: position 56,191 of record CAYOUT010000008.1, on the reverse strand, counting down.
TTTTGCGCGGCATCGTGCGGATGGCGCTGCGTCGGGATACGCGCCGCGCCCGCGCCGCTATGCTCGCGGGCGAGCTTGGCGCCGAAGAGGCGGAGCGCCGCATCGCCGCTTATAGCACGGTGATGTCGATGTGATATGCCCAAACTGACAGCAGCCGTGCTAGCCTGCAACAACCAAGATGATATCGGCGCTTGCTTGCAGTCTGTGGGGGGGGCTGATGAGCTGCTGGTCATCCTGGACGATCGTAGCTGCGACCGGACGCGGGCTATCGCCGAGTCGTTGGGAGCCAGAGTGGTGCCTCATCCTTTTGAGGGCTTTGCCAGACAACGCAACTTTGGCCTCTCTGTGGCCACGGGCGACTGGTTGTTCTATATTGACACCGATGAACGGGCGACGCCGGAGCTTATGCGCGAGCTGCGGCGGGTGATCGATGCGGACGAGTGCTATGGGTGGTGGGTGCCGCGCCACAATATTATATGGGGCCGTGAGATTCGCTATGGGGGTTGGTTTCCAGACTACCAACTGCGGCTCCTCAAGCTGGGGCATGCACAGTACGATCCAAGGCGCGAAGTGCACGAGGTCGTGGAGTTGGACGGCAAAGAGGGTTACTTGGAGAACCCCCTCACGCACTACAATTACCGCAGCGTGGGACAGTTCGTCCGTAAGCAGCGCCAGTATGCGGATCTGCAAGCGGCTATCAGTTTCCGCGAGGGGATTCGCCCCAAACCTTGGACCTACCTATCCCAACCACTGCGCGAATTCCGGCGTCGCTACTTGACACTTAGGGGCTACAAAGATGGCTTGCACGGCCTAGGGCTGTGTGCTCTGGCGGCCTACTACTATGGATTCGTTGTGACGCTCAAAGTGGGCTTGTTGGTCCGTCAGTCTCGGGCGCGGCCTTTGAACAACCCCCCGAGCCAGCCTCGTTGACGTCGGGCCTCGCCATGTTCCACATGTTTGGCCAGTGCCACGACCCTCGTGTATCCCTTGTCTAGAATCTCCTCGATCCTGTCTTTGCAGATTCGATAGTCCTCCAGCGTGCCGCCGTATGGGTCGGCGATATCGTAAGACTTGCGCACCATCTCGCTCAGAAGATAGGTTTTGGCCTCGGCGCGGAGAAAACGCAGGGCGATCTCTCTGCGCTGGGTGGCTGTCATTACGAGGATCAAGTCGGCTTCGTCCACATCGGCTTGATTGAGCATGTGCGACTTGTGCTCGCTGAGATCGAGTCCCTCTTGGAGCAAGAGCGTTTGCCCATGGAGAGCGGCGGACTGGCCTGGCTCGCACCACGTGCCTGCGGATCGAACGCGCAGTTGCTGTTGGTCTCCCGCCTCTATGATGCGGCGACGTAACAAGTGCTCGGCCATCGGCGAACGGCAGATATTGGCCGAACACACCAGCAGGATCAGAGACTGGTAGGCCATGTGGTAAGGACCTCGTGAAAAAGAAGCGGGGCAAGGAACACCTTGCCCCGCCAGGTAGCAAGCCGTCAGGCTAGCTCAGGGAGCAACAACCCATAGCTTCCATCTCGGCGCCTGTAGACGACGCCAAACCCCTCGGTGGCGATATCGTAAAAGATGAAAAAGTCGTGGCCCAGCAGCTCCATCTGCTCAATGGCCTCTTCAACTCCCATAGGCCTGGTTTCGAACCGCTTGACTCTGGCTACGCCCACCTCAGAGTCGAGCTCTGGTTCGGGAGCGGGCGCGAACTCCTCCCCTATGCTCGGCTGAGAACGAACCTGTGAGCGCCAGTGCTTACCCTTGTAACGCTCGATCTGGCGAGTCATCTTGTCGAGTACAGCATCGAGCGAGTTGTAAAGGTCCGAGGAGCGTTCCTCGGCGCGCAAGATTGTGCTATTGCTTATGAGCGTCAACTGGACTACGTGTCGGTCTTCGAGGCTTTTTGTCTGTTGGAGTCTGAGCTCTACTCTGGCCTCGCCGATGTTGGGGAGGAAGCGATCCAGCTTGGAGACTTTTTTCTCGATATGCTCCTTGAGTCGTTCGTTGACTTCCAAGTTCCGACTTTTGATGACGACATCCATCGCTCGAACTCCTTTCATGAACGATACTACAGACGGATAACGGTAACCAGCGGATGATTCCGAAGGAAAGGAGGTTCAAGCCAACTAGTTGGTAAGCGCCCCCGAGCACTGAACGGCCCTGACGGTTAACAGAATGGTATCATGTTTTTGGGGGCGTGTCAACGATGAGGCGAGACTATTCTCAGGGGCGTGCCGATAGGGCATCCCGCGTTTGACACCACGAGTGAGACTCATTTGACCAGGCCCTGTGCGCAAGATAGAATGAATACATACTGTAACTGGAGCATCAAGGTATTGACAATCACATGGCAGGAAGCTTGGCCCGCCATCGCTGGGTTGGGTGTGCTCGTAGCAGCGTTTATAGCGGTGTTGGTAGCATGTGCTCGTACAGCGCGGCGTGTGACACGGATGGAGAAGCGCTACGCTCGGCTGATGTCAGGCTCTAACGGCAGCGATCTGGAGCAGATCCTCGATGCGCACCTCTGCCGTGTAGAAGACGCGACGGAGCAGGTTGAGGCGATGCGCGCGCAAGTGGGGGCGTTGCAGCAGAGCACCAAGGCGGCTGTCCAACATCTGGGCATTGTACGCTTTAACCCGTTCGCCAGTACAGGGGGCGATCTGAGCTTCGCTCTTGCCGCACTGGATGCCGATGGCAACGGTGTGGTGGTCTGTAGCCTGCATGGGCGGGGAGATACACGTATATATGCCAAGCCCGTGGCGGCTTGGCAGTCCGCATACGCGCTATCGGATGAAGAGGTGGAAGCCATCCGCAGGGCACGTGACGGCGCACCCGATAACGGCGAGCTGGCGTCCCCGCCAGCGCCATAGGATGCGCATCAAAGCCGAGGAGCGGGAGTAGCGATGAAGGCCGTCTTTGTGCATAGAGACACTATCCTGCGAGATAGCCACGTGGATCTCGGCAGCTCGTTGGATTCTTGGCGGCTGACGCCAGCAACTCTCGAGGCGGTGCGCCTGCTCTCGTCCGAAGATACGCTGCTGCTCTTGTGGGGTTCCCGCGTTGCGAAACACGGTGATGGTGTCGACGATACAGATCAACACAAGGCCTACGATACCATCTTGAAACAGGTGGAGGCCGCTGGTGGTCGCATCGACGCCCTTGTGACCTGCCCGCACAATCCGGACCAGGCTTGTCGCTGTTGGGGCGACTTTCCCGGGGCGGTGTGGTTGCCGGCGTCGCAATTCGGCCTGTCGCCCGAGGAGTGTTATGTGTTGGGCGACGAGAGCCTTGATGTGGAGACGGCCTACGCGGCTGGGGCGCGGCCGTTGATTGTGCTATGCGGGCGCAGCATCGACAGTGTCCTGGGCAACCTGCCACAGCACAAGGACTTTCCCATTGCTCCGGATCTGACGGCTGCTGTCAGCTATATCGAGGTGGAGAACGATATCACCAGTCGCCTGGGGCATGCGCGCGTGCAGGCCCCCAGCCTGCCCCAGGCGGATGTGCTATTCGGCCAGCCAGCCGCCCTCCCAGAGATCCAGATTACCTCGCAGTACCTGGAGAGTCTACAGTCTCGTGTGCTCAAGTCTCGCCTGCAGCTGCAGGATATCGCTCGCTGGCTCACTTTTTTTGTGCTGGGCGCTGTGGGCACCAGCCTGGGCATCGCCTACATGCTCACCCATATGTATCGGGTACAACCTTTTCCCGCTTTTGCGTATTGGGTGACCCTGCAATTCATCTCGAGGCCGCTACGGGGGGCGCTGTTCATCGTCCTTGGACTCGCGGCCATCCTCATAGCCCTCCGTATGTTCTATCTCTCGAGCTTTTTCCGTCAGCTCACGCAGAGATGGCGCCCGTAGCGTGGCTGTTGGCGAGCACGCTGGCGGCACTCTCTCGCCACTTGATGGTTGTGCGGATCAGCGCCGATCCCGCTTGCGATCCTTTGCGTTGACGCCGGTGAGCGCGCTCAACACAAAGCTTACAATGCTGATCACCAGCGCACCCAGGGTAGCGGCCAAGGCGTTGTCGATGCTGAGCGGAAAGCCCAAGAACGTCCCGATAGCGCTGGCCAACCAGAGCATGAGAGCATTGATCAGAAGCGTGAACAGCCCCAGGGTCAGTAGGACCAAAGGGAAGGCGAAGAGCTTGACGATGGGGGCGATGAGCGCGTTCACCAGCCCCAGAACGAGGGCAAGGACCATATAAACAACCCAACCCTCTGCGGCGCCAATTCCTGGTACGAGTGAGACGGCGGCATAGATGGCCACGGCGTTTATTATCCACCGTAGCAAAAGCTTGCGCATGCGACCTCCTCATCACATATGATAGGTTGATTTTATCCCAAAGCGCGTCGTTGGGATTCTTTTCATCCCATGCGTTGGACCCATCGCAGCGTCACTAGCCGATGCGCAGTGATCTCAACGCCCTGGGTAGCTGATCTCAAGAGACATTTGATCCAACACGCGGGTTGTGTAAAAACCCAGTTCCTGAGCAGCTTCTAGGGCTTCGGGGTGGCTTGACGATAGGGTGGCTCTGATGCCGAAGCGTCCATTGGGGCGTGTGTCGTGTAAAAGCCTCTCGAGCAGCGGGATCTCCCAGTGCCCGCGGTATTTTGGCAACACGTGAAGCTCGACCTCATGCGGCCCTCGGAGCAACGCCACGTTGATCGCGCCGTACGCCACGATCTGCTGTGCGTGCTCACCCACAAGTTCGTAGCGTTCTCGCGCACCAAAAGCGGAAGAAAAGGCTCCACGGAGCCGATAGAACAGGCCGCGTCGAAAGTCTCTCATATGCACAGGCTCGCGCAGGAGCCTGCCGGAGGGGGTGCTGTGTAGCACGAGGCGATAGAGGCCGCTCTGGTCTCGCGCATGGACGGTGCGCAGGGAGCGTCTTGTGATGCTAGTGGATAGGAGCGGTAGATTATCTCGCAGGCGATCCAACTCGTGTAGTGTGTCGTACGTTACAAAGCCGCGCCGTTGGTAGAGCGGCAGGGCGGCGTTGTTATCCGCTCGCACCTGTAGAATGATTCGCCAGCCCCGGCGCTGTTGCACGTGAGCGATGGCGGTGTCCACGAGTGTGCTGGCGATCCCTCGACGACGATACTCGGGCAGGACGGCGACATTACTGATGATCCAGGTGCCGGGGTGATGCGGACTCTCGTTGACACTCACATTGCCCAGCAGTTGGCCTCGCTCTACCCACACAAAGCCGGAGAGGCTGGTGCCCACCGAGCTCAGAAACCACATGGCCGGGCTCATCGCGGACATCTGGCGCAAATTGTGCACCACACGAGTGTCCACCGCCCCCAACTCGTCTTGAAACGCGATCTCGATCAGAGATGCCAAAGCGGCCAAGTCGCGCCGAGCGTTGAAGGCTCTCACGTACTCGCACCAAGCCTGTTGGCTGACAGCTTGCGCAACCATGGCCCACCCGATCTGTGAAGGCTCGTTGGCCGCGGCGAGATTATCTCACCTGTGGCTATCTGCTTGAGGTTCGCCCCGTCGCGGCGCTTTGAGGCGCGAACCAACCAAAGTTGTTACGAGCGCCGGGGTACGAGATGCTCAACCCTGCCTCCGGGCGCTCGGTTTTGCCTCGTTCCAAAGCCCCTACTAAGAGAAGCTGGGCTATGGTCAGGGGCCCGCACAGTGCCCTAAAACGCCTCTACGCTGATACATCACATGAGGGAGCAGCAGGAATACTGGCGTGTGGCTAGTGGGAAAGGGTCGCCGATGGACAACGCTCAATGCAGGGGTAGGGCATGAATTTCTTCCCCGCTCCGGTCTCAATTGATGTGCTCGATAGTCTATCGAGAAGAATCGTAGCATGCTGCTTGACGTATGTCAACAATGACTAATTCTCCGCGGACGATTGTCTCGGAGCGCCGCGGCAACGTTCCTCAGCGAGGCTATACCTCGCTACTGCCGCGCAAGGTAACGTCGCCCGCGAGGATGGTGCGCAGGCGGCCCTCCCGAGTGCGCAATAGCAGGGCTCCGTCGGCGTCGACATCCTCTACAAGCCCCTCTACTACGTCTCGATGGCTGCGCACAGTGACCTGCTGGCCGATGGTGACCAAGTACTGCCGCCATTCTTCGTGAGGTGACCAGCCCGTACGCAGCCTGTCGTAGCGCCGTTCAAAGGCTTCAAGAATGGCGATGAGGAGCGGCAGACGGCCTACAGGGCGGCCCAACTCTGTGGCCAGACTGGTGGCAGGGCTGACTAGGCCGGTAAGCACTGTCGAGTCCAAGTTTACATTGAGGCCCATCCCCACAACAATGTACTCTAGCGCCTCACCTTTGACCCCCAGCTCGGTGAGCACACCGCCCAGCTTTTTCCCAGCGTATACCAGGTCGTTGGGCCACTTGACGGCGGCATCCATGCCACAGACCTGTGCGATGGCCTCTACCGCCGCCAGCGAACAGAGCATGATCGCGCGCGGCGCCTGTCGAACCTGCAAGGCCGGTCGCAGAAGCAGCGATATGAGCAGCGAACTGCCAGGCGGTGCGGACCAACTCCTTCCCAGACGCCCTCGTCCGCTCGTCTGTTCGTCAGCCACTACTAACGTTCCGTCGGGCGCGCCATCGCGCGCAAGTTCGATGGCGCGCCGATTCGTCGAGTCTATGATGGGATAGACCTCAAGCTTTTGGCCGATGGTATGTGTATGTAGGCCCGCTCGGATCTCTTGGGCAGAGAACATGGGTATCATAGCTCCGTCGAGTGTTTGCTCGGGCTGGGGCCCAAACTATCGTTGCGACGATCTCAATCCAAGCCGATGCGGCGCAACCACTCGGTGTCCCAAGGGATGCCCAAACCGGGCCCTTGGGGGCCGTGGACATAGCCGTCAATGTCTACCGGAATCACTTCGCGGAAGCCCACCTGAAAGCCTTCCGGCTGCCAAAAGCGTGTGTCGTCCATATACTCCAACCAAGGACACTCTCCGAGAGCCAAGGATAGGTGCAATCCGATTATCAGGCCCACGCCGCTCTTGCCGTGATGATAGACGATGGGCGTTTCTGAGCCTTCGGCCATGGCGGCGATTTTGAGCAGCGTATTGGGGGTGCCACTGGTGATCGGGTCCGGCTGAATGATGTCGTAGACTCCCTTTTTCAGCGCCCGATAATAGGCATGTGTGCCTATCAGGCCTTCACCACCGGCGATGGGCAGGTCCGCAGTCTCGCGCAGCCTGATGCTCTCTTTTTCCAGTGCGTAGGCCAACGGCTCTTCAAGGTAGCCGACGCCCAGCTGCGCCAGTTCGCGGGCAGTATCTGCGGCACGTTGCGGATCCCAAGTGACGCCCGGGTTAGCGCGCCCCGGGATCTTGCCCGCTTGGTTGGCATCCACCAAGATCGCCATGCGGTCGCCAACCGCTGAGCGACAGGCCTCAACCAGGGCTATGTCGTCGGCTATCGTCTCGCCGGAGAGCCGCAGCTTGACGGCACGGTAGCCGCGCTCCAGATAAGCCAGGCAGTCCTCAGCGCGCTCCTGTGGAGTCTTGTCATGATGGACGGTGCTGGCGTAGACGAGCACTTTGTCGCGCTTGCCGCCCCATAGGCGATAGAGCGGTAACCCAGCGGCCTGACTCAGGATGTCCCATAGGGCGACAGCGACGAAATAGAACCGCCCTCGAGACCGCAGCGAGTGTAGGAAAGCCGTATGAGCCTCTGTATCGATTACAGGCTTGCCCAACAGGTAGGGAGCCACCAGAGTGACGATATCATCGGCTCGGGCGGGAAGCGTGGGAGAGTATTCGCCGTCCATTGAGATAGCCGCGATGCCGGCATTCGTCTCGATACGCACCACTACATAATCGCGATTGTATATTGGCTCGCCTGGGGCCCAGGGAGTGATGAGCCCATCGCTAAAGCGCACATCGCGCACCTCGACAGCTCGTACATCAGTGATGATCAGGTGGCTCAGGTCGCTCATAGGGATTCTCCTTGGGCTGCCTTGACCCCAGCATGGGGGCGCGTTATAGAGACGCCGACGTGGGAAGACCAGGTGCTGGATGAGGTGCGGTATCGAGATGCCTCGCAAGGTGTGGGCCGCGCGTCGCCGCCGGAGGAGTGACGCTGCCCCTTTGTGCCCGATGTGCAGTGTGGCACGTGCGCTCTTGTTTGCATTGCACACTCGTAGCGGCAGCGCGCCATCTGCACAGCATGGGATTGGCTCACTGCCTGCATAATCCTAAACATCCTCGGCAAAGAGGCTCATACGAGCGGTGGTGCCTCCATCGGATACGATGATGGCGCCCACGATAAAGTCGGCATCGTCGGATGCCAGGAATGCACAAGCCTTGGCGATGTCGTCGGGCATGCCCACGCGGCCCCAGGGGATGCGCCGCGCCAAGTCCTCGCGCCGGTACTCCTCTTTCTCTTTGTAATAACGGGGCACCTCGATAGCGCCTGGGGCCACACCCACGACGCGTATACCGTGAGGCGCTAGCTCCAGTGCCAGCTCGCGTGTCCAAGACGCGATGGCGCCTTTGGTGCCGTCGTAGAGCGAGTGCTGCGGCATGGACGCTAACCCGTGGATCGAGAGCATGTTGATGATCACACCCCGGGACCGCTCTCCTTTCGCCTCCTGTGATCGCATATAGCGTGCAGCCTGCTGAGCACAGAAGAACTGGCCTCGGATATTCAGATTGTAGAGATAATCGAAATCCTCTTGAGTGACCTCGAAAAAGTCTTTGCTGAGTGTGACACCCGCGTTATTCACCAGGATGTCCAACCGGCCGAGCAGGCTGGCAGCGCCGTCCACCAAGCTCAAGCATTCCTCCACAGAGCCGACATCGGCCTGAAAAACCCCGGCGTTGTGGCCCATGGCGCGAATCTCCTCTGCGGCGCTCAGTGCGCCGTCAGCGCTACTGTGGTAGCTCAAAGCGACATCAGCGCCTTGTCGCGCAAGTTCAAGCGCCACCTCTCGCCCTATGCCGATCCCCGCACCAGTGACTAGTGCACATCTGCCGTCCAGAGCCATGTTTTCGCCTCCTCCGAGCTGAATCTCTGCGCTCGCAATAATCTGTTGGGTGTGATCCACTGTATGAGGTGCGCCTCAAGCTGCCGGGCCAGCGACTCCTCACCAGCGGCGAGTATACGCACAATCCTCTGATGGCTCAACCTCTGTGATCTGCTCGCTGATGCTGTATACGAAAGACGGAAACTCCAGTGGCCCCGCATTGCACACTCTCGGGCTGCGGTGATCGGCGCAGCTTCGCAAAGCAAAAAGAAAACCGCAGGCCCAGAGTGGCTGCTATGGCCGACTCGATAGCCTGCGGTCAATTGCTGGTGGGCGCGACAGGACTCGAACCTGTGACCTCACGGATGTGAACCGTGCGCTCTAACCAACTGAGCCACGCACCCTTGTACGCCAAAGTATAGCACGACGCAGTGTCGGGCGCAAATCGGATAGCTTTGTGACACATCTCACACGCCATCGTCAGCAGGCCTACGGTGACACAGGTGTAGCGGTCGGCGTGGGGCTAGCGGTCACTTCGGGGGTGGGGCTGGCCGGAACGCTGGGCACGACGGTGGCCGAAGGCTCCTGCTGAGCGGGTGGGGGAGCGGGGCTCGACGGGAGTAACGTCACCAGCATGCCACAGATCATGCTACCCACCACCAAAAGGCTGACGATCCACAGCATCCGATTCGGCTGTTCTTTTCGCTTGCGTTTCACTCGCACACCTCAGATCTTGTGTAATCGCTCGGTATAGGGAGAAGGGTCGTGTGGCTCAGGGCGACTGACAGCCCTGGAGGCCGCTCTGAGCCAAGGGGTTATCGGGGTTGATCTCAAGCGCACGCTCAAAGGCGGGCACGGCTTTGGTGCAGTCTTTGAGATAGGCGAAAGAGAGCCCCAGATAGGCATAGTAATTGTCATCATTCGAGCCCAGCTCAATGGCCCTTTCAAAGTGAGTGATGGCATCCTCAAAGTTCTGTCTGGCGTACAGAGCCATACCCATGCGCCCCTGTGCGGGCGCATAAGCGGGGTCCAACTCTAGCGCCTTTTCCAGCGTGTTGATCGCCAGATCGTAGGCTCCCTGCGAGATGTATGTCCACGCCAAATGATCGTACCCCTGTGGATCTTTGGGATCCAGCTGTGTGGCCTGAAGGAACGTCTCAGACGCCGCAGCAAAATCGTAGCGCGCCCGGTAGTTGCGCCCCAGGTCATAATAAATGAACGTCACTTTCGGATCGACACCGAGGGCCTTCTCGTAGAGCTCGATGGCGCCGCCATAGTCGCCCTGCACTTCCAGGATGTAGCCCTGGGCGCGTAGTACGAAGGGATCATCAGGGGCCAACTCCAGGGCTCTTTGCACAGTGTTGTAGGCATCCAGATAGCGGCCGTCATCTACATAGGCCTCCGCAAGGTATGCGTACCCCAGAGAATATTTCGGATTGAGCTGTACCGACTTGAGTCCGGCTTGGATGGCCGCGGACGCTTTGCCGGCCCAGTCCAGGGTCATGCAGAGAAAAGCCTGATTCTCGGCGGATTCGGCGTCGATCTCTACAGCACGCTGAGCCAAATGTACAGCGTCCTCCCCGCGATGGCGCAGCGCGAGAATCCGCCCCCAACGCGCATAAGCGGGTGCCAGGTGGGGATCCAACTCTACAGCGCGGCGATACTTGGCGATCGCCTCCTCATAGTTGCCCTGCCCCCAAAAATCGTCACCCTGCGCAAGATACGCTCGCGCGCTGATCTCTGTGGGGGTGGGCGTTGGCGCGGGCCCCATCACTTGCTCTACAAAATCCTGTTGCCGCGAGTACAGCGTCCACGAGACGGTGCACGCGATGGCAAAGCACACGAACCAAGGCCAGATGGGCCTCCGTTTGCGCCTGCGGGTATCTTGCAAGTACATGCGCGGGTTTCCTCTGACTCGTAGGCTCTCTGAGGTGCGCGGCCGACGAGCGACAGCCACCAGACGGGGCTCCGGCGGGCGGGTTGTGGTATCGTGCCGGACAGTGGAGGGCCACTATGCGTGGGCCCAGGGCGCGTAACCGGCCACCGGACCCATAGTTGATTATAACATGGACGCATAGCTCGGCAAACTCGCCCCAGCGCGGAACCCGAACCTGTTTGGACACACCCTGCAATGCAGCATATAATCCGCACATGCGCAACAGGAAGACCCTAACACCAGCGCCTCTACGTTCCAGCCCGTTGCGGAGCCTCCTAGGCTGCCTGCTTGCCCTCCTGCTCCTCGGCCTCGTGATGACAGGGTGTGATGGCCCTCCCGATGCCGTTTCATCTGCGGCTTTACAGTCCGATGAGACCGGTACCCTGCGGATAGAAACGACGCCATCCGATGCCCACATTTTGATGGACGGGAGATCTCGCGGCACGACCCCTGCGACGCTCAATCTGCCACCCGGCGCCTATACTCTGCGACTGGAGCGAGCGGGCTATGCGCCGCTGACGATGCAGGTAGAGGTGGAGGCGGGTGCTATACGGGCGATTGAGGAGCGTCTGCTCGATGTGGCCGTACCTATAGTGGCCATGGCGCCCCTCCCTGCGCAGATCAGCGCGGCGGAAGGACTCAAAGTCGTTGCTAGCGCTCAGGATAACGAGGGCGTGGTGCAGATGCGGCTGTTGCTGGACGGCGAGTTGATGACTCGAACGGCCGAGGGTACGCTGCGCCACAACCTGGATACGAGGACGTTGCTGGAAGGCGAGCATACGCTCGTTGTAGAAGCCAGTGACGCCTGTGGGAACGTTGGGAGAGCGGAGGCCGTCTTCAGGGTAGTGGTGCCCCCGCTCGAGCCGACGGCGGCACCGCCGCCAGAGCCCACGCCCGCTAGTGAGGACGCCCTAGAGCCTCCGGTCAGCGAGGCGGATCCACCCGAGAAGGTGCCCACGCCCGAACCCGCCCCGACGAGTCCACCCCGTGCGGCGGTTCGCACCTGGTGGGATCAGATCATCATCACGACCTATGGATACGAGCAGGCTCTCTACACGGATCTGACGGCGGCGGGGCATCCGTATCCGTTGTTGCAGCGGGAATTGGTGGGCCCGCCCGAGCCCCGCAACTATCGTGTGCTCTATGTGAGCAACGAGTATCTGGAGCTGAGCTTTCTCCCGGATTTGGGCGGGAGGCTGTATCAGGCTCGGTTTGTGCCCACCGGGCAGAGTCTGTTTTACAACAATAGAGTCATCAAGCCCAGCCCTTGGGGGCCTGCGGACCAAGGGTGGTGGCTTGCGGTGGGCGGTATGGAGTGGTGCCTGCCAGTGGAGGAGCACGGGTACCTGAGCGCACAGCCCTGGGATACGAGCGTTCTGCACTCGAGCGATGGCGAAGTGACGGTCTCTGTCAGTACCACAGAAGAGAGCCGCAATATGACCGCGAGAGTGGACGTGACGCTGCAACCCGGCGAGGCGCTCTTTACTGTGCGGACGACACTCCACAACTTGGACCCAGCGCCGAAAGAGTTCCAGTACTGGGCTAACGCCATGCTCTCGCCCGGCTCACACGGTGTCGGCCCCAGCTTGCGTATCGTGTTGCCCGCCGATTCGGTGCTTGTGCATAACACAGGGGATCCGTCGCTTCCCGGGGCCAACAGTCGCCTCACCTGGCCGGTGTATCAGGAGCGCGACTTGAGCGACTATGGTGCCTGGCGCAACTGGTTGGGATTCTTTGCGCTAGAGCTCTCTGCGCCCTTTGTCGCGGTCTATGACGAGAAGAGTGATATCGGTATGGTGCGAGTCTTTCCCAGTGATGTAGCGCGCGGCGTCAAGCTGTTCGGGTTCGGAGCTGAATTCGGCGATGAAGAGGCTTACACCGATGACAATACTCAGTATATCGAGATGTGGGGCGGCCTAACCCCCACTTTCTGGGATTACGCAGTGCTGGACCCTAGCGCTACGATCTCCTGGGAGGAGCAGTGGTATGTCATCGCTCGATCGGGGGTGCCTTCCGTGGCCACGCAAGAGGTTGCAGCTGCCGCCGAATGGGGCAGCGAGGGCGTGGACCTCACCGTAGCGTCGCCGATGGTGGGAGAGTGGACGGCTCAATTGACAGCGGGCGACCGCGAGCTGGCCACGGCGCAGTGCGCGGTGCGACCCGATGCTCCCTGTTACGTGCAGTTGCACGCGGATGAGCCGTTAGCACAAGGTGCTGAGGCGGCGCCGTCCGTTCGTTTGGTAGACCCTTCGGGGCACATCGCAATGTTACTCGAACCCTAATGTAGTGTGGAGGAACGATATGCAGTGTCCCAACTGCAGAGTCACGATTCGAGGCAGGGCGCTGTTTTGCCCCTCCTGCGGATACCGATTGGAGCAAAGCCCACCGGCTCAGCCCACCCGGCGGATGGATGTGCCCCCGTCGGACTTGGAGGCCCCAGTTGAGGTCGCTTGGGACGAGCCAGCGGAGGCTATTCAGCCGCACGGTTGCAGGTTGACGCTGGCGGTGGTCGTGGTGGCCGCTCTTGTGGTGCTTGCGATCGTCGGGTTGGGTGCGGCGGGGGTCTATTACGGCCTGATGGATCGCACTCAAACTGAGACACGTGTGGCAGCGGAGCACTATAACAAGGGCCTGGCCTATATGGAAGAGGGCAACTGGCACATGGCCATTGCCGAGCTGGAGCTCGCCATCCAACTGGATCCGCGCGACAGCAAGTCGCAGGACAAGCTAGTTGAGGCGCGAAGGAGGCTCGAGGCCGAGCCCACGGCCACACTGGTGCAACAAGAGGAGGCCAGTGCCGCGTTTCTCAGTGAACTGCGGGCGGCCTACGGTCGTGGTGATTGGCAAGCCGTGTTCGAGTTCGCCGACCGCCTCCTGGCCTCCGATCCCTCCTACCATCGGGACGAAGTGGACGAAATGCTATTCGAAGCGTTCTGCGCCAATGGGTTCGACTTGGTACAGCAGGATCGGGACTCGGAAGCTGTGAGGATGTTCGATCGCGCGCTCGCGTTGCGGCCCAACGATCCCGAGGCGCTAGAGGCCAAGGAGAACGCTGCGCTATATGCGACGGGCCTGTCCTTCTGGAGCGCCGATTGGGCCCAGGCCGCAGGGGCCTTGAGGGTGCTGTATGCCAGAGCGCCCGGATACAAGGATGTTCGCCAGCGCTTGTACCAGGCGCAGATCAATCTCGGCGATGTGCTGGTGGATGGCGAGGCGTGGTGTCAGGCCGTAGACGCCTATCGTGGCGCGTTAGAGATTGTGGACGATGTGACGATACGCGCTAAACTCGTGCAAGCGGAAGAAGACTGTGCTAACGCCCCGCCCGATTCCGACGAGGAGGGGGCGGAAGGAAGCGACGGTACCGTAACCCCCGCCTTCCCGGATGCGCCCTCCGGCACCTTTGTTGGGCGCGTGGTGGAGCCAGGTGTCGAGGGAGAGGGCTACCTGTTTGTGCGTGGTAGAGTGCTCGACAAAAACAGCAGACCGGTGGCGGGTGTTCGCGTCGAGATTAAGGCCTGGGATTGGTCGGCAGACGCTGTCACCGATGGGAACGGCCAGTTCTCGTTCGATGGACTGAATAACCCCGTGACCTATACGCTCAGCCTGCCCGACCTGAATTCGCTGCCGTTGGAGGTCCCCACGCTGAAAGGGAGCCTGACGTTGGTCGAGTTTCGCGAAGCGCGGTAGGCGCGAAGCGGCTGGGCGACGCACATCCGCGCGGGGTGTATATGGGAGGTTTGATGAAAGCTACCTGTAATCTGGAGGATCTGATATCGCGTATCGACGCTGACTTGGCTCGCAAGAACACACTCCGAGACCAGGCGCTGCAGCGTTCGCGATCACTCATCCGCTTTTGTGCTAACAGCATCCGCGCGACCCATCGCCACGAGCGAGATACGGCGCTGGATCTGCTATCGAAGGCGCGCGAGGCGGCTGCGACGATGGTGAACGATGCCAAGGCCTATCCCGATCTCTACTACGCTGGCTATGTGCAAGATGCCCTCAAGGAGCTTGCCGAGGCCGAGATCCTGTTTGCGGTGGTGGCCCAACAGCCGCTGCCCGATCCCGACGAGATGGGCATCGAGTATGCGGCTTATCTCAACGGCCTGGGAGAGGCCGCGGGCGAGTTGCGTCGCTACGCGCTGGACGCCGTTCGGCGCGACGACTTGGCCGAAGCTGAGCGCGCGCTCGAAGCCATGGACGATATCTATACTTACCTGGTTACGATAGACTACCCCGACTCGCTCACTGGTGGCTTGCGCCGCACCACAGACATGGTGCGCGGCGTCACCGAGCGTACGCGTGGGGACCTGACTACTGCTGTGCGCCAGGAAAAGCTGCAGTTGGCGTTGCAGATTCTAGAGGACAAGCTCGAGGAGCGAGCTGACGAGTAAGCCGCTTTCGGGGCCGATACCATAATTCATTGGGGGCTTCCGCGCCTTGACACGTCTCTGGTGCGGCTGGCCCTCCTTTTGATGTTGGGCATTGTGGGTGTTGGGGCATCAAGTAACGGCGGCTATATCCTCATATACTTTTGTGCGCGGCCGGCCAAACGATAATATCGCCGAAAGGGCGCGTCATATGGACGCACGTGCCTCTTTGGGCTATAATATCCCTCGGCGAACCGACGGTTCGCCATTACCTACTTGTAGGAGGCCCAGGTGTACGTAGCACCCCGTGGCACAATGGATGTGCTCCCCGAAGACCAGCCATACTGGCAGTTCCTGCGCCACACGGTGGAAAAGGTCACGCGCTTGTTCGGCTATCGTCGGATCGATCTGCCCATCTTTGAAGAGACATCGCTTTACGTTCGCGGCGTCGGCGAGGGGACCGACATTGTTGATAAAGAGATGTACTCATTCACAGATAAGGGTGGCAGAGATATCACCTTACGTCCCGAGTTTACTGCCGGTATTGTGCGCGCATATCTTCAACACGGGATGAAGACGCGGCCTCAGCCAGTTAGGCTGTATACACTCGGCCCCATTTTTCGGTACGAACGTGTTCAGGCGGGGCGCTACCGCCAGCACAATCAGTTCGATGTCGAGTGTATCGGTGAGCTGGATCCTGCCGTGGACCTTGAAGTGATCTCGCTGGCGTGGAATTTGTTTTCCAATCTCGGGTTCAAGGGGCTATCACTGCAACTCAACAGCACGGGCTGTCCGCGCTGCCGCCCCAGGTATCTCGAGGCGTTGGTGGATTACTATCGGCAGCGGGAGGCCGAGATTTGTGCCGATTGCCGGCGCCGATTGGAAAGGAACCCGTTACGCCTGCTCGACTGCAAGGTCGAGGGGTGCCAGCCGATCATCGGGGGCGCGCCACATATCGAGGACTATCTCTGCCAAGAGTGCGCCGACCATTTGGCGACGTTGAGAGGCTATCTCGATGCTATGGGGTATCCCTATACCAACAACCACCGATTGGTGCGCGGCCTGGACTATTACACAAAAACGGTCTTTGAGGTCTGGGCTGAGGGGATTGGAGCGCAGAATGCTGTGTGCGGCGGTGGGCGTTACGATGGCCTTGCTGAGGGGTTGGGCGGCGAACACACGCCCGGTATTGGGTTTGGATCTGGCATGGAGCGACTGGTGTTACTCATGAAACAACAAGGGATCCAGGTGCCCGAGGAGGCCAAACCGCAAGTGGCCATCGCGTACCTGGGAGATAAGGCCAAAGCTCGGGCACTGCAGATCGCTGCAGCGTTGCGCGAGCGTGGTATAGCCAGCGCTTTGGAGATGGGCGATCGCAGCCTGAAAGCTCAGTTACGTGCAGCAAATCGGGAGGGTGTGCGGTACGCTCTCGTTCTCGGAGAACAAGAGCTCGCAGCTGAAGAGATTGTATTGCGAGATATGGCGGCGCAGGCACCTCAGGAGCGCGTCAAGCTTGCGGATGTCGTAACCACGCTGATGGAGCGAACGGATCGAGTGCCCTATGCGTAACGTTGGAGTGTTGTATCACCCAGGACGGAGCGATTCGGCGGCGCTTGCAGAGCGAGTGGATACCTTGCTGCGGGCAGAAGGCAAGGTGATCTGGCGTGGGGCGGTGGATCACGAGGATGAGCTGGCGACGGCGGCCCCCGATTTAGACATGCTTGTCACACTTGGCGGTGACGGCACTATCGTCAAGGCAGTGCGCGCAGTTGCTAGCGCTTGTGTGCCGGTGCTCGGTGTCAACCTCGGGAGGCTCGGCTTCCTGGCCGAGGTTGAGCCAGAGGACATTGAACATGCTTTGAAGGCTGTGGTGGCCGGCGAGTATGCCGTAGAGAAACGTATGATGCTGCGCGCCGATCTGTATCGCGACAACGAGCTGCTGGGCTCGTATGAGGCGATCAACGACGCTGTGATCGGCCGAGGCGCGGCATCACGCGCTGTGCGCATCGCTGTAGAGGTGGACGGGCACTATGTGATGACCCAGACCGCGGATGCGGTGATCGTGTCGACGCCCACCGGTAGCACTGCATACTGCTTGGCCGCGGGGGGGCCCATCGTCGCCCCCGACGTCGACTGCCTCACGCTGACGCCTGTTGCAGCGCATCTATCGATGGCGCACTCTATTGTGGTTCCCGCGTACCGTTGTGTGCGCCTGCGGCTGGTCAAGGGACAGAATCCCATGCTCACCATCGATGGGCAGGTGGATGTGGATCTCGAGTCGTGCGATGAGGTGCGTAGCACGGCCAGCGTCAACAAGGCGCTCTTTGTTCGCTTTGGAAGCGACGGCTATTTCTATGAGACAGTATTGCGGAGGTTGAGGTGGCCGGACAGGGGCCCGACGCCGTAGCTCCAGACGGTGTGATGTACTGTGTTAACCACCCCAAAACCGAGACCCTGTTGCGGTGTAGCAAGTGCCTCGATCCGATCTGCGGCAAATGTGCTATCAAGACGCCGGTAGGGTATCGCTGCCCGCGTTGTGCCCAAATGGTGCGTTCGCCGCTCTACGTCTTGCAGCCACAACATTACCTCATAGGCTTTGCGGTGGCATTGGCGTTGTCGCTGGTCGGCGGGGCTCTCATGGCGCGGGCGGGCTTGTTCATTGCGCTCTTTATGGGTGCGCCGGTGGGGGGGCTGATCGCCGAGGCCGTGAATCGTAGCCTCCACGGCAAGCGGGGGCGGCCTCTGCAGTATCTCACAGCTGCGTCCATCGCGTTGGGCGCCATACTGGGGCCGTGGGCTTGGGCGGTGCTCATGACGGGCTCTTTGGCGGTGCTGCCCGTCAATCCCCTGGCTTATATCGCGTCGGTGAACCTCAGCGCCGTGGCTTATGCCGTGGTCGCTATTGTGGCGGCGGTGGCCCGGCTGTACTAGAGGCGAGGCAGAGTAACTTGTTAGCCGAGCTGTCTATCCAGAACCTGGCGATCATCGACTCCCTGCGGCTCGAGTTCGCGCGCGGGTTCAATGTCCTGACGGGCGAGACGGGGGCGGGCAAATCGATTATCATCGATGCGATGAACCTGCTCTTGGGCGGGCGCGCTTCAGCCGAGGTGATCCGCACAGGCCGCGATGAAGCCGTGGTAGAGGGTGTGTTCGAGCTTGCGCCTGAAGCGCAGGCCCCCATGTACGCGACGCTAGAGGAGTATGGCTTGGCCGATGACGGCGGCGGGCAGTTGATCCTCCGGCGAGAGATCTCCAGGGGGCGCCGTAACGTGTGCCGAGCCAACGGCCGCACGGTG
The DNA here is from genome assembly GCA_964407215.1 of uncultured Anaerolineales bacterium. Classification (GTDB taxonomy): domain Bacteria; phylum Chloroflexota; class Anaerolineae; order UBA1429; family UBA1429; genus CAYOUT01. The sequence goes on along the minus strand of CAYOUT010000008.1, from coordinate 37,638 downwards.
CCCCTTGGTGTGTTGCAGGAGATTGGCGGGCATCTGGTAGACATCCACGGTCAGGGCGATCAACTCTCGCTGCTGCGGGTACGCCAACATGTGGGCTTTCTCGATCGCTACGGTGGTCTCACTGAGCAGCGCAAGGCCTTTGCCGCGCGTGCGGCCGAGTTGCGGGTTGTCCGTGCAGAGTTGGCTGCGCTGCAACGCGACGCTCGCGAGTTGGCTAGGCGCGAGGATCTGCTGCGCTACCAGATTGAAGAGATCGATGCGGCGGCTCTTCGCCCCGATGAAGAGGAGGAGCTGCGGCGCGAGCGCTCGCTGCTCGGTAACGCCGAGAAGCTGATGGGACTGGCGGGCACCGCCTATGATCTGCTCTCTGGGGGCGAGGGCAGACAACGTGCCGTAATGGATCAGGTGGGACTGTTGCTGGATGCGCTGACCACGCTCGCCAAGCTGGATGACACTTTGACACCGGATAGCCGAGCGGTGGAGAGTATCTACTATCAGCTCGAAGATCTCGCCCATATGCTGCGTGCGTATCGGGATGGCGTCGAGCACGACCCCAACCGTCTGGAGGCGGTCGAAGAACGCATCGATCTGATGCAAGCGCTCAAGCGCAAGTACGGCGATTCGTTGGAGGATGTGCTGGCTTATGGCGAGCGGGCCGAGCGCGAGTTGAACGAGATCACCCACAGCGAGGAGCGGGTGGAAGCGCTTCGACAGGCGGAGGCAGCGCTGCTCGTCGAGCTGGGGCGCGCGGGGGCAAAGCTCAGTACGCAGCGGCGCGAGGTGGCCGAGCGGTTGAGCAGCGAGATCGAGATGCAGTTGGCCTCATTGAATATGGAGCGAGCGAGGTTCTTGGTGGATATTCGTTGGGTAGAGGCCGCAGACGGCGTGCCTGTGGGCGATCCACCTGATGGCACACGCTACGCTTTTGGCGACGATGGCATCGATCGGGTCGAGTTTCTTATCGCGCCCAATCCTGGCGAGGACCCCAAGCCGTTGGCCAAGACAGCCTCGGGCGGTGAAACCTCTCGCCTGATGTTGGCTATGAAGAATGTCCTCTCTGCGGCGGATCCGGTGCCCACGCTGATCTTTGACGAGATCGACGCGGGGATCGGCGGGCGAACCGGCAGCGTGGTGGGGCACGCGCTTTGGGAGCTATCACACACGCACCAGGTCTTCTGCGTGACACACCTGGCGCAGATCGCCTCGTTCGCGGACCGCCACTTCCGTGTGGCCAAAGAGACGCTTGGGGAGCGGACCGTCTCCTCGGCCAAGGCGCTCTCCGCAGACCAGCGCGTGGAAGAGTTGGCTGTGTTGCTCGGAGGCGCCGCCACGGACGCCACGCGCCAAAGCGCGGCAGAGTTGATTGCTCGATCAGGCTTGGATGCTCCTATGAGACAGGAGGCGGTATGATAGACCGCGGCCGATTGCTGGATACGTTTCTAACGCTGGTGCGAATCTCGAGCCCTTCGGGGGCTGAGCGCGAGGTGGCGGCAGCGATTCGCCACAAGCTCGGCAGGCTCGGTGTAGAGGTGCGTGGAGATGAGGCGGGCAACCTGATTGCGCAGCTGGATGGCATAGGGGTCCCCCTGATGCTCACAGCGCACATGGACACGGTGACCCCTTGCACGGATGTGCGCCCCGTCGTTCACGACGATGTGGTCTATAGTGATGGAACGACCGTGCTGGGAGCGGATGACAAGTCGGGGCTGGCTGTGATTCTGGAGGTAGTGGAGACGATCCTGCGACAGCAGCTCGCTCACCGCCCCTTGGATTTGGTCTTTACCGTGCGCGAAGAGGTGGGTCTCGAGGGCGCCAAGGAGATCGATAGGTCTTTGTTGCGCGCGACTATGGGGATCGGCTTGGATGCGGAAGGCCCTCCGGGCTCACTGATCGTCCGAGCACCCTCACAGAACTCGCTCTGGGCCCAGGTCAGCGGGCGCTCAGCGCACGCGGGTGTGAACCCCGAGGATGGCATCAACGCTATCCGGGTCGCTGCCGAGGCCGTCGCTGAGATGCCGCTGGGGCGTATCGACTCCGAGACGACCGCCAACATCGGCGTGATCACGGGCGGCACAGCCACCAACATCATCCCCGATCTGGTGACACTCCGTGGCGAGGCGCGCAGCCTCGATGAGCGCAAGCTTGAACAGCAGACGCGGGCTATGGTTCGCGCCCTGGAACGCAGCGCCAGCGCCAGCGGAGGCACTGTGGCTATCGAGGTCACCCGGATGTACGACGCGTATGCTCTGGATCCAGAGGAGCCGATTGTTGCTCTGGTGAGCAATGCTATGCGTACGCTGGGTGTTGAGCCGCGGCCACGGTCTACCGGTGGCGGCTCCGATGCCAATGTGTTCAACGTGGCCGGCGTACAGACCGTCCAGATCAGCACTGGCATGGAAGCGGTGCACACTACCAAGGAACGCATCGCTCTGGACGACATGGTGCTGACAGCCCAGATCTTACTGGCCTGCGCCATCTCATAGCATGGGGTGATGAGCGATCCGCCCCTCTCATGGTACGCGGGAGGGGCGGATCGTGTGTGTCAAGCCTACGATGCCTCAGCACGTGGGCCGCAGAGCTCGCGGTAGGTGAGCGTCCACACCGACGAGCCGAAGACGGTGTACACTCCCGAGAACAGCGCCGAAACGCCGATGACCAGCAGAACGAGTGGTATGGCAAACACGATGCCGACAGCTAGGATGGGCCCCATTGCTGCGCTCATCGCGCGTAAAAGCAGTATGGGGATCCCCACAGCCGCCCCAATAACCAGGCTCACCAGCAGGGCCAGCGGGACGGTGAACAGGGCGATGGCCAGGTTGATGCCGAGGAGCAGCAACCACATCAGCCCCACTCGCCAGATGTTGCCCCAGGTAAGCTGCCAGCTGGTGCCGAGGGCATCAAAGACGCCCTGGTTATCGATCACGGCGGCCCGGAAAGCGAACTCGCGAATCAGGGTCGAGATCGCAGTGAGAGCCAAAGTAACCAAGATGAGCAGCAGCAATAGCCCGATACCGGTGGCGATAGCCCAGAGCACGGCCAGCACTGTTGCGGCTTTGCCGATGCTGGCAAGTGCTATTGTGGGACCTATCACGATAAATAAGCCAAGCACTATCAATATCCCAAAGAACATCATCACTACAAACGTAACCACAAATAGCACGAGATCGATACCCAGCAACCGCAACAGACGCGCCCAGCCTATGCTCAGGCCAGCTCTAAAGCTGGTCTCCTCGCGGTCTTCGATGTCGTTGACCATGCCAGCCAAGGCGCCCAAGCTCGTATATCTCACGATGATGCCCACGATGAACAGCGCGATGGCAAACAACAGCACGAGCAACAGAATCGGAACGAGCGCTGCGAGCCACCCGCTGCTGGGCGCCAGACCACCGGGGAACATGTGATGAAAGCCATCCATGTCCCGGCTGTTCATCATGTACTGTAAATTCGGACTGCTGCCGCCACCGCCACTGCCGCCAGAGAAGAGCGCTGCGGCGATGCCGAAAACCCATAACACTTTGTGGCGCCAGAGAATCTCCAGCGACCTCTTGATGATCCGTCCGTACTCCATGGTCAGCCTCCTTTCCGACCATCGGCGCTGGCTAAATGTGACCAGCCCATAGTCCATGACAGGTAGAGACTCAACACAACTGCCAGGAGCGCGCCCAGCGCCATGATCACCGCGATGACGAGCAGTGCGTCTTGCATATTTTGTGGTATGGCCTGCCACTGTTGTAGGGGAGCGAGCAGCGCTGCTCGGCTGGATGCGCCCAGCCATGAGAACACGTATCGCTCCAGCGCGGGGCTTGCGATGAGCGAAGCCAGCCAACGTGATATGCCCGAGTTGAGGGGTGGTAGAAGACCCAGTCCAACCAAGGCGTAGAGCGACAAAAACCCGGATAGTAGCAGCTCGAGCCCGGTGCCCGCTGCTCCAAAGACCAGCGAGGGTATGAAAGGCAGCCACGGTAGAGCCTCTCGTATCGGTGCGGGCTCGTGAGCGATGGATCGGGCGATCCGTAGCCAGGCCTCGCCTTCGCTCGTAAACAGATCCGCTTCCGGGGCTGTGGAAACGACCAGTGTTCGCAAGTGCTCGTACTGCGCTAGGCTATCAGCGCAGCGGGAGCAAGCGCTCAGGTGCGCTTTGGCGGCCGGACGGCCAGCGCCCTGCAATTCCCCATCGAGCAGAGACTGCAAGGTCAGGTCATCCAGATGTGACGCAGTGTGCCGACTCACAGGCCCTCCATCCCTTTCTCAAGCTCCTTTTTGAGCGCTTGGCGAGCATAGTTCAGACGAGACATGACGGTGCCCATAGGTATGCGCAAGACTGCCGCAATCTCTTTGTAAGAAAGCTGTTCGTACTCTCTGAGTATCAGGGTGACTCTGGCGCCCTGAGGCAGCCGCTGGATAGCGGCCCGAACGCGCTCTTGCGTGTCGATGCGCAACACGGTGTTCTCCGTGTGCGCTTCGGCGCTGAGTGTAACATCATCCAGAGCGACCTGGCCTTTTCTGCGCCGCAAGGCATCGATGGCGGTGTTGACCGTGATGCGGTAGAGCCAGCCGGTGAACGAGCCGCTGCCCGTATGCTGCGGCAGGCTGTGCCACACTTTGATAAACACCTCTTGGGCCACGTCCTCGGCTTCATCGACAGAGCCCACGACACCGAACGCCACGCGAAGCACCCGCATACGGTGTAGACGCACTAGCTCGGAAAAAGCTCCGGTGTTGCCGGACGCGGCTGCTTCGATGAGCTCCGCCTCGGATATAACTTGTTGCTCCATGGAGCCCTCACACCTACAAGACGTCTTGGGGAACGCGATTATTCGTACGATAGAGGCTGTGTTGCGCGCAATCCGCTGGGAAGCCGCCCATCTCAGGGGGTATGCTGCACAGCTTCTCAGGGCTTGACCACCGTAGACGCCGACGGGTTGGATCTCGAGTTTCGTCAGGTGTGTACATTATGTTATAATTGTCGAGTTCCTGCCAGAGGACGGAAGATGGAGAGTTACCCGTGGCCCCAGCCCCCATGTCTCTTCAAGGCTTTGATCAGGCCGTCGATCTGTACGGTCAGCCGGTGGTCCGCTCTTGTGTGCACAAGGTAAGCGAGGAGACGCTGCGCTATTGGCGGCGCGTGCGTCAACGGCGAGCCGCCGAGGTGGTGTTTGCCCTGCAGCGCCCCAGTGGGCGGTTTCTGGTCCATACCAAAGCCTTTTATCCCGATGGTGTATACAGACTCCTCTCGGGCGGGATCAAGCCGGGCGAGGATTTGATTGTAGCCGTCGCCCGTGAGGCGCTGGAGGAGACGAGCCTGGGGGTGTGCATCCGGCGGTTCTTGGCCATTGAGCACCATCACTTTGGCTGGGAGATGGAGCTCGTATCCTTTGCATCGTGCGTATTCTGGGTGGTGCAGGGGCCGGGGGCAGTAGTGAACGGCGACGAACGAGAAGAGATCACCGGTTTCCGTGAGGTGGATTTGTGCGATATGGAGCGGCTGGCCCGCCAACTCGAGAGCCTGTCGGGGGAATGGGCCGACTGGGGTCGATTCAGAGCGACGGCACATCGGTTGGTGGCGGAGGTTTTGCCCGATGAGCTTGCGCGCCGAGCACAATAGAGGCTATGACGTCATCGTCGTAGGGGCTGGGCACGCTGGCTGTGAGGCTGCGCTGGCGGCAGCGCGCATGGGGCGGCGCACGCTTCTCCTGACCATGAACCTCGATTCGCTGGCCTACATGCCCTGTAACCCGAGCATTGGCGGGCCGGCCAAGGGGCATCTGGTGCGGGAGATCGACGCGCTGGGCGGAGAGATGGCCCGCAATATCGATCGCACCTTTATCCAGATTCGTATGCTGAACACCTCCAAAGGGCCGGCCGTGCAGGCGCCGCGCGCGCAGGCCGATAGGCGCCTTTACTCGCTCGCTATGGGGCATGTGCTGGAATCTACGCCCAACCTGGACCTCAAGCAGGGGCTGGTGGAGGAGATCCTCACTCGGAGCGACAGGGTGGCCGGCGTGCGGGTGGCGACGGGGCAGCGGTTTACGGCACGGGCTGTAGTGTTGACCACCGGAACCTTTCTGGGGGGCACCCTGCGCTCGGGCAGCTACAGCGCCGCCGCGGGTCGAGCGGGAGAGACCGCAGCGACCGAGTTGGGCGAGTCGCTCAAGCGCTTGGGATTCACCCTAGGGCGACTGCAGACCAACACACCTCCGCGAGTGGATGCTCGTACAATCGATTTCGATCTCACCACGCCCCAGTTTGGTAGCTCAGAGCCTCTGTACTTTTCGTTCGAGGGAGCCCCGCAGGATGTGCTGACGCTTCCGACGAATCCGGTGTATCCCATGGAGGTGAAGACGCCTTGGCGACGACAACTCCCCTGCTATTTGGTGCACACCAACGAGGATACGCACCGGGTGATCCGAGAGAATCTGCGGTGGTCGCCGGTCGGCGTGGGCCAGAGCGACGTCAGTGGGCCGCGCTATTGCCCCTCCATCGAGGAAAAGATCGTGCGTTTCGCGCACAAAGCGTCACATTCGCTCTTCCTCGAGCCCGAGGGGTACGCGACTACCGAGGTATACGTGCAAGGCGGCTTCACGGGGTTGCCGATGGATGTTCAGCAGGAGTTTCTGCGCACTATACCCGCACTGGCGCGGGTGGAGATCATGCGGCCCGGCTACACCATTGCTTACGACTATGTGCCGTCGTACCAGCTCAAGTCAACGTTGGAAACACGGCGGATCCACGGTCTGTTCCATGCGGGGCAGATCAACGGCACGTCCGGTTACGAGGAGGCGGCAAGCCAGGGGCTATTGGCCGGTATCAACGCAGCGCGCTGGGTGCGTGACGAGGATCCTGTGGTGATAGGGCGCGACGAGGGGTACCTTGGCGTGATGGTGGACGATTTGGTCACCAGAGAGATCACCGAACCGTACCGGCTGTTCACATCACGAGCGGAATACCGACTCTTGTTGCGCCAAGACAACGCCGACCTGCGCCTCACACCCAAGGGGTTTGCGCTGGGCCTCATCCCCGAAGGGCGCCATCGCGCCACTGAGAAAAAACGAGTGGCGATCGATGCCGAGATAGAGCGCCTGATGGGGGTGATGGTGCGCCCCGATGCACGATCCCGTGCGATATTTATGGAGGAGGGCTTGGCGCCACTTGACGAAGCCGTCTCGGCGTATCAGCTTCTCAGGCGCCCGAGCACGACCTACAACCTGGTGGCGCGGCTGGCGCCACCCCAGCAGGCGCTGGCGGCGGATGTGATGGAACAGGTGGAGATTAACGCGCACTATGAGGGCTATATCGCCAAACAACAACAGCAAGTGGCGCGAGCGTACAGTCTGGAGAACCGACACATCCCAGAGAGGGTAGACTATCGCGGTATGATAGGGCTGCGCAGCGAGGCCAAAGAACGTCTGGAGTTGCATCGGCCGCTCACGGTAGGACAGGCGGCCCGCATCGAGGGGGTGAACCCAGCCGACATCTCTGTGTTGTTGGTGAATTTGGAGCGTGCGAATGAAAAGGCCTGAGCCGGTCCGTCGGGGACGGCCGGCCCAGGCTATGCATCATGCTGTGTGTGGCCCTCGTGATACATCCCGAGGCCTGTTGGTTTTGTGCGTCTAGTCCCAGCTCAAAGCGACCACATCAGATGCCTGAGGGCCTTTGGCCGTGTCTTCAATGCTGAACTCGACCGCTTCCCCTTCAGTCAGGTTACGGAAACCGTCGCCTCGGATAGCAGAATAGTGTACGAACACATCCTTGGCTTCTTCGTCTCCGTCGGGCGTGATAAAACCATAGCCCTTGACTCGACTGAACCACTTGACTTTACCAGTGGTTCTCTCGGACATCGTAGCGTACCTCCTTGCGATGGTGCGGCGCCTTGCGCCAGGTATGTGAGCCGCTTGGGTGAGGCGCGGCGCGCCCCGTGAGCATACAGAACCGATACAACAAAAAGCCGTGCGAGTCCGGCGGGCGACCCACACGGGGCTGATGATGACCGGATGATGGTGCGACTTTATGCTTCACGACGGGATAGTAGCACACAGGTTGGAGGGTGTCAAAACACCTGCGATCGAGGTGGGCTGTGAAGATGCTTGACATCGAAGAGGCGCCAGACTATGCTATGCATCGTAACGAATTGTACGGATGTGGCCGCATCCTTGGTGCCATCCGGCGGGATGGGTGCTCCTGGGATGCGTCTTTGTGTGAAAGCATGGAGCGGGTTGGGCCATGGCTGACCGAGAATCTCTCTTTTTCGATGAGGCGACCATTGTTGTGCGCGGAGGCGCCGGCGGCAACGGTTGTGTGAGCTTTCGCCGTGAGAAATATGTGGCTTTCGGGGGCCCCAATGGGGGGAATGGAGGCGCGGGCGGAAATATCCTGCTGCGAGCCAACCCCCACCTGAATACGCTGCTGGCCTTCACGAGACGGCGGCATTTTGAGGCAGAGAAGGGGGCTCATGGGCAGGGCAAGAGCATGCAGGGGCGCAGCGGCGAAGACTTGTATGTGGATGTGCCCCCTGGAACCGTCGTGCGTGACAAACGTACCGGTGAGGTGCTGGCCGATCTCACGGAGGAGGGGCAGACAGCGCTCGTAGCGCAGGGTGGGCGCGGCGGTCGTGGTAACAAGACGTTCAAGACATCCACGCGGCAGGCCCCCCGCTTTGCTGAGCGTGGTGAGCCGGGACAAGAGCGCACTCTTGTGCTAGAGCTCAAGCTGATCGCCGATGTGGGGCTGTTGGGCAAACCGAACGCCGGCAAATCCACTCTGCTTTCAAGAGTCAGCGCGGCCCGCCCCAAGATCGCTGATTATCCTTTCACTACTCTAACGCCGAACCTCGGCGTGGTGGATGTAGACGGCACAACATTCGTGATGGCGGACATCCCGGGACTGATCGAGGGCGCACATGGCGGGGCGGGGCTCGGTTTGCAGTTCTTGCGCCATGTGGAGCGCACGCGTCTGCTAGTGCACCTATTGGATGGCGCCAGCGCCGATCCTGTGGGCGATTTTCGAGGAATCAACCGCGAGCTAGCCCTTTACAGCCCCGAGCTGGCCTCCAAGCCGCAGATTGTGGTGCTGAACAAAACGGACCTCACGGGCGCAGCGGCTTTGCTGCAGAGGGTGCGAGACGCCTTACAGCGAGAGGCGGAGCCTATCCTGGGCCTCTCGGCAGTCACCGGTGAGGGGGTGCAGGAGCTTTTGTGGGCCATCGTGCGGCGCTTGCGGGAACTTCCCCGTGAGGAGGCGTCTGCAGAGTTGTACGTATTTCGGCCCAGCCAGCGCGAGAGCAAAGAGTTCACCGTGAGTCAGGAGTCGCAAGGGGTGTTTCGCGTGCGGGGTGAGGAGATCGAGCGCCTGGCACTGATGACCGATTGGTCGAGCGAGGAGGGGATCGAGCGCTTTGAGCGTATCTTGCGGGCTCGCGGGATCACCCTGGCGCTCGAAGAGGCGGGTGTAGAGCTTGGCGACACCGTGCTGCTGGGGGAGATCGAGTTGGAATGGCGATAACGGACGCTCAACCCAACCATAGAGTGCAAACGGCGACACAGCTTCGCGTGGGCATCTTGGGCGGCACATTCGATCCCATCCACATAGGGCATTTAATCATTGCCGAGGAGGTATGGGCCCGCCTCGGATTGGACACGGTGCTGTTTGTGCCCGCGCGCATGTCTCCCATGAAGATTGAGAATCAGACAGCGGATGCCGAGCATCGGCTCGCCATGGTGCAGATCGGCATCACAGGGAACCCCCACTTTGCGGTTTCGCTCCTCGAGCTGGAGCGTGAAGGGCCCTCCTACACTGTCGATACGCTGCGCCAACTGCGTGCGGTCTATGGCGAGGATACCGTGTTGCACTTTATTATGGGGGCCGACTCTTTGCACAGCCTACCGGCTTGGTATCGCCCTCAGGAGATCATACAGCTAGCGCGCATTGTGGCGGTGAGCCGCCCCGAGGTTGTGTTGGAGCTATCGGCGTTGGAGAGCGCCTTGCCGGGCATTTCGCAAGCCACGGATGTGCTCTCCTCGTTGCGCTTGGGAATTTCTTCCACCGATATCCGCGCCCGCGTGCGACAAGGGCTTCCCGTCCGCTATCAGCTACCCGATGGAGTCGAGGCCTACATCCGCGCGCACGGCCTTTACGCCGCCACTGAAGAGACGCCGGCTGCTCGCACATGTCATCGCTGAGTCTGTCTACATTCTGCCTCTTGTATACACCCCTACGCACAACATTTCGCTTGGCTGCTGAAGTGGGTTTTGATGGGATTGAGCTCGCTATGGGCCCCGAGGTCTGGATCGGCGGCACGCGGCGGATCGCTAACTTGTCCAAGCGATATGGCCTGTCGGTGCTGAGCGTCCATCAGACGCTACTGGGCTACAGCCCTCAGGGCGGAGGTTCGGGCCGCATGCTGGATGCCGTACGTACGGCTATCGCACTAGAGTGCCCGTGCGTAGTAGTCCACGCCCCGAGTGTAACTTCTTGGGATCACCCGAACGCTCAAGACTGGTTGAGAGATCTGGAGCATTCTCTGGATGAGACGCAAGGCAGCGGCACTCGTCTGTCCCTGGAAAACCACGGTGTGGAGCCGAATCCTCGCACTCTTGGCGTAGGGGGGCCGCTGTTGCATCATCTGCCCCACTTGGTACAGTTTGCAGAGGGCTACGATCTCGACCTCACTCTGGATACCTGCCACGCTGCGCTGTCGGGTGACCCGCTACTACAGGCTTGGGAGGCTGTGCGCTCGCGTTGCGCAAACATCCACTTTTCAGATCTCAAAGATCTGGAACGAGTTCGACGCCACTTGCCCTTTAGGAACCCCACTCTGGAGCTGATGTTTGCTCAGCATCAGGTCCCCGGCGACGGAATCCTCCCCCTGGAACAATTCCTCGAGCGCCTTCGCACCGATGACTATGTAGGACCGTTGACCTTCGAGATCGGTTTTGTCGCTCTGCGAATGTGGTCTCCGCGGCGGCTCCGCCAGCGGCTGCGCCAGCTGGTTGCGTTTGTCCAACAAGCCGGGGTTACCAAGAGCGCTGGCGGAACGTAAAGCATCCCCTTTGTCCGCTGGCTTTTGGTAGATTGATCTCCAACAAGTCGTCGGAATGCCTTGGCAAAAGGTTCTGCGTAGTGTATAATCGTGGCAATCGGTGGTGAATAGTGTCTCAAAGTGGTCTACAGCCCCAGTATTGCGAGAGGGCTGGCCGCCTGATCCGCTGAAGCCAGGATGGATGCGCCGATGTTTCTGGGTGAGTACTCGCATGCGCTCAATGCCAAGGGGCGGTTGACGATTCCAGCCCAATTTCGCGATGCGCTGCAAGAGGGCCTCGTGCTCGCCCCCGGCGACGAGGCCTGTATCGCGGTGTATCCGGTCAATTTGTGGGCCGAGCTGGCAGCTCGCGTGGCGCAGCTACCCCTGGCGAGCCGAGCAGCTCGCGCGTACAGCCGCCAGTTCTTTGGGAGGGCTTTCGAAGTCGTCCCGGACAAGATGGGGCGCATCGTGATCCCCAACGTGCTGCGCAAATACGCGGGGATCGAGGAAGAGGCCGTGGTCATCGGTGCCAACACCTATCTTGAAGTGTGGAATCCCGAGCGCTGGTGCCAGATCCAGCAACGGGATGCTGAGAACCTTGAGATGATCTTGGAAGACGTCGCCAGAATGGGTGTGTGATCTTGATTGGTGACGGCGGCCGGGGAGCCGATTCCCCCTCGAATATACATGTTCCCGTTCTGCTCCACGAAGTAATCGCCTGGCTCGATGTGGCGCCGGGGCGATGCTATATCGATGCAACGGTGGGTTTGGGCGGCCACGCAGAGAGCATCCTAGAGAGATCCGCTCCAAATGGCCGGCTGCTGGGGATTGACCAGGACCCCGACGCACTGGGCGCGGCGAGGCAACGGCTCGTACCATTTGGTGACCGCGCGGTGCTCGCACAAGCTCCCCATACCGAACTCCAGAACCTGGCTCGTGCTGTTGGCTTTGATCGCGTGGATGGCGCTCTGTTCGATCTTGGCGTCTCCTCCCTGCAGCTCGATGACCCGACGAGGGGTTTCTCGTTTCGGGAGAGGGGCCCTCTGGATATGCGCATGAACCCCGATCAGGATCTGACGGCCGAAGAGATGTTGAACACGTGGCCCGAACACGAACTGGCGCGCATCATTTATGAGTATGGGGAGGAGCGGCACGCACGGCGCATTGCGCGCGAAATCACGCGCAGACGGCCACTCCACGACACGCAGGAGCTGGCAGAGTTGGTGAGGCGTGTCGTGCGGCATAGCGGGCGGATTCACCCCGCAACACGCACTTTTCAGGCCTTGCGCATTGCCGTCAACGGGGAGCTCGAGTCGCTGCGAGAGGTTTTGCCACAGGCTGTGCAGCTGCTCAAGCCGGGTGGCCGGTTGGCCGTGGTATCGTTCCACTCGCTGGAGGATCGCATCGTGAAGCAGTTCATCCGGCGCGAGGCTCAGGGGTGTATCTGCTCGCCGCAGGCGCCGGGGTGTACGTGTGAGCATGTGGCCACACTGCGGGGCTTGAGCAAGAAGCCCATTACGGCCACCGACGAAGAGGTGGCACGCAATCCTCGTAGCCGCAGCGCCAAGTTGAGAGTGGCCGTGAAGTTGGAAGCGCCGTGCCGGGAGATATCCGACGCCGCGAGCGTGTTGCCATGATGCAGGAGCAGGACTCGCGCAAGAGCGGCAGAAGAGACACCGTGCCTGTGTTGTACAGCCGCCGTGTGGAGAGTCGGATCAGGGCGGGCCGGGTGAATCTGCGGTCGGTGGCTTTTGTGGGCGCTACTATGGGGCTCATCGCTCTAGCAGGAGCGCTCTACCTGCAGCAGGCGAGTCGCGTGGCCTCCTACGCACACGAGATTCGCAAACTGGAGAGCCAAAAAGAACGACTGCGCTCGGAGATCATGGTACTGCGTGCAGAGTCTGCAGCGCTGGGATCGCTGGCGCGTGTGACGATCATGGGCGAATCGCTGGGCTATTTTGTGCCGTCCAGCTCAGACAGCGCCTATCGCCTACAAGTGGAGTATGTGACAGGGAATGCCGAGGAGGCAGCAGAGGGGGCGCCTTCGTATGCAGTGGATGGCCCAAGGGGGCCGGGAACGGATGCGCCCGCTCCCTCGAAACGCGGTGTGTTCGAGAGGCTTTTTGTCGATCTGCAAGACTGGCTGGAAAACGGCCCCTCGAGCGGCGCACTTGTCAAATAACGGCGTGAACCCTTTTGTTGGCCGGCTGACCCATGCTGGGATGCGTCGTACTAGGGCACAAGCTGGTTAATCATGGCGACCGATCTGGTAACGACAGAGCATCAGAAGCGTGTGATCTGGTTGGCCGTGGTATATATGGCCATAGCGATCATCCTTGCAGTGCGGTTGGGCTGGTGGCAGTTGGGAACGCACGAGGAATTGCCGTTGGCCGATGGCCGTGCGAATGCGATCCCTGCCATTCGAGGCAGCATTCTCGACGCCACGGGTCAGTACCTGGTTGTCTCGACTGTGGAGTACGAACTGGGAGTTTCTCCGCGCCTATTGAGCGACGATCAACGCGAACTGCTGGCGCCCAAGCTGGCGGCTATTTTGGGTAAGGCCGAGAGCAAGGTGCTGGAAACCCTGTCTCGCGAGGATGCCGAGTATGTTGTGTTGGGCAAACGGCTGCCGGCCCTACTGGGGTGGGAGATCGAGGCGCTGGAAAGCGTGGATAAGCTGAATATGGATGCTTTTCGCCTGGACCCCACCTTCATACGCGCCTATCCCGATGCCAGCCTGGCTGCGTCTGTGCTGGGTTTCATCGATCTGCAGGGAAGCTCCTTCTACGGGGTTGAGCTCCGCTACGATGAAGAGCTCACAGGCTCAGCGGGTGCTTGGCGCGGCATCAGCGATTCTTGGGGCGAGCAGATTCTCGTCAGCCTGGGTGGCTATAGTCCAGTGCAGGACGGTGCTGACCTTCAACTGACGATTGATCGCCATGTACAGCAGATGGCGGAGAAGCTGTTGCAGGAGGGAGTCGAGGCCAACGAGGCAGCGGGCGGGGTTGTTTTGGTGCTGGATCCAAGAACCGGCGCGGTGCTGGCGATGGCCTGCTATCCCGCATTCAGCCCCGGCAGTTACTGGAACGTGAGCTCGCCAGAGCAGTACGTGAATACGGCCATCAGCCACATTTACGAGCCCGGCTCGGTATTCAAACCGTTAACGCTGGCAGCAGCTCTCGAGGCGAACGTGATCCGCCCGGACGACATCTACGATGACCGGGGCCAGATCATCGTGGGGAACGTGAGCATACGCAACGCCGATTACAAATCGCACGGGCTCACCAGTATGACGGAGCTGTTGGCGTACTCGTACAATGTGGGTTCTGCTCACGTGGCCGCATTGTTGGGCCCCACGCGCTTTTACGAGATGATGCGCCGCTATGGTTTCTCGGAGGTGACGGGGATCGACTTGCCGATGGAGGCGCCCGGTCTGATGAAGGTACCTGGGCAGAATCTGTGGAGTATGTCGGAGCTGGGCACCAATTCGTACGGGCACGGCATCTCGGTGACGCCGATTCAGGTGGCGGCGGCTTTTGGCGCGCTGGCGAACGATGGCGTGCTAATGCGCCCCTACGTGGTACAGGAGGTGCGTGGCCAGGATCGCGTGATGGTTCACCAACCGGTACCGGTGCGGCAGGTCGTCTCGGCTGGGGTATCGGATGCTATCTCGGAGATGCTGGTGGATGCTGTCGAGCTGGGTATGCAGAAGGCGATCGTGCCCGGGTACCGTTTTGCGGGCAAGTCTGGCACGGCCGGTATCCCTATGGATTCTGGATTCTACTCAAAAGAGGTGATTTCGTCGTTCGTCGGATACGGCCCCGTCCCGGATCCGCGCTTTGTCATCCTGGTCAGATTGGACAAGCCGCAACAAGCTTACTGGGGTGTGGACGTGGCGGCGCCGATTTTCGCGCAGATGGCGCAGTATCTGGTGGATTACTATGGGATTCCCCCCACAGCGAGCGGTCCCGAAGCGAACTGAGGCCACACAATGCAGCACAATCTCGCCGATCTGTTGACCAGCCTCACCCCCGGCCGCGAGATTGCGGGTGCGCGCGAGGTCGCTTTCAGCAAGGTGTGCGTGGATTCGCGCCGGGCGACGGAGGGATCGCTGTTCGTAGCGCTCAAAGGCGAACACAGCGACGGCCTCGACTATGCGCCCGATGCGTTGCGCCGGGGCGCCACTGTGGTGCTCGTGGAGCGCCCGGTGGAAGGGGCGATGACTATCGAGCCCAATGCAGAGAGCTTGCCCGATGCGGTGCGCGCACCGGTGGCTGTTGTGGTATCCGACCCTTTGGCCGCCCTGCAGCGCTACGCGAGCGCGTATCGTGCGGCACGCGCCGACCTGGCTGTCACCGGTGTGACGGGGAGTCTGGGTAAGACGACGACAAAAGAGACCGTCGCGGCAGTGTTGGGACAGCGTTTTACAACTCTCAGGAGCCCCGGCAACTATAACAACGAGATCGGCTTGCCGCTGGCCCTGCTCGAGCTGGAGCCAGAGCACACCCGGGCTGTTCTGGAGATGGCCATGTACGACGTGGGCGAGATCGCCGATCTGTGTGATATTGCACGCCCGCGAGTGGGTATCGTCACGAATGTGCTCCCGATCCACCTGGAACGACTGGGTAGCATCGAACGGATCGCTGAGGCCAAAGCCGAGCTAGTGCGGGCCTTGCCCGCGGATGGCACGGCGATCCTCAACGGCGATGACCCGAGAGTGTGCGCCATGAGAGAGCTATCGGCGGCCGAGGTGGTGACCTTTGGCCGCGGGCCGGACAATGATGTATGGGCGAGCGAGGTGCGCAGCTGCGGTATGGCGGGCGTGGCGTTCACAGTAAAAGTGCGCCAGCGCGGTCTCTTGGGCGACGCGCCTGCAAAGGCCGAGCTGCACGTTTCGATGCTTGGGCAACACGTTGTGATGACCGCTCTGGCCGGTGTGGCTGCGGGCTTGTTGGAAGGATTGACGTGGGACGAGATCCAGGCTGGTCTACTGGCTCAAGGGCGCGGTGTGCGCTTGGTGCCCAAGCAGGGTGTGGGCGGGGTTGTGCTGCTCGATGACAGCTATAACGCCAGCCCATCGTCTATGTTGGCCGCTCTCGACTCGCTAGCGGGGCTCCCTGGCCGGCGTGTCGCTGCTTTGGGTGATATGCTGGAGCTCGGGGCGCAAGAAGAAGAGGGACACAGGCTGGTGGGGCGGCGCTGCGCGGAAGTAGTGGATTTGCTGGTGGCTGTGGGGCAACGCGGCCAGTTGATCGCCCAGGAGGCGCTACAGTGCGGCATGCGGTCTTTGGCGGTGTACACCACAGCGGATTCGCGTGGGGCTGTGTCCATCCTGCGACAAGTGTTGCAGGCGGGCGATAATCTGTTGGTCAAGGGGTCCCGCAGCATGGGCATGGAGGCGATCATACAGGCTCTGGAGGAGACCGTGGCGTGAGTGCAGCGTTGGCCACGACCGCGTTGGTATTTCTGCTCACCGTCCCTTGGGGTGGCCGGGTGATCCAGCAACTGTTGGCGAAGGGGATCGGCAAACGCATTCGTGTGGATGGCCCCTCTCAACATCATGTGAAACAGGGGACGGCTACCATGGGCGGGGTTTACATCCTGGCAGCCCTGATCGTTGCGGTAGCGGCGCAAGCGCTCGGAGGGTGGTGGGATGGCATCTTTCCCCTGGGGGCGATGTTGGTGTTTGGGCTGTTGGGTGCCTTTGACGACCTCCAAGGGCTTGCTGATCGCGAGGGGGTGGGCTGGCTGGCGAGAAACAAGTTCCCCGCCCAGTGGACGGCTGCTCTGGTGCTCGCGTTGCTGATCTACTGGGCGGCCAGTAGCGGGCGTAGTTTTGCCTCCGAGCTGCAGGCGGTACGGACTCTGGGGTGGTGGGCGGTGCCGTTGACGATGTTCATCATCGTGGCCGCAGCGAACACAGTTAATCTCTCGGACGGGATGGATGGCTTGGCGGCGGGGACTTTGGTGTGCGCTTACGGGGCCTATGGTTTCATCGCGTTATGGTCAGGGAAACAGGGTATTAGCTTGTTTTGCTTCGCGGTCATTGGTGCGTTACTTGCTTTTTTGTGGTATAACGTACATCCGGCGCGAGTTTTTATGGGCGATACGGGATCTCAAGCATTGGGGGCGGGGCTAGCTGTGGTCTCGATATTATCGGGATACTGGTTGTTGCTCCCCGTGATCGGAGTCGTCTTTGTGGCGGAGGCCATCTCCGACATAGTGCAGGTGGGCTATTTCAAATACACACGCATCAAGTACGGAGAGGGGCGGCGTATTCTGCGCATGGCGCCCCTACATCACCACTTTGAAGAGAGTGGATGGCCGGAGACGCAAGTGACGATGCGGTTTTGGATCGTGGCAGCCATCGCTGCCGCGTTGGGGGTGGCGCTCACCGGGTTGGGGTTGCCGTGATCTCTCCAGATGACTTGCAGGGGTTGCGTGTATCCATCGTTGGTGCTGCACGAGAGGGATTGGCCCTGGCGCGGTATATGGCGCACTGCGGCGCATCGGTGACGCTCAACGATCAGAAGCCGGCGGAGGCGCTGCGGGGGCGTTTAGCGGCTCTGGATGGCTTGGACGTGCGGCTGGTGTTGGGCTCTACGCCGGAAGGCCTGCTGGATGCTGATGTGCTGTTTGCCAGCCCGGGCGTGCCACCCAACGCGGCTATCATCCGGGCGGCCCGCGCGCGGGGTGTGCCCATCAGCAGCGAGACGCGCCTTTTCACCCAGTCGTGCGGGGCTCCCATCGTGGGAATCACGGGATCGAGCGGCAAGACCACCACCACGAGCTTGGTGGGCCGAATGCTGGAGAGAGCTGGGCGACGAGTCTGGGTAGGCGGCAATATTGGTGCTCCGCTGACGGAGCGGTTGCTGGAGGGCGAAAGGCCGCAAGTGGCTGTGATGGAGCTATCCAGTTTTCAGCTGGAGCTGTTTTCACCCGCCTACCAGGGACCGCAAGTGGACGCGGTGCGCTCACAGGGTTCACGAGTTGTCTCGCTGGAGGGGTGGAGCCCCGCGGTGGCGGCGGTAACCAACGTCACGCCCAACCACCTGGATCGACATCCGTCGATGGAAGACTATGTACAGGCCAAAGCCAATGTGCTGGTCTATCAACGCCCCAGCAACTGGGCGGTGCTGAACGCCGACGATACGGTGACGCGCGATCTGGCGTCACGAACCGCGGGCGAGGTGCTGTGGTTCAGCTTGGAGGGGCCTGTGGTGCAGGGTGCCTATCTCCGAGGGGCCGAGCTGCTACTGCGGACGGGCGGCGGCGAGCGGCTGATCTGTCGTGTTGGCGACGTCAAGCTGCGCGGTCGGCACAATCTGGCCAATATCCTGGCGGCGGCCTGCTGCGCCACAGCGGCCGGTTGTGATGTCGCTGCGGTAGAGGAGGCGGCCACTACCTTTGCTGGTGTGTCGCATCGGCTGGAGATGGTGCGCGAGCTCGACGGCGTGCTCTACATTAACGATTCGATCGCCACGTCACCGGAGAGGGCCATTGCGGCGTTGCGCGCGTTCGACCAGCCCGTTTTGCTATTGGCGGGCGGGAGGGACAAACACCTGCCGTGGGATGCCTGGGCCGACGAAGTGCTGCAGCGCGTACACACTGTAGTCGCTTTCGGCGAGGCCGTGCCCATCATTGAAGAGGCGTTGGATGCTGCGAAGCGGCGCACAGACGGGGCGGGCGGGCAAGGGCTGGCGGTATTGAGCGCAGAGTCGCTGGACCAGGCGGTAATTTGTGCAGCCGAGTGCGCGCGCGCAGGAACGGTGGTGCTGCTCTCGCCGGGAGGCACGAGCTTTGATGCGTTTGTAGACTTTGAAGCGCGGGGACAGCGGTTCCGCGAACTGGTGATGGCGCTTTAGCCATACACGGAGGATGTGCATGGCGGTTACGGCCAGAACATCGAGTACACTGCGGGTTGACGTTGGCCTGTTACTCATCGTGACGGCTCTCTTGGTGGTGGGGCTCGTGATGGTCTACAGCGCCTCATACGGCTACGCTTTCAATGAGACGGGGCCATACGTTGGCCAGCCGACCTATTTCCTGCAGCGCCAAGTGGTTTTCGCGTTGATCGGCATTGCGGCGATGGTAGTGCTTTCGAGGATAGATTACTCGCTTTATCGACGCTATGCACTGTGGATCCTGCTGGCTACTGGGGCGATTCTGGCGCCTATGGCGTTACTGGGGCGCTACTTGTTGCGGTCGCAGCTCTCCAATTCGGTGCAGCCCTCCGAGCTGGCCAAGTTGGGCGCCATCATTTACATCGCCATCTGGCTGGCCATGCGCGGCGACACGCTAAGCGATATCACACTGGGGGTGATGCCGTTCGCGCTGCTTGTGGGAGCCATGGCGGGGCTCATCTTGGCACAGCCGGATGCATCCACTGCTATTATCCTGATACTCACAGCCGGAGCGATGTTCTTTGCGGCGGGTGCCGATCTCAAGCAGGTGGCTATCGGTATCATCGGAGGGGGCGTGGCATTGGCTTTTGTTGTGTTGGCGGCGCCCTATCGGTTTAGGCGCTTCAACCTGTTCCGACAAGGCCCGTTCAGCGATCCGCTGGGCGCGGGCTTTCAGACCATACAGGCCCTCAAGGCGCTCAACACAGGCGGACTGTTCGGTGTGGGGCTGGGACAGAGCGAGCAAAAGTTTGTGTTGTACGCTGCACATACCGATGGTGTTTTCTCTATCATCGGCGAAGAGTTGGGCTTTGTGGGAGCGCTGTTGGTCATCGGCCTGTATGGACTGTGGACCTGGCGTGGGCTGCGAATCGCTCTGGCGGCCGAGGATTCCTGCGGAATGCTGTTGGGCGTCGGATTGGTGTCTTGGGTTACCATTCAGGCTGCGTTACACATCGCGGTGAACACGGCATCGGCGCCCTTTACAGGCACAGTGCTGCCGTTCATCAGCGGCGGTGGCTCGTCGCTGATCACATCGCTGGCGGCGGTGGGCATTCTTCTGAACATTTCAAAGAACAAGGCGGCAGCCACGCGAGATGACCCTGCGGGGTGGATCCAGTAATGCGCCTGATGGTAACGGGGGGCGGCACCGGTGGGCACGTCTATCCGGCCCTGGCGGTGATAGATGAGCTACTGGCGTGCTCCGATTGGGCGACGAGCCGCGAGGACGTAGCTTGGGTCGGCCGGCCGAACAGCATCGAAGAACGCCTCGTAGGCCAAGAGTCGTTGGCCTTTTGCCCTGTGTCGGCGGGGATGTTGTTGAGCGCTCGGCCATGGCAGGCCGTAAAGAGCGTATGGAGCCTCGCCAAAGGGTATCGGGAGAGCCGTGCGTTGTTGCGCACTCATCGGCCCGACGTGGTACTGGCAACTGGGGGGTATGTATCGGTGCCTCTGGTTCTGGCCGCGCGGTCGCAGAGGGTGCCAGCGATGGTCTACTTGCCGGATATGACGCCAGGCCTGGCCGTTAGGTTCCTGTCGCGGTTCGTGCAGCGTGTAGCGGTCTCCTTTGAAGAGGTGAAGCAGTCTCTTCCCTCGAACAAGGTGATGGTGAGCGGCTACCCTGTGCGGCGAGCGTTGTTCGCCACAGATAAGGCGGTCGCCCGCCGGGCGCTGGGTTTGGCGGAGAGCCGGCCGATGCTGCTGGTCTTTGGGGGGAGCCGCGGCGCGCACTCGCTAAATATGGCGGTCAAAGCAGTGTTGAAGCAACTCCTGGGGTTGGCTCAGGTGGTGCACATCTGTGGTCCGGAAGACTATGAGGCTTTGCGGGCTCACAGCGAAGAGTTGCACGCCGCTCAAAGGGCGGATTACCATCTCTACGCCTATCTGCACGATGAGATGCCGAGCGCCTTGGTGGCGGCCGATCTCGTCGTGGCGCGCTCGGGCGCGGCGACGCTGGGCGAATTCCCGGCGGCGGGGCTGCCAGCGATTCTGGTGCCCTATCCATATGCAGGGCAACATCAGGATCTTAATGCGACGTATTTAGCGGAACGGGGCGCTGCCGCTGTAGTGAACGACGAGCAGCTGGATGAGCGCCTGTTGCCGTCGGTGGGAGCGCTGTTGGGCAACAAAGAGCGCTTGATCGCTATGCGCGAAGCCGCGCGCGGTCTCGCCGAACCGAACGCTGCGCGCAATATCTGTGCTGAGCTGCAACGATTGGCCTGTGGATAAACAGGGCGAAGGATCGGCGACATGGACGGCGCACTGGCGGACAACATAGTAACCCTGAACGTAAGCCAACAGATGCTTTTTTGGCTGGTAGCGGGGGCGCTGGGCTTGCTGGGTTATCGCCGAGGCGTGAATCGCGAAGCCCTCTCTTTGCTGGGAGTGGGGCTGGGGGTGTTTCTTTCAAGGCCCTTGGCGTCGTTGGCAGGCCCGCTGGCCGAGGACCTATACCGCTTGGCGCAGAAGACACTGTCGGGCGGGGGCGAGGGGCTGAATGGTGCGCTCCAAGCGAATGCGTTGCCCGGGGTGTCTGGAGGCATAGGCCAAGGAGAGTCGCTGGCTTTGACGATCTTTGTGCTGTTGACCCTCGGGGCTTATGTTTACGGAGAGTGGCGCGTGCCCGCACCGCGTTTCATCTTGGGCAAGGTGTTGGGTATGGGGGTGGGCGCGATCAAAGGATTGTTGTTGGCCTATTGCTTGCTTCCACTACTGTTCCCTCGATCGGCCACGATGAGTGCGATGGCTGTGGGTTCAACGGCGTCAAGCAATAGCAACACCGAGGTGTTGGCCTGGACAGGGGTGCTGTTGGTGGTGGTGCTCATCGTGTCTGGCCTATACAACGCTACCCGGCCGGATCAAGCAGAGCCGTTCAACCCGGGTTCAGTGAAACGATAACGCACGAGCCGGCGCAAGGAGGGTCTCGTGGCTCCCATAGAGGTCTTTTTCTTTGGCTTCGTCCTACTCTTTGGCCTCATCGGGTGTATTCGGGGCTTTTTGCGAGAGTTGGGCGTCACTATCGCGATGATGTTCTTGTTGTTTGTGCTGAGCTTGCTGGATCCGTACATGGACACTGTGCTCACCAAGATTCTGGGGTTTGTGGCGCCGTCTGCTCCCAGCGACATATACCGGCCGGTGGGGGCCTGGCTTTTTGGCCTCATGACCATCGGGGCGGCGTTTGCCGCATATCAAGGGGAGGCGCTCACCTTTCAGGGCAACTCGGTGGGGGTACGGAACGCGCTGCTGGGATCGGTGGTGGGGCTGCTGAATGGCTATTTGATCGTGGGCTCGGTATGGTACTTTTTGCAGCGCTTTGCGTACCCTATCGCTTTTCTGGGGCTCTCGGCGGAGCGGCTCTCGCCGCTTGCTCAAGAACTGGTGGCCTATCTGCCGGGTAATCTGCTGGGGCAGCCGGTGTTGCTGGGGCAGAATCTATTCTTGTATCTCAGCGTGTTGCTGTTGATAGCGCGGGTGATCCGCTAATGGGGGACTCGATGGTTCATCGTGCCACGGAGGCGTTGCCGCATCGCATACATATGGTGGGCATCGGCGGGATCGGCCTGTCGGCCATCGCGCGGGTGCTAGCTGGTCGCGGACACCAGGTGACCGGGTCGGATCAGGCGGGGTCTGTGCAGACGGACGAACTGGCGGCTCTCGGGGTTCGTGTGTACATCGGGCATCGCCCCGAGCAGATACAAGACGCCGAGCTGGTCATCGTTTCGTCTGCCGTGCCGGACGAAAACGAAGAGATCGTGAAGGCGCGGCAGTTCGGGGTGCCGGTTATGCGGCGGCGAGAGGTGTTGGCTCGCATGATGGAGGGGACCTACGGTATCGCCGTGGCGGGCACTCATGGCAAGACCACCACGTCTGCCATGGTGACGACTATTCTGGCCGGCGCTAGGCTCGATCCCACCTTTATTGTTGGCGGCGTCATCTCGAACTTGAACACGAACGCACGCACTGGCTCTGGTGCACATTTTGTGCTGGAGGCGGACGAGTACGACCATACTTTTGAGGATTTAGCGCCGCAGCTGGCCGTAGTAACTAATATAGAGATGGACCATCCGGATTGCTATGCCAATGTGGGCTGTGTGGGGGAGGCCTTTGCCGCCTTCCTGAGCAAGGTGCCGGAGGAAGGAACTATCGTCGCGTGCGCCGATAGCCCGGTTTTGGCGGAGGTTTTGGCGACTCGGCCGTGGCGAGCGTGTGTTGTTACTTATGGCTTGTCGCCCGAGACCGACTATCACCTCGCGGCGACGACGCCGAACGATCGCGGAGGTGTGGATTACCGCATCATGACGGAGGGAGCCACTTGGGCACAAGGTGTTCTGCAGGTGCCCGGCGTACACAATGCACTGAACGCGACCGCTGCGCTGATAGCCGCTTTTGTGGCGGGGGTGGACCCCTCTGTCGCGGCCGATGCGCTGGAAGGATTCTGCGGAGCGCTGCGGCGGTTCGAGTTCAAGGGCGAGTGCAAAGGGATCGTCGTAATAGACGACTATGCGCACCATCCTACCGAAGTGAGAGCGACATTGGCAGCGGCACGCCAGCGGTATCCCGGACACCGCCTGTGGGCGGTGTGGCAGCCGCACACTTATAGCCGTGCAGGGGTGTTGCTGCACGAGTTCGCGACATGTTTTGAGGATGCCGATCGTGTGATCGTCACCGATATCTACAAGGCTCGCTCACATGAGCTGGAGACAGTGCATTCTGCCGACCTGGTGCGGACTATCGAGAACGACAACGCTCGCTATATCGGCGCGTTGGATCAGACGGTAGAGTACCTTCTGGGCGCGCTGCGAGAGGGCGATCTCCTGATCACATTGGGAGCAGGGGATGGCTACCTCGTGGGTGAGCGTGTGTTGTCTCGTTTGAAGGGGTAGAGAGGTGAACAGCCAGGAAAGACTTGTCGAGCGCTTGATCGAGCGAGGCTACGGTGAGCGCTTGCGGTACTGTGAACCCCTATCGCGATATACAACTTTTGCGATCGGGGGCCCTGCAGACCTGTTAGTGGTGGCCAAAACGCTGCACGAACTGAGTGATCTTGTGCAGCTCGCGCATCAGGAGACTGTGCCCTGCTTGCTGCTCGGCAATGGCAGCAATGTGCTAGTGGCTGACGCGGGCTTTAGAGGCTTGGTTGTGGTGAATGCTTGTGACGCCTTTGGTATGGAGGATGGTGATGTCCTCATCGCCGAATCCGGAGTGCCCATTAGCCGGGTGGCGCGCTGGACTGTGGAACACGGGTGGAGCGGTCTGGATTGGGCCGTGGGCGTCCCTGGCACAGTGGGCGGCGCCATTGTGGGTAACGCGGGCGCCTATGGCGGCTGTGTTGCGGATTGCCTGGAGTGGGTGGATTTGCTGCAGCCGGATGGGAACATCACACGCACTGTAAAAGACGCGTTAGAATATGCCTACCGAACCAGCGCTCTGAAGCGGATACACCCCACCGGACACTGCTCGGTCGTGCTAAAAGGGGCATTCCAGCTCTCAAAAGGTGACCCCGACGACTTGGTCCAGAGGGCTCGGGTGTACACAGAGCAGCGCAAGGTGCGCACCCCCGAGGGGCGATGCGCGGGCAGCATTTTTAAGCGGACGATGCAGTACCCAGCGGGTTTTTTGATAGAGCAAGCGGGTCTCAAAGGGCGCCGCATCGGGGATGCTCAGGTTTCGGAGCAGCACGCTAACTTTGTGATGAACGTCGGCGATGCCACGGCGGCCGATGTGCGCGCGTTGATGGAGCTGATCCAGCGCACAGTGTGGGACAGTTTCGCGCAACAATTGGAGCCCGAGATCGAACTCGTGGGCGACTGGGACGCCGCTTGACGGGCTTTAGGGGCTTGGTGATACGTGCTGTTCCGTAGCTGTGCGATGAAATGCCGATAGTGAGATCAATATGACACACAACGAAAAACTTCGGGTGGCGGTTCTGTTCGGCGGCAAGTCTGGGGAGCACGAGGTCTCTCTGGCATCTGCAAGGTCGGTCATGGCGGCGATGGACAAGTCTCGCTACGACATCTACCCCGTCGGGATCGCCCGGACGGGCCACTGGATCACATCGGGCGACCCGATGTCTCTGTTGGCGGCAGGCGATGGCGTGGTAGAGGCGCGGGATGAAGGCGCTGTCACAGCCTGTAGCGGTCGCGAACTGGTGCCTGGTATGCGCCGAGCCAAGTTCCCCGTGGTGGATGTCGTGTTCCCCGTGCTGCACGGCACATTTGGTGAGGATGGCACTGTGCAGGGGGTACTGGAGCTTGCTGACCTGCCCTATGTGGGCGCTGGCGTATTAGGTTCGGCAGTGGGGCTGGATAAAGTTGCCATGAAGGCGCTGTTGGTGGCTGCGAGGCTCCCGGTAGTTGACTATGTGGTGGTAATGCGTCGTAGGTGGCGGGCCCAACCCGAGGTGGTTCTGGACGAGATCGAGCTCAAGATCCCCTATCCGGCGTTCATCAAACCTGCCAATCTGGGGTCCAGCGTGGGGGTGTCCAAAGCCCATAATCGAGCGGAGCTGCGGCGCGGCCTGGATCTGGCAGCGCGTTTCGACCGCAAGCTGCTGGTAGAAGTGGGCATCAACGCGCGAGAGATCGAGTGCAGCGTGCTGGGCAACGATGAGCCTATTGCCTCGGTGCCCGGCGAAGTAGTGCCCAGTAACGAGTTCTATGACTATCGGGCCAAATACGTCGACAACGCTTCAGAGCTACATATCCCCGCCGATCTGCCGGAGGAGACAGCGCAGTTGGTGAGAGATCTCGCTGTGCGCGCCTTTATAGCCATCGACGGCGCGGGGATGGCGCGAGTGGATTTTCTGCTGTGCCGCGACACGGACCGAGTGTACATCAACGAGCTCAATACGATACCGGGATTCACCGAGATCAGCATGTATCCCAAGCTGTGGGCGGCCAGCGGCATCCCTTATCCCGAGCTGATCGATCGTCTTATTCAACTCGCTCTCGAACGTTATGAGGACAAACGCGCGTCGGAGACCTCGTATGGTCACGATCACTAGATAGTGGGAGCCCATGATCTCCGTGTTCAGGACAGCTCGCAACCAAGGGCGTCGTTCAAACTCGAGGCTTGGGGCGCGCTTGGGGACAACCAGCGCAGCAGCCGAGACGTCGCTCACCGATACGTTGCGTGTACTCGGTATCTGGTGGCGGGTGCTGGCAGGGCTCTTGCTACTGGCGACTCTCTGGTCGCTGGGGGCCTTTTTTGTGGATCCACGTTTCCGCGTAGGGACGTTGGCAGTGGAGGGAAGCCATCTCGTCTCAGAGGACCAGGTGCGCGCTTTGGTGGATGTGTCGAATCATAGTATCTTCACAGTGAACCCGAGAGAGATAGAGCGCTTGCTCAAAGACTCTTATGGCTGTATCAGAGAGGTTAGGGCGGTCTGCAAAATGCCGAACCGAGTGCGTATCACTCTGGTGGAGCGCCCAGTTGCTCTCGTGTGGGAGAGTGGAGGACGGCTGTGGTGGGTGGATCCGGCCGGTGAGATCTTGGGCGAGACGCAAGACAGCGGCGAGCTACTGGTGATCTATGATACCACTGGTTACGCGCCGAACCCGACGGAGCATATCGCGGGGGTACCTTGGCAGCTGGCGCAGGATATACAGCGGGCGCTGCCCGTCATTCGCAGCCTCGACTATGTTCCCGCGCAGGGGTTAACAATCTATGTGACCGATAGAGAGTGGCCAGTTTATCTGGGCCATCAAGGAGACGCAGGGCTCAAGGTGGCCATTATGCAGGCCCTGGTGCAAGAGCTTGGCGCTAGTGGCACCAGCAGCGTCGAATATCTCGATCTCCGCAACGAGCGACGCCCCGCCTTTAGGAGGCGCTGAGGGGCTGGTGAGAGGAGGGATACGCCATTGGAGCGTACAGTAGCCGCCATTGACGTTGGAACCAGCAAAATATGCACGCTCGTGGGCGAGGTCGCTGACAACGGGGTACTGCGCGTTATTGGTGTGGGAATCGTACCGTCACGAGGTGTGCGCAAGGGGGTGATCACAGACGTTGAAGAGGCCACACTGGCCATTAGTGAGTCGGTTCAGAAGGCTGAAAGAGTCTCTGGGCACACCATCACTGAGGCTTACGTGGCGGTGGGCGGGAGCCATGTCTCGTCACAGAACAGCCGGGGGCTTGCCGCCATTGGGCGCGGTGACAGGCCGGTGGATCGGGACGACATCGATAGGGCTCTAGAAGCAGCACAGGCTATTGCGGTGCCACACAACCGCCGCATCATTCACTCTATGCCGCGCGAATTCGTGATCGATGGACAGGATGTGACCAAGAATCCGCTGGGATTGATGGGGTTTCGACTGGAGGTGGAGGCGCACATCGTCACGGGCGCGATAACCTCGATTCAGAACCTTACGAACTGTATCGAGAGGAACCACATCGCGATCCTTGAGTTGATCCCCGAACCTTTGGCGTCGGCAGAGGCTGTACTTACCGCAGAAGAGTGCAACATGGGCGTGGCGCTGGTGGATATCGGGGCGGGCACCACCGATCTCAGTATCTATGTGGCGGGAAGCACTTGGGAGACGCAGGTTTTCGCTGTGGGGGGCAACCACCTTACCAACGATATCGCGGTGGGAATGCGCACGCCGTTCGCTACGGCCGAAGACGCCAAAGTGCGTTATGCACATGCGCTGCCCATGGCGGTGCCCCAGTCCGAGATGATCGAGATCGCCAAGTTTGGCGAAGAGAGCCTGGGCCACATCTCGAGGCGCGCTCTGTGCGAGATCGTGGCTTTGCGCACCGAAGAGATCATAGACGACCTCATATTGCGCGAGATCAAGCGCTCGGGGTTCGATGGTTTGCTGCCGGCGGGCGTGGTGATCACCGGTGGCATGGCTTCGCTGACAGGGATACGAGAATTAGCGGCACGCGTTCTGCAGATGCCGGTGCGGGTGGGGATGCCACGCCGCCTGCATGGGTTGGTGGAGACGATCAGCAGCCCCGCATATGCGACGGCAGTGGGGCTGTTGCTGTGGGGCATACGCGCAGAGACTGCGGTTGTGGAGAGCACTCCACGGCTGAATACTCGTGGTGGATGGCACGGTCGGTTCGTAGAGTGGCTGAAACTTATCTTGCCGAGGGTGTAAGGGTACTGACAAAGGAGCACACGATGGAGCACGTTGGAGATCTTGATGGCTTTGCTCAGATCAAAGTGGTGGGCGTGGGAGGCGCAGGATCCAATGCCGTCGACCGCATGATTGAGGTTGGCGTGCAGGGGGTTGAGTTCGTATCGCTGAACACCGACGCCCAGGCTTTGGAGATGTCTCAGGCGCCTGTTCGATTGCGGATCGGTGACAAAGTGACTCGCGGACTCGGCTGTGGCGGCGACCCTACGGTGGGTGAAAAGGCCGCGCAGGAATCTACATCGGATATCAGTGAGTTATTGCGTGGGGCGGATATGGTGTTCGTGACCGCGGGAATGGGCGGCGGTACGGGCACTGGCGGTGCGCCTCTAGTAGCCAAGGCCGCCCGCAGCCTGGGCGCGCTGACCGTGGGCGTGATCACCAAGCCGTTTAGCTTTGAGGGCGGGCGTCGCGCTAAAATCGCTACAGAGGGGATCACACGCCTGCGAGAGAATGTGGACACACTCGTGATTATCCCGAACGACCGCCTGCTGCAGGTGGTGGATCGCAAGGCGTCGATGCGTGATGCGTTCCTCGCAGCGGACGACTTGCTGCGCCAGGGAATCCAAGGCATCTCGGACCTGATCACCGGCACGGGTTTGGTGAATGTTGACTTTAATGACGTGCGTTCCATTATGGGTAATGGCGGCTCGGCACTGATGGCCATCGGTGTTGGGCGCGGCGAGAACCGTGCGATCGAGGCCGCGACACAGGCCGTCAACAGCGGTCTGCTCGATGTGAGTATCGATGGGGCCAAGGGCGTGCTGTTCAACATCAGAGGGACGCAGAACCTTACGCTGTTTGAGGTGAACGACGCGGCAGAAATCATCCGTCAGATGGTGGACCCCGAGGCGAACATCATCTTTGGGGCTGCGATCGACGAATCTCTGGCGGAAGAGGTGCATGTCACCGTCATCGCGACGGGTTTTGACGGGGTAGCCAAGGCGGCGCCCTCCAGGGAGGAGCCCAAAGAGGGAGAGGATGTGGCTCGGCCGCAGGCCCAGGCACGCCAACAACCGCAGCAGCCCCAACCTCAAACCCAACAAAGCAAAACCATCGAGTTTCCACGGAGGAACCTGGATAAAGAGGAGCTCGACATACCGTCCTTCCTGCGCCGTTAGGGAGCATGGATATAGTCGAGGCAGCATCGCAGCGCTAGCCCGGGCTGATGCTCTGGGCGTGATGCTGGGATGCGCCTTGGGGGTAGCCCATGAAATGCCCTTTTTGTGGCGCGACCGAGTCGCGAGTCGTCGACACCCGCGAGGTGGGCGAGGGGATTCGGCGGCGCCGCGAGTGCTTGGCGTGTAGCCAGCGCTACACAACGTACGAACAAGTGGCCAAAGTCACACTACTGGTTATCAAACGCGATGGCCGTAGAGAGAACTTGGATCGGCAGAAGCTGTTTGAGGGTATCTGGAGGGCCTGTGCCAAGCGCCCTGTAGCCAGCCAGATGATCGAGCAAATAGTGGACGACATAGAGAGCAGCCTGTACGCACTGGGCCAGCCAGAGGTGCCCAGCCGTGTGATAGGCGAGATGGTCATGGATCGCCTTAAGGACCTCGACCCTGTGGCCTATGTGCGATTCGCATCGGTCTATCGTTCTTTTGCCGACCTGGAGACGCTCAAACGCGAGGTGGATGGTATGCTCGGAGGCGGATCACCCACTGATCGGTGACGATACAGCTCGTTCATGGCATCCATGAATAAGGCGTTGGCAGGTGATGGCTCGTGCGACCTTGCGGCCTCTTCCCCTGGGCGCATGGTCTCGCGAAAGAGCTGCCAGCGTGATTTGACAATTCGACGCGGCATAGTATAATAATGTGCTGCGAATGCCACGGCTGGCCAGTTGTTCATTGTATGCGTTGTTGGTAGGCCCACTCCCCTATCAATCATGATAATCGCTTTTGACGGGGCTCTGGCCTGCACGACGCCGTGAATCCACGAGAGGACCAGAATATCACGCAACCGCCCTGTTGAGTTCCGGAACAGGGCGGCATTGTTATGCTAAGGCGTGGCTCTGCTGTATCGTCTTCGGGCGGTCGCGTTCAGTGGCTCCGTGGGTTCTTACAGGGCTTGTCTACGGCCCAGTGTCTTCTGCAAGGAGAGTGATCACCTATGACAATTTCGGGGATAGTACACACTGTGTTGAGCACTCCAACGGTGAGCAAGCGCCGCAAGTCCTATGCGCGCATTCCTGACGTGCTGGCGATTCCCGATCTCATCGAGACACAGCTACAATCCTACGAATGGTTCCAGATCGAGGGCTTGAGGGAGCTCTTCCACGAGGTCTCGCCTATCATCAGCTTTAACAAGAATTTGGAGCTCCACTTCCCGGGGTTTAACGAGGATCTGAATCGGGAGTTTGGGCTCGATTACCGCTTTGATGCGCCGACCTATACGGAAGAGGAGTGTCGAGATCGCGATACGACATATTCGGCGCCGCTGTACGTAAAGGTGCTGCTTTACAACCGCGATACGGATCTACCGGTCGTCCAGGATGTGTATATGGGCGAGTTCCCGATCATGACCTCCAACGGCACATTCATCATTAACGGCGCCGAGCGTGTGGTGGTCAGTCAATTGATCCGTTCGCCCGGCGCTTATTTCACGGTGGACGAGGATCGCGTTACCGGGCGGCAGTTGGCAATGGCGAAACTGATCCCCAACCGCGGCGCGTGGCTCGAGTTTGAGACCAGCAAGCGCGATCTGATCTCTGTGAAGGTGGATCGCAAGCGGCGCATCCCTGTGACGGTGCTTCTGCGCGCGCTGGGAGCGGTGGCTGACGGGATCGAGGATGTGGAGATTCACGAGGGGTCGGATGAAGAGCTCATGGAGCTTTTTTCGACCGTGGACACGGCGCCAGAACACCCCTACATCGAGTCTACGCTGGCTCACGATACCACCGAGACGGCTGTGGAGGCGCTGGAGGACTTTTACAAAAAGATGCGCCCCGGGGATCCGGCGACTCTGGACAACGCGCGCACCTATCTCGAGTCGTTGCTGTTCAACCCGCGGCGATATGATCTGGGAAAGGTCGGTCGCTACAAGCTGAACCGACGTCTCGGCGCCAATCTGCCGATCAATCATCGCACACTGACCAAGGGCGATATCGTCAAGATCGTGTCTCGTATCATCCAAGTGAACAACGGGATCGAGGATGCTGACGATATCGATCACCTGGGGAACCGCCGGGTGAAGACGGTTGGCGAGCTGATCCAGAACCAGTTACGCGTCGGTTTTTTACGCATGGAGCGGGTGGTGCGCGAGCGCATGAGCATCCGTGATCCGGACCAGGTGTCGCCCATCTCGCTGATTAACATTCGTCCGGTGGTGGCTGTGGTGCGCGAGTTCTTTGGCGGCAGCCAGCTGTCACAGTTCATGAGCCAGACCAACCTGCTGGATGAGCTGACACACAAGCGTACCCTGTCGGCCTTGGGACCGGGCGGCCTCCGCCGAGAGCGCGCAGGCTTTGATGTGCGCGATGTGCACTATAGCCACTATGGGCGTATCTGCCCCATCGAAACGCCGGAAGGCCCCAATATCGGGCTGATCGGCCGCTTGGCAACGTTCGCCAAGGTTAACGAGTTCGGCTTTATCGAAACACCTTACCGCAAGGTGGCGCGCACTGCGCCTAACGATCCGCGTGATCTTGTAGGGCGCACGTTGCGCGAGCGGATAGTGAATGAAGAGACGGGTGAGGTGATCGCCGATCAGGGCGACGTGGTGGACGAGGCGTTGGCTCAGACGCTGAAGGGGCTCGATCAGAGCGAATTCCGTGTTATGCCCTTTGTGATTGGCGAGGTGGTCTATCTCTCGGCCGACGAAGAAGAGCACTATGTCATCGCCCAGGCCAACTCGCCGTTGGACGCCAAGGGCCAGTTTGAGACGGACCGCGTATCGGTGCGCGTGTACGACAAGTTTATGATCGAGACTGTCGACCGCGTGTCGTATATGGACGTCTCGCCCAAGCAGGTGGTGGGCGTCTCTGCCGCGTTGATCCCGTTCCTCGAGCACGACGACGCAAACCGCGCGCTGATGGGCTCTAACATGCAGCGCCAAGCGGTGCCGGTCGTTATGCCCGAAGCCCCGTTAGTGGGCACCGGGATGGAGTACCAAGCAGCTGCTGATTCAGGTCAAGTGTTGATGTCCGCGGTCGAGGGCGATGTTGTGAGCGTGCAGAACGACCAGGTGTCTATCGCTACCAATGGAGAGATCGTTCGCCAGCCGTTGCGCAAGTACGGTCGCTCCAACCAATCTACCAGCATCAACCAACGGCCCATTGTGAGCAAGGGGCAGCATGTGATGGTGGGGCAGGTGCTGGCCGATTCGTCCTCTACGGATCAGGGCGAGCTCGCACTGGGACAGAACGTGCTATGTGCGTTTATGTCTTGGGAAGGCGCTAACTATGAGGACGCCATCCTGATCAGCCAGAACCTGGTTTGCGAGGATAAGTTCAGCTCCGTGCACATCGAAAAGCACGAGATCGATGCTCGAGACACCAAGCTCGGCCCTGAAGAGATCACGCGCGATATCCCCAACGTGGGGGAAGAGGCTCTCCGTAATCTCGACGAGGAGGGGATCATCTACGTAGGCGCTGAGGTGGGGCCAGGGGACATCCTGGTGGGCAAGATCACGCCCAAGGGTGAGACCGAGCTCACGCCGGAGGAGAAGCTCCTACGGGCGATCTTTGGAGAGAAGGCGCGCGAGGTCAAAGACTCTTCACTGCGGCTCCCGCATGGTGAAGAGGGCACGGTGGTGGACGTCAGGGTCTTCACCCGCGACGACCATCGTGAGATGTCGGCCGGCGTCGAAAAGTCGGTGCGAGTGAGCGTGGCACAGCGCCGAAAAGTCACAGAGGGTGACAAGATGGCGGGGCGCCACGGGAACAAGGGCGTCATCTCGCAGGTGGTGCCCGTCGAAGACATGCCCTATCTGCCGAACGGTACACCGGTGGATATCATCCTGAACCCGCTGGGCGTGCCAGCTCGTATGAACGTGGGTCAGATCCTGGAAACCCACTTGGGTTGGGCCGCGGATCGCCTCGGGTTCCGCGTGATGACACCGGTTTCGGACGGTGCCGACGAAGCCGAGATCGCGGCCGAGCTCGGCAGGGCGTGGATCATCGATCGCGCTTGGAAGGATCTGGGCGAGCGCTCCTGGACTTGGTTTGTCGAACAAGAGATCGATACCGAGGCTTTGCGCGATGACGCAGAGGCCCGCGAGGTGTATCTCGGGACTCAGCTAAGCGGCGCAGGCTTGGCCGTGGACGAGATCGAGCGGATCCTTGCCGATGAATCGTTGGCGCGGCGGACCTGGATGCGGCTCTGGCTGCAGGAGCAGGGCTATGATGCGGACGCCATCATGGTGTATGAGGACAACAACGCAACTGACGAACAGGTCGAACGTGCCAAGGATCTCGCACGTGACGTTTGCTTGCGACTCTGGCTGCGAGACGGGGGTGAAGAGGTGGATGGGCTCTCTCCCTCAGAGGTGGTGAGCAAAGCCTTGGAGGTAGGGCGGCGCACCGGCCTGCCTTTGCCGACTACGGGCAAGATGATCCTGTACGATGGCAGGACGGGCGAGCCGTTCGATCAGCCAGTGACGGTTGGCATCATCTACATGCTCAAGCTGGCACACCTTGT
Source organism: uncultured Anaerolineales bacterium (assembly GCA_964407215.1). Lineage (GTDB taxonomy): Bacteria > Chloroflexota > Anaerolineae > UBA1429 > UBA1429 > CAYOUT01. The sequence goes on along the minus strand of CAYOUT010000008.1, from coordinate 3,944 downwards.
GCAGGACAAGGTGCACGCCAGATCGACGGGGCCGTACTCTTTGGTAACACAGCAGCCTCTGGGTGGGAAGGCGCAGTTCGGCGGTCAGCGATTCGGTGAGATGGAGGTGTGGGCGTTGGAGGCTTATGGAGCTGCCCATACATTGCAAGAGATGCTTACCATCAAATCGGATGATGTAACCGGCCGTGTAAAGACCTACGAGGCCATAGTCAAAGGAGAGCCCGTCACCGAGACTGGTATCCCCGAGTCGTTCAGCGTACTCATTAAGGAGCTGCAGGCTCTGGGACTCGCGGTAGAGGTGTTCAACGAGAGCGGCGAGATCGTGCAACTCGGGCGGGAGGACACGGTCAACGTGTTGCCCTCCCTGGGCATAGGTTTGGGGTTCGGCTCCTCTTCATGAGAGAGCGTTTGTTGAATGAGGGCCTCACTCAAGTATTTTGACACTCAAGGGGGTCCATGTTATACTCGCCTTTTGTGGGTGTAGATGACTGGGCCCCCTCTGACAGAGACAGGAGGATTGCATTGCCGACGGTTAACCAGCTAGTGCGCAAGGGCCGCAAGACGGCATCCAAGAAGCGACAGGCGCCAGCGCTCGGCTATTCGCACAATGCGCTGACGGGGCGCACAGTACAGGGCAAGGTTGCGCCTCAGCGGCGCGGCGTGTGTACGCAGGTGCGCACCATCACGCCCAAAAAGCCAAACTCGGCTCTGCGCAAGATCGCCCGCGTGCGCCTATCCAACGGTATCGAGGTAACGGCTTACATCCCGGGCGAGGGGCACAATCTACAAGAGCACTCGGTGGTGCTGGTGCGCGGGGGCAAGGTAAAAGATCTCCCCGGTGTGCGATACCATATCGTCCGGGGCACGCTGGATGCTTCCGGTGTTGAGGGGCGCAAGCGGGGCCGTTCGCGCTACGGCGCCAAGAAGAGCTAGACGCGCCGCGCCAGGGCTGTGCCTTGTGCCGGCATCGGCCTGCGGCCTGTGCACTGTGGAGGAGCTCGCAAGCTCCTCGTGCCTTGTCTAGCCGCGATGCAGTAGGAGAGTAGGCCGAATAGATTGGGAGGATTCGAGAATGCCGAGACGCTATCGGCCCGAACGCAGAGTAGTCGAGCCGGACATCAGGTACAATAGCGAGCTGTTGGCTAGGTTCATCAACAAGGTTATGGAGCGGGGCAAAAGGAGCGTTGCCCAGAGCATCGTGTACGCGGCACTGGCCACGGTCGGAGAACGCGCTGGAAGGGATCCGCTGGAGACGTTCGAGCAGGCGATTCGCAACATTTCACCCATGATCGAGGTCAAACCGCGTCGTGTGGGTGGTGCTACCTACCAGGTTCCTGTCGAGGTCAGCCCGAATCGCCGAACCTCATTGGCCATGCGGTGGCTGTTGACGGCTACCAAGAACCGGCCTGGTAGAGAGTTCTCGCAGCGACTTGCCGATGAGATCTTGGATGCGTCTCGCAACACAGGGGCCGCGGTGAAGCGTCGCGAGGATACGCATCGTATGGCGGATGCCAACAAGGCTTTCGCGCACTACCGCTGGTAGCACAGTTCGGTATCCATACGTGCGATAGCCGCCCTGAGCGTTGCAGTGGCCTATCCCGAGCTCCTGATACGGTGCTTGTGTCCGAAACACAAGAGATGAATGGAGTATACGGTGGCTGGAGACGATTCACTGCAACGAATCAGGAATATTGGTGTCATCGCGCATATCGATGCGGGCAAGACTACCACGACGGAACGCATCTTGTTCTACACGGGCCGGACCTATCGTCTGGGCAATGTAGACGAGGGAACCACCGTAACGGATTGGATGGAACAAGAGCGTGAGCGGGGCATTACCATCGCATCTGCAGCGGTCACCTGCTATTGGCGCGAGCACCGCATTAACATCATCGATACACCCGGGCATATCGACTTTACCGCAGAGGTAGAGCGCAGCTTGCGTGCGCTGGACGGTGGAGTCGTTGTGTTCGACGCAGTACAAGGTGTGGAGCCTCAGTCCGAAACGGTCTGGAGGCAGGCGGACCGGTTTCAGGTTCCGCGCATTTGCTTCATTAACAAGATGGATCGTACGGGAGCCGACTTCTGGCGTTCGGCAGAGATGATTAGAGAACGCCTGGAAGCTGTACCTGTGGCGATACAGGTGCCAATCGGAGCCGAATCCTCATTCACCGGTGTTGTCGACGTGATCGACAACGTAGCTCTGCACTATCACGACGACCTTGGCCGTGCCCCCGATAGGGTGGCCGTGCCCGAGTCGTTAAAGGAGCTGGTGGCGGAAACGAGAGAGAGACTTGTCGAGACCATCGCTGAGGCGGATGACGCCTTGCTCGCCAAGTATCTCGAGGGTGAGGAGTTGAGCTCGGAAGAGTTGCGGGCCGGCCTGCGCAAAGCGACGCTGGCCGGACAGGCGGTGCCGGTGCTTTGCGGGGCCGCTCTTCGCAACAAGGGTATACAGCCGGTTCTGGACGCGATCGTAGATTACCTTCCCTCTCCTTTGGACGTGCCCGCCATTGTGGGGCACCATCCCCAAACCAAGGAGACGGTGGCGCGCCACGCCGACCCCAGTGAGCCCTTCAGTGCGCTGGTGTTCAAGACCGTGAGCGACCCATTCGTGGGAAGGTTGGCCTACATGCGCGTCTATTCTGGTGTGTTACGCTCCAACTCTTCCACTTTCAACTCTCCAAAGGCAAAAAAAGAACGTATAGGTCGACTCCTCCGTATGTACGCGAACCACCGAGAGGACCTCGATGAGGTGCTGGCGGGGGATATCGCCGCGGTCGGCGGACTCAAGTTCACCTTTACGGGCGATACGCTTTGCGACCCCTCGGCTCCGGTTGTGCTGGAATCGATTCGGTTCCCGGAGCCCGTAATCTATGTGGCGATTGAGCCGCGAACGATGGCGGATCACGACCGGATGGTGACGGCGCTGCGACACCTTTGTGAGGAAGATCCGACGTTTCAGGTTCGCACCGACGAGAATACGGGGCAGACCATTATCTCTGGTATGGGGGAGCTGCATCTCGAGATTCTTGTCGAGCGGTTGGTCCGGGAGTTCAAGGTGTGGGCCAAGGTCGGCAAGCCTCAAATTGCGTATCGGGAGACCATCACGCGCCCCGCACGCGGGGAAGACGAGTTCGTATTCGCTCGCGGGGCCAAGCCGCAGTATGCCAAGGTGATGCTAGAGATCGAACCGTTGCCGCAGGGGCAAGGGTTCAGCTTCAGCAACGAGACGCCCCCCGAGGTGGTCCCAGAGCTTTATGCAACGGCGGTGCAAGTATCGGTCAGAGAGGCCATGTCTGGTGGGGTCCTGGCTGGGTATCCACTCGTAGGCGTCGCGGTCAAGTTGGTGGACGGCGTCTACATAGAGGGCGAATCCAACGAGGCGGCGTTTTCGCGAGCGGCAGGGCTGGCTTTCCAGAGGGCGGTGCAGGCTGCGGGGCCTGTGTTGCTCGAGCCGATCATGCAGGTTGAGGTGGCGGTGCCCGAAGAGCATGTGGGCGACGCCATCGGAGACCTGAACGGCCGACGGGGCGAGATCAGTGGCATGGAGCCGTCGCCCGGGGGAAGCCAAAAGATCCGGGCTCACGTGCCACTGGCGGAGATGTTTGGGTACGCCACTGAACTACGCTCGACAACTCAAGGGCGAGGAGCTTTTAGCATGGAGTTTCACCACTATGCGCCGGTGCCGAAGGAGGTGTCGGAGCGGTTGCTCGGAGGCGCTTTCGGCCTGTAGCGCTGGTTCCAGTGGCTCGCGAGGATAGACTGCTGTGGGGTGTTTTTGCCAAGCTGTAGCAATCTGCTATAATTGAGCGGTTTGCCGTTTCGGCAGGCGGTCCATCGGACATTAGATTGAGATAATTGCGCACAATCAGTGCTCTGACGCGTGAAGGAGGATCTCGGGAATGGCAAAGCAGACATACGAGCGCACAAAGCCGCATGTG
>CAYOUT010000007.1:59551-206170 GCA_964407215.1 uncultured Anaerolineales bacterium | reverse complement strand
CTTTAAAGATCAGATCGGGCAATCGATCCCAAAGGGAGGCTTTCATGGCCTCGGTGTTGGTGAAGATCAGAGGAATAACGAACTCGTAGCGTTTGCTGATAGCGGCGGCTTCGGAAGAGGCGGCTATCTCCACCAGGTTGACGTCCTTGGCTTCATAGTCGTCGATGGCCCGCTTGACGCCGTCGATGTATTTTTTTGGGTGAACTTCTTGGCTTGGGTGAAGCGGTCCTTGAGGAGTTCGAGTAGGGTCATACCTTGATGTTATCAGCCGAAACTAATAAACGGTTAGCCAGACCGTACTCCTCCAGCACCCCTTTGATCCGCTTGATCCGGGCCCAGATGGCGGCCTTAGACCTGCCAGCGGCCAGCTGACAATCCTTTTGAGTGTGGCCCAGCTCAAAGACGAAGGCCAGAATGAACTTGTCCAGGGGGTCGTCGATCAACGAGTAGAGATGGGCGGTGCCTCGTACGGTGCAGGTCCGCTTGACCATGATGTTGTAGATCTCCAGCTCCTCGGGAGTCGGGGCGATGGGCAGGCGGATCATTAGCCGTCTCCCTTCCCGTTCTCCTTCAGTAGCTTATTGAGAACTGCCTTGACCTCGGGGGGAGCTTTGGCCTTCCTGACTCGCTCTTTGCGTTGGCGGGCTTCCTTCTTCTTCTCGTCCTTGATGATATCCTCTTCGGCCTTGTACAACCCCTTGTCAAAATAGATTTTGCGCTGCTCGTAGAGCTGGGTTAGGCCCCGCCAGAACTGCAGGAGAATCGCCTCGGGCGGATGGGTGGAGTCGAAGTCGCAGACGAACTCGTCGTCAAAATAGAGCGAATAGTGCTGGGGGATTTTCCCCTTGGCCTGCCCCCAGAAATAGGGGTCTTCGGTCTTGAACTTGTATAGATCTGGTACCAGACGAATGCGTTCCCGCACGTCGACCAGCTTCTTGCTGAAGTGTTTTTGTAGCTCCCGATAGAGAAAGTCCTCTATCTGGGCGGCTTCGGACAGGATTATCGCCATGTTTTGATTGAACTTTTAACGCGTTGTTGTTTTAGGATCTCTTCTAGTAGCTCTTCGCCGGTACCTGGCTCGATCTTCTTGTCGGTTGAGTAGGGGTGGACTCGGGACATCAACCCGTAACGGAAGGCGTCGTAGTAGTCATCCCAACCGAAACCGTACTTGTCGGCATCGATCTTTAGAACGTCCTCGGGGTGTCTGGGGTCGTACTGCATCGAGCGCACTGTGTTGAACACCGGCAGGGTATTCTCGAAAAAATAGAGCCTCGGCTTGCCCTTGGCTGTCCCCTCCCAAGCGACGTATTTCCGGATTTCAGCCACCCCCTGCTCCCGCTTGGTGTAGCCCTTAACGAAGGTGGCTTTATCACCGATAGCGTCCCGCAGTTGTTCGTAGATCGATGACCGGCCCGAATCATTCCAGATGTCGGTACCCGAATAGATGTAGATGTGGCTGATGCCCTCAAGCAGGGTCTTGATCTTAGCGGCGATCTGGTCGGGGCGCTTCTGTCGCTCGGAGGCACACTTGACCACGTAAACCGTCTTCTTTTGGGTCAGACCGAAGAGGACAAAGGCGTAGGGGTGGTCGTAGCCCCAGTCGAAACCAGCAAAGAACTTGGTATGGGATGGGAGCTTGAAGGGCCTGGCGATGTGGATCCGCTCGGACAACTCGCTGAAAGCGATGCCGGCGTAGACTTTCCAGTCGCCTTCCAGGTACATCCGCCTTAGGTGTTCGGGCAGGGATTTGAGACGGTCAAGGTATGCCGGGTCGTTATCGATTAGGGCTCTGTTGTCGTAAACCTTGGCCGGAACGAAAGCGTAGTCTTGTGGCCTCTCTTCGGGGTTGAACTGGCGATCGATAAACAGCCGCTTGACCCACTGATGACCAATGCCTCCCGGGTTGCCGGTGAGGAGGATCGAGGGCTTGATGTCGGGGTTGGTGGTACGCACCGATGAAGTCAGGGTCTTGAACACCTCCTCCTCGTGCTGGGTGATCTCGTCGACGGCGATGCCCTCGTACTCCCGCCCTTGGTAGGTGTAAACGTCGTCGGTTCTGCGAAGATAGGAAAACTCGGTGGTGGAGCCGTTGGGCCAGTAGATGGTCTTCTCGGCCTTGTTATACCAGCTCTTGACGGCGGGATATTCGCGGAAGAATGGCCGGATATGGTTGGCCAGCAGTTCGGGGTAGGTCTTGCGGATGATCAGGCCCTTGGAGTCAGCGTGCTGGAGCCGACGCTTGACCTCTCTGGCCCGAACCAGGTAGCTTTTCCCGCCCCCCTTGGCGCCTCCGTACAAGGTGATAGGGGTGGCCTCGCTAAGCCGCAAGGCTTCACGTTGTTTAGGTTGCAGGGTTATCGTGAGTTTTGTCGCCATAGTCGCGGATTTCTACACTGATCTTTCCTCCGCCAGAAGTGAGATCCTGTCGATCAGTCCACCCCAGAATGTTTTTGGCGGTGAAGATGGCAAAGGCCGTGCTGTATAAACCTTTCAGGCCGTTGGTGATCAAAATACTCTCTTGGCACTCCTTGGCTCTTTTTATGGCGTCGGAGAACTCGGGGTGGACTAGCTCACCTTTGTCGTCAGTGGCCGTCGACCAAGCGTGAATGGTGTCTCGGTGGACGCCTATTTTTTTGGCAAAGCCAGCCAAGGTAGGAAGATCAGAGGGGATGAACTTGATGCTCTCTGTCACAGTGCCATTCTTGGTGGTGGTGACGACAGGGGTCTCGAAGTGAGGCTCGATGTCGAAGAACTTCAGCAGTTCGTCGCAGAGGGAAGGATCGTATTTGGTGGGTCTGCCGCCTTTGTTGGCCATTTGGCTAATTATAGCATTTGCTAACAGGGGACTAATTATCTGTCTCGCTAGCCATCATAATGATCCGACCAAAATTATCCGTCATCAGATCACGCAAGCCCAAAATATCTACTTTCCTAAAATATTCTTTTCCAATTAAAAACATAGAATCTCTATATTGAGGAATTGGAAGTTCGCTAAACTCAGGATTGGTTGCCAAGAGCATAATATCTCCAGATACTACAGATTCAGGCACAACCCACCCCTCACTTATCTTACCAGTAAAGCGATAAAAATCACCCTCTGTCGTCGTAAACATAACCGCATCGTTTTCTTTCGTACCAGCATCTACCCTAAATCTCTTCAGACTTCCGCTGGAAAAAGCAACGATGGGGGAATTGTCTGCAAGCTTGGACACATACAGTATCGTTTCATTATAACCAAACTCGCCCACAATTCCGCTATCAGCATAAAACGGAAGAGGCATCTTGCCAGTCTCTTGATACCTTTGAGCTACCACTCGAGAATCTTCTTTTATAAACAATCCTCTATGTACTTGAAAATCTAACTCGACTACTCCCAGCATTAGCTCAATTCGCCCTTCCGAAGTCCAATAAGCAATAGACCTACCCTTCTCGTCCACATACTCCACTCTCTCCTCCGTCTCGTTCCAGTTAAAAGTAAATCCTTCAAGCTGTATCGCTCCCGTCTTTTCAGCTAATTCTGAAGCATCAACTGTTGTTGGATCGGGCACAGCCGTGATTGTCACAGTTGCGGTCGGCGGGGGCGTCGCTGTTGGTAGAGGTGTGGCGGTGATGGTCGGTGGCGGGGGCTGCTCCGACGACACAACCTCCTGTGGCAGGCTCGCAAGGGTTGGGGGTACACCAGAGCAGGCGACGAGACCGGCCAACAGGGTGATCGCAATGACTAGACGAACAGCAAGGATCACAGTTGATCTAGAAGAGGTCATCGGCGGCTCCCATAGTAGAGAAAAGGGGAATAATCGTCCGATTCACACGGCGATTATAGTTTATTCAGAGGTAGCGCGCCAACCCCTACACGATGGGATTATCTTGGATCGGTAATATCGAGTAATATGGCGCCCTGAACCTCTGAGAATGCGTCGAGTATGACCCTGGTGAGACAAGGGTAGAGCCGGAGGGGAGCATGTCGGCAACAACTAGGGGAGTCAAAGGTCTGCAGAGCCGTGGAAAATGTCGCAGGAGAGATTTTTTGAAGTTGGCCGGATTGACAGCGGCCGGATTGGCCGTTGAGACAGTAGCGGATAAGTTTAAGACAAACAATGTAGTTGAGGCAGCACCTGTTGCAGAGACACTGCCAGAGAGAATTAGCTGGGAAGATAATTTGCCGTTTGAGGTTTCCGGTCAGGGAAGTACTAACTGTGCTATATTTTCGGCGGCGGAGTTGATGAGAATGCACATGAACAGATTGAGGGGTGGGTTTCAGCGAGGACGAGTCAATCAGTATTCGGCTGACCTTGATTCTGACTGTGTGTTTAATCCTAGCTTTATTAGTGGGATTACTGGGAATGAATATGGTAACACCAATTTCATTGGTGGGGTTTTGATGAATCAGGGAATTTGTCGGAATCATTTGGCCCCAAACCATCTTGAGGTGCCGAGCCCAACCGCTCCTCCTTCGGAAGAACAATTAAGGGATGCTTTAAATTATCGAGCTACCAGCTTTAAGGTTAGATTGTACCAGGTAGATGAAATAGAAGGAATTATAGATGAGTTGAAGAGAAAATTACAAAATGGGCCGATATTGCTAGCTTTTCCGGTTCACCAATGGTCCTTGGAAACAAGAGATGGGATGGTTCAGCGGTTGCCGGAAGGGTTTGAGTTTGTGAGTAATCATGCTTGTCCTCTTTTTGCCATTGATGATAATTTTGACACTGGAGATGGGGATAGGGGGGCTTTGGGCTTGTGGTGGAACAGGGGAAATTTTGATGTGGCAAAAGCTTGGATGCCATATAAATACTTAACTGAAGATTTGGCTCGAGTGGCTAATCCGGATGCTTGGTATCATATCATTAATACTCTTGAGTTAGGATTTGAGCCTAAACCAGAATTGTCCAATAAGATTTACTTACCCTATGTAGTAAAGTAGTTGAAAGAAGAGAAGGGTTAATGTTTAAACAGCAAGTTCACGCTGATCTGTGAAGCAGCCGCCTAGAGAATAGCCGATATGGTGATCCCGTCTCGGACTATCATCTCCGTATCATCTCCCCAAGCTCCCTCTCACAGTCCTCGATAGATCGAGCTACGAAAGCCACTGCCCCCTGCCCTCTCATCTCCTCTAAGAAAAGCTGTTGATGAATGGTGAGCTTGCCCTTAGGAGCCTTGACCTCAATGAACAGGGCACGGCCACTTTCGGGTAGCACCCCGACAATGTCGCTAAAACCTTTCGGAGCCAGACGCACCAATCGTCGGTTCCTGCCCTCACCGGTAGCAATCATGCCGGAGTTGATCCGGAAAGCCTTGATACCACGGTAGCCGAGATATTGAAGGACTTGGGACTGGATGCTGCGCTCGGGGAGGCTCATCTCTTCTTGGGCTGTCGAAATACTAATGCCCTCATATCCTCGAGGTGGTACTTCATGGCCTTTATCTCTGCGTCAACAACTTCAATCTTGGTCTCAGGAACGCCCTGACTAAAGCAGTCAGCCATAGCCAGCCACGTATGCCGAGACAGCACCATCGATGGCCTGACATCAGCCATACCCTCTGGGATCTCGTTCATCTCAATAAACCCGTCCTTGTCAATAAGGCCGACGAAGAGCTGACCTTTATATTTCTGGGTTATATATATCTTCACTCTATCAGACCAGGGTTCGTTGTAGATAATTACCTTCCAATCCCCGCTCTGACCTTCAATATTAGCCTTAAAACTAGTAGCCATAGTTCTCCTTTACTGAATTGACGAGAAAAAAGTGTAATCTATTAATTCTGTACCGCATATCGGGCAGGCAATCTTTTCTTCGCGGAATGTCGAAAATCATTGGATCCACGCAGTAGATAACTCCATCCTCGCAATCAAAACTAGAGTAGACCGGCGCTCCCATAAGGTACCCTTCAAATATCATCCGACCGGCTTTAATTGATGACTGTTGGGGCGTCTTCGCTCGCTTCGGACAAAGAAGATATCATCGCCGGTTTCGATCTTGCAGTCGCCACAGATAAGGTTGATGTCTTTTCGGGTGGTGGCATTGACAGCAAAGCCACATTCAGGGCAAGCCCATTTGTGCAGGGTTGATTTTCCCCTGGGTTTGTAGCCATCAAAGAACTCGGCAAAGAACCGGAACCAGTCGATATCAAAGTCACCCTCGGGCATTTCGGGTTTAGCTATCCCGTACTCCTTCATGAACTTCTCAAACATACCATCGGCCTGCCTGTAGTGGACGCCAGTAACCGGTTTGGGGTGGACGCCGATAGCCTCCATCCGATCGACAAACTCCTTATTGTGGGTATTGCTGCCTTCACGGTAGGGGTGTTCACCGGCGTTCTGCTGCCAAAGATGACCCAGCTCGTGGGTCAGGGTCTCCACCAGACCGTAGGTACCACCGAAAGCCCAGACTTTGCGGTCGTTTTCGTCTTTAAAGTGCCTCTCGTTGATGGTGATCTGATAGAGCAATCCTTGGGCGTTTCGATTGAGCTTGTAGGCAGCCAGAGTGTCATGACGCATTTTCTCAATGCCAATGACAGGATCGGGTAAGGGGGGACGGTCGGGGTAGACGATACAGTCAAAGAAGCGATCCTTAACCCGATCAGCCCAGAGGTTTAAATCATCACAGGGTTGCTGGTATTCCCAATCAACGGCCTTTTTGACTTGCTCTCGCAGAGCTTGGGTAACTTGAGATTGTTCTAGGGGGTTGACAATCAGGACACCTTCACGGCCGTTGTCGTTGTGTCCGTTACTGACGATCGCTCGTTCGGTCATACTGGTATTTTAACATCTAAAACTGTTGGGGGGAGTTTTGTCTTACGACTGGCTCCCCCGTTGAGGACTAGGTGCTGTTGGTGATCTCATACTGATCCGGCCAGACAGCCCATTTCTGCCCGTTACGGCCACCGGTACACTCCTTGCTGGAGCAGGCGAAATCGGGCGCTGTTGCCTTATACTCGCCGCTCTGCTTGCGTGCTCGGTTGTCGTAGACGGGGTTCCCGCAAACAGGACAGGTCTTGCCATCGAACTTGATGGTCTCTTTGGGTCTGCTGCGTGTCCGCTCCGATAGGCGGGTCAAGCCATACTTGGCAATCACCTTGTCGAAGGCCTCATAGTGCTCCATCAGCTTGTCGATCTCGGTCTCAGACGTCTCGACGTTCACCAATCTGTTGTTGGCGTCCTTACAGAGGAAGATGAGCTTAGCCATCACGCTGACCTCCTTCTGGCATACTTGCGTAGTTGCTTGAGCTCGTCGGAGTTGAGCCATTCCCACAGCCTTTTAGCCGCTCGAAACTCGACGATGTAGTCGGTCTGGCAGAGCTGGTACTTATAGCTTCCGTCCTCCTGAAGGAGCAGGACAGCGATACCGTCGGCCACGACTCCATCCTCGGACAGGGCTTGGCGATAGGCGGACAACTGAAGAAAGGCTTCGCTGTAGATGTCTTTTCCAGTTTTCACATCAGCTACCACCAAATCGGGCGAACCGTTGAGCTGAACCAGAAGATCCAACCTGCCAGCGTAACCGAACTTCTTGGAGACCACTGTCCTCTCATGTTCGACGATGTGGACATGGTTGTCCTTGGTCCACTGGTAGAAGGCTTGAGCGTAACCTCGGTACTTCTCGTCGATCCCCTCGATATAGTTTTTCGTCTGTTTGTAGGCCTCGACAATGGAGTGGCCGGTGGAGCCTCTGGCCTTGGCACTGCCGGAGATGGCGTAGGGGGCGGACAGGGCGTCGGATTCGTTGAGGCTGGGGTCGGCCAGCATAGCCAGATAAACCTGTTTGCCATACCAGCGCATCAGAGCCGGTTTATCCAGAACCTTCAAAACCTCAGTAACGGAAACATAGGGTTGGCCGTCGATCCAGTAATAGGCGCCGCGTTTCTCGTTCATCGTCCGTCTCCTTCCCTTTTTGGGTAATGAATAACTTGCGGGAGACGAAAGAAAATCCTCTTCCAACGAGTAGAAGAGGTCGGTAGCTTCGGTATAGAGTTCTTCTTGTTGATTCATAGCTCACTTTCGGGGTCAGCCTGCCTCAACCAGTGATAGGGTTGATAATAACCCCGAAAGACAACTAGGAATCGGGCTTTAAGTCCTCCAAACTGTAAAAGGACACGCCCTCACAAGTTTTAACTCGATAGCCAAAATGGGTGACTTTTTTCCCGGGGGCTTTGGGGGCAATCTCTAGGAGAATCCCATCTACCCGCTTGTTCTCGTAGATGGTGGAGGGGACGGAGACTTTGCTTCCTATTTTCATACTCTATTCTACCAACCACAGCTAAGCGGAATCTACTAGTCAAATAGGTATCAAACTAGGTCAAGTTTGCCGTCAACCTTAACTTCTCCAGCTCGGCGTGCTTCTTGAGACGTCGCCAGCTGTTAGCCTCGGCTACCACTACACGGGCACTATCGACCAGCTGGTAGAACCTACCGGTATCATCAAGGACAATCCGGTATTCTCGTTTTCGGTTAGGATTGTAGGTGAGAATGTACATATAAAAATTAACTGATAAAAAGCCTCTCGGCAAAATCGTTAATGTCTTCGTCTACGTCCAAGCATTGAGTTTGAATTAAACGGATTGTCTCAAAAATGTCTAGGCGTGACTGTTGGCAAGTTTCCTCGTCATCAGTCAAGCCTCTGCCTGGTCGTCAATCAATCTCATCAACTTGTGGTGCAAGCCCCAAAAGAGCCGACGGTTTCTCATATGATCAGCCCCCCTGGTTCTCGGAAGGATAACTCAAACTGAACGCCGGATATTCCTCGGCGGTTTTTTCGAAGTGCCAAGGTCATGTTCTGTCGCTCTTGATCATCTCGGAGAATAAAGAAGCCCAGATCAGCCACCATGGCAATCCCACCGGAACCCTTGTATTCGACCACCCCCGACTTGGCGGCGACGTTGGAAAGCTGGGAGATGACCAGAACACAGCAGTTGTATTTTTTAGCCATACGCTGGAACTCTAGGGCGGCTAGGCTCATAGCGGCGTATTCGTCTCGCTCGCCGGTGATGACATTTTGGATGAAATCAACTACCACAAAGTCGTATTTGTTGGTGGCAATACTGGCCTCAATGTCCTTAAGCCGGTAGAGGTCATCGGCAAAGTGCATAAAGTTCTCATAGGGGCTGAGCTTAGCTTTAGCTGACATTCGGGCTTGGTGTTCGTCCTTGGTCAAAAGTCCGCACATAACCCGGGTCGGTTTCAAGTTGGCGATCTGACCGATAAGCCTGGAGACGACCATCTCGTTGCTGATTTCTAGGGAGAAGTAGGCTGACTTGAAGCCCTTGGTGGCAATATGGTGGAAGACTTGTCCGGCAAGGTAGGATTTACCCGAACCAGTGAACCCTCCGATAATCACCAATTCTTTACGCATGAAGCCACCATCAAGGAAGCTGTCGACCTCAATAAAGCCGGTTGGTAGGAACTCGATGTTGCGCTTCAGCTCATCGAGTGTCCGGTAGACGTGATTTAAGAGTTTCATAGCGATCCAAACTTTTAAATTGGCCAGGTGGTCTGTCGGCTAGGTCTCGGCGGAGACAGAGGCGGAGGAAGGCGCGGTAATCTTTACGCCTCTTTCCCGTAGCTTTCAGCCAGTCGTATAGGGATTGGCCTTTAAGGGTGATAGTTTGTTTGCTGATCCCTAAGTCTTTACTGATCTTCTCCAGCTCTGGAGACGGTATAGACAGAAGGAATCCCATACTGGCGTATGTATTCTTCTCATATATCTCATTATTGTTTATAGTGTCCGCCTCTCTGTCGTCTCGCTGTCGTCTGGCCGTCGTCTCTGTAGTTTTGCAGGTATACCTGCACCTGGCGGAATCTCAGGTGGCCGTGCGCCACAACTCCTCGCCGTTGTCGAACATGGCCATCAAGATCGGAGGACGAAAGAGCCGGCCGTAGATAAGTGTGATGCGTGCGCTAATCACTTAACGAGAAGCAGGGTCATCTTTGGGCCTGCCACCGGTTGGACGAGAGGTCAGCCGTCCTTGCAGCGCAACACAGGACTAGGTACCTGAGGCAAGGAAGCTTGCGTTTTCGACCACGCAAAAATCGTACATTCTCGATCTAGCGGATCCCACATCCGAATAAGGATCGCAGCTCAGTACACAGATCGGAATGCCGATGATCCGCGGCTCCAGGCGAATTCGGGGCGATGATGCCGTACGACTTGCGCAGGTGCTGATCGGGAAACGAATACGTCTATTGCCGCAGCATGACAGCCAGGGAGCTACGTGCCTACTAGAGATCGTACTGTGCACTTTTTTCGGTGAGCCACTGAGCACGATCTTCCCAGTCGGGCATCAGCCGCTCAAGCCTTTCCCGAAAGGCCGCGGAATGCGAACGTTCGACGAGATGCACGGTCTCGTGCGCGGCAATATACTCGATCACGGTAAGGGGCAGCATAACCAACCTCCAGTGGAAATACAGGGCACCGTTCCGCCCACAGGAACCCCAGCGATACCCGAGATCACGCACATGTACTGTGGGGTACTCCCTTCCCACTCGGGGCGCGAATGCTCCGACGACCGCTGGCAGGCGCCGCCTCAGTCGTGAAGCGTACCAGCAAGTGAACAGTCCACGTCCCTCGGCCTGGGCATCTCGGCGCAACTCAAAGCGGCTGCGGAAAAGCCGCAATGCAGGTAGCTCCTCGCCGCCATCTACGATCTTAAGTCGGTAACTACGCCCCAAGTAGTAGAAGCCCTCACCCGATACGTACTCTCTGTGCCAACAGAGCTGTGTAGGCGAGCCTTTATCACCCAGGCGGTCATAGATCCATTGTCGCCTCTGATTGACGAGCTGCCCCAGAACCTCAAGGGAGACATCCTCAGGTGCCTGAAACACCAGTGTGCCATCGCGTTCCACGGTGATCTCTACTGTGCGACGCTGTCCGCTCCGGCGCAACACAAAGGGCAGGCCGTCCAGAAGCACAGTGTTCATTCTTGAGTAAGCCTAGTATGCAGGGAGCGTGCAAGCTGCACGATCTGATCCGCCAGCGCCTCTTGTTTCTCAAAAGCCAAGTCGTGGCGATCCAGAAAGGCAACGATCCACCCTCTGAGCTCTTCCTGTGCTACTCGATTGCGCCAGAAGCCGACCCATCCGATTCTCTCACGGATGCCTGCAACCATCTCGACTGTTGCCTGAGCCGCAGAGCTCAGATCCTTACCCGGATTGCCGTCGCCAGCACGCACCTCAACTAGCAGGCTCATGAAGGGGGCCTGTGTTCGGGGATCAAGGCCTGTCGTGTCTCCCGGCCGACCTCTCCGCAAGTCGCGAACATAGTCTCGCAGAGTGACTACCAGCGCTTCCCAGTTCTCTTCGAATCGCCGGAGCATGTCCTCCAGCCTCTGGCTTAGTCTCCGGTGATAGGCGGGATCCTCAGCGAAATGCACACGCAGGTGATAGCGTGCAGCATACTCCATCTCTACCGCTTGGCTGCACAGCGACCCTTGTCTGGAGACATGGGCTTCAAAATCAGCCGCCAGAATACTGATCGGAGGCACCTTGGGGTCGATGCCCTGTGTCACAACATAGCGATCTATTAGGTCCCGTACCTTTCGACCCGCACCAACCAAAGTGAGATCCCCATCGCGATATCGGTTCGCAGCACGGCAGAGGGTGTAGCCCAGATTTCGTGCATCAGGAACATAGCGCAATGCCTCAGGCCGCGGCAGAACGGCATTGAGCGAGCTCGCAAACTCCCGGAATTGGCACTCGAATTCGGTACACAGACGCTCGTCCTGTAACAGGTGTACACAGGCATCAGAGTCTCCAAGGGTGCACCCGCGGCTCGAAAAGAGAGTCACCACACGACGATAGCAGTCGTCGAGCCTCGAGATCTCGTCGCGAAACGGCCTCATGGCTCCTTCCACATCCGAATCGGTGTAGACATCGAGAACCTCTTTGAGATAGTGGGTTACGCCATAGTAATCCACTACAAGCCAATGTTTTTTGTTGGAGTACGTACGGTTGACACGCGCGATGGCCTGCAACAGCTCATGTTCACGGATTGGCCGGTCTAGGTACATAACCTGTTCCACTGGGGCATCAAACCCGGTGAGCAACATGCTCTTGACGATCAGAAAGGCCAACCCGTCTTCCGAAAGAGGCTTCTTGAAACGGGCGATACTGAGATCCTGTCGGCCCTTGTCGGTCCACTCCCTCCAAGTGCGGTCATCGTTGTGCCCTCCTGAGATCACCGTAGCAAACCCCAGGCGGCGAAGGACGTCTAGATGAGGATAGGCTTGTACAAGGAAACGGGGCTCGGGGTCCAGGGTATCGCATGCATCAAAGCCTATGTTCAGAAGCGAGGGATGGAGCAGTTCGATGCGCTGTACCAGTTCCTGCCGCGCTTCCTCGAGAGCCAGGCGATAGCGCACCGCTGCCAGCCGGCTCATAGCAACAACCTGCGCTTTGAACCCGTCAGGCAACACATGAGCCACATAGTGGTGCAGCATGTCGCGCACTTTGGCCGCAATCAACCCGGGGCCTCCAGCACATGGCCTGAGGTAGCATATCTGGCCTTTAGCTCTTCCAGTTGCCCGCGATCGAGTTCTTGGAACATGTCGTCAAAGAGCCGGTCGAGGCTATCCTCATCCGCCACACGGCCTCTCGCCGTGCGTCCCTCGTAGACAATCGGAACGGTGGCGCCATCATTCAGACTGCTGGATTGTGTATACATCAATATAGGAGCCGAATATCTCGTGTGTACGCTTCTTGGCTCCGCTTAGGATCGGCGTACCAGTAAAGCCAATGCGAGCACAGTTTGGGAGGGCCCACAGCAAGTTGGCATGCAGCGTGCTGGGGTGAGAACGGTGGGCCTCGTCCACCAGCACGAGAATCTCCTCTGACTCATTGAACACCCCAACCTCCTGCCACAGTGCCACAGCCTCCGTTTGGCTATCCTCGCCAGAATCCACGGGTAACCCATCAGCGACCTTACGCAGGCCATCAACCTCGACGCGATTCTGTGGCAGATACAGAGTATTCGACTCCTCGCCCTCTGCCCCTGATACTTTTGGATCTGCCAAAGACCAGTCCTGCTCCTGGTTGCCGCAAGAGCTCCTGAAGCTTGGAGACTTTGATCGCTCTCTGTAGTGGCTCTCCGGTGAGCACGACCGTATCAGCCAGTTGCTTCTCTAGATTCGTGCGATCAGTTACTGCAACCACTTTGAAACGTTTTAGAACTGGCAGAGTACGCATGACGCGCACCCAAAAGACCATCGTCAGGCTCTTGCCAGAGCCTTGCGTATGCCAGATGATCCCGCCGCGCTGGTCAGCTTCGCCATATGCGCGTCGCGTGGCCCCCGTCTGCAATCGGTGGATAGCCTTGTGCCAGCCCGGTACTACTGGTAGCGTGCGACAATCTTGATTGTGCGGCCTCCGACAGTCTGAAACAGGCTGAAGTTGCGCAAGAGGTCCAGGAGCCGCGCTGGGTGTAGCATGCCAACAACCAGTGTCTGCTGTCCAGTAAGCTCCTCGATGCCGATACCTGACCTTACCTCCTCTGGTTCCAGGGGATAGGTGTCTTTCCACTGAAGATAGTGCTTGTGTTGGGCGCCAACAGTGCCTACGCAGGCCTTTTCCATACAGGTGGCCACCATGAAGGCGTTATAGTGAAACAAGCGCTCGGCCTCCTTCGGTTCGCTGATCCACGCGCGATGGCCCGAGTAACGCAGGAGCTGCGTGACTGCCTGCTCCAGGGGGTTCTCGATGCCAGGACTCTTGCATTCGACCACCACCAAGGGAATGCCATTGACGAACAGCACGATGTCGGGGATGATGCAGCCGTGACCATCAGAGGACCAAGACGGGTCTACGCGAAACTGATTCACAGCCAACCGGTCGTTGCGTTCAAGATGAATATAGTCCACGAACTGCACGGTATGTTGTCGGCCATCCGGGCCATCTACCTGGGTGCCGCCATTCAAGAGTTCGTACGCCTCAGCATTGGCCTCCATCAGGCGGTGGCCACCCAGCCGCTCCAGCCGCCCGATGCTCTGCTTGATCTGCGTGTCGTCAAGCCAGGGCTGGCCTGCCTCGTCTAGGTTTATCCGCCGGACGGCTTGGCACAGACGGTCGAGCAGGAGCACCTGGTGGAAACTCTCTCGCTCGGTGAGATAGGGGACTTCGGTGTCTCCTTGCAGATATCCCCAGCCTTGTCGCTGAGGCTGCTCGACTTCTACAAACTCGCTCTGATCAGGCATCGATCTGTGCTCCAAGAAGCGGAGAGACCTTGACCAACAGCCTGCGCATATGGCTGTACTTGACGTGCCCTTCGCACATCAAACGACCCAGAACGATGCCAGGATGGTGATCCACTGCCTCGGCAAACCCAACGATCTGGGTCTCGCCGAAAAAAGGCGCGGTCTGGACCACAAAGTCCGCTAGTGCACTCGAGGGCACGAGCCATTCGGACGCCTTTGCATTGGTGGCCTCCTCCTCCACAGAGAGCGTGGCTGTTCTGCGATATCCTGCGCTCGACTGGGCATAGGCAATGAATCCAGATAGCTGTGGATGTCTCTCTCCAAGAGGTGAGCGACCTCATGTAGAAGCGTGAACCAGAAAGAGTCAATGCGGTCAAACCGTAGAGTCAACGCGATCACACCGCGATCTCCCAAGAAAAAGGCAGCCCCGTCTGGACAAGTCTTGTCGAGGTGGGGAACAAGCGCCAAAGAGATGCCGAAAGAGGCTAGAACGGAGGTCAAACGCGCCACGTCCTCCGCCCGTTCCGCGCAGCCCAGGATCTCCCGGATGCCCTGCCGAAGCGCCTCGCGGTCAAAGGGAGACGCTTGACGCTGTGCCGCCAAGCGTTCTACCCGCCGCAGCCACGCCAGTGTTGCCAGCCAGTCCGGTTCTCTAACCATAGAATGGCGAAAGCTTGCGGAAAGCGAAGGCTCTTGCGCGAGCGGATTCATGTACAGATATCGTTCCACCGCGCGCTCCAGTTCTGCCGGATCCTGTGGCAACTGGAGCCAACCGCGGCGGGCCATCTTTTTCAATGGGAGCAGCTCAAAGAGCATCCTTCGGCGGGCGATGGCCTCATCGAGCGCCTGCTTCTGGGCTAGATGCAGTTGGTAGTTGGCCTCCAGATTGACCCAGAACTGCACCGATATGCTCAGTGCCAGCTCCAGCTCAAGGGCGGTCTGCGGCGTGATCTGCTTTTTGACGTTGATGATCTCACTGATCACCTGTTCGGGGCGCGCCATGATCATCGCCAGACCCTTTTGGCTCAGCCCGCGCGCATCCAGCTCCTCTTTGAGGATTTCGCCCGGGGGAATCATGATTGCCGGGAACGATTGTTGCGCCATGGTGGGCCTCTTACTCATAGTGGTTGCTGATCTCCAGGATCAGCATCTGCCTGCCTTGATCATCGGTTTCGTTGCAGACGATGAGACGCCAGCGGCCATGAAGGCGCATGGAGCGGTGCCCTTGCGCTCCCCTCTTGCCTTGGAACTTTTCATAGTGAAGCTGCTCAGTCCTGTAGAACTCGGCCTCATCTGGCACAGCTTGGATGATCGTGGCGACTCGGAAAAAGGCCCGCACCACCTCGGGCGGGAATACGGCGGCGCCTTTGCGGTCAAAGTAGAGGTTGTGGAGCTTTCGGGTCTTGAAGCAAAAGCGCAAGGCTCTATCTCTATCATACCGTGAAATAGCGCCAAGCCAACAAGGTTTATTCATCCTCGGGGTGATCAGAGGCTGTCATCGAGGTCTCGTGCTGCATAGCGCGCACTCGCCCTGTGAGCAGATCCTCCATCAGCCCTCTCTTGAGTTGCACCAGCTTGGCGCGATACGCCCTTTCTGCGTTCAGTCTCGACTCATGCGAGTCGAGAACTTGGGCTATGGGAATCTGCTCACCGATCGGGGGTTGAGGGATAAGTATGGTGCGCAGGTCGCCTTCATTGGCAGCAAGGTAGTTTGACCCTGCCTCAAGACGAAGTTGGCTGGCGATCAGGTGATGAAAGATAAGGTGGAAAAGATACCGGGAATGCATTGATTCGTCACATCGGAGAACGGCGAATCCAGTAGAACAAACGTAGTCTTCATCCTCGTCCCAATTGGCTATCGTGTGATTCTGGAGCCCTGAGCGTACAGTCGAAAGCAGTACATCCTTCGTGCGCACTACCCGTCTCGCACGACTGGGCGCTGATGCAAAACTGGTCCGGGCGACCTCACTCCACTCAACGCTTCCGAGGGTTACTGATGACAAGTCAACGTACCAGAACTATGTATCTGCTCGGGTGTGAGTACCCAGTGACTCGGGGTTAATGGACGCCGCAGTCTCAAGCGGCTTTACACGCCATTTCTTCGGTAACCTTCCGAGTGGCGAATCTACAAACTGCTCAGGGTGGGCCACCGGATCGCGCAGGCGGCCCTGCTCGTCCACGCCGCGGGTGAGCAGATCGTGCAACAGCCCTTGTTTGATGGCTCTGAGCTCCTCGATCAGCCGCTCGGTGGCCTGAATGGCCTCATCTGCGGCGTCAAGGATCTCGGCGATGCGTCGCTGCTCGGGAAGATCGAAAGACACGAGGGCGAGATCCAGCAGATTGTCCCTGCTAATTGCCTTAAAGGTGGACCCTTGTGCAACGCGCCGCAAGTCCTTGGCCCAATAGGAAAGCAGGTGCCACCCAAACTCCGGAGACGCCCTCACGAAACGCACCGCAGCTAGCCCTCGTCCGATGCAGTAGGCTCTGTTGGCCCTATTTAGGGCCCCAACGGGCGCTCTCACGCTTATCAGGATGTCGCCTTGCTCGCACATCTTTCCGGGCTTGGAACAGAATAGCCTATGCGCCGGTGATACGCTTCCAAACTCGGCATTTCCCTGCAGGAACGGGATACACTGCCCTGCATCGTTCACATATGCCGACTAGGCGACTGGCCCAACCTAGGTCGGCAAGGTCCCCGAGTCTGACCCTAGTAGGGGCACGCATAGCCAAGACTCCCAGCCCAGTTCCGGAGCTGCTCCACGGCTGCTTGACGCCGGTCCTCAATATGCTGCAGAGATACCTTGTACTTCTCCCACCAGTTCTCTATCGTGGCCAAAACGTGCCGACGATGCTCGGCAATGTACTGCTCCAGTTGCTGCAACAGCGCCTCGCGCTGAATCGCCAGCGCTAGTTCCTGCGCCTGGCCCGAACTCAGCGCGGCTCTAGCCTCCTTCAGACGGTCGGAAAACTCCAGCAGCTTGGTTCGCAACTCGCGCTTGAGCGCCGCCAAGTCCTTTTTCAGCGCTCGAAGCTCCTCTGGGCTGAGCGTATCTTCTTCGCCCTCTTCGATCTCGTCTTCAAGCCCTCCGATGGACTGTACATACTCAGGCAGCAGCCGCACCACGAGAGCGTAATCAAGCATACTGCCATTCGTGCGGCTGCCGTTCTCGAGGGCGCTCTGGATCGAGGCTAGCCAGCTATCCAGCGGCCCGTCAAAGCCCCGCGCAATCAGCGTCTTGAGGTCATACTGCACATCGCTCCACCAGCTGACGATCACGCCTGCCACCTGAAAGCGGCTAAGTAGATCAACGTCGCCGAGGTTCTCAGCAAAGCTCTGCATGAGCGCGTTGTGAGCTTCCATCAGATTGCCACCTTGGGCCAGTCCGATCAGGCGCCACTCTTCCCATTCCCACCAACTGCCCGCCGCGGCGCGCAGCGCGGCCTCCTTTGCCTGCACTCCTCCGTCTTGTTCGATCAACGCTGCGAGCTGGGAGCGCTCGGCGATCTCCGGGCCAAAGGCCCAGTAATTCTCATCATGGCTGCTGCCCGTGCGCCGCTCGACAAAGAGCTGGGCGGGGTTGAAACCGTGAGTAGTGAACAGAGGGCTCTGAGCTATCACCTCGGTTTTCGGTACGCCTCCCACAAGGTGGGCGCGCACGTCGTGAGGTTCTGGAGGCGGCGCATTGTCAGCATAGCGGCGGACATTCAGGTTATAGTCATTCTCAGCCAACTCTGTGAGGCTGACCACGCGCGCGTTAGGACGGTACATCCTCATAGCGTTCGTAGGTGGAGACGATCTTCTCCACGTCCTCGGGCCGCAGATAGTTCTGCGCGCGCCCGGCCCGAAACTCGGCATCCGCGTTGATGAACAGCACCTTGCCACGACGCTCTGTGGGCTTGGCATCCCGCGCGCGTAGCAGCAGAATGCAGGCTGGAATGCTGCTGCCGTAAAAGAGGTTGGGTGGCAGCCCTATCACCGCTTCCAAGAGATCATCCTGCAAGATACCTTGACGAATCGCCTTCTCAGCGCCGCCACAAAACAACACGCCGTGAGGCATGACCGTGGCTACCATGCCCTTCGGGCGAAGGACGGCCAGCATGTGCCGCATGAACATCAGATCGGCTTTCTTGCCGCTCTCGGGCAGTAGCCATAATGAAAACGCTCGGGGAAGCGCATGCCCTCGCGGGTATAGTTCTGGCTAAAGGGCGGGGTCGCGATCACACGGTTGAAATGCATCAGCTCGCCAGCGTCCAAATGCAGCGGGTTGGCCAAGGTATCATCGTTCTGAATGTCGGCATCGCGGATATCGTTGAGCAGCATGTTCATGCGACAGATAGCTCACACACCGCCGTTATCGTCCTGCCCATAGAGACGCAAGTTGCGAAGATCGCCGCCATGCTCTTCCACGTACTGCCGCGAGAGGATGAGCATGCCGCCCGAGCCGACGCACGGATCATAGATGCGCATTCCTTCCTAGGATCTGACCAGGCGAACCATCAGACGGACAACGTCACGCGGAGTGTAGAACTCACCGTCCTTTTTGCCTGCTGATTCGGCAAACTCGCGGATGAGGTACCCGTAGGCAGCGCCCAAAAGATCCGGGAACTCAAAGTCCTCGTTTCGTAGGCGAAATCTGGAAAAGTGCTCAATCAGGGCGCGCAGCCTGGTGTCAGGTATGCGCGTGCGCCCCACTTGGCGGTTATAGTCAATGTGCGCGAACACATACTCCAGTGCGGCGGAGTTAGCCTCTTCCAGAGCGTTGAGCGCCTTATCGAGACCGCTGCCGATGTCGTGGTGCAGTTCGTCGCGTAGATGGGGCCAGCGAGCGCGCTCCGGAACCCAGAACGCGCCCCCTTCTGTGTACGCTACATACAGGCCGATTGGCGCGCAAAAGAGCCTCTTCCTGCGTGCGCCCCAGAGTCAGCTCCTGGCGCACAATGCGTTCATAGCGCTCCTCAAACACATCGTAAGCGCGCTTGAGGAAGAGCACGCCAAAGATGTACTCCTTGAACTCGACGGCGTCCATCTTGCCTCGCAGAATGTCGGCGGCAGCCAAGAGATGACACTCAAGCTGGGCGAGAGTGAGCTTGTGCTGGGGCGCTACGGCATTATGTGTCGCAGAAAGGCCGCTGTGCGACAGTTTGACGGCTCTACTCAACGATTGTTCCTCCGGCGCTGATACTGAGCTTCGCTAGAGCATGGCTGAGATGTGTCTCTATAGCAGGGTGTACCCATCATAGTGGAACAGCGGTGTGGTCGCCAAGCGCAGAGATCGAGGACGCAGCACAGGAGGCTGGGGGGTGCGGCTCCAACCTTAAGCGTTAGCTCACGAGATCCAAATCCACAGTCGTTACCCCACACCCGGCAAGAGCAAGAACACCGTCAAGATCAACTGCTTGTCCGAATCGGGCGGCTGTCTCGGCGCGCTTGAGTGCAGCGGGCAAAAGCTCAAAGTAGGGCCCGACGCTGATCGAAGACGCAAGCCTGCGCCAATGCGCATCTACTGCACCTCTGATCTCCTCGATATCGTCGGGAAGCAGGGAAAAGTCCAGCGGCTCTGGCCCTTCGAGTGCAATTCCCTCGGCTCTTCTGGAGGGAGAGCAGCGGGCGCCCGCTTCGTGAAAGAGCACACTGATCAACTCGTTCTCGGACGCTCCTGCGAATGTGTAGTAGATGTGCTTATTCGCGCGACGTTGATGCCATACCGTGTCACTCACCGTTCGTAGATCGGCAACGCGGTCACAGAGGCTGTTCAGGCGTGCGGTGCATGCCATATCCAGCCGATGCCCGGATAGTGCAGGTGGGGCTAACAGTATAGTGCGCATCGCTCGTGCCACGAGTGAATTGGCGGACAGCGCCATGCGCCCCCCCCACACCGGGCGCACCGGATTCGGCACTGCGTTTGCCAGTTCCACCCATATACCGCGATCTGACTGCACAGTGACTCGCCAGAATCGGCCGGCAAAGAGGATGACGCTCCCCGGTGTCACGCGCTGACTGGCTAGCGGCAGAGTAGCCAGTAGGCGTCCGCTATGGAACACGGCGATGCCGGTCTCCTGATCAGAGATGTTTGTGTAGATTCGCCCTTTCTCCATCAGGATCTCTAGTTCGTCGCCAACACCGTAGAGTGGAGATCCGGGCTCGCGACGTAAGTATCCCTTCTCCGCGAGCGCACTGAGAATAGCTGTAACCTGCCCTAGGCCTAGCCAGGGTGGTGTTCCTAACTGCTCAACGATCTCGCCAGGATGCACGACAAGCCGTCTCTTCCCAGCCAGATGCGAGAAGATCTGCTGCACAAAGATGCTGTACGGCTGCCCAGCCGCGCGTTCCTCGACGACATTGCCTTCGGCAAGGCCGAGCAGGGCAACGTATTGCAGTAACTCCAGTGTGTGTCTCGGCGCAATGGTAACGTGGTTCGTCGGGCCTCGTCGGCCCCCACGCCCTACACGCTGCAGGAAGCCAGCCACTGTGGAGGGCGGGTCAGCCAGCAGTATGTCATGGATGGACCCAATGTCGATGCCTAGCTCCAGTGTGCTCGTGGTTACACAGACTGCCTGCTGTGCAGCCTTGAACCCGGCCTCAACGTAGTGGCGCTGATCGGCAGTTAGCGTGGAGTAATGGACAAAGGTTTGTAGTGGGTAGAGATCGCGGAGTTGCAGGTAGATATCCTCGCAGCGCCTTCTCGAATTGGCAAAACACAGGGTCTTGTCAACCCCACTGTGCTCAAGCAGGTCCCGTAGTTCCGACGTGCTTGGAGTCCATCGAAAGTCAGCGCTAACGTGACGAGCTTGCGACGACGTTATCACACGGGCAGGCTCGCGCTGCGGACAGAGCCAACGTGCCACTTCATCAGGATTCCCGACTGTGGCCGAGAGGGCTATACGCTGGATGCGGCTACCAGCATGGCACTCGAGTCTGCGTAGTAAGAAGCCCAGATGATCACCCCGGGGCTCACCATAGAGTTGATGGATCTCATCAATGATGACGAACCTTGCGCGCTCTAGCAGTGGGTTGTGCCTCGACAACAGAACATCGAGCGACTCTGGCGTCGTAAAGACCACGCGCAGCCGATCTACACTCCTTGGGAGTCGCCTATCGCCATGGCGTACGGCGGCTTCTACGCCTAGCTGGTGAAGTGGGGCCTCAACGCGACGATGCAAATCGTTCAGTAGAGCCCGGGTCGGGGCGAGGTACAGAGCCACTGGCCGGTCATAGTCGTTGGCCAATCGCGCGCACACGGGGATAAGGGCCGCTTCTGTCTTTCCACTCGCCGTCGCCGAGATCAACAATACATCAGATCCATCGTAGATAACCTCAATCGAGGACACTTGTATTTGCGTTTTCTGTTCGAGATGAGTGCCCAGGAAAGCCCCAATCGCCTGCTGAAGACCGGCACGCTCCGGCGGCTTTCGTGAGAATCCCAGCTCGGATACCAAGGCATCATCAAGATCCTTGTTCATGCGCTCACCATGCTCTTCGCCTCATCCATGATGGCAATGGCGCGACGCACATAGTCCCCCACGCGACCTTCCCAGCAAGTGGCGTCTCTGCGCAGAGCCTCGAGCACATTGGATGGGGGGTGCCAGCCACCGGCAATTCCATAGATCTGGGCCACTTTCGCGCCAAGTGCTTCTCGTTCCGCTTCTCCGAGAGAGGGCAGCTCCATGATGCTGTCTTGGCCAAGCTGCTCTAGAATCCACTCGCTGCCGTAACCTTCGAAAAACGAAGGCGTGGTTGCGTAGACAAAGTAGCAGTGCGGAAACCCTCTACTCTGTAGAATGATCTGCTGCAGATTGGCATAGGCTTGGGCACGCTGCGATGAAGCCGAGAAGGAGTGAATGGCCTCTGCCTCGTCAAACAGGATGCAGACTCCTTTGAAGCCGATATAGCGAATCGTAGCCGCCACTTCGCTTAGCATTCGAAGGGCGTTGTCCTGATCGACCTTTACCAGGATCTCTAGACGACGCATGTCGCGAACGGCCAGACTCTTTCCGCACAAGTGCTCAAGGATTCCAAGACGCAAGGTCTCATCGGGCCGAAACATGTTCACGACCTGCGCATACGCTGCCATGATGCTGCGCAAGTCGGGCGGAAGCCCTTCGACAATCTGCCTAACTCGCCACTTTGGGAGAGCGCGCACGTCCTCGACCCAACGATCAATGATGTTTGCCAGCGCTGGTTTTCCACGCTGATCGGCGGTACGAAGTCCCCACATGATCTGGCCGTAGACGTTCATGTAGTCGTAGAGGGGGCAGGATCCCTGCGACAAGGTGACGATGCTCACCGCAAAGCCATGGGCAAAGGCCAGCTCGCGTAGCAGGTACAGGACATGCGTCTTGCCTTGACCTATATCCGCATCTAGAAACCGGACCATGGACTTGCCGTCAGCAGCCCCCGAAAGATCGTCCCTAACCTGTGCGAGCAAGTTCTCTCGCCCGACCGAGTAGTAGTCGGCCCCCTCACTCGCGGGTACACCTCGTCGCAGAGCGTTGACGATCCCTTGAGCCCCCTCGCGTCCAAGCTCGCTCATCGGGCGGACTGCCAGGTCAGGAGGCCCAAACGGCACTCCTTCGTTCTTCAGCATGCTCATGAGTTCGAGCATCTCTTGTTGGGTCAGCCGTAGGTTGGGATAATGCCCGGTATCAAAGTAACCGTACCGTTTGGCCTCGGCAACAATGGCTCGGAGGCTGATTGCTAGTCCCATAGCCACCTCCTCTATAGTGCCAGCCTGCGTTGTTCCTCCTGTATCACCCGCTCAACAACCAACTCCAGTGCCGTCGGAATATCTACCCCTTCAACGTTCCGCAGTTCGTCCAGCAGCATGACGCAGCTCCGAACGAGAGTCCGCACACTGCGATCGGTTCGTGTCGCGACATACCCTGACAGCATATCCAGGTGATTATCCGTGAGTAGTGAAGCATCAAAGCTATAGGCACGTTCATAGATCGTCTTGATGCGAGCAGCTAGCGCATAGAACTCCTCTACCCCCAAGGCTGGCAATTCGACAATAACCTTGTCGAGCGCTTTCTGACCGATTGGGCCCAAGGGATCGCTGATTCTCCGCCAGAGGGCAGGGTACGTCTGCGCTCCGCGGTCGTGCTGTCCGCTAAGGAAACTGGGAGTTGATGCAAACACAAAGAAAAATCCCTCCAGATCCTGGTTGTCGATGATCTGCCTGAGATTTTCATTGGCCTGGTCGCGGTTCGTTATGCGGCTCAGAAGAGTAATCGATTCGGCTTCATCGAGCATGACCACGAATCCGCCGTAGCCAAGGTACCTAACAAACTGCACAAACGCTGCCAAAAACGCGGGGACGCTCCTGAATGTCCTAGCCTTGGTCTCCTCGCCTCGGAACCACTTCTCGACTCGGAGGCATGCCTCGAGATCAGGTCCGGTGGCCGCACTGAACGCCCTAGCATACTCTGTCAACTTGAGACGGAAATCTGGGAAGAGCAGGGTAAGGTCTTCGCTTTCATCTATCTCTCGCAGTATCGTGTTAGCAGTTTGCCCTTTAGTCTTCTCACCCCAGTCCCTCAAGATGCGTCCGAGGCCGCCTGTCCGCACAGATGGAGTCATGAGCCCATCCATGATCAGGGGAACGACCTTGTCGAGTTTGCTAAAAGGCGCCGTCTCCCGATCGAGCGTTACCAACGAGACGACAAAGTTGCGGCTCAAGGCGAGCTGAGCCAACATGTCCAGAAAGTGCGTTTTCCCATGTCCGTAGTCGGCCTGGATGAACTTGACGCCCTGTTGACCGTGTGCCCTGATATCATCCAGCACGCCCTCGAAGTACCTCAGCAGTTCGTCTCTTCCGATGGAGAAAAGTAGAACATCCTCCTCGGGTGGGACTCCCTCTCGCAATCGGTTGACGATGTTGAGGGCACGTCTCTGAGAAGGCAGAGCCATTGTCTCCCAGAGAAGTTTCATCGTCTGCTCTCCTTTGGGCGGATGAAACCAAACAGACCGACGTTTCCGTCAGGCTGGATCACACTGAAGGCTCGCCGCGGATCACGTATTGCACTCAGCTCAAAGTGCGTTGGCCCCATCTCCTGGTTTGACTGCGCCTCCCAGAGCCTAGAGAGGTCGGCGCTAAACTCATCCTTGTAGTAGACGATCAGACGTCTCTGCTTCAGCGGCCCATCGGAACCTGTGGGTTTGGTTTCCTTCTTAAGAATCTGGTAGATCGTCTCTAGGGGCACCCATCCGCTCGGGCTCGGTGCTTCATCTTGGGCCAGCCGATACGCTCGAAAGAGCTGATCACGAAATGTGGTAGCTACAAAAGTGCGTTGCCATAACCTTGCGCGTTCAGCCTCAAGTGCTTCGCGAACGCTATTCCAGTCGAGCGAGTTCACTGATTTCGCACCCACCTTCGTACGGGCCTTGACCCGGTCAAGCTCAACACTCAGGAGATGATCAACGGTGAATCTTGGAGCCTTGCCCTTGCAGGAAATGCTTTCCACGCGGCAGTACTCCTCAAGGCTAGCACAGGTTTCAGCCACAAGCTCCTCTTGGCGCCGCCCAAGATCGAGGCGTAGTTTCTCGAGGGTACTGCCCAGTCGGGGGTATATCTCGAGCACCTGCTCGAATCTCCTCGCCACTATTCGGCCCATGGCGCCCGTGTTGTCTGCCCGGAGCGCCTTCAGGAGATCTTGCACAGTGCGCTTTGCTCGAGCGCGAAGCGCCATGTCCTTCGCGATGGCCTCGCTGACATCCTCAAGCTCGGCGATGATACTACGCGTCAACTGACTTGGTCCGGCCATGTTCCAATTACTCCCTTTTCGTTCTGCCACGGCCCGCACCGATCGCCTCCGAGACAAGACTCGCAACCCATGCCAGGCGCAGGCGTTCTCCTTTTCCTGTCGCTCGGCCAACACCCGTCTCGTTCAGACTGATATTGGCGCCAGTCTGGCTGCAACCTGACAGCCCAGCTAAGCAAATCGTTCTAGTAGTACCTGCTGTACAGCGACACTGCCAAACCCAACGTGCTCTTGCGTCACGATCAATCTGTCAGAGTAGCCATTGCGCTGGTACCATGCCTGTTTCACATCCCAGTGCTGTCTGTAGCTCGGCAAGTCAAGCATGCCTAGGTGTTCCCAGTACCATGTATCTCCTGCATAGCGCAGCGTAAAGTCGGGCAGATAGAAGGTACCGTCGTTGGCAAAGAGGGGTACCTCGTATTCGAATGGGATGCCACTCTCAAATAGCATATTGGCAATGATCACCTCGGACTTGCTACGAACCATATGATTCGCAAGGGTTCGATGGACCTTGCCTTCCTCATACCACTGAGACATCGTCTGGAACTCCGGAAGCATGGGCCGGAATGCGAACAACGATGAATTGATGCGAAGGAGCTGAGACTGCTCAAGCCGCCGCAGACTCAGGATGGGCGTGATGTCCTCCTGTACAAGGAGAGTGCAATGCCGCCGTGCTCGTGTAAGGCCTGTGTAGAACAGCTCACGTGACAACAGGGTGCGTCTGCCCTTCGGAAGCACAAAGTACACGCGGTCGAACTCGCTTCCTTGCGCCTTGTGCACTGAAATCGCGTAGGCCGGCTCGAGGTTTTCCTCGACATCGCTCTCCGACTCATAGTTGACCCAGTACTCCTGTTTGCGACTGAAGCTGACCTGGAAACGCTCCAGTATGAAGCCTGGCCGCTTCCAACTGTTGGCGTCGTAGCCGTGCACCTTTACTACACCGATCTCACCATTGTACACCTCGAGGGGTGTGTTCCTTCTTGCTCTGGGCTCATAGGCGTACAGAGGCCGCGACCTTGGACGGTTAATGACCTGGATCACTTTATCAAAGTAGGTGATCCCACCGAGATTGCCCTTGCTGTCCAGCATCCGGGTACCTTTGTGACGCTGCAGCAAGCTGTTGAGGGCGACAATGCCGTACGACTCACCGCGATATGGAGAGATAACCTGACTGCGTTCCGGCACTGGATTCGCAGTTGCGATGCCCAGGAAAGCGTTCCACAGGACATAGGGCGCCTCTCGATCCAGTTTCTGACCCGTATCGGCCTCCATGTCGGAGACAATGGTCTCGAGGAGAAGCTTCTCTAGTTCCTCTGAAGTTGACCAGTACAGTACTCTGAGATCACGGTCAACGTCTCCGCCATGCTGAACGGCTCCAAGGATAGTCTCCTCATGAGCCTCGCGACTTGCCGATTTCGTGCCCTCCTGTTCGCGCCGCACGTAGAGACTGGCGAGATCCAGGATACCAGTACCCCTGCCTGATAGACGGTTCTCTAGTTGGCGCATGTTCGTACGCAGTTCCGCCACCTGATCGGGAAAGCCTGTTCGGAGCCAGTCGATGAGGTCGGCAAACACCTTGCCCGTGCCGATGGGGGGAAGCTGGTTCGGATCGCCTACCAAGACAAGACGCTGAACAGTGTTCCAGTTGACAGCTCTAAACAGAGCGGCGATCAACGACAGGTCCAGCATGGAGGCCTCGTCCACGATAATCGTCGTGGTACCTTCCTCAATGCTTCCTCCTGCTCGCTTAACAGTCAAGTTGTCGTTGAGCCACCCCAATCTGGCGAGGAACGAATGCACTGTGGCCGCGCTTTTGCCCGTTTTTTCGCGCAACTGGTCGGCAGCTTTGCCGGTAGGAGCCAGGAGCTGGAATGATGCCCCCTGCCCGTGCGCACGCTCGATGGCGCCTATGAGGGCCTTGATTACTGTCGTCTTGCCTGTTCCTGCTGCCCCGCAGATGACACTGACGGGACGGCGGAAGATGCGCTGGCACACGTCGAGCTGGCTGCGCACGGCAGCTTCGTAGTCATGCGGCCACTGGCACGCCAGATCGCCGTCAGAGTCATAGAGCCAGTTAAGCCAGTGCTCGGATGTGACAGGCGTTCGCAGGGCGATGTCGCTGCGCCGCGTGAGCTGGCGGAATGTCTGCTCCACGATACGCTCGTCCTCGAATACTGGCTTCAGATACAGATAGAGGGCTTCCCCTTCCGTGCGGTAGACGAGAGCTAGCTCGAGATCGCCCTGGTCCACCTCCAGGTGTCGCACGGTGAACTCGGCTTGCTTCCACACAGGCAGAAAGGAGAGCTCACGGTTTACATCAGCGAGCGTCTGTTCTGCGGGAAGGAAAGTGTGCTGCTGCTGCTGCTTTAGGATAGTGACACATAGAGCCCGCAACCGCTGCCAGTCATCGGGCGACCAAGATGTGCCCCCGAGCTCGGTAGAGGGCAGCAGGCCGCGGTCAATCCTGCTAAACGACACCTGGTCATCTGGACTCATGCCTAGGTACTGCTCGGCCAGCAGATAGGGGTTTTCTGTGAGTTGATCCCATCCGGCATCCACGCTGACCTGTGTGGGCTTATCAACGATAGCCTTGATCTGCTCAGTTGTCAGATCGAATCGGGGCAGGGTCTCGCGAAGCAGTTGTCGCTGGGATTCGAGGAGTAGTTGCCAGCGCCGCCGGACCTTCTGCATAGCCGGCGCTGCAAGCGCTACCCCCTCAGGAGGGCTTGCAGCGCCGTCGAGGAACGCAAAGAACGACTCCTTGACAATTACGTCGCCATGTATAGGGATATGCTCCGTTGCGTAGCGCACTGCCCCGGGAAAGTCAAGATAGTCCAGAACGCTCAAGAGTCCTGGATACAGCCCTCTGTGCCTCCAGAGCTCAGCCATGACTGAAGCCAGCCAGCTCTCTCTCTGAGGCCAGTTCTCGCTGGCATCGCCATGCTCCTGAAGTGTGGCGACCACTTTGGACAACTGCTCAATGAGGCCCAGAGCGCCATCATCCGAGATATGCCGCGTCGCGTATTTGAAGCTGCGTGGATTCTCCGGCACGATCAGAATGCGATCTAGCATCTCGAGGTCGCTCTTGTAGAGATGATAGGGTATGCGTAACCCCTGATCTGGGTAACAAGATGTAACGTTACGGAGCCAGACGCACGGATTGTAGCGTTCTCTCGTTCTCTCTGACTGGTTCTCCCAGGTGAGCTCTGGACCGATCTCCCTAACCCGGCTCGCTCCTACGAGCACATAGCGACGCTCGTCTTGTTGGTTGAGGGGGTTGGCATAGTTAGCATAGTAGAAGATCAGGCTGCGCCCAGGGGTGATCGCCTCGAAGAATGCCCTAGCACCCTCGCGGCGCTTGACAGGATCGTATCGGGGATTACCGCCCTGCTTGAGCACTTCGTCGCGGTACATCTCCTCATACGGCCAGGTGGCGATGGTGCGCGGGGGCATTGTCCAACGCTTGACCAAGGTGTCATCGCGAAACCACGTGGGGGGTGCTTCGTAGGCATGGATAGGCTCTGCTCCAAATGCGTTGATACTGGCTGCGCAGGGCATCGCTCGATCCAGAGAATGAATAGGTGCTCCGGCCACCGACTGCTCCCACTCCACATCTCGATCCCTCGCGATCTTCACGCGCAGGAACGAGTTCTGAGCCCAGCAGTAGGTGTTGTTGCGCGGGTTGCGGCATACGCAACCGTCCCAGCCGTGATCGTGCCAAGCGAGCCGTGCGGAGATATGAACCGTCATGGCGCACCACTTCCTGTTTCTGATGAATCACACGGGCATTGCTGAACAAGCGTCTTGTCGTCCCTACACTGCTCCGCAATCCACCGACTGCCGCGGGAACAGAAAGAGCCACGTGCTCACAACTGACCACGCGCAGACGGTTTCGCGGCAACTGCGGAGGCGAACCCCAGTCGTGGTTTGGACTAGCCTTCAGCAACACCGTAATGTGTCCTGTAGCTGCGCGTTGCGCGGAGCCTATTCAGAAGAGAAACCCTCTTGGCACCGCCCTGGCTACGTATCGGAAGTCTGATCGCTCGAATATGACTATCGACTGATAAGGGCACACCCAAGAGCCGCCCATGGACATACAGCCGTTTCGATGGATCATTGAGTCAGCGCACGTGAAGCGACGCACCGCTGTTGATCCTGAGAGATATATTCCGTCTCTTCACCATCATCCTACACCGCGTTGATCTCTTGTCAAGGCAGCGCCAGATGCCGGGGTCTCAAGATGCCTCTTGGACTTCCGTCCCAGCCATAGAGGCCAAAGATCCCCCTCAGGTGCCTTTGGCGAACAACGCAATCGCTAGGGGCATGATCGAGGACTCTCACGGGATCGGGGCGAAACCAGCCTCAAAAACTTTGGTTCCGAGGTCTCAAACACTAACGATGGCGAACGGTCTTCACTGTACCAGTCTCGCAGCTACAGGTGCTGACTCACAGGCTCATCATGCGTCTGGATTCCGCCGATTAGGTCGAAAGGGCGTGGCATCCTCTGGGAAAACCGTGTCGCCGTGACTCGGTGTCGAGCATCACTTCCTCCATCTCAGCCCCAGATGATCGCACGGGGCGTCGGTCAGATCCTGTTCCAGACCCAGATAGCGCTCCGTCGTCGCCGGGCTCTGGTGGCCCAAGGTCAGCTGTATCTGCTCCGTAGCCGCGCCGCCTTTGTGCGCCAGCTTGGCGAAAGTGCGCCGTGTGTCGTGGGCTGCGATGCGCAGGCCGAGGTCCTTGGCATGAGTCTTGATCGTCACATACACGCTCTGGGCGATGATTCTGTCCCCTGCCAGGCGGTCTCCCTTGTTGACCGGGCGAAACAACCGTCCAGAGGTGCTCCCTAGCGCGGCTGTCCAGGCATCGATCGCCGCCTTGCACCAAGAAGACATCGGCACCGTGCGCACTTTGTTGCGCTTGCCCGCCAGATCAACGATCACCCAACGCCCATCGCGCTGCTGCACTTGCTCAATCATGAGCCCAGCCACTTCGGAGCGCCGAAGGCTAGTCCCTAACAGTAGCCCTAGGAGCGCCCGGTCGCGCAGCCCCTTGAGTGTGCGCGGATCGGGGGCGTTCAGCAAGGCCTGAGCGTCCGCCAGTGTGAACCAGTTGCCGGTGCGCATGCCCTCCTGTCGAGCGCTGCACACACGTTGTATACCGACGGCCACTTGCGCTAGCATGAGCTCGTTGTCACAGGCCTCCGCAGCCAACTTGCGAATCGCACTCAGGCGCTGGTTTACGTTGGCCGCCGATAGGCCCGCCGACTATGCTCGGAGCCCAGGCCATCCTCCACCATCCGCACCATGGAAGACACCACGGCGCCATCAGCGGTGGCCAGCGCCTCGCCGGAGAGTGTCGCTACCTGCACGGGCGCAGAAGCGCCAATAGAGGGGAGTGACGCCAGTGGTTTGGGTCTCACGGCGTGTTATCCTGTACTCTAAAATAGGTTTTGTTAATTCCTATTATCATAATCTATTCTGGCCTCTGCACGCCGCCCCTGTCAAGGGGTCAACGTTCCAGCCGAGGGCGGTCGCCCAGTGCGTTCACTCGCTTCGGGTCGCCGCAAGGAGGGCTGACCAACAAGAGTACCCCCCTGCCTCTGGAGGGAGGACTTCACCTGGTGTATCATCTCCATAGACAGGGCCTCTGCTGCGTCGTGTGCTCATGGGCGAGCCCGGCTCGACTCCAGGCTCGCCATCAGCTCATGACCGGTATCAGTCCATCAACTCGCGCAAGGGATTGGGCGTATAGTACCGATCCCGCTCCACGGGCAGGCCGAATACACCGCGCACTCCCTGCAGATCGGAGAGCCGGAAATAGCCCAACTCCTTCTCCGCACCCTGTCCCAGGCCGAAGAAGAGATCCTCGCCATCGAACGCGCTAGCCCACCAGGTCCAGCCCGTATCGGGCGTGAAGAAGGTGTCCACGGCCATGTGTAGCTTGTTGCCACGCTTGCGCTTGGCGCCGTCGTAGCCCGCACGCTCGCCTCTCTCGGGTCTGGACTGCAGAGTGCGGCTGTCCAGAATAACGGCGGAGGGCTGCCCTAGGCAATGCGCAGCACTTCGCGCAGGTCGTGGGCCAGACTCTCGAACACGCCGGCCGCGGTCCAGCGTTGTGCCTGGTCGTAGACCACGTGCCACGGCGGTAGGTCGTGCGGTATCATGCGCCAGGAGGCGCCAGCGCGCACCATCCAGCACAGGCTATTGAAGACCTCACGCAGGGAATGGGTGCGCTGCGGAGCATCCCCCCGTATCAGGGTCAGGTAAGGGGCCACAAAGGCCCGCTCATCGTCACTCACATCGCTTGGGTATGGCTTTCGGTTCATGCCCTTAGTTTACGATAACGCGCGGAAAGTGCGTAACACGCTCTAGAGTCACAAGAAACAGCCGTACCAAACTGTAACCGCCCGGCATCATACACCATCGCAAGGTTGCAGCAGGGCTCTGAATGTGATACTCTCCTCGGCGAGACCCTCGCCACGACCCCAGATGGCTGGGATCTTCATCGACTTTTCGAGGCAGTTGCTCTATCAGCGGGGAGGCACGGTTCTATGGACATCGACGCACTGGAGACACCCGTCGCCGTCATCGATCTGGACAAGCTACAGGCGAATATCGCTCGCTTGCAGGAGTATATGGACGAGCACGGCATTGAGAACAGGCCGCACATTAAAACCCACAAAATCCCCGAGATCGCTCATATGCAGATCGCCGCGGGAGCTGTTGGGATCGCTTGTCAGAAGCTCAGCGAAGCCGAAGTGATGGCCCAAGCTGGCATTCGCGACATCTTTTTGCCATACAATATCCTGGGCGATGCTAAACTGGAACGTCTCGTCCGCCTCGCTCGACGCATTGCTCTGAGCGTCACAGCCGACTCTGAAGTAACGATACGCGGCCTCTCCGCAGCAATGGCTCGCAGCGGGATGGTCTTGCCCGTGCTGGTAGAGTTCGACATCGGGGACAATCGCTGCGGTGTACAGACCCCGCAGGAGGCCGCGGATCTGGCAAAAATCATCGCACACTCTCCCGGTTTGGTCTTTGGCGGATTGATGACGTTCCCTCTCAATGACCGAGTTGACCCTTTCGTCGCCGAGACCAGGCGCCTGCTAGCGCCTGCCGGCATCACGGTCGAGCGGGTCAGTGTCGGTAGCTCGGCGAATATGTACAAGGCACACCTGTATCCTAGTGTGACAGAATACCGGGCCGGCCAGTATGTCTATGGGGATCGCGGCACAGTGCGATCGGGAGCAATGAGCCTTGATGATTGCTCCTTCCAAGTAATCGCGACCGTGGTCAGCCGGCCGACGCACGAGCGAGGGATTCTGGATGCTGGCAGCAAGACCCTCTCGTCGGATCTTGGCAGCAACGTCGGCTACGGCTTGATTTTAGAGTATCCGGCAGCCAAACTGTTCGCTTTGTCCGAGGAGCATGGCCACGCCGATTTCTCCGAATGCCCTCACAAGCCCGAGATTGGCGAAAGAGTCACTATCATCCCGAACCATTGTTGCCCAGTGAGCAATCTGTTGGGCAGCGTGGTGGGGGCTCGCAATGGCCAAGTGGAGGTTTTCTGGGACGTCGCTGCCCGGGGCACCGTGCAGTAGAGCCCTCACGAGGGGTCAACGCGCTTCTCTTTGGCGTGCTATATAGCCATTGCTTTTGCTGGTCACCGAGCGCGTAGTGAAACAGGCTTGGCCCGACACTGCAGGCATAGCCAGCGAAATGCAAAGCTCGCACGCGGAAGAGGTGCACAAAAACGGACTTGTCAGTTCCGAGCGGCAACTGGTACGTGCCCGCGCGTTGGATCGCTGTATGCCTGCCCTCGTTCGTTATGTAACTTGCCATGTGATGCTGTCTGCCCCGACTCTGAGCTCCACGCCATAGATTCCCACGAGAGCGCTTGGTCGACTTGCAAACTCTATTGCTGTTTTGACCGACCCGATACTATACTCTTCTCGCTAATCCACAAACGAGGGGTGCTATCATGCAACGCACACTGACAGAGCGGCTGGAAACGCCGATAGCTGGCGAGTACGGCGTAGTGGTAGCAGGAGCCGGCCCGGCAGGTGTGCCTGCCGCTCTAGCCGCCGCGCGCTTGGGAGCCCGCACTCTTTTGCTGGAGGCGGGAGGCTGCCTCGGTGGCACCTGGACGGCGGGGTTGCTAACTTGGATCTTTGATTTTGAGCGATCCGGCATCGCAGGCGAGATCATCGATCGACTCGACCAGCGCAACGCGCGCGTTGAACTGCAGCAGAGCAAAGTGCTGAACTTTACCTACGACGTGGAGGCTATGAAGCTGGTGCTGGAGGAGATGTGTCGAGAGAGTGGCGTGGATGTGCTGCTGCACACGCGAGTCGTCGCCGCTCAGGTGGACGAGGAGCGTAGGGTTCGCGCGGCCATGTCCGAATCCAAATCGGGCCGTCAGGCCTGGTTAGGCAAAACCTTTATCGATACCACGGGGGACGGCGATTTGGGCGCTTGGGCCGGCTGTGCCTACGACATGGGCGCCGAGGAGACGGGCGTGCTCCAGCCGATGACCTTCTATGGCACCATCGTGGTGGAGGATCACTCCAGGTTAAGCCCCTTCATCTCGTTCTATCGAGGCGCTAACCAGCACGTGGAAGCCTACCGCGCTTTCAGGGCGCACCTGGCGGACGTAGGCCTCTCTATGTCTTACGGCCGCCCCACACTGTTTCAGATCCGTGGCAATCTTTTGGCGTTTATGGTGAACCACGAGTATGGCGTCGATGCCACAGACGCCCGGCAGATCACCGAAGCCACGATGCGTGCTCGCGCCGAGATCAACCACGCCGTGGACGTCCTGTCTGCCAGCGACGGACCTTTCCGGGGTTGCTTGCTGGCCTCCAGCGCTGAGTACATCGGTGTGCGAGAGGCGCGCCGACTACACGGTCGCTACACTGTGACAGTGGACGATCTACGCCGCGGCACGCGCTTTAGCGACGCCGTAGCTCGTGTGCGCTTTGGCGTGGACGTACACTCGCCCGACCCAAGGCGGGATAAAGGCAACTCGGACTTGGGGATCCAATCGCAGCCCTACGACATTCCTCTACGAGCTCTCATCGCCAAGGATGTGGATGGCCTGTTGATGGCGGGCCGCTGTATTAGTGGCGATTGGTTGGCGCACTCGTCTTATCGAGTAACTGGCGAGGCTGTGAGCATGGGCGAAGCCGCGGGCGTGCTGGCTGCGGCCAGCGCTCAAACGGACCGCCTGCCCCACGAGGTGCCTTGGCAAGAGATCGCGGAGCGTATCCCCGAGTTGCCCGAGTTCTGGAACTAGAGCCATCCACCCGCCATCCCGCGCCCAGTGACGCCGTTTGCCTGCTTACGGCCCGCTACTTTACGTACATCAACCATGTGGATAGAGCGAACGCTCGAGGCCACCACTCCCAACGTGGTGGCCTCGTTCATCGTAGCGACTCGCCCGCCTCGAGCTCGGGGGATCTAGCCCTGCACCTGACAACCGAAAAAGAATACTGAATGTTGACTCTGCAGGCTCCCTTTGATACTATGGGTGTATAGTCTCGAAACCGTGATTGGCATGTAGTACAGGCCAGACCCGACGCGCAGCCCGCCTCAATGCGTCCATCCTGCTTCAGCCCCCCACCTACCCCCGCGGACTCTCGCTCCTCTGACCTGTTCCACCGTCGTATGTGGCACACAACACGTGTCGAGCGGAGAATGACTTCCGGGCTGCAGGTAGCTGCCAAGCTCCGATACGCTCACCTATCCAAGCTCTCGGATTCACTCGACGCGTAGCACTCGGCACCACGAGGGGCCAAGAGGAGTGGCAAACAGATGTGTTCATTGCATCTCAAAAACGGTGCAGCAGCAAGCCTTTCCTCTAGCAATGTTAGCTTGCGCTACTATCGCACTGACTTTGACCGACGCCCCCTGCCACCGCATCTGCTCCATAGTTCCCCTTGTTTCACGTTCAGCCGCTTTCGGAGCTTCCTCCAACTCATCCCACATACATCGAATGCGAGCTTGGGCTCGATCGTGTGTCTCGAGTGCGCCGCTCCTAACATCGGGATTGTGTCCTTTCGCAACGCTATCCGAGGCGCAGCAAACATCGAAAGATATGCTGTTCTAGTGGCTCAGCATGCGTACCATTCAGTGTAGTGGCCCTGCTTTATTCCCACAACGGCTTTCCGCTGATATGGGCCTGGTAACGATGCGACTGTTGACGATTGTCGCCGACATGGTGTGTGCCGGCCAACAGCGCAGGGGCTGACGCTAGTACTTTACGCAACGCCCGCTGGTTTGCAGACTGTGCGCTACGGATCAGGGCGGATGAGGATGGATGATGCATTTCGGGTTGTTCTTTCTGGTGGCGGTCTTGGCCGGCTTTATCGGCTCCATAAGCGGTATGGGAGGAGGGGTCGTCCTCGTACCGGCGCTCACGTTGTTGGGTGTGGATATAAGGCAGGCTATACCCATCAGCATCGTCTCGGTCATCGCCACATCCAGTGGCGCCGCTGCGTCCTATGTGCGAGATCGAATCACGAATCTAAAAGTCGGCATGTTCCTGGAGGTGTTCACCATCACCGGCGCGATAGCCGGCGCACGCATCTCGCTTTCAGCCGCACAGGGGCTTCTTTTCGTCCTCTTTGGCCTCGTGCTGCTCGCCTCGTGGGCCACGTTATATGTACGGCGCGGCATCGCGTGGAAACAACAGCAACATCAGGATGCGTTCTCGCACTGGCTCGAGTTGGAGGGTCGTTACGAAGACCAGGCTACACAAAGGGTGATCAGCTACCGCGCCCGCCGAGCCTATCTGGGCGCACCGCTCATGTTCATCGCCGGTTTAGTAGCGGGGATGCTGGGCATCGGAGCGGGAGCCCTCAAAGTACTGATTCACGACTTGGTGATGGGTCTACCCCCAAAAGTGTCGACGACAACCAGCAACCTGATCATTGGCGTAACGGCTCTAGCCGGGACCGGGGTGTACCTTTCAGCGGGCCAGATCGATCCAGGGTTGGCTGCGCCGGTTATCTTGGGAGTCGTGCCAGGGGCTTTCTTGGGAACGCGCCTGTTAGTGCGCCTGACCAACGAGACGGTACATAACGTGTTTCTGGTGATCCTCGTGGTCTTGGGTTTCCAGATGCTTATCCGTGGTATCGGAGGCTTCTGATGGTTGCTGACAAAGCACAGCTTCTCGACGCTCGATCGGCGACCATGGAGGCGCTGATCGGCAGTATCTTACTGGGCGGTGTACTAGCCAGCATGGCGCTCATTGTAGCCGGCCTAGCCTGGAGTTGGTCTGTATCGGGCACATTGGGGCTCGATTACCAACTGGGGGGAACGAACCTTTTTGCTTCCCTGGCCGTCGACCTGGCCCAGATCTTTGTGCCCGAGTCGCGTGGCCAGGCGTTGGTAAGTGCGGGTATAGCGATGCTCCTGTTGACCCCCTACTTACGAGTGCTGGCATCGGTGTTCTTTTTCGCTTTTGTTCAACGCAACGGGAAATACACTCTGTTCACAGGCTTTGTCCTCGCCGTACTCACTTACAGCCTGTTTCTGGGGGCGTAGCGCGCGGTGTGCCCATTGTGGGAGGGCAAATGACAGAGTCGGAACCACTTTCCGCCTATTGGAGCCGGGATACGGGCGATGTAATCGCCGGACTACACAGTTCTGCGGAGGGGCTGACCAGTGCAGAGGCAACAGCGCGGCTGGCGCAATACGGCCGGAATATACTCCGTGCTCGCCGCCGGGCTACTGTACTGACAGTGTTCCTCAACCAGTTCCGCAGCCCCATCGTAATTATTCTGCTGGTAGCCACCGGCGTCGCAGCCGCTATCGGAGACTGGATTGATGCTCTGGTCATCACCGTCATCGTGCTTGGTAGTGCAGTGCTCAGCACCTCACAAGAATACCGAGCAAGCAACGCGGCAGAGGCATTACGTGCACGTATCCAGACGACCAGTGACCTGTTGCGCGATGGCAACATCATGCAAGTGCCCACCCAACAAGTCGTACCGGGCGACATAGTACAGCTATCGGCTGGGAGCTTGGTGCCAGCCGATGGCATCCTCCTGCAAGCCGATGATCTGCACGTCAACCAAGCGGCCCTCACTGGGGAGACTTTTCCCGTAGAGAAGGTGCCAGGCCCCGTCTCAGCCGACGCCGATCTAGCGCAGCGATCGAACTGTGTGTTCATGGGCACCGATGTGCGCAACGGTACCGGCCGCGCCCTCATCGTAAAGACCGGTTCTGCCACAGTGTTCGGGCAGATTGCCAGGCAGCTATCCGATCGCACGCCAGAGACCGAGTTCGAGCGTGGGGTGCGCCACCTGGGGTTGCTTCTGAGCGAGACGATGTTTGTGCTCGTGTTCATCATTTTCGCCGCGAACGTCCTGCTGAACAGGCCGACGTTGGATGCTCTGCTTTTCTCGGTAGCGCTGGCGGTGGGGCTAACCCCCCAACTTCTCCCCGCCATCATCAGTGTGAACCTGTCCCATGGAGCGCAAGCCATGGCCGCCGCCGGCGTCATCGTACGCCGCTTGTCCTCCATCGAGAACCTTGGAAGTATGGATGTTCTTTGCACGGACAAGACGGGAACGCTAACAGAGGGCGTCGTCCATCTGGATCGAGCATTGGATAGTCGGGGGCAACCCTCAGA
The DNA here is from genome assembly GCA_964407215.1 of uncultured Anaerolineales bacterium. Taxonomy (GTDB): domain Bacteria; phylum Chloroflexota; class Anaerolineae; order UBA1429; family UBA1429; genus CAYOUT01. The sequence continues at coordinate 168,592 of CAYOUT010000007.1, read as the reverse complement.
CGAGGTGCTGCTCTACGCCTCCTTGAACGCCAGCTTACAGACAGGTCTGGCCAACCCGCTGGATCAAGCGATTCTTGCCATCAAGACAGAGCTACCCCCGGTCACCAAAGTTGACGAGATCCCCTATGACTTTACACGCAAGCGGCTTAGTGTGGTGATCCGCCAAGACGAAGCACATCGGCTGATCCTCAAGGGGGCACTCGACCACGTGTTACAGGTGTGCACCGAGGTTCGAGTAGAGGGGAGCACCATCGTACTAAGCGATGCCCAGCGAGAAGCGATTCGGGCGCTGTACACTACCTGGAGCAGCCAGGGCTTGCGAGTACTGGGGGTGGCCACAGGCGAACTCCCTGAGCGAGCCACGTACACACAAGCGGATGAACAGGGCCTCACTTTTATCGGCTTTCTGCTCTTTCTCGACCCACCAAAGCCAGGAATCAAAGAGGTGATCGCCGACCTAGCCAAGCTAGGGGTGAGGCTCCAGATCATCACCGGCGATAATCGACTGGTGGCCAGCCACCTCGCAGAGATGCTGAGCATTCCACAGCAAGCGATTCTCACCGGCGCCGATCTGAGTCGCCTATCGGATGAGGCGTTGTGGCACAGGGTCGAGCACGCCAGTTTGTTCGCAGAGGTGGATCCGAACCAAAAAGCGCGAATTATACTGGCTCTCAGACGCATGGGGCACGTAGTAGGATTTATCGGCGATGGGGTTAACGACGCTCCCGCACTACACTCTGCCGATGTCGGCATCTCGGTGGACAACGCCGTGGATGTGGCCAAGGAAGCCGCCGATTTCGTGTTACTCAAGCAGGATCTCGGCGTGCTACACCGCGGCATCATCGAGGGTCGGCGTACATTCGCGAACACTCTCAAGTACATCTTTATGGCTACCAGCACCAACTTTGGCAACATGTTCAGCGTCGCCGGAGCCTCTTTGTTTCTGCCCTTTCTGCCGATGCTGCCGAAACAGATCCTGCTGATCAACTTTTTGACCGATCTCCCCGAGATGGCCATTGCCGGCGATAACGTGGATGCTGAGCTCATAGAACGCCCCCATCGGTGGAATGTCCATTTTATCCGGCGCTTCATGGCGGTGTTCGGTCCCTTGAGCTCGGTATTCGATTACCTAACGTTTGGTGTATTGCTTCTTGCGGCGGTCGATACACACGTATTTCGCTCTGCCTGGTTCATCGAGTCCGTCGTCTCGGCCGCGATGGTCGTCATGGTGTTACGCACCCGACACCCCCTGGCCCGTAGCAAACCGGGGCGCACACTGATGCTGATGACAGTGTTGGTGATCCTAGTGGCACTAGTGTTGCCCTTCTCACCCCTGGCAAAGCCTCTAGAGCTGCGCCCACTGCCCTTTCCCGTACTCCTTGGCATCGCCGGTGTCGTGCTGCTCTACCTGGCAGCGGCGGAGCGAGTGAGGCGTTGGTTTTTTAGCCGCTACCGATCATGAGTGGTGACATTCGTGGTATCCGAGAGGGCAGCCAAAGCACCCTAGTCCATGCAACAGACACGTGTGCTGGCCACGATACGCCAGAGTGCCGGGGCGCTTGGCTCCCAATTGGTGAGGCCTCGGAATGAATAGGCCGGGGATAGCCTCAGAGGAGGTTCAGATGGCAGAGCAGACTGACATATCGGGACCAGAGCCAGCTCACAAGAGCGGCTCTTGGTGGCGGATTCTATTGGGGACAATGGGCGCCTATCTCATAGGGATCGCCCTGTTGGTGTTGACGCGCAACCCCAACCTGTTCCCCACCGTGGTGCTCATCGGCAGCCTGATGTTTCCCATCGCGTACGTATCGTTCTTTTATGAGCGGCGACACCTAAGCGCCCTCACAATGCCGACGACGGTTCTCACATTTTTGTATGGTGGGCTGCTGGGCGTTTTCGCAGCCTCGTTACTCGAGCCGGTCTTTGTGACCCCGCTCATTGTGCTGGGGGGCCGCCATACGGTGACTCCCGCCGCGGCACTGATGGTTGGTTTTGTTGAGGAATTTGTCAAGATCATAGGCGTTCTGTTGATTGCGCGCCACCGCCGACACGATTCGCAGCTGGATGGCATGATCCTTGGCGCAGCGGCGGGGATGGGCTTCGCTGCTCTCGAGAGCATGGGGTACTCTTTTACCATATTTTTGCGCAGCCAGGGGAATCTCTCGTCCACAGTAGCGGTGACGCTCCTACGAGGGCTCATTTCACCGCTGGGCCATGGCACGTGGACGGCCCTCCTTGTTGGGATCCTCTTCCGCGAAAGTATCACCGATCACTTTCGCCTCAACCTCAAAGTGATCGGTGCGTACTTGACGGTGGTCATCCTGCACGCCCTCTGGGATGGTCTGCCCACAGTCCTCGCCCTCTTTGCTCCTACCGGCATCGATTTACTGCTGGGCCAGCTCAGCGTCGGCGCGGTGGGGCTGACCCTCCTCTGGCATTACTGGCGTCAGGCCGTACGGGCACAACAGCAACGTGAACCCCCCTCTCACACCATCCCACCACAGATGACAGGCGCCTAGACCGCCACATGCATCGAGCGTGCGCATGATGGCGCATAAAATAATAAGCGGAAGGCCGCTTGGCCTTCCGCTCGGTTTTTCACACGTCACAAAACTATGGGGGCGAAAAAGCTACTCGACCATCACCATAACGTTAGAGGCCTTGATCACCGCATAAGCCTCTCCCCCCACTCTGAGCCCGAGTCTCTCAACAGAGCTCTTTGTGATGATCGACACGACCTCAAAACCCCCGGGCAGCTCGATGACAACCTCGCTATTGACAACCCCTGGGGTGATCTGTTTGACAGTACCTTTGAGTACATTACGTGCACTGAGCTTCATACTATTGACTCCTTTCGACTAGTAACACTCCACTCCTCGGGCTTAGCCTGTAGACCCTGAAAGGTAACTGATTCCCGCACCATATCGCGCTGGCCAAAGTCCTCGAAGTGATTCCACCGCACAAGCGTTGTGCTGTGGCGTCTGGTCGGACACTGTACATCCAACAGCATATCCTAGTAAACCACAAACTCACTCCATTTGTCAAGGATCGAAAAGGCTGTACTCGCGAACCCTGCCTGGTGGAGCCGCTCCCCCTCAACCCCCTCACTCGGCGCCCCGCCCGCTTCTCGACTTTTTTGCCCTCATCGCGCCCTACACCTAGAATACAAAATATTGAGTAGACTACTGGCGCAGCGAGAGGGTTCGTATGGATCTGCCCCTGTGCGAACCGCCCAAAAAGCATCGGCTTGTACTGTACCAACTGTGGTGATACGGCTACTACCAAGCGGGACGAGCGCAAAATCGCGCGGTCGCTTCATTCACGATGCTTTCAAACGGACAGTCGGGCGCACCGAAGGTGGCATCGAGCGCCCTTCGCGCCACAGTCTAGCGTACGCACGGCTCTCATAGTCACTTGTCGAGTATGCCTGCACAAGTTCATCTTACAATGTCGGAAATCGACTTTCACGCCGCCACGCCCCAGCCAGAGATGGTCCTATCACCGTCCGACCAAAGAGAGCACGCACTATGGCCACCAGACTGAGGTCGTACAAAAGAGACAGCGACTACACCTACACTCTCGGAGTGTTCCCCACTCTGGAGTTACTCCAGCATCGACCGGAGCAGGTCACGCGTGTGGTGTTGAGCTCTGCTGCAGGGAGCAACAGCGGCGCCGCCGAGATCGAGCGCATCTGCGCGGCGCGGGGTATCCCCATCTCGGTGTCCAGCCGATCGGTCAACAGGCTGGGCGGCAACGAGAACACTTACGCCATCGGGGTATTTGACAAGTACAGTGCACCGCCGGCCGCCCAAGCCAACCACGTGGTGCTCGTCAATCCCAGTGACGCGGGGAACGTAGGCACTATTGTCCGCACGATGCTGGGCTTTGATCTGCTGGACTTGATCATTGTACGCCCAGCTGTGGATCTGTTTGCTCCCAAGACGATTCGGGCGTCCATGGGGGCCCTCTTTCAGCTCAGGTTCGCATATGTGAGCACTTTTGAGGAGTATGCCCAGCAGTATCCACGCCATTACTACCCGTTCATGACGAATGCTCAGCACACACTCGAGGATACTCGCGCTCGAGCCCCCTTCACACTCGTGTTCGGCGGCGAGGGGGCAGGGCTGGATCCCAAGTATCGTGATATTGGCACGGGCGTCAGAATACCTCAAGGCGCGAGGGTGGACAGCTACAATCTAGCAGTGTCTGTGGGGATTGGGCTCTATTGGGCGACTCGGGAGGCCAGCCGGGGCACAAAAATATAGGGCCCCAAGTGACCTTTGCACCCCGTACGACTCCTAGTTTGGCTGAAATCCCCCGTCCTAGCTGTAAGCCTGCGGCTCGCTCCCTGATCGGAGATCACTTCCCAGCCGACCCCTCACCTGGACGCTCCTCTCGGATTCTCCCGGTGTGCTGATCGGCTTCGCTTGGATACCGTTCGGCCAACCGCCGGGTCTCTCCGATACCTCCGCCAACTAGCTCCTGTCTCTGCTAATCCGTGGCTTCCTCGGGGCGCCGCCCTTTGGTTGCCACTAACCAGATTACGGACCCTTGGAATCTCGCGAGATACGATGGCCTCTCGGATCCCTGAGCCACCCATCTATTACACGCGATGCCCTTTATTAAGGGAGAATCGAGGGGGACTGGCGATCTCTCGCCCGATTTTGCGCCGATAGGGGGCCAATTGGCAGCGAGCCGACAAAGAGTTACCATAGCGGCATGCAATACTCCCGTGCGGTACGGGCATATCGCGTCTTGCTCATAGAGGGATCATCTCCAGCATAAGGGCTCACATGATCGATCCACAACTCGAGAATAAGATCGTGCTGATCACAGGGGCTAACCATGGCATCGGCGCAGCCACAGCTAAGGCGTTTGCCGCGCAGGGCGCCAGCGTGTGCATCGCATGGTATCGCGGTACCCCTACCCACTCGGAGAGTGACTTGCGCGCCGCGCTGGACGCTGGAGTGCCGGGACCGCTGTTCTACGAGGCGATGCAGCAACAATCCGCCGATGTAGTGGTCGAGCAAATTCGTTCGCAAGGGGGCCTAGCCATCGCCATTGAGGCTGATCTAGGAGACGCCGGCAACATCGCCCCTTTATTCGACGAATGTGAGCGGAAATTGGGAAATGTGGATATTCTCGTCAACAACCACACCCACTGCGTACTGGAGACCTTTGACCCCGCTCTCATATCCGATGACGGATTCGGCGTACATCTCCCCACCGCCGAGGGGATTGACGCGCACATGGCCATCAACGCCCGCGCCTACGCCCTGATGATACTAGAGTACCTACAGCGTTACCTGGCGCGCCGCGCCACCTCGGGGCGTATTATCAATGTGAGCACCGACGCAGCCAGCGCCCACGTGGCCAATATAAGCTACGCGGCCAGCAAACACGCCATCGAGTCCTACAGTCGTTCCGCTGCGGCAGAGCTTGGCAAATACGGCATCACCGTGAATATCGTCGCGCCAGGGCCGATTCAGACGGGCTATCTGGAGCCGCAGCAGGAGGCAGACATCGCGGCCGCAACGCCTTTGCAGCGCATAGGGCAGCCGGAGGATATCGCTGACATCATCGTGCTGTTGGCGTCGGAGCAGGCTCGTTGGCTGACCGGACAACTCTTGTATGTGGGCGGCGGCTGGCGCATGCACCAGTAAAAGTGACGAAACGGGATTCCGTTAGGGAGCCTCGAGCGTGCCAGCTTTTTTGTCGCCGTACAGTGTTCGCTCAAGAAGCGCACTACGCTACCGAGCGGCTCGCGGCGTTCGATAGCCCGCTACGTAGCGCAGAGGGGTGGCCCGACAGAGGGTGGTGCTTCTATTGTGTGGCAGGAACAGCTGCTCGACACCGGCCTTCATAAAGATCCCAGTGGAGGCCTACAACATCGCACCTTTCGGCCAGAGTGACGATCCGAGCCCGCCGCAATATTGCGACGGGGCACCGCTTTTTGTCGAAGAGCAATGCAAGTCGATGTGGTATAATGAAGAGTTGTTAATGCAGCACGCCGAGCGGGAGTTGCGGCTCCGCGTATCCACTCCATCCTAGTCCGTACGCCTTGTAAGCCGTCATCTTGGCTCTACAGCGGATTGAAGACGAGCTGGGCATCTGATGGAATGGAGAGTTGCTGGTAGAGCGCGCTCGCTATCCTCTGAGCGAAGCGAGCCTTGGGGGTGTCTCCTGTACTGCAGAGCGCCCCATGCACGAGTGTCACTCGGTACCGAGACCGAGATCAAGATCGCCCACACGTTGGTCTTCGCATTCATGAGTTATTTGAAAGAAGGGGATCCGTACGAATCCCCTTCCCTCTTGTTGCTGCAAACTTTGACCGCGCCCTCTGCGCCCTGGCACAAAAGACACTAGGCGGCCTTTGCAGATACGTGCTGCCCGACGACCAGATTCGTATGAACATCGACGCCACAGAGCGTGTCGTGAACTGGGCAACGCTCCTGAATCACTTTCATCAGCCGATCGATGTTCTCCCTCGGTGACGACGATTCGATGGTCACCGTAGCCCTGATCTGCTCATAGCCCATACGCGCATCGGGGTTCGTGCCCAAGAAGCCACCTGGATCGAGATCCCCCTCCACGTCCACTCGCACGCCGTCGAGCTTGACCCCGTTTTGCTCGGCAAAGGCCGAGGCGACGATAGACATGCATCCGCCCAAGGAGGCGAGCAATAGCTCTACGGGATTCATTGCCGTGTTGGTACCGCCCAGGTTCTCGGGCTCATCCATATGTACTTGGAACCCTCGGGAGTTGCTCTCAACCAGGGTGCCACTGACCAATCGACTAGAGGACTTGAACGTAACGAGTGCCATTTTTATCTATCCTTTCCCAGAATCCTTGTATAACGCCTTTATCACAATCTCAATATAACATCATGGGAGCAGATTGTCAAGTATGTTACCAAAGAATCTATAGTTATTAATTTCTGCAATCGACTGCTAACCCGCTCACGAGAGCCGGCAGCTTGTTCGTTCGCCCAGCCTCCCCGCCCGAGTCCGGTTAAACGATAGCCCAACCAGGCTGGCGCTGCTCCTTTCCCGAGCTCGCGTGGTAGCAAAGAGCGCCCCAAGAGAGCCAACGGGCGATGATGCGTTCGGAGGCCACCGAGCTCACGGCGGCACGAGACGTTAGGCAGACTCGGCACACGGCGCGGGAGACGGGATTCGTCCTGGTACGACATCACCGGCCTCAGACGGACTTGTTTGTTCATACGGCGTTGCTTTGGCGTAGTCCCTTCACATTTTCATTCGAGGATACCACAGGCCTTCGGCAGCATTTTAAGTGAAAGGCCACGGCAGCTTGACAGATCATCGGAATTGTGTTATTCTCGAGCCACTAGTCCGCAAAGAGAAAACACACATGAGTATCGGGCCATCTCTGGCAACCGGCATTTTCATTCTGGTTCTTATCGTGCTCCTCATTCTAGAGGAGCGACTGCCGGTTGGGAGGGGCCCAGAGCGAGCTTGAATCCGAAGATAGATAACCTCTAGAAGAGCCTCACCTAACCGGGGTGAGGCTCTCTTTTTGCCAACAGTTCAAGCCCACAACGAAGGGGCCACGCAACGGAGCCATGATCTGCTGGGGAAGCCTGGCGACCGTGGCTCTTGTCTTGAGACGACCGATATGGCCGAGCTGTATATCAACGAGAGGAGATCACCAACGTGAGAAGTGACGCCGTCAAGAGAGGTCTGGAACGCGCTCCACACCGCTCGCTTCTATGGTCCCTTGGTTGCACAGAGGAAGAGATGGAGCGCCCCTTTGTGGGAGTTATCAGCTCTTTTACAGAGATCGTGCCGGGGCATATGCATTTGCGTCAGGTAGCAGACGCCGTCAAGGCCGGCGTGCGTATGGCGGGCGGTACGCCGTTCGAGGCGAACACTATCGCCGTTTGTGACGGCTTGGCCATGGGCCACTCGGGCATGAAGTTCTCGTTGGCCTCTCGCGAGCTCATTGCAGACTCGGTGGAGGTGATGGCTCAGGCACACGCTTTTGACGCGTTGGTGCTGATCCCATCCTGTGACAAGGTGGTGCCGGGGATGCTGATGGCGGCCGCCCGCCTGAATATCCCCACAGTGGTAGTCACTGGAGGCCCGATGTTGGCCGGGCGTCGCGGTAGAGAGGCGCTCGATTTAAACAGTGCCTTCATGGCGGTGGGCGCCGCTGCGAGCAATCAAATCACGGAAGACGACCTGCTGCGCATTGAGCAGGCTTGCTGCCCCGGGTGTGGCTCGTGCTCGGGCATGTTCACAGCCAACACCATGGGCTGTTTGTCGGAAGCACTGGGGATCGCGCTGCCGGGAAACGGCACAATTCCAGCGGTCAGCTCGCGGCGTCTGGCCCTTGCCAAGCAAGCGGGCATGCAGGTGATGGAGATGTTGCAGCGGGATATCAAGCCGCGAGACATTATGACGCCGGATGCGTTCCACAACGCTTTCTCTACCGACATGGCCATGGGGGGTTCGACTAACTCGGTGCTGCACCTTCTGGCCATCGCCGAAGAGGTGGGAGTGGATGTGAACCTACATACCCTCAACGCCTACAGCGAGAACACCCCACATCTGTGCAAACTATCACCAGCTGGCGAGCAACATCTGGAGGATCTGTTCTACTCAGGTGGTATCGGCGCCATTCTACACGAACTGCAGGAGCTCGATCTGCTCAAAGCCGACGTCATGACGGTTACGGGCGGTAGCGTGGGTGAGAACCTCCAACCCGGAAACCGCTGGGCCCCCGACTATCGCTTGGTGGATCGAGAGGTGGTGCGCAGTGGCAGCGATCCGTACTCTAAAACGGGCGGGTTGGCGATCCTTTTCGGGAACCTCGCGCCAGAGGGGGCCGTGGTCAAACGAGCGGCGGTAGCCCCCAGTATGATGCAGCACACGGGGCCCGCGCGCGTTTTTGATTCAGAAGAAGCGGCCACGCGTGCCATCATGGACGGCCAGTTTGAGAAAGGCGACGTCATCGTGATCCGCTACGAGGGGCCAAAAGGCGGTCCCGGTATGCGAGAGATGCTGACTCCGACCTCTTTGCTCTCGGGCATGGGAGTGGAGGGCGAGGTGGCCTTGCTCACCGATGGGCGCTTCTCGGGTGCGACGCGCGGGGCGGCTATCGGCCATATCTCTCCCGAAGCTGCAGCGCGCGGGCCACTGGCCGCGGTACGGGACGGCGACACGATTGTGATCGATATCCCCAATCACAAGCTGAATTTAGCGCTCTCGGATGATGAGTTGGCACGTAGGATTCAAAGCCTGCCGGCTTTTGAACCGCGCGTAAAGGAGGGTTACCTGTACCGTTACGCCCAGGCCGTGACCTCGGCGAGCACCGGCGCTGTGCTGGCGCGCTGAATCACACTCAACTGCCTGAGGCGCACCGCCAAATCAAAGTGCCTCAGGATAGACGAACCGCGGCCATAGATTGTACTGATCGCAATCGGAGGAGTAGGCATGAAGCTAAACGGCGCACAGATCCTATGGGAATGCTTGGTGCGCGAGGGGGTAGAAATCACCTTTGGCATTACCGGGGGGGCCGTTATTCCCCTGTTCCACGAGCTACCCAACTATCCAATTCGCCACATCACTATGCGTCACGAACAAGCCGCTGCGCACGCCGCCGACGGCTATGCCCGCGCGACGGGCAGAGTTGGCGTGTGTATAGCCACTTCTGGGCCGGGAGCCACCAACCTGGTTACAGGTATCGCCACAGCACAGATGGATTCGTCTCCCATTGTGGCCATCACAGGCCAAGTGGCGACTTCGCTATTGGGTACTGACAGCTTTCAGGAAGTGGATACCACGGGCATCACGATGCCCGTCGTCAAGCACAACTACCTCATCACCGACATCCGCGATTTGGCACAGGCGGTGAAGGAGGCTTTTTACATCGCCAAAGCCGGGCGCCCGGGCGCGGTGCTCATAGATATCGCCAAAGACGTCCAGTTGGCGCAGGCCACCTTCTCTTACCCGGACAGAGTGAACCTGCCCGGCTACAAGCCGCACTTGTACGGCAACGCACGCCAGATCAAACAAGCAGCCGATATGATAGCGCAGGCGGAGCGCCCCCTCATTGTGGCAGGAAGGGGCGTGCTTGTAGCGCAAGCTGAGACCGAGCTCCGCAAGTTGGTGGAAAAGGCACAGATACCCGTTGTGACCACTTTGCTGGGCAAGAGCGCCCTGCCTGAGGACCATCCGCTGTGCCTGGGAATGGGAGGCATGCACGGCGAGTCCTTTGTGAATCGCGCATTGCAGGCGTGCGACTTGATCGTGGGTATAGGGACGCGTTTCGATGACCGGCTCACTAGCACAACCGATACCTTTGCCCCCCATGCCAAGGTAATCCACATAGACATTGAGCCCGCCGAGATCGGGAAGCTAGTACGTGTTGATCTGCCCATCGTGGGCGACGCCTTCAATGTGTTGACGGACTTGGTGCCCTTGGTAGAGCCGGATACACACCCAGACTGGTTGGCATGTATCGAGGACTGGCGCGAGGATACTCGCATGCGCGACATCCTCTGGCAAGATACTCCCGAGCTCGTGCCTCAGTACGTAATCCACAAGATCTGGGAGGCGACACAGGGGCTGGCCACCATGGTAACGGATGTGGGGCAAAACCAGATGTGGGAGGCACAGTACTATCGGCACCTTCAGCCGCGCGGCCTGATCACCTCTGGCGGATTGGGCACTATGGGGTTTGCGTTACCGGCTGCCATTGGAGCGAGCTGCGGCCGACCATCCGACACTGTCTGGGTCGTATGCGGGGATGGCGGTTTTCAGATGACTTGCCAGGAGCTGGCGACCGTTGTAGAGGAGCGACTTCCTATCAAGATCGCTATCCTGAACAACGGCTATCTAGGAATGGTGCGTCAGTGGCAGGAGCTCTTTTTCAGCAAGAACTATTGCGGGACGCCCATCCTCGGCCCCGATTTCGCCATATTGGCACAGGCTTACGGGATGCATGGGATCACCGTGAAGGAGCGAGGTGCTGTAGCGGACGCTATCCAGGAGGCCATGGACACAGAGGGGCCTGTGCTGGTCGATTTTCAGGTCGAGCGGGAGCATAACGTCTTCCCGATCGTTCCAGTAGGCCAGCCTATACACGAGATGATCCGGCGCCCTGCGCGTTCCGAGCAAGCGGACTCCGAGGGGCAGAAGACAGAGCGAGGGCAAGAATGAGCGTATCATCTCCTACCGATCAGGTCTATTCTCGACGTACGCTTGTGGCTCTTATGGAGGACAAACCGGGCGTTCTCAGCCACGTGGCGAACCTGTTCCGTCGCCGCAACTACAATATCGAGAGCCTCACCGTGGGCCACAGTGAGATAGCGGGCATGTCGCGCATGACCATCGTGGTGCACGGCAATGACGCTGTCGTGGAACAAGTAATCAAGCAGCTCTACAGGCTGATCAATGTCACCAAAGTCACCGATATCGGCGACGGCGCTGCCGTCATTCGGGAGCTGGCGTTGATCAAAGTCCACGCGACCACTGCCAATCGTGCCGAGATCAAGCAGCTGGTTGACATTTTTCGAGCGCAGATTGTAGATATCTCGCTCGAATCTGTCACCATCGAGATCACGGGCACAGAGGACAAGGTAGACTCGTTGATCAACATGCTGCGTCCTTTCGGGATCAAGGAATTGACGCGAACTGGCCGAGTGGCTATGGTTCGGGGAGCCGTCTCGAACGGCAAAGTTTGACGATGGCCAGGCGACGGGACCATCACTATCACGTGATCGCCAACGTACCCGATGTGCGATGGCGAGCACCCCAGGGTTGAGCGGAGGAGAAGAATGGCGACGATCTATTACGAAAAGGATGCGGATCTTTCGGCCCTCGAGGGAAAAAAGATCGCCATCATCGGCTATGGCAGCCAAGGACACGCGCATGCGCTGAACCTGAAGGACAGCGGCTGTGATGTGCGAGTTGGTTTGTATAAAGGGAGCAAGTCTTGGGCATTAGCCGAGGCTGTTGGCTTGACTGTCAAGACCGCAGCAGAGGCAGCAGCAGAGTCGGACATCATCATGATGCTCGCCCCTGACATGCACCAGCAAGCGATCTATCGCGAGTCCGTCGCACCCAATCTGTCGGCGGGCAAAATGCTCATGTTCGCCCATGGCTTTGCCATCCACTATGGACTGATCTCGCCTCCTGAGGGCGTGGATGTCGTGATGGTGGCCCCCAAGGCGCCGGGGCATCGCGTGCGAGAGATCTTTCCCGAGGGGCAGGGTGTTCCCGGCTTGTTGGCCATCTACCAGGACGGCACCGGCAACGCAAAGCGCCTGGGCCTCGCTTATGCGGCTGGGATCGGGTGCGCTCGGGCGGGCGTCATCGAGACCACGTTCGAGGAGGAGACCGAGACGGATCTCTTTGGCGAGCAGGCTGTGCTCTGTGGCGGCGTGACGGCGCTCATCAAGGCGGGATTCGAGACTCTTATCGAGGCGGGATACCAACCCGAGATCGCGTATTTCGAGTGCTTGAACGAGCTTAAACTCATCGTCGACCTGATCTACCAGGGCGGCTTGTCTTACATGCGCTACTCTGTCAGCGACACCGCAGAACATGGCGACTATTACGCAGGGCCCAGGATTATCACCGATGAAACTCGCGCAGAAATGAAGCGTTTGCTGAGCGAGATCCAAAACGGGGTCTATGCACGGGAATGGATCCTGGAGAATCAGGCGGGGCGCCCCAGCTTTAACAAGCTCCGACAACGAGAACAGAGCTCGTTGATTGAGCAGGTTGGGCGCCAGCTGCGCGCTATGATGCCCTGGCTGGATGCAAAATAGATAGTGTTCGCCGCGTGCTCGCGCCGCTCGGCGCTGGCACGCGGCACATATTGCTAATAGGAGGATCGGCTGCCAACCATGACGCGATATGTGTCTGTCTTGGATACGACGTTGCGCGACGGTGCGCAGAAAGAGGGAATCTCGCTCTCGGTGAAAGACAAGCTGCGCATCGTGCAAAAGCTCGATGAGCTGGGGATCACGTACATCGAGGGCGGCTGGCCTGGCTCAAACCCCAAAGATGCCGACTTTTTCGCCCGCCTGAGGGATCTCGAGCTTCAGCACGCACGCACGGCGGCTTTTGGCAGCACACGGCGCGCCAACATCCCGGTAGAGGATGATCCAAATGTCCAAGCGCTGATACAGGCGGGCACGCCGGTAGCAGTGGTGGTGGGCAAGTCGTCTACTATGCACGTCGAACAGGTGCTGGGAACGTCATTCGAAGAAAACCTTCGCATGATCCAGGATACTGTGAGCTATCTCAGCGCGAACGGTCTCGAGGTGTTGTTCGATGCTGAGCACTTTTTCGATGGCTATGCGCTGGATGCGAGCTATGCGGTGGAAACTCTGCGAGCGGCCGCAGCAGCAGGAGCCGCATGTGTCGTCCTTTGCGACACAAACGGCGGCGCCTTGCCGCATGAAGTATTGCGCATCGTCACCGATGTCAAGCGAGCTCTGCCCGATGTTGCGCTGGGAATGCATGCGCATAACGACACCGGGGTGGCGGTTGCCAACACGCTGCTGGCGGTGGAAGCGGGCGCCGTCCATGTGCAGGGCACCATGAACGGGTATGGTGAGCGCTGTGGCAATGCGGACCTCACCAGTGTGATCCCCAACCTGGAGCTCAAGATGGGTTATCGCGCCCTAGCCAACGGCAATCTGGCGTATCTAACCGAAGTAGCGCACTATGTGTCCGAGTTGGCGAACCTGAACCCAGACCCTCACGCGCCCTATGTGGGCTCGAGCGCTTTCGCACACAAAGCGGGCTTGCATGTCAACGCACTGCTCAAGACTTGTGATAGTTATCAGCATGTAGACCCAGCATTGGTGGGCAACAAGATGCGAGTGCTGGTCTCTGAACTCTCGGGCAGGGGGAACGTTGCGCACAAATTGAATGAACTCGACCTGCAGCTCGAAAACGCGGATCAGATACAGCGCCTCACGTTGCAGCTTAAAGACTTGGAGAGCAAAGGTTTTCAATTCGAGGGCGCCGAGGGCTCTTTTGAGTTGCTGGCGCGCCGTATGCGTGGCGACTATCGCGCACCGTTCGAGGTACTAGATTTTCTAGTGCTCGTAGAGAAGCGTCTCGATACGGACGTCCTCTCAGAAGCCACCGTCAAGGCGCGCGTCAACGGTTCTGTCATGCACACAGCAGCGGAGGGAAACGGCCCCGTAAACGCTCTGGACGGGGCTTTGCGCAAGGCCTTGCTTCCCTTCTACCCCGAGTTGGAGCGAGTACAGCTGGTCGACTACAAAGTGCGCATCCTCGACCCGAAATCCGCTACAGCAGCGCTCACGCGCGTGCTGATCGATGCCAGTGATGGCGATCTCTCCTGGACGACTGTGGGGTGCTCGGTCAACATCATCGAGGCGAGTTGTCAGGCCCTTGTGGACAGCCTAGAGCTACCGCTACTCAGGCGATCCTCCCAGTAATGCGCCCACACACTGCACGATCGCTCAGGTGCTGGGTCGGGAGGATCGCTTCACGCAGTATGTAGCGCGCCTACGCCGAATACTCGAACGATAGCGCCTCCGTTGCGGGGGCTGATACCAGGAGGAGCTTTCCATGGACAGGGTTATCGTATTTGATACGACACTACGCGACGGTGAGCAATCTCCCGGGGCCACGCTGCATTCCGATGAGAAACTGACTATCGCCAGGCAGCTGAGCCGCCTAGGTGTTGATGTCATCGAAGCCGGCTTTCCCGCCTCTTCGCCCGGTGACTTGCAGGCGGTACGCCGTATCGCGGAGGAGGTCCGTGGGCCGACGATCTGCGGGCTGGCACGCTGTGTCAAGCAGGACATCGACGCCGCCTGGGAGGCAGTAAAGGGAGCGGAGAAGAGTCGCATTCACGTCTTTATCGCCACATCAGATATCCATATGGAACACAAACTCCGTATGACGCGGCCTCAAGTTCTCGAATCCGTCAAGAATATGGTATCCTATGCACGGTCGCTGTGCGAGGATATCGAGTATTCACCCGAGGATGCTGGACGGTCGGATCCCGAGTTTCTCTACCAGGTGCTGGCTGTGGCGATCGCAGAGGGGGCAACCACAGTCAATATCCCAGATACAGTGGGATACACGACACCGCAGGAATTCAGCGCGCTGATCGGGGGCATTCGCGAGAACACGCCCGGCATCGAGAAGGCGGTGATCTCTGTGCATTGCCACAACGATCTGGGAATGGCGGTGGCCAACAGTCTGGCGGGCGTCGAACAGGGAGCCCGCCAAGTCGAGTGCACCATCAACGGCATCGGTGAGCGAGCTGGCAACGCTGCGCTGGAAGAGATCGTCATGGCGTTGTACACCCGCCGGTCTCACTATGGAGTCTCGACGGGCATCAACACGACAGAGCTGTACCCCTCCAGTCGCATGGTGTCGAACTATACGGGGCTTGCGGTGCAGGCACACAAAGCCATTGTGGGAGCCAATGCTTTCGCCCACGAGGCGGGAATCCATCAAGATGGTATCCTCAAGAATCGCTTGACGTACGAGATCATGGATGCCAAGACAGTCGGGTTGGCCGAAAGCAGCCTCGTGCTGGGAAAGCACTCTGGCCGCCACGCCTTTGCAGACAAACTGGAGCAGATGGGCTACCATCTGGACAAAGAGCAGCTCAACCGGACGTTCGGTCGCTTCAAGGATCTGGCAGACAAGAAAAAGGCTATCTCGGATCCCGATATCGAGGCGTTGATCTCCGACGAGGTCTTTCAGCCGCAGGAGGTCTATCATCTGGAGCAGGTGCAGGTATCGTGTGGTGATCACGCCATCCCCACGGCCACCGTGCAGCTGCGTACACCGGATGGACACACACTAACCGACTCGGCCCACGGCACGGGGCCGGTGGATGCGGTCTACAAGGCGATCAATCGCATCGTCGGGGCGCCTAATGAGCTGATCGAATTCGCGGTCAAGGCCGTTACTGAGGGGATAGACGCCGTAGGTGAAGTAACCGTGCGAATCGAGGCAGAGATGACCGTGCATAACGGGCTGCCGACCAATCCACAGACGGGGCACCGCACTCGCGTGTTCAGTGGGCACGGCGCGAGCACGGACATCATCGTAGCCAGTGGGCGAGCCTACATGAACGCGCTCAACAAGCTATTGGCTATTCGGAGCACACACTGACATCCCAAAAGGGTAGCGCGCGAGAGTCGAGCAAGCATGTTGCCTGCCATGGCCAGCGCGCACATGAGCTATTCGTGGAGAAGGACATCTTGAGCAACATAATGCCCCAAACCATGGCACAGAAGATACTGGCTGCGCACTCGGGCAAGGCCAACGTTCAGGTCGGCGATCTGGTCGATGTACAGGTGGACGTCGTACTGGCGAACGACATCACGGCACCCATTGCTATCCAAGAGTTCGCTCGTCTGGGCGTCGATGGCGTGTTTGACAAAGAACGGGTGGTTTTGGTTCCGGATCATTTCGCGCCCAACAAAGACATCAAGTCCGCAGAACAATGCAAAGTGATGCGCGAGTTTGCGCACAAATATGGCCTCGTGAACTATTTCGAGGTGGGACGGATGGGCATCGAGCACGCGTTGCTGCCCGAGCAGGGCCTTGTACTGCCCGGCGACGTGGTGGTGGGTGCCGATTCGCATACCTGCACATACGGTGCCCTCGGCTCCTTTGCTACCGGGATGGGGTCCACAGATATCGCGGTGGCAATGGCAACCGGTTGGAGCTGGATGAAAGTACCGGAAACGATCCGCATCCTGTACAAGGGTGCGCTGCAGCCCTGGGTCGGGGGGAAAGACCTGATACTGTACACCATCGGCCAGATCGGTGTGGATGGTGCACGGTATCAGGCCATCGAGTTCGCTGGGCCGGTGATCGACGTGTTGTCGATGGACGGTCGCTTCACCATGGCCAACATGGCTATCGAAGCGGGAGCCAAGGCCGGCCTGTTCCAAGTGGATGGCAAGACCCTCTCATATGTGCGGTCGCGCGCCAAACGCTCGTATCAGACGTACGCCTCTGACCCCGATGCCGAGTATATGCAGGCTATCGAGATCGATGTAACTGGCATCGAACCGCAAGTGGCGTTCCCGCATCTGCCCAGCAACACGCGCCCGATCAGCCAGGTGGGCGATGTAAAGATCGACCAGGTGGTGATCGGCTCCTGTACCAACGGTCGGTGGAGCGATCTGGTTCAAGCAGCCGACGTGCTTCGCAATCGCAAGGTGCATCCGCATGTGCGCTGCATTGTCATTCCGGGTACGCAAGAGATCTATATGCGCGCCGTACGCGAGGGGCTGGCGGAAGTCTTTGTCGAGGCGGGCGCTGTGTTGAGCACACCCACCTGTGGGCCGTGCTTGGGCGGGCATATGGGGATCTTGGCGGCCGGTGAGCGCTGCGTATCCACCACCAACCGCAACTTTGTGGGCCGTATGGGCCATGTGGAGAGCGAGGTTTACCTCGCCGGGCCGGCGATTGCGGCCGCCAGCGCCGTGTTGGGCGCTATTGGCTCGCCGGGCCAGCTTTAGAATGGGTCCCGCTCTAAGGAGTGGCTCGATGGCAAAAGCCTGGTTCCAATGCATTCGGGGTTGTGAGGAGCGCTACTCCATCTTTGATGTGATCTATAACTGCCCACACTGCGGTGGGCTGTTGGAGGTGCGCCACGACACAGAGACCCTAGCGACGCGCAGCGCACAGGCGTGGCGCGAGCTGTTTGACGCGCGACTCCACTCCAATGTTTGGCCCTTTGGTAGCGGCGTGTGGGGCAAGAAGGAGTGGGTTTGCCCCGACGTGGACGACGATAATATCGTCTCCATGTACGAAGGTCACACCAATCTATTCTGGGCTCAGCGGCTTGGCCAGCAGATCGGTCTAGAGGATCTATGGGTCAAATTATGCGGCAATAGCCATACGGGGTCCTTCAAAGATCTGGGGATGACCGTGTTAGTGAGCGTGGTCAAGCAGATGATGGCCGATGGCGCGCCACTTGAGGCGATCGCATGCGCTTCCACGGGGGACACCTCGGCCTCGCTCGCAGCCTACTGCGCAGCTGCAGGCATCCAGTCTATCGTGTTCCTGCCGCGCGACAAAGTGTCGTCTGCGCAGCTCATTCAGCCCATCGCTAACGGGGCGCTAGTGCTCTCGCTGGACACTGACTTTGACGGCTGCATGGCCATCGTCAGAGAAGTGACCAAAGACAATACGATCTATCTCGCGAACTCGATGAACTCACTGCGCATCGAGGGACAGAAAACGGTCGGTATCGAGATTGTACAGCAGTTCGACTGGGAGGTGCCCGACTGGATCATCATCCCGGTGGGCAACCTGGGCAACATCAGCGCACTGGGCAAGGGGTTGTTGCTTATGCGCGACCTGGGGCTCATCGATAGGCTACCGAGACTGGTCGCGGCCCAGGCGCAGCAGGCCAACCCGTTCTATCTGAGCTATCGTACCGATTTCCACAACTATGTGCCCGTCAGAGCCAAGAAAACGCTGGCCAGTGCTATCCAAATCGGCAACCCCGTGAGTTATGAGAAGGCGACAGCAGTAATGCGGGTTTTTGATGGCATCGTCGAGCAAGCTACCGAGGACGAGCTAGCCGAAGCCTCCGCTCGTGCTGATCTCACGGGGATGTATACCTGCCCCCACACCGGCGTGGCTTTGGCCGCCCTGTTTAAACTCGTACGGCGCGGGGCCATACAACCTCAAGATCGTGTTGTGGTAATTTCGACAGCGCACGGGCTCAAGTTCACCGATTTCAAGACCGGTTACCATGAGGGGCGGCTCGAGGGTGTGGAGACGTTTCGGCGTAATCCCCCGGTCGAGTTATCTCCCGACGTGGACCTGGTCAGGCGGGCTATCGACCGAGCTCTAGGACAGCACGCCTCATGAACATCAGCACTTCGCTCTGCTATCCAGTCACAAAGGAGACACCCAGTGACGATCGTCGGTAAGATCTGGAAGTATGGTGACAATGTAGATACGGATGCCATCATTCCGGCTCGCTATCTCAACACTACCTCTGAGGCGGAGCTAGCCGCCCATTGTATGGAGGATATCGACCCCACCTTTGCGGAGAAGGTGTGCCCCGGCGACATCATCGTGGCCGGCAAGAACTTTGGCTGTGGGTCGTCTCGTGAGCACGCCCCATTGGCTATCAAATCGAGCGGTGTGAGCTGTGTGGTAGCAGAGACGTTTGCCCGCATCTTTTACCGTAACGCCATCAATATCGGGCTCCCCATCCTCGAGTGCCCCGAAGCCGCGGAGGCGGCGGAGGCTGGCCACACTCTGGAGGTTGATCTCGCTAGCGGGGTGATTCTGAATCGCGATACTGGCCAGTCCTATCGTGCGACGGCTTACCCTGGCTTTATGTTGGAGATCATGGATGCGGGCGGCCTGGTCGAGTACACACGGCGTCGGCTGGCAACGGGCGGCCATGCATAGCGCGCAGCGCGTAGCATTCCAGGGCGAACGCGGCGCCTACAGCGAACAGGCCGCGAGCGCGCTGTTCGGAGCGGACATTGAGATGGAGCCTTGTCTCAGCTTCGAGGACGTGTTCGAGGCAGTGCAGCGTGCTACAGTAGACTTGGGCGTGGTGCCGGTGGAGAACTCGGTGGCGGGGAGCATCCATCGCAACTATGATTTACTATTACAGCACAACCTGCATATCGTGGCCGAGCACAACCTACGCGTAGCACACTGTCTCATCGCGCAGCCGGGCGTGTCGTTGGGAGAGATCAAACGCGTCTACTCACACCCGCAGGCCCTGGCCCAATGCGAACAGACCTTGCACGAGTTGGGGGAATTCGAGATTGTGGCCACGCAGGATACTGCTGGCAGCGTCAAGTTGATCAAGGAGCGGGGATTCCATGATGCGGCTGCTATCGCCAGCGAGGCAGCTGCAACGCTGTACGGGATGGCGATACTCCGGAGGGATTTGGAGGATGAGCAGACCAATTATACGCGCTTTATCGCGCTGAGCCGGCATCCCGTCACACCAGAGGGTCCCAGCAAAACATCGCTGGCCTTTGCGGGGAAGAACGAGCCGGGGCTTTTATTTCGCTGTTTGAGCGCCTTTGCGCTTCGCAGTATCGATCTGGCCAAGATCGAATCGCGACCTATCCGAGGAGTTCCCTGGCAGTACATTTTCTATCTCGACTTTTTCGGGAGCATCAACGAAGAACGCTGCCGCCGTGCGGTGGAGCAGCTACGTGAGATGGCCACCTTTGTGCGCGTGTTCGGTTCCTATCTACGCGCGCCAAGCCCATGGGCCGACACGAATTCCGCCTGAGTAGCGGGGTGCTAGACGCCCGCGCTCCAAATTCGCAAGGGATTGAATGTATGCAAGCCAGAATCGCTGTGTTGCCGGGGGATGGTATCGGAGCCGAGGTGACGTCCGAGGCGCAAAAGGTGTTACACACCGTGGCCAGCAGATGGGGACACGCATTCACTTTCGAACAAGCCCTGGTGGGTGGCGCGGCCATCGATGCCCAGGGCACGGCTTTGCCTGAGGAGACATTGGCGCTATGTAAAGCGTCAGATGCTGTGCTGTTCGGCGCGGTAGGGGGGCCCAAATGGGATGATCCCCGAGCCCCCGTGCGGCCAGAACAGGGCCTCTTGGGGCTGCGCAAGGGCCTGGGCCTGTTCGCCAATCTGAGGCCCGTCAAGCTCAACCCGGTATTGATCAACGCTTCCACTATCAAAGCCAATGTGTTAGACGGCACCGACCTTGTGGTGGTGAGAGAATTGACGGGGGGCATCTACTTTGGGGAGCGAGGCCGCAGCGCGGATGGCTCCCGCGCGTACGATACCATGGTGTACAGCGTGCTCGAGATCGAGCGTGTGCTCCGGGCGGCATTCCGCCTAGCGGCACAGCGTCGAAAGAAGCTCACTTCGGTAGACAAAGCCAATGTGCTGGAGACATCGCGGCTCTGGCGCGAGACAGCGCAGCGCGTGGCGCAAGAGTTCCCCGAGATAGAGTTCGAAAACCTGCTCGTGGATGCCTGTGCGATGCACCTGATACGGCGCCCCTCTGCATTTGACGTGATCGTTACGGAGAACATGTTCGGCGACATCCTTACGGACGAGGCTTCTATGCTGACCGGTTCGATGGGCATGTTGCCATCCGCCTCGCTGGCTGAGGGAAAACTCGGGCTTTACGAGCCGATCCACGGCTCCGCGCCCGATATCGCTGGGCGAGGCCTAGCCAATCCGTTGGCCGCCATCTTGAGCGCTGCGCTCTTGTTGCGTTACTCCCTGGATCTCGAAATCGAGGCCCTAGCCATCGAGACGGCTGTTGATCGTGTATTGGCGGGGGGCTATCGTACGCCGGATATCGCCGAACAGGGATGTCACGTCTTGCGCACATCAGAGATGGGCGATCTCATCGCCAGAACCATTGCAGAGTTATAGCGCGCTGCGGGTCGCAGTTCTCAGCGCAGAGAGTACAAGAGACCAGCGGGCTTGGTAACCGCGCCTGGAAAAACCCGAGAGGCGGTTGTTGAAGAGCCTCAGGCCGCCAAAAAATGCTCTAGGATACTGTTCGCACAAATCGGCGAAGCCCGATCTGTCACACAACTAAGAAACGGAGCCAGAGTCATGCCCATCAACAAGTCCGAGTATATTTGGTCTGATGGAGAGTTCGTCCCGTGGGACGAAGCCAAGGTGCATGTGCTGAGCCACGCTCTACACTATGGATCCAGTGTGTTCGAGGGGATTCGCTGCTACGAGACATCCCAGGGGCCCGCAGTGTTCAGTCTTCCGGCGCATGTCAAGCGGCTGTTCAACTCGTGCAAGATCTACCGCATGGATCTGCGCTACACGCCAGAGGAGGTGTCTCAGGCCATCGTGGATACTGCGGCCAAGAACCAACTCCGATCGTGCTACATTCGGCCGCTGGCATTCCGTGGATACGGCCAGCTCGGAGTCGAGCCACGCAAGAGCCCCATGCAGTTGATCATCGCTGCTTGGGAGTGGGGGGCTTATCTGGGCCCCGAAGCTCTGGAACAAGGGGTGGACGTGGGGGTATCGTCCTGGCGGCGCATGGCGCCCGACACCTTCCCCGCCGCGGCCAAAGTGGGTGGGCACTATGCCAACTCGCAACTCATCCGTATGGAGGCTGCCGAGCACGGCTATAGCGAAGGGATTGCCCTGGATGTGTTCGGCTACGTGTGCGAGGGCAGCGGAGAGAACATCTTTTTGATACAGGATGGCGTATTGCTGACACCCCCGCTCTATGGCTCCATTCTTGGCGGCATCACACGGAGTTGCGTCATCACCCTTGCACACGAGCTGGGCTATCAAGTGCGCGAGACGCTCATCGCCCGGGAGCAGCTCTATCTGGCGGACGAGTTGTTCTTTGTGGGGACGGCCGCCGAAATAACCCCCATCCGTTCGGTAGACCACATCACCATCGGAGAGGGGCGTCGAGGGGCCATCACCGCGCGATTACAGGAAGAGTTTTTCAAGATCGTGTCGGGGCGGGTGGCGGACCGGCACGGCTGGCTCACGCCAGTGCCCGCCAGCTAGGTATTCGCAGGGTCCGTCAAACGCCGGTGAATCACATGCCGGCGTCTGTTCTGCCTCACGCTGCTGGGGCGCTTTGCCTTGCTATCAGAATGGGTGTAGATTGTGGCCCGATGTGGCTATACCCTCCAGGATGGAGACGAATCATATGCAGGCATGTTGTGTGACGGACGAAATCAAACGCATTGTGGAGCACGCCCTCGAAGAGGATATCGGGTCGGGCGATGTCACAAGTGTGCCTATCATCCCCCCCTCTACTCATCTCAGCGGTCAGTTCTTGGTCAAAGCTGATGGAGTGATCGCTGGGCTGGGCGTTGTGGGCCAAGTGTTCGCACAGGTTGACCCTACTATCCTCTTTGAGCCTCTCGTAGCAGAGGGAACGTCCGTCGTGCGCGGCGATATAGTTGCGCGTGTGGAGGGGGATGGCCCCGGCATTCTGATTGCGGAGCGCGTGGCGTTGAACTTTCTGCAGCGCATGTCTGGCATCGCCACTGCCACGCGCCGCTACGTACAAGCTGTCACGGGCACGCGAGCCACGATTCTAGATACACGCAAGACGGCTCCTGGGTTGCGTGCGCTTGACAAGCTAGCTGTGCGCTTGGGCGGGGGCAGCAACCATCGCGCGGGCCTTTACGATATGATGCTCATCAAGGATAACCATATTCGGGCGGCAGGTGGCATCACGGCCGCCGTCGAGCGTGTCCGCGGTGCTATGGGAGCTAAACGTATCGCTATTGAGGTGGAAGTCGAGTCGCTTGAGCAATTGGAAGAGACGCTACCGCTAGGCGTAGACCGGATTATGCTCGATAATATGAGTCTGGATAGGATGCGCGAGGCGGTACATCGCGCCGCTGGTCGGGTTGAGTTGGAGGCTTCGGGAGGGGTGTCGCTAGAGAGTGTAACCGACATAGCGGCCACAGGTGTGGATCTGATCTCAGTGGGCGCCCTGACGAATTCGGTGACCTCTCTTGATATCAGCCTGGATATCACCCTCGCCAGTCCCGCAGTCTGCTAGGAGAGTGCATGAACGAGCTTGCTCAGGAGTATACGCGTATGTCCGAGGCGGCAGTACTGGCCGCAATTCGCGAAGCCAAGGCGCGCCTCGGTGACTCGGTCACAATTCTCGGCCATCATTATCAGAGTGATGACGTCATCCAGTTCGCGGATTTCAGGGGGGATTCGCTCGATCTCTCGCGCCACGCGGCTGAGGCGGTCAAGGCCTCATATATTGTGTTCTGTGGGGCCCATTTCATGGCTGAATCGGCAGCCATCCTCTGCTCGCCAGCGCAGACCGTGATCGCGCCCGCTCTCGAGGCTTTTTGCCCCATGGCAAATATGGCCGGCGTGGACGACGTGGCTGAAGCGTGGTCTGCCCTATCACCCCTTTGGAATGGCGATGTGCTGCCAATCACTTATCAGAACTCGACAGCAGTCGTCAAAGCGTTCACTGGAGAGCATGGCGGGGCGGTGTGTACCTCTTCGAACGCGACCCAGGTATTCGAGTGGGCGTTCGAGCACGCTCAGCATATCCTGTTCATGCCCGATGAGCATCTGGGCACCAACACTGCGCTCGCTACGGGGATCCCCCGAGAACGTATCGGCCTATGGAACCCCGTTCGCCCGCCCGACCCGACCACGCTCGAGGACTGTCGTGTGGTGGTATGGCGGGGTTTCTGTTACGTCCACACTCGCTTTTCCGTAGCGGATGTGGAAGCAGCCCGTCAGCGATACCCTGAAGCGCTGATCGCAGTGCACCCAGAGTGTACCCACGACGTCGTGTCGCGCTCGGATTTAGCAGCCTCTACGACGGGCATCATTCGGGCGGTTGAGGAAGCCCCGGCTGGCACGACTATTGTCATCGGCACCGAGTGGAACCTGATCAACCGCCTGAGTCACGAGCATATCGACAAACAGATCGTCCCGTTGTGCCGCTCGACCTGCAAGACTATGTCTATGACCACACCACGCCATCTGCTATCTGCGTTGGATGGTCTCGTACAGGGCACCCCGCGCAATGTGGTGCGTGTCGACCCTGAGACGGCTCGCGGGGCGCGCGCTGCCTTGGAGCGAATGCTAGAGGCGCGCTGACATGAGCGAGATGCCCGAACGTATCGAGTGCGATGTTCTCATCATCGGAGGCGGCATCGCCGGTGCAACCGCCGCCCTACAGTTGGCGGATGACGAGCGCTGCCGCATCGTGGTCGTGACCAAGAATTTGGACCTGCTCGAATCTAATACGTACTATGCTCAGGGTGGCATCATCTACGAGGGTGACGAGGATTCGCCGCAGCAGCTCGCCCAGGACTTGATCCGCGCTGGAGATGGGCAGAACAACCCAAAAGCAGTGCAGATTCTGAGCGAGGAGGGGCCGAGACTCGTGCGCGAGCTCCTGATAGAGCGCTATCAGGTCCCGTTTACGTTGGACAGCGCCCACCATCTGGAGCGCACACGAGAGGCCGCGCACTCCACTAGCCGCATCTTGCACGTGAACGATGCCACAGGACGCGCCATTCAAGAAAAGCTGGCCGCCGCGCTGCAGACGCGTCCCAACATCCAATTGTTGACGGGCCACACGGCTGTGGACTTGCTCACGCCCAGCCACCACTCGCTGGATCGCCTAGATATCTACAAGTCGCTATCCTGTGTGGGGGCTTACGTATTCGACCAAGAATCGGGGGCCGTTCGCACAGTGCTGGCCAGGGCTACCATTTTGGCCAGTGGGGGGCTGGGGCAGATATTTCTGCACACCACGAACCCGAGCAGCGCTACCGGCGACGGCTTGGCAATGGCCTATCTTGCTGGGGCTCGCATCATCAACTCCGAGTATGTACAGATTCATCCCACTACCTTTTACTATCGCGGCCAGGCACGCTTCCTGATCAGCGAAGCGTTGCGCGGTGAGGGGGCCAGGCTGCTCAACGCCAGCGGCGAGCCCTTTATGCACCGTTATGCTCCGGAATGGAAAGAGCTAGCGCCGCGCGACGTGGTGGCCCGCAGCATTCATCTAGAGATGCTTCGTACGGGGACTCCGTTCGTGTACCTGGATATTGCGTCCACCATGTCGGCCGAAAAGATCGCCGAGCGATTCCCAAACATCCGGAGCAGCTGCTTGGAGTATGGCGTGGATCCGGTCAAGGAGCCGATCCCCGTGGTGCCCGCCGCGCACTATTTCTGTGGCGGCGTGTGGGTGGATGAGTATGGTAGGAGCAGTCTGGAGCGTCTCTATGCAATCGGTGAGGTGTCGTGTACTGGGGTGCACGGCGCCAACCGGCTGGGCAGCGCCTCGCTTCTAGAAGGCTTGGTGTGGGGCGTACGCGCCGCACAGGGTATCCGAGCCCACCTGCACGAATGGGATCTGATCCCCTCGAGCCATATCCCAGAGTGGCGAGCGCCTGGGGCCCACGAGGTGGCCGACCCCGCTCTGGTGGCGCACGACATGGCCACTATCAAGCACACTATGTGGTATTATGTGGGTTTAGTGCGCACGCGGCAACGCTTGGAACGCGCTCTACGTGATCTGAACAATCTACAGCAGGATATCAACGCTTTTTATCGGGCCGCGGTGTTGGATACCAGAATCATCGGACTGCGGAGCGCGGCGTTAGCGGCGATGATTGTAGCGCGTGCCGCCTGGGAGAACCGCGAGAGCCACGGTTGCCACTACCGCGAAGACTAGCGTTGCTTCAGCTCGGTGAGCGCTCGGCGCGGTAGAGGTATACACGCCACAGGCGTACAACGCACTGAATTGCCACGCGGTCACTGCGTGTCTAGCGCCAAGTTGATGAGTTGACGCCCTACCTCTGTAGCGCGTTCGATGTGCAGGCTGGGGCCCGCCTCGGGCAGCTCGACAAGCACGGCGTTGGGGAACTTTTTCACAAGGCGCTCGCCCCAGCGAACAGCAGTGCGGGTGTCATGCTCGCCTATCGCGATCAGGACGGGCACATCAACTGCGCCGGCTATGGACAGAGTCTCCGCCTGGGGCGCTATGCCCATGGCTGCCCAGCAGTCCAGGGTGCCCACGATGCGTGACAATGCGCGTGCGTGCTCCAGATACTCCTCTGCGCCCGAAGGGTTCTCAAACATCGATCTGTAGCGAAGAGTCCACAATGGGCCGCCCGCTTGGGTGGCCCAGACCGTGGCGCGCCCCATATGGGGGAGCCGCAACAGAATGCGGGAGAGAAGCCCATTGGTGGCGCCCAGTTCGGGGCTTAGTAACGCCATACTGGCAAAGAGCTGAGGACGCAGGCTGTACAACTGTAGCGCAACAGCGCATCCCCAGCCCTGCCCCACCACGGTCGCTCGGTCGATCTGTAGCTGGTCCAAGGCTTCGGCCAACACACCAGCGTGCGCAGAGAGAGAATAGCCTACTGAGGGATTGCGAGTAGAGCGACCGAACCCCGGAAGGTCGATGGCCAACACACGCGCACCAGATCGTGCCAGCGCCCTGGCCAAATCCTCCCAGACGAGTAGCCCCTCGACGCCCTGGCCATGCACTAGCACTACCCAAGGCCCCGTCTGAGAGCCCCAGATACGGTAATGGATGGGCTCGGAGCCAGTTGCTTCGTCGCCAACCCACAACCACTCGGCGTTCTCAGCTCCCTCGTCCAGCCCGGCGTATTCCCACGTCCGAGAGGCCGCATAGCTATAGCCGACAAGCAGAATGGCACAAGAAACGGCGATGAGCGCAAGAGCCAGGATAAGGTTCACTAGAACACGCAGCACGATCATGCGTCGCCTCGGTCTCCCCCCGGATGTACGTACCCTGCACGGCATTGTAGGGGCGTCAATAGTGCGCGTCAATAACAGGGTGTAGCAAGATGCCCGCATCTAGTGGCTCTCGCGCCCTTGCGCGTAGATGGGCCCGTAAATCGCTCGATCCAGCGGCACACATCCCGAACGGCCGCCATCACGCATGATCTGGGTGCATCGGCTGCAAGTGATACACACTCGCTTAGGGTCAAGCGCGCCACAGGTGAGGAGATCGCGCGCAAAATCGGGATAGGCGAAAGCCAGTCGCCCAGGCCCCACGATATCGGCCCAACCACGCCCGAGGACGCCGGCTGCCACGGGCCCAAAATGCTGCCGTAGCCACGAATAGCCCGAGCCTACCACCACCAGCTCGGGGGCGCTCTTTTTGATATCTCGCGCCAGGTGCAGCAAGCGCATCACGCCCACGAAGGGGTGCTCATTGGGCATGTATCCGCCCAACACATTCCGATCGAACGGACGGTTGATGTGCGGGGTGTGATATGGGTTGCCGGCAGTGACGTTAATGAGCGTCACACCAGCCTCGCGAAGGAGGCTCACGAGCTCGATCGGCTCGCGCAGGTCTGGCCGCGTCGGATCCTCTCGGGAGACACCCCAACCCCAGGGGTAGGGATGCCCGTCGTAGACGTTCAAGCGGATAGTAAGCTGCAGCTCAGGCACCTCCTCGCGCACCCGCTGCACGACTTGGATCAAGAAGCGAGTGCGATTCTCGAACGAACCGCCGTAGCGGCCAGGGCGTGTGTGTGCCGCCAGCAATTCTGAGAGGAGGTAGCGGTGGCAACTCTTGATATCCAAGCCGTCAAAGCCGATCTGATGTGCCAGGCGAGCCCCCTCCACGTAGCGATCCTGCAGGCGGTCCAACTGATCATCGCTGATCAGCGGGTAATCTGCGGGCAGGTGGGCTACAGCATCCAACACACCATCGTGGTGGGCCAAAATGGGTGCGGGATCGCCCGACGGCCGGCTATAGCGCCCCGAATGAGCCAGCTGCAACACTGTAAACGGCGCATAGTCGGCGCCGTTAGCCTCGCGTCCGGCAGCTAATGCCGTCTCTCGCAGCGCGCTCAGCTCCAGAGCGTTCTCGGGCGTCAACAGTAGCTGTCTAGGATTGGCACGTGCCTCGGGAGTTACGGCCATCGCCTCGAACCACAGGAGTCCGGCGCCGCCGCGCGCGAATCGCTGGTAGCGCCGGATGGTCAACGCATCGGGTTTGCCATCAGTAGTGCCGTCACAACCCTCCATAGGTTGTATCGCCAGCGCGTTTGGCGTGTGCTTGGCGCCGATGCGTACGCAGCACGCCAGATGGCCGAGGTCGGTATCAAACGGCAACTCGAAGCCAAGTTCCCGGGCTTTGGCAACCAGGGCTTCCAGCGTGCGAAACCGGAATGTCTCGTGGGCCATAATATGTGCTCGTTTCTATGTGTGTGCCGCAAGCACACACATGTATTGGAGGTTCTGTATCCACTCAAAATAACGCCCGTACTAAAGACGGGCGGTTCGGACAAATGACGAGTGAGCGTCTAAACCTGAAGGCCAATGCCTCCCAAAAAGAGCAGCGGGTTGGCCCGGCCGTATAGCGCGCCTAGGGGTGCCCCGCAGCAAAAGCACTGATAGTCTGCAGCTTGCCCAATACAGCCATCGAGACTCGCATCTCTCCATAGGCCACGAGCCGTTGAACGGCCGGCCACAGCGTCGCTGTAGCTGTTCGGCAATGGCTCCTTCCGGTACGATTATCATTTGAAGGAACCCTGACGCTAGAGTGCGATTCTTGGGAGAGTGAAAGGAACAGCCAGAGGTGGTTCAAAAGCGGGCAAATCTATCAATAAGCATTGCGATCGCCGCGGAATTGGTTCAGCAGGGTGCGCAGGATGATCTTGAGGTCAAAGAGAATGGACCAGTTCTCGATATAGTAGAGATCGTACTTGGTACGCTCTACAATAGAGGTGTTGCCCCGCAGCCCGTTGACTTGCGCCCAACCGGTGATACCGGCCTTTTCTTTGTGGCGCTCCATATACCGCGGCACCACCTGTTTGAACTGCTCCACAAAGACCGGGCGTTCCGGTCGCGGCCCCACGAGGCTCATATCGCCCAACAGCACATTGATGAGCTGCGGCAGCTCGTCAATGGATGTCTTGCGCAAAAGAGAACCCATCATGGTCCGGCGGGGGTCTCCCTCCTGTGCCCAGACGGGGCCGCTCTCTTCTTCAGCATCCACTCGCATGGAGCGGAATTTCAACATGGGGAAGGGCTTGCCATCGAGCCCGACACGAATCTGTGTATAGAAAACGGGCCCCTTGGACTCGAGCTTGATGAGTAGCGCGACCAATAGCATAAAGGGCGAAAGGACTACTAGGCTCAAAGCACTCCCGATCAGGTCCATGCTTCGTTTGACGGTGAGCTTCCAGCCGCGCAGGGCTACATCGCGCACTGTTAGCAGGGGAAGACCGTCGAGGTCGTCGATGCTCAGTTCCGAGGCGATGATCTGGAAGAGGTCCGGAAAGACGCGCACATTGGCTCGCTCGAGCTCGCACACCGAGATGATATCCAACAACTCCTCGTGCGAGGCCTCGGGCAAAGCGACAACCACTTCGCGCACCTGGTGTTCTCGTACAACGTGAGCCAAATCTGCGAATGTACCCAGCATCGGCACGCCCGCGATATCGCTTTTTTCTCCGTTCCCATCGATGAAGCCGATCACCCTGTAACCCAGGTGTGTGGACTGCACGGTCTTTTGCAGGATCATGCGTGCCACATCGCCACTGCCCACCAACAGCATCTGCTCGGGGTTCAGGCGGCGTATATACCGATACAGCCAGCTCGTTAGCACGCGCCCGAGGTTCGTCAGCACGATGGTAATGATCCATGTATAGATGATCATACCGCGGGTGAGCTCTGACCCGCCGCTGTAGAGCAGGTACCCCAGCGCAGTCGACGCTATGGTGGCAAAAGACACCGACGAGAGAATCGAGTAAAAAACATCGATACGCGACCTGCCTCGGCGCAGGTGGTACAAGCGGAAGATAAAGAATGTAACCAGCAGACTCGCTGCATGGAGGATAGCCAACGGCACGTATTCGGAAAAGGGCCCCAACCGTAGCGCAGCGGGGAACGGGATGCGCTCTCTGATCTTGTAGGCTAGGTAGACAGCGAGGACGGCCATCGCTGCATCCACGATGGCTGTCAAAAGAGTGAAGGCGACTTGCGCTTTCTGTCTCATGCTACTCGCACCTAAGCCGATGCCACCCGTTTACGGCCCGCCGGACGCAAGCGATTTCTCAACAGTGCCCCTGCTTTCAGCACGGCAATCCCCGCATCGATCATCCAGTTCACCGCAAAGAAGGTCTGCGCACGATAGTGTTTGTGGTGAAAGATGCTCATCGCATCATAGAACGCGATGATCGCACGCGTGCTCGCCTTGCGGCTGGAGGCGCCCTTTAGGTGATAGACCGTCACCTGAGGGTGGTAGACCACGCGCCATCCGTGCTGTTTGATTCGGAAGCACAGGTCGACATCCTCTCCATACATAAAAAAGGACTCATCCAGCAAGCCCGCTTGTTCCAACGCCCCGGCACGCATCAACATAAAAGCGCCCACCACTGCATCCACATCTGCCTGTTGGTCGGGGTCAAGAAAGGTCAGATTATACTGCCCAAAGATGTGGCTTCGCGGGAATAATTTGCTCAAGCCGCTGAGTCGATAAAACGATACAGCGGGCGTGGGAAAGCTACGCCTGCAGGCCTTATCCAAAGACCCATCTTCCCGGAGCAGTTTGGGGCCCGAGACACCCACGTCGGGGTGGGCGTCCATAAAGGCGACCATTTCAGCCAGTGAGTTCTCGGGAAGTACTGTGTCGGGGTTCAGCAATAGGGCATAGCGTGGCAGGCTGTCGGTGGAAGCCGCCGCCCTAAACCCGGCGGCCCGCAAGCCGATATTATTGGCATATGCGTAACCGCCGTTATGCAAAGTCTCAATAACCGAGTCCACCCAGGGATGCTGGGCGCGCACCATGGCCGCGCTGCCATCCTCAGAGCAGTTATCCACCACGATGACTTGGTAATTCGCCAGCCCTTGACTGCGCTGTATCGACTGCAGACAGGCATCCAACTCATCGCGAGTATTATAGTTGACAATGACGATGGCAACGTCCAGCATGAGGCTCCTTGCAGCCTACGCTCACCGCTCTTTTGCACACGGAGGGGGGCCACGCGTAGTCGCGAGCAGGTGGATCATCGCCACCCGCCCTAATAACTCCGTCGCGGTAAAAGCGCGCTAGATCCAACGTTTGGCCCACTGGTCTTTGGGGGCATGGTGCCGCCGCCACCAGACCCCAACGGGATAGCCCCGCATCTTGGCGATATCACCGGCGAACACAATGAGCGGGAGCCAAAGCAGTGTTCGCAGACGCCTGCGCAGAGGCACACCGCGCGTATGAGACCAAGTACGGCGCACGGGGCGGCACATCAACCCCACAGCCCCGGCACATAGAACGACCAGCCACAGCCAATGGTTCAATACGGAGAGTACCAAGAGAGTTGGTACCGCGACGAGATAGGTGGCGTAGCGAATCAAGTGTCTGTAACGCCACAGATCGGCCTTGCCGTCCCCCCTAGCGTATCTATAGTACTGCCTGTAAAAGGCTCGCAGCGTGGGCCGCGGCCGAAAATAAGCCAGCGCATCGGGCGCGAACGCGAACTGATAAGCCGCGTCCCTAAGGGCAAAATCAAACACCAGATCCTCGCAGTAGTCGAGCCACTCTGGGTAACCCCCTACGGCCTCCCAGGCCTCCTTTCTGAATGCGACAGAGCGCGATGAGGGATTGAACGTACTCGGGTCGATTTCTTGCACACGGGGAAGTGTCGCCGCGCCCAACGCCGTTTCGAATTCTGACTGCGCATCGGGCTCAAAGAACCCGGCCACCACATCGGGGGGAGAGGATGATTCAAAGGGCTCACACAGTTTCTCGAGCCATTGAGGATCCAAACGGACCCCCGCGTCCGTAGCAGCGATAATCGTCCCTTGAGCGTGGTTGATCGCCATGTTGCGCCCCTGAGAGATATTGTACCCAGGGGCGACCAGCATCGTCAGCGGCAACGTACCATTCAGGACATACTCGCGCAGCCTACCGCGAGTACCATCCGATGAGCCGCCATCCACGATAACAACCTCGTCGGGGGGACGAGTCTGCCCGGCCAAGGAATCCAGCAACAAGTCTATGGATCCCGCCTCATTTAACACGGTAGCAATGACGGAAACGCGCAAGATCCCGGCCCTCACAACAGTGTGTCCAACATTTGCTTGCATTATAGCCGCGGATAGCCCGATGTGCAATCGTGGATACTGGAGCGATAGCCTCCGCAATCTTGACTTGGCCCCATCAGACGCCTATACTAAAGGCAAAGTCAATTGTAGGAGCAGTAATGGCGCCCAGAGCAATTGTCACGGCGGAGAACCCGCTGTTGAGACAGAAATCGAAAAAAGTAACCCACTTTGGCGACGCTCTGCATACGCTGGTGGAGGATATGTTTGATACGATGCGCGCCGCTCACGGTGTGGGCTTGGCAGCGCCCCAGATCGGCGTGTTGCAGCGTGTCTTTGTGATAGAACTCCCCGCTGAGTACGACAAAGAGGGCAACGAAGAGTACCCGGCGGAACAGTATGTGTTGGTAAACCCCGAGATCGTCAAGATGCGAGGCGAAGAAGAGATGGAGGAGGGCTGTCTCTCCGTCCCGGGCTATCGAGGCATGGTACAGCGAGCGACGGATGTCACTATCAAGGGACAAGACCTGCATGGCAGACCGGTACGCTACCGCGGACAGGACCTGCTTGCACAGGCGTTCCAGCACGAGCTAGATCACCTCAATGGCACGCTCTACCTCGATCGTATCGAAAGCGCCGACAAGCTGTGGGCCTTGGAGGCCGTCACAGAAAAAGAGGGGCAGGGCAACTAAAGTGGGGCGCCTCGTGGCCCCGTAGTAACCCCACTCATCCCCGCAGCTTGTCCGGTCACGCGCCCTCGACAGAGGGGAGATATTGCAACAGCTCGGCTGCCCGCTGCAGAATCAGATGTGCGCCCGCCTGCTCAAGCTCCTCACGCACGCAAAGGCCTGTGAGCACCCCCACAGCGTAGGCCCCCGCCCGCCGTGCAGCGCGTATATCCATAGCGGTGTCTCCCACCATAACGCAGTTCGCGGGCGATACCCCGAGCCGATTGGCGGCCTTGCGCACGGGTTCTGGGTGAGGCTTCATAAAGAGCACGTCCTGCCGCGTGATCACTGTCTCAAAGTAACACCCTAACGAGGCACGCTCGATGAATGCCTGTGTCTCGGGTCGTGCCCGCGTGGTCACAATCGCCATCTTGAAGCGAGGACAGAGTTGTTCCAGCAACGGGATCGTGCCGTCGATGAGCGGAGCGCTCTCACGGGTAGCCAGTCCTTTGGATCGCCGCAGGCGATCAGCCAGCCCGAAGGGGTTAAGGCTAAGTCCCAGATGCTCCACAGCCGAGACCAGGTAATTCGAGGGCATCTCGATGGCCATCACCAGCCGGCGACTGAGCGCCATCGTGTCGAGTCGAGGCAGAATCTTGCGCAGTGGCTCAAGCTTGTTGGACAACCCCGCCGCCCACAAGTTACTGCTCATAATCAACGTACCGTCCAAATCGAAAAGGATGGCCTGTACACCATCAAGCAAAGTTGTCGCCTCCTGAGGCCCCGGGTGAACCGTTCGGTCGCCACTACGCTCTCCCCGCATGACGGGCGCTATCGGAACCGACGGCGCAGTTCGGCCTCGATGTCCTCCCACCGAAGGCCCTCTGCGCACAGCATAACCAGCAAGTGGTAAACGAGATCCGCCGTCTCGTACACCAGCTTGTCC
Organism: uncultured Anaerolineales bacterium; assembly: GCA_964407215.1. GTDB lineage: Bacteria > Chloroflexota > Anaerolineae > UBA1429 > UBA1429 > CAYOUT01. Next base: position 134,453 of record CAYOUT010000007.1, on the reverse strand, counting down.
TTACCCTCCAGTGCGCCCGCTACCACTACCTCTGTAGCCTCCTCGCCCACTTTTTTTAGTATCTCGGCCCGGCCGGCAGCGAAAAGTTCACAGGTATAGGAGCCCTCGCGGGGGTGTTCTCTGCGATCACAAATGGTGTTTTCGAGGCTATCGATCGTCTCGCTCACATGTACCCCTTCCCTATGTTTCCTGCTCTGTACCGTGCAACCCGCGGAAAAAGCAGCTTTCCGCCCCTGTGTGGCACGCGGGACCGTTTGGCCACACGAGAATCAGGAGAGTATCAGCATCGCAATCTACAAGGATTTCGTGGATTCGCTGCGTATGCCCCGAGGTCTCTCCTTTGTGCCACAGGCTCTGGCGACTGCGGCTCCAGAACCAAGTCTCGCCGCTGGCCAGGCTTTGTTGCAGCGATTCGCGATTCATGTAGGCAACCATCAGCACTGTGCGGGTCTCGGCGTGCTGCACCACAGCGGGGATCAACCCCATTTCATCCCAAGCGAGATCGTCCAGCGCCACCAGTTCCACAAAACCGCTCATGCTACTCCGCTTCACCGCGTACGGGCAGGCCGCGCTCCGCCAAGTATGCTTTGACTTGGGAGACGGTGAGCGTACGAAAATGGAACAAAGACGCGGCTAGTGCCGCGCTCGCCTTGCCTTCGGTCAGCACCTCGTAAAAGTCCTCCAAGCGGCCGGCGCCGCCGGAGGCAACCACCGGTATCGAGACGGCGTCAACCACGGCGCGCGTCAACGCGATATCATAGCCATCCTTGGTGCCATCGCGATCCATGCTAGTGAGCAAGATCTCGCCGGCGCCGCGGCTCTCTACCTCGCGCGCCCAGGCAACGACGTCCTTGCCCGTAGCAGTGCGTCCCCCGCTGATGTAGACTTGCCAGCAATCGTCAGCTTGGCGCTTAGCGTCGATGGCCACCACGATCCGCTGTGAGCCAAACCTCCGAGCGCCCTCGTCGATGAGTTCGGGCGTCCGTACAGCAGAGCTGCCCATAGAGGTCTTGTCAGCACCAGCCTGCAAGACGCCATATAGATCCTCTACAGTGTGTAGCCCACCCCCAACCGTGAATGGGATATTGATGCTATCTGCAACGCGGCGCACCATATCTACCGTGATGCCTCGCTGCTCGTGAGAGGCGGCGATATCCAGAAACACTAGCTCGTCGGCCCGCTCTTGGCTATACACAGTAGCGTGCTCCACGGGATCGCCGGCATCTTGCAGTTCTACAAAGTTGATCCCTTTGACCACACGGCCGTTCATAACGTCCAAACAGGGGATGATCCGTCTAACCTGCATAGTGTTCTCCTCGTGCAAGATCGAGAGCTTCCCGAAAGGAGATGGTACCACGGTACAGCGCCATACCGATGATAGCCCCCTCGATACCCTCGGCCTCGAACCTTCGCAGCGCAGACAGGTCTTTCAGAGAAGCGATGCCCCCCGACGCGATCACCTTCAAACCAGATACATGGGCCATACGCACGGTGGCCTCCAAGTTCACACCCTGCAGCATCCCGTCGCGCGCAATATCCGTGTAGATGATGCGCTCGACACCGCGACGCCGCATCTGTCCGGCGAGCTCGACCGCGTCCAGCTCGGAGGAGTCCAACCAGCCATGTATGGCGACCCGCCCCTCGCGCGCATCAATGCCGACAGCCACCCGCTCGGCACCAAAGCGGCAGATCGCCTCTTGTACTACCATGGGCTCGCGTACTGCTGCGGTTCCCAAAATAGCGCGCGAGACGCCCAGCCGCAGCAGGCGATCCACATCCTCTACGCTCCGCAGCCCGCCGCCGAACTGCACCGGCACTTGGGCGCTACGCAGGATGCTCTCCAAAGCCACAAGATTGGCGTCTGCGGACTCGCCGAGCGCGCCGTCAAGGTTTACAACGTGCAGCCACTCCGCGCCCTCGGAAGCCCAACGGCGCGCCATTTCGCCTGGGTCATCGCCAAAGACCACCTCGCGCGCCGCATCGCCCTGCTGTAGCCGTACACAGCGTCCCCTACGTAAGTCGATAGCCGGGTAGAGGATCATCGGTCATCCTCCGAGAGCCCCGCCTCGATAGCGGCATTACGTGAGATCGCGGCCCCTCCGGTCTGTGTGCCCCGTGCATCGCACTGGGAGGCGCCGAAATGCCCCCTCATCACTACCGGGGCACAGCTCGTAATGCATGTGGTAAAGATTCGCACCCTAGAGCACTCCCTTGGTAGAGGGCACACCAGCGCAGCGGGGATCCAGTGCCACAGCTTGCCCCAAAGCACGTCCTAGCCCTTTGAATAGCGCCTCGATGATATGGTGCGTATTGCTACCATGTAGCAATTTGGCGTGCAGAGTGAGGCCTGCATTGTGCGCCAGCGCCCGCAGAAACTCGGGTACCAGCTCGGTATCGAATGCGCCCACTTTGGCACTGGGTAAAGCGACATCATAGACCAGCACTCCTCGCCCCGAAAAGTCAAGAGCAGTGAGCACCAGCGCCTCATCCATCGGCATCACCTGGCTGCCGTAGCGAGTGATACCCGCCCGATCGCCCAAAGCTCTGTGCAACGCCTGCCCAAGAACGATGCCGACATCCTCCACCGTGTGGTGATCATCGATCTCGATGTCTCCTTGGCAACTCAGTTCGAGGTCGAGCAACCCGTGCAAAACCGTGTGGCTCAACATATGATCGAAAAAAGGCACGCCCGTCGCAATGTGCTGGATCCCCGTGCCGTCCAGCGCTAGACGCAGGCGGATCTCTGTCTCGTTGGTAACTCGATCTAACTGGCAGATACGATCATGGGCCATGGTCGCCTCCCAAGGGCTCGAGCGCCCGCAGTGTAATCAGCACCGACTCGTTCTGCATGGGGGTGCCGACCGAGATGCGCACGTGGTTCTCCAGCTGGGGCTGATCATAGTAACGCAAGATAATCCCCCGTTGCTCCATCGCCCGTCGAAGCCGCTCGATAGGCACTCCTTCGACGCGACACAGCACATAGTTGGCTTGGCTGTCGTACACTCGCAGATACGAAATGGTGCGCAGTCTTTCGATCAGTTGCTCTCGGTCCGACACGATCTTGTCCACGTTGGCCTGGGCCTCCGCCAAATCCTCCAGAGTGGCCAACGCTGCAGCCTGGGCCAGGCCGTTCACATTATAGGGTGACTTTAGGCGCCAAAGGCCCTCCATCAGTCCATCGGGGAAAGCACCGTATCCAATCCGCAGGCCAGCGAGCCCCGCCCATTTGCTAAAGGTACGCAACACAATGAGGTTCGGTGTATGGAACACCCATCCCACGCGAGAGCCGCCACTGAACTCGACATACGCTTCGTCGAGTACGACGAGAATGGGGAGGTCCAATAGCCGCAACAATTGTTGGTCTGTCAGCCCTTGGCCATCAGGGTTATTGGGTGAGGCCAAAAAGAGGATCTTGGGCTGGGGATCGCGCCAGTAGAGCCCCTCGATGGCCGCAACATCCACGCGAAAATCGGTGGTGCGAGGGCACTCGATCACTTTGAGATCGTTGGTGGCCCCATAGAACTCGTACATGCCAAAGGTGGGCGGACAGGTAATGAGCTGCTCAATGCCTCCGCCGTTGGGCCCTGGCCGAAATAGTCGCAAGATCAAATCAATGAGTTCGTCCGAGCCGTTGCCAACTATAATCTGGGCAGGATCGATCCCCAAGCAGCGACCCAAGCTGGCGCGCAACCGGCGGCTAGTGGGGTCGGGGTAGCGATGATAGTGCGTATACCCACTGAGCATGGCCGATGTGCGCCGTGTGGGACCGTACGGGCTCTCGTTGGCATCCAGCTTGATGAGCTGTCCGACGGGCAGTTCGAGACGAGCGGCGATCTCCTCGAGCGGTTCGGGGGCATACTCTTGGAGGCCGCGCACCCGCGCCCCGACGTATCTGCTAGGATCGAATGAGGTCATGAGGCGTCCCATCCTTTGGGCTCTAAACGCACGCGGATCGCCTGTGCGTGTGCGCTAAAGCCCTCGTGTTCTGCGATAGTGATAGCTGCAGGGCTGAGTTCCTCTGCCCGCTGTTGTGTCACACCAAAGATGCTGGTGATCTTGACGAAATCCCACACGTTGAGCGGCGAGGAGAAACGCGCTGTACGGCCTGTGGGCATGATGTGGCTGGGTCCCACCACGTAATCTCCCAAAGCCTCCGAGGAATACTCGCCCACGAACACGCCGCCCGCGTTCTCCACACGCCCCACGAGTGCCCAGGGGTCGCTGGTCAATAGACAGAGGTGCTCGGGTGCATACTCGTTAGCGAGCTGTATGGCCGTATCCAGGTCATCCACCACCACGATGCCACTACGGTTCCCTAGAGAAACCTCCACCACCTCTTCTCGTGAGAGCGCCCGCATCTGCGCGGCAATCTCGCTGCGCACTTGCAGTGCCAGTTCGGGTGAGGTGGTGATGAGAAGTGCCGAAGCCATAGGATCATGCTCGGCCTGCGCAAGTAAATCGGCGGCCGCATAACACGGGTTGGCGCTTTCATCGGCAATGAGCAGGGTCTCCGTAGGGCCGGGGAGCTGGTCGATGGCCACGCTACCGAACACCCGGCGTTTTGCCAACACCACAAAGATGTTTCCAGGCCCCAGGATCTTGTCCACGCGAGGGATGGACTCGGTGCCGTATGCTAGCGCAGCGATCGCCTGCGCGCCGCCTACAGCATACACTTCATGCACATCCACAACGCGAGCCGCAGCCAGAATCGTGTCGTTGAGCTCTCCGTCACGCGGGGGCGTCACTACAACGATCTCTGGCACACCAGCAACCCGTGCTGGCACAGCCGCCATGAGCAGAGAGGAGGGGTATGGTGCACTGCCATTGGGGGCGTAAACACCCACGCGCTGCAAAGGGCGTACGATCTGCCCCAGCGCACCACCATCCTCATCCCAATCCATCCACGAGCTCTTGGGTTGTTTCTGGTAAAAACGCTCGATGCGGCCCGCCGCCACTTTGAGCGCCTCGCGCAAGACGGGGTCGGTCCGCTCCCAGGCCAGCTCGATACGCTCTGGCGAAACGCGTAGTGTGTCGGAGCGCGCGCCATCGAGCAAGCGCGAGTACTCGAGCAGCGCCGTATCTCGGCGCGCCTTCACATCGGCGAGAATCTTGGCCACGACCTCATCGGGGGTTAACGGCTCGCCGAACAGATGCTCGATGCTGGCCTGCAGAGCGGGAGAGGCCTCGTATTCGTCCAGAGGCTGACGCTTAAGTACCGTTTCGCGCGCCTCCTCTGCGCCGTACACGATGCGAATCACTGGCCCTTCACTCATCCCTGCCCCTCCCCGTCGCCCTCGCGAGCTATCTGTGCCGCCAATCTGTTGATAAGGGCCTGTATAGTGGCGAACCGGAGTTTGTGGCTAGCGCGGTTCACCACCAACACCGCTTGTGAACGCATAATTGTTTCAATCTCGATGAGCCCGTTCTCACGCAAAGTGGTGCCGGTCTCCACCAGGTCGACCAGGAGATCTGCCAACCCCACCGCCGGCGCCAACTCCACTGAGCCGCTCAGTGGGATGATCTCCACCGATATACCGCGGCGCAGGAAATAATCGCGCGTCAACCTCGGATAGCTGCTAGCCACCCGCAAGCCCGACTCTAACCGCAGGTTACGCTCCAGCATCTCGGGAGGGCCTGCCAATACCAGCCTACATGCGCCAAAACCGAGGCGAAGCGGTTCGTAGAGCCCGTGGTTGGCCTCACGCAAGACATCCTCGCCCACTACGCCCAAGTCGGTAGCCCCATATTCCACATAGATGGGCACATCAGCGGGCTTGGCCAGCACGAAACGCATCGAATCAGACACATCACAAAAGATCAGTCTCCGCCCCGATACCGCCTCGGCGGAGACGGGATAGCCCACTGCAGTGAACAGCCTCAGCACTTTATCCTGCAGACGCCCTTTGGGCAACGCGATCGTCAGCCGATCCATCGCTCCATCTCCCTCACAAGCTCCTCCCCGGTTACGGAGCGCCGCCCTTTGCCATCGACGAGGACAAACAACTCACCATCGCCACAACAAACTGCTCGGCTACCGCGTTGTTGCGCATAAGAGATCAACCCCTCGTCTTTACGCCCCAAAACATCCATCTCCACGCGCAGGCCGTTATCGCGTGCCAAAGCGGCCATCGCGCGGCACTCCAGGTGGTCACAAGCCTGGAACACTACATCAGGGGCCGTGGAGGCGGCCATCTGTGTGAGCAACATGATGCGCTCGAGGCTCAATGCAAAGCCGATAGCCGGCATATCAGCGCCAAAGCTGGCCAACAAGCCATCATAACGTCCGCCGCTGCATATGGGGAACCCCATGCCGGCGGCATAGCCGTGAAAGGTCACTCCTGTGTAATAAGCCATGCTGCGTATCTCGCCCAGGTCGAGGATTACCTGCCCTTGCACGCCTTCGATGCCCAACAAAGCGTACACACGCGCAAGGTGATCAATAGCCTCCGTGGCGGCCGATGTGGGGGCAAGTTTTCTGGCCTCCAGGAGTATACCCTCATCTCCGCACAGATGGGGGATGGCGCGAATGGCACGGGTTGCCGCAGCATCCGCTCCCAGTTCTGCCAGCACCTCCTGCAGCTCGAGATCGTTACGACGGTCGATAGCTTGCTCCAACCTGCGCACCGCACCGTTCGCTAGCCTCGAGTTGCTGAGGATCGCCTGCAAGAAGCCAACCTGGCCCAGATTGATCTGAAACGCGGGCAGCTGCAGCGCGCGCAACACCCGAACGCACAGGGCAATCGCCTCGACATCCGCCTCGGCCGTGCCCGCGCCGATCAGTTCAATCCCCGCTTGTGAAAACTCGCGGTGTCGGCCCGCCTGGGGCTCAACATAGCGGAATACGCTGCCCACATAGTAAAACCGCAGGGGGAGGAGCTGATCGTACAGCCTGGTGCCTACGATACGCGCTGTCCCCACCGTCATATCGGGGCGCAACGCCAGCACGCGCCCCTCGCGGTCAAAGAAACGAAACATCTCCTCTTGGAGCTGGGGGCTGGCCTGAGTGGCCACCGTATCATAGTACTCGATGGTGGGCGGGATGATGCGCGTGTAGCCCCACCGCTGAAACGTCTCCTGGAGGATCCGTTCGAGCTCGGTCTTGGCAGCGGCCTGGCCAAAGAACAGATCCGCCACCCCGTGGGGGATGCGTAGGTCCTGTATCGGGTCGTCAGGCATATCGGAGTTCCTTGGGCTCTGAACTAAGGGCGCACCGAATAGGGCCCTAACAATAAAAAAGACCAGTTCTCAAGAACTAGTCTCTAACGGTGAGCTATTCCACGCCCCGACGCGTAGCGGAATAACTCACCCCTGAGTATGATGGTGATGAGACAGAGCGTATGGAATGCCTTGGATGGCCGCGGCAAAACCCTCGGTTGGTGCTATAGCCGACAGAGAAACACTCATATTGCGATCTCCACCATTCGTGCACGCATCATAGCACAAGCCTACGGGGGTGTCAACTCGACGTGCCTCACTCACGGGCGTAGAAGCCATCGTGAGCGGTAGCAGGCGCGAGGCTGTCTGTCTCGTGAGGCGTAATGTTGTCAACCAGTGAAAATATCGCCCCCCTTCCGACACACGCGCCCGGCGAGCGGGCAACCGCTTCGCAACGAGCCCGGCAATCGTGTCGATCCACAACCGATCCCGCTTCGATATGGCCGCCTCTTTTGTTGCCACGGGATGGCGTTATCCCAGATTACCCCATACGGGCGTTTTCATTGGTTACTAGCAGGAATCTGCCGGGTGATATGGAGCATCCGCGCTCTATTCCTCGAGCCATGCAACACTTCCGGCCGCACAAGGCGCGCGCTCTCGCCTGGCCGGGGTCTCGCAAGCACGGTCCTATAACTGAGCCCAAGAAAAGCCGTCAATCGTACGCGCCAGGCGAATGTCTCGCGCTGTAACCTTGTCATCCGCGCTATGGGTCGTTAGCTCGAGCTCCACTTTGCTATACACGTTGTGGATCACTGGATGATGGCCCTGCAGCTCGGCATCCATCGCCAGCCGTACGATAAAACTGATCGCCTCCTTGAAGTCGCCAAACTGAAACGTCTTGTGCAGCTTGTCATCTTTAAAAGTCCAGCCATTCAATCCAGCCAACTCGGAGCGGATTTTATTCACGCTTAGAGCTTCGGTCACTATTCACCTCCTGCTATTGCCTCCAAATTACGCCCACCATGAGGCATTTGGCCCTTCCGTATCTTGCATCTGGTAAGTAGGCTGTATTCCGAGCCAGGCCACCGCCCCCCGCGCATTGCACAGGTAAAAGCCATCAGCACCTAGCGGTGATCACACCCAAGGCACGTGCCCTACAAGCGGGTGCGGCACCAGCCGGCCCCAGACCACGCTCCGGTCATCAGCAGCTAATGCGCTCTGCGCCTGCAATAGCGTGAGCATCCATACTGAGGCGCATAGTCATGTGCGTGTGCCACCACAAATGTTAGCCGGGCTCGACGGCCAGAGAAGACACAGCGAGTGCCAGATAGCTACCATCGCGAACGGCTCGACGCTGCGGATGGAACGATAGAGTGAGGAACGAAGCAGGGGAATGGTCTACAACGTAAGATGCTAGCGCAGGACGAGCCCACACCTACAGAATCCAGTATACACCCTTCTTATATCATCTTCAAAAGAACTATTCGAGACGGCCAACCGGCCATGAAACATAAGCGAGCCCGAGTCCTCCGTCTACCTCGAAAAGTTCGACACGATGGTTGGAGGTTCCACGGTATTCTAGCAATCTGGACTCACTGGCGACCTTCGCTTTATCTCCGGGCTATGCTACAGCACGGGGCGGATGCTCTGACAGAGCCAGTATCGGTCGCCCTCACGCACCTTGCACCCCAGCAACACAAACTCCACCAGGCTGCCGAGCCCTACCCTTGGTCCCCCTAGCAGGCGGGCGGCCACTAGAGCCGTGAAGCTATCGCCGTCGTCACAGCTCAGGTCACCTGTGTGGAGTGTTACTTGCGCAAAGGGCTCATTGGCGAGCTGGCCCAAAAGCGCGTCCCCGAGCACCGATTGCTCTGGGATATTGAACCGCTTGTGCACGTCAACACTCTGCGACACCTCGCGAACGTGGCCGGCAGCTCGCACTCGTTTGCCGAGCTGGGGATCCCTACGTATCAATCGAGAGGCTTGGCGCTTGGAAGCCTGAGCGCGTTTTATGATAGCCCGTTCGTACTCGGAGGCGATGCGTTCGCTTGGCCCCCATCTGCCGGGGGTCTTCATACGCTCGGCCATGGCTTTCTGGACCGCTGTTGGTCCGAGTACGTGAACTGCATACTCTATGCAGTGATGCTCTGGCCATGGTGGACCTAGGGAATTAAAGAAGACCCTGCAACCACAATCGCACGAGAAGTAAAACACACGTTGGCCACAGTACTGACACATGGTCGGATAGGTACGAGCGTTGCACCAGGCCCCGTGAGTTGGCGTGTACATGCTGCCTCCTCTGCACTGTGCGGCTGACCAGGGCGACCATCGCCCTGTTATTCAGTTCGTTTCCCCGTTTTCCTATGCAGCGTCTAGGGTTTTGATTTCTAGGCCGGGCGGAATCCACATCGGCATGTTATACCGAATGTTTTTCCTGGGAACTTGTCCCAGAATCCGCGGGAGGATGTCACCATCAAGAGGCAATCGGAGCTAATCTAAGGGGCCATCACACAGCATCAAGGTACTGGAGCAATAGAATGAGAAAACGCTCAAGAGGGGTGAGTCGAATACACGCGATGTGGCTGTGATACACATCTGGCTCTCACCGCCGCCTGTAGCGCCGAGCACCAGATTACAATATGAGCCGTGTGGGACTCGAACCCACGACACCCTGCTTAAAAGGCAGGTGCTCTGCCGACTGAGCTAACGGCTCGCATCCAAGCCATTATACCCTCCCGGATAGGCTCCGTCAAAACGGATACCATCTCCCGGCTGATTGGCGCGCTCCGAGCGGGTCAACGCCCCTTAAGGGTACATCCTGCCCAGGGTTCGCGGAAAGGGAATCGCCTCACGAATATGATGAATTCCACAAATCCAGGCTACTGTGCGCTCTACGCCCAAGCCGAAACCGGAATGGGGCACCGCACCATAGCGCCGTAAATCGAGATACCATTCAAACGCCTCGCGAGGTAGGTTGTGCTCCTCGAGGCGTCGCTCGAGCAGCTCTAGGCTTGCGGTACGCTGCCCGCCGCCGATGATCTCTCCATACTCCTCGGGAGCAAGCAGGTCTACGGACAGCGACAGGCGCGGATCGTCAGGATCGGCCTCCATGTAGAAGGCCTTGCACTGGGCCGGATAGTGGTGCACAAAGACCGGCCTATCGTACTGCGACGAAATCGCCGTCTCATGGGGCGCACCAAAATCCTCGCCCCAAGGAAGCTCTTCCCCTTTGGCTCGGAGCACCTCTAACGCCTTATTGTAGCTGATGCGCGGAAAAGGCGGCGTCACGCGCTCCAGAGGGCTGGTGTCACGCTCCAGGATTTTGATCTCCTCAGCGCGCTGCTCCAGCGTCCGCCCCACAATGTACGAGACAAACTGCTCCTGCACTCTCATACATTCGTCGAGATCAGCAAAAGCCATCTCCGGTTCCACCATCCAGAACTCGATCAGGTGGCGCCGAGTTTTGCTTTTCTCGGCCCGAAAGGTGGGGCCAAAGCAATAGGTACGCCCAAAAGCGGCGATGGTGGCTTCATTGTAGAGCTGTCCGCTTTGTGTAAGGTACGCTTTCTCGCCAAAGTACTCGGTCTCGAACAGCGTGGTCGTCCCTTCACAAGCCGCCGGTGTGAGAATCGGGGCGTCCACCAGAGTGAACTCGTGGTCATCCAACCAATCACGTATCGCTCGGATCACCGTGGCGCGTACTCGCAAAATGGCCCATTGCTGTGAAGATCGTAACCAGAGATGGCGCCGATCCATCAGAAAGTCGATACCGTGCTCTTTCGGCACGATAGGATAGTCTTGCGTAAGCTGAACCACCTGCAAGTCAGTTAGCGAGAGCTCGTAACCCCCAGGGGCACGTGAATCGGCGCGCACAACGCCTTTGGCTACAAGCGATGACTCCTGCGTAATCGCCATAGCGGCTTCAAATGCTTCGGCGCCGATCTCTTTTTTAAAGGCGACAGCCTGCATGATACCGGTGCCATCCCGCAGCAATAGAAACTGCAGCCGCCCCTTGTCCCGCTTGTTGTAGAGCCAGCCCTTGACAGTGATCTCTTGCCCTTCATAGTGCGCGACATTCTCGATATATATGTGCTCGGCCACGTCGACACCTCCCAACTGAATCGGCCTATGGACCTATAATAGATGGGCGCCCGTCGGTTGTCATCCCCACTCCGCAGCACAAGGGCGGGTTTCACGCAATGGTTGCAGCTGGGTGTTCCATCACACGATACTCAGGGGCAAGGCATCGAGAAGCCGCGCCTTGAACCTTCGCCAGGGAATGACGCGCTCCACAATCTCCCCCTCCTGCGCATCAAACACGCGCAGCAAGCCCAAGCTCAGCACATAGGTCAGTACCCCCAAGACCACGGACATTGCAAGGTGGTTTCGGAACAGCACCAGCAGAAGTGCCATGGGCACTGCGCTCACCACCGGCTTCCACGCCAGGTGAAGCAGAGGGATCGGAGCCAAGTGCCTACGCACCCCCACATAGAACGGCACGAACAGCACCAGTTCCGAAAACACAGCCACATACGCCGAAGCGATGTAACCAAAACGATCGATAAAGTATACGTTGGCTATCAAGCTGAACAGAAAACCGATAGCGAAAGCTCGTGTGAGGAACCGTTGTTGGTCCAGGGCGATCAAGACGTATTGCGTAACCGAGTTAATAAAGCCGAACGGCATGTACCAAATCATGACGCGCAGGATGTCGGCAGCGTAGGGCAGATACTGAGATCCTCCCAGAATGGTAATCAACTCGTGAGATAGCCCCCAGCCCAAGAGCGCCCCGGGCATAGCCACCATGATGAGCAGCTTCAGTGCTAATTTGTAGGCCCTCAACAGGCTCTCTTTGGATTCGAGAGCATAGCGTGACATGAGCGGGAAGATAGCCATGGTGAACGCTGGCGGCAAAATACCCACCGCATCGACATACTTGTAGGCTGTGCTATACCATCCCACCACTCTCGGATCGTGCACACGCCACTCGAGTACCAAAACCGCCACCTTGAAAAACAGTGTGGCCAAGAGATGGTTGACCATGAGAGGGTAGGAGATGCGTAGCATCCATCTCTGGAAGCCAAAGTCGAACTCGAGATGTGGCCGAAAGCAGAGGCGTCGCACCAACGCATACAGGAGTCCCATCGTCGCGAGGTTGACAATGATGGAGACTCCCGCCAGCCCCACATAACCGGCGCCCAGGAAAAGCGCTCCAGCCCCCAAGACCACTTTGAGCACTGTAGTGGCTGTGGTAACAAAGGCGGGTATTTCCATGCGCTCGTAGGCATGGAACAAGGCGCTGTAGCCCGCCGAAATGTTGCTGGGAATCAGTCCTACGGCAAACAATGCGATGGCCACCATGGTTGATGGGGCCAGCGGCGTGGTCACCCGGCGGAGCAGAAAGAACCCACCCAATATGGGCGCTGACAGCGCGCAAAGAACCAGCCGCAACATAAGCGAGTTCGAAAGGTACTTGTTCGCCTGAGATTTGTCTCTGGCCACCTCGCGGGTCAGTAAGGTGTTGAGACCAAAGTTCGTTAGGATATCGAACCAGCTGATGACGACGATGGCCAAATAGTATTCGCCGGCATTCGCGGGCCCCAGGATGCGTAGCATCAGCATGGCAAAAGCCATATCGATCACTTTGTTCACCAATGTGAAGGTGATCGGCGCCACCGTATTCTTGGTTACGCGCTGTGCTGTCTCGTCATCCTGGGTTGTGGGAAAAAAACGGCGCCACCCCCAGAATCCTGCTAATAACAGCAGTAGTATGGTCGCTATGAAGCTGATGTACAGACCATATTTGACCGAATCTGGCGAGTATTTGAAGCGGACCACATGTCGCCCCGCGGGCACCTGCACCGCCCGAAAGGCCTCGTCCGCCCGATATATGTACTTACTCTGTTCCTCCAAGCTCGGCTCCGATGCGTCTGCTGGGCGTATGAAGGCCAGCCAGCCATCAAAGTACGAGTCTGCAAGGACCAAAAAGGCGGGTATCGGCGTATCCACCGTGATGGTGATTTGGTTAGCCGAGTACTCGATAGACTCTATTTCGTTGCGAAAACTAGGGGGTACGTACTCCGCCATTGGCTCTCGCGGTGTCTCCTCGAGACTCACCACTTCCCTTGGATTGATGCTGCGCATGGCCACCAGCCGTTTGGGCGTGCTCTCGATGTACACGGCCTCTGGCACGAGAAAAGCCCTGGGCAGCGCGTCCTCGTTGCGATAGATGCGTATCTCGTCATCATAGACGAGTGTGTAGCCGTCATTCTTGATCTCGTCGCCTTTGGGTGTCAGGACATATTTGACGTTGAGAAGATTCAGCAGTGGCGAATCCAAAGCTCGAGCGTACTTGATCGGAGCGATCTGGTTGTACAGCAGCAAATCCTGCGTGTGAAACAGCGACATATAGTCCACATACTGCTTGCTGATGATCGAGTCATAGCCCCTTATGTCGTTCAAGCCATAGAACATGGCCGAGTTCGGGCTCATCACCCCGCCCCCGCTGGGGGTGTACGCCGTGATGCGGAAAAGATCGCTGTCGCTTTGGAGGAACTCGATGGCGGGCGTCTCAAAGGCCACCAATTTGGGGTCCACCGCTGGGAAGAAGGCACCCTGCAGCACAAAGACCTCCCCAACGCTCACAGCCACCACAAGCGCTCCCCAAAGAGCCGCCCGCTGTATACGCGGCCTCAGTAGCAAGACCACACCGCTCAGCACAATGGCCAAACCGAAAATCAGGAAATTGCGGAACATATAAGAATAGAACATCTGAGCGTTGGCAAAGGCGTACGGGGCTAAAGCCAGCTCTTCGAGAGCGTAATCTGACAGGCGAATCATACGATCCTTCAAGAGCAGTGTCCCTGCCATGATTCCCAGCCCCAGAACGCCGCCCACCAGCACGCCCCATGCCGCCACAGGGCCGGCGAGCCGATCCAGCGTGCGATTCCACCAGTCGGCTGCAGGCTCGGCATCGCGCATCTGCCACAAAGCGCACACTCCCATACCCGCCAACAGAGACATGAACAGGCTGTAGGGAAAGATCCAACGGAAGGGCGAGTGCACCTGGCTCAGCCCAGGGAGCTTGTACACCAGCACATACAAAGGAGATCCGAACACAAAGGCGATAGACAGCGCCGAAAAGAGAGCCAGGTACCACCGGTGTTTGCCCTTGCCGCGCAGCAGGCCGATAGCGGCCAGCAGGGTGGGCAGAAACGCCAAGTATCCCGACCCCTCCTCATAATTCTTGATACCCCAGTTGGGGTTATTGATGGGGTCTCCGAAATAGTTTTGTGTGATCTTGAGAGTGCGGAGCTGGTAGAGATCAAAGTACGTGTGATGAGTGGGGTTGCCAAAGAAATCCGGCACGAACATGGCGAACATTCTACGCCAGGGCCAAGCCCAGCCGCGCACCTCTTCAAAGCTGGTGCTTCCCTCGCGAAAGTTCTGCTGCACCAGTTCCAGCAGCGGCACCCACTGAGCGCTTCCCAAACCAACGCCCAGCACCACCATAGCCAAAAGAGCTCCCCCCACTGCCAAGGTAGCAAGCGGCCTGCGCGTGACGATCACCATGCGAATAAGCCGGTACGCGGCATAGAAACCGGAGGTGAGCCCAATGTAATAGTACATCTCGGGGTGGCCAGCCAAGAAAACCATCCCGAAAGCGATGGCGCCCAGCATCATCTGCGGCAGAAGGCGTAGTAGCGTCAGCCTGTGTTCTTCGGCCTGTGTGACGATCCGTTCGATCAACAACAGGATGAGTGGTAGCCAGACGGCAGCGCCCACAATCATCGGGAACACTTGGCGAATGAAAAAGAATCCACAGAACATAAAGGTAGTGCCGGCGACAGTGCTCCCCAATCGCCCCACCTTGAGCGTTCTGGCAAATAGATAGGTGAAGGTGCCCGCCAGGAAGAGGTGCAGCACTGCATACCAGCCATAAGCGTTGGGCAGCGGCAAAATGTAGAACAACACACTGAAGGGATACATAGCCGAGTGCTGCCCACCGGCCAGGAAGGGGATACCTGTCAGAATGTGGGGATTCCATAAAGGGAGCTCTCTAGCGCGCATCGAGTCGAGAATGAACTGCTTCCACACATAGTTCTGTAGGATCAGATCGCTGAGCAGATCGTTGTGTGGGGTCTCAATACCCACTTCGGTGGCATAGCTTCCCCATGGCTGAAGGGCGAACAGGTTATCCGCAGGCAGCATGGTCTGCCCCCCGATCGTCTGTCGCCAGAAGAAGAGGATCGCCAGCAGGAGGAATACCAAGAGAATAGCGAAGTCCTTACGGAGTTCCTTGTTGTGCACGTCGCCTCCTTGGGAAGTACTGCGGCTGTGCTGGGTGCCAGCCCTGGACAACACCTATCTGGATCGGGTGGTGAGCACAGCGAGCGACCAGGCACAGAGGGGCGCGCCATTCGAGAAGCGAGTGCCTGAACGTGACGGCCATTATACTCGCGGCGGGGTGTCGGTCAAAGCAGCCATAGCTGTAGCTGGGCGATGGGAGCGACAGGCTGAGTGCATTTGACGGGGGCTGGGCTCGATGCTATACTCGGCTAGATCGTGAACAGTGTATACATGCCACCCTAGCTCAATCGGCAGAGCAGACGCTTCGTAAGCGCCAGGTTTCGAGTTCAACTCTCGAGGGTGGCTCTTATCATATAAAGGTAAGCCGCGCCAACGTGTCACTCTAATGGGTGAGCTGGCGCGGCTTTGCTAGGATATCATCGCAAAAGTTTGCTCGCTCAGGGGCATCGTTTCACTGGCGCAAATTCAGAGAGCCCCTGATAGCCTCGATGACGCTCTCGCTCAGCGGTAGTTTAGCGCACTCCAACACCGACGTCAGAGCGATCAGGTTCTCATTGGAGACCAAGTTCTCTGTAGACATCTCGATAACTATGCGATCCCCAGGTATCGCCTCTTTCAGGAGGTCCAAGGCGTAGCGCATCGTCTCATCGGGCCCGAACGCGTATACCGAGGCGGGGAACCCCACCCAAATGGCCTTGTCGGGCCACAGCGCCAGCGCATCGGCCAGAGACAGGTCTCCCATGGGAATGGGGTGAAACGCCTCGATGATATCGATGGGCGTCTTGGCAATGAGATGCTTCAGCGCATCCAGACGGCCGTCCATGTGGACGGCCATCAGCTTCCCATGAGCGTGCAACACCTCGGCCTGTTGCTTGTACACCGGCATATGATACGACTCGAAAAGCCGCGGGCTGTCGAGAAAGCTGTCGATATTCTCACCGCACATTACCGCTGGGGCCGGCGAGCGCGCTGCGATCTCGATGAGAGGCTGACGTGCTTTGCACAAAGCCGTATACAAATCCTCTACCATGTCACGATAGTCAGCATAGTGGTAGAAAAAGCTGCCCTGATCAAAGCCGATCCAGTCGATCAGCAAGGATTGCATCGGCGAGGGCGGCAGCCCGACCAGCACCATCCCATCATCGCCGAGCCAGTCCAGCGCCTGCTCGATGGGGAAATAGTCGGGCACGTACTCGGTGTTCTCGATGATGTACTTGGCCACCGCGTAATCTTCTGGGCCCTTGATTCTGTGTGATATCGGCCAAGCTGAGACATCGCGCCAGCTACGCCCCGGATGCCATTGCCCTATGCCCGGCTCAAGCTTGTGCTCGGCATAGAGTGTACCCACAGGCGTCGAATACTCTGTCTGCTGTACAGTCCCCTCGCGTGTCTGGATGCTGCGCTGGACAACCTCGAGCCCGTGGACGATCTCAGAGGCGCAAGGGCGGACCCAGTTCATGCCCATTCCTCGATTGCGGCACTCCCGCTCCGCCCAACCGATCTGGCTGTGGCGCCAGTAGTGAAAGAACGGTAGCCGATCGGCTCGCAAGCCACGACTGGCTGCCGTAATACGTTCCAGCCGCGTCATTTCGCTCATACGCTCCCCCCTAAAGTATCTCTCAACGATAGCGCCCTCGCTGCGATCTAGCTCTGCCGTGCCCTCTATCCAACGATGGGCACGGCACTCAACATCGCGCATCTCGTCATCGGTGGCAATCATACCACCATGAGGCCAGGCGTACAAAGCATCGGCAAAGTACGACGAATTGTTGGCATAGTACGCAGCACGATAACAATATAAACAGGTGACAAATCGTAATCATAGCAGCTTCATCGCGTCAACCCGCTATGGGCACGGTCTCACATATGTGTTACAATGCTCACACCCTACGTTGCCACAACCCCTGATAGCTGCGGACTGTGAGTTTGTATCCTGGGAGGCTGATATGACTTCGTTTGTCCACCTGCACGTCCATAGCGAATTCTCGTTGCTCGATGGGCTGGGCAAGCTGGACGACCTCTGCGAGTACGCGCGCGAGTCCGGCATGGAGGCGTTGGCCCTCACCGACCACGGACAGATGTACGGCATGATCAAGTTCGCGCGCGCAGCGGAGCAGGCGGGCATCAAGCCGATTTACGGCTGTGAGGTTTACCAAGCCCCCCGCAGGCTCTATCAGAAGGAGCCTCAGATCGATAGCAAGGCGTATCACCTCGTCTTGTTGGCCAAGAACATGACAGGCTACCAAAATCTCCTCAAGCTGGTCACCACTGCTAACCTCGAGGGATTCTATTACCGCCCCCGCATCGATCGCGAGCTGTTGGCCGAGCACGCAGAGGGGCTCATCTGTCTGAGTGCCTGCATCTCGGGGCAGGTGCCCTCATTGCTCGCAGAGGGGCAGGCAGACCAAGCGCGAGAGGCTATCGCTTGGTTCCGAGATCTGTTTGGCGCTGACAACTACTTTCTGGAGCTACAACGGCATCCGGGCGTGCCCCACCTCGAGAGGGTGAACCAGCAACTCGTCTCCCTCGCTGGCGAGTTCGGGTTGCGCTGCGTGGCTACCAACGACGTCCATTATACCCGACGAGGGGATGCGTCCGCGCAAGAGCTCCTGTTGGCGATCCAAACGAACACCACCCTGTCGGATCCAAACCGCATGCGCATGGGCGGCGATGATTATTACCTGATGACGCCCACCGAAATGGCTGAGTGGATGCCCGAGTATGCGGAAGCTCGAGAGAACACGCTCCTGATCGCTGAGCAGTGCAATGTGGATCTCAGCTTTGATGGATACCACTTGCCGCGCTTTGTGGTGGAGCCGCCGGATACGGCGCAGACCCTACTGAAAAGGCTGTGTGAAGAGGGACTCGAAAGGCGCTATCGCGAGATCACACCCGCCATCAAGGAGCGTCTCGAGTACGAGTTGGATGTTATCCACGACATGGGCTTTGACGACTATTTTTTGATCAACTGGGATGTGGTGAACTGGGCCAAGAACGAAGCCAAGATGCTAGTGGGGCCAGGGCGCGGGTCGGGCGCCAGCAGTATGGTGGCCTATGCGCTGGGCATTACGGACTTGGAGCCGCTCGGGTTGGATCTGATCTTTGAGCGCTTTCTCAATCCCGGACGTATCACTATGCCCGATATCGATCTGGATTACCCCGAAGACCGGCGTGGAGAGGTGATCGACTATATCACTCGACGCTATGGGGAAGACCGCACCGCGCAGATCGCCACTTTTGGCACCATGGCGGCCCGCGGCGCCATCCGCGATGTGGGACGGGCCCTGGGCGTCGATTTAGCCGAGGTAGATTACGTGGCCAAGCTGGTGCCCTCTGGCCCGAAAAAGACGATTAAGGATGGTCTCGATTCGGTGCCCGAGCTGCAGGAGCTCTACGCCAGCAAACAACACATCCGCGAGCTGATCGACTACTCCTTGGCTCTGCAGGGGCTATCGCGCCATCTCTCCACACATGCCGCCGGAGTCTTGATTGCAGACAAACCCCTAGTCGAGTACTCACCTCTGCAAAGAGCACCCAAAGGCGAGGGCATCATCTGCCAGTTCTGCATGGAGGATGTCGAGGAGATCGGGCTGCTCAAGCTGGACGTGCTCGGCCTCTCCACGCTCACAGTGCTGGATCGCGCTTTCCGCTGGGCCGAGCATACCAAGGGGGTTCGCCTGACACAGGATTCGATCCCCATGGAAGACCCTGACACGTACGCCTTGCTTTGTAGCGGCGAGGTCACCGGCGTGTTCCAGGTAGAGAGTGGGGGGATGCGGCGTGCGTTGCGCGAGATGCAGCCCAGCGAGTTCCGCGAGATCGTCGCAGTGCTCTCTCTCTATCGCCCGGGCCCCATGGAATTCATTCCAAACTATATCGCGCGCAAGTACGGGCGCGAGGATGTGACGTACCATCACCCCAAGCTGGAGCCCATCCTGGCCGAGACCTATGGCATCATCGTATACCAGGAACAGATCATCCGGATCGCGTCGGAATTGGCGAGTTATTCGGCCGGAGAGGCTGACCTGATGCGCCGCGCAGTGGGAAAAAAGAAAAGGAAGGACCTCGAGCAACAGCATACCAAGTTCGTAGAAGGGGCTGTGGCAAACGGTATATCGCGCAAGGCGGCGGAGGCGATCTTTGCCGACATCGAGGCTTTTGCCAACTATGGCTTCAACAAGTCACACGCGGCGGCATACGCCGTCATCACGCTACAGACAGCCTACTTGAAGGCACACTATCCTGTGGAGTTCATGGCGGCTTTCCTATCCGTCGAGCGCGGCAACCTGGAAAAATGCGCCGAGTTCATCACAGAGTGCCGGCGCCTCGGAATCCAGGTGCGCCCGCCAGATGTCAACTACTCTGATGTGGATTTCGCCATCGAGCCGGAACACCGGCGCAAGGGGTCGCTAACAGATGACGATCTCCTTGGTGTCGAGCCTCTAGCTATACGTTTCGGATTGGGTGCGATCAAGAACTGTGGTGACGGCCCTGCACAGGTCATCGTGGAAGCGCGCGGAGACACCCCGTATACCAGCATCGATGATCTGGTCAAGCGAGTGGATCTGCGCCAAGTGAACCGCCGCGCGCTGGAATGCCTAATTCGTGCGGGGGCTTTAGATCCCCTGGGCGAACGGGGGGTGCTGCTCACCTCTATCGATCAGATGATGGCCGAGAGCCAACGCATCCATCGCGCGAAAGAGATCGGTCAGCGCAGCCTGTTCGACGTGAGCCCCGAGATCATGGGGCAAGCCGATGGAGCAACCTTCTCTTTAGCACAGAATGTTCCGCCGCTGTCGCAGCGAGAGCGGCTCAAGGATGAACGCGAGCTGTTGGGCGTGTACATGTCGTCGCACCCGCTGGATGCCCTCTCGCAGTCTGCGGATGATCGGCTCACGCAGCTGGCACATATCGACGGGGCGCTGCTCAACCAGCCAGTAACGGTGGCTGGTGTGATCGCCTCTACGCGCGTGATCACCACGAAAAAGGGCGACGCCATGGCTTTCGCCCAATTAGACGATCTCAGTGGCAGCATGGAGCTAGTGGTGTTCCCTCGTGCTTTTGAAGCCGCTAGAGAGTTGCTACGCGAAGATGCCCTGCTGCTAGTGGAGGGCAAGGTGGATATGCGAGACGATAGCCCCAAACTCCTAGTGGATACGGTGCGATCCTACACGCCTCCCAAAGGCGCGCCGCGTCGGCGAGAAGCACCATCCGCTCCGAAGCGCCTTCGCATCGACATCCCCCTCACGCAAAGTGAGCAGAGAGTGGTCGAGTTGGCGGGCAAGTTGTTCGGCATCCTGACGCAATACCGAGGCGAAACCCCGTTCAGTGTGTCTTTACACGGCGCCCTGGGGCGCGTCGAGATGGCTTTCCCCGATATCGCCACGTCCTACTCTACGGAGCTTGAGCGCCAAGTCATCGACCTCATCGGGGAGGAGCATTTTCGGGTTGAGTGGGGCTAGTGCAGAGCGGCGTTGTGCCAGCCTCTGAAAGGGCATCACTCCCGTTTGCCGCCACCCCGCGAGGCCACGCCGAGCCAGTAGTGGTGTGGCAGGATGTCGCGCGATCGGATAATGCGCAACGTGCCTTCTTGGATCGCATCCTGATCGGCGTCCTCCCCGTGGACATAGCACACATTGGGGGGTTCGCCGTACTTGTCTTGATAGCGTTTGGCTGCCAAGCTTATCTTGGCGCGCAGCGAGCGTTGAGTGCTGTTGTCGAACCACAGCATTCCAGTTCGAAGCATCGGGTACCCTCTGACCTTTCCCCTTGCGATACGCAGAAGCGACCGTAGAGGCGCCCGTGAGGGCTTGTCCCATAGTATGATCCATCCAGCTTAACCAGCCTCTGTGTGGGCAGAGCTGTGTATAATTAGCGGCTGTTCTCGTCAGGGTTCGCCCCGCGTGAGCGCTTCTACGGTCTCACAGATGAGTATATCAGAACTTGTGTTCTATATCAAGATTCACTTTTCGGCTATCGGGCACCAAAAAGCGGGAATTATCTCGAGGCGATCACGAGAGAACTGCAGGCAGGGGAGCACAGGCATTCGAAAGGCAGTTCGGAACGCCCATCGTGCGATACACAAGCAGCGAGAGGCAGCCATCTCGCCAAGAGCTATCAGTCGAGGCGACGTATCACCCCAATCACTCGCCCCTGTATCTCCAGGTTGCTGGGATGCACGAAAATCGGATCCATGAGCGGGTTGGCGGGCTGCAACCGCACCAAGGTACGCCCCTTCTCCCAATAGATGTGCTTCAACGTCGTAGCTTTTTCGTCCTTGAGCAACGCAGCCACCATCTCACCGTTCTCGGCCGTCTGCTGGTGTCGCATCACGACGATGTCACCGTCAGCGATCAGGGCATCGATCATCGAGGTCCCCCTGACCTCCACAGCGTACACATCCTCCGCATTGCCGACCATATCGGTGGGCAACGAGAGCCTCTCATAGTCTACTTGCGCAAAATCGCCCTCGGGCACGGGGAACGGTTCGCCCGCCGCGATGACGCCCAACAGCGGGATGCTCAGCGGCACATCCGCTGTGATCGTCGCGCTCACATACTCGTCCTCCTCGACCAAGCGTAAACCGCGGGAGACCTCGCGATCTCTTGTGAGATGCCCTCTCTTTTGCAGAATGTTGAGGTTATAACTCACCACGGAGGTCGATGAAATACCGACCGCCTCCCCGATCTGCCGAATGGTGGGCGGGTAGCCGTACTCTTGTGCAAAGTCGCGGATCGCAACCAACATATTCCGCTGGCGCTGGGAAAGCTCGGATCGGGACACGCCTTTGCTCCTTTCGCGATGATTCGCCTCTATCATCGATTCTAGCTGAACAGATGTTCTATGTCAAGTCATCGCCCTCACAGATTCGCTTGTCGCTGCTCTCTGACTGTGTTAGACTCTTGCCACCCGAGACCCACACGAGGAGAAAAGGCCATGGCTGATACCATGCAAGCAGCATTCTGGACCGGCCCCGAGTCCGTCGAATACAGGGCCGCATCCCGCCCACCGCCCACGGCAGGAGAGGCCCTGATCAAGGTAGCCTACGGAGGTATCTGTGGCACGGATATCATGATCTATCTGGGAAAGCATCCCCGTGCCAAGGAACCTTTGGTGATGAGCCACGAGTTCGCGGGCACTATCGCTTGGGCTGATGGCGGCATGTTCGCCGAAGGGACGCCGGTGACCGTCAATCCTTTGTTGATGTGCGGCGTATGCTATGCTTGTCGCAACGGTTTGCCGCACATCTGTGCCAAGCTCGGGCTAGTGGGCATTGACCGGGACGGCGGCTTTGCAGAGTACGTCTCCGTGCCTTTGAGCACCGTGCGTGAGCTGCCCGCATCCCTGTCTCTGGTCGAGGCAGCGCTCATCGAACCGTTAGCCGTGGCTGTGCACGCTGTGCGAGCCTCGCGCCTAAAGGTCGGTGACCCGACAGCCGTACTCGGAGCAGGGCCTGTCGGTATCTTGACGGCTCAAGTGGCTCGGTTAGCTGGCGCGCGTCGCATCTGGGTATCGGAGCGCAGCCCAAAGCGCATCGAGATCGCAAGTTCGTTGGAGTTTGACGTCATCGATAGCACCCGTGAGGATGTAGTGGCGGTGATCGAGGCAGAGACGGGCGGAGTAGGCCTTCCGGTCGTCTTTGAGACGGGCGGCGTACAGGCCACTATTTCGGACGCAACGCAATGTGTGCGCCCCGGTGGGCAGATATTGCAAGTAGGCATGCCCAAGATACCCCCCACAGTGGATATCACCCGCCTGCTATTCCGAGAGATCAGCATGACGCCGATCCGGGTGTATCGCGAGGAGGATTTCGAGCAGGCCATCGCTATTGCAGCAACCGGGCAGATCGACCTGCGAGCGCCGGTGACTCACACGCTTCCGCTGCGGGAGTTGGCCCCGGCCTTGGAGCTCGCCCACGCCGCCACCGACGCGTGCAAGATCCTATTGGACGCTACAACCTAGCTAGAGCTCTTCTGGCGCCTAATCTCGTAACCGATATCTCGGGCAGAAAGGCTAACGCACGGCGCAACACGCCCTTTTGGAGAGTTCGCCTGTGGCATCTGCCGCGTCAGCCTCTCACAAGGAGGCGGCCCAGCCAGGGCCTGCGCAAATCCACAGCCAGCTCGGGACACAGTTCGTGGCAACAATAGCAGCGGATGCATCTTGCTGGATCCATCTGCGCTCGCCCATCCACAATCTGAATAGCGTCCACAGGGCAATGTCTGACACAATAGCCACAGCCGGTGCAACAGGGGCCCGCTTGTGGCAACACAACGAGTTGTCGCGCCCACCAACCGCTGGATGCCCCCTTTAGCAGCCTCCCCACCATTCGCGAGACTCGGCCAGTGGGCTTGCCTTCGAGAAGCGACATGATAGCATGGGGAAGGATACCGGGATCCACAGCCATCGCGGTCCCCCGTTGCAGTGCCACCCGCAGCGTATCCAATGGGTCGCCCAACACTTTCAGGTCGTCCAGGCGCCCTGTTGTCAAACCACGGTGCACGGCGGCTTTTGTTGTGAGCACGTCCAAAGAGTCCATACCGGCCAACGCGCTGCTCAGCACATCCACCGCGAGCGCATCGCTCCCCACAACGATTGCGCCCACTTCGCGTGGGCTCCCCCCCGAGGGACCGTTCCCCTCCATGCCAACCACCGCATCCATGATATGCAACGTCGGTCGGGCATAGGTGAGGATATCAAGCAACCCCTCACAGAAGCGATCGACCTCTTGAAGCTTGGCATGATAGGCGATCTTGAGAGAGCCAGGGACCAGCCCAAAGAGGTTCTTTGTGGCCAGAGTCATACCTGTGAGGTTGTGAGTCTTGAGTTTAGGCAGATTGATGACCACATCCGCATCGAGCAGGGGTTTGACGATATCGAGCCGGTGGAGCACCACACCGTCGAGATGCGATACTTGGGCTGTCTCCACATTGTAGTTGAGGTCAGCGCCACTCTCCTCCGCCGCGTCATCCATGCCGGTTTTGCGATAGAGGAGCCTGAGAATACCAGGGGTATAGGGGCCGCCGGGTGAATCCAGGATAAGTGGCTGACCGCCAGCCTCCGCCACCAGTTTGGCTACCGCAGCCACAACGGCGGGATGAGTCGTTGCAGCCCGCTCCGGTGGTAGGGGGCGCAACAAGTTGGGCTTCAACAGCACACGATCCCCGGGTCGAACGAACGCGCTCATCCCCCCCAAGAGATCGACGCTGCGTCGCACCGCAGCATCCACGACATCCTGGTCATAACTCGCACAACGTACAAGCGCTACGAGATGTGAATCCGTCACCAAGTAGAGACTCTTTCATCACAAGTGTGCCCGGTGCAATTCACTGGGTTGCGCCACCGGGCGATACTGCAACGAGCGCTTCCATGGCGTCTGTAAGAAACCGCAGCTGCCTCACGGCCAGCCGCAGCTTGACGCCCGCAGCCTGATCGTCCCCCGCGAAGCGTTGCAGATCCCCCTCTTGCACACATTGTGCAAGGCGCTGTAATTCGTCCATGAACGCATCGAGAGAGTGTATCTTGCGTACACGGCTCCCATCGCGCGTGGAGGGTTCGAGGTGCGCGAAATCCTCGCCATGGCCCGGAGGGGGGGTGGCCCGAGGGGCGCGCCGCATCTCTGGTGGGGCGTCCTCTGCGTTCTCGTCATCCCCGTCCTCGTCCCATGGGGCGCCGCCGCCGTCTTGAGGCTCAGACATCGGAGGTGCACTCATGCTGGGAAGAGGCTCATGCGGCCTAGACTCAACCACCGCCACACGCTCGCCGCGACGCAGGGCCTCAAGCGCCACACGTGGGGCCACGTTAGCGTTACGCTGCAAAACGGCGCACAGTCGGCCCAACTCGGCTGCAGAGAGGGTCTCCTCCACGGCCAACAAGGCTATGGCCTCTTGGCGGCTAGCTGGCCCGGTATCCACCAGGTGTTGAGCGTGTGTTACACCCAGATCGCCCTGCACAATGAGGTGCTGTACCTGGGGCCCTAGCTGCAACAGGCGCAGATAACGCTGGATCTGCCGCACCGAAAGCCCAAGGGTACGGGCGATCTCTTCTAGAGCTTCCCCCTGCGAACTCCCCCTCTCGATCAACCGATCCAGCAACCGTTGAAAGGCACGGCTCTTTTCCAAGTCGTTCAAATCCAGTCGCTGCAGGTTTTCCAGCACCTGCTGCACGACGACGTACTCGTCATCGTGCGCGTCGAGAACGATACAGGGCACCCGATGCAAGCCTACAACTATGGCCGCGTCCCTACGGCGGTTTCCAAACACAACGCGATAGCCACCGCTGCTGTCCTCGGTAATGCCCAGTGGCTGCAAAATACCGTGTTCTCGGATCGTCTCGGCAAGTCCGGCTAGATCACCAGGATCAGAGCGAATGTTCTGGCGGCTGGGTGCCAAATCTCTCGGATCCAAGTAGACAATTCGTTGATCATCGGACATATTGGCTCCTTACGCGCCGGTGCTTGCACCAGGACGCGCTGGGTAAAGGGGAGAAAAGCTGCGTTTCGATGCTGCGCCATCCGCTATACACGATAGGCGCCATACTCCATGAACGCCCGACAGGCGATCTCCTGCCAGTGTGGTTCCAGCCCAATGGATGGGTTATCTGCATAGTATCCCGCCATGAAGCCACCCTCGAGGCCGCCCAGCTTTTCGATCAACTCACGGGCTTCGGCGCGAATCAGCCCCTCATCACGGGTTTGAAGCGTCCTCTGTATATCCACAGGGCACCAGAAGGTGATCCGCCCGTGGAACTGAGCCAGCGTATCGATGCCGTGCAGGCGAGGTTGGTCGAATTGGAGCAAGTCTATACCCGCCTCGATAAGATCTGGAATGATTTTGGTGATTCTGCCGCAAGAGTGCATGAACACCTTGACGCCGTGTCCGTGCGCCACATCGCATAAGCGTTGAAAGCCCGGCTTGAAGACCTGTCTCCAAGTGTCGGGGTGAATCATCAGGTCGAGCTGAGTGCCCCAATCCTCGACAAACATCACAGCATCCACCCCAGCCGCGGCGTACTGTTCGATAACGGCAGCCAGGAGATCTTCGATGCGCTGCAGCAGCTGCGCGACCTCTTGCGGATACAACAACAGGTCCGCCAAAAAGATCTCTAACCTTCGCATATAGCGCGCAATGTTGAACGGGAACCCGGGCATGCCGCCAATACGGAATCGCTCGTTCGTAGGATCCGAGCAGACGTCTCGTACCCGCTGAAAGTTAGCGGGATTGGCCAAGTCGGGCAAACACAGGCGATCCAGGTCGGCCCAATCCTCCAACACGCCACGCACCACCTCACCCTTACTTGTGGCATCGACACGCCCCCAAGTGTTACCCCACTCGTCCACATACTCCTGGCGGCTGGGCGCAACCTGCTGCCAGTCGCGTCCGCCCTTGGGCAACTGGTAGCCGATGCTACACAGATCGTTCCAGTAAGGTGCGGGGAACGAAGCGGCGACACGGTCGGGCTGTTGGTACTCGAGGGTGCGCAGAACACGCTCTCTGGAATCCATGCTCTCTCTCCGGATACACAAAAGGCGGGACCGCCAGGCCCCATGGATTTGTTGAGACCCCCGAACACTCATCATAGTTGGAAGGGCGTTCGGGCGCAAACTGGGGCAGCGCTGTAGGGTTGTCGGCGGTCAGAAGGCATGTTACACTGGCGAAAGCTCACGGGAGGTGCGCAACATGCTGGCTACCATCACGAGTTGTGCTCTAGTGGGATTAGACGGGGTGTTGGTAGATGTCGAGGTGGACGTGCACTCCGGGATGGTGGGTGTCATCGATATTGTTGGGCTGCCCGACACAGCGATCCAAGAATCGCGGCAGAGAGTGCGCTCAGCCATCAACAACTCGCAGCTCTCTTTCCCACAGAAGCGGGTGACCATCAATCTGGCGCCGGCGGATCTGCGCAAAGAGGGTCCGGCCTACGACTTGGCTATCGCTATAGGAATTTTGGCAGGGGCAAACCAGCTGCCTTTGGACTATGCGAGTAGCATGTTCATCGGCGAGCTCTCGCTCGATGGCAGTGTCCGCCATGTGAACGGCGTGATCTCTATGGCCGCCTATGCTCGCGAACAAGAGATCAACACAGTGTACGTCCCTGCGGTTGATGCTCCCGAAGCGGCGCTCATTCCCGGCCTAACCGTGATGCCGGTGGAAACGCTGGGCCAACTAGCGATGCACGTCAACGGCTTACTGCCCATCGCTCCTTACAAAGTAGATGGCGCCGAGACTGAACCCGATGAGCCCGAGTACGCCATAGACTTTAGTGAGATCCGCGGGCAAGAGCACGTTAAGCGGGCCCTGGAGGTGGCGGCGGCTGGCGGGCACTGTGCGCTGATGTTTGGTCCACCCGGGGCCGGCAAGACGTTGCTCGCGCGCTCGCTTCCCTCGATCCTGCCCCGGATGAGCATCGATGAAGCGCTAGAGGTGACCAAGGTCTACTCTGTGGCTGGCTTGCTCCCTTCGGATCAGCCCCTCATGCGCCATCGCCCCTTCCGTGCGCCACATCACACTATCTCGCAGGCTGGCTTGGTGGGTGGGGGACACTGGCCTCGCCCAGGAGAGATCTCCCTCGCGCATCGCGGCGTCCTCTTCCTCGACGAGCTGCCCGAATTTGGCAACCGCACGCTGGAGGTGATGCGCCAGCCCCTCGAGGACAAACACGTGACCATCTCGCGCTCTTCGGGCTCTGTCTCTTTCCCCGCCAGCTTTATGCTCCTGGCGGCCATGAACCCCTGCCCTTGCGGGTATTTCGGCGACCCCACCCACGAGTGCACCTGCTCGCGCGGCCTCATCGAGAACTACCAAAAGCGCATCTCGGGCCCGCTGATGGACCGCATCGACATCCATATCGAGGTCCCCCGGGTAGACTATGAGAAGCTCTCGGGGCGCAGCCTGGGAGAGCCCTCAGCACAGGTGCGCGGGCGGGTAGAGGCGGCACGCCAACGCCAGCAGGCGCGTTACGCCGGTACGAGCCTGTACTGTAACGCCGACATGGGCCCCGCTGAGGTGCGTAAATTCTGCGAGCTGGACGAGGCGGGGCAGGGATTGATCAAGGCGGCTATGCGTCAGCTGGGGCTCAGTGCTCGGGCCTACCACCGCGTACTCAAGCTGGCGCGCACCATCGCCGACTTGGCAGGAAATGAGGTGATCGAGGCGCAGCACCTGGCCGAGGCGTTGCAGTACCGGCCCAGACAACGAGAGTAAAGAGCGCTTTGGCTCGTGCTTCACAGGTGCCTCATAGCCTCTAGTGGCCAGACAAGGGCGAGCACCAAGGGGTCTTGGTGCTCGCCCGTATCGCGGTACGATAGCTCGTTGGTGTGTCTACTCCCGGAAGAAGAATTGCTCGCCAGCAAAGTTCGACGAGATGGCGAAAGCCTCCGGATCCTCCGAGATGTTGCCGAGCCTGGCATCAGCGAGAATTGGTTGCTTGGCGTTCTCGACGTGTACAAAGTAGGGAATCAGCTCGTGGAACAAGTCCCTGGCCTTCTGGTACGCCTCACGGCCTTGTTCCGGCGGTAACTCGGAGATCGAGTCCAGGGTGGCATAGTACTCTTGGAACTCGGCGGGCGGTTCCTCACCCTCCTGTCCTTCGCTGTTCCACCAGCGCAACCACAACGGCGCACCGGTCCATCCCATGTGCCAATCCGCCATATACCACAAGGGTGTATGATCCCAGCCAACGGTGGCCTGAAGCTCATTAGCTGCCCCTCGTTGGCCACGGAGTTGAGAGTCTATGGTCTTGAGTGTGGTCTTGATTCCCACAGCCTCCCAAAACTGCACAAAGAGTTCGCCCAAGGGAACGATATCTGGCGCCTCCGCCCCCACTTCAATGGGTACGACGAACGTCTTGCCGTCGGGGCCCAGGCGGAACCCGTCGCTGTCTCGCGCGTCCATGCCCATCTCATCCAGCAGCTCGTTGGCCTTGTCCACATTGTACTCGCTGGAGATGATCTCCGAGGGCTCGGCATGACCATAGTAGATGGAGTCTATGATCTCCTCGCGATCGATGGCATAGTTCAGCGCCTGACGGAACCGAAGATCGCGCACCACCTCACGCCACACGGAATCCTCGTAGGTCAGATTGAGCGACACGTCCGTCGGGGTGACGTGCATCCTGGCCAATCTCGCGATGAATCCACTTCGCTCCTCGTACTCCCGGTACAGCGGCATCTTGATGAGGGATGCTGACTCGCGCGCAAAACCCACCTCACCAGCGATGTGCATCATGGCTATCGCCTCGATGTCTTGCGCCAAGATGACCACCCAGTTGTCCATATATGGTAGCTGGTTGCCCGCAGTGTCCACCTTGTGGTAGTAAGGGTTCCGCTCAAAAACAAAGCGCTCGGTGCCTGTTTCTTTGAGGATCCAAGCGCGCAGCATGGGGAAGCCGATGGCTTTCTGATACCCGAGCTGAGTAGCCAACACGTCTACATTGGTAAAAAGCTGTACCCAAGTCTCAACGTTAGCCTCAGCGATGGCAGCCTCCAGCTCGTCCGGGTCCGCATAGTCTTTATGGAACGGTTTCAAAACGTGCGCGGGCTTGAGGATCTCGGAGTAGTCGCGCCACCCTTTAATGGCTAGCACCAGAGGGAATCCACCATATGGCTGGTCGAAGGTGAACTTGAAGGTCTGATCGTCCACCACCTCGAACGCGAACGGGGCGTTGCGCGGATTGTTACAGGCCTTGAGCCATGCGGGAATGGTCGAGGTGATCTCGGTATTGAACAACACATCCTCGATGGTGAAGCGAAAATCCTCCATAGTGACGGGTTCGCCGTCTGACCACTTGAGCCCGCTTCGCAGCCGGAAGGTGAACTCTTGATAATCGGGGCTCATCTCAAAGCCCTCAACGATATTCGGGGTAAATTCTTCTCCGAGAATCCCTGGAGTATTCACCAAGGGCTCACGCATAGACACCGTCGCATCGGGACAACGATCTGGTAGTGCCGTGGCTGTGTGCATTGCCCCGCCATATGTTCCGATCTCATACTCCAACAAGGATGATGGCATCTCATTGGTCAGTTTCGGAGTATCGGGCAGGCGTTCCTCAACCGGCGGCAACTCGCCGGCCGCCACCCTTTCCGCAAGCATAGGGGCCTCGTGGTATTTGGCCTCGGGCACTGCGACTGGGTCCTCTGGCTCCTCCTCTACGGCCGGTACGTCAGTTGGCGTTGCTGCCACCTCCACATCGACGGTGGTGTCTGAGCCGTCTACACTTGGCTCGGTAGGCGTTGGCGCCCCACAGGCAGCAGCCATCATCCCTACAGCAAGCCCAGCCGACTGACGCAGAAACCTTCTACGACTGATTCTGTACATCTAAGAGCCCTCCTTGCCTATGCGTGGAACACATCGTGCGATCCGATTGCTACACACTCGTCACATCACCCGTGCACATTCTTTCTGTAAGCTGCGGCCAGAGCCTCCAGCTGATCAGACATACCGCCTCCCGTCGCCCCGAGGCGATTCACTTTCGGCGCCAGAAACGCTCCGCCACCCCAGGCGCTGCGGTCTGGCGGTAGGGATTTGAAGCGGGGTCGTACCGTGCGAATAGCATCTCTCGCAGAGTCTCGCGCTCTTGCTGATAGCGGGGGTCATCGATCAGGTTACGAAACTCCCCAGGATCGTTCACCATATCATACAGCTCGTGTGTTGATCCGTCGTTCCAGATCAGCTTGAACTGTCGAGTGCGGAGCATGTATTGAGGCACCTGCGACCGCAACGCATGCTCGGCGAAAACTGCCTCTGGCCCCTCGAGCGTCGGGTCTCGCAAGATGTTAGCAAAGCTGGTGGCGCTCATCGGCTCGGGGGGGCCGGGCATATCCACGATGCGTGTGATGGTCGGCTCGGGTAGACCAGCCAGCTCCGCCAGCGTGGGATACAGGCCTATGTACTCCGTGAGCGCATTCGTCACCTGCCCTTCAGGCAGATGCCCAGGGAAGCTGACAATCAACGGCACGCCTACGGACGGCTCAAACAGGCAGAACTTTTGGAAAAGCCCGTGATCCCCATCCATCTCTCCGTGGTCTGAGGTATAGACGACAATCGTGTTATCATCGAGCCCAAGCTCGGACAGGGCCCGATATACCGCACCGACACAGGTATCCACGAAGGCCAAATTACCCAGATATCCTGCCCGATGAGCCTTCCGCCTCCACGAGGGGTGGTCCAGCGCACCCTGTATACGTTCCTGCAGGTGAGGGGGGTACTGAGAGATATCCCCGACCTCTGGCAGCTCCATCGCCTCGATGGGGTACTTGGTCGCATACTCTCGCGGCGGGTAAAAGGGGGTGTGAGGCTTCATGAAACTGGCCACCAGAAAGAAGGGCTGCTCGCGGTAACGCTCCATAAACTTGATCGACTCACGTGCGATAAAGGAGTCAAGATGGTCCTCAGCTGGCAGCTCTGAGGCCATGCTCTCATACTCAAAGGGCTCCACATGCCCTACCCAGGGGCTTGGCCCGTCCCATAGCGCAGAGACATCCGGGAACCCTGCGCCGTCATCCACCATTGTGTCAAAGAATTGGGGGGCCATGGGGTGATTGGCGATCTCGTTGGCATAGAGCTGGACTTTGGGGCCCAAGTACATAAGCCAATCGTTAATGGAGAGATAATACTCAAAGCCGTGCTTGTGCGCGTCATTGAAGTGCATCTTGCCAATGAGGCCGGTTAGATAGCCTGCCTCCGAAAAATGATGGGCAATGGTGCGGAAACGCCAATCTAGGCGATCCGTGTTGTTGATGGCGCCGGTCTGATGAGCATAGAGACCTGTCAAGAGCGACGACCGAGAGGCCAGGCACACCGGATAGGGGCAATAGGCGTGGCTGAAGCGCACGCCCCGCGCGGCGATGCGATCGATGTTTGGAGTGGGTACCAGGTCTCGACCGGCACAGGTCATTAGGTCGGCGCGATGCTGATCCGTCATAAGAAATAGGACGTTCGGCTTGCGAGAAACGCTGGCAGGGTCTGTGTGATCGTTCTGTGCGATCTGGCCGGTCATGTTGTGTCTCCTTGAGCTGGGAGGCGCTCGTTTTGTGACGCGCATCTGGTCCAGCGCCCGCGATCAGGCTCTTCAGGTCGAGGTTGTGTTACAGTATTGTCATCTCGCTTTGAACGCGTTACCCACAGACGCCCTCATTTCATGGCGCGTTCGCCAAGATCAGTTCAACGCCCATATTCTGCACAGTAGCTACCATCTCCGCAGGCGCCCCCTCATCGGTCACGATACAGTCCAGATGGTCTATGGCAGCGAATGGCGCCAAGGCAATCTGCCGCCACTTGCTGCTGTCTATCAGTGCAATAGTCCGTTGCGCGCGGCCAAGCATGCAGCGCTTGATCGCCACCTCAGCACTATCCACCAGCGTAAGCCCTTCGCGGGGGGATATCCCCTTAGCACCAAAGAACCCTTTGTGAAAGTGCAACACACTAAGCATCTGTTGGTCGTTGCCATCCACCAGGGATGCTGATTCGGCCCGGAGTGTGCCACTGGGCATAAGGACACGCACACCCGGGGCCCCCATGAGGGCCATAGCCAGCGGGAGGCCGTTAGTGAAGACGGTCATCTCACGCCGCCCCCTGAGATAAGGGGCCATAGCCAGCGTAGTGGTGCTAGCGTCCAAAATAATGGCCTCCCCATCGGCCACCATATTGGCTGCCACCCGTCCGATAGCCTGTTTTCTCTCAGCATGTAGACGCCTGCGTGTATCAAAGGACAACTCGCTGGGGCCCCGGCTAAGATCAATAGCGCCACCGTGAGTGCGCTGTAGCAGCTCACGTTCGCTGAGAAAATCCAAGTCTTTTCGGATAGTTGTAGCAGAGAGGGCGAAGCGGCGACTCAACTCGACAACAGTGACTCGTCCATGTTGTTCTACAAGAGCGATGATCTGACGATGACGCTCTTCTTGAAAGAGCTGGTCGCTGCCACTAGGGTAGTCCATACCGCGCCTCTCTGATATGCCTGGACGAGAGCATCTGGCGTCAAGATCCACTTTTGCGGACCAATAGGCCGATTCCGGAGGGCTTGACTAGCGCAATAGATGGTTGTGATTACTTGTGTTTATACATATAAAGCAAGGATTACTCTTTTTCTATGAACGCATAATACCTGATATGTACACGCTTGTCAATCATAAATTGCGTGTTTCCAACCTTTGCTGGTGGCCTCTTTGCACACCGAGCCACCATTATATTATGTACTAACTAAACTTGACAAAGGACACTCAATGTGCTATGATTTGGCAGTCTCATAAGTAGAGTGCTAAAAAGAGCTGTATCGGCACACAGCACCTTGACACGCCCTTTTGGCGATGGTATGATGCTGGCACTCTGAGAGTGAGACTGCCAATAGTTGTACGTATACTGCGTGGAGATGCCCATGTTGGTGGAGAGCGTTCCATCCAGCCTAGAACTGTCTATACGCCAACGAGAGATCCTCAGGATCGTCGTGCAGCAACATATCACTACAGCGACGCCTGTGGGATCTAGCGCCATCCGTGTGGCTGGTCAGTTGCCCGTAAGCACTGCAACCATCCGTAACGAACTGGCTGCGCTGGAGGAGCTCGGGCTCATCTACCAACCCCATACGTCGGCAGGCCGTATGCCAACGGTACAGGGCTACCGGTACTTTGTCGAGCAACTCATGGAGCAGGTCGATCTGCCCGTCTATGAGCAGCGAATGATACGCCATCAGTTCCATCAACTACAACTGGATCTCGACCAGTGGATGCGCCTGACGGCCGCGGTGCTTGCGCACACATCACAGGCCGCAGCCGTGGTGACGCTCCCTCGTGCGTCGAACGTTTGCTTCAAGCACCTGGAGGTGATCTCGGTTCACGACACCATGTGCCTCATGATCCTGGTGCTCCAGGATGGTAGCATTCATCAGGAAATGTTGGCCACGACCCAACCTATAGATCAAGAGGCGCTCAGTCAGATATCGAGTAGACTGAACAGCCTCTTGACGGGGTGCACGATCTCTGAGATAGAGGAGAGCGAGTCGGCCGAATTGGGCGCACTCCGCGGCCTTGAAGCACAGGTGTTGCAACACGTCGTTAGCTACATGCAGCAGTTCAGGAGCCGAGCCATCAGCAGGCTATACAGCGATGGCTTGATCAATATACTGCACGAGCCCGAGTTCGAGGAGGCCTCTCGCTTTCGCCAGGTGCTGGAAGTGCTGGAGCACCGTAGTCTGCTGGAGTCGATCTTTGGTCGCATCCTGAAATCCAGCGGGGTACAGATCATCATCGGCGGCGGGGGTGACTATGACGAGATTGACGATGTGAGCCTGGTGCTCTCCCCCTACGGGATCAGGGGCAAAGCGAGCGGAGTGCTCGGCGTACTGGGCCCGACGCGTATGCCCTATGGGCGCGCTATCTCGGCCGTCCGCTATATCGCCCACCTTATGGACAGCCTGATGGCGGACGTCTACGGCGAGCCGGACGCCTGACGGGGGCGCAGCTCGGCCCCGAGAATTGTAAGCCCTGAGATTACTGGAGGACTGACGAGCGTGATACAGGATGAACGAGTTGAGGCGAATGATGAGAGCGGAGTGCCTGCTAGCGACAATGAGCTCACAGCAGAGCAAACGCTGAGCGAGCAGCTGGAGGAGCAGCGCGCCAAAGCTGACGACTATAAAGACAAGTATCTACGCAGCCTTGCCGAGTTTGACAACTATCGCAAGCGTATCGAGCGTGATCGAGAGCGAGATACGATCCTCTATAAAATGGACGTATTGCGTCGGCTGCTGCCCGTCGTAGATGACTTTGACCGAGCGCTGAAACATGTATCTCCGGAACTAGCAGAGAACGATTGGCTACAGGGCATAGCCTTGGTCGCCCGTAACCTACACGGGCTGCTCGAGAGCTTGGGTGTGGTGCCTATGGAGGTTGTGGGCAAGCCGTTCGATCCCAACTACCATTCGGCTCTGATACAAGAACCGAGCGATGAGCACCCTGTCGGTACAGTCATGGAAGAGTATCAGCGTGGATATCTGTTGGCCGATCAAGTGCTTCGGCCAGCAACCGTCATAGTATCTAGTGGGCCCAAAAGCAGGGAATCCGACTAGATGCGTATTCTGCACAAGATCGCACAATTGGGAGGCGTTACACATGGCAAGAGTCATAGGGATTGATTTGGGGACGACTAACTCTGTCGTTGCAGTAATGGAGGGCGGCGAGCCTGTGGTGATTCCGACGGCAGAGGGTGGAAGGCTATGCCCATCCGTGGTGGCTGTGAACCCCAAAACCGGAGAGCGCATGGTGGGGCAGGTGGCGCATCGTCAAGCGATCACCAATCCCGAGAACACGATCTACTCTATCAAGCGCTTGATGGGACGCAAGTTCAGTGAACCTGAAGTGCAAAAAGCCCGCAAGCTGCTGCCCTACAAGATCGTAGAAAAAGACAACGGTGACGCGTGGGTTGTCATGGGTGGCAAAGAGTACTCGCCACCTGAAATCTCGGCGATGATCCTCTCGAAGCTCAAAGCCGATGCGGAGGCGTACCTGGGCGAAACCGTCACTCAAGCGGTCATCACCGTGCCCGCGTACTTTAACGACTCGCAGCGCCAGGCGACCAAGGACGCCGGGCGGATCGCGGGGCTTGAGGTGCTGCGTATCATTAACGAGCCGACAGCGTCCTCGCTGGCCTACGGTCTCGAGAAAAAGGGCGATGAGCAGATCGCTGTGTACGACCTCGGTGGCGGCACGTTTGACATATCGATCCTCGATATCGGAGAGGGCGTGTTCGAGGTCAAATCGACCAATGGCGACACGTACCTGGGCGGCGATGATTTTGACCAGCGCATCATCGACTGGGTTGTTGATGAGTTCCGCAAAGATCAAGGGATCGACCTACATAGCGATCGTATGGCGCTACAACGCCTCAAGGAGGCTGCTGAGAAGGCAAAAATCGAACTCTCGTCAACCCAACAGACCGAGATCAATTTGCCCTTCATCACGGCCGACGCCAGTGGCCCCAAACACCTCAGCATGACGCTCACGCGTGCCAAGCTGGAGCAGCTTGTAGACGACCTGGTCGAGCGCTCTATGCGCCCGGTGCAACAAGCGATCGGCGATGCAGAGCTTGCGGTTGGCGCCATTGACGAGGTGATCCTCATCGGTGGGCAGACGCGTATGCCCCTCGTACAGAAAAAGGTCGAGGAGTTCTTCAAGAGGGCGCCTCACAAGGGAATCAACCCCGATGAGGTGGTAGCGATCGGCGCCGCCATCCAAGCCGGCGTATTGGCTGGTGATGTGAGCGATGTTCTGCTTCTGGATGTGACGCCGCTAACGTTGGGCATCGAGACCCTGGGCGGCGTGGCCACGCCGCTGATCGAGCGCAACACGACCATCCCGACGCGCAAAAGCCAAGTATTCTCTACAGCCGCGGATGCGCAGACGCAGGTGCAGATCAGCGTGGTGCAGGGCGAGCGGCCTATGGCGGCAGACAACAAACAGCTGGGCACCTTCAATCTCGACGGAATTCCACCGGCACCGCGCGGTGTGCCTCAGATCGAGGTGACCTTTGATATCGATGCGGATGGCATTCTGCATGTGGCCGCCAAGGACAAGGCGACAGGGCGTGAGCAGACGATTACCATCACAGCTTCGAGCGGTCTGTCCAAGGAAGAGATCGATCGGATGGTGCACGAGTCCGAGCAACACGCCGCTGAAGACAAGACTCGCCGTGAAGAGGTGGAGCAGCGTAACCACGCCGACTCACTAGCGTATACGGCGGAGAAGACCCTGAAAGACCTCGGTGACAAGGTCCCCGCTGACACGCGAGCCGACGTTGAGCGCAAGATCGAGGCGGTCCGAGAGGCGCTCAAAGGCTCGGATGTCGTTGCGATGCAACGCACCAGTGAGGAGCTCTCACAGGCTCTGCAGCAGGTTGGGCAAATGGCCTACCAACACGCGGACGGCGCTACGCCCCCTCCGGGAAGCGAATCGCCAGAGAGTGGCCCCGAGGATGAGGGCACTGTTGAAGGAGAGTTCCGGGAGGTCTAGAACCGAGCGGGCACGACAATACGCACACAACAGACCTGGAGCCAAAACCCAGGTCTGTTGTGTACTGTTTTGACGCTGATCACCAAAGGTCTTAGACTGTACTTTGGATTGCAGCCTTTCGCCGAGGATTGATGAATGCTCTCAGACAAGCCTGACTACTATGATGTACTGGGGGTCGGCCGAGACGCGACCAAAGATGAAATTCGCGCGGCTTACCGCCGGCTGGCACGCCAGTACCATCCCGATACTAGCGAAGAGCCGGATGCAGAAGCCAGGATCAAAGAGATCAATGAAGCCTACGAGATCCTGCGCGACGACAAAAAACGTCAGCAGTATGATCGTTTCGGCCACGCTGGCGTAGGTCAAGGGCAGGCCGATTTCAGCGGCTTTGGCGGGTTTGGCGACATCTTTGAGGATTTTTTCGGGTTCGGCATGCGAGGTCCCGCTGGACCGAGGCCCAGCCGCGGTGCGGACCTTCGCTACGACTTGGAGATCTCTTTCGAGGATGCTGTATTCGGCGCTGAGCGCGAGATCGAGATCAACGCCCTCGAGATGTGCCCTAACTGTGGAGGTAGCGGCGCGGAGCCCGGCACATCGCCTGTGCGTTGCCCCGAATGCAGCGGCAGCGGCCAAGTCCGGCGCACCCAACAATCCATCTTTGGCTCGTTCGTGAACGTGTCCACCTGTCCACGTTGTGGCGGCCGCGGCGAGGTGATTAGCACACCTTGTTCCATGTGTCATGGTGAGCAACGTATCGAAAAGACACGTAGAATCCGCGTCGATATCCCTGCTGGGGTTGATGATGGTACGCGTATACGCCTCTCGGGTGAGGGCGAAGCAGGGTTGCACGGGGGCCCTGCAGGAAACCTCTACATATTTCTCCACGTCAGACCACACGCCTACTTTCATCGGCGCGATGACGATATTATGCTGAATATCAACATCAACATCGTGCAAGCAAGCCTTGGCACAGAAGTGATGGTGCCCACACTCGAGGGCGAAGAAAAGCTGGCAGTACCACCCGGCACGCAGACAGGGACGATCTTTCGATTGCGGGGCAAAGGCGCGCCCAGGTTGCGCCGTAGTGGCCGTGGCGACCAGATCATCGTCGCCAATGTAGCAGTGCCCACGCATCTGGATTCGAACCAGAAGCGCCTGCTCACAGAGTTGGGCAAATCTCTAGGAACCGAGTTAGTGACCCAAGAGGGCAAAGGCGTTCTAGAACGGCTCAAAGAGACATTGGGGCTCTAGCTCATGGCTGCAACACCGAGCTGGCTGGAGATCAGTGTCGAGGCCGACCGTGAATCCGCGGATGACCTGATCGCGTTGATGACGCGCTGGTGCGCCGGGGGCGCAGCGCTGGAGGAAAAGCCCCCAAGCGCGAGTGCACAAAGCGAGCGAGTTACCATCAAGGGATACCTTCCCGCTTGGGACGAGGAGACGCATCAGAAATTAGAGATCGCGCTGTTGCTGCTCTCGCGCACAGCACATATTTCGGCGCCCCGTACGGTCCTCCTTGAGCCCAAGGACTGGACCGAGGCTTGGAAAGAGTTCTTTACCCCACAGCGAATCGGCCAGCGCACTGTGGTTGTCCCCACATGGCACGAGTTCGCAGCCCAGCCCCACGAGACTATCATACGGCTGGACCCCGGGATGGCTTTTGGCACGGGCTTGCACGCTACCACTCGCTTGTGCTTGGCGGCCCTGGAACGTTACCTGAAAGCAGAAGACAGGGTGCTGGATGTCGGCACAGGCTCGGGGATTCTGGCCATCGCGGCCACTTTGCAGGGCGCTAGCCATGTGGATGCTATCGATGTCGACCCCGTGGCTGTAGAGGTCGCCACACAGAACGCTACGCTGAACAAAGTGTCGGAGCGTATCAACG
Source organism: uncultured Anaerolineales bacterium (assembly GCA_964407215.1). Lineage (GTDB taxonomy): Bacteria > Chloroflexota > Anaerolineae > UBA1429 > UBA1429 > CAYOUT01. Next base: position 95,106 of record CAYOUT010000007.1, on the reverse strand, counting down.
TCTCGCGCGGGACACTGGGGACGGAGCGCCCACCGGATGTACCCGGGTTTGAAGGCACGGGCTATAACCTGCTGCTGGTGAACATCCTGGCAGAGGTCATTATTCGTATGGCACCCGCTATCGCTCCTCACCTCAAAAGTGGCGGCCTGGTAATCGCGTCCGGTATCATCAGCACCAAAGCCGACGAGACGGCAGAGGCCCTTGAACGCCGCGGTATCTCGATCCTGGAGCGCGATCGGGAACAGGATTGGGTGTCGCTGATAGGGCGCAAAGGCTAGCGCCGTGCATCGCTTCTTTGTGCCCGCCGAGTACTTGCATACCGATACGGTGGCGCTGTCGGGCCCCATAACGCACCAGATGACTCGTGTTCTACACTTGCGAGCAGGGGAGCACGTCTTGCTCCTCGACAACACGGGCACGGCTTATGAGGTGCGGTTGGATCATGTATCCCCAAAGCAGGTCGTCGGATGTATCGTTGAGATCTCTCAACCCCAGACCGAGCCCCAGGTGCATATGACCTTACTGCAGGCTCTGCCCAAGGAGAGAAAGCTGGATTGGGTACTCCAAAAAGGCACTGAGCTCGGCGTGTCCAACTTTGTTCCCCTCCTGACAGCGCGCACCCTCTCGGGATCTCGAGAGCGCCCCGATGCCGTCAAGTTGGATCGCTGGCGTCGCATCGTGATGGAGGCTGCTGAGCAATCGGGCAGAGTGCTTATCCCGGAGATCTCTCCCGCACTGACGCTGGCGGAAGCTTGCAAGCCACACCCCAAGGCTCTCTCGCTGATCGCTGCCGTTGGCACAGGGTCTGAACCGCTACGGACGACCCTGGATGGCCTTCGCAATCAGCGACCTCAAACCATCCGCCTCTTTGTTGGGCCCGAGGGCGGGTTCACTGCGCAAGAGGTAGAGCAAGTACGAGCGGCTGGAGCCCTGCCCATATCCCTCGGACCGCGCGTTCTGCGAACGGAGACAGCGGGGCTGGTGGCTGTCTCTGCCATCCTCTACGCTCTGGGCGAACTCGACTAAGGCCCACCCGCCTCACATCGGGCCAAGATGCAACACCCTTTGGACGAGCCACGCCCACAGGGGAAGCGTCACCAGGGAGGCCGCAGTGGTCAGAAGGGCCGCATCCAGCCCCAGGCGATGGTCAGCGTGATAGCGGCGGGCCAGAATTGGTGTCAACATGGCAGTGGGCATCCCCGCTTGTAGCACGCAGACCGCTTTTACCTCCAGCGGCATGGGGTGACTCCAAACGACAGCCAACACTATGGCGGGCGCTAGCACGAGTCGCACACCCCCCAAAAGCCCGATGTCGACCAAGGCGGCGTGGGGCTGGCGGCTCGCCTCGTAGAACATGTGCCCGAGTGCGATCATAGCCAGAGGCGTGGTCGTATCCCCCACAGCTTCCACAACGCCCATCAGGGTTTCGGGCACACACAGCCCCGTTGCGCCCCATGCTACGGCCACCACAAGGGCTAGAAACATGGGGTTCAGCAAACTGCCGAGCACGCGCTTGTAGTCGTGCCGTTGGCCACGCGCAGCCAAGCCAGCCACCCCCAACCCAAAGATGTTGATGGTCGTTGCGAAATCAAACAGCACCGCGGTTACGAGGGCGCCAGGCCCCAGGATGGCCGCCACCAGGGGAATCCCCAGAAAACCGGTATTGGAGCAACTGGCAGCGAACGCATAGACCCCCAGGCGCTCAGGGGGCATCGCACGCCACCGCCCCAGCATCCGTCCGAGCCACCACGTTACGGCGCCTACCGCCACCCCTAACAGTACGACCGTTGGTGCTGATGCCAATATGTCCCAAGAAATGTCTTTGACCACAGCGGCAAAGATAGTCGCAGGCAGTGTCACATTCACCACGAGCGAGGAGAGTTGGGCCACGCCTCGAGCATCGACGACGCGCAAACGGCCCACAAGGGCGCCCAGCCCGATAAGCAGCGCCAAGATGACGAAAGGTTCGATGAAAGACAAGTCGCATGCGCCTCGCTTTGGGTGGTTGAGATCCTCGATAGCAGAGGCGCAGTCTAGAGGACTCGAAGGAGCTCGTCAAACCACACCTACGAATTCTCAAACCAATGACCGCTTCTCTGTTGCCTTGTCACTCTCGATAGGATATAATCGCTCTGATAGGGATGCCCCGATACACGCAATCATGTCGACGCTCATACATGCCGATCTAGCCTTCATCGCGATTTCATCGCCTGGCTTTACCCTCTGCGTCATTCGTTAGCGATCTCATTATCGTATTCACCGACGGGCTCCACGGTTGATCGGCCATTGTGGCCGCAAGATGTGCGACACGCAAGATGAGGAGGAACGAAGATGCGTAGGACGACTGTCTTGGCGATGAGTGTCTTGCTCATTCTATCCTTGCTGGTTAGTGGTTGTGCCCAGCCCGCACCCACACCCGCACCCGAAGAGGCCCCGCAAGCCCAGGAGACGCAGGCCGAGGAGGTAAGCCCCCCCGAAACAGTAGAAGAGACCCCATCTGAAGGCGAGCCCGCTGAGAGCCCTGTTCGAATCGGCATGATCACGGATCTCGGCGGCATCGACGACGCGAGCTTTAACCAAACCTCCTGGCAGGGCGTCGTGATGGCTATAGAAGAGTTGGGTGTCGAGGGGCAGTATCTGGAGTCTCAGCAGCAGACGGATTACGCTCGCAACATCAACGAATATATCCAACAGGACTATGATCTGATCATCACCGTCGGCTTTTTGCTGGGAGATGACACCGAAGCCGCGGCGAACCAGCACCCCGACCGACAGTTTGCCATCGTAGACTATGCTTACGACCCACCGCTTCCCAACGTGCTGGATCTGATGTTCGCTACCGACGAGGCGGCCTTCATGGCGGGCTACCTGGCCGCTGGTATGACCAAGACCGGTGTAGTAGGCACCTTTGGCGGTATCGACCTTCCCACCGTAAGCATCTTTATGGTAGGTTTTGCCTCCGGTGTGGACTATTATAACGACATACACGACACCGATGTACGAGTGTTGGGAACCGACTTTTTTGTCGGCAATTTCGAGTCCACTGACGATGGTCGGCGTGCGGGTGAGAGCCTGATGGACGAGGGAGCTGACATCATCATGCCGGTAGCTGGACCTGTAGGCCTTGGTACAGCGGCGGCGGTCCAAGAGCGTGGCGCCATGCTCATCGGCGTGGATACCGACTGGTACATGAGTGCTCCCGAGTACCGAGATATCACGCTCTCTTCCGTGATAAAAAAGATGGACATCGCAGTGTTTGACGCGATTCAGTCCGTTGTGGACGGCACTTTTACTGGCGGCACCTATCTGGGAACTCTCGAGAACAACGGCGTGGATTTGGCCGAGTTCCACGAATTCGACGATGCCGTGTCTCAGGAGCTGAAAGACGAGATCGAGCAAGTGCGTCTTGATCTCATCGCTGGGAAACTCGACACGGGTTGGACTGAGGAGTAGTTGATTTGTCTGCCTTTCTCTGAGCCCCTTACGATGGGCTGGGGAGATAGCAGATTGTGTCCATGACATCGTGTGACTGTCGAGCGGGGAGCATGCGCTCGCGCTCCCCGCTCAAGTATGCTATCGGAGATACGTACGATACCGAGGACCAGGGCTCTGGCTGAAAACGCCCACTTATCCGCGTACACTCTCGCCAGCTCAGACTGGCCAGCTTTCGAATGGAGAAGGCTATGCCGCCTGTGCTAAAATTGAGAGGTATCACAAAACGGTTCCCCGGAGTCTTGGCCAACGATGGGATCGATCTGGTGCTAGATGAGGGCGAGATTCTCGCTCTCTTGGGCGAGAACGGCGCTGGAAAGACGACCCTGATGAACATCCTCTACGGCCTCTACACCCAGGATGAGGGGCAGGTGTTCACCCGGGGTCAGGAGACCACGATCCACAGCCCCGTAGACGCTATCGCCCAAGGGATCGGCATGGTGCATCAACACTTTATGCTGATTCCACCCCTCACCGTCACCGAAAACGTCATTCTGGGCGATGAGCCGGTCCATCGGGGCCTGTTTGTAAACCGTCGAGCGGCCGCTGCAAGAATCCGTGACATCTCCTCCACCTATGGCCTGCATGTGGACCCCAACGCGCTTGTGCGCGATCTCCCCGTGGGCGTACAGCAGCGTGTGGAGATCATCAAGGTGTTGTATCGCGATGCGAGCATCTTGATCCTCGATGAGCCTACCGCAGTGCTCACTCCGCAGGAGGTTGAGCATTTATTTCGTGTGATTCGGGCCTTGGTTAATCGTGGTCGCTCGGTGATTTTTATCACACACAAACTCAAAGAGGTGCTCGATCTGGCGGATCGCATCGCAGTATTGCGCCATGGCCGCTTGGTGGGCACTACTACACCGGCCGAGGCCGATGAGAGCGCGTTGGCCTCGATGATGGTGGGACGTCAGGTTCAGCTCTCCGTCGAAAAACGCCCTTCGAGCCCCGGAGCCGTTGTGCTGGATGTGCAGCATCTTACCGTTCTCGATGACCGTCTCCATCCTGCGGTGGATGACGTCTCCTTCCAGGTGCACCAAGGAGAGATTCTGGGTGTGGCTGGTGTGCAAGGCAACGGGCAAACGGAGCTGGTGGAAGCTCTCACTGGTTTGCGGGCTATAGGCGAGGGAGAGATACACATCAATAGCGCCAACACAGTTGCAGCCTCTCCTCGCGCCATCATCGAACAGCAAGTAGCGCACGTGCCGGAAGACCGCCAGCGCGACGGACTGGTTCTTAGCTTTCCGGTATCGGACAATCTGGTGCTGAACACGTATTACCTGCCTCCGTATGCTCGTGGCGTTACACTGCAGCGAGAAGCCATTCTGGCGAGTGCGGAGCAGTACGTGCGCGAGTTCGACGTGCGCACGCCAAGCTTAGATACGTTGGTGTCCAGCCTCTCGGGCGGCAACCAGCAGAAGGTGATCGTAGCGCGCGAGTTCAGTCGCCCAATTAAGCTGCTCATTGCCTCACAACCGACGCGTGGGCTCGATGTGGGCTCTATCGAGTATATTCACCGGCGTATCCTGGAGAAGCGAGATCAGGGAGCCGGTGTGCTTCTCGTGTCTTCAGAGCTGGACGAGATCATGAGCCTTTCGGATCAGATCGCGGTGATGTATCGGGGCAAAATCGTGGCCATCGTCCCGGCCGATCAGGTTACAAGAGAGCAACTGGGCCTTCTGATGGCAGGGCTACCACTGCCCGATGATATGTCATCCGGCGAGAAAGCCACCCCAACTAAAGGAGAGCCCCTTTGAGCCACAGAACCCCCTCGGGAGCCTCTCACACTTTGAACACCCACGAAGCACACCCCAGGCTCGCGCTCGGCCGTTATGTCGGCGCGCTGCGTGCGCTCGTCGTGCCTATACTCTCCATCATCACGGCACTCATTATCGGCGCTTTTCTCATCATCCTTACGGACGCCCACGTTGTGCAGTCCTTCACCAGGATTCCGTTGCGCGTCGTGGATCAAGTTGCCGATTCTCAAAAAGAGATAACACGCGAGCAGGCGTTGCGCCACCATCCGGATGAGGTGCAGATGGGAGATCTGGTACAGATGGATGGCCTAACGCTCAGGGTCACTGCTCAAGTCGAGAACGAGCGCTCGCAAATCTCCCTGGAAAAGGCCCGTGGTTTGTATCCTAGCCTCAGGCCGGGAGTGACTGTTCACGTGACCTTTTTTCAGAGGCCCGCCGTCGGGCTGGCGGCGGCTTGGAACGCAGTACATACCGCTTACTCGGCGCTGTTTGAGGGGTCCATTGGCAGCCCGCGCCGGATGGTCGATGCACTCGGCGCCTGGATCACAAAGGGCGATACCGGCCTGCTTGTCGGTGCGTTTTATCCCCTTTCCGAGAGCCTCGTCGCAGCGGCCCCCTATGTCCTCGTCGGCTTGGCTGTCGCTCTCGGATTCCGTGCGGGGCTGTTCAATATCGGTGCAGAGGGTCAATACTTTATCGGGGGCCTGACATCGGTGTTCGTGGGTTATAGCATCACGGGCATCCCTTTTGCTTTGCACCTTCCTCTTATGTTGATGGCTGGAATTATCGGGGGCGGCTTGTGGGGAGCCATTCCGGGTTACCTCAAGGCGACTACCGGGGCCCACGAAGTCATCAACACCATCATGATGAACTATATCGCCTTTTCGCTGAGCGACTGGTTGCTCAGTGGCCCTATGCAGCGCCCCGGTTTCAGGCCCATCTCGCCACAGATCCAGCCCTCGGCAACACTCCCGCAGTTTTTTCCCAACCCCATACGCCTCCACGCGGGGGTCGTGCTGGCGGTGCTTGCCGCAGTGTTTGCTTATTGGTTGTTGTTCAAGACAACCATCGGCTTTGAGCTACAAATAGTGGGAGCGAACCCTCGGGCCGCGCGCTATGCTGGGATATCAATCACCAAGAACTATGTGTTGACCATGTTCTTGAGCGGTGGTCTGGCGGGGCTCGCGGCTGCGAACGATATCTCGGGGTTGATCCGTTATATGCCCGCCGCATTTTCAGCGGGTTATGGGTTCGACTCGATCGCTCTAGCCCTGCTTGGGCGCAGTCACCCTGTGGGGGTAGTGCTCGCCGCGCTGCTCTTTGGGATCCTGCGTGCTGGTGCCACACGGATGCAATCCGTCGCACAAATCCCGATCGATATCATATCGATCCTTCAGGCGCTGATCATCATCTTTATTGCCGCTCCAGAGATTATCCGCAGCATTTACCGTGTGCGCAGCCGTGAAGAGGACGAGGGCTTGGTCAGGGTGAGTTCTCTGGGCAAAGCAGAGCGGTGACGGACGCGATAGGCAAGGCAGGGAGGCTATAGCACCGTGACATCGAGCGAGCTCGTGTTAGACCGACCAGCTGTGCGCCGTAACCGAGTTCTGGGAGGCGTTTACATCCTCATCGGCCTCGCTATCCTCGTGCTTTTTGTTCGCACCTCAGAACCGGGCCAGACCGCGAGCTTTGGTCTACACCCAGCTCGTACCACCCAGGCGATCCCGGTGCCCAATATCATCCTACCTGTACTTCCGAGCCTGTACGTGATGGCCGGGCTGACGATTTTTTTGGGGTTCTACCAGTTGGCACGTGCTGGCACGCACAGCCGAGGCCTTGTTGTGGGGCTAGTATCGTTTTTTCTGGTGATCTCTTTTCTCACTTGGGCGGCACGAGGAACGGGTTTTAACCTAGTGGGCATCCTGGAGGCGGCCCTACAGCGATCCACACCCATCGCGCTTGCGGCGTTGAGTGGGATTCTGTGTGAGCGCTCCGGCATTATCAACATCGCTATCGAGGGGATGATGCTCTCCGCAGCGTGTTGCTCAGCCATTGCGGCCAGCGCCTCGGGAAACCTCTGGGTGGGTGTGATCGCGTCGCTGCTCTTGAGTGCGTTGCTCGGAGCGCTACTAGCTGTGCTTTCGATCCGCTACAAAGTGAACCAGATCATCAGCGGGACCGCCATCAACATTCTGGCCACTGGAATCACGAGCTACATTGCCGCTAGGTACCTCGCCAGCTCGCCAGAACTGAACAGTCCTGGGCGGTTCGCCAACGCACCAATTCCTCTATTGGCCCGGATTCCTGTGTTAGGGCCCATGGCCTTTGAGAACAACCTCATCGTGTACATGATGCTCGCGCTGTTGATCCTCGTCCATGTGATGCTTTTTTACACGCCCTGGGGGCTGCGAACGCGCGCTGTGGGCGAACACCCCCGCGCCGCTGATACGCTGGGCATTGATGTACTCAAGATGCGCTACATAAACGTGATGCTGGGTGGAGCCGTGGCAGGACTCGGAGGAGTGTTCTTGGTGCTGGGATCGGTGCCCCGCTTTGACCAGCTGATGACCGCTGGAAAGGGGTTCATCGGTCTAGCCGCGATGATTTTCGGCAACTGGAATCCCTTCGGGGCCTTTGGCGCCTCGCTGATCTTTGGGTTCACCGACAGCCTTCAGGCCAAGCTACAGATCCTCAATGTGCCCATTCCCTGGCAGTTTTTGCGCATGGCTCCCTATCTCATCACCATGATCATTCTCGCCGGTGCCGTGGGGCGCGCCGAGCCACCAGCAGCGGAGGGCCAGCCTTACGAGAAACAGTGAGTGATCGAGGCCAGAGGCGTGCAAAAGCCCTCCGAAACGGGGGGCTTTTCTGTGCATACTGCATGATAGCTACTGCATAAGGGTTTGCACATCGGGAAGATCCACATAGTACAAAATGGCCCCCGACAGGATAATCGACGTCAGGAACGTCCCGATCAACGCATAGTCCACTGGGGCTGTTCGAGCGCCCCCCAGTCGGACGTGGCCCAGCAATACGAGGGTGTGCACGATGATGCTAAAGCCTTGCACAAAGACTGTGGCCACCCGACTCCAGGCCCTGCGCCGCAAAAGATTCCAGCCCAACAGTGCAAACACCACCACTACCGTAACGAAAAAGCCGGCGCCCAAGCCCGTCAGCATGGAAGGAGGAAGGATCGCCGGGGCGATGAACTGAAGCACAGCCACCAGGATGAGGCCGGTGGGTAGCCGATCGTTCATAGGAACACCTCCACAGTGATCTGAACGAGGTCATACGCGGATTATGCGTGCAGTCGAAACCATCGTCAAGCGGCGGAGGCATTTGAGGGTGCCTGTGAGACGCCTTTGACACCCGCTCACAAACATGGGATACTCACATATCCCACATTACGGAGTCCACATGCTTCGAATCACCGGGCGAGTCTTTGACCCCCAACTCGTCGTCTTTGACAAGGATGGTACCCTCATCGCGTTCGAGTCCCTGTGGCACGCATGGTTCGACCTGTTTCGCGCCAAGCTTGCAGCCGAGGTGCCTCCCGACGAAGCATTAGACCGGGCCTATGCAGAGACGTTGGGCTATGACAACGAGACGGGCGATTGGGACCCCGTCGGCCCCCTCACGCTCGCGTCGACGAGCGAGGTGGTCCTGTTGTTCGCCAGCCTCATATACCGCCACCGTAGCATGCCCTGGGAGGTGGCGCTGGGCGTTGTACAAAACGCGCAACGCGCAGCACGCGCAGCACTACCGGTTGAAACGCTTATCGAACCCATCGGTGATGTTCGCGGGCTGCTGCTTCGTTTAAAGGCTCAGGGTTTGGCGCTAGCCATCGCCACTACGGACGATCGCGACTTGACGTTAGTCTCCCTGAGAATGCTAGGTGTGGAGGATCTCTTCTCAGCCATCATCTGTGGGGATGACGGCTTTGCTCTCAAGCCCTCCCCCGATATGGCGGAAGAGATCTGTCGCCGGCTAGGAATTCCTCCGCAGCGCGCCATGATGGTTGGCGACACAGTGTCGGACCTTGTGATGGCGCGGGCAGCGGGCTTTGGTTGTGCCGTCGCGGTTACTTCGGGCGCTTCGCTATACGAGGCACTTGTGCCTTACGCCGACGCCGTTGTACCCGATATCCACAGCATCGAGGTGCTCTCTACATGAACGCAAGGCCTCGGGCTGACGATTTCCGCTACAAAGGCTACATTTTCGATCTGGATGGCACCATTTACTTGGGTGAGCAACTCATCCCCGGCGTGCGAGAAATGATGCTGAGGTTGCAGGCCGCGGGACGCGGAGTGGTGTTTCTATCGAACAAACCGCTTGAACCCCGTGCGAGCTATGCCGCCAAGCTGACACGGTTGGGAATCCCCACCCTTGCTGAGGATGTTATCAACTCCTCACATGCCCTGATTCACTATCTGCACAAGCAGTATCCCGCTGCTACACTGTTTGTGATCGGCGAGCCCGCGCTGCTACAAGAGTTCCGGCAGGCGGGTTTTATGCTCTCGGACAGTGTGAGCGAGATCGAGGTGGTGGTAGCAGCTTTTGACCGTACACTGGATTATGACAAGTTGAACACGGCCCATCAAGCTCTGGTGAGAGGATCGCGTTTTTTCGCTACCAACCCCGATAGGACTTGCCCCATAGAGGGCGGCGAGATTCCCGACTGCGCCGGGGTCATTGCCTTTTTGGAGGCCACCACGGAGCGCCAGGTAGAGCTGATCGCCGGCAAGCCCTCCGTACAGATACTCGACACCGCAGTGGCTCAGTTGGGCGTGCCGTACGAGGAATGCTTGCTGATAGGAGATCGCTTGGCCACAGACATCGCCATGGGGGTCGCCGCAGGCATGGATTCCGCCCTGGTTCTGACCGGTGTGACGACGCGTGAGATGCTAGCTGCCAGCGATCTCAGCCCAACCTACGTATTGGAGAGTGCTACAGAGGTACCCTGAGCATGGTAATGCGCTAGCGAAAGCGGAACATGCGGTATTCGTCACGATACTGGAACCCTAACGCGTCATACACGTGTATGGCAGCGGGGTTGCTCTTTCGAACAGTGAGCGTCACATATTCCTCGCTCTGAAGCAGGTCTTCACAGATAGCTGATACGACTCCCTTGGCGTACCCCTTCTTGCGATGAAGCGGCTCTGTGTACACAGCTCCGATATGCGCCAACCCGGGGATGCGCGCTTCCACGCTCACTGTGGAAGCGATCGCTCCTTCGCGCTCCACCAAGAACGTGCCGTTAGCCACACAGCGCTGCGCGATCTTGAGGTAAAGGCTCTCTTGCCCGTACGGCACTAGTGGATGGAAGTACTCTCGTTCAAAGCGATAGCGGAGCCGTGCCATGGCCGGAGCATCCTCAGCGATCGCATGCCTCACCCCCGGCATGTAATGGGGCACAAAGGTCGCTCGGGTCAACTGCATCAGATAGTCTTGTTCGTCATAACTGGGCTTGTAGCCCCGCCTGTTAAGCTCGCCCAGCAACGGATCGGACACTCTGCGAATGCCCATGAGCCAGCGAACCGGCCAGCCCAGCAGATTGGCCACCATAGCGGAAGCCACGCTCTCATCGATGAGGTGCGGCAGGCAACGACCGGATGCGTATAAGCCTTGAACGGCGACCACCTGTCCTCGCCGTAGATAGCCGATCAAATGTGGTGTGTCATCGCCCTCATGGGTATCGGCATCCACCTCGAGCAAATCGCTGAGTAACATAAAGGTTTCAAAGGGGCGCTCGCGCAGATAGCGCACGAGCTCATCGCGCCTCTCTTCGCCAACTCTTTGTAACAAGAGCGCCTCCACATACAAAGTGTTATGGATTGTAAAGGGGTTGGCTTCGATCGCCAAGCCGAGAGGGATTGAGATCGGTGTTGACGTCTCTACATATGGCTGGCCCCACTGATGGCCGGAGAAAGAACGAGAGCCCCTTTGGAAAGGGGCTCTCTCGATTCACTATCTTGCCTCACTCACACTATACGATACGCTGGGGTAGTGCGCTGGCCTGGGAAAACGCGATCACCACTTACAGCCTAGGCGCTAGAGTCCTTGGTAGTCACCTTGATGGTTCTCGGCTTGATCTCTTCTTGTTTTGGAATGGACAGCGTCAGTACGCCCCTGTCAAAGCTCGCCTCAGCCTTATCCGCTTGGACGGGAATATTGAGGCGAAGTGTTCGGCTGAAGGCGCCGTACGACCTCTCTTGGACGATATAGCCGACATTGTCTATGGGGCCCTTTAGCTCTCCCTTGATGGTCAGCGTGTCGCCCTCCACAGTGATCTCTACATCATCCGGGGCAATGCCGGGCACTGACGCTACAACGACCAGTTCCTCATCGGTGCTGTACACATCGATTGGGAGACTGCAGCGCGCCTCGGTGGAGGGGATCCAACGGGTTCCCGCGCGCACGAAACTATCCTCAAACAGACGATCCATCGCTTCTCGCAGCGTAATCAGGTCCTTGAAAGGCTCCCAACGAGTGATCGACATCTCTTTGCCTCCTTACGCTATATGCTCAACAACATCAGTTTTCACGCAATAGAACGTTATGAAAGGAATAGCTACTTGGCCTTGACCTGAACCGTCTTGGCTTTCATTTCCTCTTTTTTGGGAATCTTGAGAGTAAGCAGGCCATTCTCGAAATCCGCCGACGCCGCGTCTGGGTTCACATCCGATGGCAGAGACACCACGCGCTGGAACCTGCCAAAGCGACGCTCCCGTCGAACATAGTTGGCGTCCTCGATGTTCTCTTCCGACTTGACCTCTCCCTTAATCCTGACCGTCCCAGCCTCCACTGTCACCTCGAGATCATCCGGCTGGACACCGGGCGCTGTGAGCTTGATAACAACCTCGTTATCGGTTTCATACATATCCATGGCCATATCCAACAAATCTGTCTCGGTCAACCGTGGTGGCATCAAGCTCTGCTCGAACAACCGATCCATCAGATCCCGGAGCGACACCACGTCGCTGTAGGGATCCCTACGAATCAAGCTACTCATCACTGCACCTCCTCACATAGAGCAACAACCGAATTGGCGAGCCAATCTCGTATGCTACTGTGCTCACAGTATAAAGTATGTGATGATGAATGTCAAGTACAATTACGACTATATCCTAATGAAACTTGAGTGTATATCTATCAATGTTATTGACTTTTGACTCGCCAGCACGTATAATACCTGCAAGACGATCGTTTTCGACCAAGGGAGGCAGGCATGAGCATACCTCATCGGCTTCATAGCGCGCAGCCTTTTGCGGTCGACGAGACTCGCGTGGTAGATGCATTCGGCGCGCTGGTTGAGCGGGTGTCGCCATTGAAACCGCCTGCCACCAGCTAGGCAGTCGATGGAGCAGAGCAACTGATGGAATACACGGGAGAGTACAAAGACTATTACAAGATTCTGGGAGTCAGCAAAGACGCTGCGACGGAGGATATTCGCCGGGCGTACCGCAAGCTGGCGCGCGAGTACCATCCCGACGTCAACCCCAACAACAAAGAGGCCGAGGAACGCTTCAAAGAGGTTAACGAGGCCAACGAGGTGCTGACAGACGCCGAGAAGCGTCGCAAGTACGATGCCCTCGGAGCCAATTGGCAGCGCTATCAGCAGGCAGGTGGGGACCCCAACGCGTACGACTGGAGTCAATGGTTCGCAGCTGGCACACAGGGACCGCGTGGCGAGCGCATCCACACAGAGTATGTGGACGTCAATGATTTGTTCGGAGAGGGCGGGTTCTCAGAGTTCTTCCAGCACATCTTTGGTGGCCGCCAGCCGGGCGCGCGTGCCTACCGCGCGAGAGAGTACGCTGCCAGAGGCCGCGACTTTGAACAGCCGATCGAGATCTCTTTGGAGGAAGCTTACAGTGGCACCACCCGTATCTTACAGATGGAGCAGCGGCGTCTCGAAGTCAAGATACCTGCCGGTGTACAGACCGGCTCTCGGGTGCGCATCACCGGCGAAGGCGAGCCAGGGCGTGGCGGCAGCCAGGCCGGTGATCTGTTCCTTGTGATTACAGTGAGACAACATCCCGTCTATGAACGGCGTGGCGACGACTTGTACTCCAAGATTCCCGTGGATCTATACACATTGGTACTCGGGGGCGAGGTCGCTATCGATACGATCAAGCGTCGTATCTCTCTGACAATCCCTCCCGAGACGGTGACAGGTCGGGTATTCCGTCTGCGGGGGCAAGGGATGCCTCAGCTGCGCAACTCTGCTGCTTTTGGCGATATGTATGTGGAGGTGCAACCAGTCCTCCCACGAGGGCTCAGTGAGCGGGAGAAAGCTCTTTTTAAAGAGCTGGCCGATCTCAAACTAGGAGGTTGACGGCGATGGGCATAGTGCGACGAAAACTGGGGGCTTTGCTGGTCGTCTTCTTGCTCCTCATCATAGCGACCGGCTGCGAACCGATCGAGTGGCCGGTTAGCTATACGCTAGCCCAGGGAGAGCCGAATACGGCTGCTGAAACGCCCGCCTCGAACTCTTTGGCACATACCGATATGTCCGACTTGGAGGATTTCGATGCCGAGGAGAGGCTCCTGATAGAGATCTATCGTACAGTGAACCCATCGGTGGTCAGTATTCAGGTCGTTCGTCGGGCGGCGTTGCACATCAACACATCGGGCTCGAAAGATCCTGACGACAAGTTTTACGAAGGCGGCCAGGGATCGGGCTTTTTTCTAGACGGCACCAAGGGCCTGGTGATTACCAATAACCATGTTATCGAAGGGGCCGAACAGGTCGAGGTTATCCTTTCGGACGGCAGCGTGCTCAGTGCACAGGTTCTCGGCGCCGATCCCGATTCTGACATCGCTGTAGTGCAGGTGGACCTGAACGGTATAGCCCTCCCCAGCGTTACACTGGGAGACTCGGATGCTCTGCAAGTGGGCCAGCGGGTAATGGCGATAGGCAATCCTTTCGGATGGCAGGGGACACTGACCGCCGGCATCGTCAGCGGATTAGGACGCACGCTTGCATTGGGACACACCTCGGAGACGGTTACGGGGCGATTCTCTATCCCTGAGATGATCCAGACCGATGCGGCCATCAACTTTGGCAACTCGGGGGGGCCCCTTTTAGACTCCAAGGGTCGCGTTATCGGCATGAACACTGCCATGACATCATCCGTTGGTGTCTCCGGCGGGGTGGGGTTCGCCATTCCTATTAACACAGTGAAGCGTGTCGTGCCCGATCTTATCGAGACCGGGCGTTACGCCTACCCTTGGTTGGGTATCAGCGGGACAGATGTGCGCCCAGTACACGTAGAAGCTATGGATCTACCGGTGGATCGAGGCGCCATCGTTGTGGATGTGACGCCAGGGGGGCCTGCGGAAAAGGCGGGCGTTCGTGCGGCGAGCGATGTCACTGTTTACTATGGCGAAGAAGTGCCAATCGGGGGCGATGTCATCATCGGCATAGACGGTCGGCAGATGCTGCAGTTCGATGATCTGCTCATCTATCTCTTGCGAGAGAAGAGACCGGGTGACCCCGTCACACTGACGGTGATACGGGAGGGAAGCGAGCTCGATATCCAGGTAGAGCTGGCGGAACGGCCACAGGATTGAGAGATGGGCGCGCGGCAGGAGTCCCGCGGCCCATACAACCAAAGTGATAGCCTGCACAAGGATGTTGTAAGCAAAGCAGAATCAGAGTCGCAGCATCCCCGCAGGGGAGGAGAGAAGAATATGGTAAGCGAGCGTCTACCAGACGATGAGCCTTGTTATGTCATAAGCGTAGCCGCGAAACTGGTGAGCCTTCATCCTCAGACGCTGCGATACTATGACCGTATCGGCTTGATCAAGCCTTCACGCACCTCGGGAAGGACTCGATTGTACTCACAGCGCGATATTGAGAATCTGCGCAGAATTGCGCGTCTCACTGATGATCTCGGCATCAACCTGGCGGGTGTAGAAGTGGTAATCAACATGACGCGACGGATCGAGGAGCTCCAGCTAGAACTTGAGCTCGCTAGGGAGCAAGCAGCATCTGAGATCAAGATGCTGCGCGAGCGTCTGAGAGAGTACGAGAGCCGAGAGGCCCATCAAAAGGGCAAGTTTCGCATCATCGAGATCGGCTCGGGTGGCCCCGAGGACTAGATCGATGGTGTTTGAGTGTGAAAAGGAGAGGTCACCATGACGATAGCGGAGCAAATCGCATCTCTAGTCAGGTTCGAAGGTTCCGATGATGTATTGAGCTTGTATCTGAACACAGACCTCACCACAACGACAAAAGATGCTGTGAAGCTGACTTTTCGCCAGTTCACTGGAACCCTGGAAGGAGCGCCCCCGCAGGATGTTGCGCGTGTCGCGCGCTATTTGGATACCGAATACGATTGGCAGTCCCTGGGGCTTGCGTTCTTTAGCTCCGGCGATCAGTTGTGGGAAGTAGTTGGCTTGCCTGCATCGGCAGAGGACGGAGCCTACGTCTCGAACAAACCCCATATATCCGAGCTGCTCGCGCTCGCAGACCGATTCAAGCCCTACAGCGTAGCCTTGTTAGACCGAGAAGGTGTGAGGCTGTTTCTCATCGCGGACGGGAGAATCCAGCCAAAGACCGAGGTTTTTGGTGAGGAGCTCAAGAGACATAAGCAAGGCGGATGGGCTGCTGCTCGGTACCAGCGGCACGCGGATCATCTAGCCCTGCGCAACCTGAAACAGAGTGTGGAATTGATCGACACCTACTGCCAAAAGGCCAAGACTGACCGGTTGGTCCTCGCGGGTAGCAGTGATGTGCTGAATCAGGTCAGAGACCTCTTGCCCGAGTCGTTACGCAGAGCAGTTGTTGGCGAGTTTGCAGCAGATATGCAGGCTCCCCTGGAGGAGATCCTGCGCCGGTCTGCCGAAATCGCCACAATAGCAGACGAGTTGGCTGATCTAGAGGCGGTACGCGCTGTGATCACGTCAGCAGCCAAAGGAGGCCAAGGAGTGATCGGGCTATCGGACACACTATACACCCTGCATGAGGGGCGCGTGCACCAAGTGTTCGTGGCACCCGACACTGAAGCGCAGGGATACGAGTGTACCAACTGTGGCTACATAGCAACGGAGCGCCTCAAATGCCCGTTTTGTGGCAACGAAGAGGCCATGTCCGTGCCTGATGCGGTGAACCGAGCCCTACACAAGGCATTGCGCGGGGGGGCTGCCGTTGAGGTCGTGCGCGACAGCGAAGAGTTGCGAGTGGCTGGGGGGATCGCCGCCACGCTTCGCTACTGAGCGCTGGCCAGAGAAGCATATCACCTTCATGGTGAATACAATATACTACAGATAGATAAGAGGGAGTATAATAGATGAACCCGAATCGCTACACTCAGATGGCGCAAGAGGCCATCTATAGTGCGCAAGAGATGGCACAGTCTCTCAATCATAATCAGGTGGATGTCGAGCATGTCGCTCTGGCGTTGTTGCAGCAGAGCGATGGCGTGGTACCTCAGCTGCTCAACAAACAGGGTGTCCAGCCCCAGGCGATAGCACAGCGCATCCGGCAAAAGTTGGACCAAGCGCCCAAGGCGTATGGCCCAGTTCAGCTTAATTTGTCTAGGGGACTGACCGGTGTGCTGCGGGCCGCCGAAGAAGAGGCCGAGCGCATGCGAGATGAGTACGTATCTACGGAGCACCTGCTGCTTGGGATCGTCACCAGCGACAAGGGCCCTGTAGGTGAGATGCTGCGCAAAGAGGGGCTGTCGGCAGAGCGCCTCTACCAGGCCCTCACGGGGATCCGGGGGACGCAGCGGGTAACCGACCAGAATCCCGAGACGCGATACCAAGCATTGGAGAAATACGCACAGGACCTGACGGAGAGCGCCCTTCGGGGCAAGTTGGATCCAGTTATCGGCCGCGATGAAGAGATTCGCCGAGTGATTCAAGTGCTGTCACGCCGTACCAAGAACAATCCTGTGTTGGTGGGTGAGGCCGGCGTGGGCAAGACAGCTATCGTCGAAGGCTTGGCCCAACGCATCGTAAACGGTGACGTGCCCACGGGGCTGCGTGACAAACGAGTAGTCGCACTGGATCTCGGAGCGCTGGTAGCGGGCGCCAAGTACCGTGGCGAGTTCGAGGAGCGCCTCAAAGCAGTGCTCAAAGAGGTGCAAGAGTCGGAGGGGCAGGTTATCCTGTTCATCGACGAGCTGCACACGATGGTGGGCGCAGGTGCCGCAGAGGGCTCGCTGGATGCCTCCAATATGCTCAAGCCTCTGCTTGCGCGCGGCGAATTGAACGCCGTGGGCGCCACCACTCTCAACGAATATCGCAAGTACATTGAGAAGGATACCGCGCTTGAGCGACGATTTCAGCCGATTTTCGTGGAAGCGCCCTCTGTTGAAGATACTATCAGTATCCTACGCGGCCTGAAGGAGCGCTACGAGGTGCATCACGGGGTGCGTATTCAGGATGGGGCGCTGATCGCTGCCGCCGTGCTCTCCGATCGATACATCGCGGACCGGCACCTGCCGGACAAGGCCATTGACCTGATCGATGAGGCCGCGGCGCGACTGCGCATGGAGATCGATAGCTCTCCGCGCGAGATCGATGAGGTCGAGCGGCGCATCATACAGCTGCAGATCGAGCAACAGGCCCTGAGCAAAGAGCGCGATGAGGCATCCAAGGAGAGGCTCGAGCGCATCACTGAGGAGCTAGCCGACAAGAGGGAGGTGCTAGCAGCCCTCAAAGCGCGCTATGACAGCGAACATCAGGCCATACAGGCGATTCAGAGCACAAAAGCCCGCCTGGAAGAGCTTCGTAACCAGGCCGAGATCGCGGAACGGCGAGCCGATTTGGAGCGAGCCGCAAGACTCCGCTACTCGGACATTCTGCAGCTCGAACAGCAGCTCGTGCAACAAGAGGCGCAGTTGAAGGACCTGCAAGCAGAGCAGGCGATGTTGCAGCAAGAGGTTACCGATCAAGATATTGCCGAGATCGTCTCCAAGTGGACGGGTGTGCCCGTCTCGCGCTTGATCGAGAGCGAGATCGAGAAGCTAGTGCATATGGAGGAGCGGCTACACCAGCGGGTGGTAGGACAAGATGAGGCGGTTCAAGCTGTGTCGAACGCTATCCGACGCGCACGATCTGGGCTGCAGGACCCTAACCGACCCATCGGGAGCTTTATCTTCCTTGGACCCACAGGCGTAGGCAAGACAGAGTTAGCCCGGGCATTGGCCGAGTTCTTGTTCGATGACGAAAATGCCATGATACGCCTCGATATGAGCGAGTATCAGGAACGCCACACAGTAGCTCGCATGATCGGGGCGCCTCCCGGCTATGTGGGCTATGAGGAGGGTGGGCAGCTCACTGAAGCGGTTCGCCGCCGGCCCTATTCGGTGGTATTGTTGGATGAGATCGAGAAGGCACACGTCGAAGTCTTTAACGTCTTGCTGCAGATCCTCGACGATGGGCGCCTGACCGATGGCAAAGGGCGCACCGTCAACTTTAAGAACACGGTCGTCATCATGACGTCTAATGTGGGCAGCCAATGGATCAGCGAGATAGACGGTGGAGATCCGGACACTATGCGGGATAGAGTGATGGACGCGCTAAGGCAGCAGTTCCGTCCCGAGTTCTTGAACCGCGTCGATGAGATTATTCTCTTCCGCTCGTTGACTCGGGAGCAGCTGGGGCAGATCGTGGGTATCCAACTGCGCAACCTACAGCGATTGCTGGTTGACCACAAGATCACTATTGAGCTTTCGCCGGAGGCACAACAAGCTCTGGCCAATGAAGGCTTTGATCCAGTCTACGGAGCGCGCCCGCTAAAGCGCACGATACAGCGCCGCATCCAAGACCCCTTGGCTCTGCACTTGTTGCAAGGTGATTTCGCAGAGGGCGACACCGTCCATGTGGGTGTGAGCGACAGCGAGTTCACTTTTGAGCGCGCTCAAGAGGGGGAGCGCGTCGCAGAGCCGTGAGCTCGTATGAAGCGTTGTGCGTGGCGATGAGTAGGGCATTGAGCGTCAGCGCCCGCATCCGGTAGTATGAACAACCCGGTTTCTCTGATTATGGGCAAACGTGTGCGCCCCGGAGCATTTGCTGGGGCGCACCTATTGAGGAGCATTTCATGATCAGTTTCGATAGATTCACAGAGCGAGCACAGGAAGCCGCAACACGCGCGTATGAGATTATGCAACGTTATCGGCATACGCAGCTCGATACAGAGCATGTCCTGCTCGCACTGCTCGAGCAAACAGATGGTCCCATCGCCGCAATTCTGGAAGAGATGCACGTAGATATCGAGCAGATCAACCAGCGTGTGGGCGATGTACTGAGAGCCAGCCCGCGTACATCAGCACCGGGCTCCTTTCAACCGCAACAGGTCTACATCACGCCTCGCGTGAAGCGCCTGATGGATCGATCCAACGACGAAGCCGGCCGCCTAGATGATGAGTATATCTCGACGGAACATCTCTTCTTGGCCATCTTGAGTGACCAGGATAGCGCAGCTTCGCGTATTCTCGCTGATGCGGGCGTAAGCCGAGACCGCTTTTATGACGCGCTCGTCGAGCACCGCGGGGGGCGCCGTGTCACTAGTCCCACGGCGGAGGTGCACTTTCACACGCTAGAGAAATACAGTCGCGATCTCACACAACAAGCCAAAGAGGGCAAGCTAGATCCTGTGATCGGGCGCGATGCAGAAATTATGCGCCTACTACAGGTACTATCACGCCGTACAAAAAACAATCCGGTGCTTATCGGCGAGGCGGGCGTTGGCAAGACGGCCATCGTCGAGGGCTTGGCGCAAAAGATCGTCACGTGCGACGTGCCAGATCCTTTGCTGGGTAAACACCTCATCTCCCTCGACCTGAGCGCTATGGTGGCTGGCTCGCGGTTCCGTGGCGAGTTCGAGGAGCGCCTCAAAGCGGCTCTAGAGGAGATCCAGCAGGCGCAAGGTGAGATCATCCTGTTCATCGACGAACTGCACACCGTCGTGGGTGCAGGAGCAGCACAAGGCGCTATAGATGCATCCAATATGATGAAGCCGGCGTTGGCTCGCGGCGAGCTCCGTTGCATCGGTGCGACAACGCTGGACGAATATCGCCAGCATATCGAACGCGATAGCGCTTTGGAGCGGCGATTTGCGCCCATCTATGTGGAAGAGCCCAGCACCGAGGAGACTATCGAGATGCTTCGAGGGCTCAAGGATCGCTACGAACAGCATCATCAGGTGCAGATCACCGATGATGCCCTAGTTGCCGCGGCGCGATTGTCCGACCGTTACGTCAAAGATCGACATTTGCCCGATAAAGCCATCGATCTGATCGATGAGGCTGCATCGAGGCTTCGCATTGCGATGTACAGCCTGCCACCCGACCTGAAACAACAGCGTCTGGATTTGATGCGATTGGCTGAGGAGGAAGAGACGGCGGGTAGCGAGCGCGACTATGAGCGCGCAGCGCGTATCAAGAGCGAGCGCTTGCAAAAAGAGTTCGAGTTCGCAGCCAGCCGCGCCGAATGGCAGGAGCAACAGGGCTTTGATGATATCGTGGATACCTCCGATATCAGCGAGATTGTGGCGTCTTGGACGGGTGTTCCAGTCAGCCGTATACAGGAGGCCGAGACCTCCCGTCTGCTGCAGATGGAAGCGTTCCTAAAGCAGCGCGTAGTGGGGCAGGATGAAGCCATCGAAGCCGTCTCTGACGCGATCCGCCGCGCTCGCTCGGGGCTTAAAAATCCCCGCCGGCCCGTCGGCAGTTTTATCTTCCTTGGTTCCAGCGGCGTGGGCAAGACAGAGCTGGCCAAAGCTCTCGCTAAATTCCTCTTTGACGATGAGGATGCCTTACTTGCTATCGACATGACAGAGTATGGCGAGCGACACACCGTCTCGCGGCTGATCGGTGCCCCTCCTGGGTATGTGGGTTACGACGAGGGTGGACAGCTCACAGAGACGGTGCGTCGACGCCCCTACCAGGTTATTCTGTTCGACGAGATCGAAAAAGCCCACATGGACGTGTGGAACTCGTTAATGCAGATTCTGGAAGAGGGTCGGCTGACCGATGGGCAAGGCCGCACAGTGGATTTCCGTAACACGGTGATCATTATGACGTCCAACATCGGCACGCAGTTCGTAGCGCGTCGCGGATCCAGTCTCGGCTTTGCTGTGGGCAAGCGGGAGCAGGAAGAGCATGAGCAGTTCGTTGACGATATCTCGCAGAGCCTGAAGCGCACTTTTCGCCCCGAGTTTCTCAACCGCATCGACGAGATCATCATTTTCCACACGCTGACCCGCGAGCACGTCATGCAGATCGTCGATCTGCAGATGGATGAGATCGCGGACCGGCTGCAGGAACAGGGGCTCCATATGTCGCTCAGTGAGGAGGCAAAGGGCTGGCTCGCCGATCAAGGCTACGACCCCGCTTTTGGCGCTAGGCCGCTTCGCCGCACCCTGCAGCGTTATGTCGAGAGCCCTCTATCGCGCAGTCTCTTGCAGGGCGCTTATAAACCGGGAGATACAGTGCTCATTGATCTGAATTCGGATCGGAATGGCCTGTCTTTCTCCACTGCGCCGTCGGGTGTGGAGGTGGACATTCTGCCCCAAGAGAGCCCATCTATGGCGCACAGTGAGGAGATGTCGTGATGCTGGATCCTGACCGGCCCGAGGCACGTCTGAGCGCCGAGCAGTGGCTGGCCCTGCTGGAGAAGAGACGTCCTGTCGTAGGCCACCTTTACAGATCGCTATTGGCACGACCCGCTTTGCGGCTGATAGCAGTGGAGTTGGCGCAAGCCTTTACAGCCATCGCCGAATCCTTGGAGGAGGGCGGGACGCTTTACCTGTGCGGGAATGGCGGTAGCTTCAGTGATGCCCTGCACATCTCGGGAGAGCTGCTCAAAGCTTTTGTGCTTCCTAGGCCGCTGCCTGAACCGCTCCGCTCGGCCCTGCGCGCTCAGCCGCATGGGGCCGAGCTGGCCGAGCACTTGCAGGCGGGGCTGCGCGCCCACGTACTGGGCTGCAACCCCACCTTGGCTTCGGCTGTGGCCAATGATATCCCAGTGGATGGAATCGGCTACGCGCAAGAGTTGTGTGCACTGGCGCGCCCTGGAGATGTCTTTCTGGGGATCAGCACAAGCGGTGGAGCACGCAACGTCCTGCTTGCGACAAAAGTCGCCAAAGCCCTGGGGCTCGTTACTATCGGCCTAACGGGGCGCGAAAGGAGCCCTCTCGCCCAGCTCGTGGATATTTCGCTATGTGTGGCCGAGAACGAAACCTATCGCGCGCAAGAGATCCATCTTGCACTGTACCATCAGCTATGTTTGATGTTGGAGGCATATTTTTTCTAAACACATCTGCCTCCGCAAGAGGGTCCCGAGAACACTGATCGGGGCCCTCTTGTGCTTCGGTGAGCGAGGTACAGGCGTTACAGTGTGGGATGCATGCCGCCCAAGACCTCGGGGTTCACCAAAAAAGGAGGGACTCGGCCCTGTACAATCTCGACAGAGATTTCACACACTTGGCGGTACAGATCGCGCCGGGCCTCCGGTGAGTTGGCGCTGATATGCGGCGTGAGAATGACGTTATCCAGCGCGAACAGGGGCGAATCGGGTGGCAGAGGTTCCTGCTCAAAGACATCGAGTCCCGCCGCCCACACGCGGCCTCCCCGAAGAGCCTCGACCAGCGCGTCTTCATGGACGATGGCCCCCCTGGCAGTGTTTACCAGTACAAGCCCCGGCTTGGCTGCAGCAAACTCTTTCCAGCTGAGCAAGTGGTGCGTCTCCTCAGTGAGAGGGCAGTGCACGGAGATGAAATCGGAGCGCTGCAATAGCTCGTCCAGAGACACCAACTGAGCACCTAGCGCATCGCTGTGCTTGCGGTCCACATACGGATCGTATGCAAGCACTGTCAAGTCCCAGCCGCGCACCCGTCTGGCCACCGTTCCGCCGATCCGCCCCAGACCGATGATCCCCAATGTGGAGCCTTCAATACGGCGCGTGGGTATAGCCAGTTCTCGCGCAAAGCGCGCCCTCCGCATAGCGGCGTCAAGTCGGGCTACGTGGCGCACACTCGCAAACAGCAACGCAACAGCGTGGTCCGCCACGTCGTCTGTACAATAGGTGGGCGCATTGCAGACCATGATACCCCGCTCGGTGGCCGCTCGCACGTTCACGCTGTCGTACCCAGCCCCCGCCCGAATGATGCCGCGACATCGCTCCAGCTTGTCAATCACGGAGCGAGTCAACAACGGCCGCACGGTCTGGATAACGGCCACGTCGGCTTGGCGCGCCGCATCCAGTGCTTGGTGTTCCGTTACGCACTGGAAAGCCCGCCAACTGGCGCCCGTTTCAGCCAAGAGGTCCGCCTCAAAGCCCATGGGCGAAAAGAGGATCTCGTCGTAATCGATCAGCACAACGTGATGCTTGAACTCCAACTTTGGCATGGTCATTCCCCGCTATGAACGCATCAGATCCAGTCCTCGAGACCCTACTGCCGTGTGTGGCCGCATGAACCGCACTGTTGCAGTCTACTGAACGGGAGCCCGAGAACAAACCTTGGCCGTGGACTCGCCAATCCCAAAAATCGAGTGAAAGTGAGGTTGTTTGGGCTGACAGTATAAAGCTCGCTGGCCGCATGCCAACGTGTTCGGTACGGTCAAGACATAACACCCCTCACTCGGATTCCCTACAAGGGAGAGCGTGAGAGTCGATTGAGCCCGTTAGTAACAAGGCTTTGGTGAGGCGGCAAGAGCGCCGTATATCCAGCTTCCCTGTGCTGAGCGTGTGGCTCTGCCGTTCACCGCATCGCGCGTACCGGTGATGCGTGAGACTGTGCTGCGAGCACAAACGCAACGCCGCCCAGCGGAGCTGGAGGCGCTCTTGATGTATGACAGAACCTTTGGAGCCACCCGTATGAGAGACACGGCGGGGCTCACGCAGTGTCATCCTGTTCCGCCCCTTCTTTCGGCACCACCCGCCAATATTGCAACTCGTGGCGGTAGTTGTCGAGCTGCTCTTCGGTTAGGAGAATATACTTGGCCTCTGCGGTGGCGGCCACACTCCCGTCCGAGCGGATAATCTCGCCACGGCCCTCCATGGTCCGACTGCGCAGCTTTACCAGCTCTCCAACCACCGTCAAACGCTCTCCCAGAGGTATCGGCTTGAGGAAACGCACACGCAGCTCTACTGTCATGGCCCAGATATCGAGCCGCACCAACGTCCGACCGATTGCTTCGTCCAGTAGGGCGCTGATGATGCCACCATGTAGCACACCAGGGAAGCCCTGGTGCTCGTCACGGGGCGTAAAGTGTGCGATAGCGCGATCTTGCCCGTCATCGTAAAAGGATAGTTTGAGCCCGATAGGATTCTCCGTACCACACAGGAAACACCCGCGCGAATTGGGCTGCTTGTTCACTCGAGCCTCCATATTGAGGTGTAGTCTTTTATAGAGCGGCCTGCTGGAACTGTCAATCGCGCCCGACGGCGCCCAGCCTCTTGGCATCAGTAGTCTTTGCGCTATAATAGAATGATAGTGGGATCGGCTCGGCGTTTTCTTTGCGGCCCCTGGCCGCCTGTAGGAGGCTTGAATGCAACCCAGCCCCATCTTTGTTCGAATCGGGCCCATTACGGTGTATTGGTACGGGGTGCTGATCGTCCTGGGCTCGCTCTTGGCTGCCCAGATTGCGAGCAGACTCTCTCGCCGCAACGGGCATGATCCGGAGATAGCTTGGAATCTATTGATCGTCTGCTTGGTGACGGGTGTCCTCGGTGCTCGCATCTACCACATTATCTCCAGTTGGGAGTACTACCGAGCCAATCCCGGTGAGATGTTCTCTCTGCAAATGAGCGGTTTTGGCATATTTGGCGCCGTTCTCGGCGGCTCCATCGGCCTGTGGATCTATGCCAAGCACGAAAAGCTGCAGTTCTTGGAATGGGCCGACTATATCGCTCCGGGCCTGATCTTGGCGCAGTCTATCGGCCGTTGGGGCAACTTTTTTAACCAGGAGCTCTATGGCCATCCCACAGACCTGCCGTGGGGCATCTATATCGCGCCCGAGCATCGCCTGCCCGGGTTCGAGGCGTTCGAGCGCTTCCATCCGACGTTTCTCTACGAATCAGTGCTGAACTTTGTGGCTTTCCTGGCCTTGTACTATCTCGTGCGCAAATGGCAAAAGAACCGCCTCTACGGAGATATCTTTTTCCTATACGGTATATTCTATGCCGTAATTCGGTTCTTTATAGAGTTCCAGCGACCCGATGCCTGGCTGATCAGCGGCGTACCCACTGCACAGTGGGTCTCGTTGGGCTTTATCCTGCTCTGTAGCTCGCTCCTTCTCGTGCGCCACAAACTTCGTCGCCCCAGCATGGTCTATGTGCCCGGGGAGCCCTGGGAGTTGATCCCCGAGGGAGCTCCTGAGAAGGCTGTCAGCCAGCAGCAAGTGTCGATGGGCGGGGACGACACGAGCACTAGCGAGCCTCTGGAGGATCCGATTTCCGACGAGCAGCCCCGAGATGGCTAGTCCGCTCTTTTGTTGAGAACCTATCAAGTGATCATCCGCCAAGGAGGTTCACGTATGGATCGCGATCGTATCCTTTCAGCGCTACGTTCCAGCCGCGCCGACTATACAGAGATACGGCTGGAGACGGCTCGCACGACCAAAGTCATCTACCAGGGGCGCCGGCTGGAGGCAGTAGACCTGACCTCCAACGAAGGAGGTATCGTGCGCTCTCTGGTTCGCAGCGGGGGGTGGGGCGTCTCGACCTTTAACAGCCTGGAGGATCTGGAACGGCGCGTGGATCAAGCGTATCAGAGCGCCCGCGTGGTGCAGGCGGAGCCAATCTCGTTGGCGCAAGTGGCGTTTCTCGAAAGGGAAACCAAGGCCTCGCTCGGCGTCGACTTTGGCCAGGTGCCTCTAGAGCAAAAAAAAGAGCTTCTTCAAGAGTATAACGATATCCTTCTTTCTTATGACAAGATCGTCGACACCCAAGCCACCTATGCGGATCAGTTCACTACCGTGACTTATGCCAATTCGGAAGGGGCATATCTCATCGAGGAACGACCTATGGTGACAGTGTTCCTCTCGGCCACAGCGCGTGAGGACGACAACATTCAACGCGTTGCGGACGGTCTTTCGGTGCCTGCCGGTTACGAACAAGTTCAGGGCAGAGGGGATCTTGCCCGTGTAGTGGGGCAACGCGCGATAGACCTGCTCTCAGCAGATACAGTGGAGG
The DNA here is from genome assembly GCA_964407215.1 of uncultured Anaerolineales bacterium. Lineage (GTDB taxonomy): Bacteria > Chloroflexota > Anaerolineae > UBA1429 > UBA1429 > CAYOUT01. Next base: position 68,704 of record CAYOUT010000007.1, on the reverse strand, counting down.
GCGGCGTCTATCCAGTGGTGTGCAACCCCAAACTGGCGGGCGTCTTTGTGCACGAGGCCTTTGGCCACCTCTCGGAAGCCGATTTCGTCTATGCCAACCCCCGGGCGCAAGAGATGATGCAACTGGGGCGCCGTTTCGGGCGAGAGCATCTGAATATCATCGATGATGGGACTATCCCGGGATTGCGGGGCACCCATCCTTACGACGACGAGGGCACGCCTACCCAGAGAACCGAATTGGTGCGCGAGGGGATACTGGTGGGGCGGCTGCACTCGCGTGAGACGGCGGCGCGCCTGAACGAGGCGGTCACCGGCAATGCGCGCGCTACAGGGTATCGTTACCTTCCCATTGTTCGGATGACCAATACGTTCATCGAAGCGGGCAATGCATCGTTCGACGACCTGCTCTCGGGCATCGAGCTGGGCGTCTACGCATGCGAGGCTATCGGCGGCCAAACGATGCTGGAGAACTTTTCCTTCAGCGCGGGCCATGGGTACATGATCCGCAACGGCCAGATCGCCGAGATGGTCAAAGATGTAGTGCTTAGCGGTAACCTGTTCACCACACTACAAAATATCGACGCCATCGGAGACGATCTCGCCTTTAGCAATAGCGGCACCTGTGGCAAGGGGCAGGGAGGGTTACCCGTCAGTACGGGCGCACCCCATATCCGGATTCAGAACGTCGCAATGGGCGGACGCTGAGCTAGGGAGAGGAGACCGCCAGCTATGGATATGCTATCGGCTCTGCGAGGCAAAACAGAACAGGCGGAGGTGTTTACGTATACCAGCGAATCCACCGAGATCAGTTTTGAGGCCAATGAGATCAAGTCGGCCGAAACCACTGAAACACAAGGGTTGGCGCTACGATGCTTGGTAGATGGGAGGCTGGGCTTCACCGCCGCAGCTGGACAAGTTGAGGCCGAGGAGATGGTGGAGCGCTTGTTGATCTCTGCGCGCTATGGCGACCAAGTGCCAATAAAGCTTCCGGGGCCGGCCGCAGGCCCAGCGGTAGAGACGTATGACGCTGCCTTGGCGGAGGTCCCCCTGGATCGTTTTGTAGCCATCGGGCGTGAACTCGTCGATCTGCTGCGAGAGGCGGATCCGGATGCCGTGATCAATGTTGGCATCGAGCGCGGCATAGGTCACGCCTCTCTGAGCAATACTGCGGGCGTCTCTATCGAGCAAAAGAGTTCTGCGTTCTCAGTCAGTGTTGGCGTGGAACGGATGCGTGGTGACGACGTACTCATGGCGTATGACTCCTTCGACGCGATGGCCTGGGACGACGGCTATCGTGAGGCGGCACAACGCCTCGCACAACGGATTAGGTTGGCTCAACGGAGCGCCACACTACGTTCGGGCCGCATGCCCGTGCTGTTCGCTCCACAGGGCGCCATGGTGCTCGCCTTGCCCCTCATACTGGCCATCGACGGAAAGAACGTCTTGCGGGGGACCTCGCCCCTGTCGCAGCGGGTGGGGGAGCAAGTCCTGGACACCAAGATCACCCTATGGGATGACCCCACACTTCCGGGGCGACCTGCCTCGGCCAGCCATGATGACGAGGGTGTCGTCTGCCGTCGCAAGGCGCCCATCCTACAGGGCACCTGTAACGGCTTTCTATACGATCTCAAAACGGCGGCACTGATGGACACGCAGAGTACGGGCAATGGATCGCGTTCGTTACTCTCGGCGCCCTCTCCCAGGCCATCGAACCTGGTCTGGCAGGCCGGCGAAACGCCCGTAGCAGAGATCGTCGCGAGCATTGAGCACGGGCTGCTCGTAGAGAACGCTCTAGGGCTCGGGCAGGGCAACGTCATCAGCGGCGCTTTCTCCAACACCCTGGGACTGGCATACGTGATCGAGCAAGGTGAGATCGTCGGCCGCGTCAAGAACGTGTCCATCGCCGGCAATGTGTACGAACAACTACGCGAGGTGGCCGCCATCAGCCGAGAGAGCGAGTGGGTGTACGGCAGCCTGAGCCTGCCCTACATTCTCTTACCGGAGCTGAACATAGTCAGTCAGGAGTAGGCTGCATTTGAGATGCCATGGCGGGGACCCCTCAAAGGTCCCCGCTTTTTTTGTACGTCTCTAAAAATCGGCGTCGGCGACCATGCGTAGTGCCTGATCCACACTGGGGGCGCCCGCTGGCTCGCTACGGCGGACGCCTAGCATGCAAAAGAAGGCCAGCAGCATAAAGACCGGTGCAAATACCACGATTATGCGCAGATCCGCAAGATCTATCAGCCAGCCAGCCACAGTAGGTGAGGTGGAGGCCGCTAACATGGAAAAAAAGTAATATAGGCCCGTGAAAGACCCGACCTTCTCCTCGGGGGCCAAGTCCGCCATGATGGGCAGCGAGTTGATGTTGATCAACGCCCAAGCGATCCCTGACACTACGAGTACCAGCTGCATATAGACCCTGGAGTGAATTACCGACATCCCCAGCCAAAGGATCACCAAAAGAGCCAGTCCCGTCAGAATGGTGGGTTTGCGACCAAAGCGTGTGGCAATAAAGCCTGCCGGCAGCGCAAAGACGAGGAATGCGCCCGAGAGGTAGGTCAACATCGAGGCGGCTTTGGCGACAGCCTGTTCCTCTGTCAGAAGGCCGCTGGCTATATCCGCTTGATAGAGCACTCCCTTGCCGTACGATGTCCAGAACGTCTCGATAACATTGTAACCCATGAACCAGCAAAAGATGGCCAGGCACATAAACAGGGCGCTTTTGTCGGAGGAACGCGCGATGTCTATGACGTTAGACACCGTCTGGCGCAGAGCTTGCCCCAAGTGAGGCCTCTTCTCCTCCTCGCCCTGGCGAACCGAATAATCGGAGGGCTCTTTGATGTGCAGCACCACAATAGCCTCAGCGATGACCAGCAAAATGGCGGCCAAGACGAACGGATAGGCCTGCCCCCTGGTGAACAGCATCGCACCGGTTACAAACGCGAGGGTTGTGCCCAGCCCCCCCATCAAGTTGATCACGCCGTTGGCCTTACTCCGCAAAGGAGGGGGCGTGATATCGGGCATCAACGCCACTGTAGGCGTACGGAAGACTGCCATGGCGACGTTCATCACCAGGATGGCCCCGGTTACCAGCCAGAACGTCGAGGCCACTTTTGGCAGGGCGGTGTGCAGGACGGCCATGAGGACCAAAAAGATTGCAGCCACTGGTGTACCGATCAGAATATACGGCATGCGACGCCCGAAGCGTGTACGTGTATTGTCGCTCACCTGCCCCACATAGGGTAACAGGGTGATGCCCAGAATGTTGTCGAGCGTCATAACAAATCCGACGAGCCACCAGGGAAGCGCATAATCGCGCAGGAAGATAGGCACGTACGCATTGTACATGGACCACACTACGGAGATGCCAAAGAAGCCAAAGCCGAGAATAAAAGTGCGTCGGTAATCTAGCTTCACGTGTCCCACCTCCTATTGCGTTTGGAGCGATTGTAACCCTGGGTGAGGCGGTGTCAACGCCGCGGCTAGCTATGCGCTGATCCTGGTGAGTTGAACTGGCTCAGCCCCCACAACCTCCGGACGCGATGCATTTGGCCCACAGCTTGTACTCTTTGCCCGTCAGTTCAAATCCCAACGACTCGTACAACTTTCTCGAGCGCTCGTTATCCATTTGCGTGTTAAGAGAGACACTGCTCACATTATCACGCCGCATCAGGGCCAAACCCTCCGTCATAAGGCGCGTGCCGATCCCTCGCCCTCGATACAGTGGGGCCACCGCCAGACGCCCGATAAAGGCTCCATCGCACCAGTGATCGGCCATAATGTATCCTACTAGTCGCCCCTGTAATCTGGCCAGCAAAAAGTAGGGCGAGTCGTGCGCTGCCTCACGTAGAGTGCTCTCGCGCAACCTCCAAAAGGGCTCAAAGGCCGTGGCGTCCAGTCGCGCGAGAGCTGGCACATCCGCGATGTTTACTCGTGCGATGGTAACGTCTTTGTTTCCATGCGCGCAGATATCCAGCCCCGTCTTGCGATAGTGCACAACCTGGGCTCGGAACGAGTACCCCTGCGCTTCAAGCTCTCGCAAGAGCCACTCGGGGCCGTCCGAAACAGACAGCCAGCGGGCGCCCGTGCGCGCGAGCCGACCCTCCGCATAGGGCAGCAAATGCTCGAAAAAGACCGTCCGATCCGCGAAGCGTCGCATACCCGCCAGAATCAAGTCGGCTACTGGATCGTGACGCAAGCTGAGAAATAGCGCCCCGCGGATCGCCTTCCCCTGCAGCCAGAGATAGCTTATCTCGCTTGAAAGCAGATCTCGTAGGTCACGGCTCCGCGCGGACCAAAAGACTCGATACGAGGCCTCGACGAGCCAAGACAGCGCGATCTCATCGCGCACTGTGCCCGCGCGTATCGTGTCCCCCGCAGAACACATCTCTCCTTTCGTCGTCGTGTCGCTATCTCCTGTTGGCATACTATGCTACACTCTATAGTATCATTGAGCGATGCATCACATTATACCAAGTCCTCAACACAGTGGGCATCTGGATCAATGAAACCACACGCCTGCGCTACAACGGGGCACGGGTTATGAGAGACATGCTGACACACTATAGTGCGGGTGTGTTCCTGTACACATTGGGAGGTGCGAGAGGTCAAATTGGCCTATACCGGCGGCGGAAGCATGCTCATACCGTCGATCATCAATGGTATCTCGCATACGTTTCTGCAGAGCCCACCCTCCTTTAAAGTGGAGCTCGCCCTATACGATGCGGATGTTGGCAAAGTGCAGAGCATGCCGCATATGCGAGCCTTGTGGCTGAGACTCAGCAGGTGACCCGGACCAACACGGTAGCGCTGGCGTGAGCCGAGGCGCTCGAAAGAGCCGACATCGTGCGAATGTCCGTCTGGTTGACCAACGAGCATCATCGGCTGGAGCACCCCCGCCGCGAACTGGCTTTGAGCTGGCGGAGGCAGGGCCAAGTGGCCGCTTGGGCGGTAGCTTGTACGCTCTGGAGTCTCGGTGTGGCCGAGGAGATACGCCGTCGCTGCCCAGGAGCCCTATTTGTCACCGTGATGGACCCCGCCGGCGTCATTTCTGGAGTCTTAGGAGAGGCCGGTGGTATGCGTTCGGTGGGGTTGCACGTAAAAGTGGGTGGCTTGGGATGCTGGCCGAGCCCTGCCTCGCGATTTTCGGCGCCATGACACACCTACGGAGCGGGAGCCCTGATCGGGCTGTGGCGGATAGCTGTGCCTACAGCGACTACGGGGGCATCGTGCGCTCTGTGGCGCTGGAAACAAAGCCACACCGATCGTCCAAAGCCCGCGATATCAGTCGACGGTGATCATCTCTTTGAGCTGCGCATACCGTGCGGGACCGATCCCCGACACGTTCATGATCTCTTCCGTGTGCTGGAAGCGCCCCACCGTCTCGCGGTACTCGACGATGCGCTGAGCGTACACAGGCCCTATACCCGGCAACGCCACGAGCTCATCCGCCGTGGCCGTGTTGATGTTCAGCACTCCTGGGACGCCGGGGCTCGCATAAGACCTTTGCTGGCCCTCTAGCGTGGAAGGGGCAATTGGCGTAGGGCTGGGGCCAGCCGGTGAGCCGCGCACACCAATCTCCAGGCGTTGCCCATCGAGCAGACGGTCGGCCAGGTTGAGAGTCGACTCGTCCACATCCCTCGTCAACCCGCCGGCCGCTAACACGGCATCTTGCACACGACTCCCCGGCTCGAGAGTATACACACCGGGGCGTTGCACGGCACCGGCCACATGTACAACCATCGGCGCGACCGTCTGTGTCGGCATCGGTGAGGCCTGGATTATGGTGATCGGCTCCGGCTGTGGGCGGCGCTCGTAGAGCAGATAACCCCCAAAGGCTATCACGCACAGTAGCATCACCGCAAGGTATCCGCGAATGCTCTTCCAGGTCTGCATGGTCTCTCACTAGGTTGCTGTATCGCGGTGGTCAGGCTTCCCCTCAGACCCAGCGCCTTGAAACCTACGAACGCGCAGCTTCGTTCCTAGAATCTCTCAATACATCGCTCACCGGTTCACACGGGTTTATCGCGCAGCCACTGAACGAGCAGCCGCACGCCGTGGCCGGTGCACCCCTTGACCGTATAGCCGAAGGTTTTGCTCGACGTCGCAGTGCCGGCGATGTCAAGGTGGGCCCAGGGATAGTCCTGTGCGAACTTTTTCAAGAAGAGGCCTGCAGTGATGGTGCCCGCCGGGCGCCCGCCGACGTTCTTGGCATCCGCTACGTCACTCTTTATCTGTTGGGCGTACTCGTCGAACAGTGGCAACTCCCAGACCTTTTCGCCCGATTTTTCCGAAGCGCTCTTGATGGCGGCCAGATGCTCTTTATCGTTGCCCATCAATCCACTGGCTACGTGCCCAAGGGCGATAACACAAGCGCCAGTGAGCGTAGCCAGATCGACCACCGCCTTGGGCACGTAGCGCGCAGCATAAGTCAACGCGTCCGCCAAGATCAGCCTGCCCTCGGCGTCGGTACTGATGACCTCGATGGTGAGCCCCGACATGGCCTCGAGTACATCCCCGGGCTTGTAGGCGCGTCCGCCCGGCAGGTTCTCGGTGGCTGGAATCAGGCCTACTACGTGTAGCGGGAGATCCAGCATAGCAGCGGCCTTGAGCACCCCCAGTGCCACAGCAGCACCAGACATATCGTACTTCATGCCTTCCATCCCCTCACTGGGCTTGATGGAGAGCCCGCCCGAGTCGAAGGTGATCCCCTTGCCGACTATGACATAGGTATCCAGATCGTCACGCCCCGCATTGTGCTCTAGGATGATGAACTTGGCCGGCTCGTTAGAGCCTTGGGCGACACCCAGCAGCGCGCCCATGCCGAGTTCGGCCATCTGCGCCTCCTCCAACACCTCATAACGTAGATTTGCGTCTTGGGCGGCGCGCTCTGCCTCCTCAGCCAGGAGAGTGGGGGTCATATAATTCGCCGGCTGATTAGCAAGGTCTCTGGCCAGATTGGTAGCCTCAGCAATGACCTCGCCGATCCTAGCCCCTTGCTGCATCTGGGCGTAGGCAGACTCATCGTATTCGACCAGAGTGAGTGCCTCGAGTGTCACGAGAGGCTCAGCCTGCTCGGTTTTGTGTTGTTCGAACCGGTAGCTACCAAGGATAGTGCCCTCTACCACGGCTTGCGCCGCGTCCGCTGCGCCCAACCCACCTGAGCCGGCACCGTGCACGACGCTGTGATACCGAGAGACGCCGAGCCTAGCGACCTCCCTGGCCGCCACGGCCGACACACGGCGTACGACGTCCAGCGAGAACGTCTCGCGCTCACCCAGGCCGACCACCAGCACGCGCTTCGCGGGCAGCGTCCCCTGGGTATACAACACGGTCATTTGCTCCAGCTTCCCCGCAAAGTCTCCCAGAGTAATCAGATCCGTAATAGCCCCACCTAACACATTGTCCACAGCGCCCGCCGCGCCGCCGGGCTCAGTGACCCCCTGAAACAGACTAACCACGACTAGATCCGAGGCCATCTCCTGGATGGCGCGCAGCTCAAAGGCGATCTCCATGTATACCTCCTTGCGAGGCCCCGGCGAGTGATGAGCGTCGGCCGCCCCGTACGATGTGGTGAATCCGTCTTGTGCGCGCATACTAGCTCACCACACCGAGAACATCAAGCGATGCAAGTGTATGTATTATTGTCAATGAAAAATATCCGCATAGATTGGCCTGTGATGATGTCTCCCTACAGCAACAAAAGAGGCGACCATAGCGAGGTGAGATCAATTGCGGATCGGCGCGAATTACCAGCGCTCTGTGCCCGCCAGCACTGCGGCTGTCACTTGGGTACTCGCAACATTTGACTATACTTGTGGTAGTCGACCCCGAGAAAGGCGTATTAGATGCCAACCTACAAGATCATCGTGAACCCATACGCTGGAAGAGGCTATGCCTCCAAAGTCGCCCCCATAGTACACGACGTGTTCAAGAGCCTGGGCGCCCAGTTCGAGATGGTACAGACGACCAGCGCGGGTGAAGCAATCGATCTGACACAGCGCGCGCTCCAGGAGGGCGCCGACACCATTGTCGCCGTTGGCGGCGACGGCACCACCCACGAAGTGATGAACGGCATCATGCTCCACACCAACGGCCATGTGAGCGGCCCGGCAGGCACCCTCGCTTGTATTCCGGCGGGCTCGGGCAATGACTTTGCGATGATGAACGGCATGCCAGCGGATATCGAAGAGGCGTGTAGGCTCATCGTAGCGGGCCATACCAGGATCATCGATGTGGGCGAGGTTAGCATAGATGGCGAGATCAAACGGTATTTCGATAACGTTGTGGGCGTTGGCTTTGACGGCATGGTCAATCTGGAAACAAAGAAATACAGGCATCTGCGGGGCATCTGGCTCTATCTGCCCGTAGTGCTCAAGACGACGCTCTTTAGTCTGAAACCGGTACACGCCACGATCGTCTGGGATGGGCACGTTATACAACAGGATATTCTGATGACCACCGTCTCCAACGGGCCACGCGAGGGGGGAGGTTTTTTCATCGCCCCAGGGGCCTCGTGTCACGATGGCGAGCTGGACCTGCTGATCGCAGCTTCATTGCCCCGGCTACAGGTGTTGAGGATGATCCCGCACTTTATGCGTGGTACCCACCTCCAGAAGCCTGGCGTGAGCCTGCGGCGCGTGCGCCATGTAGAGATCTCTTCTGAGGATCCCCTTTACATACATGTGGACGGCGAAGCGCTTTGTGAGGTGGCGCACCACGTGGAAGCGCGAGTCATCGCCGGCGCGCTACGGATGATCGTACCTGCGCGCCCACACGAGGATGAGAGCGACGCGCTGAGCACAGGGTAGGCTGCGGCCTAGACACGCCTGACACCGAGTGGTGCCAGCCATCCAAGCCCCGAGTGCTCCCTTTTGCACTGCCTCTGTGCGTGGTCATACCGTTACACTGAGGTGCTCCACGAGACAACTTTGCAGGCCTTTCGCACAAAGAGAGGTCCGGCGCCTCGGTATCGTCGAAGGCGGTCTGTAACTACAAGCGTGCGCTTGACACCGATCGGCTGCACAGCTAGAGTCTATGAGCATACGCCGTATACACTATTGTGCCAGGTTCTCTAACAGGAGGTAGTCTATGTCCGCCATCCGCGACTATGTGCTGAACCACGAACTTTTCTGCCACCACGACCACCACAACA
>CAYOUT010000007.1:0-59471 GCA_964407215.1 uncultured Anaerolineales bacterium | reverse complement strand
CCGAGAATTCGACGACCACCGCGAGTCTTACGATTTTGCCGACCTGCTCGGGTACGCTATGGCCGATCTAATCACGGCTGCTGGGCCACGCCCCCAACACGACCCGGATCAGAGGAGCCACATTACGCGCTTATGGCCCAAGATTCGCGCCACAGGATACGGCAAAGCAGTAACGCTCGGCTGTCAAGCGCTGTTTGGGCTCGACTACGCTCCCGATAACTGGGATGCCATCACCGAGGCCATGCAAGCAGCCATCGCCGGCAGAACAGCGCAGGAGGTGTACCAGTATTTTGTCCACGAAAAAGCCCAGAACAAGTGGACGATCCAAGATCGCCGCTTCTGGCTGGATAATCCCCAGGCGCTCGAACCCGATCTGTATCCCAAGACCTATCGCTTCGCTTGCCGTATGGATGAGCTGTTGAGCATCGTGGATGCTACGCCCATCGAGCGCTTTGAGCGTTTTACGGGGATGCCCATCGACACGCTGGATGAGCTGGTGGCGGCTCTCAACAAGGCCATCGACATGTTCCAGGCCACGGGGGATCTGGCGGCCATCAAAGTGGGCATGGCCTACCAGCGCGACTTGGCTGTAAGCGATCCGACACACCACGAAGCCGAAATCGCGTTCAACCGAATTCGCAGCCGCAAAGTGTTCTGGGACGGCATCCAGCAGGGGAGCGGTGCGGCAGACGCTTCCGCAGGGCGAGCTCTGGGCGATTATCTGTTCCATCGACTGATTCAGCGTGGACGGGATGACGATCTGCCCATACAGATCCACACCGGCTACTTGGCCGGTAACTGGGGCTCTCTGGCTGGCACCAAAGCCATGCATCTCGTACCAATCCTGGAAAAGTATCGCACCGTACGATTCGACCTGTTTCATGCCTCGTGGCCCTGGACGTCCGAGTTCGGTGCGATCGGCAAGAATTACCCCAACGTCTGGCTCGATATGTGCTGGGCTTGGACCATGAACCCCTACGAGAGCGAACGGGCGCTCGCAGAGTGGCTCGATGGCGTGCCCTACAACAAGATCTTTGCCTATGGCGCGGATACCGGCCTGCCCTGGTGCAATATGGGGTACTCGCTCCAAGCCAAACTGGGCATTGCGCGCGTGCTGGAGACCAAGATCGAACGGGGCGACGTTGACCAATCCACCGCGGAGGAAATCGCAGACCACATCATGCTCAGGAATGGCGAAGAATTTTTCGGCTTGAAGTGAGGCTTTCGGCCCTACCAACGCGATACCGCATAGGGAGGCGCGCCAAACGTGCCTCCCCACGTATGAAGCTGCGTTGATATGTACCGAGCCCGCGATTACGCTCCGCTCGGTGTGTCCAGGCGGTACAGCCCCGTCTGCTTGGCAGGCAGGTCGATATCGAACGATGTGACACCCCGCGCCACCTGCCGCTGCTCGTAGAGATCGTACACATCGCACGTCTTCGGCAGGCGGATCGTGCGCACGCCACCCCGATCCACGCAGACGCCCAGCAGTTGCTGGTGCCCATACACGATATCGTCCTGGTCGGTATAGATATGCACACCGGCCTCGGCGGCCAGCCGTCGTAGCAGCTTGGCGGGCAAACAGGGCGCCGCCGAGTACACCGAGCGCCACTCGGGCATCTCCTTCACCACCAGGCCCGGCTGCTCCACTCCTTCCAATGTGCCCCAGACCGCCGCATGCTCGTCCTCGACCCAGAACACCGGCCCCACTGGTGCATCGACCCCGTAGCGCGTACCGTCCCCCAGCCGCACCTTCAAGGGCGCCTCGCGCATGGCATACCGAATGCGGATCCCCGTCAGCGCCTCCATGGGGTCGCCTTCCGCAGGATTCCTCTCCGCCCAATTCTCGGACAGGCGATCCTGCCAAATGAACCCGGGTGCATACAGCCAGAGCAGAGTGCGCCCCGCGCGCTGCAGTTTCTCCTGGATCAGCCGCCGGTGCTCCTCGGTAGGAGCAAAGCTGTTGAGCAGGATCCACAGCTTGTGCTCGTCCCCCGTGAGCTGCGCCAGATCGTCCATCAGATAGAGGGAGAAGGGCGCTCCCAACCGCCCCAACTGGGGGAGCTGCTTAACGATCAGCCAGTCTGGAAACTCTCTCTCCATCGCCAGATAGGGCACCGTCTCCTCGTCCACCAGCACACCGATCTCGCTGACAGAGCGCCGATCCCAGTTCAGACTCTCCTCAGCGATCTGACGGTGCCGGGCGATTTCACCCATGAGCACGGGGTGACTGAACCACTTGTCCCACGATAGATCGAACCACCACATACAGACGCCGTTGCCCAGCACATTAGCGAGCTCGCGGCGCTCCACTGCAATCGTGTCCTCCAGCGTATTGGTCTTGCCGTGCCCCTCTTGCCGCGCGAGAAATGTGCGATAGTCGTTTTCGTCGAACCAGGTTTTATCATGCAGCTTGATCGAGTCGGTCAGTGACATGAAAACACTGTAGCCCCCCTCCCCCAGCTGGCGCGCCGAGTAGTGGCTGGGACTACAGATAAAGTCGATATCCGGCGACGCCAACACCCGCTTGAGCGCCAGATGCCCCGCATTCTGCCAACGATGGTCGCAGCTGTTGGCCAGTTGCAGAGTGTAGCCATAGAACACACCGCACAGCGCCTGGCGGCTCGAAGCCTCCGCTACAACTTGGGCGAACCCGCAGATGGTGTCGGCCACCATCCACGATGTGTAGCGGTGATAGTCGATCACGCGCCCCTCGGTTCGCGGGTCGCGAAAGTACAGTCTCTTTGTGTGCAAGCGCTCCGCCTTGTTGGGGATGGTCACCCCCTCAAAACTCGCGTTCGGATCGCCCCAGGCATCACGTAGAGCAGCAACATTATCTCCATAGCGTTCACGCAACCACCCGATGAACCCGCGCAGGTTGGCAGCGCTAAAGTCACAATAAGCGCCCACATTGCCGCCCCAGTACATCCACTCCTCAGTGGTGCCACTCGCAATATGATAGCCCACCACATGTTCCGCGTAGGGTGACGCCTGCACATGTTGTATGTAGCGGCGTATCGACTCTGCCGTGTCGCGCCGCCACACCTCCGACGCCCAAGAAGGACATCGCTTTTGGTTCACCTCGTAAAAGGGCACATAGTTGCCAGCGCCATCGTCGCACGTCACCAGGTCGTCGGGGTGCAGTTGGTCCCACCAGCGAGGCGACATCAGGTAGACTCGCGGGAAGATCAGCGCCTCGGGATCCGCCGCCACAATCTGCTCGATCTGTCGATCCAGATGCGAATATTCAAAATGCGTGGGGCTGAGCCAACACGACGGCACCATGTGCTCCCACAGATGGTGGCAACAGGTGGAGGGAAAGGAGTAGAGATGCACGCCCGCCTCGCCGAACTCTCGCAACGGCCCCGACTTGGGCCAGTAGGTCATATATGCCACGCCCGAGTTGGGCGCGCCGTTAATCAAAATCGTGGGTACACCACCATGGCGCTTCAGTTTTCCGATCACTGCAGGTCCGCTCGTTGACATGCCGCCCCCTTCGCATCACCTGTACGATTCGAACCGCTTATCCTCTTTTATACCACGGATCGTAGCTCCGTAATATGACGCATTTGACATGCTCCCTCACAGCTCGAAAAGATACCCGAACCTATGTAACCTTTTCCGGTGTTCTGGTGTCATATAGATGTCGAGCCAACACAAAACCAGATAGCCTCTGAGGAGAATCGACTCATGCGGATCCTCTTGGTGTACCCCGAGTTCCCTGATACTTTCTGGAGTTTCAAACATGCGCTGCGTTTTATTCGAAAGCGATCCACCTTTCCGCCATTGGGTTTACTGACTGTGGCGGCGATCCTGCCGGAGCACTGGGAGAAGCGCCTGGTAGATATGAACACCGAGCCCCTCACTCAACGAGATCTGGCTTGGGCCGATTGCGTTTTTGTGAGCGCCATGATCGTGCAGCGTGAATCGGCTAAAGAGGTGCTGGCACGGGCCAAAGCAGCCGGCGCCCGAACGGTGGCCGGCGGCCCACTCTTTATAGCCGAGCACCAAGATCTCGACAATGTAGACCACTTGGTGCTGGATGAGGGTGAGGTCACGCTGCCGCCTTTTGTCCGCGACGTGGAAAAGGGCGAGGCCAAACCCATCTACAGGGCCGAGGAGTACGTGGATCTGACACAATCTCCTACGCCTATGTGGGAGCTCATCAATATGCGACACTATTCCGCTATGTGCATCCAGTATTCGCGGGGCTGTCCCTTCAACTGCGATTTCTGCAATGTCACCGCCATGCTGGGGCACGTACCGCGCACCAAGACCGCTGATCAGATCATTGCAGAGCTCGATGGCCTCTATGCGCTTGGTTGGCGAGGCGGGCTGTTTTTCGTAGACGATAATTTTATCGGGAACAAGCGCAAACTCAAGACGGAGATACTCCCTGCGCTTATCGCCTGGCGACAGGGCAAGCAGGGGTACGCTTTCCAGACCGAGGCTTCTATCAATCTAGCGGATGATCCCGAGCTAACACAGATGATGGTGGATGCGGGGTTCGATACAGTCTTTGTGGGTATCGAGACGCCCGATGAGGAAAGCTTGAAGGAGTGTAAAAAGGTTCAGAATCGCGGACGTGACCTCGTGGAGAGTGTCAAGGTTCTGCAGCGCGCAGGGCTACAAGTGCAAGGCGGCTTTATCGTCGGCTTTGATAGCGACACGCCCAATATCTTTCAGCGGCAGGTGGAGTTTATCCAGCGCAGTGGCATCGTGACAGCGATGGTAGGGCTTTTGCAGGCACCTCCGGGTACCAAGCTCTACGAGCGCATGAAGAGCGAGGGGCGCCTTATCGACAAGATGACTGGCGATAACACGGACAACACCATGAACTTTCTGCCCAAGATGGAGCCCGAGGCCTTGCGTGATGGATACCGATACATCATGAGCCACATCTATTCGCCCCGTGGCTACTATGAGCGCGTTCGCACCTTCTTGCGCGAGTATCGTAGGCCCCCCGTGCTGCGCTTCCGCATCAGCTTTGACGAGTTGCACGCTCTGTTCCAGTCCGTAGTGGAATTGGGCGTTCGTGGCAAAGAGTGGCGGGAATACTGGCGGCTGTTCTTCTGGACGCTGTTCCGTCGCCCACAACTGTTGCCCGAGGCCATCACGCTCGCCATCTATGGCTCGCACTTTCGCCGTATCTGCGAGATGCACGACCTCCAATAGATCGCACACCGGGATCACGCCCCGTCATAGTGGCGAGGCGTGATCCCTAGTCTTCCCGCGCGAAAGTAAAACTCAGCGTCGGTGTATCGGGCACAACCTTGGCGATCGGGACGTACACCGAGGCTTGAATATCGTGATAGAATCTGTTTTGCGTAACCCCAGCGACGCCACCAGCCAAGTAATCATCGATGAGCGAGCGCCACACCTCGTCTCGATAGTACACGTGCGCTGTGAGCACCGCCTGGCCCGAGTTGGTGGACGATTCATAGCACACATTGGCATTGCTCGGGCAAGAGGGCCAGTCAACACTTTGATGCACCAAAATGATCATAGACCAGTTGGCGCCGCCCCGCGCTCCATACTCCCAGAAGGTCTGTGTTGTCGCCAGGGCCTCTGGATCGGACAGAAACCCCATCTGCATACGGTACGTGTGCCCATCCCGCCCGCGAACGTGTAATGCATCCACATCACGACCGTTCTGATCGTACTTGACGAGAATCCAGCCAGTACCGATGTCTCCATTGCTGATATCGATACGCCCGAGTAGGCTCACTGGCACGGGCGTTTCGGTGAGCGGCTCAACAGTGGGCTCTGGGGTGCCTGTTGGCCCCGAGCTCACGGGCGGCAAAGGCGTACGCGTCGCGACGGCAGTAACCGTCGGTGCGGTCGGGCTGGGCACAAAAGTTGGCAACATCCTCGTGGCCGTTGGCGAGATCGGTGTCTCGGATGGTATTGGCGTCATTGTTGGGGGAAAAGGTGTCTCTGTAGGGGGCACGGCCGTCGCTGTGCGCGTGGGACGCAGAACCACGGGCGTCGGCAAGCGGCTGGCGAACTGCTCATTGCCGCTATTGAAAGCTAGCGCGACGAGCTCTAGCAAGATAATAAAGCCAACAGCCCCAGCAAGCACATGCGCGAGACGAACTCCCCGCCTGGCGGGCCGTGGTGCTTTGAGCGGACTCGGACTTGACATACTGCCCTCTCGGGGATAACCCTACACCTGTGCGCGATCTACACTGCCTCTATGGATCGACTGCGTTGGCCGCCCCACAGAGGCTATGGGGCCCCGAACGCCTCTATCGCCGAAAGAATGGGCGGGAAGCTGGTGTGCCAAGCGGAAAGCGGCACATTCTCCGAGATCTGAAGGGTCAATCTGCCCGTGTGCCCGCCGGCCGCCAGGATCGCCTCTGCTTCCGCCCTCACTTGTTCGGGCGATTGCAGGTGCACAGATGAAGGGAAATTGACAAACAAGCGCTTCTCGGGCCACAGCGAGATCGCCTGAGCCACGGTGGTATCATTATCGGGCGCCGGCGCGAACGAGTCCAGCCCACCAACTCTGGACGCAGCGATCTCTTTCCAAAGCGGCTTGAGGTCGCCGTCCATATGCACGAACACCAGAGCCCCACGCTCGGCCAGCATATCGGCCAATGTATTATAGAGGGGCACGCAATACTGCTCAAAGCGCTGGGGGCCGATGGCTGGCGCGGTGATGTTGTCGGGAAAGTCCACAAAGGGCGCCGCAGAGCGCCAAGCGATCTCCAGAATGTGTCTAGCGCGCGCCGTAAGCAGTTCGATGGTGTGCTGCACACGGTCGGGGTAATCGGCTAAATGCCAACTGAGATGGCTTAGCCCCACCCATTGCACCCAGAGCTGCTGGTAGGGTGTGCGTTCAACCGCCACCAAAGGCAATCCATCATCACCCAGTTCGCGTTCGTCCTTACGATACCGCAATTCATCTGGCAGCACCACACCATCTTGCAGGTAGGCCCAAAGAGCCTCATAGTCTTGAGGTTCCTGCACAAAGTGCTTATGGATGGAGCTGCTGCCGTATACCGGCTCGAACGCCCGCTCCTCATAGAGGGTCCCCGCAGGCGTGTGTAGCGTGATGCGTTGCCAACGCGAACCGTCTACAAAATAATCTTGCGTTTCAAAGCGACAGCTCGGGTGTTCGACACGATGTACCTGGCTCCAACGCAGTACACCGACCCGTTCGCGACCGATTCGCTGGCGTACTGCGTCCAAAGGCAAAAGCCCTTCGTACATGACAAAGGGTACTCGGTCGTGCGGCCGCCCTTGAACAACCGCCAGAATGCGATCTCGCATGGTCATGGGGAGTATCACTTGGCACAATCTCCGTTATGGGTCGATGGGTTTGTCGCGGCTAAGGACCATCCATACGCTGCAAGTATGTATGCCCCAGGAGCGGCCTCGTGTCAAAACGATCCCTTGCGCGGGCTCAGCACAGGAGTTGACGCGCTTTTGCCGTTATCGTAAAACAATGCAGGAGTGCGAACACGAGCAAAGGAGCCTCAGGATGACCATCCCCCCAGACTATGAAGAGCGCGTATATGCAGGCGTCCTCGGCAAGGTGATCGGGGTCTATGTAGGCAGCCCCTTCGAGGGTTGGCCTTACGAACGGATCCTGCGGGAACTGGGAGAGATCAAGTACTATGTGAACGATCGATTAGGCGTACCCCTCATCCGCCCCGACGATGACATCTCGGGCACCCTCACCTTTGTACGCGCCATGTCCGACTATGGTAACTCTCTCGACCTCTCGCCCGCCCGGATCGGACAGACCTGGCTGAACTACCTCATCGAAGATCAGACGGTGCTCTGGTGGGGCGGCATGGGCAATTCCACAGAACACACGGCCTACTTGCGGCTCAAAGCCGGCGTCCGTGCCCCCGACAGCGGCTCTGCTCGTCTCAACGGCCGTATAGTAGCCGAGCAGATCGGCGCTCAGATCTTTATCGACGGTTGGGCCATGATCGCTCCGGGCGATCCGGAGTTGGCCGCAGATTTAGCGCGGCGCGCCGCAAGCGTGAGCCACGACGGGGAGGCCATCTATGGGGCGCAGGTCGTCGCCGCCATGGAATCCCAGGCCTTTGTTGAGCGCGATATTGGCGCTCTGCTGGATGTTGGCACGCGAGTGATTCCCAAGACCTCGCTCATCTACCAATTGATCCAGGATTTGAGAGAATGGCACGCCAAACACGCGGATTGGCGCACCACATTCGGCCTTATCCGCGAATATTATGGCTACGACAAGTACGGCGGCAACTGCCACATGGTGCCCAACCACGCCCTGATCATCCTGGCGCTGCTCTACTGTGAAGACAGCTTCCAGCGCGCCATGACCATCGTCAATACCTGTGGCTGGGACACCGACTGCAACTCGGGTAATGTGGGCTGCTTGATGGGGATCAAGAACGGGCTAGAGGGGCTCGATACAGGCCCGGACTTTCGCGGACCGGTGGCTGATCGACTGTACCTACCCACGGCCGACGGAGGGCGCACCATGACCGATGCGGCTCACGAAGCTATCGCTTTGAGCCAGATCGGCCGGGCGCTGGCGGCTCAGCCCGCGCTGCTCCCCAAAAACGGCGCGCGCTGCCATTTCGACCTGCCGGGAGCCGTACAGGGTTTTGTGCCCGATGACGCCGTCGAATGCCTGCGCACCACGCAGGTAGAGAACGTGGCGGGACATAGCTCATGCGGCTCGTACAGCTTGGCGGTACGCTATCGGGGCTTGGCGGAGGGGTGCGTAGCCCGCGCGGTGCGTGAGGTTCTGCCCACCCGCCCACCGTCCGGGGGCTATCAGATCGCCGCCTGCCCCGCTCTCTATCCAGGCCAGAAGCTCTCGGCACGAATCACGGCCGATACAAGCAACGCCACAGGAGTGGAGGCCGCCCTCATCGTTCAAGTCTACGGAGCCGGCGACTCTCTGTTTGTAACGCATAGCCCTTGTACCCGGCTCATTCCTGGGGCCACCGCACAGCTGGACTGGGTGGTGGATGTACCACAAGGCTGTCCCATCGCACGGGTGGGCCTCGAACTCACTGCTGCAACGCGCGCCGACGGGACTGTATACGTAGACTGGCTGGACTGGCGAGGCGCTCCCGATGTGGTGTTTGGCCGCCCTGCTCACAGCGGAGAGCGCTGGCTCGGGGCCTGGGTACAAGCTGTAACCGCTCTCTCCACGGACGGGGAGCACGATTACCGCGTGATCCAGAACAAAGGGACTGGACTGGCGATCCAGGGAACCCGTGAGTGGCAAGACTATACCGTCAGCGCTAGTTTTACGCCGCATCTGGCTCGCTCGTTCGGCTTGGCCGCGCGAGTGCAGGGGCTCAGGCGCTACTATGCACTGCGACTCACCGATGGGGGGTTGGCGCAGCTGGTGCGAGAGCTGGACGGCACCGAGGTACTGGCGGAGGCGCCCTACGCTTGGGAGCTATATCAGACCTACGGCTTACAGCTTCAAGTGGAGGGGAACCTTATCCTTGGCTGGGTCGATGGAGACAGACTATTCAAAGTGCGAGATGCAGCCGCTGTAGCAACGGACGCCGCTGGCAGGAGTGCGTTGGACGGCGGAGCTATCGCCCTGCTGGTCGAGGAAGGGCGCCTGGGCGTTGACGAGGTGCGCGTCGCGCCCGTTGGCTGACCAAATTGGTACAAGGCCCACTCGTATTGAGTGGGCCTTGGCCGGGCACATAGACGGAGCGCGGTCAGGAGTTTTACGACACCCTCGCTTGGAGCTTGCGGAACAGGTCGCCAAAGATAGCGTCGCGGTTCACGTCGTACGCCTCTCGGATCTTGTGCCGTGACAGATCCACGGGCCCCCAGGTGACGTCGTCCTGCAGGATGGGGGAGGGGCGTAGTGTCGTGGGCACCCAATCCGGGTTATTGAGATAAGCTACCGTGCTGATATCCCAGATCACTTTGGAGTATGCATAGTGATCGCCGTGGTATCCTTCAAAGATCTCGTACAAATACGCACCCAGTGCCCCGTAACCCCGAATATAGAGGGCCATCTCGGGCAGGGTGGTGCGCAAATGTTCGGCGACATTCTTGCAGGGGATGTGCACGAGAGGCACACCCGAGTTGAGCACAATACGGGCGGCAGCGGTATCCTGCCAGAGGTTGTACTCTCTGGCCGTGGGCCAGTAGTAAGGTTGCCCGCCCAGCCAGACCACTACAATGCGCGTAGCGATGCTGGGCTCCAACAACAAGGCCGAAGCTACGTTGGTAATGGCGCCGATAGCCAGCACATACAGCGCGTCCTTCCGGGCCCTGCCCGCCTTGGCGATCAGGTCCTCAGCAGCGGGGCTGTGCTCGGGCTCCGTAGCCGAGGGAAGAAAACCCTGCGAACCACGAAAAACCCGGCCCTGAGGGTCCTGGCCTATGCGGTCCATCACCCTTAAAATCTCCTCGTAGCTCTTTTCCATGCCGATGCTCGGTGTATGCCGCGGATTGCTAAAGGGCGCGGCATAGATCGCCTCCACATTCAGGTTGCTCGACATCAACGCATAGGCCACGGCGAACTGGTCATCGATCTCGTTAAAGGTATCCGTGTCGAGCACCATCGATACGGGCCCCCTGGGGGGCTCCAACATAGCCAACCGCTCGGACTCGGGTAGACTGGGGAATCGGACCATGCGCTCCCTCCCTAATGAGCCCTACGCTTTGCCCCACTTTTTCAGATTCTCGAAGCTGATGCGCGCGCTTTCGAGGCTGGGGCCGGCACAGATATCCTGCTCTACGATATACCAAGCCGCACCCTGTGCCTCGCTGGCCTCGAAAATCGGTTGAAAGTCGATAGTCCCCTCGCCCACCTCGGCAAATGTGCGCTTGTCTCCAACGCCCACCATGTCCTTCAGGTGAATCAACGGGAAGCGCCCGCTATTGTCGCGAATCAGCTTGGCCGGGTCGTCCCCACCGTAATGCACCCAGTAGACGTCGCATTCGAACTTGACCAAACCCGGATCCGTCTCCGTCAGCAGAATATCTATTCCTCGCTCGCCATCAACCACCTCGAACTCGAATGCATGATTGTGGTAGTACAGCGTCAACCCCGCCTCCTGAAGCGTGGGGGCCACGCTATTCATGATACTGGCGGCACGACGAAACCCTTCCGGGTTATGCATCTCGCGGGGGAGCATGGGTACTCCCACATACGGGTTGCGGATCGCTACATTGTAGGCGATCACTTCATCGAGGCTCGACTCGAGCGGCTGCAGCCCGACATGGCTGCCAGCGAGTTTCAGGCCCGTTTCCGCCAAGAGGTTGGCCATCTCATCCGCGGTCAGGCCGCCTGTGCCCGCCAGCTCAACACCTGCATAGCCAATCTGGGCAACCTTGCGCACAGTTCCACGAAAATCTTTGGCCAACTCATCGCGCACGGTATAGAGCTGCAAAGCGATAGGTACATTTGCCATGTTAGGGGTCCTCCCAATATGTGACTAGCGCCGGATAGACACGTGCCCAAGCTACCGCATAGCGGTGTGCGTGTCAACGATCGCCGCCCGACGGCGTTGCAGCAAGCGCCGTATACGGGCATGTTTCTCGCGTGTTAAGGGGTAGAACCAAGCTACCGCGATGGCGCTCGCTAGCAGCACGAAACCCGTGGGGCCCATCAGGATGCGAATCGCCATCAACGCGGTGCCCGGCTGTGCAAAATGTGTAACGCCATCGGAAGGTGTTTGATAGCCACACCACCCCAAGACTTGCAAGCCTACGAAAATGGCTAGGGCGCCGGTAGCCTTGCGGACAAAGTTCTTGGTCCCGTAATAGATCCCTTCATGCCGCTGGCCTGTGCGCAACTCGCCCCACTCAACCACGTCAGGAAAGATCGCATCGGGCAGCACGTGGGCCGTAGCCACACCGACGCCTGTGAACACCGCCAACGTCAGGATAAAGCCCGTCTGCTGTGGCTGCACCAGGATCACCATGAGCTGTACCGCCGCCCAAAAGCCCATCCCTATAATATAGGCTGCACGCTTACTGTAACGCTGTGCCAGCCACGTCCAAAAAGGCACCGAGACAAGTGCCATAACAAGCATCACCCCCAACACCATCGATTGCAGAGCGATGGGCTCACCGAACACCATTACTGATGCCAGCAGGTCGCCCTGAGCCACCCAGTAGATGAGAAAGAAGGGGAGCATCAGGGCCACCAAATCGAATGTGATCCAGTTGAGGATGTATAGCCCCGTGGCGTAACGAAAGGGAACATTGCCCCACGCCGTGCGCAGGGAAGTCGCCAAAGAGGGCTCTGCTTCAGGTGTTGGCGCGGGCCGCTCGCGCACCACAATGCCTATGAGGATAAAAGGCACTGCAGACAAGCCACCGAATAGTGCGGCCACTGTGAGGTAGCCTTGTTGCGGGGTCAGCCCGGATCGCACAGCTCCGTCCACAACCATTGGAGCGGCAACAGCAGCCGCCAGTGAAGCGGCTAGGTTAAACCCCATCCGGTAGCCCGTAAGCGAAGTGCGTTCATCATAGTCCGAGGTCATCTCCGCCGTCAGCGTGAGAAACGGAACGATAACCAGTGTCTGCAACGTGTCGCTGATCATAAAAGCCAGCATCACCGTGAACATCAACAGAATCTGCGACTCCCACGGCGGTGCCCACCACAAGAGCAAAAAGCCCAACGCATAAGGGATAGCGAACAGGAACAGAAATGGCCGTCTTCGCCCCCAGCGTGTCTGCACCCTGTCGCTGAGCGCCCCCACCAGTGGGTCGTTGATGGCATCCCAAATGATCCCCAGCAAAGCAGCTACAGATGCCAAGCGCGGTTCGAGGCCCACCACGTCTGTCAAAAAGATCGCATAAAAGATCTGGCGCAGCGTGCCAAAGGTGGCCATCCCCAGGTCTCCGCTGCCGTACACCATCTTGATCCAGAAGGGCAGTCGCAAGCCGCCCTCGTTGGGCGCGGGTGTGTCCGAGCGAGCCTGTAACGACATATTTCTCCTTGGCGGCGCCGTAATGTTCTATAAAGATAACACGTACCGAGCAGCATGGATACGAAAGCCGCTGGACTGCTGGCCGGCGGTGCGGCGTGTCAGAGAGAACGTCGATACATACGATGCCGCTTGTACCAGTGCACTCCGATAGCGGTCATATCCGCAAAGCTCTTGATGTTGCGCTCATCCACTTGTACAACATCGGCTGCCTCAAAAGAGTACTCGCTCAGACAGTTGGCCAACTCGGTATAGAGCACAGCTGTAGCGCCCAGCCCCTGATGCTTGGGCAACAGCCCGATCCCATTAAAGTTGACCCAGCGTGTGCGTCTGAATGCGCGCATCAAGTGCATCCAGCCGAACGGCCAGAGCCTACCTCGCGCTCTCTGGATACCCTCCGAAATATCGTGGAAGGCGAACACGAAACCGACGATCTCATCGCTTTTGAGCACCAGCTTGATGAGCCGCGGATCAGCTACGGATACGAGCCGATCAGCGATAACCTGTAGCTCTGGGGCGGTCACAGGGCAGAACTCCCAGTGCTCAGCGAACGCCTCGTTGTAAATCCGTCCGATCCGAGGGATCGCTGCCCGCAGATCTTTTCTGCTGGCAAACGCTGTAACAGTAAAGCCGCGCTGTCGCTTGACCTTTTCGGCAACCTCGTAGATGCGAGGAGAGAGCTGGTGACCGCGTCTGAGCTGGCCGGACAGGTAATCTGTCTCTTTTGTAAAACCAACCGCACCGAGCGCACGGTCATAGTAGGGGAAGTTGTACGGCACCCCCAGCGCCGGACGATGCTCGAACCCCTCCACCAGGATCCCGTGGGCATCGGCTTGCAGAAAACCCTTGGGCCCAATCATGGTGTCCAATTGTTGTTGCCGTGTCCAGTCGAAAGCTGCCGCAAACAGCTCTTGAGATACCTGCGCATCATCGACCATCTCGGGGTAGTAAAAGAATGCTGCCCGTTGCTGCCGAAAGGCGTTGAAGCGGCGGTGATGCAGCACGGCGATACGGCCCAACATGTCGTGGGCGCTCTCTACGACAAAAAAGGCCGCGTCAGAATGCTCGTAGAACGGGTGTTTGCGCGGATCAAGCACTCGGTGCATTTCGGGCAGTAAAGGGGGCACCCACAGGGCATTGTCTCGATACAGATGGAAGGGAAGCGCGATAAACTGCCTAACATCCTTGGGGCACGTCGGATCGAGTTGTCGAACACGCATACACCCTCCACTGTGGTTACGCAAGGTAGGACCCAGCCTCCACAATCTGCCGAGCGAGGCATGGGCGCTGTGCAGCGCCGCTGCTTTCAGGCGGATGATAGCCAGTACGCTGCTGCAGCTTAGCGAGACACTATACCCTATCCCACCATTCGCCCAAAATCCCCCGAAAGGGGCAGCGCTACGCTCGAATAGCCTCGCCCCGCTTTCGCGCCGACGTTGCCCGGTTAACATCACATGAGCCTTGGCGGGCGTTACAATTAGCGGTATAATA
Organism: uncultured Anaerolineales bacterium; assembly: GCA_964407215.1. Taxonomy (GTDB): domain Bacteria; phylum Chloroflexota; class Anaerolineae; order UBA1429; family UBA1429; genus CAYOUT01. The sequence goes on along the minus strand of CAYOUT010000007.1, from coordinate 45,063 downwards.
ATAGGTGCAGACACGTGAACATGAACAGACGAGGGGTGACCATCCCAGAGGAGCGCCACCGGGGTCGGCTTTTATATTTGTCGATTCCGGTCAGACGAGCCCGGCTCGCTAGTACGCCTCCGATGGATCGGAGGCGACGCAGAGGAATCGTTACGATCTATCGATTTCCCTGGGGGCTCGCGATGGTCGCTACGCAAAAAAGGATACGAGCATGCCATTCGCTTATGATCTGACGGGGCCGCGCACACTCACTAAAGCCGAGTATGAGGATGCAGCGCTGGGGCCGCGAGATGTCCGTCTGCAAAGCGTCATCAGCGGCATCAGCCACGGCACAGAGTTGAACCTGTATCGAGGCACTTCGCCCTTTGCCGAGAAACACATGGATCCTGAGCATCGGCTCTTTGTGGCCAATGAGGCACCGGGCCAACCTACGACGCGGCTTGGATACGAGATGGTCAGCCGTATCGTCGAGGTGGGCTCGGAAGTGGATAGGGTTCGAGTGAGCGAACTGGTCCACACTGCAACACCACACCAGCCCACGACGATTGTCAATCTGGATGCGAATGATAAGCTGGACATTCCGATGCAGGTGCTTCCGCAGAGTGTATCGCCCAGAGAGGGCGTCTTTGCAGCCTTGGTGGGTGTGGCTTTGGCTGCAATTCACGACGCGCAGATCAAAGTGGGCGACTATGTAACCGTATATGGCCTGGGCACCATCGGCCTCATCGTTAGCCAACTCGCACGACTCAATGGGGCCTCACAGATCATCGCGGTGGACCCCATCGCAAGGCGCCGCGACATGGCGCTGCAGCTGGGAGTCGATCGGGCAGTGGATCCCTCCCAAGAGGACCCAGCACACGTTGTCAAGTTCGAGAGTGGGATGCCCGGAGCCGACGTAGTCATCGAGTCGAGTGGTCACTATCGTGCCTTGCAGGATGCACTGCGCTCTGTGCACATGGCCGGTACTGTGGTGACCTTGGGATATTACCAGGGCGGCGCCACCGCAGTCAACCTGGGGGAGGAGTGGCACCATAACCGGCTCACGCTCGTTTCGAGCATGGGAGTGTGGAACTGTCCGAGTCGTTTCGCCCCCATGTGGGATCGCCGACGGGTGTCTCGCACCGCTTTAGAGTTATTGGATAAAGACTTGGTTCAAGTGGAGGATCTGATCACGCACAGCTTGCCCTATGAAAAGCTGCCCGAGGCTTACCAATTGATTGATGAGCGGCCCGAAGAGACTATCAAGGTTGTAATAGAGTACGACTAGCAACACACCCCACAGGGCCTTTGCTTACAGCTGGGTGCGCCCAGAAAGCGAGTGAGACTCGGCATATCTGGGGACGTGGAGTTGTCCTCAGAGCCGATCATTGACGCTTACACCGAACAAAGCAGAGCCAACGCGCCATCCATCGTTTGCCCATCCTCTCTCACCCTTCTCTGGCATCCTGTTCAGCTTCTTTCACAGCGACACCGGCTGGCTTGTAGCTTCGGGTAGGGAGGCGCATTTGCCTCGTCAATAAAGCTTATACTGCGGCAACACTCGATGCTGGCGTTCTCAGGAAAAAAGATGAGCAAGAGCGCGTTTTTAGTGATAGGGAGTCTGGCAATAGTCGTATTACTGATAGCGAGCCTGGCGACGCTGCACGGATATCTGGGTAGCGGCGCCCAAGCCATAGATGGCGCCCCCACTATCGCAGTAGGGGGCGGCCCACTTCAGGCCTACGACCTGCGTCCCAGCACCTTGTACAGCCTCGCAGGTACACTTTGGGTACGCAACGATAGTACTTACCCTGTGGGTTACCACATCTGGATCGACACCCTCAGTGACCCCGCCAGTCTGGCAGATCAGATGCTGATTAGTGTCATCCAACAGCAGGAGTGCTTGGGGGGTGGGGCGACTCGGGGTAGGGTTCTCGTCAACGACCTGCCGTTGACAGAGCTAATCCAGCCCAGCGCTTACCTGGCTTTTCCACAGATCGATAGCCTCACCCAGCCGCTAGCGCCCGGGTGTCAGGTAGCCTACGAAATAAGGGTGCGGATGCGAGAGGGAGCGCCTGCCGCAGCCATGCGGGCCAGTCTGCGCTTTGTGCTGCGTACAGAGGGATCGCTGTGGCTCAGCGACTTGGAGCGCAGCCCAGCTTTTAGCGCACGCACCATCCGAGGAAATGTGTTGCGCACTGGCCAGTGGGCTGTAGCTCAAGCGATCACCCCCATACTGCCCTCACCAACGCCCTCTAAGACACCTACTACACGGCCTACATACTCCCCTACAGCGCGAGCTAGCGCCACGAGCACTGTCACAGCAACTGCGACCCTTCGCCCGAGGCCCACAGTCGGTGCGGGGGTGGTGATTCGCCCCGCTCCTACGCCTGCAACGCAGGCCACCCTCACGGATATTGCACGGACGCCTCCCTCGAGCAGTCCGCAGCCAGCGCCTCCGTCAGCTACCAGGGGTCGGCAACCTGCGCCCACGGCACGCGCCACCAACACACCAAGGTCTATGACACCCAAGCCCAGTCCGATACTGGGGGCGCCCAGCAGCGCTCCCCCAACGGCCAAGCCCGTTAGCACCGCCACTGCGGCGCCACCCACCTTTACACCGTCCGCAACACCGACCAGGACTCCGTCGCCCACCCCTACACCGTCTGCAACGCCAACCAGGACTCCATCGTCCACCCCTACGCCGTCTGCAACACCAACCAGGACTCCGTCGCCCACTCCTACGCCGTCGGTAACGCCGACTAGGTCCCCATCCCCCACTCTTGTGCCGACAATAGCGCCGACAGCGACCTCCACGATGAGCCCAACCAGCCCTCCTACGCCAACGGAGGCTCCCCCCGCGCCCACGGCCACAGCCCAGCCGACGCCCACATCTGGAGAAGAGCCACCCAGCGAAACACCAACCGAAGCGCCAACAGTGCCCTCGCCGGAGCCGTCTCCTACAGATCAGCCCCCAGAGCCAACGCAGACTCCTTCGGTTGCGCCCGCTGAGACGTCGCCCGTCGTGGATCCGACAAAGACCACGCCGTAGTACCATGGGCGGTCAACAATTGCGTGCGATGGTTGGCCTGAGGAATCGAAAGTTGCCGCGGGGGGTCATCGGTCGGTCCCGTTGCGTGCGTATGGTACACGTGCGGGCGTAATCGCCTGGCCTCGCCTGAGATCTGCAATCGGTGCGTAGAGGGGCTGACGATGAGGAGCGAGACGGCCAAGAGGCGGCGTCCGGTGATACGGCGCCGCCCCCGAGTCTTCGATTGGCTTACGGAACGACTACGATCTTGATATCCGCTCCCGGCGGTTCTTCGAGCACGGTCGGCAGCTCTTCCAGCGCGATCTCGCGAGTGATGAGGGATCCAACCCGCACTTGCCCCAAAGACAGCAAGTCCACCGCCCGGCTGTGTGTAAAAGGGTTGATTCGCGCACCGCGGATAGTGAGCTCTTTACGGAAGATGAGGTTCGGTTCCACCGCGACGGTCTGCCCGGGGGGTGTTACGCCGAACCAGACTACTGTCGCTCCTGGAGCGGCCCACTCGATAGCTTGCATGGTAGTGGGCACCGAGCCCACTGCCTCCAACACCACATCCGCCCCTCCCTCAAGTGCGCCCCCCGGCGCAAGAGGGTTCTCGCGCATCGGGTCGATGGCGACGTCCACACCCAAGGAAAGCGCTATCTCGCGGCGCTCTGGTACCGGATCGCTCAACACCAGGTGAGACGCGCCTCGGGCGCGCGCAAGCTGCGCTAGCATCTGGCCGATGGCCCCTCCCCCGATGACAGCTACCGCGTCCCCGGCCTGAATTTCAGCCTGATCGATGCCGCGTACACAACAGGCCAAAGGCTCCGCCATAGCGCCCTCGATGAGCGACACCGAATCCGCCAGGTGGTAGCATTGGCTCCGGGGCACTATGCTCAACTCCGCGAACCCGCCATCCTGATCGACGCCCACAGCGCGTAGATTCTCACATAGATGCACCTTACCACGCCGACACGGACGACAGATGCCGCAGGGCATGTTGGGATCTATAGCCACGTGGTCTCCCAGTGTCACGTCATGTACACCGTCGCCCACGGCCACCACCTCACCAGAGTACTCGTGCCCTATGATCACCGGAGGCACCGTGTCGAACTCTCCGTGCATGATATGGCGATCTGTACCGCAGATACCACACCCCGCCACCCTGACGAGCACTTGCCCCGGCCCCGGCTTTGGATCGGGCACCTCCTCGACGCGCAGATCGCCGATGCCATAGAACACTGCTGCTCTCATCACAAACCTCCATCAGCCGCCTATTCCCGTGACCACGGTACGATCCCCCCTCTTCGCAAGTCTCGGGGGATTATTCTGTGTGGACATCATACTTGCGCAGCGGATGCTGCGTCAATTTGCCGGGCGCCGCCTTTCCAGTACAATGAGATAGCTGGCGACCATCCGTGGCGCCGACTAGATTGATGTTACAGCAAGTCGCTTGGATCGCACAACGACCGAGACGGCGAAAGACGACCATGCAAAGGGTTCCTTTGATGGCCTCACGTCCTCGGGCGGAGGCCATTTTTTGTTGGAAGGATGGGATGTCTGAGCTTGTTCGTGTTCGCGGCCTACACTATATCTACGATGCCCAAGGTGAAGAGCCTGTCAAGGCCTTGGATGGCATCGATTTGCACATCGATCAGGGCGAGTTTGTGGCTATCGTGGGACGGAACGGATCGGGCAAGTCGACGCTCGCCAAGTGCCTCAACGGGCTCCTGCTGCCCACGCAGGGGGACGTCTGGGTGGCGGAGCACAACACCCGAGATAGAGAAGCCCTCTGCGAGGTTCGATCCACGGTCGGGATGGTGTTTCAGAACCCCGACAACCAGTTCGTGGCCTCGGTGGTCGAGGAGGAGATCGCCTTCGGTGCCGAGAACCTCGGAGTGCCTTTCCCCGAGCTGCATCGGCGGGTAGAGCGGGCGATACAAGACACGGGCCTCGCCGACTATCGCGACCACAACCCGCGCACGCTGTCCGCGGGAGACAAGTCTCGATTGGCTATCGCAGGAATCCTGGCCATGCAGCCGGCCTGCATCATACTGGACGAATCTACAGCGATGCTCGACCCTGCCTCACGCCGATATGTCATGCAGTTGCTGCAAGAGCTACATAAGGACGGATTGTCTGTCGTCGTTATCACGCATTTTATGGACGAAGCCGTCAATGCCGATCGTGTCGTGGTACTGAGCCAGGGACGTATCGCCTTACAGGGCCGCCCTCGAGACGTGTTCACTCAGTACGAGCGGTTGGGTGCGCTGGGGCTAACACTTCCGCCAGCTGCAGCGATCGCGCGAGGGTTGCAAAGCCGAGGGCTCGCCCTTCCAGAGGGACTTCTCACCCTTGATGAGCTGGTGAACGCGTTGAACGTTGCAGCGCGAGTTGAGAGCGAACCATGAGCGAAACGCCCGTAATAGTTCACAACCTTCACCACACCTATTTGCCCGGTACGCCTGTAGCTACCGAGGCGCTCGTGGGCGCTGACCTCACGTTGTACTCGGGCGAGGTCGCTGCGCTCATCGGCGCCAGTGGCGCGGGCAAATCCACCTTGGCACACTTTGTAAACGGCCTGCTGAGACCAGAAGAGCCGGGACGAGTGTTGATCTGCGACCAAGATACCGCGTCGCGCAACTACGACATCGGTGAACTGCGCCGGCGGGTGGGGCTGGTCTTTCAGTACCCGTATCAGCAGCTTCTCGAGCGTTACGTGGGTGATGACGTCGCCTACGGACCGCGTCAACTCGATCTGCCGGCGGATGAGGTGCTGGATCGTGTGCAACGTGCTATGAGGTCTGTGGGCCTCGATTTCGAACAGTTCGCGGACCGACAGACTTTTTCTTTGAGTGGCGGCGAGATGCGCCGGGTGGCACTGGCCGGTGTACTAACCATGGAGCCGGAGCTGTTGATCTTGGATGAGGCCACTACCGGCTTGGACCCCACCGGCCGAGCCGAGGTGCACACGCTGCTACGGCGCCTACGCGACGAGATGGGTACTACGATCCTTCTGGTCTCCAACGACATGGACGAAGTGGCCGAGTTGGCGGATCGTACCACCGTGTTGTATCGAGGGCGGACGGTGATGGCTGGTCCCACACGCGAGGTATTCAGTGAGGCCAAAGCGCTGCACAACTTGGGTTTGGCGCTCCCGGCCGCCAGCGAGATTGTACTGGCGCTCCGCAGGGCGGGGCTTGACGTGGATCGTAGCGCTCTCACGCCAGCGGAGGCAGAGGAGGCCATATGGCGAGCTATGACGTCCTGAGGCACGTCACCATCGGCCAGTACCTTCCCACGGGCTCCCCGATTCACCGCCTGGATCCGCGGGCCAAGTTGCTGGCGCTGCTAGCGTTGACAGTAGCCGTGGTGCTGGCCACCTCCTACGCATCGAACATCGCGCTGCTGCTCTTTGTGCTGGGCCTCATTCGGCTCAGCCGCATCGCCATCCGGTACATTCTATCGAGCGTAGTGCCAGCTCTGCCCATCATCATCGTGCTGGCTCTCTTTCAGTTGCTCTTCTATACTGCAGCCTCCAGTGAAGACGGCTCTGTAGTCCTCGTGTCGTGGGGGCCCATCTTGATCTCGACGAGCAGCGTGCAACTGGTCATCGTCTCACTGTTTCGCTTTCTGAATCTGCTCTTTCTCACAAGCCTGCTCACAAACACCACCACACACAGTGCCCTCACCAACGGTGTAGAGAGCCTGTTGCGCCCTCTGGACGCCATCGGGCTGCCCGGACACGAGATCGCTCTAGTAGGCGCCATCGCGCTGCGCTTCCTGCCCATTCTGGGGGAGGAGCTCGAGTCGATCGGCCAAGCACAGGATTCACGCCGCATAAAGCAGCAGAATACAGGGCGTCTGCGTCTTATCGGCAACGCGCAGCGGCTGGCCAAGTTGGTGGTGCCTCTGTTTGTGGACGCCTTTCGTCGTGCCGATGAGATGGCCCTGGCTATGCAGGCCCGCTGCTATCGCGGTGGCCACGGGCGAACCCATCTGGTGCAACTTCATATGGGTACAGCGGGCTATATCGCGTTGAGTGTATCGCTGGCCGTAGTATTTGCCATAATTTACCTACAGGGCGCCCCTCTGCCATAAGGGCGTCTGATCAAGGCTCTCTCAGCCCAGCGGGGGCAGCTCGACTCTCGAGGAGGAATCATGGCCAAAGAACGACCTGAGGAGGGCAGTGTGAAGCGGTGCCCAGAGTGTGGGGCTCAGCTGCCCGACCATCTCGGAGGAGCCACTTGTCCCAGTTGCGGCGCTCAGCTGAATCAACGGGGCCGCCGCGACACGAGCCTGCGAGAACAGCAGATCGCGCGCAGGCAGGCCGCTCTGTACGAGGTGGGAATCCGTCGCGTAATCGTGGCAGGGTTGCTCCTCACCATCACACTGTTGCTCAGCCTGACACGCATCGGCTTCATACCGGTGCCCACGCCAGCCGCCAACGCCACTATCAGCCATATACCCGCTATTATCGGCGGAATTCTTCAGGGCCCTTTAGTGGGGCTCATTGTGGGGTTGGGCTTTGGCTTTGCCAGCTTTATGACCGCGACGGTCCCGATGTTCAAAGATCCGCTGGTCGCCGTCCTGCCCAGGTTGTTCATCGGGCTAGTCTCCGCGTGGACATATATGGCCTTGCGGCGTGTCGACAAGCGGACGTTGCTCATGCTCGGGGCTCTTTTGTTGGCGCTACTCCTGGGATTCAGCTATCAGATCGCTACGGGCACTCTATGGCTGGGCATTCTGGTGGCCGCGCTATCGGTGGCGCTGGCGATCTGGCTCTACTCCTGGGGACGTCGCGAAGACGTACGCGTCATCAGCCTGGCGTTGGTGGCAGCGCTCGGCTCGCTAACCAACACTGTGTTGGTGCTTACGATAGCTACTCTACGACAGTATATGGCGCCGGGGGTAGCCATCGGTGTGGGCATCACTCATGGGATACCCGAAATGGTGGTGTCGGCCGTTGTGGTGGTGGCCGTCGTGAGCGCCCTAGGCCAACTGGGACAGGGGCGTCGAGGCTCTCGCCTGCGGCGCGAGAATAGCGGCGATCGCGACTGAGCGCGAGGAGGCTCGCATGCTGCTTTGTATGGATATCGGAAACACCAACATCACACTTGGCCTCTATCACGAAGATACGCCCTGGAGCGGCGACCCAGCCGCACACTGGCGCATCAGCACGGACCATCAGAAAACAGCGGATGAGTACGGCATGTTGCTGGTAAGCCTCCTGGGCCATGCGGAGCTGCCTCTCCAGGATATAAATGACGTGATCATAGCCAGTGTGGTGCCACCGGTTGGCGACACACTCATTGAGATGGCGCGTAGCTACTTGAGCCTCGACCCGCTGGTTGTCGGCGCCGGCGTAAAAACGGGTGTATCGGTGCGCTATGATAACCCGCGCGATGTGGGCGCCGACCGCGTGGTCAATGCGGCGGCAGCCTACCGTCTCTACGGTGGCCCCACCTGCATCGTAGATTTTGGCACCGCCACCACTTTCGACGCGCTCTCACAGCGCGGAGAGTACCTCGGAGGCGCCATCGCCCCCGGTATTCACGCCGCAGCCGATGCCCTCTATACGCGGACGGCCAAGCTCCCTCGCATCGGCACCGACTTGCAGCGTCCGTCCAGAGCGATTGGAACCAACACGGTGGACTCGATGCGAGCGGGAGTGTTCTTTGGCTATGTGAGCTTGGTGGAAGGAATGGTGGAGCGATTTCGCGGAGAGTTGGGACCCAATATGCGAGTCATCGCTACGGGGGGCCTGGCGACGGTGATCGCACGCGAGGCCACCGCCATCGAGGCCGTCGATCTCTGGCTGACACTCAAAGGGTTGCGTCTCATCTACGACCTGAACCGGGAGGCGGCATGATCTTGCAAGGGGCTAACATTGTGCTGGGGGTCTCGGGCGGCATCGCGGCCTACAAAGCCGTTGATCTTTCAAGCAAGCTGGTACAAGCCGGCGCAATCGTAGACGTAGTGATGACCGAATCGGCCACCCATTTCGTAGCACCACTCTCCTTTCAGGCCATCACCGCCCGGCCGGTATCACTAGATATGTTCCAGTTGCTGCGCGACACCGATATGGCACATATCTCGCTATCGGAACGTGCGGACCTGATGGTGGTGGCGCCCGCGACGGCCAACACCATCGCCAAGCTGGCCCATGGCTTAGCCGATAACCTGCTCACCAGCACAGCTTTGGCCATGCGTGCCCCATTGGTCGTCGCCCCGGCTATGGATGCTGACATGTGGGACAATCTTGCGACACAGCAAAACGTGGAGACCCTAAGGCAACGAGGGATAACGATTGTGGGCCCCGGCTATGGCCGCCTGGCCTCTGGGCGTATAGGGGCTGGCCGTCTGGTAGGTACCCAGAAGATCCTCTCGGTGATCCGCCAGGCGCTGGGGCGAAATGGCGCGTTAGCCGGGTTGCGTATCCTGGTGACCGCAGGCGGCACGCAAGAGCCACTGGATCCCGTACGCCACCTCACCAACCGATCCTCAGGGCGCATGGGCTATGCACTGTGCGAAGCCGCCCGCGACATGGGCGCGAGCGTGACGCTGATCTCGGCGCCCACCTGCCTCAGTGCGCCTGACGGGGTTGAACTCGTGCCAGTGCGCACGGTGAGAGAGATGTACGACGCAGTGCTTGGACACCTACACCAGACGCAAGTGCTCATTATGGCCGCCGCGCCGGCCGACTATCGCCCCACACAGGTGGCCACCCAAAAGATCAAAAAGGGCGAGGGCTTGCTGACCATCCCTTTCGAGCGCACGGAGGATATACTGACAGCGGTCGCCCAGGCCCGGCAGCCTGACGCGCCTGGGCTGGTGGTGGGGTTCGCCGCCGAGACGGAAGACCTGCTTGCGAACGCTCGCCAAAAGCTCACCGACAAGCAACTGGACCTCATAGTGGCCAACGACGTCTCGGCCGACGATAGCGGCTTTGGCACAGAAACCAATCGAGTCGTGCTGTTGGAGCCGGGTGGCGCACAGGACACGCTGCCCTTACTGACCAAATTCGAGGTGGCCGAGCTCATTTTGGAGCGTGTGGCAGCGCTCTGGGGGGCACGTCATGGCTGAGCTATACCCAGGCTCCATCACCGATGTGACAGGCATCAGAGTGGGGCATGCCACCGACCTGAAAGCCCTCACCGGCTGCAGCATAGTGCTTTGTTCAGACGACGCCGTGGCGGGCGGTGTGGTGCGCGGTCTGGCTCCTGGCACGCGCGAGACGGACCTGTTACGCCCGGGCACCTTGGTGGAGCGGGTGCACGGCATCCTGCTCACCGGCGGCAGTGCCTTTGGGCTTGCCGCCGCCGATGGTGTGATGCGCTACCTTGAGGAGCAAGGGGTCGGCTATGATGCCGGTGCGGGCAGGGTGCCCATCGTGCCTGCCGCCGTACTGTTCGACTTGGGGCTGGGCGATCGATCGGTGCGTCCCGACGCCGCTATGGGCTACGAGGCGTGCAGTGTAGCGAGCACTACCGAGACTCGACAAGGGAACGTAGGTGCCGGCACGGGCGCCAGCGTGGGCAAGCTCTTTGGCACGCCACGGGCCACCAAAAGCGGGCTGGGCACGGCGAGCGTTCGTGCTGGGCGCCTTGTCGTTGGTGCCCTCGTGGCCGTCAACGCCTTTGGTGACGTAGTGGATCCTCATACTGGCCACATCATCGCTGGGGCACGCAATCTCAAGGGTGAGGCCTTTGCCAACACCAGCGAAGCCCTGCGTGGCCCCTTGATGCGCAATATCCTGCCCTTCACGAACACCGTGATCGGCGTGTTGGCCACCAACGCCAAGCTTGATGTCGCGCAGGTGAACGAGCTGGCCTGGTCGGCTCATGACGGGCTGGCACGGGTCGTACGCCCGGCCCACACGCTCTATGATGGGGATACGTTTTTTGCTCTCAGCACAGCCAAAGTCCGGACCCACATAGCGCTCGTCAGCGACTTGGCGGCAGAAGCTGTTGAGAGGGCTATACTCAACGCGGTCTGGGCAGCAAAAGCCGCGGGAGGGCTACTCGCCGCACGCGACCTGAATACGAAAGCCCTGGACAAATGATCAGGCCGCTGGCATCGGTTTGACCAGCGGCCCGGGTATTGTTTGCCTTATGTGGAGCGGTTGGAGCTCTCAAAAAGCCCACAGATGCACTAAGGCTGCAAGTTCACCGTCACAGATGCTAAATGCTCTATGGCGCCATCTCGCGGGCTGATGCTATACACTTGGACACGCCCGACCTGTGCACTAGCGGGGGGTATGTATTCCACGGTGCCAGTGAATAGCCCCTGCTCTCCGGGCTTGCCCTCAATAATCGCAAAGCCCTGACCGATGACGTTACCGGTCTCATCGAGAATATCCACGGCCAGTGTCTGCTCGAACCCGCTACCCCAGCCTTTGATAGTGATTGGTGTACTGACAGCATCATTACGCTGAGGGCTGCTGATGATGATCTCCTCTTGTATCTCCGGCAGCGTTGCTTCCGAGTCCTCTAAGGCGACCGGCGGCTTTGTGGGTGCTTCCGGCTCTTTCCCTGGGATGATCAGTCGCTGTCCGACGTATACCAGGTTCCAGTTCCAAAGATTGTTGCGCACCGCGATCTCTCGTAGAGTTGCACCGTATTTGGCCGAGATAGTGAGCAAGGATTCGCCGGGCATGACCGTATGGATTGTGACGTCTTCCGCGGGAAGCGGAATCTGTAAGCGTTGCCCAGCAAAGATATAATTGGGGTTATTCAGGTTGTTCGCCTCCATGAGGGCTTCCACCGTAACCCCGTACTGGCGCGCCACCGAGGTGAGAGTCTGGCCCCACATGACGGTATGCACCACGGCCTGAGCCTCGGATTGTGCAACAACCGGTGAGCCCAGCAACACTGTGAGCAACACGGCACTGATTAATGCAAGACCGATTCTCTTGTACATCACAACCTCCTGGGGATCAGAGGAGCGGCCAAGGCACCTGTTCAAAGTATAGCACACAGCCTCGAGCCATTCAACGGTTCCGCAACACCCAACTGACCGAGCTCTCGAACAACGGTACCGGAAAAACAGAGGGTGGTGTGCAATCTACTTGCGACGCCCAAAATAGCGTTGCAGAGCCAGAATAACCACCAATATGAGGCCAAAAGTCAGCGTCTGCGCTGAGGGCCTTCCATAGACGATCCAGACGAGCAGCAATGCCAACCCGCCCGCGATAACAACGATACGGCCTACATGATGGAGCCACACCAAGTTCCAGCGGGCCACCAGGCCCTCCAAACCCCGCAGGCCTGTATGTATTGCCGCCCGATATTGGATCAGAGCCTCTTCACGCCGACCAGCCTTCGCCAATGCTGCCGCATAGGCGTGCAGCGTGTGTCCATCCACTCGGGGTATGGCGTCGATCACGCGCTCCAACACCTCCGCTGCGCGTTCACCCTCACCCCGCACCAACAGAATACGTCCCAGAGCGCTCCCCGCCCGGTGGAAAAAAGGGTTCATGGTAAAGGCGCGATCCAGATGTGCGATAGCGTCATCAAAGTGACGGTTGCGGGCCTCCATTAACCCCAAGTTAGCGTAGGCCAAACAAGCCGCGTAAGGGTTATCCGCCTCATAGCTGACGATCTCTTGGGCGAGATCGCGCGCTTCCGAGGTCCTGCCCTCGGCCAACGCGATGTACGTCCTGGCGTGAAGCGAATAAGCAACCATCTGGCGCCGGAGAGCCTCATCGGCGATTCGATCGATTAGTTCGTGGGCGCTCTCTATCTCGGCATGAGAGTCATCGAACCTGTTGAGGTCTGCGTAGACCTGCGCCAGGGTGAGGCGCGGCTCGATCTCCTGAGGCCCCAGCTCGACGGCTTTGGTCAAAGACTTTTGGGCTTCATCAAACTGGTCGGTGAGGAAATCCAGCATCCCGAGAGCAGCATACCCCTCAGGGCGCTCCGAGTCCAACTCTGTGCAACGCCTAGCAGCAGCGTACGCTTGCTCCTCTTGCCGCATGCGGGTATAGGTGCGCGCCAACCCGAGTTGCGCCTCATAGCTATCGGGTCTCTGCAGCGCCACGGTCTCAAAGTCAGATAGCGCCTCAGCTAACTCCAGCCGCTCGTAGGCCGCCCAAGCGCCCGCAACGAGTGGGGCGAAATCATGTACCACCCGGCTCTTCTCCATCCGATGTCCCCTCTGCGCGATTGGTACAGTATACCTGATGGCTCGCACACTGCCAAGGCTGCAGGTAGCTGAATGAGCTGCTGTACTGCTCCGACCCCATCCAAAAGAGGCAAGTCAGCGCGGGTGCAATACGGCCTCGTATCTGCATACGAGATGATCATGTTTCGCACAATGTGGGCAAAAGGGGAGCCATTCGAGCAAGCGGCGCGCACAATAGAATGACCTCCCGGCCGCCCCGTTTGGTGGCCAAGAGGTCTGAGCATAAAGCCTCCAATCGTCTGTGGGCCCACCCGGATTCGAACCAGGGACCAACCGGTTATGAGCCGGCCGCTCTAACCGCTGAGCTATGGGCCCGCATCGCGAGACTGATACAGGATTCTACCCCATGGGAGGCGATACGTCAATCTTTCGGAACGCTACAGGATCGCTTGGTGGCGGTGACCCCCGCATTCCGCACCAACCGGCAACTCGAGCTCCGACGCGCTATGAGGATCAGTAATGTTGCAGGTCTTGGCTCAGTGCACTACATCGCTCGAAAAAGAGAGAGCCGATCCCCCACTGGATCGGCTCTTACAAGGCTCTCCACATCACTTGGCGTAAACGCCACGGACCCTCGCTTCGAGAGCTACTCTGAGAACGGGAACGACACCCTCTGTCCCGTCTCCGCGGAGCGATAAGCGGCCAACACCATCTCGATGGAGATGCGGCCTTCTTCTGCCGTACACATGGGTTTGCCGGCCTTGAACGCATCGATAAAAGGCCGCGCGACACCTGCGATCCGCTCTCCATGACCTTGGGGGATGGGCAGGTTGAGGTCTTGCCACCCAGAATCGGCTTTTTCGCTCTGGTACATCTTGACACCGATGGGGCAGGGCGGCTTGATAGCACAGGAGGGCCCATCGCCGTGGTTTTGGATAATGACGCCCTTATCACCATAGATCTCTGTGGTGTTCTCCCCCGCCAGTGTCACGCTCGAGTTGAGAATCGTCGCAAAGAGGCCGTCGTCGTAGCGGTATACGGCCACACCGGTGTCGTCCGGCGCTACATCCGTCAGCACATTGTCGATCTCGGCGATCACAGAGACTGGTCTCTTACCCAACATCCAGACCAGCCAGTCCAGCGCGTGGGTGGCGTCATCAAAGAACATCCCTTTGTTGGCCTCGGCGCTGATGTGCCACTTGCTGGGGCCCTCCACAAAGCTCTTGCTGAAAAGCACCCCAATACAATGCCGTCTTCGTATCATGCCCAAGCGCCCGATCTCGCCCGCCTCCACCAGCTCCTTCATACGGATGTTCTGTGGATCCGTGCGCATCTGGAAGGCCAAGCTGAACCATACGCCGGTTCTCTCGACGGCGTCGATAATGTGATCGCAATCGGCCAATGTGATGGCCATCGGCTTCTGTAGCAGCACGGCCTTGCCGGCCTCCATAGCTTTCACACAAAGGTCAGCGTGTTTGTTGGTTTCACTGGCCACAATGATGCAGTCGATGTCGGGCCGATTCAGCGTATCCTCTAGATGCGGAGAATACGCCATATCGAATCGGTCTGCAGCCTCCTTACCGCGCTCCTCATTGTCATCCCAACAGGCCACGAGGCGCACATCATCAAAGGTCTGGAAGCGCTGTGCATAACTGCTCACGTGCCCGTGTGCAAAAGATAGAACGCCGATACCCACCTTTGCGGTACCCATGAGGTCCTCCTTTGTTCTGGCGTGCCGATACAGCACCGCCGATAACTGTTGTGCCGCCCTAGGTCCTCGCCCAATCCAAACGGAGACGACCAATCCCGAGCATCGTAACCCAGGTGGTATAGCAGCGTCAACCACGCCGTGATCAGGAGGGGCTTGGTATATTCGAAGGCTGTACATAGCCGCTAAATATGCTTACAGCGTGATCGCCCAGCCAAGTGTAAGCAAGGTGCAGCATAGTTACGACCATTGACTCGGTGTTATGTACATGCTATCATCATGTATGTGAGCTTGCTAGCGCAAGCTCAGCGGTTCTCTTGGGTGATTCCTGTCGGTGAGATGTGAAAGCAAACTCAAGAGAAAGAGCAAAGCTTGGGCCGATCGGGAGCGCTGTGTTTTACGTGAGCGTTCTCACTCCAGGGCGGGGCCCCTCACAAGGAGGTACGTGATGGCAAAGAAAGAGACACCGAAAGACAAGCCGTCCAAGAAAAAAGCACCCAAAAAAAAGAAAAAGTAGCCAGATCGTAGGCGACAATACCTGCGCTATGGCCGCCTGCAGCAATGGGCTGGGCCGGTCCGTACAACTGATAGAGAACATGCCTGCCGCTCGAGGTGGCAGGCTCTTCTTTTTCCCTCGAGGTAGCACTGCCGGCGGATCTCGCCCCAGCTCGTTCACGCCCTTGCGGTTCCGCAAGGTATGGAGTAGAACATTACTCGAATGGATCTTACAATCTCAGGAGCTAGAGAGATGAATACAAACAGCCTTGTGCAGATGGCGTTGGATCAGGGAGCGGGTGTGCTTCGTCTCGCACCGAACTGGGTGCCTCGGTCGTTCTGCGTGCCGGGTCGGCGGATCAAGCTGCATCCGGACGATTACTATGCCTTTGGCGCTCATCGTGGCGGCATCGATGAACGTTGGTTCTCTTCTACTGTGGCGGCGGACAATGGGCCGGAGACACTGCCGGATGAGGGACTCAGCTATATCGTTGTTACTGATGGTAGCCAGACACATAGAGTGCTGCTAAGGAGTGCTGTGGAGCTTGCGGGCTCCGCTATCATCGGTAGGCGGCTCATGGATCAGTACGGTCGGTGGCCCATGTACTCCAAATTCTTTGACAATCTCGGCGCGCTTCCACATCACCTTCACCAGAAAGAGGACGATGCGCACCGCGTCTCCCAGCTACCCAAACCTGAGGCGTACTTTTTCCCCACGCAGCTCAATAACCACGGCGGGCTCTTCCCGTACACCTTCTTTGGCCTAGAGCCGGGCACCACGCGCGAGCAGATCAAAGACTGCCTTCGCAACTGGGACAAAGGGGATAACAAAATCACCAACCTATCACGAGCGTATCGCCTGGAGCCGGGCACGGGCTGGGATGTGCCGGAGGGCGTTCTCCATGCGCCCGGTAGCCTGTGCACCTACGAGCCGCAGGGCGCCAGCGATGTGTTCGGCATGTTCCAGTCCCTCGTGAACGATATGCCCATATCGTGGGATCTCTTGGTCAAGAATGTGCCGGATGATCACAAGAGGGATCTGGATTATATCGTGGACATGCTGGACTGGGGCCTCAACCTGGATCCCGCGTTTGCCAAGCACCGCTTTATGCGCCCCAAGCCAGTGGCCCCTATGGCCGAGATGGAAGCACAGGGCTATATCGATATGTGGATCGCATATCGCAGCTCCGCCTTTAGTGCCAAAGAGACGACCATCCTGCCGGGGAGGACGGTTACACTCAAGGATCAAGCGTGTTACGGTCTGATTTTGCTGCAGGGACATGGTACGTTGCAGGAGCGACCGATCGAGACGCCCACGCTGATCCGTTTTGGTCAGTTGACTAATGACGAGTTCTTTGTCACTGAAGAGGCCGCGCGTGCGGGCGTTGTGGTGACGAACCCCAGCGATACGGATCCGATTGTGATGCTGCGCCACTACGGGCCGGAGAATCCGGATCTAAAGCTCGAGACTGCGTCGTAACTCGTTCCGGCCACAGGGCTCTAGGAGTGGCTCTGCACGTGGCCTAGCCACTCCTAACAGAAAGTGATGGTTTGAGCGCAGGGCGCTTTCCCAACCTTAGCTCGGGCGTCTATGATTCACAAAGAAGGCACATTCTCCGGAGTTGGCGGGATAAAGCTCTATTACCAATGCTGGCTCCCGCAGCATGCAAAAGCGATTGTGCTGATATGTCATGGCGTTGCCGACCACGGCGGGCGCTATGTGCGTGTGGCACAGGCGCTCGTCGAAGCGGGATACGCGGTCTACGCCCATGACCATCGGGGGCACGGGCGGTCCGAGGGGGCGAGGCTGCATGTGGACCGCTTCCAGCTTTTTATCGACGAGCTGGACATCTTTCGCGAGGCAATAGCCACGAAACAGCCCGATCGGGCCATTTTTCTGTTCGCCCATAGCATGGGCAGCGCGGTGGGCCTCGGATGGCTTGCTGAGCACCCGGGCGATGTCGCAGGGTTCATATCATCGGGTACGGCGCTGGTGCCGGGAAGGGGCTTCCCACCCTGGCTCGTTCGCCTGAACGCCCTTCTCGCGCGCTTTTTGCCCCGCCTGCGCCTCATCTCTCTACCGGCACAAGGCATATCGCGTGACACCGAGTGGGTGCGCGCCACGTACGCCGACCCCCTGATACACCACGGCCCTGGTACTGTGCGGCTTGCAGCCGAGATATCGGGCGCACTGGAGCGTGCGACGCGGGATGCCGAGTGCGTGCGCGTTCCGCTACTCATCATTCACGGGCAAGAGGATATACTGACGGATATCCGAGGGGCACACCTACTACATGAGCGAGCCTCCAGTGAGGACAAAACACTGATGGTTTACGAGGGGGCTTATCACGAGGTGTTTAACGACGCGCCAGAGGCGCGCCGCGCTGTCTTACGCGACCTGATCCGCTGGCTGGATGCGCGCTGCACGGGCCTTGGTTCAGACAAGGGCGCCTTTTTTGTTGACACGGAGTGACATTTTCGCAGATTAACCAAAGCGGAAATCTTTGGACAACGACAGTGGGTTACACTTGCGTTGACAACCAGAGCTCAGCCTTCTATAATGAATTCGTTGAGCTGCTGCTTGGCAGGCGGCTCGCCTTGGGGCACAGGCAACGCCGTAACGCCCCCATCCGTGATAGCGTGCGTTGCCCTGGCATCAAATATCTCTCAAAGAGATATGGCCAAGCTCCGTCGCGAGTTGTCTGATGGCCGAATCGAGTCCACCGAAACCGGACCTAGCTCGATTTGCCACTTGAGCCCGCACCCAACACAACCGGCATCGACCAAAGAAGCTTCATAGCGATCACCATCAAAGGGGAGAATGAAGACGATGGGGCTGAGTGTGACGAGTCTAGAGTCACTGAAGCGGTTCATCGAGGAGGCAAAGCGCCGCTACCGAGCTGCAAGTAGCGACAGCGACAAGGACTCGACGCCGGACGCCGAGATACCCTGGCCAGATGGAGAGGAGCAGTTCGCATACTCGCAGAACCTATCTCCCGAATGGGATACAGCCTGGACTGAGGCTGCGGAAGTGTTTCGGTCTGGCAGTATCGTGAAAGGTATTGTGACGGGGTGGAACCGCGGCGGCCTCTTGATTCGATGGGGTACGCTACAGGGATTCGTACCCGCATCACAGCTCAAAGACGTAACGATATGTGAGACCGACGAGGAGCGAGACGCCCGGCTAGCGCGATGGGTGGGTGAGGAGCTCGATCTGAAGGTGATAGAGTTAGATAGGGGGCGAAATCGTCTGGTGTTCTCGGAGCGGGCTACCGTGTGGGGCCCCAAAGATGGCGAGCGCCTTTTGAGCGAGATTGCTCCCGGCGAAACGCGCAATGGCGTCGTCAGCAATCTCTGTGATTTCGGCGCTTTTGTGGATCTGGGCGGTGTAGACGGCCTGATCCATCTTTCGGAGCTCTCTTGGCGACGCGTGAATCACCCACGTGAGCTGCTCAGCATCGGGGATCCGGTACAGGTTTACGTCATCTCGGTTGACCAAGAGAGCCGCCGGGTTGCTTTGAGCCTCAAGCGGTTGCGGGCGAACCCGTGGACACTGGTTGACGAGAAATACGAGGTGGGGCAAACAATCACCGCGACTGTGACGAATGTCGTCGAGTTTGGAGCTTTCGCCCAGATCGAGGAAGGATTGGAAGGGCTCGTGCATATCTCCGAGCTCTCAGATACCAAAGTGGTCGATCCCTCCGAAATAGTGACACCCGGAGATCATGTGCAGGTTCGTATCATCCGAATCGATAGCGTCAATCGGCGGCTTGGGCTCAGCATGCGCCAGGCACAACCGCCAGACACTGAACTAGCTGAGAGTGACTTGGAGGACGCTACACACTTTTTCTTTTAGGTGATACGTCCTCGCCGTGGCCATAGAGCACGGCCTACAGCGAGGACTCGCAAGCTCGCCACTCAGCGCAGATGTTCAGAGAAGCCGAACGACTGCCTGTGTGGCGTTTTCATCGCCAACTCGTTCATATATTGTGGTTTTCCCTATTCGCATTCCATACGCAACGGTATAATCATCTATATGACTAGAAGAAGCACCAAGAGTGCCAAAGGCGCTCAGAGTTCCGATTCGCGGTTGCGACCACCCTCTTTGGACCTGCAAGCTACGAGCCGCATCAAGGATCTACTGATTCAGCGTGAAGTCTGGGGGCTCGTAATCACAGCGATCGGGGCCGTAACAGTCATCGCCATGGTCGCACGGGGCCAAGGCAAGCTCAGCGATGCGTGGGCTTTGTCTTTGCGGCAGCTCTTTGGCATCGGAGCATATCCCATTGCGATCCTGATGCTTGCCAGTGGCATCGTGCTGCTCATCTGGGAGATGGTCGAACAGCGCCTGAACCCTCGCTGGCAAGCTGTAGTAGGGGCGGTGCTCTCGTTTTTCTGCTTGCTCGGTATGATACACATAGCAATGCCGGGAGCACCCACAGAGCTGGCCGTGGCAGGCAGAGGCGGCGGCTTCACGGGTTGGTGCCTGTGGCAGCTATTGGTCCCCGTGCTGGGGCGTATCGGTGGATTTCTGTTCCTGACGGGTGTCTTGTTCGGTGCGCTGTATATGGCCCTGGGGATACCCTGGGAGGTGATCTCGTGGCACACACGGTCCGTTTGGGCCAAGATCAGTGCTCATGCCCGAGACTGGATAGCCCGCATGCAAGCAGGACGCAGCGGCGAGGAGGAGTACCGCGATGAGGAGTCAGAGCTGGAGATAGCCACCGTTCAAGAAGTGGGCAGCACCAGCTCGGAGCTCCCTCGTAGTGAACGGGCACGCACAGCCAAGCTGGGGCGAAGAAGGGAGTCCAGCACCGCGAGCGGCCGCCCCAAAGCACGCCCCTCGGGGCTACCACCTCTAGATCTTCTGGTGCCCGACGAGTCTGAGAGCAGTGATGATAGCGATGCTCGGCATCGAGCGGAGCTCATCGAGGATACGCTCAAGGCTTTCGGCATACCTGCTCGCGTCGTCGAGTGGCACCGTGGGCCGGCTGTGACGCAGTTCGGTATCGAGCCTGGCTATATCGAGCGGCAAGATCGCGATGGCATCACGCATCGGTACAAGATCCGGGTCAACAAGATCCTGTCGTTGGCGAACGACCTCGCCCTGGCGCTGGCCGCCGCACCCATCCGGATCGAAGCGCCGGTACCAGGCAGGTCGGTGGTGGGGATCGAGGTGCCCAATAGTACCAAATCGATGGTGGGCCTGAGAGGCGTGCTCGAGTCGGATCAGTTTCGCAAGATGCATGCTCCTCTGCGATTGGCGCTGGGTAAAGATGTCTCGGGCGAGCCCGTCATCGCCAACCTGGCGGGCATGCCGCATCTTCTGCTGGCCGGGGCCACAGGCTCGGGCAAGAGCGTGTGCTTGAACGCTATCATCGCTTCGTTGCTGTTCAACAATACGCCGGAGCAGCTCAAGCTGCTCATGGTCGACCCCAAGCGTGTCGAACTGACCAATTACAATAGCGTGCCACATTTGATCGGCCCGGTGGTGGTGGAGGTGCCTAAGGTTATAGCTGCGCTGCGTTGGGTGACACGGGAGATGGACCGCCGATACGCCGAGTTCTCGGCTTTAGGGGTGCGCAACCTTTCGGCGTACAACCGCCGAGCCCAGGCCAGAGGGCCCGAACCTCTGCCCATGATCGTCGTGATTATCGACGAGTTGGCCGACTTGATGCTGGCGGCTCCCGATGACGTGGAGCAGACCCTCTGCCGCATCGCACAGATGGCGCGGGCCACCGGCATCCATCTGGTCATCGCCACACAGCGGCCCTCGGTAGATGTAGTGACGGGGCTGATCAAAGCCAACTTTCCAGCACGCATCAGCTTCGCAGTCACCTCGCAGATCGATTCTCGTGTGATTCTCGACGTTCCCGGCGCAGAGAAACTATTGGGGCGGGGCGACATGCTCTATATGGCGCCGGATTCGCCCAAACTGCAGCGCATCCAGGGCTGCTTTGTCTCCGATAGAGAGCTGGAGGCCCTCGTACGATTCTGGCGCGACACGGCACGAACCAACGCAGAAGAGCCGGAGGAGATAGAGGATGGGGAAGAGGCTCTGGGCGCGGAGGCAGTGGCCCCATGGGATGGTATGTCGCTCGACGATGATGACTCGGAGGATAGCTTTCTGGAGCAGGCGAAGGAGCTAGTGTTACAGCACAACCAGGCATCCGCCTCTTTCTTGCAGCGCCAGATGAGGATCGGCTATCCCAGAGCGGCACGACTCATCGACCAACTGGAGGAACGCGGTATCGTAGGCCCTCCGGAGGCGGGAGGACGATCGCGTTCCGTGATCGCGGATGCCGAACAGCCTCGGGAAGTTGCCTCAGCTTCCGATGAAGGGGTGTAGAGATGATCCATATTGGTACGAGTGGCTTCAGCTACAAGGATTGGGAAGGGCCTTTCTATCCCGAAGGCTACTCCGATCGAGAGAAGCTCAGCTACTATGCTCGCGAGTTCGACACAGTTGAGATCAACTATACGTACTATAACCTCCCCAGCGCAAAGACGCTCATGGCCATGGCGGACAAAACGCCTTCACATTTCGTGTTCTCCATCAAAGCTCATCAGAGCATGACACACCAGCGCGAGGATAACACAGAGTCGTTTCAGCATTTTGTGGAGGCCCTCGGCCCCTGGATCGAGAGTGGCAAGCTGGGCTGCATCTTGGGTCAGTTCCCCACATCCTTCCGCAACCGGCCCGAGAATGTAGACTATCTTCGCCTGTTCCGCGAACGTATCGGCGACCTGCCAGTGGTGATAGAGTTCAGGCACCGCGATTGGATCACGGACGAAACATTCGATCTGCTTCGCGAGCTGGGGCTGGGCTTCTGCTGTGTGGATCAACCCCAGTTCGAAGCCCTCATACCACCCATCGGGATAGCTACTTCAGACGTGTCGTATGTTCGTTTTCACGGACGCAACTATGACAAGTGGTGGCATCACGAAGAGGCGTCCGAGCGCTACGATTACACTTACAGCGCCGAAGAGCTCAGGCCGTGGGTGCCCAAGATTCAGCGTCTATCGGAGGACACGCAGCACACATTCATCTATGCCAACAACCATTGGCAGGGGCAGGCTATCGATACGGCCCGACAACTCAGGCTATTGCTCGGACTGGGCACGTTGGACGCTGTGTAATCATAGGCGGGCAGGGGCGCATCCTGCCCGCCCTGTAGTGAGCTAGGGGTTGCGGATACTTGATGGTATAATCAGTTGGCATTGCATCCGTACGGATGCGTTCAGGAGGGGGATTATGTCTGGACACAGTAAATGGGCCAGCATCAAGCGCTCCAAAGGAGTCGCTGATGCAAAGCGTGGGCAGTTGTTCACAAAATTGGGGCATGAGATCACCGTCGCTACCAAAGAGGGCGGCCCGGATCCGGACGCCAATTTCCGTCTGCGCTTGGTGCTGGATAAGGCCCGGCAGGCGAATATGCCCAAAGACAACATCGAGCGTGCCATCAAGAGGGGTTCTGGCGAGATCAAGGGTGAGGATCTGCAGGAGTACATTTACGAGGGCTATGGGGCCCAAGGCACTGCGATCATTGTTCAAGCCCTCACCGACAACAGAAACCGTGCAGTGTCCGATATCCGACACGCTTTCTCTCGTTACGGGGGCAATTTGGGCTCCGACGGCTCTGTAGCATGGATGTTCTCGCGCAAGGGATATATCTCTCTCGAGGTAGGAGACAGTGATCCCGAAGAGCTCGCGCTGGTCGCCATCGATGCGGGGGCGGAGGACGTGGAGATTAGTGACACCATTGTAGAGGTGTACACACAGCTGGAGGATTTCAAAGCCGTTGAAGAGGCTCTGCTCGAAGCGGGATACGCGATCGTCACCGCCCAGCTCTCCCGCATCCCACAGAGTATGATGAGCCTAGGAGAGAAAGAGACGCTCCAGACCATGAAGCTCCTGGAAGCGTTGGAGGATCTCGAAGACGTACAGTCTGTGTATTCGAACCTCGATATCCCCGATGAGCTGATGGCCAAGTACGAGACTGAAGCAGCTTAGAGCGCACGATGTTAGTTCTGGGTGTAGACCCCGGGTTAGCCATCACTGGCTATGGCCTTGTGGAAGGGGACGGAGATTCGTTGACTGCGCTGGCCTATGGCACAGTACGGACATCAGCCACTACCGCCCTTGCAGAACGCTTGATGCAACTACATGACGCTCTAACGGATATTCTGACACAATACAGCCCAGCGTACGCCGCAGTAGAGCAGCTCTTTTTCGGCACAAACGCGCGCACGGCGATCTCTGTAGGGCAAGCTCGGGGAGTGCTTCTCCTTACTCTGGCGCAGGCCCATGTGCCCATTGCCGAATACACACCGCTTCAAGTCAAACAGGCGTTGACAGGGTACGGTCAAGCAGGCAAGTCTCAGGTGCAACAGATGGTGCGCATTCTACTTTGCCTGGAGGAGATCCCCCGGCCAGATGATGCGGCTGATGCGCTGGCTATCTCCATCTGTCACCACCATTCGGCTCGCATGGCCGGTATGCTGGAATCCAGAGGCTGAGAGTGATCGCTAGTCTGCGCGGCAAGCTTCGAGCGGTTTTTGACCACGCCATCGTTATCGATGTATCGGGGGTCGGTTTCTCTGTACGAGTGCCCACCTCGGTACTCGACCAGTCCACCTCTATTGGCCAGACTATCGAGGTGCACACACATCTTATAGTGCGCGAGAACGAGATGACTCTTTACGGGTTCCTCTCTCCGGAGGAACGCGAGCTTTTTGTGACGCTATTGGGCGTGACGGGTATCGGGCCGCGCACCGCGCTGAGCGTTACATCATTCTTTGATCCCGAGGCCCTGCGAAAGGTTGTCGCATCGGAAGACGCCGCTGCTCTGGCTCGAATACCCGGTGTAGGGCGCAAGACGGCGCAGCGCCTGTTGCTAGACCTGCGAGACAAGATCGGCAAGGTGGAGGGCGTGGGGTCTAGCGCATTACAACAAGGCGACGTGGACGTCATCAGCGCGCTCACAGCGTTGGGATACAGCGTTGCGGAGGCGCAGACCGCGATACGCGCGGTGCCCCAGGATGTTCGGGGGCTCGATGGGCGCATCCTCGCTGCGCTGCGGTTCCTGGGGAGTTGAGACCTCAGCCCTCTGCCCGAGCACTTGCCGGCTATTTGGGTGCTAACCATTCATCACGGGGATCAGCGCTGCCGGCAGGCTCTCCAACCAGCGCGTTGGCAGAAACGTCAGTAGCCCCGGTGCAATGCCCAGTAGTAGCAAACAGAGCCCCAGCGCCAAGGTCAAAAGCGCCGGCACGAACGATTCGCGCTTCTCTGCACCTTCTTCGCCCGGCCTAAAGGCCGCGATCGCGCACCGCACAAAGACCCACGCAGGCCCCAACCCCGTTAATCCAAGCGCGATCACCCACCCTACGCGCATAGCCCCGAGCGAGCGCAGCACCGCCAAGCGCGTTGTGAACCCGGCCGTCAACGGCAGGCCGGCCAGCGAGAATCCGGCGATAAGCATCCCCACAGTGGATAGCGGCGCCCGGTGGAAAGCCCCCTTCAGATGGGCGATCTCCTCTCCATCGAGAGTGCCTCTGAAGATGCCCAGCGCCATAGAAATCGCGACAATCGATACGCCACGATACGCTAGATGTAGTGCCGCCGCGCTGGTGCTCTCGGGGTTCCCCAATCCGAAACCGATCAACGCCACCCCCATATCCGCCACCGCTGCATAGGCCAGCGCGCCGCCCAGCGACTGCTGTGTAATCGCGACGACACCGGCCACTATGGCGGTTGCAGCGCCAGCGTTCAGCGCCAGATCGGCAAAGATTTGCTTGCCCGCAGCCCACATGGTGTAACGCAACACGGTGTCGAGTTGCAGTAGCGCAGCCGTACTGAGCACGACGCTGAGCAACACGGCAGAGAGAGCGGGCCCCTTTCGGAACACCGCTGGCAGCCAAGCATTCATAGGGACCACTGCCAGCACCACACCAGATCCCAGCGCCAGCATAACCACACTCAGCCTCGAGAACGTGGCCGCATCGATTCCCACGGCTCGCGAGTCCATAGCCCAAGCTGCCAGCAAGAGCAAGGGGGCCGCCAAAGTCAGTATGACTAACGTGCGCATCCCCGTGATAGCCGACCCTTCCAGCTCTCCAGGGATCAGCATCACGGCCAGAACACCAGCCCCGAGAAAACAGAGCGTGGCCAGTGTGACGTTCTGTACAATCAGCGATGCTGCAAACAGCGCCATACTCACCAGCGTCACGGGGTAGCTGAAGGGCCCTTGGTCCACACGGTAACCGTAGATCAGGAGCAGGGCTACTAGTGCTGAACAGTAGGCCAATGCAGTAGCGTTCAGCGGCGGCAAATCCAACATACGCCCCATGAAGGTGAGCGGGACGCCGACATTCTGTGTTGACGCGAGGATAGCAACCGCCATCAATGTGCTTGCCGAGAGCGGAGCAGCAACGATCGGTATCCGGCGCAACACAAAGAGCACGACAGCCATCGCCAAAGGGATCGCAACGAGCCAGAGGGTGAGCACTAGGCTTCCTCCTGTCGTTGCGTGGCTATCCACGACTCGGCACATACCGCGATCGTCAAAGCGATGGCGATGTCTATGATCCCCAACAAACCGATGACGAGCAGCCCACCCTCCAACGCCATGTACAACCCCTCAAACCCATTCATGAACGTAATGAGCCCGAACCCCATACGCAGCGGATCGGATGTTGTGATGATTGTCAATAGGCCCAACGTTGCCAGCCAATACCCCGCAAGATTCGCTTCGGGGCTCACACCAGCCAGCGGGTAGCTCGACCACACACCATAGGCGATCAGGCCACCCAACGCGGCGACGGACAGTCGTACAAAGACACCCGTAGCAGCAAGATCGGTGCTGGTCAGTCGGGCCAAGAAAGGGTCGCCATCAGTGTGCAGCGTCATCCGGCCATTTGGGTGAGGTTGTGCGTTCCAAGCCGTGACAAAGAGGATCAGACACATAGCGAGCCCAATGCCCACCCTCACAAAGACGATGGAGGGATAGACTCGCGCCGCCACCAGTAGAGCGAACAGCACGTATTGCATCAACAGAGCGGCAAGCGAGAAGCGCCGGTCCTCGGTGATCAGCAACAGCGCTGACACGACCACCAAGCCCAGCGTAATCTGCTGGGGGGTGAGCCTTGCCAAAAATGCAAACAACCTATCAATAGCAGGCACTAGAGTCACCTTCCCGCGAGGTACAGCGCGGCGACGAGCCCCAATAGCAGGGTCCAGCCCAAAACGTGGTTCTCCTCGATGGCGCGTAATGCGGCGGCAGCGCTATCTCTCACCTTACCCCACAATTGTTCCGAGCCCGTGTACAGCCATTGGAGCGTTAGCGCGGTATAAAGCGTTCTCGCCGCCTTTAGGAAGTGTTTGGGGGCCTCCTCCCAAGCTCGGCGAAGAACTAATAGGCCCCCAAACGGGAGCACGATCGCTGCCATCACCATGGTAGCCCAATAGCCTGGGCCCCCAGAGAGGAGCACATCCCACGTAGGGAAACGCACGCCCGGATCCTGCCCTGGAACAAGGGAGGTGAGCGCTGTAGGGGTAAAGCCGATGAGCAGAAAGAGCAGGCTCGTCGCCACAACCGCTAGGTATGCCATTCGATTCGTACCAGTTGCCTCATGCGAAGAGGCCTGCAACATCCACGGCCGAATGTGGCGCCACACCGCTAACGACACGAACAGATCCGAGATAACCAACAGCGGCAAAAGGTGGCGCCAAGGAGATGACCATGTCAGCCACAAGAGAGACCACTGCACGGCGAACCCGAGGCTGAAGGGCGCACCTAAAAGGGATGCCAGCAACAGGTAGCTCGGAAGCTGCGTCCACTCGGGCCATTCGGGCCTAAACATGTGATACGACCTGAGCTGTATCAGCGCCTCCATCACGGCCAGCCCGGCCACGATAATCAGCGAAATGCTGTAGCCTCCCACTGGGCTGACAAGCGGGGCGTAGAGGAGCATGGCTGCCCCATACAATCTGATATGCGCCCAAGTCCGATTCGCCACTGAAGAGAGGCTTGCGAGAATGGCGCTGATGAGTAAGATGATAGCCATTGCAGGGGCCAGCGACTGGGCGCCCGGCAGGGTGCGATAGGTCAGGCCAACTATTCTCAGCCACAGATACGCGCCCGTCCACAGCGACATCAGCGATAGCTGCGGTGGGCGGTCGAGTTCCTGCACAAGCGGGTAGATGCCCAAGCGTATCGTAGCTGCTGCCATCAAGGCCAATATTGGAGCGGCTCCCGGCACGAATGCCTTGAGATGCGTATCGCCCACTTGGGCGGCCATCCAGAGCGCAGCTGTGATGAGCCCCAGAACCCCCAACAATCTCAAGAAGGCGTTGCGAATAACGCCTTCAAGGTCTCGTTCCGAGTTTCTGAGCAGATCGCTCCTGAGGAACAACAGATCGGTGACAACCCAGAAGAGGGCCATCGTCAGCAAATTGGCGGCGCTGCATGTACCCAGGCCCATTGCAACGAGCACCAAGATATTCGAGCCTTTGCCGCGTTCCGATCTGGGCTCAGCCGCTGCAGTGCTGATCATCAAAAACGCGCCAACCATCACAAGCGAGATAATCAGAGCGAGATGGTCAAGCGATAGCTCGAGACCATCTCCAAAGACTGTCGCCTGCCCCCAAAATGGGATCTTTACTGCGCTCGTTCTCTCCAGGCCCGCAAGGACGATGGCGATAGTCGTCACCAAGAGCACGAGGGGTACCAGATACTGCCGCAGCTTGGCCAACCGGGGTCGGTCTGGCAAGACCGAGACCAGCAGACCGCCGGCAAGTGGGATCAGCAACAAGAGCGGGGCTAGAGACGACACGGCACCTCTGGTAGGCCAATATGTGGGTTCGTGTGCTCGACGATGGTCTGGTCCTTCCCGTTTGGGCGGGAGGGTGGGTCATGCCCGACACTAACCGATTCTAGCATGAAGGGGCTGCCCTGACAAACGCCCTCCTGCTACAGTCCTGCTCTGAGGCGCAGCCAACTCGTAGAAACGCGAAAAGATCATGCGAGGCCTCATAACCAAGGCTCTACGCGACTTGCTTCGTCGGCCAACCCGATCCCTGCTCACGTTACTAGGGGTGGTGATAGGGGTTGCGGGGCTGGTTGCCATCGTGTTTACCGCGCGGACGATCACGCGCGTTCAACGCACTCTGGTGGTGGGCATCTCTCAAGCAGACATCCGGATGTGGGTGTGGGATGCCCCTTCCAATCTGGTGCGGCTGCTCGAGACGGATCCGCGCATCACCGAGGCCGAGCTGCGCATGAGCTATATGACGCGCTGGCGATCCAACGACCTGTGGATGGATATCGAACTCCTCGGTATCGATGACTGGCAACAGGTCAGAGTGAACCGATTTGAGCTACTGGAGGGCCGTTACCCCAAACTGGGCGAAGCTTTGATCGACAGCTCCACAGCCCGCTCCGAAGGGCTCGCTGTGGGTCAAGAGATCGCCTACCAGGATCCCTCTGGCGCCGAGCGCTATCTGCGCATAAGCGGCATCTCGCGCAGCCCGGGCCATTTATCGAGCACTATTACCAACACTGCGTTGGGGTACGTCCCGGCGAGTTTTGTTCGGCGCCTGCTAGGCATTTCGGGCAGCAATCAACTGCTCATCAGAGTATCGCATCCCTCCGAGATACCCGCTGTGTTACAGCGCGTCTCGATGCTTTTGCAACGGCAGAGCATCCAATGGGCCGCTCCCGAGATCCGTAGCGCAGAGCAATTCGTCGGCAAACGCGAGCTTGACGCTCTCATCGTGGTGATGTTTATCTTTTCCGTAATAGGCCTGTTACTGAGCTCGCTATTAGTGGTGAACACACTCTCGGCCAGCGTCGCCGAACAGATCAACGAGATCGCTATTCTCAAGTCGCTGGGCGCGACCCGAGCCCAAGTGCTGTTCGTTTACCTTCTGGAGGCGCTGATCTATGGGGCGCTGGGTACTCTGTTGGGTGTCTTGCTCGGAACCCTCGGCGGTTGGCGTATCGTGTTGTGGATCGCCGCGCTGGGGAACGTCACTGTTCGATTTCAGCTGGCGTCGGATGCCATCGTGTTGGGTTTGCTTGTTGGTATTGGGATAACACTGCTGAGCGGCTTGGCCCCCGCTATACTAGGAGCCCAAGTCTCTATAAAAGAAGCGCTCGAATCCTACGGCATCCGTTCGGACTTTGGGCAGGGGCGCATAGATAGGCTGCTGCGCCGAGTACATGGCATCCCGCCCCTGGTGGCGATGTCCGTACGCAACTTGGGGCGTCGCACATCGCGTACGGCACTGACTCTACTGGCGGTTGGCTTGGCGACGGCTGCGTTTCTCAGCGCCACCGTAACGCGCGACTCGGTGAACGCTGCCATCGACGGTATCTATACCACATACAACGCCGACGCCTGGGTTTGGCTTGGCGACAGCGTGAACCCACAGACCGAGTACGTCTTTGATACCGTCGATGGGGTAACAGCTGCTGAGGGGTGGTTGGTCGTTAACGGCTTTGTACAACTAGCGGAAGCGCGCTTGTGGGGCTTGCCCGCTGATAGCACGCTGTACCGAGAGGTAATGCGCGAGGGGCGTTGGTATCGAGCAGATGAGTTTGATGCCGTGGTCGTATCGGAAGAGCTAGCGGACGCCCAGCGCATACGTGTCGGCGACTGTATCAAAGTACAAGCCAACGACCAATTCCGCTGTCTAGAGGTGGTGGGGATCGCTGTAGACAACTCGATTTTCCTCGGCGGCACCCTGGCAGGCAAAGCCTTTATGCCCAGAGCGGCGCTAGCTCAGATGCTGGGGCAGCCAGATCGCGTCAGTCTGTTCGCCTTGGGGCTGGCAACACGAGAGCGTGGCGCCGCTGATCGCATCTTGGCCGACGTAGAACACAAGGTCTGGCGTTGGCGACCTAACGTGCAGCCGATCTATGTGGAGATTCAAGCGGCGAAAGAGGCTTCGCGCTTGCTCACCTATGGATTAGTCGCTATGGTGTTCCTGGTAGCGTTGGTGGGTGCCTTGGGGATTCTGAACACCCTGACGCTGAACGTCCTGGAGCGCCGCCGAGAGATCGCTGTTATGCGCGCCATGGGGGCCACCGACGCGGCGCTTCTAGTCTCCTTTTTGGCGGAAGGGATCGTATTGGGCCTCTTGGGCTGGGGGCTCGGCCTCGCCATCGGCTATCCATCGGGGCGTATCTTTACAGCGCAACTCAGCCGTGTGCTTTTCTCGCTAGATTATGTCGTTTCCCTGTCAGCCGTGCTCGTGAGTGTCGCGTTCGCCCTAGGCCTGGCGATTCTGGCCAGTCTAGCCCCTGCGCTGGGCGCGGCACACACACAGGCCAGTGCCGCGTTGCGTTACGAATAGCGGGTGCTCCGGAGGGTGCAGAAAGGAGGGCCACTGCGCTCAGAGCCAACAGATCGTTTCCTAGGGATCGAGTACGACAGACGAGCTACACAGTGTATAGGCTCACGACCGCGTTATCGACGCGGTGCAGGACCAAGCCTGTAACACAAACACACACAGATGGAGGCTCCCATGTTCAACAAGATCGTGCAACGCTTCACTAGCATGGCCAGAAAAGACATGACGGTCTTCCAAGGGATACGAGATGATCCTGAGGCCAACACCGAGGCCGCCATCATCGTAGCCGTATCCGCGTTCCTAGCTGCTCTAGGGGCTGCCGTATGGTCGGGGTCGTTCGTCGGCACCTTTCTAGTGCGTTTGATAGCGGGGGTTCTACTGAACTGGTTGCTTTGGAGCTACGTGACCATGTTGGTAGCCACCAGGCTCTACGGCGCTGAGACGGATTTTTGGCCCATAGCACGGGTGCTCGGATACGCCAATGCTCCTATGGCGTTGGCGATCCTGGGGCTCATACCCTGTCTGGGCGCATTCATTGCTTCCATCGCCTGGATTCTCGCACTGCTTCTCGCATTTTTTGCCGTGCGCGAGTCATTACGCTTAACGACAGAGCAGACCATTATCACCCTTGCCATCGGCTGGGTGATCGTGTTATTGGTCAGTCTCGTGTTGAGCTTTGTTTTCTAATCCCGTTCTAGCCTCGGCAGGGCAGGGGCGATTCGCTAACTCATCCGAGATCAGCGTGTCGCCCCTCTTGCACAGTGCCGGACGGCTAACGGAGACCCAGTGGCAGCAGACAGGAGACCGCTCTCGCTGTGGTTCTCGCAGTAGTAGAGAGCTGGTTAAAGCGGCGTGCGATGCTGTCCGTCGGTAACAGAGGAGAAATTCGGCCCGTGAGACAAGCGTTGGGGTGCCGGCGGCGCCCGTCATAGCGACAGCGACTAAGCGGCCTCCGATCGGCGCCGCTGTGGCCCAGGCCAAGCCTGGTACCGCCGTAGCAGTGTACAACGCCAATGCCATCAGACCCACGGAGATGGCTAGAATCTACAGTTCGGGGCGGCATGTGGTGCAAAAGCTAGCGTCATGGTGGCTGGCGAGTGTGTCCGCGCTACTCCACGACAAGGAGTAGCAGCCGCAGTCTCTTCGGGCGCTTGGGATCAGACCTTCTCCAGACGAGCAAAGCTGGCCATGAGGCGCTTGATGCCACGCCCCTCAAAAGCCACAGTGACCTCCTCATCATCGCCCGTGAGTTGGCTCGAGATCACGGTACCCTGGCCGAAAATGGGGTGCCGCACAGCCTCGCCCGACACGAACTCAGCCTCCCAGCGTGTGGTCTGGTGTTTGGGGATCTCGGTCTCGACAGCTGAGCTACTGGGGCGTCGGCGATCCCTCCCGGGGCCATCACCGCTGTCATGGGCTCGGGGGCCGCGCAGCCCTGCGCCATCTCGCACTCTAGCTCGGCGC
This sequence comes from uncultured Anaerolineales bacterium, assembly GCA_964407215.1. GTDB lineage: Bacteria > Chloroflexota > Anaerolineae > UBA1429 > UBA1429 > CAYOUT01. The sequence goes on along the minus strand of CAYOUT010000007.1, from coordinate 12,903 downwards.
TCGGCAAAGAATGTGCGTCGATCCTGGCGGGGGCTGGATGCTGTAGGAGGGGCCGTCGTAGCGCGCAACACATTCCCCTCAGTGAGCTCGGTGGGTATATCGAGCAGAAAACGCGATGGCTCGCGCAGCTCCGAGTTACCGTACAGCGTGCGGCGGAAGGCACGTAACAGATACAGATGCCGCTTGGCGCGTGTGACACCCACATAACACAAGCGACGCTCCTCCTCCATGCTATCGGGATCATCGAGCGACCGGCTGTGCGGGCAGATTCCCTCCTCCATGCCCACCATGAACACCGTGTTGAACTCGAGGCCCTTGGCCGTGTGCAATGTGAGCAGCGTCACCGCGTCCGCATCGCGATCCAGCTCGTCAGCATCAGCGACCAATGCAACCTCCTCCAAAAAGCTGGAGAGCGCCACGGCCGGCGACATGGCACCATACCCATCTGTTACCGAAAAGAGCTCTCGCACATTGTTGGCTCGCTCCTCGCCCTCTTCAGTACCGTCTCGCAAATAGTCCAGATAGCGAGTCTCGCGCAGAACCAGCTCCAGCAGTTCGGATAGGGTGAGCTCCGCTTTCGCAGCAGCAAAACACGACAACTGCTCTCCAACCCCTAACAAGAGGTTGCTCGCACGTCCGGATAGCGGCAAGTCGTCTACTCCGCGCCCATCGCGCTTCACCTCGGCCAGATACAGCAGGGCTCTTCCCGCTGACATACCCAGATTCGCTGCCCAGGAGGTCAACTGTTCCCAGGTCTTGGCGCCTATACCTCGCGGTGGCAGGTTGATGATGCGCCCGAGACCCACTTCGTCGTCGGGGTTGTGAATGACACGCAGATAGCTCAGAATATCCTTGATCTCGCGCCGTTGATAGAAGCGGGTGCCGCCGATGAGTTTATAAGGCACCCCATGTCGCATAAAAGCATCCTCGATAACGCGCGACTGGGCATTAGTGCGGTACATCACCGCGCATTCGTTGTACCGACAGGCCCCGCGAGCTATCTGCCGCTGCACCTCGCTCACAACGAACTCGGCCTCCTCACGCTCCTCATAAGCCTCCTGCAAGCGGATCGCCGACCCGCGCTCGTTCTCGGTCCACAACTGCTTATCGGCACGGTGTCGGTTGCGAGAGATCACGGCCTGTGCGGCATCCAAGATGTTGCGCGTCGAACGATAGTTCTGCTCCAACATATAGACTCGCGCATCAGCGAAATCCGCGCGAAAGCGCATCACATTGCGGAAATCGGCGCCGCGCCAGCTATAGATGCTTTGGTCCTCGTCGCCCACCACGAAAACATTACGCTGCGCAGACCCCAGCAGCAGCACCAGCTCGTACTGCGCCTTGTTCGTGTCTTGAAACTCGTCAACGAGAAAGTGCTGGTATCGCTGCTGATAGCGTTGCCGCACATCATCGTGATCGCGAAACAGCTCCACCGCCTTGAGCAGGAGATCGTCGAAATCTAGCGCGTTACTCTCCGCCTTGGCATCCTCGTACCGCGGGAAAACACGTGCCACGGCCTCATGCCAATAAGTGGGCGGATGATAGGTCTCAGCGGTGATGAGGTCGTTCTTGGCGCGGGAGATAGCCCCCTGAACCGCCACCGGCCGGTACATTTTGGGATCCAGATTCAGTTCTTTGAGGATCCGGGTGATCACCCGATGTTGATCATCATCATCATAGATCACAAAGTTGCTACCCAGCCCGAGGCGAGGTGCTTCCCGCCGGAGGATGCGCGCACAAATGGCATGGAAGGTGCCAATTGTCAGCTGATCGGTGTCACCTCCGATGACCCCTCTGAGCCGTGCGATCATCTCTTTGGCTGCTTTGTTGGTGAACGTCACCGCAAGGATCCGGTACGGAGCCACGCCAAGCGTTCGGATGAGATACGCAATGCGTTGCGTAAGCACTCTGGTCTTCCCCGAACCAGGGCCCGCGAGCACCAGAACTGGTCCGTCAGCGGCCTGCACCGCCTCTGCTTGTACCGGGTTGAGATCGGTTAGTGCGTCCACCAAAGCGAGAACTCCTCCGTGTAACATGTGAACATCTATTCTATCACCGATCGACCCGAGCAGCAAAGGCTTGCTGGCACACATCACACGCTCTAACTAGCGATAAAGCCATACGCTGGACGAACGATACGCTCTGTTACTGACTCCCGCTTTGCCCAGGGAGCTTCTCTATGCTATAATTGCGCAACCAATGGACCACGAGAGTTGGATGCGCGAAGCGCTTCGGGAGGCCAGAGCCGCAGGAGACTCGGGCGAGATCCCCGTGGGGGCTGTGGTAGTCTGGCGCGATGAGATCATCGGTCGAGGGCGCAACCTCAAGGAGGGGCTCAAGGACCCAACGGCTCACGCAGAGATCTTGGCACTGCGAGAGGCCGCCGAAACGAGGGGGGGATGGCGGCTGCCCGACACAACGCTGTACTGCACGCTGGAACCCTGCAGCATGTGCGCAGGAGCCCTAGTGAACGCTCGAGTGAGTCGGCTGGTGTACGGACTGCGCGACCCCAAGACGGGCGCGGCGGGCTCGGTGTATGATCTGGTGCGCTCCCCGTGGTTGAACCATCGGCTTGAGGTGATCTCGGGTGTGCTGGCCGAGGAAGTACAGGAGATGATGCAGGCGTTTTTCCGCAATCTGCGGGGCCAGCGAAACGAGATGGGGTGAGAAAACTGGTTGGTATTCCGGAGGGGTGCCGGAGCGGTTGAACGGGGCGGTCTCGAAAACCGTTGTGGTGCTTGCGCCACCGTGGGTTCGAATCCCACCCCCTCCGCCTGTGAAGACTCTGCGCACAACGCTGCGACAGGGTCTTCTTTTTTCGGAGCGCTGACCGTACCCGTTGCCGCAGGGCATGGCATGTGACGAGTGCGATGGCCGTCGCCGAGGGCGAGGTGGTCAACTACATCCCAAAGGAATATGTATTGTCCGTTGCCCCCGACTGGTCCAACAGGCGCATCCAGAGGTATCTGAAGCGCTGGCAGCCAGGCGTCCGAGAGAGATCTGGTCGGCCCAAAAGTGCAACAGTACCTATCTCGCCACCGGTGCCTGCCACACATAGTGAGGCCCCGCAGGTAGCTTGCCTGCGGGGCCTGAAGAGTCTGTGGTGTACTGAGCGTGTGCTCAGCACGAAACGTAGTGGCTATTTCGCGGGGAACACTGTGTGCGCGACGGCTTGCAGGAACCCTTCGGGCAGCTCCTCATCCGTCACTTCCATCTCCACACCAACCTGAACACTGGTTGCGAGTCCAACAACGGTTCTAGTGGCGGTCCGCACGATCTGTGAACTGGCCACTGGGGGCAGGTTGAACTGCTCCATGGCAGTATCAAAAGCGAGATCCACCAGATTGTTGCGCGACACGTTATCCCAGCGGAGCAAAACACTGTTGCCATTCAGGCTGAACTCGAGACCCTCGGGGCCAACATAGAAAGCAACCGTTTCCAGGTTCTCGGTGTAGGGGCCCAGAGCAGCGTTCACCATACCCATCACGTCGGTGCCAGAGATCGCCTTCACCACATCCAGCGGCAGCGGCTCACCATAGACTGCTATGGCGTTGCTCGCGAGAGTCATCTGCGGAACGAGCTTGGCTCTTACCACAGCGGGCTGAACCTGGTAGTCCAACAGAGCGGCATCCGGCGCCTCGTTGCCCTCGGCCACAACGGCCACAGTCATGGAAGCGCCCGACATAAAGGGCTCGACCATATCGAGCGGCAGGGCATCGGCCATAAAGGTCTCATTTATGATATCGAGGAAACCATCACCCAGTTCCAGGCAAGGCAGGGCCATATCGGCCGCGGCCAGCCGCAACTGATTCTGCGCACCGTCCCACTTGATCCCGACAGAGCCGAGGCCTCGGATCATTCCAGCTGTCTGATCATCGAGTACGGTACCGAGGGGCAACCCCTCCATGCTCAAGCTGTTGTCACTGGCCAACTCCACGGTAACCGGGCGCCCAAAGCTAGCCAGTAACGGCGCATCCATGCTTTGATCGGCAATGTGCGCAGCCACTGTAAAGCGGCTTGTCTCGAGCCAATCCAGTGCGATGGCTTCGTATCGGTTAAAGTCCTGCATCGGTAGGCCAGCTAGGAGATTGGTACTCTCCGCCACATAGTCGATTGCGCCGGCCACATCAAGGTCGAGGCGTAACCATTCAGCTTGGTTGGCGCCCAAGCTTACGCTTCCACCCTGGATACCCACATCCAGACGATCGATCCCCATTTTCTCCAGGAGGCTCATATCGATGCCCAACGGCCCGATGGCCCCCTCCGGCAGCGGCATGCCGGCCACGGAGAGCGGCTCGCCCTGAGGTGATATGGTTGCCTCGACGGCTAGGACGTTCAATGGCTCAGCCACTGGCCCATCGGGCAACCGATCATCGAGTGAAAAGGAGTATAGAACCTCCGGGTCTTTAGGCGGGAAATGCGCGACGATCGTAATATCGCCTTGGTTCGCCCAGCCGATGAGCCCCTCCAGTTCTGGCACAAAGCTGCTCAGAGCATCTAGCGCGGGGTCGGCGATCGTCAGTGCGGTTAGAGGCTTGCTGTTGACCATGACAGTGGTACGGCTACCCTCTTTGACGAGCGCCAGATGCTGCACATCATACTGGATGGCTTGGGCCACCATACTCGGCTCTAGCACTGGCGCGGCGATCGCCAGCCCGAGCCGTTGCGATAGGGAGGCCAGGTTGCTGGAGTTCAGCCCTAAATCCTGTCCTCCCAACAATAAGGACCATTCGCCAGTCTCCTGCACACCAAGTTCTATAACCAGCGGAGCGGCAGCCTCAGCCTGGCGAGGTGTATCGGCTGAGACTCCCATGGATCCCAAAAGCAGGAAGGATCCAATGAATACGAGCACGAGCAGTACGCGCTTACACCGGACCATCGTTTTTCCTCCTTGCGCCAGAGATGTCAGATCGGGCGGCATTCCACGTCGTGCGCCTTCGACACGTTGATTGCGTTAGAAAACGCAAGACGGGGGATGCCGAACACGTATCTGCAGCCTCTTGGCCTGCTCTCGCAGCGGTACGACACCAAACAGTCACAATCCCAAACTCTAGTCCCACACATCGGGCAACGTTGCTCCATTTACGGAAGCTGTTCGCCACGCACCCTCCATACCGGAGTAACGCGCCCTAACGTGATACGACCCGCAAAATGGGTTCGGTTTCGCAAGTGCGAAACGGATAGCGCTGTATTATCTCATCCACAACGGGCGGGCTGTAGGCCACCTACACCATAATGGTGGATCATCCTCAGCGGCCGCCCTCATGTGGCTATCAACAGCAGACAGACGGGGCCTCAGTTGACAAAGTTGCAGACTATAGTTGTCCTGAGTATAGATACGAGAGCATACCAAGTAGCCGGAGAGGTACCATTTGGCTACTTGCTCTCATCATACCTTGTATGTCCCCCTGCGTCATCAGCATTCTGGCGGATATTCAGAGTATTTATGCTGATTTGTAGCGAGTTTCGACACAGTATATACAGTTATCCATCGGCCTGAGCAGTGCTCCATACAAACTCCTCTCTCCTCAGCCCCAGCACACAACAACCCTCCCAATAGTCGGCCCTTTTTGCTTTGACAAATGCCGGGGCGGTGCCTATTCTGTGTAGGCTTGCCACTCCACCCGCGATAGGCTCAATACCCAACAGCGCCCAGCATTCTTAACGTAGGCGCGGCGGGCACAGCCAGGTTCTTGGAGTTGAGTGCCGAGCGTATCAGCATCGAGCCGCATCGCATTGAGCGAGCCAGCCAGGAGGTCCGCCCCATGGCGCCCAGTACAAGTACCGAGTCACTTTCGTCCACGCCCACCTTTGAAAGCCTGGGGATAAGACCCATCATCAACGCACAGGGCACCTACACCATCCTGAGCGGCTCTCGCGCGCTGAGACAGGTTGCCGAGGCGATGGTGGGCGCTACCAACCACTATGTGCAGATGGACGAGCTGATGGAGCGAGTGGGCGCGCGCCTTGCCGAGCTTACTGGAGCAGAGTGGGGCTATGTATCCAGCGGCTGCGCTGCCGCGCTTGCCGAGATCACCGCCGCATGCATCACTGGAGGCGATCCGGAAAAGATGTCGCGCCTGCCAGACACAACCGGCATGCGCGACGAGGTCATCATCCAACAGGGGCACCGCAATACCTACGACCGTGCCATGCGCCTGGCCGGCGCTCGCATGGTAGAGATCGTCACCCGCGAGGACCTACTCACCGCCATCGGTGAACGCACCGCCATGCTGGCCGTGATCGGCGATCAGGCACACCTCGGCGAGATTCCAGTGGAAGAAATGATAAGAGTGGGCCACGCCCACGACATCCCCGTTCTGGTGGACGCTGCAGCGGAGCGTCCCGACGTCCCCAACCGCTACCTCGCCATGGGCGCCGACGCCGTGGCTTACAGTGGAGGTAAATGCTTGCGTGGCCCTCAGGCGTCGGGATTGGTGCTGGGCCGCAAGCGCCTGCTCACCGCCGCCTTCTTGAACAGCGCGCCGCATCACGGCGTGGGGCGTCCCATGAAGGTCGGCAAAGAGGAGGTTATGGGTCTGCTGGCCGCTGTAGAGGCTTGGGTACTGGGGCGCGACCACGCGGCGGAGTGGCGCATGTGGGAGGAGTGCCTGGCATGTGTTCGCCAGGCGGCGGAGGCGATCCCCTCGGTGCGTACCGAGATCCAGCAGCCCGGAGTGGCCAACGTGACGCCCACCCTCGTAATTCGCTGGGAGCCCAACGTGGCCGGCTGCACCCCCGAATGGCTGCACGCGCAGCTGTGGAACAGCGAGCCGCGCATCGCTGTGCACCTCTGGCCGGATGGTATCATGGTCAACCCCTATATGATGGAGCACGGCGATGCCGAGGTGCTGGCGCAGCGGCTGAGAGAGCTGTTCTCCGGCGAGCTTCCGCCCACAGAGACGGGGCCCGAGCTGGCCCCCGCGGTGGATACTCGCGGCGTCTGGCGGCTCAGTATACGCTATGTCCTCGGAGAGGGCGCCTATACGCTCCATCTGTGCCAGGAGGGCGCGTCACTGGGGGGGAGGCTGCACTCTCCCTACGAGACCGTCGACATCACAGGACGTGTGGCAGGGAGCGAGATCCGCTTTGCCGCCACTTTGGGCTACCAATCGAATCGCACCCGCTACGCTTTTTGCGGAACCGTCACTGGCGACGCCATGGAGGGTACAGTATCTCTGGGGGAGTTCGGCAGTGCCGAATGGTCGGCCACTCGGTAAAATGCGCGGCGTGCCGTGATGCTGCATGCATCGGATGTTGTGCCTGAGCCTCTAGCAGCCGCAGCCCTCGCCTCTCACAAGGGAGGGCCGTTCTGAGGAAGCAGTGCAATAGGTGGCGCGTAAGAGCCGCAGAGAATCGACTCGACAGCAACCAAGGAGCGCAACAAATGGCCCGTTTCGATTTACTCATCAAAGGCGGCGAGACGTTGATCCCCGCCACGAGCTTTCGGGGTGCGCTGGACATCGGTATTGCCCAAGGGCGCATAGTGGAGATGGCCCCGAGTCTTTCCAAGGAGGACGCCAGCGTCACGCTTACAGCAGCGGGCAAACTGGTAGTGCCGGGGCTCATCGACATGCACACCCATCTGGGCTTTGAGGTACACACGCACGTGGTGGATCCCAACACCGTCTGCCCGCCATCCGGGGTGACCACCGCCGTGGATATGGGCAGCACGGGGGCTTTTACTTTTCCCTGGTATCGGCGCCGTGTGCTGGAAGCCGCCGCGATACAGTTGTTCGAGTTTCTCAATATCGCCTCTCTCGGTGTCATAGCCATCCATAACCCCTACTATGTGGAGCACTATGGTGATTATGTGAATGTTGCGGAGACGATTCGCACCGTTCAAGAGCACCATGAGCTTATCCGAGGCATCAAGGTATTCGCTTCATCGGCCATGGTGGGCGATTCGGCCCTCATGGCACTGCGAGCCGCGCGTCGGGTCGCCGATATCGTGGGGCTGCCCATCGCCGTTCACATCTCGGAACAACCGCCCGCCCTGGAGTCTATCCTCTCTTATTTGGTCGCCGGCGATATCGTGACGCACAGTTTCACTGGGCATAACCAGGGGATCCTGACCGAAGATGGCACCATCCGCCCGGCCGTGCGCGATGCGCGCGATCGCGGCGTGCTGTTCGATATCGGACACGGGGCCGGCAGCTTTAGCTTTGAGGTAGCACGCCGCGCATTGGCGCAGGGCTTTGAGCCGGACATCATCAGCACCGACCTCTACTACGCCAACGTAGAGACGCCCGTGAAGGATCTTCTCACCACCCTCTCCAAGTTCCTGTGTCTGGGCTACCCGCTGGACAAGACCCTCGGAGCCGCCACCTGTATCCCGGCGCGTGCACTGTGTGAGCCGTCGCTGGGCACTTTGGAGATAGGTGGCCCAGCGGATATCGCGCTCCTCACGCTGAACGAGGGGACCTACACCTACCTCGACAGCTTGGGGCAGCCAATGAAAGGCCAGTGGAAGCTGGGATGCGAGGCGACCGTCAAGAACGGAAGGGTCATCTATCGAAAGGAAGGGGCATGAACAGCTTGATCATCACCGATGTTGAGCGAACTTGGGTCTCTGTGCCTTTTAAAGAACGGCACGCGCGCCACCTGACGCGAGAGAACCACGATTGGACGGTGTTCGAGGTCCTACGGCTGCACACCAACTCGGAGCTAGTGGGCTATGGCGAGACCATGTGCTACTACACCTGGGGGCGAGTGTCTCAGGAGCAGGTGGATCGCGTTATAGGGCACTCACCGTTCGAATTCCTGTGGGACGACCGCTTGGGCGCTGGCCTGCAGATGGCAGTCTACGACCTGGCCGGCAAGGCGCTAGGGGTCCCCTGCTATCGCCTGCTCGCGCCCAAGGTGCGGGATTGGTGTCCCATCTCCTGGTGGACCAACGATATGTCCGATGAGGACTGGGCGGAGGAGATACGCGAAGCGCTGAGCTTGGGTTACATGAGCGCCAAGCTCAAAGCGCGGCCCTGGCGCGATTTTCTGGGCGCTGTCGAAAAGCTGGCCGACATCGTGCCATCCGATTTTCGTTTCGATGCCGATTTCAACGCGTTCCTGCGCGACACCTCGGCCGCGGTGCCCTATCTGCTCGCGTTGGAGCAGATCCCCGCCGTCAACCTCTTTGAGACGCCTATCCCCCAGGGCGACGTGGAGGGCAACGCGGTCCTCAGAGCCAAAATCACGCGCCCCATTGCCATGCACTACGGCTCGCCAGCCATCCACACGGCGCTCAGTCAACGGGTGTGTGACGGCTTTGTCATCGGCGGCGGCCCGTACACTGTGCGCCGCCACGCAGAGTTGGCCGCTCAGATGAACAAGCCTTTCTTCCTGCAATTGGTGGGCACGGGCTTGACCACTGCGTTTATGCTACACTTGGGCGCCACGATGACCCATGCCACCTGGCCGGCCATCTCTTGCCACGAGATCTACCAAGACGACCTCCTCGAAGAGCGCATCGAGATCAAAGCCGGGTTCGCTCGCGTACCAGAGGCACCGGGCCTAGGCGTGGAACCCGACGAGGAGGCCATCGCCCGCTACCGAGTGGAGTCGGGCTATGCCCCCGAGCCACCCCGTAATCTGTACAAGGTAAGCTGGCCCAACGGCGATCAAGTGATCTATCGCGTGGGCAAGGAGGGCGCTTGGGACGACTTTGAGGCGGGTAACCAGCCCGTCTTCCACCGCAGCGTGCGCCTGGATATCCTGCCCGACGACGGCAGTTCCGGCTGGCAGGATCTGTATCGCCGTACTATGCAAGCGCCCGTGAGGCTATAGCATGTTGAGAAGCACAGAGAGAGACTATACCGGTGTGTTGTGGGCCGAACGCTCGCGCGAGGAGCTCGCCGAGTGGGCCCATCGTAATACGGTGGTGATCGTCCCTATCGGCTCGATTGAACAACACGGGCTGCATCTGCCGGTGGATACCGACTGCCGCACGGTAGAGTATGTGGCGCGACAGGCCGCCAGTACGCTCACGGATGCCCCCGCCTTGGTGGCACCTACGATCCCTTTTGGCATGTCGGTCCACCACATGGCGTTCGGCGGCACCATTTCGTTATGTGTGGAGACGATCCTCGCACTTCTCGGGGATGTATGTGGAGCGATCACAGCACACGGGTTCGACCGGATCCTAATTCTCAGTGGGCACGGGGGCAACCGCGATACTGTGGGAGCGGCCGCACAGCAGTTGCGCTACACACTGAACCGACAGATCAGGGGGCTTTGCTGGTTCGATCTGATCCCCGAGACGCTGGATGCTGTGCGTGAGGGGCCCTGTCCCAACATCGGGCACGCGGGCGAGGCCGAGACCTCGGCCATCCTCTATCTGGCGCCCGAGGCAGTGCGACAGGGCAAGCTCGAGCTAGTGGAGGGCATCACCGACCACCCAGCTCGAGGCACTGCAACCAAGGGGGAGCGAATCCTCGCCGAGGCCGCACAGGCGGTAGCCCGCCTGGTGCGAGAGATGGCGGCCTCCCCCGGCGATAGCGGGCCGGGCATCGCACGCGTAGAGTTGTAGCAACTGAAAGGGGGCTGGTGCCATCCAGCCCCCTTTTGCAGAGCGATCGCTTCAAATCGGCATCCAGTGTTTCGCCGGTGAGGCAAAGCCGACCGCTATTAAAGCGCGGTGTTGTCACGTGCCTCGACCAACCCCTTGGCGCGCGCCACAAAGTCTGCCACCGACATAGCGCCCAGGTTCTCCTCTGTCCGCAGCCGCACGGCAACGTCGCCTTCGGCCGCCTCACGATCGCCCACCACCAACATGTACGGGATCTTTTGTAGTTGGCCGGAGCGAATCTTGGCGTTCATGCGGCTATCGCTGTCGTCCACCTCAGCGCGGAGCCCCGCCGCTACCAGTTGCCCCCGCACCTGGCGTGCGTAATCCATGTGGCGATCGGCGATGGGGATGATGCGCGCCTGCACAGGGGCCAGCCACAGGGGGAACGCCCCGCCATAGTGCTCGATGAGCACGCCAAAGAAGCGCTCCAATGAGCCAAGCAGCGCCCGATGCACCATATAGGGCCTATGTTCCTTGCCGTCGGGGCCGACGAACACCATATCAAATCGCTCCGGCTCGTTGAAATCGAACTGAATGGTCGTCATCTGCCATTCGCGGCCCAGCGCATCCTTGATCTTGAGGTCGATCTTGGGGCCGTAGAACGCCCCGCCACCCTCGTCGATCTCGTATTGGACGCCCTCCTGCTCCAGCGCGGCGCTCAGCGACTTGGTAGCCTGATCCCAACGCTCCGGTTCGCCCACCGCTTTCTCGGGGCGCGTCGACAAGTAGGCCTTGACCTGCTGAAAGCCGAACGCATCCCACATATCCAGCGAGAAGCGCAACACACCGAGGATCTCATCCTCGATTTGCTCCGGCGTGCAGATGATGTGGGCATCATCCTGCGTAAAACCCCGCACTCGCAACAGCCCATGCAACACACCGCTACGTTCATAGCGGTAAACCGTGCCCAGTTCGGCCCAACGCAACGGCAAATCACGATACGAACGCATCTGCGTCTTGTAAATCAGGATGTGAAAGGGGCAGTTCATCGGCTTCAGATAGTAATCCTGATCGTCGATAGGCATGGGCGCGTACATCCCCTCGCGGTAGAAATCGAGGTGGCCCGACGTCTCCCACAACCAAGAGCGCCCGATATGCGGGGTATAGAGCACGTCATAGCCCCCCGCATAGTGTTGTTGCCGCCAAAAATCCTCCACGATGGTCCGCACGCGCGCACCGTTGGGATGCCAGTAGACAAGCCCGGGCCCCGCCTCTTCATGGGTGCTGAACAGATCCAGCTCTCGCCCCAGGCGCCGATGATCTCGTTTCTCGATCTCCTCCAGATGCCTGAGGTACCCCTCCAGTTGCTGCTTATCCTCCCAAATGGTGCCGTAAATACGCTGCAACATGGGGCGTTTCTCGTCTCCGCGCCAATAGGCCCCGGCCACGCTCAGCAACGCGAGCGCGTTTGTTTTGAGCCGCCCCGTGTTCTCCACGTGAGGGCCACGGCACAAGTCCACCAAGTCGCCGTGGCGGTAGATGGAAATGGCCTCGTCCTCCGGGAGGTCCGCAATCAATTCGAGCTTGTAGGGCTGGTCTCGAAAAATCGCCTGAGCCTGTTCGCGCGAGACCTCCTCCCGCGCAAAGCGGTATTTGGCCTTGATGCTGCCTTTCATCAGCTCTGTAATCTTGGCCAAATCATCTTGCGTAAGGGGACGCGGCAGGTCGAAATCGTAGTAGAAACCGTTTTCGATGGCCGGCCCAATCCCTAATTTGGCCTCGGGAAACAGCTTGAGCACAACCTCCGCCATCACGTGTGCGGCCGAGTGTCGGATGCGCTCCAAATTAGACGCTTCCATAGTGTTCACTCCCCTCCAGATCGATCTGTGTATGGATAGAATCGAGTGTCGTATTCGCCCCGCGCTACTTGCCTGCTGGGTGCTAGCCGTCTCTATACACAATCTCGTTACCGCCGGCAGAAAAAAAGAGACCTCTCGCCCTGGGGCGAGAGGTCCTTGCTCACGCGGTTCCACCCATCTTCCGCTACGCGCCTCTTGGGCACGTCGCGCTCAGATTGCCGATAACGGGGCGGCCGGGGCTCCATACTGAGCGTACCGTTCCGGAGCCAGCTTGCAGGGGGTTTTCACCGCCTTCCCTCGAGGAGGGTCTCAGTCTACGCCCTCCACTCCCTGTCTCGTTCCCAGCGGGTACTCGTCCTGCGCAATGCTTTTGATACAGAGCACGCTCTGTCAAGATGTACACATAGTATATCACGGGATGCACGCGACGCCAATTTTTGACAACGCATCGGCTTTCGATTATACTCGCCAATGTAGGGAGTGAGTGCCGAGGTAGCTCAGTTGGTAGAGCACTTGACTGAAAATCAAGGTGTCCCCAGT
>CAYOUT010000006.1:210741-225880 GCA_964407215.1 uncultured Anaerolineales bacterium | reverse complement strand
TGCTCGGTGAACGGCCCGCGCAGCCTGGGGATGCTGTCCGAGTGGGCGGTGATGCTGTCGGGGGGCAGCCCCACACTCAACTACTATGGGCCCAGCACCATCGCGTTGGCGCTGCCCTCCGGCAATACGCTGACGCTCGTACAGCGCACCAACTATCCACGTGACGGGCGCATCGAGATCGAGATGCGAGCGCAACGCAGCGAGCGTTTCGAGCTGCGGTTACGCATACCGGGCTGGTCGGCCTCGACAACGGTCCGCGTGGGCGATGACGCGCCGCGGACGGTGGCCCCGGGGCAATACCTGTCGCTGGAGAGGGAGTGGCGCCCGGGGGATCGCGTCGAGCTCAATCTGGACACGACCCTGCGCACGTGGGTGGGAGAGCGCGAAGCGGAGGGGAAGGTTTCGCTGTACCGCGGACCGCTGCTCCTGGCCTACGACCGAAAGCACAACGAGTGGGATCCCAACCAGCTGCCGGCCGTGGATACGGCGCATCTGGATGCAACCCCCGTGCCCTGGGCCGGCCCCGCTCCCGCCCCGTGGCTGTTGCTGCGGCTGCCCACGGAGCACGGGGATCTGTTCCTGTGTGACTATGCCTCCGCAGGCGCGGCGGGCACGCCGTATCGAACCTGGCTGCCGCTCCGCAGCTGAGCGCAGAACGCAGGGCGCCGCGTATGGGGGCGTCGAGAGGCGCCCCCACCCCGCTATACCGCTCTCTCGGAGAACACCAACCGCCCAAAGCGCTCCGGCGTATGGTAGCTGGGGCGCCCCACCGGAGACCAACAGGTATACTCGTCGCCATCGACGCCCCGATCGATACGATACAGATTAAAGTGCCACACGTCTCCCGGCTCGGGCGGCAGGTTCGGTGCCGTCATGAAATCGGCCATCGGGATCGCCATCTCCACCGTCCAAGAGCGGTCGGCCGTGCCACGCCGTGTGGGGTCCCCATCCACCGTCACAGCCGTGATAAGCCCTTCACTGTCCCAGCCCCATAGCTGGCGCAACTGGCCATCGCGGTTCAAAACCAGCAGATCCAGCACGGTGTTCAGAGGGTTGACCTCGATCTCCTCGTAGCAGTAGTTGTCTCGATCGGCGTCCACAAAGATCTCGACCACCTCCTCCTCCCACAGGTGTGCATCGCGCTCCGTCATGGTGGCCCAGATGTCGGTGTCTTGGCAGACGAAGGACACATAGAGATAGTCGTCGTCCCACAGGAGGCGGGCCTCGGTGGCCTGGCGGGGCTTTTCGCCGGTGTCGGCCAATACCAGATGCACCACATTGGCCCCCTGCCAAGAATGATCGTCGAGCACGCCGTCCACTATGATGGGTTGGGCTGCGCGAAAGCAGGTGTATTCGGGACGCTCGAACATTGTCTACCCTCCCTATTCGATTCGTGTGGGGTCGGCTCGCCGCCCCCGTTGGCCCGAGCATAGCACGGCTGGGAGCGGGCAACAAGGGCGGCTGGGCGGCACAGTGGCGAGGGCGAACGCTGCAAATCCTGCGGGGGATGCACCGTGGGCGCCAAGCGGCAGGCGTCGGGACAAGGGTTTGGCCGGACGCGGTTCGAGGGGCGGAGTGCGGAGGTGCGGCCACGTTGACACGTCTCACCGCCTGTGTTATGGTGAGTTTTCGAACCGTGGCGCGTCGTCATTGCTCTCGCGCCGCATCGCCCGGAATCCCGCTTCCGTCGGCGGCGCTCCGCTCGAGCCTTGTCGCCGGTAGCCCAGAGGAATACCGCCCCATGCAGCAAAGCCGTACCCTGGCGCTGTCCGGCATAGCGCTCACGATAACCCTTGTCGTTCTTGCGATGATCAGCTGCCAGCAGCGAGAATCCGATGTGCTGGCCCCGACCGATACGCTCACTGCGATCCCCGTGGTGACACGCACCGTGGTAGAGGGCGCGGACCAGACGCCCGACGCCACGCCCGGATGGCGCGTCTTGCTGCCCCTGGTGAGCCGCGAGGCCGGGGCTGCGACGTTCGGCCTGGTCCCAACGCCCGAGCCGTCGCCCACTGCCACGCTCACCAGCACGCCCAAGCCCACCAAGACGCCGCGGCCCACCGCCACGCCCACGCCCCCCTGGCCCGAACCGCTCTCGGAGCCGGGGCCCAGCAAGCTGGGGCTGCACGTGCAGTGGAATAATAACGCGGACATCGTGGAGTTTGTACGGCGCACCAAGCCGCGCGTTGTCAAGGGGATGGACGACCTCGGCTTTCTGGCGGAGGTCAAACGCGTATCGCCCAGCACCACCACCGTGGGGCGCTTCCACGACAGCGAAGTGCCCTGGGAGGGCGACCCCGCCGAGGCCGCGAGGCACTTTGTGGCCCAGCACCTGGATCGCTGGCAGCAACACCCCTACGTGGATTATTGGGAGGGCGTGAACGAGCCCGTCATCAGTGGCCGCGCCGCCTGGTTCGCCGCGTTCGAGGCCGAGCGCGTGCGGTTGATGGCCGAGCACGGCCTCAGGGCGGCCATCGGCGCGTTCTCCACCGGCGTGCCCGAGTGGGAGGACTTTGTCGCGTTCCTGCCGGCGGTGCGCGCTGCCAAGGCTTACGGCGGCGTGTTGGCCCTGCACGAGTACGACGCGCCCACTATGCAACGCTCGGTGGGGCTGGGACTGCCCGGGCGCCAGGGGGTGCCGCACCGCGGCGTGTTGGCGCTGCGCTATCGCTGGTGGTACGAGGAGCTGCTCATCCCACAGGGGCTCGTCGTGCCGTTGATCATCAGCGAGGCCGGTGTGGACGGCGCAGTGAACCCGCCGGAGGCCGACGGCAAGGGGTGGCGCGATTACGCCGATTATTGGGCGCAACACGGCCAACCCGACGCGGTGCACACCTATGTGGCGCAGCTGGCCTGGTACGACGCCGAGCTGCGCCGCGACGATTACGTCATCGGTTGCACCATCTTTACGGCGGGCTCTATGGGCAACCTATGGGATAGCTACGATGTCACCCACATCCTGCGCGACCTGGCCGAGTATATCGTGGCCCAGGCGCGGTGAGGCGGGAACGGAGCGCAAGCATGAGCTGAGAGCGAACGAGAACCCGGGTCATTCACTCGAAAGGGGCGGGCAATGGACAAGAATGGCGTCGCGGTGGCTTTCGACATCGTGCTCGAGGAGATCGACAGCAAAATCAGCGCGTTGCGCGACAGAGGCGCAAAAGCCATCCGTTCCGGGGCGTACAACGAGAGCCAAGAGCTCACCGCCAAAGCCGTTCAAATGGAGGGCTTTCGCAACAGGGTCAACGATCTGCGGCAAGAGTGGCTGCGCGCCTTTGCTGACACACCCTCGAAGAGCGGGACGACGGGCCAACGCAGGAGGACAAGGCGGGTCAGCGAGAGGTTGCCGCGCGGCCTGAGGACTCCCATAAAAGAGTTCAAAGTGCCCATCCTCGTGGTGCTCGTCGAGCTCGGCGGGAGGGGGCGTGCCGCTGATGTCCTCGACAGGGTGGGGGAGAAGCTCGAGGCGGTGCTCACCCCCCACGATTGGGATCCGCTGCAGAGTGGAGAGATCCGGTGGCGCTATACCGTCCGATGGGCACGCAAGGCCATGGTGGAAGAAGGGCTGTTGGCGAACAACTCTCCCATCGGCATCTGGGAGATCACGCCAGCGGGACTAGAGTGGCTGGCGCGATTACGCCGGCCAACAGCGTAACACGGCCGTCCCGACATTGCACACACCCACGCGGCGCAGCTGGCCTGATGTGACATCGCTGCGGCGTCACGCTCGCCCTGTGCGGCCTGGCCGGGTGCAGCGCAGGGCGCGGTGAGACGGCCGCGAGAGCAGGGGGTGCTCGGCGGTCCCGGCCCCTGCGCCTACAGGTAGATAGCCGCCATCAGATGCGGCACTACGTTGACGAGCACCGCCCCCACCACCACCGTCACCGAGATGATCGATGCCGCGAGTTCGGCGTCCAACCCCTCGTTGCCGGCGTAGACCAACGGCGTGGTGCCCACCGGCAGCGAGGCCGCCATGGTGACGATGACCATCTCGAGCCCGCGAAGCCCCAGGGCCAGACCGATCAACCAGGCCAGCACGCCGCCCAGCACCATGCGGATGAGCACCACCCGCGTGAGCAGCCCGCGCTGCGCCGCTCGCGGGCGCAGAAACGTGCCCACAGACATCATCACCACCGGCGTGTTGGCCGCGGCCAAGCGATCCAGCAGGCCGCCCAAGGGCCCCGTCAGCGGTACACGGAGCACCGCCAGGGTCAGCCCCAGCAACGCCGCCCAGATGAACGGGGATTTGAACATGGCCAGCAGCGCCTTGCCCGCCTGCGACGGCAAGCTGCCGCCCGGCGCCACGCCACTGGGGCCCGAGAGGCCGCTCTTGCCGTAGCGCTGCGCCAGCCACAGGGCCACCGTGCTGATGAACACTACGTTACCCACGTCGTACATGGCCACTTGCGCCAGCGCCCCATCGCCGTAGAACACTTGGGCAAACGGGTAGCCGAACACCACCAGGCCCACCATAGAGATCAACATCACGCCGCGGACCTCCGGCTGCGCCGCCAGGTGACGGGTGGCCAGGTAGACCACGCCCACCAACACCACCGGCAGCACAAAGCCGACCAGGGGCAGCAGCGCCATCTCGCGCGTGAGCTCGGCGCGGGCGATGGAGGTGGCGATGGCGGTTGGGATCGTCACATAGTAGCCGATGCGCGTCAGCACGAGGCGCGAGTCCTCGTCTACCAGCCCGGCAACGCGCAACAGCACGCCGATGCCGATCATCATCACGAGGGGGATTGCGTCAAGCAGCGGGTCGAGACTCATACGATGCAATTCTCCTGAAGTGGATTCGCCCCATTCTAGGTGATGACGCCCGCCGCTTCAAGCTTGGGCGTCACGCGCTCCATCCGGGGGTGATCCCGGGCGGTGGCGTGGGGGTGCGCGGTGTGATATTATGTTACCAAGGCGGTACATGCAGGGGTGGGGTGTGAGATGCGGGGAGCGCACAGAGCGCGAGGTGATAGTAGGGGCGCACAGAGAGATGTAGCAGGGGTGCACAGGGCGCAAGCACAGAGGAGATGTAGCGCAAGGGGTTGTAGGGGCGCACAGCTGTGCGCCCCTACATACATCCACAGATGCGCCCCTACAACCCATAGCCCCTACACTCACAGATGCGCCATCGGCATGAGAGAGGTCCAGTATGCTTTACCTGGTCGGCACACCTATCGGCAACCTAGGCGATATCACCTTGCGCGCGCTGGACACCCTGCGCGCTGTGGATTGGGTGGCCGCCGAGGATACGCGCAAGACCGGCCGTCTGCTCAAGCACTATGAGATCACCAAGCCACAGATCGCCTTTCACGAGCACAACGAGGAGCGAGCCGGGCAGCGCATCCTGGCGCTACTGCGCGAGGGGTGTTCTGTGGCGCTGGTGACCAACGCCGGCACGCCGGGGATATCCGACCCCGGCTATTCGCTGGTGCGCCTGGTGCAGCAGGAAGGGCTCGGCGTGACGATGATCCCTGGGCCCACGGCGCTGATCGCCGCGGTAGTGCTCTCGGGGTTGCCAGCGCATAGTTTCACCTTTCGCGGGTTCACGCCGCGCAAGGCTGCGGCCCGGCGCCGGTTCTACGGCGCGGACGCCGCCTCGCCCCATACGCTGATCTACTACGAGAGCCCACACCGCTTGCTGCGTTCGCTGGAAGACGCCCAAGCGGTGTTCGGAGACCGTCCGGCGGCCGTGGCCAACGATCTCACCAAGATGTACGAGACGGTGTGGCGGGGGCGCCTCTCGGAGCTCAGGGCGATACTGGGAGGGGGCGACAACGGCGGCGTGCACGCCTTGCGGGGCGAGTATGTGCTGGTTATCTCAGGGGCGCAAGGCGAGCCGGCCGCTCCAGAGACCGGGGCACCCGTGGCAGCGGATGCGGATGCCTGAGGCTGGGGGCGCTCGTTGGCACAAAGCGTTCTGGGGGCTGGCCAACGGCTGGCAACCCCCTTTACACACCGGTAGAGACACGCACTGGGCGCCTACTACTGGACGATCACCCTCGCGTGGAGCCGTGCATCTCGCTCGCAGTGGTACTCGTAGGTGCCCGCCTCCTCAAAGGTGAAGCGAAACACTTCGCCCTTTTCGAGATCCCCGGAGTCAAAGAGGTCGTCGTCGCTAGTGATGGTGTGCTTTTTGACGTCCATGTTCTTCCAGGTGACGGTGTCTCCCGCTTGGATGATCAACGTCTCGGGCGAGTAGGCGAACACGCTGATCTCCACGTCGGGGGCGTCCGGGTCGGGGGTGGCAGTGGGCCTGGGGGGCCTTGTGGGCGTGGCCTCGCCGCTGGCCGCAGGAGCGCCCGACGCGCCGTTGGACGACGCGCGCGGGCCGCAGCCCACCAGCAGCAGCGCAAAGACCACCAGGAATACAAATGCCTTCGTCTTGTAGGACATGCCGTGTCTCCCCTCTTTTTTCATGCTCAGGTGGCGATGCTGTCCTTCAGCTCGCTCCGCTGAGCCCGGTTCCAATAGCCATGAGCCGGACGGAATGCTGCGCAACCACGAACGTAACCGGACGGGGAAGACCCACGCGGAGGTGGGTATTGGCTTGCTGCACCTGCCGCCGATGACATCGCACGGCGGTTCACATGTCGGCGAGATAATAAGCGAGCCACAACCACATGTCAAACGGCGGGGCGGTTTGTGTACTCGATCGGCGAGAACGGCGCCCCCACGGGCACACGCGCTCGGCAGCCGATGCGGCTGCGGAGCCGGGGCGCTGGGTGCAGCGGCGCGCACCCTGCCCGCGCGCCGCATCGGGTGGCGGCACGCCGTCACAAGAGCTGCGGCTGATGGGCAGCGGGCGTCGAGAGCGCAGCTACTGCGTCCACCGCACGCTGGTCCTCGCTCACAAAGTAGAGGTGCTCTTTGTTGTGCACATGGCTCACCCGGCCCACCTTCTCGCCATCGGGGTTGTAGATCCCGATACGGGCCCCTACATACCGCCTGTAATCCACCTCAAAGACGAACACGCGCCCCCGCCGGCTGAGGATAGACTCTAGCTCGGTGCGTGTGAGATAGCCCTCGTTGCTAAAGGACACGAGGATGTGCCTGCAACGCAGGTTGTCTATGACGTCGGATAGGGCGCGGGCGATGTGTCGTTTGGAGTTGAACGGGCTCGCATACTCGCGACACTGTACACGCTTACGCGCTACGCCGTACACCGCGGGCTTGTCCCAAAGCACCAGCGACTCCCAGATGTGATAGTTGCCCAGGTACTTGTGTTGGTTGTAGGGCGGGTCCACGTAGGCCAGGTCGCACGCCACCTCGCGCGCCGCGTCCAGTGCGTCCATACACAGGGCGAGGCCCGGCCCCGGCAGCACATGGGGGACGCGCAGCTGCAGCGGGTTGTAAGAGCGGGGCGCCCATTCCTTCAGATAAGCCATCTGCAGCCCGGTGGTGGAATCCACTCTGTCGGCCGCCTCCATCAGCGATGTGAGGAGCACGTTCTCCACATCGCGATCGAGCGACATCTCGGCGATGGCCTCGCGGATGGCGTCCACGCGCTCGCCGTTCTCGGGCTGAAAGTAGCGCGCCTGCACGCAATAGGTCTCGGTAAAGTACCCGTACCGCCCCGGCAGCGCCGACAGATAGCGAATCAGCTCGCGCACTTTGTTCAGCACGCGCCGCCTATCCGCCTGCACATAGCAGCCGGCCAGCACATAGGCGTAGTGGTTGTGGTCGTTGGCCACCACATCCAGCCCGACTTTTTTGAGAGCATGCCCCACGCGCGAAGTCCCCGAAAAGAGGTCCAGCACCCGGTGGACGTCGGGCAGGGCCTTCACGATGGGCAGAATTCGCGGCAACAACAGCCGCTTCGAACCGAGGTATTTGATCATCGAATGCACGCCTCACGAGAGAGGTAGAGATCGCACCGCGACATGCCGCGGTGTCGTCGACAGCCTACCCTCCCGGTGGACGGCTGTCAACGGCACCGCCGGTGCAAAGCTTTGACATACGGCGGGCGCTTTGTATAATGCGCTTGTGCACGCACCTGTGACCTTTAACATGCTGGGGCCTGTAGAGCCAACGGCCAAAGGGTCGGAATTGGGGCTCACGCTCAACAGGCGGCTTTGTTCGAGCGCGGCCTGTGGAGCGCACCCGCCCGCGAGCGGACGCCCGCCCACGCTGGGGGCTCTATACTCTGCGGCGGGTGTGTGGCCGGGGCGCTGCGTTCAGCGTGCGTTTTTTGTCTGCGCGATCACGACCTCGGCGACAGAACGCCGGCGCCGATCTCGCCGCATAGAGCCCGACCGCGTCTGGTATGGAGCCACCGTCCGCCCCTAGGCGCCGGTGGCTCTTTTTCGTATGGCATACGCGGCAGCGCCCCAGCGCACTGTGCTATCGAGGCCACAAAGGCTGCGCGACTATATCTCGAGCGCCGTGGGGCGACCCCCGCGGCCACAGCGTCACCACCTTACAGGGAGGGAACACCATGTACAGCGACCTGGAGATCGCCCAGGCAGCGCAAATGAAGCCGATTCTGGAGATCGCCGAGAGCGTGGGGTTGGACAAGACGGATCTGGAGCCCTACGGCTGGTACAAGGCCAAGGTACACTTGGACGTGATCGATCGCTTTAGCGATCGCCCCAAGGCCAAGTATATCGACGTTACGGCCATCACCCCCACGCCGCTGGGGGAGGGCAAAACCACTACCACCATCGGCTTGAGCCAGGCCCTGGGCGCGCACCTCAACCAGCGGGTGTTCACCTGTATCCGGCAGCCCTCTATGGGGCCCACGTTCGGCATCAAGGGCGGCGCTGCGGGCGGCGGCTATTCGCAGATCGTGCCGATGGACGATTTCAACCTGCACCTCACAGGAGATATCCACGCTGTGGGGGTGAGCCACAACTTGCTGGCTGCCGCGGTTGACGCGCGCATGATGCACGAGCTCCGCCTGGGAGACAAGACGCTGAGCCGGCTGGGGCTGGAGCGTCTGAACATCGACCCCTTTTCGATCCTGCTGAACCGCGTAGTGGACGTGGAGGATGCGGCCGCACGGCAGATCGTGCTGGGGCTCGGCGGCATCAGGAACGGCATCCCGCGGCAAACGGGTTTCGACATCACGGTGGCCAGCGAGGTGATGGCCATCCTGGCGCTGGCCACCAGCCTGCAGGACATGCGCGAGCGCCTGGGGCGAATGGTCGTCGGCACCAGCACCAGCGGCCGGCCGGTGACGGCGGAGGATTTGGGTGTGGCGGGCGCCATGGCCGTGTTGATGCGCGACGCGCTGATGCCCAACCTGATGCAGACGCTGGAGCAGACCCCGGCGTTTGTGCACGCCGGCCCCTTTGCCAACATCGCCCACGGCAACTCGTCTTGTGTGGCCGATATGATCGCCACCCGCCTGGCGGATTACGTGGTGACCGAATCCGGCTTTGGCGCCGATATCGGCATGGAAAAGTTCTTTGACATCAAGTGTCGCGTCAGCGGGTTGATCCCCAGCGCTGTGGTGTTGGTGGCCACCGTGCGCGCGCTCAAGATGCACGGGGGCCTCGGCCGCGTAGTGGCTGGCCGCCCGCTGCCCCAGGAACTGGTGGAGGAGAACCTAGAGTTCTTGGAGAAGGGCTGCGCCAACCTGCAGGCCAACGTCGCCATCGCCAGGCGGTTCGGGATCCCCGTGGTGGTGGCTGTGAACCGCTTCACCACCGACACCGACGCCGAGATCGAGCTGATCCGCAGGATGGCCATGGAGGCCGGCGCCGAGGACGCGGTGCCCTGCGAGAACTGGGCCAAGGGCGGCGCGGGCGCCGTGGAGCTCGCCGAACGGGTGATGGCCGCCTGCGAAAAGCCCTCGGCGTTCGAGTATCTGTACCCGCTGGATGTCTCTATCAAGGACAAGATCGAGGCCATCGCCACCAAGGTGTACGGCGCCGACGGTGTCGACTATGCCCCCGAGGCGGAGGCCAAGGTCAAGCTCTACACCAAGCTCGGCTACGACAACCTGCCGATCTGCATGGCCAAGACGCACCTGTCGCTGAGCCACGACCCGGCGCTCAAGGGCGTGCCCAAGGGCTGGCGCCTGCCGATCCGCGACATTCGCGCCAGTGTGGGCGCTGGCTTTCTCTACCCGCTGTGCGGCGACATGCGCACCATGCCCTCGCTGCCCAGCAAACCGGCGTTTATGGGGATCGACATGGATAGCGACGGCACGATTCGCGGCCTGTCCTAAGGCATCGCCAACGCAGTGCTCCGCTCATATATGCTCGTAAGGAACGGTGTGTACGCACCGTTCCTTTTTTCGTTCGTGGCGTGGCGCTGCTGCGCGGCTCCGCAACGCCACGCTCCACCCCCGTTGGCATCGCGCGCCGCGGCCGCTTATAATGGCGTATGAGCGTTCTACAACGATAACGAGGGGGAGCAAAGATGGATATACCCAAGACGATGCGCGCGATCCGCGTGTACGGGCCGGAGGATTACCGCTTGGAGGAGGTGCCGGTGCCCGAGGTGGGCGCGGGCGAGGTGTTGGTGCGCGTGTTGGCCTCCGGCATCTGCGCCAGCGACGTCAAGACGTTCCACGGGGCGCGGGTGTGGGGGTCGGACGAGATCGCCGCCTATATCGAGGCGCCCGTGATCGCCGGACACGAGTTCGTGGGTGAGGTGGTGGCTCTGGGCGAGGGCGCGGGCGAAAAGTACGGGCTGGCTATCGGCGACCACGCTGTGTCGGAGCAGATCGTGCCGTGCTGGAACTGCCGTTTCTGCAAGACGGGCAAGTATTGGATGTGCCAGCAGCACGACATCTATGGGTTCAAGAAGGGGCGCGCCGAGGGCTCGTGGGCCGAATATATGAAGTTCCCGGCCAACGCCATCAACCACAAAGTGCCCCCCGAGATCCCCGCGGAGCAGGCGGCGCTCATCGAGCCGCTGGCTTGCGCCATCCACGCTGTGCAGCGAGGCGAGATCCAGCTCGGCGACGTGGTGGCGGTGGCGGGGTTGGGACCCATCGGCCTGTGCATGCTGCGGGTGGCGCTGCAGAAGGGGCCGGGCACCCTCATCGCGCTGGATCTCAAGCCCAAGCGGCTGGCGCTGGCGAAGGCGTTCGGCGCCGACCTGGCGATCGACGTCAGCGCAGAGGACGCGATCCAACACGTGATGGACCTCACTGAAGGCTACGGGCTCGACGTCTACATCGAGGCCACCGGCGCGGGGCCGGCGGTGGCACAGGGCCTCCAGATGCTGCGGCGACTGGGCACCCTGGTGGAGTTTAGCGTGCACGCGGGGCCGGTGGCGGTGGATTGGTCCATCATCGGCGATGTGAAGGAGCTCAACATCCACGGCGCGCACTTGGGGCCCTACTCTTATCCCCTGGCGATAGAGTATCTGCGCACGGGCGTGGTGGACGGCGCGGCCCTGGTGACCCACAGCCTGCCGCTGGAGCGGTTCGATGAGGCCCTGGAGATCGCTACGCGCGGCGACGACTCGATCAAGGTGGTGCTCACGTCGTAGAGCGGCGGCGCGGCGCCGCCCCAGTTGGGTGGGCGTTGCACTCGTTCGAGAATTCGTCCTTTAGCTGGAACTTTTTTGCTCGCTGCGTCGTCTATACGCTGTAGAAAGGAACGCGCTGTGAGTGCGACCGCGAAGCGATGTGTAACGAGTGTGAGTAGAAAGGAGCAACGGAATGAAGGGTAAGAGATGGGTTTTGGGCATCGGTGTTGTGGCGTTGGTGGCCGCTGTGTTGGTGGGCCTCTCTTGGGGGGCACCGAGTACAGTCGCTCAGGCGGCGACGACGCCGATTCGGCAGGGGGCTGAGGCGGGTATGCCGCGCAGCATCACCGTTGTGGGCGAGGGGAAGGTGAGCGTGACGCCCGATACCGCCCAGGCGACCATCGGCGTGGAGACAATAGCCGACACTGTGCGCGAAGGCACCAGCGAATCCACCAAAACGATGGAGACGGTGATCAAGGCGCTCAAGAAGGCCGGTGTCGCAGACAAGGATATACAGACGTCGGGCTATAGCATCTGGAGCGACCGCAGCTCGGACACCCAGGTTACGTACCATATCACCAACCAGGTGACGGTGACGATCCGCGATCTGGACACGGTGGGCAAGGTGCTGGATGCGGCTATCGAGGCGGGCGCCAACAACATGTACGGTGTGAACTATGCTGTGGAGGACCCCAACGAGTACGCAGCCGAGGCGCGGGAGGCCGCGGTGGCCAACGCTCTGGCCAAAGCGGGTGAGCTGGCGGAGTTGAACGGCGTCGAGGTGGGCCAAGTGGTGAGCATCAGCGAGATCGTGGGCGGCATTGGCTACTACCCACGGGGTGCGATGATGGATGGTCTGGGCGGTGGCGGCGGCCCCTTTGAGCCCGGCGAGATGGAAGTCTCTGTGCAGCTGGAGATCGTGTACGCGATTCAGTAGGCGCATCGGTTACGTAACGAAAACGCACTCGGCAGCGGCGGGTGGATGGCGAGACGGCCATTCGCCCGCCGTTTCGGTTGCCAGATCGGCCGGCGAAGGTGCGCTGCCGCATACGAGCCGCCCCGCCCCCCACCCTTGACGCTGCAGTGCGCGCTGTGCTATTGTGGCGGCGGCTGTGAGCCTCTGTACCCACCATCTCACCCAACGAAAGGCACTATGGACCGCAAAGAGATTGTGTTGCGCGCTATCGAGCGCCGCCAACCGCCCAGGCTGCCCGTCCACTATTGTAATCGCGATCTGCAATGCTCCGATACCTGGACCATCGGGGTGCACCCGGCCCCGGGGTTCGTGGCCGACCCGCCCGGCCTCACCGAGTGGGGCTATGTGTGGCACTCGCTGGATCAGACCATGGGGCAGCCCGAGGTGCACCCGCTGGGCGATTGGGGCGCCATCCACACCTACACCCCACCGGATCCGCACGCCCCGGGCCGGCTCGATCACATAGCCGCCGAGGCCGCCGAGCACGCCGACCGCTTCCTGCGGCTGGGGATCGGCATCACCGGCTTTAATGTGGCCACCTTTCTGCGTGGGTTCGAGCAGTTCCTGATGGACCTCACTCTGCAGCGCGAGCTCGCCGAGCACGTGTTGGACCTGGTGTTCGATTTCGAGAACGGGTTGATCGAGCGGGCGGCCGATCTGCCGCTGGACTGTGTTACCTTTGGCGACGACTGGGGCACACAGAAGGGGCTGATGATCGCGCCGCGCGTGTGGCACGAGGTGTTCAAGCCGCGCTACGCCGACCAGTTCGCCCGGGTGCACGCCCAGGGGAAAAAGGTGTGGTTCCACACCTGCGGCGATGTGTACAGCATCATCGGCGACCTGATCGAGTGCGGCGTGGACGTGCTGGAGCTGCTGCAGCCGGATGTTTTCGGCGTGGAGCGCTTGGCGGCCGAGTTCGGCGGCAAGGTGTGCTTTTGTTGCGCGGTGGACCATCAGCGCAGGGCCATCAGCGGCACCCGCGACGAGATATTCGCCTACGCCCGCCTGCTGCGCGACGAGCTGGGCGCGTTCGATGGCGGCTTTATCGGGTATGTGGAGGACTATGCCTCGCTCGGTATGAGCGAGCGCAATTATCAATGGATTCGCGAGGCGTTTCACAGCCTGTAGCGGTGCGGATCAAGGCGAGATACGGCGGTAGCGCCAGCGCCCCGGCGCGCCCGTGAGCAAGGTGTGCGCGAGGGCCTTGCGCCCCCCGCGCGCGCCGACGAGCGATCCGCCGCTCATCGAGCCCTATAGCGCGCGTGTGCCCGAACCCAGCGGCGCCCGAGGCGCTCGACAACACCCGATGGAGAGCGACGAGCCTATGCAAGCCCCCAAGAACTATCTCATCGACATGGACGGCGTGCTGATCAGCGGCCGCACCATCATCCCCGGTGCGGACCGCTTCCTGCAGCGCCTGAAAGAGCGCGGCGCCGAGTATCTGGTGCTCACCAACAACCCGGTGTTTACGCCGCGCGACCTGGCACACCGCCTGAGCCTGATCGGACTCGATATACCGCCCGAGCGGATCTTTACCTCAGCGCTGGCCACGGCGCGCTTCCTGCACGCGCAAAAGCCGGACGGCACCGCCTACGTCATCGGGGAGAGCGGCCTCACTGAGGCGATCCACGACGCGAACTATATCATCACCGAGCACGAGCCGGATTATGTCGTGTTGGGGGAGACGCAGAGCTACAACCTCACGATGATCACCCGCGCGATCCGGCTGGTGGCGGCGGGCGCGCATTTCATCGCCACCAACCCCGACCCCGTGGGCCCGGCGGAGGGGGGCATCGTGCCGGCGTGCGGGGCCATGGCGGCGCTCATCGAGCGGGCCACGGGCGTCAGCCCCTTTTTTGTGGGCAAGCCCAACCCGCTGATGATGCGCAACGCTCTGAACTACCTAGGCGTGCACTCGGAGACCACTGTGATGATTGGCGATCGCATGGATACCGACATCATCGCCGGCGTCGAGAGCGGCATGGAGACGGTGTTGGTGCTCAGCGGCGTCACCGCGCTGGACGAGGTCGCGCGCTATCCCTACCAGCCCACGCGCATCGTCAACTCGGTGGCGGAGATTGAGGTGTAGGGCGCGGCGGCCCACCGCGGGGGAGGCAACATCCATGGCCATCTATGTGGGGTTGGACGTGGGCACTACGAATCTGGGGGCGATGGCACTCGAGCGGGGCGATTGCGGCGCGTGGCGGGCCGTAGCGCGCGCGACGCTGGCCAACCGCGCCAGCCAACCCGTGACCGACGCCGGCCGCGCCGAGCTGGATCTGCACGCGCTGCGCCCGCTGCTGGTTCAACTGCTGCGAGAGTGCGCCGAGGCGCTGGGGGCGCGCGCCGCTGAGGTGCGGGCAGTGGGGGTCACGGGGCAGCAGCACGGTGTGGCGTTGCTGGGGGCCGATACCACGCCGCTGCGACCGGCCATCACCTGGCAGGATCGGCGCACGCTCGAGGTGATGCCGGCGAGCGACGATACCACTTTGCAGCGGTTCATCGCGCGCGCCGGCGGCCCCGAGGCGTTTGAGCGCTGTGGGTGCGTGCCGGCGGCGGGCTATCTGGGGCCCAGCCTCTTTTGGTTGGCCCAACGCGGCGAGCTGCCCGCGCCGCCCGCCCGCGCGTGTTTCGTTCCCGATGCGGCGGTAGCGATGTTGACGGGCCGCCTCCCCTGCTGCGACCCCACCAACGGCGGCTCTTCGGGGATCATGGACATTGTAGAGCGCGCCTGGCCGG
>CAYOUT010000006.1:193521-210731 GCA_964407215.1 uncultured Anaerolineales bacterium | reverse complement strand
CGAGATCGGCGAGGCTCGCCACTAGCCCGCCATGCGCCTGGCCGGCCGAGTTGCTGGGGCGGTTGGGCCTGCCGGCGGATCTGCTGCCGCCCGTGTGTGAGACGGGCGTGCTGGCGGGACCGTTGGCGCCGGATGTGGCGCGCGCTGTGGGGTTGCCGCAGGGCACGCCGGTAACGGTGGCGATGGGAGACAACCAGGCCAGCTTCCTGGGCGCGGTTGCGGAGCCCACGACGAGCCTGTTGCTGAACATGGGCACTGGTGCGCAGTTCTCGGCGCTGGCGGGCGGCTACACGCGGTTGCCCGGGTTGGATACGCGCTACTTTCCCGGCGGGCGGTACTTGCTGGTGGGGGCGGGGCTCTTTGGCGGGCGCACGTACGGCTATCTACAAGCCTTCTTCCGACGGGTGGGCGAGGCGTTTTACGGCGCGCACGGTGATGAGAACCTGCTGGCCGCGATGGATCGGTTGGCGGCCGGCGCGCCGCCCGGTTGCGACGGCCTGCGCTGCACGCCCTGGTTCACGGGCACGCGCACCGATCCCGCGGCCCGTGCCCGTTTTGACGGGGTGACGCCCGACAATCTGACCCCGGGGCACCTCGCGCGCGCTGTGCTGGAGGGGATGGCCGAGGCGTTTCACGGGTTCTACGAGGAGATGGCGCACTATGCGGGCGCTCGGGGGACGCTGGTGGGGTCGGGCAACGGGGTTCGGCGCAACCGACTGATGGCGGAGATCCTGGCGGCGCGCTTCGGTATGCCGTTGCGAGTGCCCGAGTTGGACGAGGAGGCGGCCGTGGGCGCCGCGCTGGCGGCCGCCGTAGGCTTGGGCGATGCGGCAACCTGGGACGACGCGTCGGCGGGGTTGCGCTACCGGGCGTAGGGGCGCACGCGAGGAGAGGGTAGGGGCGCGGGACGGAAGGAGTAGGGGCGCACAGCTGTGCGCCCCTACAAAATCCCTACAAAGTGCCCGGATGATGCGGGGCATTGGGCGTTGTTCAGTCGTCAAGATAGCCGCAAAGCGCCAGGGCGCGGGGGCCGGTGTGGACGCCCAGCACCGGTGAGGTGATGGTGATCAACAGCTCTTTTGGGGCGAGCCCCCGCTGCACGCGGCTCGCCAGGGCTTCGGCCTCCTCGAGGGCGTCGCCGTGCGCCACGGCCACCCGGGCCTGCCCGGGGCGCGCGCCCAAGGCCTTTACGAACGAGTGATAGAGCGCATCCACAGACCGCCTGCGCGTGCGCACACGCTGCGCCGGCTCCACTACGCCCGACACATGGTCCACATAGACCAGGGGCTTGAGTTTGAGGGCCGTCGCCAAAAAGCGCGCGGCGTTGCCGATGCGCCCCCCCTTGTAGAGATACTCTACTGTATCGAGACAGACGGTGAGATTTATGGTGGTCCGCGCCCGATCAGCGGCGGCGACCATGGTATCCATCACCGCCGTGGGGTCCGAGCTTGTGGCTGCGTCGCGGGCGCGTGCTGCCGCCAGCACCTGCCACCCCAAACCCGTGGTAACGCCACGTGAATCCACCACCCGCACCGGCACGCTGCCCTCTCGCCCCGCCCAGAACTCGGCGGCGCGGACGGCCGACAGGTAGGTGCCCGAGAGCTCTGAGCTCAGCGTGATGACCAAAACCCCCTGGGCGCCGCGCGCTTGCGCCTCCTCGTAGAGCGCCACGAAATCGCCCGGCGTGGGCTGAGATGTGGTGGGGTATTGCGGGTCGCTCTGCAGGCGCCGATAGAACTCGGTAGCCTGCATGTCCACTCTATCTCGCCGGGAATCCTCCCCCCACTGGATATAGCAGGACGCGAAAGCGATCTCGTACTGCTCCAGAAGGTTATCGGGGATGTCGCACGTGCTGTCGGTAATCAACGCGATGTGGGCCTTGGGCATCTCTTCACCTCTTGGTGCTCACGTTTCCGTACGGTAGCAGGGATCACGCGCGGCGCGTGTTCAGCCGTCGCCGCGCCCCCGCATCAACTCCTCCACTTGGGCGCGAGTGGGGGCTCCCTCCATGGGGCCTTGAGCGGTGACGGCCAGCGCGCCGACGGCGTTAGCGAACCGCCCCACCTCGCGCCAGCACACCGGGGCGCCGTGCTCAGCGCGCTGCAGCAGGGCCACAGTGATCCCCGCGCAAAAGCAATCCCCCGCGCCGGTGGGGTCCACTTCCTCCACGCGATAGCCGGGCACCTGGGTGTCCTCGCCGTCGGCCCAGATGCGGCAGCCCGCCGGCCCCTGCTTGAGGACCACGACCTTGCCGCCCTCCGCCCACAGGCGGCAGCCGGCCTCGTCGTCGGCCGCGCCCGTCAGCATGGCCGCCTCACCCAGGCTGGGCAGGATCACGTCGGCGCGGCGGATCACCGGCTCGCACAGGGCGCGAATCCGCTCCACGCTCAGGATCTCGGGGCGGATGTTGGGATCAAAGCTGACGCGCGCGCCCACCGGCAGCAGGTCCATAGCGCGGTAGCAGGCCTTGCGCGACGAATCGCTGGCGGCCAGGTTGCAGCCGGTGATGTGCAGCCAGCGCGCCCCTCGAAAGTACTCCTCACGCAGGTAATCGGGTGAGAGCTGGCCCGACGCCGCGTGGCGCGAGTGGAACACGAACCGCCGACTGCCATCGGAAAAGTAGGCCACAAACGCCACGCCGGTGGTGCGCCCCGGCAGCACGCGCCCGCAGGAGAAATCCACGCCGTCGCGCGCAAAGCGATCGAGCAAGCAACGCCCGAGGTCGTCCGCCTCGCCCTCCGCGCGGCCGCCGACTGCGCCGATGAACCCGGCACAGCCCCCCAGCCGCGCCACGGCATCGATATAGATGGGCGTGTCGCCGCTGGGATAGGGCCCCACGAAGCGGCCGGGGCGATCGAGCGGCTCGTCCAGCGCCACACGCATCACCTCTACCAGCATGTTGCCAAGCGAGATCACCTCTGGCGTGTTCACGGGCTCCTCCTCACAGCGCGGTTAGTCAGCGGTCTCGATGCGGGCCAGCGGAGCGCCCACCGCCACCGTGGTGTCGGTAGGGGCCAGAATCTCGCGCAAGACGCCGTCCACCGGCGAGGGCACCTCCATGGCGGCCTTGTCGGTTTCCACCTCCACCAGCGTCTCGCCGCGCGCCAGCGTATCCCCCTCGCGTTTGGCCCAGCCGATGATGCGGCCCTCGTCCATGGCCTGGGCCAGCTTGGGCAGGGCAAAATCGATCAACATCGGGCGCTCCTTTCGCCTACGGGATGCTATCAGAGTATACGAAGGGCCGCACGCCGCTGTCAATCGCTTTGACCGGGCCCTGCGGCATGGTATAATCTCCCAGGCGGTTGCCCCCGTGGCGGGCCGATGGTGTGGCTCGAAGCGGCCCGAACCCCCGGTCGGCGAGGCCACACCGATTGCGCCCCACAGCACGGTTGCCGATGTGGCGCATCGGGAGACCGAACCGCGCCCCGCGACGCGATCTTTTCGGCGAGGGTGCGGCCATCAAAACGTACGGAGGTATGCGACGCGATGTCGAAACGAATCGCTTATTTCGATTGCTTCTCGGGTGCCAGCGGCGATATGCTACTGGGCGCTCTGTTGGACGCCGGCCTGCCCCTGGAGGTGCTGCGCGACGAACTGGCCCGCCTGGGCCTTTCGGATTACGAGCTCACCGCCGAGCGTCAGTTACGCCACGGCATCAGCGGAACCAAGTTCGACGTGGTGGATCACGCCACGGGCCGCCAACGCCCCGCGCGCAACTTGAGGGTGGTGCACGGTCTGTTAGAGGAGAGCTCGCTATCGGAGGGGATCGTGCGCCGCGCCCTGGCGGTGTTCCAGCGACTGGGCGAGGCAGAGGCGCGGGTACACGGCGTGTCGGTGGACGAGATCCACTTTCACGAAGTGGGCGCGCTGGATGCGTTGGTGGACATCGTGGGGTTCGCGATTGCGGTGGAGCACCTCGGCATCGAGGCGATCTATGCCTCGCCGCTGCCGTTGGGGGGCGGTTTTATCCATGTGGAGCACGGCTTGATGCCGGTGCCCGCCCCAGCGACGCTGGCACTGCTGGCCGAAGTGGGGGCTCCCACCATCCCCACCCCCGCCCGGGCCGAGCTGGTGACGCCCACCGGCGCCGCGGTATTGGCCACGCTGGCGAGTTGGGAGCAGCCCGCTATGCGCGTGGGAGGCGCCGGCTATGGGTTCGGCACCAAGCATTTCGCCTGGCCCAATATGTTGCGTGTGTGGATCGGCGAGGCGCTGGACCTGCCCGGGGCGCCGCACTATGCGGGCGCGTTGGACCACGAGCACCCGCACGGCCACGAGCATCCGCACGATCACGAGCATCCGCACGACCACGAGCATCCGCACGATCACGAGCATCCGCACGATCACGAGCATCCGCACGACCACGAGCATCCGCACGTAGAACCGGATGAGGGGCCGGCGGGCTCGTGAGGAAAGGCCGGGCACGGTGCCGCATCTAGCGTCAAGAGGTGCACGCTGTAGAGCATGAAGCCTATCAAGGTTACGCTGCCACGTTACGCGCCGATGTACGGCTGGCGCAACCGCATCCTTCGCGTGGACCTGTCGGAGGGGCGGATCTGGGCGCAAGAGGCCACGCCCTATGTACCCGATTTCATCGGTGGCCGCGGCCTGGCCGCCAAGATCCTGTGGGACGAATACCCCGAGCCGGTGGACGCGTACGATCCGCGCAACCCGTTCATGGTGGTCCCCGGCGCGCTGACGGGCACTCGCTCGCCCTTTTCGGGGCGCAGCGTGGTGTGCGCCTTCAGCCCGCAATCGTACCCCTATACCTGGTTCACCCGCGCCAGCATCGGCCTCGATTGGGGCGCGACGCTGAAGCGCGCCGGTTACGATGCGCTGGTGGTTACCGGCGCCAGCGATACCCCGGTGCAGCTGGTGATCCAGGATGACGAGGTGAGCCTGTTGCCCGCGGACGACCTGTGGGGGCTGGATACGCTGGAGACCCAGGAGCGCACCAAGGCGGCCTACGGAAAATCGGCCCGTACGCTGACCATGGGCCCCGCCGGCGAGAACCTATCGCGCATCGCCACGGTACACACGGGCAGCAACTCTGTGGCGGGCCAGGGGGGGTTCGGCGCGGTGCTGGGCTCCAAGAAGCTCAAGGCGATCACCGCCATCGCTTCGGAGCGCGTGCCGGTGGCCGATCCCGAGCGCCTCAACGGGCTCTACAAGGTCATCGGTGAGGAGCTGCGCAGCCAGCGGCCCAGCCGCAGCGACTGGCTGACGAGCCTGAACGAGCGCCTGCAGCAGGACGGCGGCGGCGCGGCTCGCTTGTTCTCTTGCACGGAGAACTGCCCCGTGCCCTGTGGGGTGCAGTTCTCGGATATCCAGGGCGTCCACTTTGACCGCAAGTGGTCGGGCGCGCAGACGTGCGTCAGCGGCATCTTTCGCGGCATGGGCAAGGGCCTCTGGCTCTACGAGTGGGATCTGGGGCTGCGCGGCGGGTTCGAGATGCAGATGTACGCCAACGCCTTGGGGATCAACCATTGGGAGATGCTGGTGGGGATCGTGCCCTGGCTGCGCGCCTGTGAGCGCGAGGGGGTGCTGAAAGAGATCAACGGCCGCCGGCTGGAGTGGAACTCGCCGGCCTTTTGGGCGGGGTTGCTGCACGACCTGGCCTATCGCGAGGGGCTGGGCGATACGCTGGCCGAGGGTGGCTACCGCGCCGCTTTGCAGCTGGACCTGGGCGTGGATCTGATGCGCCGCTACTACACAGGCTGGGGCTACTCGGGGCACTGGGACGGCCACGCGGCGTTTGTGAACTATGTGGTCTACCCCTTCTGGATCGTGGGCGCGCTGCACTGGGCGCTGGACACGCGGGATCCGGCCTCCAGCACCCACTGCTATGTGCAGAACGTGATGTATCAGGGGCCCTTCCGGGGGCAGGAGTTCAACCCCGAGGCGCCCATCCAATGGGAGCACATGAGGGGGATCGGCGAGCGGCTGTACGGCCGCGCCGACACGCTGGATCCGTTCAGCGGCTACGAGGGCAAGGCGATACCCGCCGTCTACCACGGCGTGCGGTCGCTGATGAAGGACGCGCTGCCCAGCGACGACCAGCGCTTCCCGCTGATCTACTCGCGCACGTCGGAGGACCGCTTCTGCCGCATCGAGGACCCCGCCGGCGGCCTTTTGGACGGCCCCGATGTGGACGCCCACCTGTTGCGCGCGGGCACGGGGGTGGATTGGGGCCCGCCCGAGTTCCAGCACGCCGCCGAACGCGCCTACAACCTGGAGCGCGCCAACGTGGTGCGCCACTGGGGCCGCGATCGGCACATGGACGAGCGCGTTATCCCTGCGTTCGAGTATCAGGAGAACTGGACCAGCCCCATGACGGGCGAACGCCACGCGCTGGACCGCGCGCAGTTCCTGCCGTTGCTGGACGAGTACTATCGGCTGGCGGGGTGGGATGCGGCCACGGGCTGGCCCACGCGCGAGCGCTTGGAGGAGCTGCAGCTGGGCGACGTCTACGACGAGATGATCGCCGGCGCCCAGGCCGCCAAGGCCCGCCTGCCCGAACTGCCGCCCGAGGAGCAGATTCGGGATATCCACGCCCACGACCCCGAGCGCGAGGACGTGGCCTAGGCAGGCCATCGATGCCGGGCGGGGCGCAGCGTGT
The DNA here is from genome assembly GCA_964407215.1 of uncultured Anaerolineales bacterium. Taxonomy (GTDB): domain Bacteria; phylum Chloroflexota; class Anaerolineae; order UBA1429; family UBA1429; genus CAYOUT01. Next base: position 204,112 of record CAYOUT010000006.1, on the reverse strand, counting down.
GATTGCGCACGAAAAACCGGGGGAGAGCCGAGGGATGTTGCGGCTCTCCCCCGCGCTGTGACACGCGGCCGCACACATCGGGCCTCGGCAGCGCGCGATGCAGGGTGCTGATGCCCTGCGCGCCGCGTATCGCGCCGGGCCGAGCCGGTTCGAGCACCACGGGCGCTATCGCACGGCGTGGCGGCTCCGAGCGGGAGGCCTATTTACGCAACACGATGAGCAGCTCGCTGTGCTCGCCGTCGAAAAAGACCCTCCCGATAATGCCGTCGAACGGCGCCCTCACTTCCTCCGCCGCGCCCTCGGTGCGGGTGCGCGCACAGACGGCGCCCAACACCTCGCCTCGCCAGACGGGGTCGCCCACCTGTTTTTCAAACACCGCCGCCTCGATGCACACAGTCTGGCTATCACCCGACGCTCGCATGGTACGCCTCCTAACCCAGCCACAACTCGGAACGGCATTCCTCTCCGGCGCGCGCCGCCTGCGCGGTGAGCTCCGAGAGGCGCCTCCTCCAATCGGCCAGCGCGTCCGCCAAGTCGCCCTCCCCCGTGTCTCGTGCCAGCTGCACCGCCGCGTCGAGCGCGCCCATCGCGTCCGGCGTAACCAGCTTGGCGATGCGCAGTGCGCAGGCGTCGCCGATGGCATCCTGTGGGGGCCACACAGCCCTGAGCGGTCTATCACTGAGATCGGCCATTGTATGACCTCCTCTCCGGCGAGGCGGCCCCTCAACCGGGCCGAACCCGCCACTAGCTGCAGCGGCCTACGAGCGCCCCGGTAGCGCAGTTCGGCCCGGGATGAAACGATGTCGACGATAAGGGGCCGCAAACCGCGCGCCCGCGCCGCGGGCAGCTGCGGTGCTCGGGCGTGCGTCGGCCCGGAGCGACGGATGGGGTGAAAGATGGTGGCGACTGTGATGTGCAAGGGTGATGGGTGCCCGTAGCCACGCCCTATCCGCACAGCGGGTGGGGCGCGGGGCGCACAATGCCGGGACACGAGCCAGCCGTAGCGCGTGGGGTCGTTCCGAGGCCGATCGGCGCTTGCGAATCCGTATAGTACGCTGTTAGCGCTCAGTACACACACGACCATTCGGCAACGTGTGGTACGTCATATGAATATAGTATATCACAGGTGTTGCGAGATTTCACTATCTATATGGTGTATTTTCGGCGCATCGTCCGTTGATGTGAGCGGCCAAGGGCAACGGTGCAGGCGCACCGACGGCGCTTGCCGCCCCTCGGCCACCGTGCTAAGCTGCGCACCAGGGGCGGGACGGCACCCGCCCAGCGTGTGCGAACAGGAGGCAAAGCATGGCCCAGCTGACGGTGAAAAAGGCGGCAGATCGGATCGCGCTGAGCAACGGCGTGCTGCACCTGGCTTTCGCCAGGGAGAGCGCCGGCGCCTGGCACCTCACCGAGCTGCGCGGCGCCGGCGATGAGGCGGGCAACTGGGTAAAAGCCCCCGCTCCGCTGTGGCGCGCCCGGCTCATCTACGAGAGCTACCTTCCGCCGGACGCGTCCTCGCGCAGCCGGTGGGATTTGCGCCCCTCGGAGCAGGCCATCGAGTTGGACGGCCTCACGGCCCCGGCCAGCCGTTGCACAGCGGACGTGATCGAGGGGGCCGACGGCGTGGAGCTCACTCTGCGCTGGGAGGGGATCGCGCCCACCGACGACGAGGGGGAGACTCTGGACGTCGCCGTGCGTGTGACGTTGGGCGCCGACGAGCCCGTCAGCCGTTGGGCGGCGAGCGTGGAGATTCAGGGTGTGCACTTGGGCCTGTGGGAGCTGGATTTCCCCGTTGTGGGCGGCTTGAACGGCGACGAGACCACCCGCGCGTTGCTGCCGGACGGATGGGGCCTGGAGGTGGCCAACCCCGGCGCCAAGGACGAGTTGTATCGCGGGCGATACCCCTCGGGGCGCTGTGTGATGCAGCTGTTGGCGCTGTGCGGGGGCGCCGATTGTGTCTACCTGGCGGCGGAGGATCCGCGCGCGTTCCACAAGGATCTGCGCCTGACGGGGGATGGGGCCGGCACGGTGACGTATCAGGTGGTGCAGTACCCTGACGACATGGGGTATCTGCGCAACGCCTACGAAACGCCCTACGAGGGGGTCGTCGGCGTGCTGCCAGGTGGCTGGGAGGCGGCCGCCAAGCGGTATCGCGCCTGGGCGCTCTCTACTCCGTGGGCGGCGCACGGCCCGCTGGCCGCGCGCGACGACGTGGCCGATTGGATCAAAGAGACGGCCATCTGGGCTCAGGGCGGATCGGGGCCCGGGCGCGCCATGGAGGAGATGGTGGCGGCCATCCGCGATTTCGCCGAGTATCTGGGGGTGCCCACGGCGGTGCACTGGTACTCGTGGCACGAAATCCCGTTCGACGACCATTACCCGGAGTACTTTCCACCCAAGGAGGGCTTTGCTGAGGGGGTGCGCGCCCTACAGGCCGCCGGCATCCGCGTGATGCCCTACATCAACGGGCGCTTGTGGGATCCCCGCACCGAGTCGTGGTTCACAGACGGCGGCGCGGAGGCGTGCTGCAAGACGCGCGACCAGAGCAAGTATGTGGAGACCTATGCTTCGGGCGCGGTGCTGGCCGCCATGTGCCCCAGCACGGAGATCTGGCAGAACAAGATCGCCGGCATCGTGGAGCGGCTGGCGGGCGAATACAGGGTAGACGGCGTGTATATCGACCAGATTGCGGCTGCGCCGGCCAACCTGTGTTTCGATCGCACCCACGGCCACGGCTCCGGCGGCGGGGATTTTTGGGTGCGGGGCTATGAGCGGCTCACGCAGCGCGCCAAGGATCTGGGTACGGCGCGCAACGCCGAGCTGGCCCTCACCACCGAGGACGCGGCGGAGCCCTTTGCCGCGCAGATCGACGCGTTCCTGATGTGCAACTCGACGCAGGCGGGCCTGGTGCCGCTGTTGCCGATGGTGTACTCGGGCTATGCGCTCACTTTTGGGCGCTATATCTTTGCGGGGGACGTGCAGGACCCACCGGCCTACCGCACCAAGCTGGGGCAGATCTTTGTGTGGGGGGCGCAGCTGGGGTGGATGGCCCCGGGGTTGATCCAAGGGCCTGAGCGCACCGCGGAGGCGGCCTACACCCGGGCGCTGGCGCGCATACGCCACGAGCACCGCGAGTATCTGACTTTCGGCGAGATGGTTGCGGCCAGCGCGGTGGCGGATGCGCAGGGCGAGCTGCCGGTGATCAGCACGCGTTGGCACATGATGAACCCGGAGCACGGCTTCCAGGTGGAGCCGCGTGTGCCCATCGAGATGCCGGCCGTCCAGGGCAGCGTGTGGACGCGCGGCCCCGCGGCCGATCGTTACGGGGCCTTTTTGGTGAACATGGGCGAGGAGGAGCTGGAGGTGGGCTGGCGCATCCCCTTTGTGGACGCTCGGCCCGAGCCGAGCCTCGACGGGGCCGGCGAATTGTTGGGAATCGAGGCCGACGAGCGCGGTGTGCACGGGTGCCTGCGGCTGCCGGGCCTGTCGGCGGCGGTGATCGAGGTGCCCCGCGGCCGAGTGTGAGGGATGGGGCGCCCTACGCGTATTGTGTGTTCTCGCACGTGGGGGCGGCCCCCACGTGCGAGAACACCGCAGCGGCGCTCAGGCCCGTTCCCAGCGCAGCACGAGTTGGCGGGCTGCGCGCACTTCGTCGAGCCGGCCCAGCGGGGCGTGATGCGGTGCGCTCTGCAGCAGGCCCGGATCATCCGCCGCCTCGCGCGCGATCTGTTGCATGACATCGGCAAAGTGGTCGAGCGTACGTTTGGATTCGGTCTCGGTGGGCTCGATCATCAGCGCCTCGGGCACGATGAGGGGAAAGTAGTTGGTGGGCGGGTGGATCCCATAGTCTATCAGCCGCTTGGCGATATCCAACGCGCGCACCTCGGGCGCCTCGGCCAGGCGCCCCTCCAGCACGAACTCGTGCATGCAGGTGCGATCGTACGGCAGCGGGTAGGTCTCTTTGAGAATCTCTTGCAGATAGTTGGCGTTGAGCACGGCGTACAGCGCGGTATCGAGCAGGCCCTCGGCGCCCAGGGCGCGGATGTAGGCGTAGGCCCGCACCATCACGGCAAAGTGGCCGTAGAAGGCTTTGACGCGGCCGATGGATTGCGCCGGCATCTCCAAGCTGAACCAGAGGCCCGGGCTGGGCGGCTCTGAGGCGAACTCTTTGCCCTGAGGATCGGCTTCGTCAGCCTCTTCCGCCTCGGTGTACGCGTTCCCCACGACGATGGGCCCGGGCAGGAACTCGGCCAGAGCGGCGCTGGCGCCCACCGGCCCCGCCCCGGGGCCTCCGCCACCGTGCGGCGTGGAAAAGGTTTTGTGCAGGTTAAAGTGCATCACGTCCAAGCCCATCTCGCCCGGCTTGGCCACGCCCAGCAGCGCGTTGAGGTTGGCGCCGTCGCCGTACATCAGGCCGCCGGCCTCGTGTACCAGGCGCGCCACCTCCAGCAAGTTCTCGTCGAACAGGCCCAGTGTGTTGGGGTTGGTCAGCATCAGGCCGGCCACGGTGTCATCGAGCTGGGATCTCAGGTCGTCGAGGTCGACGTTGCCGCGCTCGTCGGAGCGGAGCTGTACCATCTGAAAGCCCGCCATGGCGGTGGAGGCCGGGTTGGTGCCGTGGGCCGAATCGGGGATCAGCATACGCACGCGTCGCTCGTCGCCCCGTGCGCGATGGTACGCGCGCATCATGAGCACGCCGGCCAGCTCGCCGTGGGCGCCGGCCGCGGGCTGTAGGCTGACGGCGGCGAACCCGCTCAACGATGCCAGGTATTGCTGGAGCTCGTGCATGAGCTGCAGGCTGCCCTGCACCGACCATTCGGGCTGGTACGGATGCGTGTGGCTGAACCCCGGCAGGCGCACCGCCTCTTCGTGCAGTTTGGGGTTGTACTTCATAGTGCACGAGCCGAGGGGGTAGAAGGCCGTGTCTATCGAGTAGTTGAGCTGCGACAACCGCACATAGTGGCGGACAAGGTCCAGCTCGGAGACTTGGGGCAGGTCGAGGTCGTCTCGCAGCAGGTGCGCGGGCGGAAGGTCGGCCTCGGGCACGTCCAACTGGGGCAGGCGAGCGGCGGAGCGCCCGGGAGCGCCCAGTTCGTAGATGATCGGTTCCGGCACGCGGCCGGCGCGCAGGTTGGCGCTCATGAGCCCACCTCCTCCAGTGCGTCCACCAGGTCGTCTATATCGGCCTGTGTGTTCATCTCGGTGACGCAGAGCAGCATGTTGTTCTCCATCCCCGGATACACGCGCCCCAGATCGTAGCCGCCCAGGATGTTGTGCTCGGTGAGGAGCGCTTCGTTGATCTCCTCGACCGGCGCGGGGCAATCGACCACGAATTCGTTAAAGAAGGGGCGGTTCAGGTCGACTGTATAGCCCGGCAGCAGGCCAATGGATTCCGCGGCAAAGTGCGCTTTGTGATAGCAGAGCCGTGCCACGTGCGCGAGCCCCCGTTTGCCCATAGCCGCCATGTAGACGGCCGCCGTGAGCGCAACGAGCCCCTGGTTGGTGCAGATGTTGGAGGTGGCCTTTTCGCGGCGGATATGCTGCTCGCGCGTGGCGAGTGTGAGCACATAACCGCGTTCGCCGTGGGCGTCTACCGTCTCGCCTACCAGGCGGCCGGCCATGCGGCGCACATGCTCTTTGCGGCAGGCGAAATAGCCGAGGTAGGGGCCGCCGTAACTGAGCGGGTTGCCCAACGGCTGCCCCTCGCCAAAGACGATATCGGCCCCTATGGCGCCCGGGGGCGCCAACATGCCCAACGCGATGGGGTTGCTGGCCACGGCCAACACGGCCCCTTGAGCGTGCACGGCCTCCGCCGCACGGCGCAGGTCCAGGATGCGCCCGGTAAAGTCGGGGTTCTGCACCACCAGGCAGACCGTGTCATCGTCTACCATGGCGATGAGCCGGTCGAGCGTGTTGGTGAGGCTCTCGTCGCCGCCGATGGCCACGTCGAGCCCCTGGGTGTAGGTGCGGATGGTCTCGCGGTATTCGGGGTGCAGCGTGGGCGACAGCAGCACCTTGTGGCGCTGCCCTCTGGTGATGCTATCCGCCATGATCACCGCTTCGGCGGCGGCCGTCGCACCGTCATAGTGCGAGGCGTTGCTCACCTCCATGCCGGTGAGGGCGCAGATCATGGTTTGGTATTCGTAGATGGCCTGCAGCGTGCCCTGGCTCACTTCGGGCTGATAGGGGGTGTAGGAGGTGGTGAACTCGGAGCGGCCCACCAGATACCCCACAACGCTGGGGATAAAGTGGTTGTAGGCGCCGGCCCCCAAAAAGCACGGCGTGTGCTGCAGGTCGGTATTGGCCTCCGCGATGTCGCGCAGCTCGGCCATCAGGTCCATCTCGGAGAGTGGCTCGGGCAGATGCAGCTCGGGAAAGCGGTGCCGCGATGGGACGACCTCGAACAGCTCCTCGATCCGCTCTACGCCCACCCGCGCCATCATCTCGTCGCGTTCTCGAGCTGTGTGCGGCGCCCACGAGCGGGTCGACGTCTCGCTCATTTGGAGCCTCCCCCCGAGCTGCGCTGGATGTATTTTTCGTAAGCCGCGGCGTCCATCAGGCTGTCCAGCTCGTCGGGGTCCTCGATGAGGATCTGTACGAACCAGCCATCGCCAAATGGGTCTCGGTTAACCGTCTCGGGCGCGTCAGCCAGCTCTTCGTTGATCTCGACGATCTCGCCGGCCACCGGCAAGTAGCAATCCGTAGCGGCTTTGACCGATTCGACGACGCCGAACACCTCGCCCTTGCCAAAGGCGTCGCCCACCTCGGGCACCTCGACGTAGACGATATCGCTCAGCTGATCTTGGGCGTAATCCGAGATGCCTACGTAGCCTCTATCGTCCTCCACTCGAATCCACTCGTGGGTTTTGGTGTATCTGCAGCTGGGGTCGAACTTGGTCATATCTGGCTCCTCTTTCATCTGCTGTGTAACACGACAGAACCGACACACACGCGAGATCATCTCGCCACGGTATGTTGCATCAAACGGTGCTCAGTGTGCAAATGAGCCTTAGCGCCGATAGACCGGCACGTAGAACGGGCGCTCCACCACTATGGCGGGCTTGGCCCTGTCTCGGATGAGGACACTGACCTGGGTGCCCACGCGACTATATTCGACGGGAAGGTAGGCCAACGCGACGAACTTGTCCAGGGTGGGAGCGTAGCCGCCGCTGGTGACCTCGCCGACGATGAGCCCGTCGACGGCCACGTCGTAGCCGTGGCGGGGGACTCCGCCCTCGGTCATCTCGAGCCCCACGAGCCGCTCGTAGCCGCCCTCGAGGCGCGTTTTGAGCAACGCTTCGCGCCCGATGAACCCAGGCTTGTCGAGCGCCACGGCCCAGCCCAGCCCGGCCTCGTAGGGGCCGCGCTCCGCCGAGATCTCTTGCCCGTAGAGCGGCAGGCAAGGTTCGAGGCGCAGCGAATCGCGGGCCGCCAGGCCCGCCGGCAGCAAGCGATGGGGCTCGCCGGCCCGCAGGATGGCATCCCACACCTCTTTGGCGCTCTCGTCGGGAAAGTACAGCTCGAACCCATCCTCGCCAGTATAGCCGGTGCGGCCCACCAGCGCGGGCACCCCGATGACGCGCGTTTCGATGCCGGTGTGAAGCGGCATTTGGGCCAGGGGCGCATCGCACAGTGGCGCCAGGATGGCCTCCGCCGCGGGGCCCTGCAGCGCCAGCATGTAGGTGGCCTGAGAGATGTTGTCTATGCGCACGTCGAGGCCGTGGGCGTGGTAGCTCAGCCAGCGGGTGTCTTTGCGGTTGTTGGCGGCGTTGACGGCGATCAAGTAGCGGCCCCGCAGGCGATAGATAAAGGCGTCGTCCACTATGCCGCCGTCATCATAGCACATGAGGCTGTAGTTGGCGCTGCCCATCTCGAAACGACTGACATCCGCCGTCATGACGCGCTGTAAAAAGGCCAATGCATCGGGGCCGGTGACCTCCAACTGGCCCATGTGGTCGATATCGAACAGGCCGGCGACCTCGCGCACGCGCAGGTGTTCTGTTTTAGGGCCGGTGGGGTACTGTATCGGCAGCAGCCAGCCGGCGTACTCGACCATGCGCGCCCCCAAGGCGACATGCCGATCGTAGAGCCTCGTCTTTTTGGCCATCGATTCTCTCCTTTGGGTGTGTGCGTGGCGGCGAGTGCACACGAGCAGGATGCAGAGCCCGGCGCGTCAGCCCAGCGACGCCAGAAGTGCGTCCGCTTCGGCTTGTGCCTCGTCGGGCGTGAGCGGCCGCGGGTAGTTGTACAACACGCCGCCCGGGCGCTCGTTGTAGTAGGGTCGGTTGCAATCGGCGCAGCCCGCGGTGCGGAACGCCTCGCCGGAGCCCAGGAGCTCGCGCAGGCGCGCCCGGGGCAGGCCGCAGCCGAGCAGTGCGCCTCCCTCGGCGAACTGGAACTGCTCGGCGCGCGCAGAGTTGTTGCGGATGAGATGGAGCGCGGCCTGTACGCGGCGGTAGCTCGCCAGGGGTGGCGCCGGCCGATCCGCCAAAGCCGTGCCGTCCACGGGCGTGAAGGCAAAGAGGCCGATGCTGACTTGCAGATCGTGGAGCGACTGCATGCGCTCGATGATCTCGCGCTCCGTCTCGCCCAGCCCCACGATGAGGTGGGTGCCGATGCGCCCAGGGTAGAGCCGAGCGCAACGCTCTAGCAGCGAGAGCGTTTTATGCCAAGTGCCGCTCTTGATGTTGTGGTAGACGCGCTCACAGGCGGCGTCGAGCGCGATGATCACACGATCGGCACCGGCAGCCAAGAGCCGGGCCACGTCCTCGGCGCCGCGCGGCGCCACCGAGCAGCAGATGGGGATATCGGTCTGCTGACGCAGGGCGGAGACGGCCTTTACCACGTCCGCCAGGTATCCCGGGCTGGCCGTCACTTGGAAGCAGGCACGGCCGATCTCGCCACGCCGATGGGCGTCGGCCACGGCCTCGGCCACGCCTTGGCCGAGGAACTCGGGCCAGAGCACCCGAGACAGCGCCGCGGCGTCCGCGGAGCTATCGCGCGCTTGGGTGCAGAAGGCGCAGTTGCGGCTACAACGCTCGCCCAGCATCAGGTAAGCGGTGGTGGGCACCGCGTCCATTGCGATGGGGCGCAGGCCCAGCACCGATGCGGTGCCGGAGGAGACGCGCCATCGCTGCCCGTCGGGAGCGGGCTCGTTGCCCTGCTGGCTATCGCCGGGGGCGGCGGTATCGTCTAATCCAGTGCGCAGCATTCGTCACCCCATATTATCTCGAGACCCGCTCGCTCGGCGGCGCGTTGGGCGGCCAGCGAGGGGTTGACGATGACATTACAGCCGGCGCGCACCGCCAATTCGTCCACTGCGCGGCGGTAGGGACCGTAGGGGCGCATGCAACCCAGGTCAACCCGCGCCCGGGGCAGCAGCAAGCGCGCCTCCAAGAACAGATCGGCCACCTGCGGCAAGGGCGGCGGCGCACAACGGGCGTAGCGCGTCCCCTCGGTGGGGATCAGGATGATATAGACGAGGTGTTCAAGCCCACGCGCCGCGAGCGCACGCAGCGCCTCGTGCTCGCCGCTGGGCGCCCCGCCCCGCAGGCCGATGGTGAGGTGGGGCACTACGCGCGCGTAGCGCCGCAGCATGTCGTACGTGTGCATATAGTCTTCCAGCCCCAGATCGAGCCCGTACACCTCGCGCGCCGTGTCGCGATCTCCCACCACATCGAAGGAGACCACATCCACATAGGGCGCGATGCGTTGCATGGTGAGCTCGTCTATCAGGCCCACGTGCCAGTTCAGGCGCGGGGCGCCGGAGGGTTGGCGCGGCGAGTGCAGGCGCTCGATCGCGTCCAGGTGTTGGACGACGGGCACGCGGCCGTACGCGTCGCAGCCGCCGGATATGAGGTAGCTCTTGGCGTCGCCGGGGCGCGTCTCCCACACGGGGCGCATGTGTTGCAGGTAGACGCCGTTGCAGTGAGCGCATCCGAGCGAGCAGGCGGTGCCGGTGAGGCTCACCGGCAGGGTGGCGGTGGGTCTATCGAAGCGTATCGTGGGCGGATGGTGCCGTTGGCGCGTGGCCCAAGCCTCGTCCCAGCGCGCGCCGGGTGCCAGCAGCGCCTCCTCGAACTGCGCGGCGAGCTCTTCGGTTCGCAGTTCGTACGTTGCGTGGTGCATAACGTTCTCCCGTTCACTCTCAATACCCATCACTCAGTATAGACGCGTCGGCACGGACGTCAAAGAGTGAAGGGCGCGGGGGAGAAGGGGGGGAGGAGGTGTAGGGGCGCACAGCTGTGCGCCCCTACACGTGCCGTGCGTCCCTACATGTGTTGTGCGTCCCTGCAAATGTGTTCGTGCGCCCTTGCAAATGTTGCGCGCCTCAAGGCGAAGGTGGGAAGGCGAAGCGGGCTGCGGGATAGAGGGCGCCGGGGGCACGAAGGGCGAGGATGGGGTGTATATGTAAGGACGTGGGGTTGTGGGATGAGTAGGGGCGCACGGCTGTGCGCCCCTACATGCGTTATGCGTCCCTACGCCTGTTGTGCGTCCCTGCAAATGTGTTCGTGCGTCTCTACAAGACAGAGGTGGAGACGCAGAGGTGTGGAGGGTATAGGGTAGAGGTGCGGGAGATGGGATAGGATGT
>CAYOUT010000006.1:181950-193483 GCA_964407215.1 uncultured Anaerolineales bacterium | reverse complement strand
GGGGGTGAGTGTAGGGGCACCCGAGATGGGGTTGGGGTGCAGGGGCGCATGTAGGGGCGCACAGCTGTGCGCCCCTACATGCGCCGTGCACCTCTACGCGTGCTGTGCACCCCTATTACAAGCTATTGCCAAATGTACTAGATTCGTTTACAATAGCACGCACTTTACAGTACCGCACACTCTCGAGTGGCGCCTGGCTCCTCACCTCCTCTTTGAACCGCCCAGGGCGCTGTAACCACTCCACATTACACCACTGTCCGACGCACTGTGTGTGATCGGCGCGCGTGCGCCGTGTGTTATACAGAGCTGCAACAAGCGGCACAAGGAGGGAGCTATGGCTAAGGTGGCGAGAGAACTGGTGGAGAAGGCGGGCGTCAACGTGGATCAGTTGCTGCGCTTGCTGGTATCCAACGCGGCGGCGGAGCTAACAACGTTCTACTATTACACCATCCTGCGCGTGAATCTGATCGGTTTGGAGGGCGAGGGGCTGAAGGAGATTGCTGAGACGGCACGCATCGAGGACCGCAACCATTTCGAAGCGTTGGTGCCACGGATCTATGAGTTGGGGGGCGCCCTGCCCGACGACATGAAAGAGTTCCACGACATGGCCGCCTGCCCTCCGGCGCGCCTGCCCGCGAACCCGCGGGATGTTAAGGCGATCCTCGGCGTGTTGGTGGAGGCGGAGCGGTGCGCGGTGCGCGGTTACACGGCTATCTGCAATCTGACAGCCGGCAAAGACCACCGAACCTACGATTTGGCGCTGGCGATCCTTCACGAGGAGATCGAGCACGAATCGTGGTTCTCCGAGTTCTTGGGAGAGGGGCCGTCGGGCCACTATTTACGGCGAGGTGAGACGTCGCCGTTCGTAGAAAAGTTCATGCGCTAGCGACGTCCAGTGTTCTCTGGGCCGCAACGGCAGGGGCAAACCCCTGCCGTTGTGCTTTGTGGGCGTTGGCGGGGCGGCCGGAGGCTCGCTGCGCCCGGTTTCGACTTTGCCCATCGCTCCTCGCCGCCCTCACTCCCCGGACGGTGAGAATTCCCCCTGTTCTCTAAGAATTGCCTCTCTCGATGTGATACCTCCTCAGGGGCCGGCGGCGGCCCCGACCAACGAGAGAGGAGGGACCCCACGTGAGTGTACGCGACTGGCTGGTGGAGCGGTTTTTCCGCGATGCGGTGGATGCGCGGGTGCGCGCGGCTTTGCCGGTGCTAGACGGCCCCGGCCACAACGCAGAGGCAGGTTGGCGCGAGGTGGCCAACGCCTCGCCCAGGGCGCGACGCTGGCACGAGGTGCGCGCGACGCTGGAGCAGGTGGCCCAAGTGTGCCGAAGCAATCCGTTGGCGGCGAGGTTGGTGGCCATGACCACCGATTTCGTGGTGGGGGCCGGCGCGCAGTTGGAGGGGCCGCCCTATGCCCACGCGTTCTGGAACGATCCCCGCAATCGGATGGACCTGCGCATCTACCGCTGGTGCGATGAGTTATCGCGCACGGGCGAGCTGTTCTTGGTGCTGAGCCGCAACCCCGTCACTGGCATGTCTTATGTGCGCGAAGTGCCGGCGCTGTTGGTGGATCAGGTGGCCACCGACGGGGACGATCTGGAGCGCGAGTTGCGGTATCACCAGCTCACGAGCGACGCCCAGGGCATCTGGTGGCCGGCGGCGGGCGCCGAGGGCGATGCCGACCAGGTGATGCTGCATTACACCATCAACAGGCCGGTGGGCGAGGTGCGGGGCGTATCGGACCTGGCGCAGATCGTCACTTGGCTGCAGCGTTACGATCTGTGGTTGGAGGATCGGGTGCGCATCAACCGCTATCGCGGCGCCTATCTGTGGCATGTGAAGGTGCAGAACGCGCTGCCGGGGCAGTTGGAGGCCAAGCGCGCGCAGTATAGCCGCGTGCCCAACTCGGGCAGCATCATCGTCACCGATGGCCACGAGACGTGGACCGCCGTGCAGCCGCAGATCAACGCGGACGACGCGGAGGCCGATGGCCGGGCCATCCGGTTGATGGTTGCGGCGGGCGCAGGGGTGCCGCTGCACTTTTTGGCGGAGGGCGAGACGGCCACGCGGGCCACGGCGCGCGAGATGGGCACGGCCACGTACCGCCATTTTGCGCACCGGCAACACGTGTTTGCGAGCATGGTGGAGGACGTGATCCGCGTGGCGGCGCGACGGGCGGGGGACGACGCGGAAGGGGTGCGGGTGGTGTTCGAGTCGGTGGTGGAGGAGGCGTGCCGGCCCGAGGCGGGCTCGCGCGCAGAGCGGCCGGAGGGGGAGGGTGAGCTCGAGATGGAGGGGGCGAATGCCTGATGTGTGTAGCGAGGATGGCGAGGGGCCGGCGATCTACCCGGTGGGTGTGCTGCGGGCGGGGCGGGCTAACGGGCTCGTGTTCTCTGCGCGGGTGCTGGAGGGCGCTGTGCCGCTGTTCGAGGGGGCGCCGGTGTTTGTGGACCACCCGAGCCTGCTGGACACGGGCCGCGCCGGAGGGCGCTCGGTGCGCGACCTGGCCGGTGTGCTCACTGATGTGCGTTGGGAGCCCGACGCAGGCGAGCTGCGGGGGCGGGTGCGCCTGCTCAGCGCGGCCCGTTGGCTGCAGGGCTTGGTGGCGGAGGCGAGCGAGCGCCCGTTTTTCGGGCTCTCGGCCGACCTGTGGATACAGCGCGAGGGAGAGGAGGTGCAGGAGATCCGAAGGGTGAACTCGGTGGATATCGTAGCTTATCCCGCCGCGGGGGGGAGATTCCTGTCGGCGGGGCCTGCGGCCGCTTGGCGAGAGCGACCGCGCCTGGAGAACAGATGAGAGGAGAGTCGAGTATGACCGAGGAGAGGATACAGACCGCCCTGTCGCAAGCCGAGCCGCCCCCGGAGGGCGACGCGCAGCGAGCCGGAACCGAACCGACGGGGGGCGGTGGGGCGGCAGGGAGCGCCGATGTCGAGCGGCAGCTGCTGGAGCTGCGGCTGGCGAGCGCGGGGCTGCCGGCGGTGTTGGCGGACGCGGTGCGCGGCCAGTTTCAATCGGGGGCGGTGGGCTGGGATGGCCTGGAGGCCCTCATCGAGCGCAGCCGCCAACGATGGGGCGAGGCCGTAGCGCAGGGGGCCATCCGCAACCTGGGGGCGTCGCCCGCGTTGATGGAGCCACTGGATCGCGTCGAGCTGGCGTTCGAGCGGCTGATGGGGCTGCCCGAGACGGCGGAGCATCGCGCCGTGCCCCGTTTGAGCGGCATCCGCGAGATGTACGATTTGATGACGGGGGATTGGGAGCGCCGGGGGCTGTTTCAGCCATCGCGGGTGGCGCTGGCCAACGCTACCACGGTCACCATGGCCAGCGTAGTGGCTAACGTCCTCAACAAGGCCCTGCTGCGAGCTTACGAGGCGCGCGAGCCCTGGTGGAGGCCCATTGCGTACGAGGAGGACTTTGCGACGCTGCAGGATCCGCGTTGGATCAGCCTGGGGGGTTTCAGCGATCTGGATACCGTCACCGAGGGGAATCCCTACCAGGAGAAAACGTGGAGCGATGCGGGGGAGACGAGCGCGTTCGTGAAAAAGGGGAACTATTTGGGGCTGACGCTCGAGATGATAGACCGCGACGACGTGGGCGCGGTGCGGGCCATCCCCCGAAAGCTGGCTTATGCGGCGCAGCGCACGCTCTCGTCCGCGGTGGCGGCGCTGTTCACTGCCAACAGCGGCGTGGGGCCCGACTTGGCCGACGATACCCCGCTGTTCGATGACGACCACGACAATTTGGGTTCGTCGGCTCTGGACGCCGACGCCTGGTGGGCGGTGGTGACGGGTATGTTCGAGCAGCCGGAGCTTCACTCCAACAAGCGTACGGGGGTGCGACCCCGTTACTGCCTGGTGCCGCTGGAGCTGGAGCGCGAGGCGCTGGGCATCTTTGCCAGCGACTACCCACCGGGGGCGATGACCTTTGAGCAAAACGTGCTGCGCAACACGGCGACGGTGATCACTGTGCCCGATTGGACCGACGCCGACGACTGGGCGGCCGCTGCGGACCCTGCCGATCTGGAGGGGGTGTGTATCGGGTACCGGTTCGGGCGGGCGCCGGAGATCTTTGTGGCGGATGGCGATACGATGGGCGCCATGTTCACTAACGACGAGATGCGCATCAAGGTGCGGTTCGTCTACGCGGTGGGTGTGGGCGACTATCGGGCGCTCTACAAGCAGAACGTATCGAGCGGGTGACGCGCCCCGGGCAAACACGGGAGGACAAAGGGGGTTCGATGATCAAGAGCTCGCAGACTGTGATGGCGAGCACGCCTTTTTGGCGCGAGCCGTGGTTCCAGGAGGTGTTGCGACAAGTGTTCATTGCGTTGCTTTTGGCTCTGCTGTCGGTGCTGGGCTACGACCTGTCGGTGGCCCGGCCACGGCAGCAGGCTGTGGTGCAGAGCGCCGTACTCGCCGCGACGGAGGCTGTGGCAGAGTGCGCTTGTGGGCAATATGGGCCCGGTGGTGGAGTGCCCGGCTGAGTTGGGGAGCCGAGGGGGTGCAGTGAGGCCCCACACGATGAGGGGCTAAAGTGCGGGGGCCGGTTTACAGGCTTTCCACAGGGGTGGGAGGGAGGGCAAGGGAGGGGGTGGTGAAGCGCGGTGTTCAGCGCCTGTGGGCGGGCAACCGTGTGCGAAGCGGCGCCGGGGGCCGGCCCGCAGCCATCGAGTGGGAAAGGAGAAGCTATGAGCAAGCTGTCCGATCTGTTGGCCCTGCTACGACAGGACCTGAAAGACGGTGACAGTGCGGTGTGGACCGACGCGGAGCTGACGCAGCAGGTGCACCGCGCGTTGCGCGAGGTGTCGGCATGCAAGCCGCGCCTGGTGGACGCGACGATCAAGACCGCAGCCGGCGAGTACGAGGTGGCGCTGAGTGCGCTGGAGGGGCTGATGGAGGTGGTGGATGTGTGGTACCCGTGGGATCCCGCCGAGCCCCGCTATCCGCCGCTGCGGCCGCGGGGTTGGAGCGTGGTGAGCGACGACACGCTGTTGCTGGACACCGACACGCGCCCCACCGGGGCGACGGGCTGCCACCTGCGGGTGTTCTATACGGCGCCGCAGACGCTTCAGGGGCTGGATGGCGCTACGAGCACTACGCTCGACGGCGAGGGCGAGGAGTTGGTGGTGCTGGGCGCGGGCGCCTATGCCGCTGCACAGCGCGGGTTGGACAGCATCGGGCGGGTAATGCCATCGGGCTGGACGCAGCGGGAGTTGGCCGCCTGGGCCGAGGCGCGCCTGGAGGCGTTCGGCCAGCGACTGGAGCGCGTGCGACGGCGCAGGGTGTTGGCGGGCGATCCGCGAGTGGCGTGGGTGGATCGGCTGGCGCGAGAGAGGGGGGGCGTCTGATGGGGGCGCAACAGATTGTGCGCGCCAGGTTGCGGGGGTTCGATCCGCAGACCTGGCTGGCGGATGTGGAGCCGGTGGCTGGCCCCGCAGCCCTGCTGTCGGACGTGCCGGTGCTCGGCGCGGTGCGCGCTGAGGAGTTGGTGGCGGGGCGCGAAGTTGCGTTGCTCCTGTGGCCCGAGCTGGGCGGCGTGGTATTGGGGCCGTGGGAGCCGCCTCAGGGGGGGCGGCTGCTGTGGAAAGCCGGTTCGATGAGCCCCGCGAACGACCTGACGCTCAGCACCGCGGGCCAAGACTTGGTGCGATGCGAGACGGACAAGTGCCCGGCGGGGCTGTTGCTGGTGGCGGCCAC
The DNA here is from genome assembly GCA_964407215.1 of uncultured Anaerolineales bacterium. Lineage (GTDB taxonomy): Bacteria > Chloroflexota > Anaerolineae > UBA1429 > UBA1429 > CAYOUT01. The sequence continues at coordinate 187,792 of CAYOUT010000006.1, read as the reverse complement.
TGTGGTCTGGCAATGCACAGCGTGGACGGCCGCGGCCAACGTGAACGCGGGGCTCGTTGTGGACGGCACACAGCTTCACTGGAGCTACGCCACGGCCACCGCCGTGTGGGGCACGGCACCCATCACGGTGCTGGGCGCTATCAATTTGGCAGCGGGCGACCACGTGTGGCGCGTCACGGCGAGCAAGGCATCGGCGGCCAACACCATCGTGGCGAGCGCGCTGTCTCGCCTGTTGTGGGCCTATTACCGCTGAGGGGGCGTACAGATGCGGACTGTGACGGATACACTACGCGACGCGGCGTGCACCTGGGGCGGGCGCCCTGTGGTGTCGCTGGATGTGCTGGATCAGCGCCCGCGCTGGACCCCCCTGCTGAGCGTGGCGGGCGCCGGCGACATGGTGGCTATGCTGACGGTGTGCAACAACTATTTGCTGCGTGCGCGCTGCGGCGCAGACGGGTTGAGCGTCGCGCTGAATTACGAGCCCCTGGCGAACATGGCGTCGTGGGTCGACTGGCGGCCTCAACACGCGCTGAATCTGCCCGCCTCGGATGTGGCGATGGCCGTGGTGGGGGCTCGAGAGTTGTCGGAGCGGGTGCGCATCTTTTGCCTGGGGGCCGATGGGGCCAACGCACGCATCCTGGTGACCGAGAGCGCGCTGGGGTTCCGGGCGCCCGTGACGACCGCGTCCACTGTATGCAGCGGCCGCAAGCCCACGGGCTACCTGGCGGCGGCCGACGAATGCGTCTTTTACCTGGCCGACGGCTCGGAGCTCAGGGTCTGGCGGAGCGCGTGGGGATCGGGCGTTTGGAGCGAGCGCCCCAACTGGGGGCGGGGCAAAGTGGGCAAGGCTTACGGCGTGGCCGCGGCCTATTGCGATATCGATCACCTGATCCATCTGGTGGCCGCCCACGACGGGCGGTTGCTGGCCGGCACCTATGACGTAGCCAACGATATTTGGGGCCCGTTCGAGCAGATCGCGCCGGGCGGCGGAGCGTCGGCGGGCTCGCCCACCAGCCATCGCCTGCCCAGCCTGTGCTACACGGCCGCCAATCGGTTTCTCATCGGCTGGGTGGAGGCTCTCACCGTGGCCAATCTGCACATTCAGCCCGTGGTGGCGGAATGCACGCGCTGGCCGCACGTGGGCAACGAGGTGGCGGTGGATATCCGCGGGGGCGCCAGCAAGGGGCGGCCCAACCTGGCCTGGATGGCATCGGAGGGCACCGCGCTCTGCGCCGACGAGCTCTCGGCCTGCGCGCGGCGGCTGTACATGGTGGGCGACCCTCACACGTATACGGCCGATCTGCCGGTGATGGCCTATTCGCGCGCCAGCGACACGGAGGGGGGTGTGTTGGAGGCGCGAATCCACAACGGCGACGGCGCCTATGACGCGCTGGGCACAGCGGGCGCCGCGGAGCCTATCAAGCCGCACGCGGGCGTCATCCTGCGGCGGGGTTATCGGACGAGCGAGGGCGACGAGACGGTGGCGCTGGATCCGCACTATGTCGTCGAGGCCAGCGTCGTCAAAGGGCGCGACGGCGGCTATGTGGCGTTGCGTGCGGTGGACGGTTGGGGGCTGTTGGGGTGCTGGCGCGCTTTCGAACCGCTGACCTGGAAGAACAAGCCGCTGCGTTGGTTGTTGGAGGAGATGTGCGGCCGGGTGGGGCTTTTGTTCCAAGACGACGGCACGCCGGCGTTCGGCTATCCCGTGCCCGTTTATTGCGTACAGCCCGGCGAGAGCGCAGCGCGGGCCGTGCGGCAGTTGCTGGGGCTAGCCGGGGCCGTGGCGCGTTACGACGCGTGGGGCCACATGCACGCGCTCTCGGTGGCCACGCTGTCGGCAGGGCAGGCCGCACCGGTGGGCCAGTGGGGCGAGATCCTGCGAGCGAGCTACGGTCCGCGCGCCGTGCCCGCCACCACGTTCACCGTCTATGGGCGCCACGCCGAGGCGACCGAGGAGCGGGTGGGCGACTCGATGGCCCTGGGGATGCGCCTGCGCGACGTGCGGGTGGACGAGCGCGTCACCACGGCGGCCACGTGCAGCAGCACGCTCTCGTTGATGAAGGCGCGCGCCACCGCCGCCGGCCGGCGCGAGGAGCTCACGATGCCGGTGCGGCCCGAGCTGGAGTTGTGGGACCGAGTGGCGGTGTACGGCGCAGGTGAGGCGCTGCTGGAGGGTTCGGTGCGGCGGGTGGTGGGGTTGCGCGAGCGGTACGATCCCGCACGGGGGCTCTTGCTGTCGACGTTGACGCTGGAACGGGGCAATTGACGCGCTCGGCTCGCTGGACGCGCTCGCAGAAAACGCTTACACTTCGGCAAATACGCGCGAGGGCGCACAAGAGGAGGCACCATGGCTCGGATTCCAATCGCACTACAGCTTTATTCGGTTCGCAAGGATGCGGAACAGGATCTTCCCGGCGTGCTGGAGGCCGTCGCCAAGATGGGTTACGAGGGCGTCGAGTTTGCCGGTTACTATGGGCGCACGGCCCAAGAGCTGCGCACACTGTTGGATGACAACGGCCTTCGTTGCGCGGGGACCCATATCGGTATAGATACGCTGCTGGGCGACGCGCTGCAGGAGACAGTGGAGTTTAACCAGATCCTGGACAACCGCTTTCTCATCGTGCCCGGCCTGCCGGAGGAGTACCGCTCGTCGCGAGAGGCCTGGCTGCGCACGGCGGGGGTGTTCAACGGCATCGCCGAGCGCCTCGAGGCGATGGGTACGGACATGCTCACCGGCTATCACAACCACCACGTCGAGTTCACGCCCATGGACGGCGAACTGCCGTGGGACACCTTTTTCGGCAACACGCGGCAGGATGTGGTGATGCAGCTGGACCTGGGCAACGCCATGCACGGCGGCGGCACGCCGGTGCCGTTTGTGGAGCGCTACCCGGGCCGCGCCATCACGGTGCACCTCAAAGAGTACGCCGCGGGTTACGACAAGGCGCTCATCGGCGAGGGCGACGTCGACTGGGAAGAGTTCTTTCGCCTGTGCGAGACGGTGGGCGGCACCAAGTGGTACATTGTGGAGCAAGAGTCCTACGCTCACCCGCCGATGGAGTGCGTCGACCGCTGCCTACAGAACCTCAAAGAGATGGGCAAGTAGCCGTGTAACGCGAGAGAGCCACGGGCTACAGTCCGTGGCTCAATTCGCGGGGGATGGGCGGTGTCACTCGGCGGGTTGTGCTGCCTTTTGCAGCGACCCCGCCGCGCTGGCGCGCACAAACAGAGCCAGCGCCAACGCGACAGCCACGGAGCAGCCGAAAAAGAGCGTCGGCGCGCCGTAGAGGTCGAGCACCACGCCCGAGACCAGCCCGCCCACGGCAGCGGCGAGGCCCGTCTGCACCGAGCCAAAAATCGCTTGAGCCGTCGCACCCATGCCGGGGGGCGCCATTTCGTCGGCGTAGGCGACGCCCGCGGTGAGCAGCCCGGAGAAGGCCGGCCCGTGCAACACCTGTAGCGGCAGCACGATCCAAGGCGCGCGCATCAGCGAATAGCCCAGCATCCGCACCGACGAGGCCGACAGCGCGGCGATGAGCAATCCGCGCGGGCCCCAGCGTCGCAGCAGCCACGGCGCCGCGGAGAACATGACGATCTCACCCAGTGAGGCGGCCGTCAACGAGAGGCCCATCAGTGTGTTGGGTGCGCCCAGATCGTCCAAGTGCAGGAAGAGAAAGCCGCTGTTGGCGGAGCTGGCAACCCCCGCTACGAACACTGTTGCCAAGAAGATCAGCCACTGGCGATTCCGCAGAAAGCCGCGCAAGCCGTGCCAGAAGGAGACCGTGCGGGGGGGCTGAGCCACTGGCAAGCGCAAGGTGATCAGCAAGCACACGGCGAGCAGTGGCATATAGGCATAGAACGCCCAGCGCAGCCCCAGGCGCTCGGTGATGGCCCCCACGATGGGCGCCGTGGCCCCCCAACCGATGGCCCCCCACAGCCGCTGCCGACCGAACTCGTGGCGGCGCTCGCCCAACACTCGCAACACGCTGGCATCCACCAACGGGCCGACGGGAGCCCGAAAAAAGGCGTACAGCGCCACCGCGGGCATCAACCAGAGCATGTTGGGGGCCACTGCGATGCCATACACCAGCACCAACATCCCCAACATGGCGACCACGAGGAGCCTGCGGTGTTTGCCAGTGGCATCGGCGAGCCCCGCCCACAGCAGCGCGCTCACCAGCGCCGTCAGCGGCGAGAGCGCCGAGAGCAAGCCGATCTGTTGCCCCGTGAGCCCGATTTGGCGATAGTGTAGCGCCAGGTAGGGTGTCAGCGCGGCCAACGACGCATAGTAGAACAGGTAGTAGAGCTTGGGCAACACCATGGGGCGATCGAGGCGAGGGCGAGATGTCATACAGGCGGGCAGCTCCTAGCGGTGATGCCTCTATTGTACGCGAAAGGGCGTTGAAACTGAAATGGGTGTGGCGCGGCCCTCGCCGCCGCACCGTGCGGCTTGCCCCCGCGCAGCAAGCCGCTATAATGGCGCGCGACCTGTACAACGGCCGTCGGTTCACGCCGCCACGCCAGGAGAGGCGCCCGCTATGCCGAGCTCTACCGAACACGCCCTACAACTGCTGCGCTTTGCGCTGGTCGCCGCGGGGCCCGTGCCGCTCTGCCTGTGGCTGGTCCACCGAGATGGCGAGCGTGGCGCCTCACACACGCTGCTTTTATTCCTCGGCGCCTGGGCAACGCTGCAGGTGGCGATCGGCCTGGCGCTCGGGCTCACCGGCTCGTTGAGCGCCGCCGGCGTGTTCGCCGCCGAGGGGGCCTTGCTGGTATGCGGCGCCACCCTCTACTGGCGTGCGGGCGCACCCAAACCCTGGGCGGGCTGGCGAGAAACGTGGGACCTCTCCCGTGCCGACGACCGCGCTGCCACCGCCATTCTGTGTGCGTTGGCGGTGTTGTCGGTCGTCGTCCTGCGCCAGCTGGCACTGACGGTGGTGTGGGACTGGGATACCATGTGGTACCACGTGCCGGCCATGGCCCAGTGGCATTACCGGGGCGCCATCACCGTGCCCGGCATCAACATCATCACCGCACGCTACCCCTACAACTGGGAGCTGCTCTGTACCCTCTTTGTCTACCCCTTTGCCGACGACTGGCTGATCTTTGTCCCCAACGCGTTGGCCTGGGCGATGTTTGGGCTGTCGGTCTACACTACGGCCCGTCTGATGGGCGCCGCGCGCACCGCGAGCGCCGCCGCCGCCGCCCTGGTGTTGACGCTGCCCCTCGTACAGAGCAACCTGCCCACCATGCACGTGGATCTGGCGATGGCTGCGTGGGCCATGTGCGGTTACTATCTGGCGCTGCGGTTTCACACGGGCCGCCGCAGCCTCCACCTGGGCGCCATGTTGGTGTGCCTGGGGATGTTGGCGGGCATCAAGACATCGGGCCTCGTATACGGCGCGGCCCTGCTGGCGTTGCTGGCCGTACTGGAGGGACGCCGCGCGCTGCGCCAGGGCCGGTTCGGCGCGCGGCGCACCTGGCGCTCGATGGCGCTGCCCCTGGGCGCGGGGGCGTTGGTGGCGCTGGGCCTCTGCGGTTCGTGGTATCTGCGCAACCTGGTGCTGATGGGCAACCCTATCGGCGAGGTGGAGCTGTCGCTTGCCGGGCGGGTGCTTTTTCCCGGCATTCACAGCAGCCACGATCTGCGATACACCACCCTGCTGGCGGTGTTTGACGCCTCCCGCGCCGATCACTGGCGGCTTTTGCGGGACGCGTTGTGCGCCCAGGGCGGCTGGCACGCCCTGGGCCTGGCGCTGCCGCTGGCGATGTGGCCGCTGACCGCCGCGATACGCAGGCGATCGTTGGGCCCCTGGGCGGGCGTCGTCCTCGTCTCGGTGGC
>CAYOUT010000006.1:4822-181940 GCA_964407215.1 uncultured Anaerolineales bacterium | reverse complement strand
CCTGCTGATATACTCGACCACGCCCCACAGCGCCTCAGACAGGCCTATTTACGATGGCGCGCTCACTTTTTGGTTCGCACAATCGCTCCGATACGGGCTGACGTTTGCGGGGCTTTTGGGCATGGCGGCGGCTGTGGGCGCGACTCGTACAGGTTTGCACCCCGCCGTGCCGACCGGGGCGGCCCTAGTGGCCGCCGCTGCCACGCCGGCGCCCGTGGGCCTGCGCTACTTGATGGTGGTGGCGTTGGGCCTGGTGCCCGTCTTTATCGTGCCGGCCGTCGCCCACACCAACCGCTCACGGATCGCCCGCGGGCGCACAACGCCCCTCCGCTTGGCCGCCGTCGCACTGGGGTGCGCGCTCCTGGTGCCGCTGGCACGAGGGACACACGCCTTGCGCGAGGAGCACGCGTCGCTCCGCAACCGCGTCTTTCAGGGCATCCCCGAGTATCTGCAGGCGCACACGGTGCCCGGCGAAGCCATCGGCTCCGTCCTGAACCTCTTTAGCTACCCGCTGCACGGATCCGGCATGGATCGCCGCGTGGCCTACTGGGACAATCGTTTCTACCAGAGGATCACGAGTATGGAATCGCTGTTGGCTTGGATGGCCGAGGAGGGCGCCGTATTCGTGGGCGTGGGGCCGCTGAACGTCCACCCGAGCGGCCCCGACCTGCAAGCGTGGTTAGCCGCCGAGGACAGCCCGCTCATCCACGTGGCGGGCGGCGACTCCTGGAGTTGGGTGGCGCTCTACCGCCTGCGCGACGGCTGAGCCGGGCGCGGCGCCCCCTCTCCGTCGAACGATTTGCACGATACAGCGCGTTGGGTACACTTTTGGTTGGCCCCGCCGATACACTCGCGCCCATGGGGCCAGCCAGGAGGAGCTATGCCGTCGAACGTTATCCAGGTGGTCTTTGCCGTCTTGCGCGCGGGGATCCCCATATCTCCCATCGAACAGGCGCCCTACTTGGACCCGGGTGCCGGCAGCTATATCATCCAGCTGCTGGTGGCGGGCTCGGTGGCGTTGATATTCCTCGTCAAGTCGCAGTGGGCCAGGATCAAAGCTTTCCTGGGCCGCGACAAGGCCCAAGAACCCGAGGACACGCAGGACCTGCCCTGAGCTGCACAGCCCCTCGCGCCCGATCGCTCGCCTCGGCACACTCACGCCAAAGGCCGAGCGAGGCGCGGGCGCTCTCTGCTCACCGCTTGCGGCGCCCAATAACGCAGCGCGCCCAGATCCACAACTCCACAGCGCGCCCGGAGGCTAGGTCCCATGCGCAAAGCCCCTGTCTTGTACCCGTTTCTCTTTGTGGCGATGGTCGTGCTCGCGGCCATCCCGCACCAGATCATCTACGTCCAGCTGAACGAGGCCATCCGGCCCATCGTCGCCCTGTGGGCGGTGACCGCCGCCACCCTGGGCGTGCTGTGGGCGATTCTGCGCGACGTCCATCGCGCGGGCGTGGTGGGCCTCTACCTGATGGCAGTGGGCCTGTTCTTTGAGCGCATCTTCTGGATGCTGAACGGCCGCATATCCCCCATCACCCACAACGTGTTGGGAGTGATGATAGCCGGCGTCGTCCTGCTGCTCGCTATCCTGGCGTTGGTATTGCGGCGGCTGGGCGACCGGGTGAGAATGGCCACCAACCCCCTCAACGTCATCATGGTCGCCGTGTTGGCCGTCACGATCTATCAGGTGGCCGACGCCCAGATCACGCTGCGGAAGCGCTGGGACCTGCCCGCCATGCGCGAGCCGACACGCACAGCGAACCCCCTGACGCCCACGACGACGCCCGACATCTATTACATCATCCTCGATGCCTACCCCCGGGCCGACGTGTTCGAGGAGTTGTACGGCGCCAGCAACGCCGAGTTCTTGGATTTCCTGCGAGCTCGCGGGTTTCAGGTGATCGACGATGCCCACAGCAACTATGGGCAGACCAACCTCTCGCTTCCGTCCTCGCTGAACATGACCTACCTCGACGCCCTGCCGGGGGCGCTCGCCGAGGCCCCGCCTGACCGCACCCCTCTGGAGCGCTTGATCCGCCACAACGTGCTGGTGGAGCTGCTCCGCGACGCGGGGTACCGGCTGGTAGCCTTTGAGTCGGGCTACAAGCTGACCGAGCTCGACAACGCGGACGTCTACATGGCCTCGCGCAATCCGTACATGAGCACGCTGGAGCGCCCCCTCTTTAGCGATTCGGCTCTGGCGACCTGGGTGCGCTGCGTGCCGGGCGGCCATGCGTGGTTCCTGGAGGCCACCCACGCCAACCACCGCGCCTGTGTAGAGTACGTGCTCAGCGAACTCCCCTCTGCGGCGCATCTCCAAGGGCCCAAATTCGTCTTCGCCCACGTCATCGCACCACACCCCCCCTTTGTGCTCGGCCCCAACGGCGAAAAGACGACGCCCGAGCGCATCTACCAGCTGGGGGATGGCAGCGACTTTCAGGGCACGCACGAGGAGTACATCGAGGGTATACGAGCACAGACGACCTACGTCAGCAAGCGCATGATGGAGGCGGTGGAGGGAATCCTGAGCAACTCGGAGGAGCCTCCCATCATCATCATCCAGTCGGATCACGGGCCGGGATCGCGCCTCTCCTGGGAGGCGGTGGAGGACACCGACACGTGGGAGCGGCTCTCGATCCTCAACGCCTACCTGCTGCCGGGGTGTGAGGGCTGCGTCTACGACACCATCACGCCGGTGAACACGTTCCGCATGGTGCTGAACGAGTACTTGGGCGCCTCGCTCCCGCTGCTGCCCGACAAGAGCTATATCACCACCTGGCGCGCGCCGTTCGATTTCGTGCCCGCCTTTGTGGACGAACACCCCTGAACACGCCGCCCCCTTGGCGTCGATCGTTGGTGTGGTCACCCTGATTCATCAATGGAAATGTCCCCCCTTCCGGCGCACGACTGGGCGCCCCATGGAGCTGTGGCGTTAGGGGTGGCCGGCCGGCGGGTCTGGGCCCTGGGCGGTCTGTGGAGGCGGGCGATGGCGCAGATGGGCGGTTACAGTTCGCGTGGACCAGGCCCTCCGCTCCTACCTCTCAGAAGGTCCAAAAATGGCGCGTAACATGGCATCCCGTGACGCCCTGTGTGGCGGGGGCTTGGAGGCGGCTAAGGCTTCGACGACCCCGCCAATCAATCGTGCAGATCCGCAATCGATCTCACTTCGACATGGTCACCTCTTCTGTTGCCATGGGGTGACGCTATCATAGGCCACCCATGCGGACGTTTTCATTAATTAGTAAAAAAGGGCTCACGGGCTATTGACTCTGCGGCGCTGGTATGCTATTATTTGCTTGCTGCAAGAAACAAATCATCCATATCGCATTCGTCAGTAGCATCTTCCTTTTCTGGAGGTGGTAATACCTCGCTCTCCGTTGGTCAAGAGTCTCCGCTCATACGTCTGTCATTCGCAGTGATCCTTTGAAGCATGGATGGGAGGCAACCCCCAAGTGGCCCCCTTCACCAACAATAGTCCGCGTGGCCAAAGGCTAGAGAATCTGAGACAGCTGAACGAAGCGTTGGTCTTTTACACGATCCAGCAAAAAGGCCCCGTCTCCCGGACTGAGCTGAGTGAGTTGACGCGGCTCACTGCGGCAACAATAGGCCGCATTGTCAAGGGATTGATTCAGCAAGGCGTGGTCGAAGAAGTCGGGCATTCCACCTCCGGGCTGGGCAGGCGTCGGACACAGCTTCGCGTAAGCTCATCTCGAGGCCGCATCATTGCCATCAGTCTCGAGCGATTGGGGATACGTGGTGCAATCACAGATCTGCGGGCGTCTAGTTTCACAAAGCATGATATTGAAGCGGAACAGGCCTCGAACCCTGTGGCCGTAGATCCGTCCAAGCTTCTGGATCTGGTGGATTCGCTCGTATCGGATGTCCACAACCAAGGACAGGAAGTGATCGGTGTTGGCATTTCTGCGCCGGGCCCCCTTGATTCGGGTCGTGGGATCCTTGTTTCACCCCCTGCTTTCCCCGGCTGGCGGCAGATCCCCATTCGTGACCTGGTCGAGAATCGCATTGGAGTTGCGACATTCCTGGACAATGATGCAAATGCCTGCGCCCTAGCCGAAAAGTGGCTCGGAGGCGGGCGCGGCATGAGCAACTTTGTGTATATTCTGGCCGACACTGGCGTGGGATCCGGAGTAGTTATCGATGGGGACATCTATCGAGGGGAGCGCGGCATCGCTGGCGAGATAGGGCACACCACAGTAATGCTTGATGGGCCTAAGTGTGAGTGTGGAAACACCGGTTGCCTCGAGATCTATGCATCACCGCTGGCCGCTACGGAGATGATACGCCAAAAGATCGCTCAAGGGCATTCATCGCTTGCACTACAACTAGCGGGCGGATCAGCCGAACGTATCGCATTCTCTGATGTGGCCAAAGCAGCAAGACAAGGCGACCCTGTGTCCGTTAGCGCACTGGAATCGATGACATCGGCCCTTGCGTGCGGTATCGTGAACGTGATCGGAAGCTTTGATCCGGAGGCGGTGATGCTGGGCGGGCGCATCTGCGAAGCGGGTGACGTGGTCTTCGATATGCTTCGCGCCAACCTCTCAAATAGAACTCGTATGGGTAACGACTACACCGTGCCCATCTTTGTGGGCCAACTCGGGAGAGATGCTCCTCTCTTGGGCGCCTTCTGCTTAGTTTTGCGGGAGCTATTCAGTGCAACAGGCAGACAAAGGCGGACGGGGGGTGAGGATCTGCTGTCTCTACCACTACACACCGAGGCGTAAAGCTGCCCTGCCGGCCGCTCGCCTGCTTTGTCCACTCTTGGCTGGCAAGCGGCCGGAGCGACCCAACGAACGCTTCGAGTGCCTAGTAGTTGCTTGATTCCGGCAGTGATAGATTGCGCTGAGGGTGCAGAACGATGTGTTGGGATGCGCTGCTATCGTCCGTAGGGAGAGAGCGGAACCGGTAAGGTAGGCCGGAGGCCGCTCCAGCGTCGGATATGCTGTTCCGAATAGGCCGCGATCTCGACCACCGAGTAGGGTGGGCAGAGCCGGCAAGCGACCAATTGTCACCTGGTGCCGGGCAGTGCAGTGCCCAGAGGACACTGAGCTGAGCAGTTGCGAAGGATTCCGAAGCCTGACAGCACAGAATGCCCGTGTTGCATCGCCCAGGCGATCGGACTGCACGTTTGTGTAGTCACAAAAGGAAGGAGGTGTCTTTGAGCTTTGGCCGTGCTTCTGGTTGCTAGCGTTCGTGCTGGAGGCGTGAAGCTACTGACATCTTCAGAAGGAGGCACCGATGACCGGGAGAATTAGTCGTCGTAATTTCCTAAAGTCAACCGCTATCGCTGCCGGAGCCGCCATCTTGGCTGCATGCGCCCCCGTAGCCACCGTGGAAGAGCCTAAAGCTGGCGAGGAAGACGTCCAGGGTGTTGAGGAGGGGACCGCTGGCGAACCAGCGCCCGAATCCAGAACCCTCGTCTTTTTCCGGGCAGAATCGGAGATACCTCAGTGGTCCCTAACACGGGACAAACCCTTGGTGTTCGAGTGGTTCGAGGAGGCAACTGGCGTCCATATTGAGTTCGATGTCGTCCCGCAACAGGACTATGAGCAGGTTTTCAACCTCAGGGCGGCCGCGGGCGACATACAGGCGGACATCATCCAGATGCAGGGCATGAGCGACGGAGCGTACCTCGCACGGAACTACAGGGATGGCGTGATCATCAGTTTGGATGAGCTCCTGGATCGACACGCTCCCAACATACTGGCGCTGAGCGAAGAGTACCCCGATTACCGTCGAGATCTGAGTTTGCCCGATACCGGGTATATTGCCGTCGGCAGCGCAAACATCTCCCCGTACGATATGAGAGTCTGGACAATACGACTGGACTGGCTGGAGAAGTTGGGGTTGGATGTGCCAGGTACTCTGGAGGAATTGGCCGATGTCGCAGTAGAGTTCGCGACAAACGACCCCAACGGAAACGGCCTTGCCGATGAGTCGGGCATGCTCTCGGGCGACGGACTCTGGGGGCTGATCGTGCAGACCGGCTATGCCTATGGCTTGGTGGGCATGGTTGACGCATGGCGTGTCAAGGATGGGCAGGTCGCAAACGACTGGGTCGATCCGTATTTCTTTGACTCGCTCCAATTCCTCAATCAATGCGTTCAGGGCGGGGCTCTTCCCCCAGACTATGACGACGCCAACATGGACTTTGCAACTGTGATGAGCAAGGCCACCAATGGCGAGGTTGGTCTATGGGTCCGGGCCCCACTCGTTCTGCCCGCGCTCCTCAACTGGTCCGAGTTTGCGACGCAGAAGACCGATCCGACTGCGCGCTGGATCAACACCCCGCTGCCGCCAACCCCAGATGGTACTCGTGTCTCAGATGTGGAACCCGTCGCCACCCGATGGCGCACATATGGGATCACGACCCAGTGCAAAGAGCCGGAAATGGCTATGGAGTGGCTCGATTTCGTCTTTGCCTCACCGGAGGGCCGCGACATCTTTCACTATGGCAAGGAAGGACTCACCTACGAGCGCAAGCCTGACGGCACAAAAGAGAGGCTGGTTACGTTCGAGGGCGGCGCCATCGTCGAGGAGCCCTTGGCCGGTGAATGGTTTGGTTCAGAAATCACAATGCCTTACCTCTCGGATGCCACCCTGAGCGAGAACCAGCTCAAAGAGTGGGAGGCAACTGAGTGGTGCCTGTCAACAATCACGGACCTCCTGCCGTACGGGCGCCCGGCCGGCCAGAGCCCCATACTCCTTCCTGAACAAGCGGACGAGGTGGGACGGCTTATGACCGACTGCAAGACCTACAAGGACGAGATGTGGGCCAAGTTTGTGGCTGGCGACACGCCGCTCACCGAAGAGACGTTTGAGCAGTATGTTGCCACGCTCGAGAAGATGGGGCTTGAAAAAGTGCGGCAGATGTACCAGGACGCCTACTCCGGCTGATAGAGACCGTGGGACGGTGTCCGAGCTCAGAAGAAGCGTTCTGAGTTGACGTATGTCTGCACCGGTTGGGAGGCTTGCGGATGGCGCCAATATGGCGCCATCCGCAAGCCCCGGCCGCCCTTGAAGCTGGCATGTGCCAGAAAGCGGGTAGACACATGGGTGTTTCTGATCTCACAGAGGGCACTAGCGCCATACGCAAGATCGATACCTCCCGGCTTGATAGGTGGCAGCGATTTCGCGCCAGGCTGAACCGCGAAAAGTTTCTTCATTTGCTTGTCCTTCCGACAGTCGTCTATTTTTTTGTCTTTTCGTACATACCTATGTACGGCATTGTGGTTGCGTTCCAGAACTATACGCCTGCAGGCGGCTTCTTGCGCAGCCCTTGGGTTGGGCTGTATCATTTTCAGAGCTTTTTCGAGTCCCCGTTCTTTGTGCGCCTCCTGAGGAATACCGTACTGATCAACCTGTATACACTGGCCTTTGGTTTTCCCGTTCCCATAGTCTTTGCGCTCTTGCTCAACGAGTGCAGAAACCAGCGCTTCAAGAAGGTCATTCAGACCGTCTCGTACTTTCCGAACTTTGTCTCCGTTGTGATCATCGTTGGCCTTATGAACATTTTTCTTTCTCCCACGACCGGGCTTGTTAACACCCTCCTCATGAAACTCGGGTATGATCCGCTCTACTTTATGGGCGAGAGCCGTTGGTTTCGAACGCTGTACGTTGGATCTGGCATATGGCAGGGGTTTGGGTGGGGCTCCATCATCTATCTCGCCGCGCTCGCAGGCATCTCGCCCGAGCTGTACGAGGCCGCCGCAATCGATGGGGCGAGCCGCTTTCAACAGGCCCTTCATGTGTCGCTGCCCGGTCTGATCCCGACAATCGTCTTGCTCTTGATCCTCAATATCGGAGGGCTTCTCAGTCTCGGGCCTGAAAAGATCATTCTGATGTACCAGGCACGCACCTACGAGGTGTCTGACGTGATCTCGACATACGTCTATCGAAGGGGTTTGATGGGTGGAGAATTCAGCTTTGGTGCAGCAGTAGGACTGTTCAATAACGTCATCAACTTTGTACTGGTTATCATTGCCAACTATATCGCTCGCAAGACAACCGAGTTCTCACTCTGGTAGGAGGTGACGGGCGTGAAATACAGGCAGAGTCTCGGAGAGAAGCTCTTCGACGCAGCCAACTATGTTGTGCTCATACTAGCTGGCATTATCACCGCTTACCCTTTCATATGGGTCTTGAGTGCATCATTGAGCTCTGAGAATGCATTGGCCCGGCAACTCATCGTCTTGTGGCCAGTGGGCTTTACACTGGACTCGTACAGACTGGTCTTCAGCACCGACGAGGTTCTACAGGCCTATGGCAACACCCTTTTCTATACCGGGGTTGGTACGCTTCTGAATGTGCTGCTTACGACCTGTGCAGCGTATCCGCTATCGCGCAAGGGGTACTCGGCGCGGAGCGCGGTGATGGTGTTTATCACCATCACAATGTTCTTCTCAGGAGGCCTGGTTCCTTTCTACCTTCTGGTTAGCCGGCTCGGCATGGTAAACCATCGTAGTTCGATCATCATCCCGGGAGCGGTGAGCGCCTGGAACCTCATGATAGCCAGGGTCTTTTTCCAGTCCACAATTCCCGATGAGCTCACCGATGCTGCGAAAATTGACGGAGCCAACGACGTCACGATCTTTTTTCGTATCGTGGCTCCGCTATCTACCCCCATCGTGGCGGTGTTGTCCTTGTTCTATGGTGTCGCCCACTGGAACGACTTTTTCGGACCGCTCATTTTTCTCTCGGGCAAGCCCGCACTGCATCCTCTTTCCCTCTATTTGAGAAAGGTATTGACCCTTGCCCAGGTTTATGGGGGGCAGGTACAGTCAGGGTCTGAGACGATGCGGGCGTGGGCGGCCATGGCGTTAACAGAGAGGATGAAGTATGCCACCGTCATTGTGGCTCTGCTGCCCATCATGCTGAGCTATCCCTTCGTGCAGAGGTACTTTGTAAAGGGTATCATGCTGGGTTCGCTCAAAGAGTAAGAGCCTCGCTGAGGCGTACTGCTCCGAGGATGTAGTTGAGATCGGTATCCACGCCGGCTGGGCTGTGCCGGAAGCGACGGGCAGGATTGATGGAGCGCTTTCGGCCGCGAGTGACAGTCCAGCTCGCCGGGTTGAGGGCGGCTGTAGCACATGGGACCGGCAAGCCATTTCCGGTCGAGGAGGGCAGAGCGCCAAAGAGGTTCCCTTGTCGACATATCGATTTCGGTCACTGGAGCTTGAGACGAGCGGGGCAGAGAGTCGGCGAGGAGCATCACGAGTCTGGCCGCTCAACAGAGCTGTGCCGTCACTTTGCCGCCCACTGAACGAGTTTGGTACACAACGACGCGCGATCGGTTGCGCCTTCACAGCAAGGACACAATGTGTCAAGTCCTACTTGCCAAGACTCGAAACAAGGAGGAATCCCATGATAGTGGTCGGGCACGGTGAGCGTTCTACGATCGTAATTGGCGAGAGAGCATCATGGCTTGAGCGACATGCTGCCGAGGAGCTACAAGTATACGTTGAACGCATGTCCGGTGCGACTCTGCCTCTTCTGACAGAGGGAGAAGTCGCGGAGAACGATAGGCCGGTCGTCCTCATCGGGCGGGCGGACAGCTGTGTCCTGTTGCAGCAGATGATTGAGAGAGGGCTGCTCCATCTGTCTCCAGACACGCCGGGAGAAGATGGCTTCATCATCAGGACCGTGAACGAGCGTGGAAGAGACTGGCTCGTGCTCGGAGGCAGCAACGAGCGCGGTGCACTCTACGCAGTGTATCATTTCCTCGAGCATGTACTCAAGTGCGGCTTCTTCGAGGATGGTGAGCGGATTCCGAAGGCGCAAGAGATCACTGTAGAAGACCTCGACATCCGGGAAAAGCCCTTCTTCCGCTACCGCAGCTATATGTCTCCGTGTGCTCAGCACTACTCGGCCTCTTACTGGAGCCTGGACGACTGGAAATACGAGATAGACTGGATGGCCAAGAAGAAGCTCAACATGCTGCGCTTCTGGCCGGTTCTGGTGAGGGGCTCGATGATCGGGGAACGGAGAGAGACCCTTGCCGTGAAACGCACTTGGAAGGCCTTAGGCCTGAGTGGCGTCGGAAACACCGACGAGGATGAGGCTACACGCCTTTCGCGAGAAATCATGGAGTATGCCCGGCAACGGGGCATGGAGATCATCACCGACCCAGGCTTTAGTGGCGCGGTACCTGTGGAGTTCAGGGAAGAGTACCCCAACTGCAAGTACCTCGAGGTCACCTGGGAGCAGACTGCGCCGCGGTTGAACCTCGACCCCGCTGATCCAATGTTCGCCAAGGTCCTCGAGATCAACCTCCAAGAGCATATCAAGCTGTATGGGGCCAACCACCGCTACGACTATGCCATGTACCCAGAGACTGCCCCCGGCGGGTCACGCGAGGAGGGCATGCGCCTCAGAAGAGACTTTGCGAGGGCCGTGAGCAAGGGGATCAAGGCCGTGGACCCTCAGGGCCAATGGCACTTGGACAGCTGGTGTTTCCTCGGCCATCCCGATTTGTCTCCTCAGGAAGTCCAGAGCATTCTCGATGTCCTCCCCAATGATAGCGCGTATGTCTGTGACACCTGGGCGGATGCGTACCATCTGTACGAGCGCCATGACCACTTTTTTGGCAAGTCCTGGGGATTCGCCGTCCTGCACGCGATGGGTGGCGATGGGACTATGCATGGCGACATGCACGGGATCACAAAAAAGCTCAAGGATCTGGCATCCAACCCCGAGGCGGCACTGTGCCAGTACTTTACGCTCGTGATGGAGATCGTGAAGCACAACATAGTTTACTATGACCTCCTCATGCAACTGAGCTGGGATCCTCGAAAGGTGGACGTCCCTTCCTTCCTGAGAGACTATGCGTTGCGTCGATACGGGCCGGCATCCGCACAAAAGATGACATCCTTCCTGCAGAAGCTTTTGGAGAGCGTATACACCACAGAGGATTGGACGGGGCCGCAATACCGACCCTGCTGGGCGGTCCAGCTTGGAAGAGGTTTTACTCTAGAGACGCGAGTGCCTTTCGCGAACAAGCTTCGTGCTGGCCTCAAGTTGGCGCTGGAAGAGAAGGACGAGCAAGCAAGCAACCCGCTCTACATGAACGACCTCGTCAATGTCGGCCGGCAGTTTCTCGGCGAGCTCTACAACTATCACTGGATCAAGCTGGAGAGGGCTTTTGCTCATCGTGATGAGGATGCGGTCGCACACGAGGGGGAGGTCCTGTGCGATATCCTCGAGCGACAGGCCGAGTTACTGGAACCGCATCCTGATTTCCATATCAGCACAGAGATCGAGCAGGCGGTTGCTTGCGGGCTGGAGCCCGCCGTCGCTGCAAGAGTCATCAAGGCCCGCTTCACGTTCCTGGGGCTAATCGGCAGCTGCTCGTGGGACCAGTTTCCTCTATTTCTGCTCGACTATGCCCGCGACGATCGCTACGAACTGCTGAAGTACTATTACCTGCCGAGAGTGCGCTTTTATCTGGAGAAGCTGTCTACGGCGTTAGCCAACGAACGCGGCAAGCCCATTACGCCGGCCTACCCTTCAGCTGAAGACCTGCAAATCGAATACAGGGATTTCGCCTACAATTTCGTTGAGAAACCCTTGCCCGAGACAGGTGTCGTTCTCGGCGCAGACTCTGTCTACCAGGTACCCAACAGAGTTGAGGAGATACTGGCTCGCTACAAGTGTTAGCGTGCAGCCCTTTCTTGTGCTGTAGCCAACCATACTGGCCCTACGAGTTAGAGAGACTATGCCCATTCTCTTACGTGCTTTTACTGAACCGAGCGACTATCTCATCATCAGCCAGCTCCTTCAGAATCTGTACCGGCCAGATAACCCTGTTGGCAACTGGTTTCAGCCCATGTGGGAGCACGCCTATACGCACCACGAGTTCGATGAAAGCGCGGTGAGTCGCATCGGCCTCTGGGAGGACCGCGGAGAGGTTGTAGGCGTTGCAACATACGAACGTTATCTGGGAGAGGCGTTCTTCCAATGCAGACCCGGTTATGAGTACCTCAAAGGGGAGATGTTGGCCTATGCTGAGGGGCACCTAGCCGCCGTAGCAGAGGACGGTCATCCGCAATTGCGAGCTTATATCGACTGCTCCGACGTGGGTTTCTCCGAACTGGCGCGTTCTCGTGGCTATGTTCGCAAGCCAGATCAAGACCATCCTATGTCGCAGATGGCCATTCCATCTCCCTTTCCGGACATTACCGTTCCCGAGGGCTACCGGATTCAGAGCCTGGCCGATGAGAACGACCTGCTCAAGGTGGACCGCGTGCTATGGCGCGGTTTCAACTCCCCAGGGGAGCCGCCTGCTGGTGGGGCTTTGCGGCGAGCCAAAATGCAATCAGGCCCGAACTTTCGCCCTGAACTGGCCATGGTCGCTGTCGCACGTGATGATGCCTATGCTAGCTACGCTGGCCTTTGGTTCGATCGTGTTAACCGCCTGGCCTATGTAGAGCCTGTGGCCACTGATCCCAACCATAGGCGCAGGGGGCTGGGTACTGCGGCGCTGCTCTCTGGCATTCGCCGCTGCGCTGAGTTCGGAGCAACCGTAGCCTATGTGCGCAGCGATCTGCCCTTTTATCTACGCATGGGGTTCCGCAGGCTTTCCGGGCTCGCGTGTTGGAGCAAGATCATCTAGCGACCAGAATCGGCTGTAGAGTCTGTTGGCACGAAAGTGAGCAGAATACCTGGGGCAGATCTCAACGGTGGCGTTGAAGTCTGCCCCGTCTGCTAGCAGCCGCCAAACGCGCTTTCCAGGGGATCTTTCAATGGCGCTGCTAGACAGCGAGAGCTCACCACATATGACGGTGAGAGGCCCCAAGGCTGGAAATCTACCAGCGCGCGCCGTTCGATTTCGTGCCCGCCTTTGTGGACGAACACCCCTGAACACGCCGCCCCCTTGACGCCCCGCCCCCGATGCGCTAGCATCCGTGCAGCAACAGAACATGCATCGAAAGGAGCGAGTGCTATGCAGGAGTCGATAGTCGCCTACCCTGCCCCCGAGCGCATTCAGGCGTCTGCGGACTACAGGGTACGAGTGGACGGCCAGCCGGTCTTTGTCTACATCGCCCGTGTCTCCGCCATGCCGCACAACCAGGTGTGGCCGGGCTACCAGCGCCCGCTGGATCAGACCGAGCTCGCGGCTTTTGCCTATTGGGACATGCCGGCGCGCCCCATCACCGTCGAGGTCACCTCGCTGCGGCCGGTCGAGTCGGTGGTGGTGCGGCCGCAATCGTACGGCATCCAGCCCGTGGTGCATGGCAACACCATCACCTTCACCCTCGACGGGCCGCGACAGGTGGTGGTGGAGGTGAACGGTATGCACCACGCGCTGCACCTGTTCGCCAACCCACTGGAAGAGGACGCCCCCGAGGCCGACGCCGAGGGCGTGCGCTACTATGGCCCGGGTGTGCACGAGGCGGGCACTATCGAGCTCCACGACAACGAGACGCTCTACATCGCCGGCGGCGCCGTGGTGTACGGCGGCATCACCGCGCGCAACGCGACCAACATCACCATCCGCGGCCGCGGCATTTTGGATAACAGCCGGGTGGCGCGCAGTGAGGCCCCCAGCTGCGTGGTGCTCTATGGCTGCAGCGACGTCGAGATCGAGGGGCTCATCTTCCGCGACCCCAACGTCTGGGCCGTGACGCCCACAGCCTGCCAGCGCGTTCACATGGCCAACCTCAAGCTCATCGGCCTGTGGCGCTACAACGCCGACGGCATAGACATCGTCAACTGCCAGGACGTGCGCATCGAGGACTGTTTCGTGCGCTCGTTCGACGACAGCATCGTCATCAAGGGGCTCAAATCGCGAGTCGGCCCGTCCGATCACCTCCCCGTGCGCGATGTGTACGTGGACAACTGCGTGCTCTGGAACGATTGGGGCCGCGCCCTGGAGATCGGCGCCGAGACCTGTGCGCCCGAGATGGCCAATCTGGTGTTCGAGAACTGCGACGTCATCCACGCAGACCATGTGGCGCTGGACATCCAGCACGGCGACCGCGCCCACATCCACAACGTGGTCTTTCGCGACATCCGCGTAGAGATGGACGACGGCGCGCCGCGGCCCGTCTACCAGCAGGAGCGGGGCGAAAAGTTCGTGGCCGATACCACCTACTGCCCGCGCCTCTTTGTGGCCGAGATCCACCACACCATGTGGTCGAAAGACGAGCAAGTGGGAGACATCCTCGATGTGCTCCTCGAGGACGTGACGGCCTTTGGCTGCGAGCCCGAGTCTGTGCTGGAGGGCTACGACGCCGAGCACCAGGTGCGGGGCGTAACGTTCCGCAACGTGCGCATCAACGGCCGCCTGGTGACGGACCTGGCTTCGGGCAACATACAGGCCAACGAGTTCGTAGACGACGTGCGGTTCGTGGCGGGGTAGAGGGCTCCCCTCAACACCGGCCGGGCGCAAGCAGAGCGCCCCTACCCGAACGCACTGTAGGGGCGCTCTGTGTTATTGTGCCAAAACATGGGTCACACAGCTTGCATCAGGGCATAGGTAGCGCCCGGGCGCTTACTCTGCCGGATGCGACCGCACCCCGCGCAACAGCAGCCATCCGCCCACGGCGATGATCGCCAGCGGAAAGACCAAGCTCGCCAGGTGCGCGGCCTCAAATATCAAGAACACGGCGATCAGCAGCAACACAGCGGCGGGAAGGTAGGCCCAACGTATGCGGCCCGCCGGCGTGGGGATGATCGCCAACAGCAGAAAGGTGAGCCCCAAGCCCAGCATAAAGAACCCGCCCGGCTCTATCCCCAACGGCAGGTTCTCCAGCGCCGCCACCAGCGCCAGCGTCAACATGGCGCCGCCCGGGATGATAGCCCACCACTGGTCGCGATTGGTGAGGAACACCAGCCAGAAGGCCAGGCCGATGGCTCCCAACACGACGGAGCCGCCCAGTATCCCCCCGAGGGCGGGCGAGAACGCCTCCAACCCCAGCAGCACGCCGATCCCCAACAGCGCCATGCCGGGGATCACCGCCCACCACCGGGTGGCGTCGGAGGCAAAGACGAACAAGAACACCGCACCGCCCACACCGAACATCAGCGCCGCGAAAAAGGCGCCGATACTGCCCACCACTCCCAGCGATTGCAGCAGGAACAGCGTGCCCAGCAACACCAGCGCGGCCCCGCCCACCAGCCGGCCGATATCGCGGCGACTGGGCTTTGCAGCGAACGGCAGCGGCGTAGCATCACGATCCTCGGGATCCTGCAGCGACATATCATCCTTCATGGCTCACTCCTTTCCCGTGTTGTCCATCCTCGGGCCCGCTCTCAGCGTACAGACACCTCCGCCATACCGGGCGCCACATCATAGTCCAGCGAGCGATACTCGTCGCCAACCCGTGGGAAGCGCGTTGCGTCCACTTTGAGGGCGCCCATGTCCGCGTGCCCGTGGACTCGGGCAGCCACGCCCTCGGGCACGCGCAAGATCACCGAGGCCACCCCAGTACGCACGCGCACACGCGATGAGCGCCAGCGGAAAAAAGATGTCCCACAAGCTGATGGGCAACAGCCGCTCGAGCGTGAGCAACAATCCCGCCGCAATCAGCGCCACGCCCCAGGTAACGTTCCTCCGTCTGATACAGCCTCGCCCCTTGTGCTTGCCCCAACAGCCGCCGCCATCCTCTATACGCGCGCCACGCAGCCGAGTTGTGTCGCGCGCCCCCGAAAGTCGCACACCCGCTTGCATTCTGCGTGCGGATGGTGTACACCCTGTGCGTCGCCACCGGATATCACCCGCAGGAGGCCGCCGTGAAGCTGAGACAACCCCTTGTGGGGAGCGCAGTCACCCTCTTTGACGAGTCGCAATCGCTGCCGATCATCGACACCCACGAGCACGTTCCGCGCTCAGAGCAGGATTACGTCAACTCGACGATCCGCTTCGGAGACCTGTTCAACCCGTACGTGTCCAACGACCTGGCCTCGGCGGGGATGCCCTTCCCCCGCGACGCCTGGGCCGCCTTTCACTGCATCGATGACGATTGGGACGCCTTTGCGCCCTACTGGGAGGCCGTCAAGCACGGCAGCTACGCCCGGCCGCTGCGCATCGCCCTGCAAACGTTCTACGGCGCCGACGACCTGACGCAGGCCAACTATCGCGAGCTGGTGGAGCGCATCAACGCCAACAACACCCCCGGCATCTATCGGCGCATCTTTGTGGAGGCCTGTGGCATCGAACGCGCCATCCGCTGCGCCGGCGACTTGCCCAACCCAGATGACCCCCTCCTGGTGGGTAACGTCAGCGCGCCCGACAGGCGGCTGGACACGCGCGAGTTGTTGGAGGCCATGGCCGCGGCGGTGGGCGCCGGGGTGCCGGCCCAGCTCGACGAGCTGGCCCACATCGCCCGCCGCTGGATGGCGCTGCAGGTGGGGCGCGGGGCCATCGAGTTCAAATCCTTTGCCATGCGGGTGGAGACGCCCGACCCCGCCCTGGCGCAGGACGCGCTGGCGGCGCTGGCCTCCGGCGCGGTGCCCGCTTCCCGTGCCGCCGAACACCTCCGCTCCTGGACCCGAGAGGTGACAGCCAGCATGTGCGCCGAGCTGGGCGTGCCCCTGGCGCTGCATACCGGCGTCTGGACCGACTACCGCGCCGTGGAGGTGACCGACCTCATCGGCTTTATCATGCGCAACCCCGACACACGCATGGACATCTACCACCTGGGCATCCCCCACGTGCGCGACGCGATGCAGATCGTCAAGAATTTCCCCAACGCCTACATGAACCTGTGTTGGGCCCATATCGTAGCGCCCGACATGCTGGTGCAGAGCCTCAAAGAGGCCATCGATATGGTGCCGCTCAACAAGGTGTTCGCCTTTGGGGCGGATTACGTGCTGTTTATCGAAAAGGTCTACGGCCACCTGTGGATGGCGCGCGAGAACGTCGCCATCGCCCTGGGAGACCGCGTAGACCGCCAGCTGATGGGGTTGGACGAAGCGCGGGCGATTCAGCGCGCCTGGTTTTACGACAACCCCAAGGCGTTCTACCGGCTCTGATCACGCGAGAGGCGCGGGCTGCCGCGTAGCCGCCCACCGCCGCGCGGCGGGCCGTGCTCGACAGACGAGGAGGAGAGCATGCCGATCAATCAGTGTGTCGTACTGCCCATCTTTTACCGGCCCGAGTCGGAGTCGTTGGACGCCTTTTGCCGCCAAGTGGCCGCCATCGGCTACCGGGCCATCGAGTTCTTTACCCCGGGCGACGAACTGCCCGCCATCGCCGAGGCCGCCGGCGCACACGGCCTGGCGTTGGCCAGTATGTCGGGCCACGCCAGCCTCACCGAGGGGCTCAACAACCCGGCCAACCACGACCGTATCGCGGCCGAGCTGCGCGCGCAGATCGACGTGGCGGCTCGTTACGGCGTCCGTGGGCTCATCTGCTTCAGCGGCAACCGCCTCCCCGGCCAGAGCGACCTCGAGGGGATGATCGCTTGCGCCCAGGGCCTGCGCCGCATCGCCCCCTATGCCGAGGAAAAGGGGATCAACCTCAACATGGAGCTGCTCAACTCCAAAGTGAACCACCCCGGCTACCTGTGCGACCGCAGCGATTGGGGCGCGGCGATGTGCGAGATGGTCAACAGCCCGCGCGTCAAGCTCCTCTTTGACATCTACCACATGCAGATTATGGAAGGCGACTGCATCCGCAACATCCGCAAGTGCTTGCCTCACATCGGCCACTTTCACACCGCCGGCAACCCGGGGCGGCAGGATCTGGACGACACGCAGGAGATGAACTACCGCGGCATCGCCCGCGCCATCGCCGACGCGGGCTACGACCTGTACGTGGGGCACGAGTTCACGCCCAAGGGCGATCGTATGGCGGCGCTGCAGGCGGCTTACGAGGTGTGCGCGGTGTAGCGGCCGCTGAGAGGTGCGGCTCGCTCCGCCGAGAGCGGGCGAGGCGCCCTAGCCCCCGCGAAAGCGCGCGCGGTTGCTGCAGGCTCCGCTGTACACGCTGAAATCGAGGAGGAACGCGGCGGCGAGCAGCGCCCACTCCAGGCCGTTCACCCCGCCGGGGGCCGCCCACACGTACGCCAGGGTCGCCCATGGGAAGAACACCAGGCCCAGGATGGGGGCCAGCGCCCCGTCGAACGCCCGATCAAACGCCGCCGGCCTGAGCAACCACCAGGCAACGATGGACGACCTCGGCCCCAGAGCTAACAGGATGGTGATCACACAACACATCGTACATCACCTCCTTTCGCCGCGCGCCGGCCCATAGTTGCGCAGCCGCGCCCGCCCCTCGGTTACAGGAGCCCGTAACCGCCCCTTGGATGTAGGGGCGCGCAGCTGCGCGCCCACTTATTCCCAGGCCGGTTGCGCGCCCACGCATTCCCAAGCCGGTTGCGCGCCCCTACATTCCATGGCGGCGTGCCGCCTCAGAGCCGCGTGGCGCGGGGCGAGTTCGGTTTAGGATACCGGCAATGTGGGGAGCAGCCGCGTGTAAGGGCCGTAATCCAGGCGGGGGCGCGGGTCCAGCGCGATGTACACCTCCGCCAGGCCCAGGCCGCAGTCGCGCTCGCGCCGCTGTTCGATGAGGTCGTCTATGATCAGCGCCTGCGACTTCCACTCGGCCAACGCGACGGCGATCTCCTCCTCCACCGCGGGCGGAGCCACCAGGGCGCGGTTGGCCCTGATATCCGGCGGCGCGCCGTGCAGCAGCGCGTCCTCGGGCGCGAGATCGCCCCACACCGCGTATTGCAGCGTGCTGCGGACGGCCGAGGGCGCGCCCCAATCCACCCCCACCGGGTCCCCCGCCTGCACGCCGTCGTAGCGGCCGATGTCGTAGGCGGCCTCGTGGTCCACGTGTTCGCGGTAGCCGTTGGGGATCAACAGCCGTGTGATGGCCAGCTCGCGCAGCAGCGCCACCAGCGGCCGCAACGCCCCCTCGCTCCCGTCGGGGAGCTTCCAGCCGATGCGGCTCACCAGCGAGAAATCGGGAAAGCCGAAATAGTGGACGCGCTCGGCGGGCACGCCCACGCGCGCGTAGGCGCGCAGCGATTCCCCGCGACGCACCTCCACGATGGTGTCTTTGTCCTCCACCCGCGAATAGCCGGCGCTGCCGTCGCACAGGATCCCCACATACACCGGGGCCCCGTGAGCGCGGCATGCGGCCATGGCGTACCCCGCGCCCAGCATGGCGTCGTCGTCGTGGGGGCTCAGCACCATCACCCGCTCGTCGCCCTCGCGCCAGCCGGGGAAGAGCAGACCGATGTCGCGCCGCCCCACCCGCTGCCGCAGGTCGTAATAGATGAAATCGCTCACATCGAACCCTTTCCTCACGCTTACCATCGCGCCCGATCCGCGGGCCGCCCCGGCGCGCCCGGTATGCCTGTGGCCGCACAGCTGGGCGCCCCCACAAGAGAGCGCTTGCTAGGACGCCAGGATCTCCTCGAGCAGCGACACGGCCAACAGGATGTCCTCTTTTTGCTGTGGGCCGGCGATCTCGCGCTCGATGATCCACGCGCCCTCGTAGCCCGCCTCCAACAGCTTGGGCACCAACACCGGAAAGTTCACCAGCCCCTCGCCCACCGGCGTCTCGTGGCCCAGCTCACGGCCGTTCACGGGGTAGAGCCCGTCTTTTACGTGGACGCCGCGCACCAGCGCCCCGAACACTCCCACCGCGTCCACCGGGTTGCCCTTGCCGTACATCAGCAGGTTGGCGGGGTCCAGATTAATCCCCAGGTTCCCCGTGCCCACGTCCTCGATGGTGCGCACCAAGGTGATGGGCGTCTCCTGGCCCGTCTCAAAGTTGAGATAGAGCCCTTTGCTCAGGCAGTAGCGCGCCAGCTCGCGCACGGCGGCCACCACCTCACGATACTCGGTGGTGTTGGGGTTCTCGGGGATAAAGCCCATATGCGTGGTAACGTCGGTGATCCCCAGCATAGCGGCGAAATCGGCGCCGCGCTTGAGCGCGTCCATCCTCTGGTAGCGATACGCGCTGGGCACGATCCCCAGCGTGGCCGGGCCCTCGAGAAAGTCCCACACGGCCGGCGGCGGCCACCCCGCCCACAGGCTGGATATCTGCACGCGGTCGCCCAGAATTTCGCGCACGCGGCGCGCGTTCTCCTCGGTGGCCAGCGCGGGATCCCAATTGTTGAGCTGGATCCACGACAGGCCCAGCTCGTCGAGTTCGCCCACTCCCTGCTGTAGGAGGGTTTGTAGCGGATAGATAACCCCGATCTTGGCGTTTGCCATGTGTGTCCTCCGTATGCCCAGCCGCGCGCCGGGCGATCCCGTTACGCGCGCGCCGGGGCTAGTTCATGTCGGGCTCCAGCGGGCCGGCCAGCTCGCGCAGGAAAAAGAGCCGCCCGGGCAGTGTGGGCATAAAGCTGGACGGCACCCACTTGTCGGGCCCGTAGCGCAGCGTCACCCACAACGACATCCCCTGCCACATCATGCCGCGGCCCAGGGCGCCGTCGCACCCGCCGATGATGCGATCCGCCTGCAGGAACAACCCGGGCCCCACGGTGTTGGCGGTGCAGGGCACCAGGGTGCTGCGGCTCTTGAAGCTGGTGATGGCGTTCTGCTCGATGGTCAGCGGGTGCAGCTTGGCACCGAGCCGGTGGGTCTGCGCCCTCCAATCCTCCAGCCGGTCGAACTCGGCGGCGAAATGGGGCTCCCAGAAGGCGATGTGGAACACCCGCCCGATGCCGAACACCAGCCCCAGGCTGGCCCCCTCGGCCTTGAGGGCGGCGATGCGGTCGGCATACGTGGGCAACACGTCCCTCGTGGCAAAGAAACGCTGGTCCTCGGGCACCGTCAGCTCGCCCAACGGCCCGTACAGCGCCCCCTCCATGGCGTTCTGGAACGCGCCCGGGTTGGTTGACGGCAGCGTGACGCCCTGCGCGTCCGACCACTCGTCCATGTTGAACCCGTACACGTGGCGAGCGTCCACCCCCCACGCCTTGAGAAAGTGCACCGTCCAGCGATACATCCCCATGGGCCCCACCGGCAGGATCAGCGCCAGCTTGCGCCCCGCCTCTTTGGCGCTGCGGATCTCCATGGCGATCTCGTGGCCCATCAACACCTCGAAATCGCCCAGCGTGTCGCACGGCGTGGGCTGAAAGTCCGCGTGCCAGTGCGGTTGGCGCTCCAGCACCGCCTCGGCGGGGTGGCTGCAGCAAGCATCGATGCGGGCCAGGTCCCAACCCGCCGGGTAGAACCCCTCCAGCATCGACCCTCGAATGGTGGTCATCATGTTGATCGGGCTATCCGTCATTGCTCCCCTCCCTTTTGGCGTTATCGCAGAGAATACGGGCGCATTATGGGCCAGGCCGTGGCCCGTGGCAAACGAGAGCGCACAACACGCCATCACGCCACCGGCCGCTACTTTGCCACGCTGCCTGTTGGGGCTACAATCCATCCGTACGCCTACATCGCATCGAGGAGCGCGATGCCACCAACTGAGGGGGGGGCAACGTCCGTACCGCCTGGTAATCGCTGTGGGCGACCCCGACCAGCTAACCGTATCTCTGGCCATCGGTGTGCCACTGGCCCGCGCCCGCGGCGGGCGCGTCACACCGCTTTTTGTCACCACCGGCGAGGAGACGCCGCATTGGCTCGTCATCCCCGAAGCGATGCGCGACGTGGTCGACCAGCCCGTGGTGCGCGCCCATCGCCGCCCCGCCGACGGCATCCTGGAGTACGTGCGAGAGGCGCGGCCCGCAGCGCTGCTTGTAAACTGGCGCGGCGAGCCCTCGCGCGGCCGCTACCTGCTGGGCCGCACGCTCGACCCCGTCATCGAGTACGCCCCCTGCAACGTGCTGGTGGCCCGCGTGCGAGAAAAGCCCCGCGAGTTCGCCGAGCGCATGGCTCGCCTGCGCAGGATCCTGGTGCCAGCCAGCGGCGGCCCCAACGCCCCCCTCGCCATCCGCCTGGCGCGAGAGCTGGCCCCCGGCGCCGATGTCACCGCGTTGCGCGTGGCCCACACGCATCTGGGCGCGGCTGCCGTCACGGCGCAGTGGACCATCCTGCAAGAGGTGCTGGAGAACGTGCCGAACCGCGAGCGCGTGGAGCCCCAAGTTGAGCACTCCGCTGACGTGGTGGACGGCATCTTGCGGGTGGCGCGCGACGATTACGACCTGGTGTTGGTGGGCGCCGCCGGCGGCAGCCTGGTGGATCGCCTGCTCTTTGGCAACGTGCCGCAAGAGCTGGGCCAAAAGCTCCCTCTGCCCCTCATCGTCGTACGCCGAGACGACCCCGCCGGCCTGGGTCTGCTGCGACGCGCGCGCTGGCGCCTGATCAACACCCTGCCCCAGCTCGCCTTGGACGAGCGGGTGGCCGTCTACCACCAGGTGCGCCGCAACGCCCGCTCCAACACCGACTTTTACGCCATGATGACGCTGGCCTCCGCCATCGTATCGCTGGGGCTGCTGCTCAACAGCCCGGCGGTGATCATCGGCGGCATGATCATGGCGCCCACGATGCTGCCCATCGTGGGCATCTCGCTGGGGGTTATCCAGGGAGACGCCTGGCTGCTGCGGACGGCCCTGCGCACCACCATCCTGGGCGTGCTGCTCTCGCTCGCGGTGAGCGCGGCCGTCGGCGTGTTAATCCCGGCCCTCCAGGCCACCCCCGAGATGATCGCCCGCAGCGCGCCATCGCTGCTGGATCTGGCGGTGGCCCTCGCCTCGGGCGCGGCAGCCGCCTACGCTTTCAGCCGCAGGAATGTGGCCACGGTGCTGCCGGGCGTGGCCGTCGCGGTGTCTCTCGAACCGCCGCTGGCCACCGTGGGGTTGGCCATGGTGCTGGGCGACGGGCGCCTGGCGACGGGGGCGCTGCTCCTCTACCTGGCCAACCTGGTGGCCATCGTGGCGGCAGCGGGCCTGCTCTTTCTGTGGATGGGCTTCCGCCTCGAGCCGGGGCGCGCGGGGGACAGACGCACCTTCCGCGGCGGGCTGCTATCCACCACGCTGTTGCTGACCGCCATCACGCTGATCCTCACCTTCCTGTCCGTCAGTTCCGTGCGGAACGCCACACTGCGCAACCGCATCGATTCCACACTGCGCAGCCAGGTGGCGTCGTTGGGCGATGAGGTGGCGCTCGTGGCGTGGAACACAGGCGACGGCACGCCCGGCGTCATGGAAGTGAACGTCTCGGTGCAATCCTCGCGCGACATCACGCCCCAGGAGGCGCTCGACGTGCAGCGGGCGCTGTCCTCGCGCCTGGGGCAGCCGGTGGCGCTGGAGCTCACCGTGATCCCGATACACCGCCTCGAACCCGACGCCCCGCCCGGCGGGTAACGAATCGGCCCCCGGGCGCGGTCAAGCATCCGGGGCCGTCGCCCTGCCGCCCCGCCCCCGGAATCACGCCGTGCGTCGTTCTGTGCTATCATAGCTATGGAGTTGACGTAAGGAGGCTGCACGTGAGCGCACAGACCGACACCGTACGATCTTGGATAGAAGCCTACGCGCAAGAGCTGCGGCGTACGCCCGCCATGGTCTTTGCGATATTGATCGCACTGGTGGGGTTGGGGGGCAGCTGGCTCAGCCTGCCCGGACACGCCTTCCGCTGGGGGCCGTTCGCCGTCTTTTTCGCGCTGTTTGCGGCTGGTGTGGTGGCCTTGGCGTTGGACAAGGCCACCCGCCTGGCCCGCTTTATCCCGCTGGCCGGCGCGTCGTTGAGCCTGTTTCTGGCGATGCGCATCTACAACGCACCGTATCTCGGCTACTTTGGCTCGCTCATCATCATCGCGAGCGCGGGCACCAGCCCCCTCGCCGCCCTCTTGGGGGCGGCGTTGAACACGGTGGTCCTGCTCCTCGCGCCCGCCAGCCCCGACGCGCTCTGGCCCTCCATCGCCCTGCTGTGGCTCACCGCCGCCTTTGCCTCCATCTCGGCCCAGGCGCTCTACACGGCACTGAACTGGGCGTGGCAGAGCCAGCAACGCTCCGACAGGCTCCTCTCGCAGCTTCGCGTGCGCCACGGCGAGCTGAACCGCACCCTGGCCGCCCTCACCGAGACCACCCGGCGCCTGCAACGCGTGAGCCAGGAGCTGGCCGTGGCCCGCGCCCGGGCCGAAGAGGCGCGCCAGATGAAGGAGCAGTTCGCCGCCAATATCAGTCACGAGCTGCGCACCCCGCTGAACCTGATCTTGGGCTTTTCGGAGATGATCTACTTTCGCCCCGACGTCTACGGCGAGATGAATTGGCCCGTGCCCCTGCGGCGCGACGTACACCAGATCTACCGCTCCAGCCAGCAGCTGCTGGAGCTGGTGAACGACGTGCTCGACCTCTCGCGTATGGACGCGGCGCGCCTGCCCGTACGCAAAGAACGCGCCGACCTGCTCACCGTGGTGAACGAGGCGATCGACACCGTGGCCGACCTGTTGCGAGGCCGGCCCGTGGCCCTGCGCCGCGAAATGCCCGAGAGCCTGCCCCCGCTGGCCATCGACCGCACGCGTATCCGCCAGGTGCTGCTTAACCTGCTCAACAACGCCACCCGCTTTACCGAGCGCGGCAGCATCACGGTGCGCATGGAGCCGGGCGAGCACGATGTGGTGGTGAGCGTCATCGACACGGGGGTGGGCATCTCTGAAGACGATTTGGCGCGCATTTTCGACGAGTTCCACCAGGTGGATATGTCGTTCAAGCGCTGGCACCAGGGGGCGGGGCTGGGGCTGGCGATCAGCAAGCGCTTTGTGCAGCTCCACGGGGGCCGCATCTGGGCCACCAGCGAGCCGGGCGCGGGCAGCGTCTTCTCCTTCTCGCTGCCGCTGGATGAGGCCGCCGAGCCCGCACCGCAGCTGCTGCAGCGCCCCGCTGCGCCCGCCGCCGTCCGAGAGCCGGTGTTGTTGGCGGTGGATTCGGACCCCGAGGTGGGGACCGTGCTCAGCCGTTACCTCGATCGCTACTATGTGGTGCAAGCGCCAGACCTCAACGAGGCGCGTACCATGGTGGAGCAATGGCACCCGACGGCGCTCCTGCTCAACATCCCCCCACAGACCGACCACGGCGCCGCCGCGCTGAGCGCCCTGACCGAGCAGGGCCTGGGCGTGCTGCCGCCCCGCGTGCCGCTGGTGCTGTGTTCGCTGCCCAGCCAAGAGTGGCTGGCCGCCGAGGCGCAGGTGCGGGGCGCGCTCTCCAAACCCGTCACACGAGAGCAAGTGCTGTACGCCATTCAAAGCGTCGAGGGCGTGCGAGATGTGCTGGTGGTGGATGACGACCGCGGCTTTGTGCAGATGATCGCGCGCTTCCTAGAGACCGCCGAAGAGCCCTACTCTGTACGCTGGGCCTACGACGGCGCCGAAGCGCTGGATCGGATACGCGAGCGCCGGCCCGACCTGGTGTTGCTCGACCTGGTGATGCCCGTGATGGACGGCTTTGCCACGCTCCAGGCCCTGCGCGACAGCCCCGCCACACGCGACGTGCCCGTGTTGTTGGTAACCGTCACGAGCTATCTGGAGGATATGCTGGCTCAGCACGGCAGCGGCCTGAGCGTGGTGCGTCGCGAGGGCTTTAGCCCGTCGGAGGTGGTGCACTATCTCGCCGCGTTGTTGGATGCGACAGAGGCCGAATACCCGGTCGATGCGGCTCTAGCGCGGCCAGGAGCTGATCTCGCGACACCGGCTTGCTGAGAAAGGCCGACGCCCCCAACGACATGGCCAGCTCGGGGTCTTCGAGCACCGAGCAGACGATCACGGGGATGGCGCGGGTATCCATCCGATGCTGGAGGGTCTGCAGCACCTCCCAGCCGTCCTGCTCGGGCATCATCACATCCAGGATCACCACATCGGGCAAAAGCTTGTGCGCCAGCGCCAGCCCCTCGCGCCCATCGGAGGCGGAGACCAGGCGATAGCCGCCCTCTGGGAGGTAGCGGCGGAAAAGCTCCACCAGGCCCTCGTGGTCGTCTATCACCAGCACGGTGAGCTTGAGGCGCTCGCCGAGCTCGAACGACACGCGAAACCGCGACTCGCCCTGCCGCGTGGCCTCCACGCCCCACCCCCCGCCCAGCCACCGCACGAGGTGTTGCGTATCTGCCGGCAGGCGCGGCCCCTCGGGCGAGCCCTCATCGCCGGTCGGCTCGCAGGGCAGGACAAAAGTCACCTCCACCAACGCGCGCTGCTTATCCTGCTCCACCTGTAGCCTCACGTCGCTGGCCGGCGGCGCCTGCTGAATGGCGTAACTCAGCGTGCTCACCAGAGCCTGACGCGCCAACAGGGGGTAGGAGAGAACCCTCTCGGGCGACGGGCACCCAGCGGGCGGCGGCCCCACCTGCAGGCGCACCTGT
The DNA here is from genome assembly GCA_964407215.1 of uncultured Anaerolineales bacterium. Taxonomy (GTDB): domain Bacteria; phylum Chloroflexota; class Anaerolineae; order UBA1429; family UBA1429; genus CAYOUT01. The sequence continues at coordinate 155,717 of CAYOUT010000006.1, read as the reverse complement.
CGCGCCCCGGCCAGGCGCTCCACGGCCTCCAACGCCCCCTGCACAAGCTCGACCACGTCCACCGGGGCCACATCCTCACCGATGCGCTCCGCCTCTTGGTGCACCAGCTCGGCGCGCGAGAGGAGTTGTGGTTGCTGGAACAACAACAGCGCGGCCAAATCCGCCTCGGCGCGGCGCAGCTCGCGGTATATCTGCCGTTCGGAGAGCGCCAACTCGCGCCCCACCTCTTGGATGGTGAACCCCTCCACATAGTGCAGGTTCAACACATTGTAGCTGCGCGCGGGCTGCGAGCGGAAAGAGGCGCTGGGGCCGGGGTTCATCGCCTCGATGGTGCCCAACAGGAGGGTGCGCAGGGCGCGCATCGCCTCGCGGGGCTCGAGCCCGGCATCGAGCCCCAGCGCCGAGCCAAGGGCGTGCCCTTCGAGGTAAGCGTAATCGTAGAGGTGCCCCAAGGCGTCGCGCAGCGGCTCGAGGAGGGCGTCGCTGGGGGCTTGGTGCCCCTGCGCATCGAGCGATGTGGGCGTCGTGCGGGGCTGTTCCGAGTCCTGCATCATAGCGTCGCTCCATCGCGGCGAGAAACACCCTCTGCATAGGTGGGCGGTGCCCAGCGCCGCACATACATTATACCCTGTTGAGCCCCAGAGGGGTAACGAGCGAATTGAAGCTGCTCCTCCGGGGCCGCCCTCGCGCCCGAGCGTGGCGCAAGCCGGGCGGCGATTTGCCCGCCGCGGCAGGGTGTGTATCATCAGAGTGAGGGCCGCCGCCGTGGCGCCCCGCCTCACACCCATAACGGAAAGGGAGCGAGATGATTGAAACCAAGTACAGCTACCAGTTGACCGACGACAAAGCGATCGAGCGCATCATCAACGACGACCACATCAACCTCAACCACATGGTGTTGCCGCAGGGCGCCGCGCTGCCGGAGCACTATTCCAACTCGAACGTCTACATGGTCATCGTGCGCGGCACCATGAGCATCCGCCTGGACGACCAGGAGCTGCACGAGTACACCGTGGGCGACATACTCAACATCCCGTACCACATCAAGATGAACGTCGAGAACCGCCACGAGCCGGTGCTCGAGTTCTTTGTGTTCAAGTCCCCCAACCCCAAAGACTACCGCTGACCCCGCAGCAGTGCGGTGCCAAGCTGGCAGCTTTATGGCAGGTATATGGCACAAGTGAGGTTTGCAACTGTGAGCGAGGTTGGTATAATAGGGGAGCCTCGGGCGGTGCAGCGATGCGTCGCCGCCGTGAGCGTGTTGTGAGGCGGGCCAATGGGTGGCTCCGCCAGTGTCGTTTTTGCGTGAGGAGGAGGGAAATGAAGAGTACCCGTCGTGAGTTCCTTCGTCTGTCCGCTGTGGCCTTTGCGGGCGCCGCCCTGGCCGCATGCCAACCAGCCGCACCGTCTGCGCCGGGAGGAGAAACCGCCCCCGAGGAAGTACCTGAAGGGGAAGTCCGCTTCGAGGGCAAGGTAGAGCTCTGGCCGCAGACCTACACCCCCACCGACGACATGGAGTGGAGCGAGGACAACCCCCAGCCCCACAACCAGGTCGAGGTGCTGGCCGACGAGTATATGGAGGCCAACCCCGGCGTCACCCTGGAGATCATCCGCAAGCCCGCACAGGTGGCCGACCACGAGTGGATCGTCACCCAGCAGGCCGGCGGCACCATCCCGCACATCGTCTGGTCGCACTCGTTCTGGATCGACAGCGAGATCGACAAGGGCTGGTGGGTGCCGTTGGATCCGTTCATGGCCGAGCCCAACCCGTACTGTAAAGAGGGCGAGCCTGGCAGCGACACCTGGCTGAACCAGTTCTACGAAGTGCCCACCCAGTCCAAGCGCTGCCCCGACGGCAAGCTCTACGTCGTACCGTACGACCTCGTCACCACGTTCTTCTTCTACAACCAGAACATCTTTGACGAGGCCGGCGTCGAGGCGCCCACCACCTGGGGCGAGTGGATGGAGGCCCTGGCCACGCTGCAAGACTTTGGCGTGATCCCCTACGGCCACCTGGATTGGTACGAAAGCCAGGTGGGCGGCATGCTGTACAACAAAAAGTCCAAAGAGATCAACCCCACCGGCGGTGTGATCTCCTTGGAGATGGCCGCATGCGCCATCGCCAACGGCCAGTATCGCGCCACCGACGCCGAGTACCGGGAGTGGCTCGAGTTCATCGGCGAGATCGTCCCGTTCTTGGCGCCCGACTGGGCCGCCGAGGGCGCCGACTTTAACCGCAAGTTCCTCAACCAAGAGACCGCCATCTTTGAGGACGGCAGCTGGCGCTTTGGCACGCTGCGGGCCAACCCGCTCTTGGAGTTCGAGTGGAGCACCTTCTACGCGCCCACCATCACGCCGGAGGACAGCCCCTTCGCCACGGGCGAGGGCGCGAACCCCATCGGCGGCGCCACCGCCGCGCAGTGGGCCGTGACCACCCGCTCCGAGAAGGAGAACGTCCTGCCCGTCGTCATCGACATCCTGCGCTACTACTCTGAGCCGGAGAACGCCGGGCGCTTTATCGGCGAGCTCAACTCCTTCCTGCCCAACATCAAGGGCGTGGGTGTGAGTTTAGATCTCAAGGACGCCCTCCAGGCCGTCTCCGAGGGGCTGGGTGAGGCCGGTATGCTCACCTACCCCGACAAGGTAGACACCGAAACCCGCGAAAAGATGGTGCCCATCTGGACCGACTTTAAGCTGGGTGTGTTGAGCCTCGAGGACGCACAAGAGCAGCTCGACGAGCTGATGGCCGACTATGCTGAGGCCGCCATCGCCAAGAACGAGTGGAAGTGCGGCTGATCTAACGGTCAACCGCTAGGTTTCGTCTACCACGAACGATGCCAGCTCGGGCCTGCCTGGGCTGGCATCTTGCTCGAAAGGAGGGGTGCACAATGAGCACTGCAACCGCCAGAGCGCTCTCCACTGGCACTGCGTCAAGGGAACAGGATAGCCTGCTGGCGCGCATAATCCGCTACAAGCACGCTTATGCCATGATCTTTCTGACGTTCGTGCTCTTGATGACCTTTAACTACTACCCGGCCTTCATGGGGCTCTATCGAGCCTTCTTTGAGTACGATGTGGGCATCAAACCCGAGTTCATCGGCCTGGCCAACTTTGTGAACCTGTTCACCAAAGACCGCGTGTTCATCAGCTCGCTGCGCAACGTGGCCTTTATGACCGTCTGGCGCACTTTTTCCGCCATGGTGTTCCCGTTCCTCGCGGCGGAACTGGTCTTTGGGCTCACCAGCCCCAAGCACAAGTACGCCTACCGCTTGGCCATGATCATCCCCATCGTGGTGCCCGGCATGGTGTCGCTGCTGTTGTGGCAGTTCATCTACGACGGCACCCACGGCCTGCTCAACGCCATCTTGGATGGCCTCGGTTTCGGCCATCTGCAGCGCCCCTGGTTGGGCGACCCCAAGACGGCCCTTGGCGCAGTAACCTTTATGGGGTTCCCTTGGGTGGGCGGCGTGAACGTGCTGATCTACCTGGCCGGCCTGCAATCCATCACCAACGAGATCATCGACAGCGCCAAGATAGACGGCTGCGTCGGCCTGCGGCGCATCTGGTTTATCGACATGCCCCTCATCAAAGGGCAGTTCAAACTGTTGGCGGTGCTGTCCATCATCGGCAGCCTGCAGGGTTGGGGCGGCATGTTTGTGATGACCAAAGGAGGGCCGGGAACCGCCACCATGGTGCCCGGGCTCTGGATGTACAACAACGCCTTTTTCTGGAACAAAATGGGCTATGCCTCATCCATCGGCATGGTGCTGTTCCTCGTCATCATGATCATCACCGTCATCAACATGAAGTTCGTCAAGAGCTCGGAAGACTAACGGAAGCCGGAGGTCTCACAAATGGCAGAAGCAGCGACGATACGAAAGCAAGGTTCGAGGAGGACCGGGGGTTTCGTGTACGGTCTCCGCAGCATGTTCCGAAGCGGGGATTGGTGGCATCACCTGGCGCTCATCGTCCTGCTCTTTTTGATGTTCATCCCCATCTTTATGATGGTGATCATCTCGTTCAAAACGTTGGCGCAGTTCGATATGGAGCCGTTCTTGCCCACCTTCCCGCTGCATCCGGAGAACTATCCGCGGGCGTTCGAGACCGTCAAGACCTACATCTGGAACAGCCTGATCATCAGCGGCGTCTCGGTGGTGGGGATGATCGCGATGGCCACCATCTCGGCTTGGGCGTTCGCACGCTACCCCTTCCCCGGCCGCGAGGTGCTGTTCTACCTGATCTTGGCCCTGCTGATGATTCCGGGCGAGCTGACGCTGATCCCCTCGTTCCTGTTGGTGAACTCCTTGGGGTTGCTCAACACCCGCTGGGTGCTGATGCTGCCCTACATGGCGGGCGGGCAGGTGTTCGCCATCTTTGTGTTGCGCTCGTTCTTTGAGGGGATGCCCGAGGAGCTATTCGAGGCGGCCCGCATCGACGGCGCCAGCGAGATCTCTACCTTTTTGCGGGTGGCGATGCCGCTGGCCAACTCGATCGTGGGTGTGGTGGCCATCATGCACATCACCAGCACGTGGAACGACCTGATCTGGCCCATGATCACTGTCAACACCAAAAAGCTCATGACGCTGACCATCGGCCTGTACGCGTTCCGCAACGAGATGTACACGCGCTGGGGTACGTTGATGGCGGGCTATGTCATCGCCTCCATCCCGATGATCATCCTGTTCGCCTTTACCAGCAGGCTGTTCGTCGAGGGCCTCGCCTCGGGCGCGCTCAAAGTCTAAGAGGCGCGTCCGGCACTGCAGTACCGGGCTGGGTTTGCCGAGTGCTCTCAGCACGCCCAGGAACCTGTGCCAGGGGTTTCAACCCCTGGCCAGCCCGGCGCCGCGCGCCACCGAATGGGGTGCGTGCGCGGGGGCGCGCCCGACACTGCAGTACCGGGCTGGGTCTGCCGGGTGCCCTTGGCACGCCCAGGAACCTGTGCCGGGGCTTTACCCCCTGGCCAGCCCGGCGGCGAGCTCGTGCGTACCGTGTAAAAACGAGCCCGGCCGAAGCGAAACCGACTGTATGGGGTCCCGAACAGCGGAGCCCAGACTTATGTTGGAAGGGATATGCGCGCACTTTTGAGATTCACCGGGTTATGGCGTCTCGTGTTCGCTCGCCTGCTCGCCGAACCCGCGTTGACCGTGAGCCTCTTGTTCGGCTGGGCCGCGTTCGTGGCTCTGACGGCGGCCATCCCCATGTACACGGACGCCGTAAACCAGCAACTTCTCGCCCGCGAGCTCTCCAAGCGCTCCAGCACAGCGCCCACCTACGGCTTTCACTACACCTACACCGGCGGCACGTCGGCGGGCGCCACTTGGGAGAACTATGACGCGTTGCGGCAGTATATGGCTGCCAACCTCCCCCAAGCCATGGGCCTGCGCCGGACGCAGGATATGCACTATGGCAAGAGCGACCTCTTTGCCGTCTACCCCGCCGGCGGGCAGTACACCGCTCGCGAGCTGCTGACTCGCGGCAACCTGGGGTTCATCCGCGGCCTGGAGGAACAGATCACCGTCGTCGAAGGGGGCATGCCCCAGCCCGCGGCCGAGGACGGGCCGCTGGAGGTCCTCATCAGCCAGAAGCTGGCTCAGGACTTGGGGCTGCAGCCGGGCGAGCTGATCACGCTGTTCGACCAGGGCGGCGAGACGGCGGCTGGCGTGCGCCCCCGCCTGGAGCTGCAGGCGCGCATCGTCGGCGTGTGGCAGGTAAAAGATGCCACCTCCAGGTTCTGGTACGTTTCGCCCAGTGCGTTCGACACCACCTTCCTGCTGCTGGAGCCGCAGTACGTCTCCCTGGCCGCCTCGGGCAGGGTGCCCCATGCGCTCTACAGCCTGGGGTGGTACCAAGAGTTCGACGGCAGCCACGTCCGCGCCGAGAACGTGCCCGGCCTCTTGCGGCGCATCAACCGCGTCAATTCGCGCATCAACGTGCTGCTGCCCGGCACCGGCCTCACCGTCTCGCCCGTGTCGGCGTTGCTGCGCTACCAGCGCGCCGCCTCGGCCCAGGCCATCCAGTTGGTCAGCTTTTTGATCCCCTTTATCGGGCTGGTGATCTATTTCATCGTACTGGTGGCCAGCGGATCGGTGGCTCGGCAGCGCCTCGAGATCGCCATGCTCAAGTCGCGCGGCTCCAGCAGCATGCAAGTGTTCGGGATCTATATCTTTCAAGCTGCGCTCCTGGGGGCGGCGGCCATCGTCATCGGCCCCATCCTGGGGCGCTACATCGCCCAAGCCATCGGCGCCACCTACAGCTTTCTCTCTTTTACCACGCGCGAGCCGTTGAACGTCGCCATCACCGTGCCGGCGCTGCGCTACGCGCTGGGCGGCCTGATCATCGCCATGTTGGCCACCGTGTTGCCCGCCGTGGGCGCCTCGCGCATGACGGTGGTGGGCGCACGCGCCGAATCGGCCCGCTCCACCAACCGGCCCTTTTGGCAGCGCTACTACCTCGACCTGCTGTTGCTGGCCGTGGCCATCTACGGCTACTACCAGCTCTTTGGCCAGGGCCGCATCGCGTTTTTGCAGATGGGGCGGCAAGAGAGCCCCTTCTCCAACCCGCTCCTCTTCTTGGCGCCGGCGCTGTTCATCCTGGCGGCCGGGTTGGTGAGTGTACGCATCTTTCCGGCGCTCCTGTGGCTCCCCAGTTGGATTGTGGGGCAGACCAGCGGCGTATCTCTGTTGTTGGCCATGCGCAACCTCACGCGCGCCGGGTACGCTCACGTAGGCTTGCTGCTGATCCTGATCCTCACCACGGGCTTGGGCACCTTTACCGCCTCGGCCGCGCGCACCATGGATGAGAATGTGGTGAGCCAGATACGCTACCGCGTGGGCGCGGACGTCGCCCTGCGCGAGGGCGTGGCCATCGCATCGCAGCCGGGCGACGTTGCGGGCGCCGAGGACGACGAGGGGCCGAGCGACGAGCGCCCGGTGTACCTTATGGCGCCGGTGCAAGAGCACCTCAACGCCCAAGGCGTGCGCGCCGTGGCCCGCGTGGGCCAGTTCAAAGGGCAGGCCCGCGCCAGCGGCTACGCCGTCGGCAATGTGTACGGCATCGACCGGCTCGACTTTCCGCAAGTGGGGTTCTTTCGCTCCGATTTCGCCGACCAGTCGCTGGGCGCGTTGATGAACGCCCTGGCCTCCCACCGCGACGGGATCCTGGTGAGCGAAGACGTCCTCTCTGCCACCGGCCTCACCCTGGGCGATACGCTCCCTTTGGCCGGCCTGTTCTCCACCGGCAACAAGACGGTGCCCTTTACCATCGTCGGCGTGATCCACTACTTTCCCACCGCCCTGCCAGACAAGGGCTCGATCTTTGTGACCAACCTGGATTACATCTTTGAGAACATCGGCGGCGAAGTGCCCTACGATGTGTGGCTCTCCGTGGCCGATGAGGTGGATCTCGAAACGCTGGTGGACGACCTGGAGCGCATCGGGTTCCGCATCATGAGCTCGCAGGATGCGCGTGTGCAGATCGCCGCCGCCCAGACGCGCCCCGAGCGCACAGGGCTGTTCGGCTTTCTCTCGGTGGGCTTTGTCGTCACTGTGGGGCTGAGCATGTTGGCGCAGGTGATCTATGCGCTGCTCTCGTTCCGCCAGCGCTTCATCCAGTTCGGCATGATCCGCGCCATCGGCCTCTCATCGTGGCAGCTGGCCGTGTCGCTCTCCAGCGAGTTGGCGCTCATCACCCTAGTGGGCATCGGCGTGGGGCTCTATGTGGGGCTCATCACCAGCGAGCTCTTTATTCCCTTCCTGCAGGTGGGCTACACCGCGGCCGATCTGGTGCCCCCCTTCCTGGTGACCATGGCCTGGGGCGACGTGGCCAAAGCTGTCTTGGCCATGCTCGTCACCTCTTTCGCCACCAACTTGGGCGTCATCTGGTTCCTCACGCGCATCCGCGTGTTCGAGGCGCTCAAGCTTGGCGAGGCGATGACGTAAGCGGGGTAGCGGCGTGCACCCTTGCGAGAGCACCCAGTATGCGGGCGCGCGGGCGCACACGCTTCCACCCACGCTACGTCACACAGATTCATCGCAGCCCGTTGGCGGCGCGCGGGCGCACTCGGTGTGCGCCCATCCAGATTGCTAGCGCCGCCACTCTCATCACTCTTTTCTCAGGAGGACGTTTCGAATGGCCGAGTATCGTGTTGGGTTGATTGGGCTGGGCGGCATCTCTCGCGCCCACATGCACGGCTACACCAGCCTGCCGGAGGCCCAGGTCGTCGCTGCAGCGGATGTCTCGCAGGCGGCGCTGGACAAGTTCGGCGAGCAGTGGCCGGGCACCGCGCTCTATAGCGATTACATCGAGATGCTCGCCAAAGAGCGGCTCGATATCGTCAGCATTTGCACCTGGCCGCCCCTGCACGCCGATATGGTGGTGGCCGCCGCCGAGGCCGGCGTCAAGGGGATCGCCTGCGAAAAGCCGATGGCCCTCACCCGCAGCGACGCCAACCGCATGGTGGAGGCTTGCGCCGCGTCGGGCACCAAGCTCGTGGTGGGCCATCAGCGGCGCTACAACCTGCGCTACACCCAGGCCAAGGCTGCGCTCGATAGCGGCGCCATCGGCGAGCTGGTGGAGGTACAGAGCCTGTGCCGTGGCGACCTCTTTACCGACGCCACCCACAGCCTCGACCTGATGCGCTTCTTTGTAGACGACTCCCCGGTGGATTGGGTGCTGGGGCAGATCGAGCGCAAGCGCGGCAACAGCCGCTTCGGCCACGACGTGGAGGATGCGGCGTTCGCTTTCCTCAGCTTTGCCAGCGGCGTGCGCGGCATCGTGCAGACGGGAGACGTCTCGCCGCAGCCCGCCTACCAGCGCATCACCCTGCAGGGCACCGAGGGCCGCATCGAGATCGGTGGCGACAGCGAGGAGCGCTGGCGCATCTGCAACGGCCAGCAGGCCGGCTGGGTGCTCCACGAGGTGGACCAGAGCAGCGTCATGAACCCGTTCGGCATGTACATGCGCGACCTGATGCGTTGGATCGAGGGCGATATCCCCAACCACATCCTCAGCGGCGAATCGGGCCGTGCGGCGCTGGAGATCATCGTGGCGATTTTCGAATCCTCTCGCCGGCGCTGCCGCTTGACGCTGCCCATCGATGTGCTGGATAATCCCTTACAGGCTATGATCGCCAACGGCGATCTGTAACACCGGCCGGGCGTAAAGACCGTTTTTCAGCAGACAAGGAGAATCGAACATCATGCGCGTTGGACTGGACACTATTTCCTTCAGTTCTTGGAACCTGGATTCGATGGGCCTCCTGCAAAAGGCCATCGACTATCGGCTCGAGGGACTGCAGCTCGGCTCGCAGGCCTTCCTCAAGGACGCCGACCTGCGCAAGCGCTTTATGGACAAGCTACAGGCCCACGATATGTACGTGGAGCTGGGTGGCAGCGGCGTCAACCCGCGGGATTCGGGCAAGTCGGTCGACGACTTGGTCGAGTCGTGGAAGCCGCTCTTCCCGCTGGCGGCCGAGATGGGCTCTCCCACCCTCAACACCTGCTTTGGCCTGTTAAAAGAGCGCACCATGGCCTCCCCCACCTTTGCCGAGCAGTACAAGATGACCACCGAGGTGCTCAGCAAGCTGGCCCCTATAGCCGAAGAGCACAACGTGGTGGTGACCATGGAGCTGCACGTGGACCTGACCTACACCGAGTTGGCCAACATGATGACACAGGTCAACTCCCCCGGCATCGGCGTGAACCTCGACACCGCCAACGCCCTGGGCATGATGGAGGACCCAGTGGAGGCGGCGCGCGTTCTCGCACCGTACGCCAAGACGACGCACTACAAAGACACCTGCGTCTACGCGACGCCCGAGGGGTACAACTGGCAGGGCGGCGCCCCGCTGGGCACCGGCCTGGTGGATCTTCCCACCATCACCGAGCTGCTCTACCAGCACAACCCGGATATCAACCTCAACATCGAGGATGGCTTTGGCTTTATCGCCATCCCCATGTACGACGAGGCGTTCCTCGAGAGCTTTGACGACCTCACGCCCACCAAAATGGCCAAGTTCTTCCAGTTCCTGGAAAAAGGCCGCAAACAGCTCGAAGCGGGCATGCATCCGCGCCCCGAGGAGTTCAAGAGCTACGACGTGCCCATGGTGATGGCCTCGCGCATGTGGCACAGCGCCGAGTACGCCTTTAAACTGCGCGACGACATCGTCGCCCGCCATAGCAAGTAACGCCTGTTTCGAGAGGCACGAGACAGATCTCACCGCGCACCCAGGGGCGCACGCGTTGCACCCCTGGGTGGGTGCCCTCGGGCCGGGCGTGTGCTTGCGCCCCTGGCCCCAAAGGGCACACAACCCGCCCTACCCGATCGGGCCCACTGTATACGCTTTTGGGGCGGCGCGGCGGTGGCACCTGCTCGCCGCTCACGCATCCTTTCCGTAACGCAGGAGGCAACACAATGTCCGACTATCGTGCCGCCATCATCGGGTGTGGACGCATGGGCCGAGGCCACGCCCACTCGTTCTTGGAACTGGGCATCCCCCTCGTCGCCGGGGCCGATATCGCGCCCGAGGCGCTGGACCAGTACGAAGAATCGTTCGGCATGCAGGGCAAATACGCCGATTTCAACGTCATGCTCAAAGAGGTGCGGCCCGACCTGGTCTCGGTGGTCACCGCGGAGCAGCTGCACTGCGCCGCCGTCGTGGCCGCCGCCGAGGCGGGGGTCAAAGGGATCATCTGCGAAAAGCCGATGGCCATGAACCTGCCCGAGGCCGACCGCATGATCGAGGCCTGCCGCGCCAACGGCGCCGTGCTCACCGTCAGCCATCAGCGCTACTACTCGCCGCAGTACGCCCGCGCGCGCGACCTGATCCGCCAGGGCGCCATCGGCAAGGTGCGCTTTGGCGAGGGTTGGGGCAAGTACCAGTGCCTCATGACGGACCACACCCACACTATCAACATGCTCATGCACCTCATGGGCGAGCCCAAAGTCACCCATCTCATCGGCCAGATCGACGGCCACTCTGATTATGTCTACTTTGGGCACCGCTGCGAGGAGGCCGGCAACGCCTATCTCGCCTTTGACAACGGCACCTACGCCTACCTGATCTGGGGCCGCGTGTCGCGCGACCCGGACGTTCGCATCAACCCCGCTTGGGACGACGCCGCGCTGAACTATCACGCGTTCGCCATCCACGGGGAGACGGGCACCATCGAAGTCTCGGGCGACGGCTACGACCCCGAGGAGGATCGCTGGTTCGTGCGCATCCTGCGCGGCGGCGACGTAGAAGTGGTGCCGGTGGACATCTTTACCAAGCCGGGCGCCATCGCCCTGGAGGTGCAGGATGTCATCAAATCCATCGAGACGGGCGCCCCGCACCCGCTGAGCGGAGAGAACGGGCGCGCCACCATGGAGATCATGATGGGGATTTACGAGTCGTCGCGGCGCCGGGGCATCGTGCGCTTCCCGGCCGACATCCCCGACAACCCGTTCCTGGCCATGGTAGAGGACGGCACCTTCCCCTCGTAAGCTCGTGGTGTAATGACGCTCAGCCGGGCCAGGCGATCCATCGAAAGTGTCCGGCTGAGCCGCCCGAATGGCTCGCCATCACACGCCGCCAACCGAGCCAGAGTTACCGACCCCTGACGCTGGCCCGCACACGAAAGGAGGCACCGCGCTGTCTATCCTCTGTTCTACCACAGCAGTCAACAAGTCGCCGCTGCAAGCGGCGCTCGACGCCATCGCCGGCCTCGGCTTCGCCTCGGTCGACCTGCTGGCCGTCGACGGCTGGAACCACGTGCACCCGTCCGAGCTGGTCACCGACTATGACGGCGTGCTGGCGCGCACGCGGGCCGCCCTGCAACGCGCCGGTCTCGCGTTGGGCGCCATCAACACCGGCGTCTCGCCGCAAACCTACGACCGCTCGCCGGAGGCCTGCGCCGCCCGCGACGCCGAGACACGCGCCATCGTGCGCTTTATGCGCGACATGGGCATCGCCGTGGCCTCGCTGCAGCCGCGCCAGATAGACCCCACCCGCCCGCTGGCCAGCGTCATGGACGACACCGCCGCATCGCTGCGCGAGATGGTGGCCATCGCGGACGAGGCCGGCGTGGTCTTGGCGCTAGAGAACCATATCGATTCGGTGGCCGAGACCCTCGACGGCGCCCTGTGGCTGCTCGATGCGGTGCCCGGCCTGCGCCTGGCCTACGACCCGTCGCATCTCGCCGCGCAAGAGATCGACCCGCGCGACGCCATCCCCCTGATGGACGCGGCCGCTCACGTACACCTGCGAGACGCCGCCCCGGGGCGAATCCAGGTGCCCTTTGGCGAGGGCACGCTGGACCTGGATTGGATCCTGCGCACCTTCCTGGAGCGCGGCTACACGGGCCATGTGGCCATCGAATACTTGGGCGATGGCGAGCCCGAGACGCTGCGCAGCGTCGTGGCCGCCCGCGAGCTGGCATCCAAGTACTGGCCGGATGCCCCATAGGAGCACGCCGATGCAACGTCCCTTCTCCATCTACTGCGATTGGGCCTTTCACGACGAACTGGGAGACCGCGTCGAGCTCGACGAGGCCATGACGATGACCGCCCTCGACACCCTGGCGGGCTGGCGGGCGCGCCACGGCGTGGGGTTCGATTACTATTTGCTGGACGCCTTCTGGTTCGACCCGGGCCAGCCGTACACCGCCTTTAAACGCCCCCACTGGCCGCGGGGCTTTGCGCCGGCCTTGGCGCGCATCCGCGAGCTGGGGATGCTGCCGGGGCTCTGGTTCGACCTCTCCGGCAGCCATTTGCAGGTGGCCGAATGGGCCCCCAGCTACGACCCGGAGCGGCGGGCCCACAGCCTGGCCTACGGCCCCTACGGCCCCTCTCTCGAGGCCGGCTGGCGCCACGCGCTGGAAACGTGGGGCGTGCGCCTCTTCAAGCTCGATTTCGCCAACCTCTCTGCGCGGCCGCCCGGCTGCGGCTGGGCCACGCCCGAAGAGGCCGGGCAGGCCAACGGCGCCGCCCTGCGCAGCATCCTCTCGCGCCTGCGCGCCGAATACCCCGACCTGGTGATCATCGCCTACAACGGCATCGAACGCTGGCCGGGCTACCTGTCGCGCCCCATGGGCTCGCCCACGCACCCCGGCTTTGATCTCTCGTGGCTCGAGGTGTTCGATTACGTCTACTCGGGCGATCCGCGCCCCAGCGACCTGCCGCGCACCGACCTGCGCCGCTCCATCGACGCCTTCCAAGATCACCAAGTGTGGCTTCTGAGCCGGCTGGGCTTCCCCATGGAGCGCATAGATGACCACGGCTGCATGGTGGGCGGCACCAACACCAGCTTTTACCAGGGCGCCCACGGCTTCCGGCGCACCTACCTGGCCCATCTGGCGCGCGGCGGCCGGCGCGATCTCTACTACGGCGACCCCACCCTGCTGGCGGACGGCGACGTGGCTTTTATGGCGGCGGCGCGGCGCCTCTATTTCGACGCCTTTGGCCGGGGGCTGAGCACCGCTTGGTTGGGGGGAGAGCCCGGCGTAGCGCCCTGGCACGGCTGCCTCACGGGCGGTGCGGCGCGTGGCCTGCTCTCCTTGGTGAACGGCTCGCGAACCTCCCAGCAGATCGAGCTGGCGCTGCCCGGCCTCGCCCGAGCGACGGCCTTGTACGCCGACGCGGGGCCCGATGCCGCCGTACAGATCGCTGGCGAGGGCGCGCTGCTGGTGGAGCTTGCGCCCGAGCAGATGGCCGTCATCGGGCTGGGCGCCTACGCCAGCGCCGACCTCGCGCTAACGCCCGCCGCCGATTGCCCCGTACCGCGATGCATGCGGCCGCTGGATATCGCTTTCGCCCCCACCGGGCCCGGCGAGCTCACCGGTGTGTGGCGCGGTGCCCCTCCCCAGGCTGACGAGGTGGTTGTGTTTGCGCAGGCTCACAGCGCAACCGACTCCTCGGGTGTGGGTGGCGGCGGCCTGCCGGTGCGGTTCGGCCAAGAGACGACACGCGAGGGCCAGCGCCCTACGGAGCCCGCCTCGCGCGAGCAGGTGCACATCGAGCTCACGGTTGGGGGGCGCCCCATAGCGCCGCTCCGCATCCTGCCGGACGTGCCCATCTGGGCCGGCATCTCTTGGGTGGGCGCATTCTACGCGGCGAGCGCGCTGGCCGATGGCGCCGAGCTGCGCGTGCGGCAACACGGCGGCGCGGCGGGCCACACGTTGCGGGTGCGCGCGCTGGCGGTGGAGCGCTAACGACGCCGCACCCTCTGGGGGGCAAAACGAAGCCGTGCCGGGCAAACACTCACCCGGCACGGCTTCCCACACGGAACCCTACAACTCGCAGAACCTCGAAAACGCAGAGCCTCAAGTGACCTTCATCCGCTTCAACTACCCCCCACCTGGGTCTCGAGCTGTGCTACTGGCCCAACACCCATGCTGGGCTCGCTTCCGACTCGCTTTCCTCCGATCTCTCGGTGTACTCGCTCGCTGGCATCCTCGGGAGCCTGTTTGACGGGTTCCCTTTCGTCCAGCTTACGGTGCCGCCACAACTCGCGTCATGGTCGCCGCTGATCGTTCGCCTGCCCTAAGGTAGTTAAAGTGACTCTAATCTCTCGAGGCTCTGCAACTATGATATTACCACATCTGTACTGGGATGTCAACCCTTTTTTGCGATGAATTTCACATGCACGACATATTCACAAGACAGCTCGGCACACCGTGGCAAGCGGGGTTTGTGATTCGCGCGCGAGCGGGCTATCATATGGTATGGCTTGGCCTTGTCCTGAAAGGAAGAACGCGCATGGATCCCACACCCCTGAGCTTTGTGGGCGTCCCCTCCCCCTTTGGCGACGTGGCGCTGATCTGGCGCGCGGCGGCCGGCGTTGACGGCTGCAACGAACCCCGCGTCGTGCGCATCCTGCTGCCCGTCGGCCCCGAGGTGTCCGCGGCGGCGCTGGCCCAGCGGGCCTGCCCCGGTTGCCATGCGGCGTCGTGCCCCGAGGTGGACGATCTGGGCGATCGCTTGGAGCGCAGCCTGCGCGGCGACGACGTAACATTGCCGCTGGACCTGTTGGCGTTGGACGATGCGCCCCCCGGCGCGGTGATGAGGCCCTTTCAGCGCCGTGTGCTGCTGGCCGAGTACGCCATCCCGCGCGGCATGGTGAGCACTTATGGCCGCATCGCGCAGCACCTGGGCGTGCCCAGGGGCCCGCGAGCGGTGGGGCGCGCCCTTGCGACCAACCCGTTCCCGCTGGTGATCCCGTGCCACCGCACGGTGCGCTCCGACGGCGCCCTGAGCGGCTTTGGCGGGGGCTTGCCGTTAAAGCGCGCGCTGCTCGAACTGGAGGGCGTGCGCTTCCACCCCAACGGCCGGGTGGTGATGGACAACATCTATTACTGATGCCGCGTCGGGTCGGCCAGGGGTTGGCGTGCCCGGCTCAGCTTACCGAACATGGTGGCGGGCCTCGCCCGGGGAGCTCGGCCGGACGCTTTGCTGTGACCAGGAGGCAGGCGCATGGATCGTGACGCAGAGATAGCGCGGTTGCGCGAGGAGCTGACCGCCCTGCGACGCCGCGTGGCCGAGCTCGAGACAGCGCCGATGCACGGCGCGATCCTGGGGCGCGAGCAGCTCTACCACCTGCTCGACACACTGCCGGTGTACATTATCCTGCTATCCGCGGATTACCGCGTCACCTTTACCAACCGCTTCTTCACAGAGCGCTTCGGTGAGGCCGACGGCCGCCCCTGTTACGAATATCTGTTCGAGCGCGGCGCCCCCTGCGAGGATTGCGAGACCTACCACTCCCTGCAAACCGGCGCCCCCCACCACTGGGTGTGGACGGGCCCCGACCGCCGCATCTACGACATCTACGATTACCCCTTTCAGGGGGCGAATGGGGCGCAACAGATACTCGAGGTGGGCCTGGATATCACCGAGCGCGTGCGCGCCGAGAGCGCCCTCAAAGAGGCTAACGAGTCGCTGGAGCGCCGCGTGGCCGAGCGCACCGCCGAGTTGCACCAGCTGGCCACCCTCTCCGAGCGAACGCTGGAGAGCCTGCCGGGCATCTTTTACCTCTACAACGAGCAGGGGCGCTTTATCCGCTGGAACAGGAACTGGGAGCGCGTCACCGGGTACACCTCCGAAGAGGTGGTCCGGAGGAGCCCGCTGGATTATTTCGAGGGTGAGGACCGGCGCCTGCTGGAGGAGCGGATCCGCCAAGTGTTCTCACAGGGCGAGGCTCGCATCGAGGCGGAGATCATCACCAAAGACGGCCGCAAAATCCCCTACGATTTCAGCGGGTTGCGGATCGAGATCGACGGTGCCCCGTACCTCATCGGCATGGGGATAGACATCACCGAGCGCAGGCACGCCGAGGAGGCGCTCCGCCGGGCCAACGACGAGCTGGACGAGCGCGTGCGCGAGCGCACCGCCGAGTTGCGCGCCGCCTCGAGCTACGCCCGCAGCCTGCTCGAGGCCAGCCCCGACCCGTTGGTGGCCATCAGCCCCGCCGGCGTCATCACCGACGTCAACCGCGCCACCGAGGATGCCACCGGCCTGCCCCGCGAGCAGCTCATCGGCAGCGATTTCGGCGCCAGCTTTACCGAGCCGGAGAGGGCGCGCGAGGGCTATCGGCGCGTCCTCTCCGAGGGCGAGGTGCGAGACTACCCGCTGACGATCCGCCACACCTCGGGGCGCACCATAGACGTGCTCTATAACGCCAGCGTCTACCGCAACGAGGCCGGCGAGCTGCAGGGCGTTTTCGCCGCCGCGCGAGACATCACCGCGCGCAAGCGCGCCGAGGAGGCGCTGCAACGCCAGGCCGCCGAGCTGGAGCGCTCCAACGCCGACCTGCAGCAGTTCGCCTACGTGGCCTCGCACGACCTGCAGGAACCCCTGCGCATGGTGGCGAGCTTTACCCAGCTGCTGCAGCAGCGCTATGCAGACCAGCTGGACGAGGCGGCCAACGAGTTCATCGGCTTTGCCGTGGATGGCGCCAACCGCATGCAGCACATGATCAACGACCTGCTGGTGTACTCGCGCGTCAACACCCGGGGCGCCGACTTTGAACCGGTGGATATGAACCGTATACTGGCGCAGGTGCTCGCAAACCTGCAGCTGGCCATCCACGAGCACGACGCCATCGTCACTCACCGCCCACTGCCCGCCATCTCGGCCGATGCCACGCAGATGGAACAGCTGCTGCAGAACCTGGTGAGTAACGCCATCAAATTCCGCGGCGACGCCCCCCCGCGCGTTGCGATCTCGGCGCAGCGCAAGCGCGGCGAGTGGGTGTTCGCCGTCCAAGACAACGGCATCGGCATCTCGCCCGAATACAGCGATCGCATCTTTTTATTCTTTCAGCGGCTGCACAGCCGCGATCGCTACGCGGGCAGCGGCATCGGCTTGCCCGTGTGCAAGCGGATCGTAGAGCGCCACGGAGGACGCATTTGGGTCGAATCCACACCCGGCAGCGGATCCACATTCTACTTTTCCATCCCCGAAAGGAAACGTACACATCATGGCCGGTAACCTATCGGTAGGCCGCCCCATCGAGATCCTGTTGGTAGAGGACAACGCGGGCGACGTGCGCCTCACGCAGGAGGCGCTCAAAGAGGGGCGCGTGCTCAATCGCCTCAACATCGTGGGCGACGGCGTGGAGGCGCTGGCGTATCTGCGCCGCCAAGGCCATTACACCAACACCGTGCGCCCCGATCTCGTCCTGTTAGACCTGAACCTGCCCCGCAAGGACGGGCGCGAGGTCTTGGCGGAGATCAAAGAGGACCCCGACCTGCGACGCATCCCCGTGGTCATTCTGACGACGTCGCGCGACGAGGAGGACGTCCTGCGAAGCTACGGTTTGCACGCCAACTGCTACATCACCAAGCCGGTGGGCCTCGAAGAGTTCCTGAGCGTCGTCAAGTCTATCCAAGAGTTTTGGTTCACGGTCGTGGTTTTGCCACCCAACGGGAGGGGTCCCGATGATCAAGGAGATCGTTCTTCTCGTTGAGGACAACCCGGGCGACTCGCGGCTGACGCACGAGCTGCTCCGCGATGCGGGCGCGCCGTTTCAGCTGGAGCTGGCCACCACCCTGCAGGATGGCCTACAGCGCCTGGCCGAGATCGAGCCGGCGGTGATGCTGCTCGACCTGGGCCTGCCCGACAGCCAGGGGCTGGAGACGTTCCTGCGCGTGCACGCCCACGCACCCGACCTGCCCGTGGTGCTGTTGAGCGGCCTGCACGACGAGGCCATCGCGCTGCGCGCCATGGAGAGCGGGGCCCAAGATTACCTCCTCAAAGGGGAGGCGCACGGCACGCTGCTTGTGCGTACGCTGCGCTACGCCATCGAACGCAAACGCCACGAGGTGGAGATGGCGCGCGCCTCGCGCTACGCCCGCAGCCTGCTCGAGGCCAGCCCCGACCCGTTGGTGGCCATCAGCCCCGCCGGCGTCATCACCGACGTCAACCGCGCCACCGAGGATGCCACCGGCCTGCCCCGCGAGCAGCTCATCGGCAGCGATTTCGGCGCCAGCTTTACCGAGCCGGAGAGGGCGCGCGAGGGCTATCGGCGCGTCCTCTCCGAGGGCGAGGTGCGAGACTACCCGCTGACGATCCGCCACACCTCGGGGCGCACCATAGACGTGCTCTATAACGCCAGCGTCTACCGCAACGAGGCCGGCGAGCTGCAGGGCGTTTTCGCCGCCGCACGCGACGTTACCCAGCGCAAACGCGCGGAGGAGGCGCTCCAGCGCACCCACCGAGAGCTGGAGCGGCGCACCGAGCAGCTGCGCGGCCTGGTGTTCGAGCTCTCGGTGGCCGAGCAGCGCGAGCGCCGTCGGCTGGCGCAGATGCTCCACGACGACCTGCAGCAGCTGTTGGCGGCCATCAGGCTGCGGCTGGCGGCGGCGGCCAGGCAGGCGCAAGCCAGCACGATGCAGGAGACGCTGCGCCTCGCCGACGAGCTGCTGGATCAGTCTATCCAAGCCTGCCGCTCGCTCTCTATGGATATCAGTCCGCCCGTACTCTACGACCTGGGCCTGGGGCCCGCGCTGCGCTGGCTGGCCAGCTGGATGCACGATAACCACGGGCTCACCGTCGAGCTGCAGGCGGATGACGAGGCGCCGCCCGCGGCGGAGGGGGTGCGCGTGCTGCTCTTTCAGGCGGTGCGCGAGCTGTTGTTCAACGTCGTCAAACACGCCGACACCCAACATGCCCGCGTACTGTTGCGGCGCCCCGCCAGCGGATGGCTGGAGATCGAGGTGGCCGACGACGGCCGGGGGTTCGCCCCCACCGACGGCCTGAGCGACGTGTCGCCCTCTAGCGGCTACGGCCTCCTCAGCATTCGCGAGCGGCTGGAGATGGTGGGCGGGCGGATGGCCATCGCCTCCGCGCCCGGCCTCGGCACACGCATCAGCCTACAGGCACCCCTCGGCACACCCGAGGGCGCGCCCTAGGGCGCCGCCTAAGACGCCCCCTAAGGTACGCTGGCGGGCGCCCTCGCTCTTCACAGCCTTCGCTGGGGCCCCCGTAGCGTACCATCCAGCCGCCCCGTCGGCCCGCTCGCCACGGCGCAGCGCGTCCGCTTGACGCCACGCGCCACAGCGGTATAATCGCCGCCAATGTTGGGCTATCTATGCATTGTGCAACACCCCGCAAAGGAGGATCCGCATGCGACATCCATCCACCAACCGACGTCCCGCGTTGTATAGGGGCTCGCAGGGGTAATCGCGTCCCTCCGATGCACAGCACCCGATCGCTAGCGCGATTCCTCTACGAGCCATCGCCTCGGTGACTTGAGAGGAGTGAGATTTTGGACCTCACAACGCTTGGATGGAACTATCAGCTTCGACAGCAGTTCCGCGAGTACGAACCGCATGGGCTCATCCCCGCCCGGGTCGCACACGAAGAGCATGGAGTCTGCTTTGTGTTGGGGCCCGATCAGCGCGACGCCACCGACGCGTGGATGGCCGCCCCCTCGGAGCCCCTTCGCGAAGCGCAAGCCGACGCGGACCGTGCCGCCGTGGGCGATTGGGTGGCCATCCGCCCGCAAGGTAGCGGCAGCCGCAAAGCGACGATCCATGCCGTGCTGCCCGCCCGAACCCGCATCGCCCACCGGGGGCGGGTGCTGGCCGCCAACGTCGACGTCCTCTTTCTGGTGGCCAGCCTGGGCGAAGAGCCGGAGCTCCGCGCCCTGGAGGGCTACCTGGCCCTGGCCTGGGATAGCGGCGCCAGCCCGGTGGTGTTGTTGGCCGAGGCCGATCGCTGCCCCGACGTGGTGGCGCGCGCGGCCGCTGTGGGCGACGTGTGCCCGGGCATGGCGGTGCACCCCGTCAGCGTCGCCACCGGCCAGGGATTGGACGCCCTGCGCGCACAGCTGCGCATCGGCTGGACGACCGCCTTCCTGAGCGCCCCCGGCCCCCAAGCCGCCACCGCACAGTTGGTGGCCTCGCTGAGCCCTCGACCGCCGGGGGGCGACGGGCGCTGCGGCCTGTACCTCCTGCCCGATGGGGGCCTGCTGATAGACACCGCCGCGCTGCGCGGGCTACAGCTTACGGCCGGCCGCGCGGGCCCGCCGGGCGCCGCGCCCGCCGAGGACCGCTTCGACGACATCGAGGCCCTGGCCGAGCGCTGCCGCTTTCGCGATTGCACCCACCGCCATGAACCGGGTTGCGCCGTGCGCGAGGCCATCGAGACCGGCGCGGTAAAGCCGGAGAGGCTGCATGGGTACCGCAGGCTCAACAGGCACCCGAACATCGACGAGCTGAGCAGCCAGCAGCGCGTGCGCCGCGACGAACACGAGCGAGGCCGGCAGGTGAGCCGCTGGGCCAAGCGCGGAGCGCCGCCCGAGCGTTGACGCCGCGCGGCCACAACACCCACTGAGGCCGGCCGGCCTCACCCACGCCAAAGGAGCACACCGTATTGGACCATGTGCCCGTTTTGTATGGAGAGCGCGTAACCCTGCGCCCGCCGCGCCCCGAGGACGTGAACGATCGCCTGCGCTACGGCCGCGACGCCGAGTTCATCCTCATGTGCGGGGGCGATCCGCACCACACCCCGCCCCTGACACGCGCCGTGGCCGAACAATGGTACAGCGACCTGTGCGCCGAGCCGCTGGCCTGGGTGTTGGAGGTGGACGGGCGTTGCATCGGTGTGGCGCGCCTGCGCGAGCAGCCGGCGGATCGGCGCGCGCGCTACGCCATCGGCATACACGATCCCTCGACCTGGAACCTGGGCTTGGGCACCGAAGCCACTCGCCTGGTGTTGCGCTATGCCTTTACGAGCCTGGGCCTGCACCGAGTGGATCTGCGCGTGCTCGACATCAACCACCGCGCCGTGGCCTGCTATCGCAAATGCGGCTTTGTGGTGGAGGGCGTCGAACGCGACGGCGCCCTCGTCGCGGGCCGATGGCAGAGCGATGTAATGATGTCCATCCTCGAGGACGAGTGGCGCCGGGCCGATTCCGGTTGAGCCCGCGCGCGGTATCGTCTACACTGGGGCGCGTTCGTGCCAACTGTGGCGGCACAGCGGCTCGCCATACGGCCCGCCGGAAACCATCAGGAGGATAGTTTATGTTACGAGATCTGGTGCTCAAGAACCGCAGCTACCGCCGGTTCTACGAAGCCGCCCCGCTGGACCGCAAGACATTGGTAGAGTTGGTGGACCTGGCGCGCGTTACGGCGTCGGCCAGGAACCGCCAGCCGTTGAGGTACATCGTCTCGAGCGAGCGGGAGACCAACGAGCGCATCTTTGCCTGCCTGGCCTGGGCGCTCGACCTCAAGGATTGGGGCGGCCCCGCCGAGGGCGAGCGGCCCTCCGGCTATATCATCATCCTGTCGGACCGCGAGATCACCGATAACCCCGGCTGCGACCACGGGATCGCCGCGCAGACGATTCTGCTGGGCGCTGCCGAACGCGGCCTCGGGGGCTGCATGCTGGGCTCTATCGACCGCGACGCCCTGCGCAAAGTGCTGCGCATCCCCGAACGCTACGACATCATCCTGGCGGTGGCCCTCGGCACGCCCAACGAGACGGTGGTGTTGGAGGACGTGGGGCCCGACGCCGACACCCTGTACTACCGAGACGACCAAGGGGTGCACCACGTGCCCAAGCACGCCCTGGCCGACGTCATCTTGGATACCTAGCCCCCCTGCGGCGGAGCGCGGCGTGGCGGCGAGCATCCCGTAAACCGGCCGGGGACTTTGCCCGGCCCATGCCGCCCCGCGCCCCGCCTTGCATGTTGCGCCGCCCTGCGCTATCTTGCCCCCAACACCCGCCCAGGAGGTTCGCATGTCTTGCCAGAGCGCCGACACGTACACCCCGCGCGAGCGGTTCGCCCGCATCATGGCCCACCAGGAGGCCGACCGCGTGCCGCTGGATCTCGACGGCACCTCGCTCACCAGCGTCGCCCCAGAGGTGGCCACGGGGCTGGCGCGCATCCTGGGCCTCGAGGCGCCGGCCATCTCCGGCGGCCACCTGAGCGAGCCCGTGTTGCAGGCGCTGGAGGTGGATTTCCGCCGCGTGGGCAACCTGGTGGGCGGCGTAGACGCACCCGAGGCGCCGCTACAGGCCGATCACCGTGTGGACATCTGGGGTGTGGTGCGCCGTTGGACGGGCGAATACTGGGATATCGTCTACTCGCCGCTGCGCGGTGCCACCTTGGGCGACCTCGACTCCTTCCCCTGGCCCGACCCCGCTCGGCTGAACCTGGAGCCCCTTCTCGAGACCTACCGCTCCGAGGCTCGCCGCTTGTGGGAGGAGACCGACTATGTGGTGGTGGCCGAGCATCCCGTCTATGGCGTGTTCGAGCTGGCCTGCTGGATGTGCGGCTTTGAGGACATCCTCTGGCGCTTGGCGGCCGATCGACCCTTTGTGCACAAGCTTTTCGGCAAACTGCTGGCGCTGCAAAAAGAGTTCATCCGCCCCTACTACCAAGCTGTGGGCGAGTTCGCCCACCTCACCACCAGCGGCGACGATTTCGGCACACAGACGGGGCCATTTATGGCGCCCAAGGCCTTCCGCGAGCTGGTGCTGCCCTATTTCGCCGAGCGGATCGCCTACACCCGCGAGTTCACCGCCGCACACTATTGGCACCACACCTGCGGTTCCGTCTACGCCCTGCTGCCGGATCTCATCGCGGCCGGTGTGGAGATCCTGAACCCCGTGCAGCCCGGCGCGGCGCACATGGAGCCCGATGCGCTCAAAGCCGCCTACGGCGACCGGGTTGTCTTTCACGGCGGGTTCGATACGCAGAACGTTCTGCCCTTTGGCACCCGAGAAACCATCGAGGCCGAGGTGCGCCGCGTGATGGACGCCATGAAGCCCGGCGGAGGGTACATCTTTTCGGCCGCCCACAACATTCAAAGCGACGTCCCCCCCGCCAACGTGCTGACGATGTTCCGTGCCGCGCGTCGGATGGGGGCGTACGGAAAGGGCTAACCCATGGCGACCCGAGAACCGCTACACATTGGCATCGTCGGCGCGCGAGGGCGCGGCGGCTCCTTCAGGCAGGTCTTTGAGGCGTTGGAGGGTGTGCGCGTGCGCGCCATTTGTGATCTGCCCGATCCCAACGCCGAGTCGTTAGACGATGTGCGCGCGCGCTTGGGGGCCGACGAGGCCTACGCCGATTACCACGACATGCTGGCACGCTCGGACCTGGACGCGGTGCTCATCGGCACACCGATGCCGCTGCACGTGCCGCAGGCCCTCGACGCGTTGCGCCAGGGGGTGGCGGTGCTCAGCGAAGTGCCCGCCGGCGTCACCATCGAAGAGTGCCGCGAGCTGGTAATCGCCACCCGCGAGACCGGCGCCCTCTACGCCATGGCCGAGAACTATATCTTTACCCGTCCCAACATGCTGGTGCGCGAGCTCTCGCGCCAGGGGCTGTTCGGCACGCCCTATTATGCAGAGGGCGAGTATATCCACGAGCTCAAAGAGCTCAACGAGATCACGCCCTGGCGCCGCAAATGGCAGACGGGCATTAACGGGGTAACCTACGGCACTCACAGCCTGGGGCCCATCCTGCAGTGGATGCCCGGTGAGCGCGTGGTATCGGTCTGTTGCGCCGGCAGCGGCCACCACTATCGCGACCCGCGCGGCGACTTGTACGAGAACGAGGACTCGTGTGTCATGCTCTGCAAGATGCAAAGCGGCGGCCTGGCCAAGATCCGAGTGGATATGCTGTCGGACCGGCCCCACGCCATGCACAACCACTGCCTGCAGGGCACCGACGGCTGTTACGAGTCGGCCCGTACCGCCGGCGAACGGCACCGCGTGTGGTTGCGCGCCCACTCTGACGACCCCAACGCCTGGCGCGACCTGTTCGACTTTGAGGAGCATCTGCCAAGCTTTTGGCGAGAGGGCGCGGCGTTGGCCGAGCGCGTGGGGCACGGCGGCGGCGACCTGTTCGAGCTGCTCGACTTTTGCGAGGCTCTGCGAGGCGAGCATCCGCCTATGGTGGGGATCCACGAGGCGATGGACATGACGCTGCCCGGCCTCGTAAGCCAGCGCTCGATCCTGGAGGGCGGCCGCTGGCTCGACGTGCCCGACTCGCGGGCGTGGTAAGCAACGGCTAGCCCGCTGCCGCGCCACGAGCCGGGCGTTAAAGCGCCCGGGGGGTTGCCGAGCGCCTGCCGCCACGCCGTGCGGATTGGGCCAGGGGATTTCCCCCCCGGCCTGCCCCGCTGCGACAGCAGCCCGCAAAGCGTCAGGCCGAGGCCAACAGCGCGCGCAAATAGTCGCAGGTGGGCGTCAGGCTGCCGTCGGCGCGGATGAGCCAAAAGCCCCGCTGATCCGCGTTGGTGGGGTTGGGGACGCGCGAGCCGCGTCCGGGCGCCCCGCCGCCCTCGCCCCTGGGCTCGTTGCAATAGAGCTCCCAATACACTACGTAGGGCAGGCCCAGCTCCAGCGACACCTCCACCACATCGCGAGTGACCCTCAGCTGCGTCTCGGCGCCGAACTCGTTCTCGGGGCAGCCGAACTCGCCGATATAGACGTTGTCGGTGCCGAACGCCTCACTGGGCGGCGCCTTGGAGCGCAGGTACTCTACGGCGTCGCGAAACGCATCGCGGTCGTTGCTCGTATCCCAAGCAGAGTACGAGTAGAGGTCGCAATGCGTGTGCGGCAGCACATCGTTACACATGGTGCAATGCCCCTCGATGGCCCGCGCCACGTGGTTCACCTCGGCGGCGTGATACACCTGCGCACCCGTGGCGCCAACGTCTCTGCGAGCGCGATCCACCCCCGCCTGCCTGGCGTTGAGTGTGGCCACCATAGCCCGCGCGGCCTCTGGGGGGGTCTCGAGCTCGTACTCGAGCCGGGGCTTCATGGCCCAGTCGCCCTCCCAGTTTTGTAGCACAAAAGTCTTGCCGCTGCCGGCGTAGGCCTCCAACAGCCAGAGGGTGGCGTCGTAGAATTGGCCCTCCGTCTCTCGCTGCTCGTGGGGCCTGACGGCCGACGCCGCCGGCACCCCTCGGGCAAAGGCCTCTACGAGAAAGGTGGTAAAGGGCTGATCGAAAAGCTCGCGAAAGTGGTCCGTCTGCAGCACACTCAGCAGTGTGGGGGTGTCGTCGGGCCAACGGCTGTTGAACGGATACAGATCTGGATCGGCGAACACCTTGATGACCCGAGTCCCCATCTCGATCAGGGCGCGCGCCCCCTCCATGAGAAAGTGCTCGTCGCTAAAGTGATAGCAACCGTGGGCGTGGGTTGCCCCCACGCGGTCGGCGACAGATCTCGCGTTCATGCTGGCTCCTTTCCGTGGCCGGTGATCCACTGAAGCCGCGATGTGGGGGAGAGGGGAAAAGGCCACCTGTAGGCGCATAGACAGCACATCAAACGGAGTGCGATCCGGTCGTTATGAACTCGGCATCACCTCCTCTCGCGCGCGTAACAGCACAGCGGGGATAGAGTCGGCGCTTCCAAGCTCATCCTATCGTCCATTGCGCTGCTCGTCAAGGGCGCAGCGCGTGCGTTTGACGCAAACCCCCATCATGGGGTATACAACAGTTGTGCGCGGCTATACTGCGCGCAAAGCGACGTCGCAGCGCGGGCCCGCCGTGGGAAGCGCTGCCCCAAAGTGAAAGGAGCGAGCTATGCCCGAGTTTGTAAACCCGTTCAGTGGCAAAGTGCCTGATCGCAAGCTTTCCAAAGAGGAGTTGATTCGTGCCATCCGGCTGAACATCGCCGCCGAGCACGAAGCGGTGCACCTCTACATGTCTCACGCCGACGCTATCGACCACCCCCTGGCCAAGCGCGTGCTGATAGACATCGCCAACGAAGAGCGCGTGCACATCGGCGAGTTCGAGCGGCTGCTGGAGATCCTCACCGGCGACGAGGCTCGCTGGATCGCCGAGGGCCGGGCCGAGGTGGACGAGATGCTCTCCGAGGGCCACGAGGGTGCGGGCTCTGAACCCACGGTGGGGTCGTTAAAGAGCTAAGCGGTTTGTGCGGGCGCTGCCACATCGCGAGAGGGCGCGCCCACTTGCAAGAGTCGGTAGGGGCACACAGCCACGCCGCCGCGGGCGGCCCGCCCCTGCCGACATCTGCTGTACCCGTGGCACGCGTCCCGGGGTGTGCCTCATAGATTCACACTCGTGCGGGGGCCGTAGTAAGGAGGATGCATGGCAAAGGTGGTGGCGGTGTGTGCGAGCCAGGAGCGCGCGTTGCCCAAGGTGAGCATCGGCTCGGGCGTGCTGCGCGCGGGCTATGGGCTCGAGGGCGATTCACACGCGGGCCAATCGGAGCGAGAGATCAGCCTGTTGGCGCTCGAGAGCATCGAGCGCGCGAACCGAGAGCACGGCATCACCGCAATCCCCGGCTCCTTTGCCGAGAACCTCACCGTGCAGGGGATCGACCTCCTCGCTCTGCGCGTGGGCGACCGCCTCCGCGCGGGGGAGGCGGAGCTTGAAGTGGTGCAGCTGGGCAAGCCCGTCAGCGCAGCCCACACTTATAACTTTCAGGGCGTATCGGTGTTGCCGCGCGAGGGGGTCTTTTGCCGCGTTGTGCGGGGCGGCCGCATAGCCCAGGGCGACGCTATTGAGAGGCTGGAGGCGGAATGAAAGCCACGTGCCTGGTGGATAACGCTGTGGGCCAGAGCTCGCCGCTGTGGGGCGAACACGGCCTCTCATTCCTCATCGACACCGGCAGCGCGCGCCTTTTGCTGGATACCGGCGCCAGCGGCACGGTGCTGCTGCACAACATGGAGGCGGTGAGCATCGCGCCGCGCAGCATCAGCGCCTTGGTGCTGAGCCACGGCCATTACGACCACACCGGCGGCGTACAGGCCCTCCTCGAGCGCCGCCCGGGGCTGCCCATCTACGCTCACCCCACTTTGCTGCGCGAGCGGTTCGCACAAAACGGCGACGAGATGCGCTCCATCGGCCTGCCTTTTTCGCCCAGCTTGCTGCACCAATGGACCGACCTCCACTTGAGCGCCGAGCCGCAAGAGATCATCCCCGGCGTCTGGACCACCGGCGAGATTCGCGAGCGGCCCGAGCCGGAGGGGCGCAGCCCGCGCCACTATATGCGCTCGGGGCGCGGTTGGAGCCCCGACTCTTACCAGGACGATATGAGCCTGGTGCTAGAGACCGCCGTCGGCCCGGTGCTGGTGTGTGGCTGCTGCCACGCCGGCCTGCTGAACACGCTCCTGCACGTGCGCAACACCTTCGGGCGCGACCCGGCGGCGGTGCTTGGGGGGGCACACCTCGTCTCCGCGGACGAAACACACCTGGGGCATGTGATCAGCACGCTGATGGAGGGCTCTGCGGCGCTATACCTCAACCACTGCACCGGCCAACGGGCCCTGATACGCCTGGCGCGGGCCATGGGGGCGCGGGTCTCGCCCTGCCCCGCTGGCACGGTGGTCGAGTTCTGAGAGAGCGCCCGCTGCGGGCCGCGGGCCCGCACACGCACCGCCATATGCGTAGGGCACCCAACCCTCGCAAACGCCCCTGCCCAGCCAAAGGGCAACGGCGCCGCGCGAGCACGATCCCTTGACACCCCATAACCCATTCGCTATAATGGGACCACGAACTAGTCTGCGTCCCGTATGAGCACTGTCTGATTCTTGGTTGGCATCAGAGAGGAGCTACGAACTATGAGAGCAGGCGCACGACGAGCTTTTGTGCGCCTGCTTTGTACGTTCGGGCTTTGCACCGCACTGTGGCTGCCCGCTCGCAGGCCCGCGCTGCTCACACCGGACCGTTGCTTGCGCCCCATATGTTCCGGCGCACTGTGAAAGGAGGTCGTTCGCGGTAGGGCGCGCAATCGTCCCCACTCTGTACAAGGAGATCGAACATGCGAGACGACTTGCGACTCAAGCGACGTGACTTTTTGCGTTTCTCCGGCGTTGCAGCGTTAGCCACTATCGCAGCGGCCTGCCAACCGGCCCAGCCCCCCGCCCCAACGGCCCCGACAGAGACCGAGGGTGAGGCGCCGCCCGAGGCAGAGGCCGAACCGACAGAGCCCGTCGAGGAGCCGACCGAGGAGGCCAAGCCCGTGGGCTTCCAGGGCGTCATCGAGCACTATGCTCAGGTTTACACGCCCCTCTCCGCCGACACCAACCCCGACCCCAACGCCCCCAAGCGCCGCGCGCTGGACGACCTGGCGGAGGAGTGGAACGATCTCCACCCCGGCGTCACCATGAAGTTCATCGGCGCCCCCACCGGCGACTATGTGGATTGGCTGCAGACGCAGCTCATCGGCGGCACGGGGCCGGACGTCTTCTGGCTGTGGCTGAGCAGCCTGCACGATTTCGTCGATGAGGGCAAGTGCGTACCCCTCAACGACTACCTGGAGATGCCCAACAAGTACATCCCGGACGATCCCGCCCCTTGGAAGGAGCACTTTCTCGATCCCTTCATCGAGAGCTTTAGCTCCAAGGGGAACTATGGCGGCGTGCCGATGGACCTGGTTTCTACCGGCGTCTATGTCAACGTAGACCTCTTTGAGAAAGCGGGCATCGACCTGGAGGCGGGCATCGACCCCGAGCTGGGTTCACCCCCCGATTGGGTCACCTTCATGGAGTGGCACCAGATGCTGCAGGACGCGGGCGTCGTGCCCTTTAGCCCCAGCAGCACGGGCCACGACTGGATCTGGCGCGTCCTGGGGAACGAGCTCTGCTGGAACTGGCTCGACTTTATGGACACGCTCAACTACCACGAGACGGTGCCCCTGTGGAAGCAGGAGGGCTATGTCAGCCTGGAGGAGACGGCCCACCAGTATTGGTGCTACGACTGGTTCCTGTTCGAGCAGCCCGAGGTCCAGGATATGTACCGCATCCAGAAGGAGTGGGCGCAGTACTTCCCGACGGACTGGACGCTGAGAGACGGCGCCGCCGCCTACCAGGCGTTCGCCACCGGTCAAGTGGCCATGCTGTGGGAGGGCACCTGGCAGTACGGCCCGCTGCGCGACGACGACCGGCGCGACTTTGAGTTCTCGTCGTTCTGGCTGCCTCCCGTCACCCAAGAGACCTCCGAGTTCGCCAAGGATCCCCCGCTGCTGCCCGTCGGCGTCGGCGGCTACGGCTCCATCGCTTTCGGCCTGAACCGCATGTGCCTCCAGCGCGGCAACGTGGACGAGTGCGTGGACTGGCTCATGTTCCTCACCACGCCCGAACACGACGAGCTCGTCGTCAACGAGGTGCCTTCGTTCATCCCGTCCGTCAAGAAGGCGCGCGCCCTGCCCGAGATCGCCAATCTGTTCGTGGGCGAGTCGCGCCTGCCCGGCGGCGGCCTGCCGATACCCCCTATCACCTGGCTGTTCGGCATGGGGGGCAAGTACCGCGACTTCCTCTACCGCGAGAACGACCTGTACTTCATAGGCGAGCAGACGCTGGAACAGACCATGGCCAACATGACCGCCGTCACCCACGACGCGGCGCCCGAGGACATACGCGAGGACGCCATCCAGTACAGTGAGGACGGCAACTGGGACCTCACCCAGTGGGATTGCCAGCCCGAAGTCTAGGCTGGATTTGTGCAAGGTAGAGACGGGGTGTGCCCCGTCTCTACGGGCTGTGTGTTTTGCTGCCGAGAGCACCGGGGCGACCCCCCACGCTGTGAGGCCGCCCCGGCATTCTTTCGCTCGGCGCAAGGCCGAGCGACCCCGCCCCTACGAGGCGTGCTCAAAGATCGGCTCGAGCCCGCGAGACAACTCGGCCAGCCGCTGCACCTCCTCGGGGGTGAGGGGCGTGTAGCGGTCGGCGCTGTCGCACGCCCAACGGAACAGCTCGATGTGCCCGGGCGTCACCGCCGCGGTCACCGGCAGCGACAGGGTGAACCGCAACCCCAGGTCGGCGTCCTCAAAGCTCTCAGCCGGGCGATACCAGGTCTTGCTCCACTGGCGCGCCTCGCCCTCGCGCCACTTGCGCTTGGCTAGAGCCTTCAGCGCCAACCGCCCCGCCCCCTTGGCCTGCGCCGCATCCAGCACGCGCGGCCCAAACCCGCCCTCGTGCCACGTCACCCAGTTAAAGGGGAACAAGATGCTGTCGAACGGGTAGCGGTTCATGCACGCGATGGCCGCCTCCTCCGAGTGGGCCGAGAACCCCAGAAAGCGCACCTTGCCCTCTCGTTTCGCCTCGAGGAGGGCCTCCATCGCGCCGCCGGGCCCAAAGATCGTCTCCACGTCCTCCGCGGTGGTCACCGCGTGAAGCTGGTACAGATCAAAGTAATCGGTGCGCAGCCGCTGGAGCGAGCCCTCCAGTTCGGCCCTGGCCGCGCCCTTGGTGCGCTCGCCCGTCTTGCAGGCCAGGAACACCCCCTGCCGATAGGGCTCCAGCGCGGGGCCCAGCCGCTCCTCCGCGTTGCCGTAAGAGGGCGCCACATCGAAATAGTTCACACCGCGCTCGATGGCCTCGCTCACGTTGCGAGCGGCCTCCTCGGGCTCGACGTCCATCACGATGATGCCGCCGAACCCCACCACCGACAACTCGGCGCCCGTCCTGCCCAACACGCGCTTCTCCATCACACACCTCCTGAATGCTCACACTACACAGACCTACCCGGCTGGGATGTGGCCGCGATGCTCTGGCACGCGGATTATGGCACACGTGGGGCGCCGGGCACAAGCGACGCCCCCCCGCGCGCCTTGACACCGCACACGCCCCGCGCCATCATGTGGCCCACGATCCGCGCTCACCGAGGAGGTGCTATGAAGCTCTGGATGGACGTTATGCGCGATCTGGATCCCCTTCTGGGCGACGTGCAGCCCCTCTACGACGCCTGGGCCGCCGGCGGCGTCGAGGGCCTGGTGGTGGGGCCGTTGAGCTTTCACGCCGCCAAACTGCTGCCCGGCGCGCGCCCCCTCCCCGGCAGCCTGCCGCCCCGCGCCTGTTTCGACCCCAACCCCGCCGTCTATGCGCGCTACGGCGTGGAGCCCCCGCCGCCGCCCGAGCGCACCGACCCCGAGCTGCGCCGCGCGCTGGAGCGCGCCCTCGTCGCCGCCAAGGATCGCGGCTGGGCCGTGTGGATCTTTCAACCCGTCCACGGCGCCCCCGTCCCCGCCGGCGCGGGCCACCCGCTGATCGACCCCCGCGCTCGCGACGCGTTGCTGGCGCGCGCGGTGGACACGCTGGCCCACTTTTCCATGGCCGATGGCGCCGTGCTGGACGGCCCCGAGTGGGGGTACGAGATCGCCCCGCACCACATGGATCACCGCTCGTACATTTTTCACGACTTGCCGCCCTCTGCGGCGAGCAGATGCTCCGAGCTGGGCTACGATTACGCCGAGCTGGTGGCCGCCATGGAGCGCCTGCACCGCCGCTTGCACGAGCTGGACCCCGCCCGTGTGGCGCTGCACGCCGGCGGCGGCCTGTTGGGCGCCTTCCACCTGCTGGGCGCCGACCCTCACCTGCTGGCCTGGATGCGCTTTCGCGCCGACGCGCTGACCGAGCACTATCGCGCCTTTCGCCACGCGTTGGACGCCGAGCTGGATCGCCCCGTGAAGCTGGCCGTGGGGCCGCGCACCGCCGCGTTCGCGCCGCTCTGCGGCTACGATTTTGCGCGCCTGGCCGAGTTCGTGGACGTGCTGCTGCCCAAACACTACTTTTGGCACCGGGGGTTCGACGGCCTGCTCGGCACGGTGTATCGTTACGTCGAGACGCTCACTGCCTGGAGCCCGCGCCTGAGCGACGCCGACGCGTTGGCCGTGGTGGAGGCGCTCTGCGGCCTGAGGCTGCCGGGCGTGTCGCGCCGTGAGGATCTGGAGGACGCGCTGACGCCCGCCTTTTTCGAGGGGGTGGTGGCCCACGAGACGTGCCGCGCCCTGGCGGCCGTGGACGACCCCCGACGCGTGGTGCCCTGGGTGGAGGCCGGCCGCAACCCGCACGACGGCGACCCCATGCCGCCGGGGCAACTCCGCCAGCTGCTCTTGGCCGCCCAAGGCGCCGGCCTGCAGCGCTTCCTCTACCATCACCAGGGCAACCTCACCGCCGGCGAGTGGGCGGTGATCAGCGAGCTGTGCGGCGAGCCCTGGCGCTCGCTGGAATCCAACTATCGCCCCGCGGACGAGCCGGTGCTCTAGCGCCGCGCCGTGCGCCAGCCCATAGGGAGGATGCTATGTCCCTCGATCTCGACACTCTGCCCAGCTACTGCGCCCACGAACACTGGGGCTCCATCGACAGCATCGGCACGCTGCCGCAGGGCTTTCGCGCCGATTCCGTACAGGGCGCGCTGCCCACCCGCCGCACCGGCCTGTTCGACCTGCTGCTCGATCCCTATTTCGGCGGCTTTATGCGCCAGGGCGGCGATGACCCCGACGCGCTGGCACAAGCCGCGGGCTATGCGGATATGCGCGCCGCTGTGGAGCGCTCCGTGCCCGGCGCTTTGAACGCCCTGCGCCCCGCCCTGCGCCGCCAACGCCTGGTGGGCGCCTATCAGTGCCTGCGCCGCGGCATCGCCCGGCTCTACGGCGTGGATATCGACGAGGACGCGGACCCCCGGCGCGTCCAGGCGCTGGATGACGCCGTCGCCGCCAACTATGCCAACCCCTTCACTTGGTATACTGAGGTTATGCAGCGCGCCCCCTTTGCCGCGCTCATCCGCCCGGCCCAGCCCGAGTTCTATCTCTACGAGGACACGCCCGAGACCGCCGCGCAGGAGCGCGCTTTCACCCGATCGATGCTGCGCGTGGACCCGCTGCTGGATATGTGGCGCCCCGAGTCCTCGCGCCGCAGCGAGCTGGCGCAGGGGCTGGGGGTGGAGGACCCCCGCGACGCCGCCGGCTGGCGCGCCCTCATCGGTGCGCTGTTCGAGCGGGCCGCCCACGGAGGGGCGCTGGGCATCAAGCAGCTCCAAGCCTACACGCGCCCGCTAGAGTTCGTGCCGCACTCCGACGACGAGGTGGCCTATCGCGGCGACCTGGCGCCCGCCGCCGTGCGCGCCTTTCAGGATTGGGTGGTGCACGCCTGCTGCGAGCAGGCCGAGGCCCGCGGCTGGCCCTTCCAGGTCCACGTGGGCACCCACAACCTGACGCAATCCAACCCGCTGCCGCTGGCGGCGCTGGCGGCGCGCTACCCGCGCATCGCCTTTGTGCAGCTGCACTGTTGGCCCTTTGTGGCGGAGGCCGGCTGGCTGGCCAAGCACCTGCCCAACGTCTACATCGACGCCTGCTGGCAGCCCATCCTGAGCCCCTCCTTCCTGCGAGAGAGCTTTGCCACGTGGCTCACCTACGTGCCCGCCCACAAGCTGATGTGCTCGCACGACGCCACCTCGGTGGAGATGGCCGTCGGCGCGCTGTGCTTCCTGCGCGAGGCCCTGGCCGGCTGCCTGACGGAGGCCGCCCGCCCGCTGGGGTTGGGCGAGGGGGCGCTGATAGAGATCGCGCGGGATGTGATGTGCGACAACGCCCAGCGGCTGTACGCCGCCGCGTGAGGGCGGCGCGGCCCCCCGTATGCGACGCACGGGGGCGCACAGGCCGCCCAACGAGACGAAAAAAAGGGGACGGGCGATGCCCGTCCCCTCGTGCTGCCTACCGTCCTGCGGCGCGTTTACCGCCTGCTAACGGACGGAATATAGAGATAGAGCCAGAAATACTCTGTCGTGGTGGTCAGTTCCACGCCGGCGGAGATGTTGTCGTCGCCCTGTGACGTGGCCGTCAGCGTCACGGTATCGCTGTCGTCGCCCCGAGCGTCGCCGGGGATCTCTACCTCCACCGTCACCGTGTCGCTCGCGCCCGCCGCCAACACCATGCTCGTGCGCGACTGATCCGTCGTCCACGTGGCGCCGCTGAGATCCAGGTCGAACGTGTCCTCAGCGTTGCCGAGGTTGGTCACCGTCACCACATAGGACACGGTCTCGCCCGCATAGTCCGAGAGAGCGACGTCGGCGGCCTCCACCTGCACGCCGTACACCGCGTTGGCGCTCGTCGTGAGGGTGATGCTGTCCGATACCGTTGCGTCGCTCCGCGACGTGGCCGTCACCGTCGCAGCGCCACTGGCGCCCGCCAGCGCGTCCGCCGGGATGGTGACGCTCACCGTCACCGCGGCGGTCGCACCCGGTCCCACCGTCACTTGGGCGGGCGTCATCATCCACCACGTCGTCCATGTAGAGACGCTGAGGTCCAGGTCGAACGTGTCCACGATGTTGCCGGCGTTGGTCACCGTCAGATTGTAGACCACCGTCACGCCCGGGTCGCCCGACTGCGCAGCGGCGGCGGCCGTCAACTCGACCTCGCGCGCCGTCCTGACGCGAGTGGTCAGGTCCACGCTGTCGGATACACTGCTCGGTGACATGGCCGTCACCGTCACGGTGTCTTTGTCGCCGCCCAGCGCGTCGTCGGGGATCTTTACCTCCACCGTCACCTCTGCACTCGCGCCCACATCCAACGTCACGCTCAGGGGCGACACCCACGTCGGCCACCTATCGTCTTCGGAGCCCAGGGTGAACGTGTCCTCAGCGTTGCCGGTGTTGGTCACCGTCAGCGTGTAGGTCATCGTATCGCCCGCGTCGCCCGTCAGGTTGTTGTTGTCGGCCGCCACCTCCACGCCGTACACCGTGTTGGCGCTCGTGGTGAGGGTGACGCTGTCCGTTGCGTCATCATCGTTGTCTGACGTGACCGTTACCGTCACGGCGTCGCTGGCGCCCGCCAGCGCGCCCGCCGGGATGGTCACCTTCACCGTGTGCAAGAGGCTCTCACCGGCGTCCAGCCCCACCGTTGTGGCCGTCGACACTGTCCACACGTTCCCGCTGACAGCGACCTTGAAAGTGTCCGCGGTGTTGCCGGTGTTGGTCACCGTCAGCATATAGGTCACCGTCTCGCCCGGGTTGTCCGACAGCTCGACGACGCCCTCGACGGCCTCCAGCGTCACGCCGTACACCTTCCTGGCGCGCGTCGTGAGGGTGACACTGGTCGTTTCCCTCCCGCTGCTGCCCTGTGACCTGGCCGTCACTTCCACAGAGTCGGTGGCGCCGCCCGCCACACCCGCGGGAACAGCGACGCTCACCTGCACTGTGGCGCTCGCGCCCGCATCCAGCGTTATTTCGTCGTCCGACAGCGTCGCACCCCACGCGCTGGTGCCGAGCTCCAGTTCGAACGTGTCCGCGACGTTGCCGTTGTTGGTCACCGTCAGATTGTAGACCGCCGCCGCGCCGCCCGGGTCGCCCGTCAGCGTATGAAAGTCGGGCGTCAGCATCACGGCGTACTGGGAGACGACGGTCGTGAGGGTGACGTTGGCCGACTTTGTGCCGTCGCTCTGTGACGTGGCCGTCACCGTCACCGCGTCGCTAGTTCCGCCCCAAGCGTCGTCGGGGATCTCTACCTCCACCGTCACCGTGTCGCTATCGCCCGCATCCAACGTCAGGCTCGCGGCCGACAGCGTCGTCGTCCACGTACCGCCGCCCAGGGCCAGGTCGAACGTGTCCTCGTCGTTGCCGGTGTTGGTCACCGTCAGGGTGTAGGCCACCGTCGTGCCTAT
This sequence comes from uncultured Anaerolineales bacterium, assembly GCA_964407215.1. Lineage (GTDB taxonomy): Bacteria > Chloroflexota > Anaerolineae > UBA1429 > UBA1429 > CAYOUT01. The sequence goes on along the minus strand of CAYOUT010000006.1, from coordinate 119,878 downwards.
GTTGTCCGTCTGCGTATTGGTGTCGGCCGTCAGCGTCACGCCGTACACCGTGTTTGCGCTCGTTGTGAGGGTGGCGCTGGCCGATTTTGTGGTGTCGCCCTGTGACGTGGCCGTCACCGCCACCTCGTCTTCAGCCCCCGCCAGTGCGTTCGCCGGGATGTCGACGCTCACCTGCACAACGGCGGTCGCGTTCGCAGCCAGCGTCACGCTCGGGGGCGATATCGACAGCGTCGCATCCCAATCACTGTCGCCAAGGGCCAGGGTGAACGTGTCCTCGACGTCGCCGGTGTTGCGCACCGTCAGCGTGTAGGTCACCGTATCGCCCGAGTCGCCCGACTGCGCAGCGGCGGCGGGCGTCAGCGTCACGCCGTACTCCGCCGGAACGCAGTAGGTCACGTTCAGCGTGGGGGGAGTGGAGGGGACACCGGGGCCACCACCCGAGCCGGTTCTGGACTGCACTGTCCAATTGCTCGACTGCGTGCCCGTAACCGACGTGTAGTTCTGAATCGTCACCCCGTAGTTGGTGCTGGAGTTGTTGATCCAGTCCTCCAGAACGCCGCGGCCGGTTGCGTTCAGGGTGAACTCCTGCACGCCGGTCGCGTTAAAGGCACTGGCTTGCACCGTCCACATGCTCGTGCTGTCGCGGTCTGGCGTGAAGCCTGTGGTACCGGCGGCGCCGTTGGAGCTCCAAGAGGTGGTTCCATTATAAGTGCGCCAAGTCGCCCCGCCCTCGGTCCAATTCTTGCGCACGCGGTACAGGTTGAACACCCGGCTAGACCCGGCGGTGACGCGGAACGTTAAACTGGCCGAATCCACTCTGGCGCCGGCGGGGATGCTGGAGAGGTTCCACTTGTAGAGGCCCCCCTCGGAGGCAACCTGACTGCGAGGTACAGTTTGCCTCACCGTCGTCTCGTTGCCGTAATTCCGGGTCTGGCTATTCTGTGCGCCATTCATATACGTGTCGGCCACGGCCACCAGATGGACGGTGGTGCATACCTCATCCGCCAGCGGGCTCATCGACGCGCCGCCCGCGCCCGGATCGCTCGCCGGATCGGCCTGGACGGGCCTCGGCGCCCCCGCGGCAGAGAACGACAACAGCAGGGCGACGGCCAGCAGCAGGCGCAGCCAGCGCGCCCCGTGCCCGGTGAACTCTGCGGCCCTACGGTGTTTGGACATGGTAGCCTCCTTCACGATCGAATTGTTGCGCGGTGCACATTCCGGTAACGGGTCTATGGTTCGCCGCCGCGGAAGAGCGGGGATCCCGAGCTGAGGCGGTGTGCTGCCGCCGTACTCCAACGGAACACACCCGATAGCATCACAGAGCTTACGGGGGGCCAAAGGGCCGTGGGCGGCCGCAAACACTGCGGTGCGCGCTTAAAGCAAGCTCATGTGGGTAGCATACCAAGAGTCGCGCCCTACGTCAACCCCAATTCGCTCAGAGTTTTTGCGGAATTTACGCAGCGCGCCGGATTCCGCCGCGGGCAGCACCCCTGCACGCCGCAGCGCCCGTTGACCGACGCGCTCCGATGTGGTATGCTGTACTAGAACATACGTTCTAGTACAGCCCTCAAGGAGGTCCCGTTTGAGCTTCTCTCCCAGCTGCTACATCGTGCTGCCCTGGCGGGTGTTGGGTGATCGGTCCCTGCCCGACCACCTCCATCGCACCTACGAGTTGATCCTGTCGCTGGCCTGGGGCCAGCCCGGCCGCCGCACGCCCCCCGTCAGCCGGCGCGAGCTGGCGGCGTTGCGCGGCGTGAGCCTGCGCGCCATAGACGCCCACCTGCGCGAGCTGCGTCGCCGCGAGCTGGTGGCCAACCTGCCCGGCCGCGAGGGGCGCAAGCTGGTGCTGGTGCTCCTGGGCCTCCCGCCCGCGCAGGAGCCGACCCCCGCAGCCGACGGCGCCCCCCCGTGCGATCCGCCGCCGAGCGCCGCCTCGCCCCCCGCCGACGCCGGCCCCTCGCCCACCCCCGCAACCGACGGCGAGGGTGCGCCCGCTGCGGACACACCCACCGCCGCAGGTGCGCCCGCCGCCGCAGCGGACGGCAGGGGTCTACTAGAGAAGAAGCTTGTAGTTCCTACTGATGGGGATAATCACTCTACTGCTTTTAGCCTGCTGCTGGAGGCGGGGGTCTTTCCGGGGATCGCCCACAGGCTGGCGCTGCAGCCCTGGGTGACGCCCGAGGTCGTATCGGCCTGGTGGGCCCATTTGCGGGGCAACCGGCGGGTGCGCGCACCGGCCGGCGTGCTGGCCTCGGTGCTGAGCCGGCCCGAGACGTGCCTGCCCGCCCCCCGCCCGCCCGGCGCGGAGCACGCGCCGCCGGAGGGGCACGGCCCCGTGGGGGACGAGGCGGGCGCCGACGACGAAGCGGGTTGGGGCGGCGAGGCCGACGCGCTGGACGACGACGACCTCGGCATCGAGTGTCGCTCGGCCCCCGGCGCCCACCCGCACTGGGTGATGGTGGAGCCCTGGCTCGACACGCTGGCCGAGCTGCGCCAGCGCTTGGGCGCCGAGCGGGTGGACGTTTGGCTGGCGGGGTCGGTGCCCGTCGGCCACGACGAGCGCAGCCTGACGGTGGCCGTGCGCTCGCCCATCGCGGTGGATTGGCTCGACAAGCGCCTCTATCGCGACGTGTGCGACGCGCTGCGGGCCGTCACCGGCACAGAGTATCGGCTGACGTTCGTGTCGGCGCGCCCCGGCACGTTACGCCCCGATCCGTAGGGCGGCCGCCAGAGCGGCTGCGGGGCCGCCAGAGCGGCTGCGGGGCCGCCAGAGCGGCTGCGGGGCCCCCGCGCCCGCCCCGTTTAGAACAGCGACCTCACCGCGGCCACCACGCGCTCCACACTGGGCACATAGTGGGCCTCCAGCACGGGCGCAAAGGGCGGGGGCACATCCGGCGCCGACACCCGCACGATGGGCGCGTCCAGATAGTCGAACGCCTCCTCCGCGGCGATGGCGGCGATCTCGGCCGCCCAGCCGTTGGTGAGGTTGTCCTCCTCCACCACCACCAGCCGGCCCGTCTTGCGCACCGAGCCCAGGATCAGCTCCTTGTCCAGCGGCACCAGCGTGCGCGGATCGATCACCTCGGCGTCTATCCCCTCCGCCGCCAGCTCCTCCGCGGCGGCCAGCGCGCGGTAGAGCGTGAGCAGCTTGCCCACGATGGTGACGTCGGCCCCCTCGCGGCGGACGATCCCGCGGCCGATGGGCACGATATAGTCCTCCTCGGGCACCTCGCCGATGGGGCTCAGGGCGCCCCGCTCCGACCGCGGCCCCTGGGCGCCGTAGAGCAGCTTGTGCTCGAACACGATGACGGGGTTCTCGTCGCGCACGGCGGCCGCCAGCAGCCCCTTGGCGTCGTAGGCCGTGGCGGGGGCCACCACCTTGAGGCCCGGGATGTGGGTGAAAAAGGCCTCCAGGCTCTGGGCGTGCTGCGCCCCGCGCGAGGTGGCGCCCACCGGCGCGCGCATCACCATGGGCACCGAGACGGTGCCGTTGGCCATGTAGCACATCTTGGCGGCCTGGTTGGCGAGCTGGTCCATCATGCAAAAGAGGAAATCGCCGTACTGCACGTCGGCGATGGGGCGCAGGCCCGCCATGGCCGCACCGATGGCCACGCCCGCGATGCCGATCTCCGAGATGGGCGTATCCAGGATCCGCTCGTGGCCGAACTCGGCCGAGAGCCCTTGGGTGACGGTGAACGCGCCGCCAAAGCCGCCCTCCACGCCGATATCCTCGCCGATGCAGAACACGCGCTCGTCGCGCAGCATCTCCTGGCGGATCGCCTGCCGCAACGCTTGGGCGATGCTCATCTGTGCCATATCAGTTCTCCTCCGCCGCGGATTCGACGTAGACGTTCTCCCACAGCTCGTGCGGCTCGGGCTCGGGGCTCGATTCGGCGTACTCTAGCGCGTCGGCCAGGCGCTCCTGCACGTCGTCCTCCAGGGCCGCCAAATCCGCCTCGGTGGCCAGGCCCAGCTCCACCAGCTGCCGGCCCAGCACCGCGATAGAGTCGCGCGCCCTCCACTCGGCCTCCTCCTCCTTGGTGCGGTAGGTGCGCGGGTCGCTGCGCGAGTGGCCGCAGTGGCGGTAGGTCATACACTCGAGCAGCGTGGGGCCCTCGCCGCGGCGCGCGCGGGCGATGGCCTCGCCGGCGGCCTCGTAGACGGCGGCCACGTCGTAGCCGTCCACCACCACGCCGGGCATGCCGTAGGCCGCGGCGCGATCGGCCACCTGCTGGATGGCGAACGCCGTGCGAAAGGGGGTGGACGCGGCGTAGAGGTTGTTCTCGCACACGTACACCACGGGCAGCTTCCAGATGGCCGCCATGTTAAGCCCCTCGTGAAAGGCGCCCTCGTTGGCGGCGCCGTCGCCGAAAAAGCAGGCGCACACGCGATCGGTGCCCAACCGCTTGGCCGCCAACGCCACCCCGGCGGCGATGGGGATGTTGGCGCCCACGATGGCGATGGCGGGCAGCGCGCCCACGCGCATGTCGCCCACGTGCATCGAGCCGCCCTTGGCCCCGCAGCAGCCGGTGCGCTTGGCGAACAGCTCCGCCATGATGTCGCGCGGCGCCACCCCCTTGGCCAGCGCGTGGCCGTGGGGCCGATGCGTGCTCAGGATATAGTCGTCGTTCGTCAGGTGCGCGCACACGCCGGTGGCCACGGCCTCCTGGCCGATGTAGAGGTGCAACGTGGAGGGGATGCGGCCCTCCATGTAGAGTTCGTTGCAGCGCTCTTCGAAACGGCGGATGAGCAGCATGGTGCGATACATGCTCAGGAGGGGGGGCGACGCGGACGAGCCGGCGGCCCCGGATGCGGATAGGTCGATCATAGAGAGCTCCTTGTGCGAAAGGGCGGCGGGCGGGGCATTCCTCCGGCCCGCTCCGATGTTGTACGTACAAGTGTAGCAGATGCTCGCCGGGGCACAAACTGGCCGCGCCGCGCTGCGGTGTGCGCCTACCTCGCGCGGAGCACCAGGGCGAAATCGTCCGCCGTGGTGCCCAGAGCGATCTCGTCGCGGGCGCCGCAGGTGCGCTCGGTGCGCTGGCGCGTGTCCAGGTTCCACACCTCCACGTCGTAATCGCCGCCGGGCAGGTCCACCGTCACGCGCACCTCCACCGGCTCGCGCTTGATGCGGCCGGCGTGCTCCTTTACGCGATAGTAGGTGAACTGGCGCAGGTACACCACGTGGGTGCGGTCGTCGGCGGACGACATGTATTTGAGCTGCACCCCCTCGGCCGGGACGAACGGCCGCGGCATGCGCGCCAGGCTGTCGGCGCCGAAATCGCGGATGTTCCACACGCGCTCGTAGCGCTCGGGGTGCCGCGTAAAGGCATAGTTGACGCCGTTCTCCAGCGCAAAGTGCGCCCAGTTGTGGAGGTCGTCCAGCTCGCGGCTGGCGAATTTCTTGCAGTAGATGTGGTCGTGGTCCTCGGGGCGGTGGGGGCACCAGTAATCGGCGGGCAGCAGGCAATCGGGGCCGGCGCCGTGCTCCAAGCTGTGGAAATACTCCACCTGCGGCGCAATGTTCACCATCACAGCCGGCGCTTTCGGCTGAAAGTGGGCGAAATCGATGCTCTCCATCACCCGGCGGGGGATGTCGAACTCGGCGTAGCCGCGGGAGGTCCACATACCGAACCCGGGGCAGTTGTTCAACACCGAGAACCAGGCCACGTCGCGCACGACGAGGCGCTCGTTGCCCACGCCCTCTTTGAAATCGCTGGGGTCGAACTCGCCGATCATGGTGGGCAGCTCGGGCTGCGAGTATTTCAGTGCCACATCCGAGATGCCAGCGAAATCGAGCTTGAGCGGCACCCCCGCCAGCCCCTGGTACAGGTGCGGGCTGAAAAAGTCCATGGGGATGCGATCGATCCAGAGGAGCGGGTCTTGCGCCGCGAGGCCCAGGCCGGCGAAGGAGCAGCACACCGGCACGCCGGGCAGCTCCCGGTGGACGGCGCGCACCAGCTCGGCGCTCCAGGCCACCTCCTGGTCGTGCACCTCCCACAGGAAGCAGCGCCCCTTCTGGAACTGGTCGTTGTCCCATTGCTGCTCGTTGTAGAGCTCTACGCACAGCAGCGCGGGGTGGTCTACAAGATCGGGCGCCATGGCGCGCAGGAGGTCTATATGGCAGGCCAACACGTCGGCGTCGGCAAAGTAGGTGTCATAGCCCACGCGGGGCTGGGCGGGGTCGAGAAAGCGCCGCCGATGGGCGGGCAGCGCGGCGATCTCGTCGGGCGTATAGTACTGCAGGGCGTTCTCCTCCAGGTGCCGCTGCTGCATATAGATCGTGGTGCGCGGCTCGGGAAAGAGCACAAAGTGGAAATAGACCCCCTCCTGGGCGGCGAGGTCCATATAGTGCAGCAGCTTGGGCCAGATGCTGGGGTTGAGCTTGCCGCCGATGTCCAGCGGCTCGCCGGCCATGCGCCGGGCGGAGGCGCAAAAGTAGCGCATGTAGTTCATCCCCTCGGCCTTGAGATAGCGCAACCATTTGAGCAGCTCGTCGTCGTTGGCGTCGTCAAAGCGCAACAGGTTCGATGCGCCCCAGGGGCGGCGACACTCGGGGCGGATGGTGATACCGCAGCGATCGGCAAAGATCGCCTCGGCGAACACGCCGCCGTAGGGCACGAACGTTGAGCCGTCCCGCCGCACGAACTTGCCATCTCGCCAGAGGATCTCTCTCATGATGCACCTCACAAAGAATGGGTTGCGGTTCGCGAGCCATGATAGCGAGCCCGCGCGAGCATGTCGAGCCTGCGAGAGGGCGCCCAGCCGGCCGGCGCCCGGCAACGAAAGGCCGCGGTGAGCGCGCCCAGCACGGCGCCGCCGATGAGCAGCTGCCCACCGAGATGCGCCAAGACGGCCCGCAGCGCCAAGATCGTGCCGAGCAGCGAGGCGTACAGCAGCAGCGCCGCCAGCGCGTACTCGGTGAGGTACTCCAGCTCCCAGCCCAGGTAGAGCATAACGCGGTAGAGTGCGGGGAACCGGGCATAGATCACCCCGTGCATGGGGTAGTTGATGTGGTTGGGGATGAGCGCGCGCAGCCCGCGGATCACCAGCGGCAGCAGGGCGCGCAACACGAACGGCTTGTAGGTGCGGCCGTAGACCATGTCTACAAAGCGGGCGCGCTCGTAGCCGTTGAGGTTGATATACGGGCGGGTGTCTATGAGCCACATGGTGGAGACGTACCCCGCCGAGAGCAGATAGAGCCAAGGCAGCGCGAGGCGGCGGACGGGCACACGTTTCAACATGCGCATGGCACCTCCCGGGCTGCCGCGTGTTGGCAGCCCTTGCGATGCAGTGCGGCCGAGCGCCGTTTGCGCGGGGCCCGGCCGGTCCGTATGGCTCTCAGCTTATGGCAAACAGTAGCTGATGCTCACATCGTCCACATACATCCAGGTGCGCCCGCCCGCCCCGTCGTTGTACGCGTTCAGGTACAGCAGCAGGTTGCGGTCTCGGTACGGCATGAGGTCGTAGGTCTGCTGCACCCAGCCGCCGTCGTTGACGCGGTCGACCGATATTCGGGCCACGATGACCCGAGTGTCGGCGTCCAGCAGCAGGGCCTGCTGCGTATCGGGCGCCACCACCTGCAGCGCGGGCCAGCCGTCCACCAGCACGGGCAGCGCGGCGGCCTCGAGCGAGAGGGCTTGGGCTTGGGCCAACGGCGCTTCCTCCGTGCGCCGCCACCACCAGAAGCGCAGCGTGGCGCTGGCGGCCTCGCGGGGCACGCGAAAGGCCTGGTACGCCGAGGAGTAGGATTCGACGTTCGCCGTGCCGGGCTCTATCCCCGCCCGCAGCGCCCGCCCGCCCGAGCGCACAGTCTTTGTGGTGTACGCCGCCGGGCGCGGCGTGCTGCCGAACACCCAACCGTCGCCCCCCTCGTAGCCGCCGTTGCGCAGCAGCTCTTGGCAGCGCAGCTCCCACTTGCCGGCCTGTGCGCAAACGGGCAGATACGCCTTGTAGGGCGTGGGGCGCGTCAGCTTGACAAAAGTGCGCAGGCCGCCCGGCGAACGGGCCCAGTTGCCGGCGTTATCCTGGATGTCCACCGCCAACTGCACGCGCCCGTCCGGCACGCCGGCCGCGGCCATGTCCCAATCCAACGCATAGGTCGTCGAGCTCCAGGGCGAGCCCACCTGGTGCCACGCCCCCGCATAGTGGGCCATGAGGCGCACCTCTTTGACGCCGCTCTCGGCGTCGCTGGCCCAGCCCTCGATGTACACCCTGTTCTGCCGCACCAACACGCCCTCTGGAGGGCTGGTGAGGCCGCCCGTGGGGGGCGTGGTGTCGCCCCTCTGGTGGTGCAGCCAGCCGATGATGTACGTATCCTGGATGCGGCCGTCCTTCCACTCTCGCGAGCCCCAGCCGCCGACGCTCGACACGTTCTGCTGCACATAGTACACGCGGCCACCCTCGATGTGCGACACCACGGCCACGTGCCCGTGCGGATAATAAACCCCCTCGCCCTTCCAGATCAGGATGTCGCCGTGTTGCGGCGTCGAGCCGCCGCCGTTGGCGCACGGCACCAGGCTGGCCGGGTGGGTGTTCCACGCTTGGTAGGCGCTGGCGATCCCCCAGCGCGGCGAGCCGGTGCCCGTATCGTGCCCCACCTTTTCCCAGTAGTAGCGTTGGACGAGCTCCACGCACTGGAATTTGAGCCCGTAGGTGTCGGTACAGATGTTGTTCACCGAGGTGCCGTTCGAGTAGACCGGCACACCGCCCCAATCCGCGCCACTCACCAGCAGGTTGCACCAGCTGGGGTCATAGCTCTTGATGTTGCAGCCGGGCGAGCAGGGGTCCCAGGCGGCGGAAAGATCGGCCAGCGTCTCAAAAGTGGTGTGGGCGCCCAGCTCCGCGGTGGGAGACACGGTGGCCACAATCCGCTCGAAAACGGTGCTATCGACGCCGTCGCCATAAGAGAGCGCCAAGCTGACGAGCCGGTCGTCGGCACGAAAAGAGACGCGCCGCATGGGCGGGTTCTGGCCGCCGGGGAAGCGCTCCAGCAGGGCGAGCTGCCCCGCGACGTGCGTGTTGGCGGCCTTGGGGTCCCAACGCAGCACATCGGCCGGATCCGTGGAGGCGCTGAGGAACAAGAGCATGCCGGGTGCGTCCCACGTATCGGGCGGCATAAAGACGATCAGGCGCGGGGCCTCGTCGGCCAGGGCAAAGGCCGTCCAGCCGGGCGGGCAGCTCCACGAGATGCCCAGGCCAGCATCGGCGTAGCGCGGCCAGGAGTCGGCGTCGGGCTCGGCCGACGCCCGCTCAGGGGGGTGCTGGCACCAGGGCGCCCCATCGAGCGAGGGCAGCGATGCGCAAAAGGGCTGGCGCAGCACAAGCGCGCCCAGCAGAGCCAGTGCCAACAAACCCACTGCGCCGGTGATGATCGGGCCGTATCGTCGGTTACGCATCAGTTGTCCGTCGCTTCTCCGATGGATGGTGCGTCGGTGGGTGGTGGGTGCGCCTCGCCCAGCACCCGTTGCAGGGCGCGGCAGGCCTCAGGGTTGTAGCAAACCAGCATCACCTTGCGGAGCGAATCGTCGCCCGCGAGGAACGCGCGCACAGCCCCCACAGCGATGCGGGCGGCGCGCTCCGCCGGGTAGCCGTACACCCCCGTGCTGATGGCGGGGAAGGCGATGGTGCGCACGCCGTGCTGCACGGCCAACGCCAAGCTGTTGCGGTAGCACGCGGCCAGCAACTCGGCCTCGCCGTGCCCGCCGCCCCGCCACACGGGCCCCACGGTGTGGATCACATAGCGAGCCGGCAGCTGATAGCCGCCGGTGATCACCGCTTGGCCCGTCTCACAGCCGCCCAGGGTGCGGCACTCGGCCAGCAGGCCGGGGCCCGCTGCGCGATGGATGGCGCCGTCCACGCCTCCGCCGCCCAGCAGCGTGCGGTTGGCCGCGTTGACGATGGCGTCCACGCGCAACCCCGTGATGTCGGCCGCTACGATCTCCAGGCGGTGGCTCATGGCGCTCCTCGGCCCCGTGCGGGGGTCCGGTTAGCACAGCAACCGCCGATGTTGACGCGCGCGGCGCACACCTAGCTCAGGGCCTTCACAAGCTCTCGCGCCCAGGCGGGCTGCAACGAGGCGACCACCAGCGGCATACGCGGCATCTCGCGCACATAGCGCACCGGCTTGCCGTCGGGCCCCAGCATCGCGCCCCCCAGCGCTTCGATGAGCACACTGGCCATGGCGGTGTCGTGCCCGTGGTAGTCTCGCATCACCAGCGCGCCCAACGAGCCCTCGGCCACGCGCATCAGCTCGTACGCCGCCGACCGGCTGGCCTGGGGGAGCAGCTCGAACCCGTGCCGCGCAAACACCTCATAGTCCTGCGGCGTCAGGCGCTTGATATCCCCCACAGTACGCTCGGGCTCGACGCGCGTCATGGGCATCGGCACCGTCCACAGGCCCTGAGCCTCGTAGGCGCCCTGGCCCCGCATGCCGATGAACAGCCGGCACGACGCGGGGAAAAAGAACATGCCGATGTCCATAGCGCCCGCCTCCTGATCAAGGAGGCCCAGCACATGGGCGTAGGTGTCGAGCCCGTCGAGATAGTCCTCGGTGCCGTCCACTGGATCGATAATCAACGCGTAGCGGTGGCGGTTGCCGACAGAGAGGCCCAGGATGTGCGGGGGGCAGGCGAACAGCTCCTCGCTGTAGATCTCCATCTCGGGGGCGATCTCGAAGGCCTTGAGCAGGATCAGCTCCTGGCAGAGGCGATCCACCACACTGACAGAGGTGCTCTGTTGGACGGGCGAATCGGGCGGCTTGTTCTCGCGTCGCACCGTCCCCTGCAGCGCCGTGGCCACTTGTCCGCATTGATACAGCGCCGTACGCAACTCTAACGTAAAGCGCATGAGATCCATCCGACCGCTCCTTTCCAGTCTGCGCACTGGCTCATCTGGCGCGATTATAAGGAAAAGCTGTGTCGAGGGCAAGGCGAGGGGGTTCGCGTGCCCCTTTCCGCCGGCACGCTCGGTTGACAACCACCACCCCCTGGGCTATGCTCCACACAGCGCCATAACGGAGGAACGAGTAGCGATGAGAATCCAGGAGATACGCACCATCCCCCTAGTGGGCTCGACGCCGGTGAACGGCTGGGAGCGCGAGACCCAGCCCGAGGACAACCTGCACACGTTGATTCAAGTGGTGGCCGACGACGGCCAAGTGGGCTTGGGGAGCTGCTACACCAGCTCCGCGCTGGTGAACGCCTCGCTGCATCTGTTGATGCCGCACCTGGAGGGCGAGTCGGCCATCGAGCCGGAGCGCGTCTCGGAGAAGCTGCACCAGGCCACCTTCTGGCAGGGGCGCGGCGGCGCGGTGACGCACACTATCTCAGGGCTGGATATGGCCTTCTGGGACTTGCTGGGGCAGGCCAGCGGGCAGCCGGTGGCGCGCCTGTTGGGCGGCTATTACCGCACGCGCGTGCGGCCGTACGCGTCGATCCTGTTCGAGTGGCCACTGGAGGCCCTGCGCGATACGCTGCAGGAGCTGGTGAGCACGGGCTACCGCGCCATCAAGCTGGGCTGGGGAAACTTTGGCCTCAGCACCCGCACCCGCGATGAGGCGCTGGTGAGCACCGCCCGCCTGGCCGTGGGCGAGGACGTGGCGTTGATGGTGGACGCCGGCGGCAGCGGCGAGTTCTGGCCTCACGAGTTCAAATGGGCGCTGGATACCGCCTACATGCTGCACGATTACGACATCACCTGGTTCGAGGAGCCGCTGCGCCCGGACGATATCGACGGCTATGCCGCACTGCGCACCAACTCGCCGGTGCCCATCTCCGGCGGCGAGGTGCTGACGCGGCGCCAGTCGTTCATCCCCTGGATCGAACAGCACGCGGTGGATATCATCCAGCCCGACGTCACCAAGGTGGGCGGCCTGTCGGAGGCGCGCCGCATCGCCTGGATGGCCTACGATCACCACGTGGAGATGGTGCCCCACGGCTGGAACACCGTGGTGGGCCTCCACGCCGACCTCCACCTGACGGCCGCCATGCCCGATGCCCGGTATGTGGAGTACCTCACTCCCTCCGCGTATATGGACGACCTATCGGTGGATCCCCCCGAGCTGGACGCCGAGGGCTACCTGGAGATTCCGCGCACGCCGGGCCTGGGCCTGGCGCTCGACCCCGACAAGCTGGGGCACTACGCTGGCGTGGTAGAGACCTTTCGGCCGTAGCCGCGCCACACATCACCCCACACCGAGAGGCGGAGCCCGCTATGCCCTTCACCTGCAAACCCAACGAGGCCGACGCGCGCGAGCGGTTGCGCGCCTTCTGGGCCGGTGCCAGCCTGGGGCGCCCGGCCCTCTACATAGTGGCTGCCAACCGCGACGCCGAGCCGATCCCCTGGCGCGGGGCGCCGGCGCCCTCGTTGGAGACCGACCTCGACCCCGCCTGGCACGCCTGGTACCACGACGAAGCGCTGCGCTGCAACCTCTACCTGGCCGAGGCGATGCCCGGTGTGGGGTTCCGTTGGGGCACACTGCTCGTGACCGTGGCCGCCTTTGCCGGCGGCGAGTACGGCTACCACAGCGACTCGACGTGGATCAAGCCCATCCCCCGCCTGTGGGAGCGCCCCATCCCCCGGTTCGATCCGCACTCGCCCCTCGTGGGCAAAGTGGAGGCGTGCCTGCGCGCCTGCGCCGCGGTGGTGGGAGATAGAGGTTATGTCAATCCACCGTCCATGCTGGACGGTCTCACCACGCTATCGAGCTTTCGCACGCCCGAGCAGCTCTGCTACGACGTGGTGAAGCGCCCCGACGATGTGCTGCGCTGGAGCGCCGCGCTGACCGACATCTATACCGCCGCCTACGAGCATTTCTACAGCATGTTGCGGGGGCTGGGTTACGGCGACACGTCCACCTGGCTGCAGCCCATGGCCGAGGGGCGCTTTGAGGCCGTGCAGTGCGATTTCAGCGTGATGCTCTCGCCGCCCATGTACCAGTGGCTGGTGCTGCCCGACCTGCAGCGCACGTGCGACGCGATGGATTACGCACTGTACCACCTCGATGGCACGTCGCAGCTGCGCTTTCTCGACCTGTTGCGCACGGTGCGGGGGCTGCACGGCATCCAGTGGAACCCCGAGCCCGGCGCGGGCTCACCGGTGCGTTGGATCGACGCCTTCCGTCGCATTCGCGAGATGGGCTTTTGCCTGCTGGTGGGCTGCTCCTCGGTGGAAGAGGCCGTCGCCCTCACGCGCGCCCTGGGCCCCGACGGGTTGATGCTCTCTCTGCCGCGCTTCGCCGGCCCCGCCGAGGCCGAGCGCGCCGTCCAACAGATCGCGCGCGTGTGCTGATCTCGCAAGGTGTGGCGGGGTGGGGTGCCATATAAATGCACGCGGTGTAGGAGCGCACGATACGAAAATGTAGGGGCGGGAATGTAGCGATGCGGGTGTAGGGGCGCACAGCTGTGCGCTCACACATATCACCACACACCATCACGTCGCATCTCCGCGCCCCTGCACATGTCCCGGCACCATCACGGTGTGCCCCTGCGCTTTGATACACTGCAATATACAAGGCGCACGCGATGGGAGCGCGTGATGTGGGCGCACGTGATGCGGGAATGTAGGGGCGCACAGCTGTGCGCCCCTACATATGCCCCTACACATATCACCACACACCATCACGCCGCGTCTCCGCGCCCCTACATATGCCTACATATATCATCACGTCGCATCCCCGCGCGCAACCCCGGCGGCGCCGTGCCGTCATACGTTGTCAGGATCCGCCGCCCAGTTGGATGGGTTCTCCCGGATATAGCATCGGAGAGCGTTCAACTCTCTCTCGTTGCGTACGATACGCTCATAGTAGTTCCTCTGCCACACCCGCGCTCCGGCTGTATCGCGCATCGTGTTAATGCGCGTGGTACAAGCCGCCTTGAACCCTGCGATGAGAGAGCCCAGCGATCTCGCTGGGCGCACCAGGGGCCTGTCATCGCGGCCGACGACCGCTACGGCGCCTGTCGCATCCGCGTGAACCGAAAGTCTCACGAGGAGGTGCGCATGGTTCGGCATGATGACATACGCGTCGAGAACGGCCTGGGGGCGGATCTCGGGCGTTTTCAGCCACTCCTCTTCGACGATCTTTCCGAACGCCGACAGCACTATCGCCCCGCCGACCACCTCGCCGAAAAGACAAACGCGTTCATGTGTCGTCAGGGTGACAAAAAAAGTGTTCGTTTGGCTATAGAGCTGTTGTAGGCGCAACGTGCGTCTGTGGTGCCGGTCCGGATCGTAGGGCATTGCCTGATATCGCCTTTGCGTAGCCACCATGTAAGAGCGCACCATGTAAATCCACCCGTGTAGGGGCGCACAGCTGTGCGCCCCTACACACACCGCCACACGCGGCCCTGCGCCCCGCGCACACAACCCCGGCGGCGCGTCTCTGCGCTGCAATGTACAAGGCGCATGCGATGCGGGGATACGATGCGGGAATGTAGGGGCGCACGATGTGGGGATACGATGTGGGAATGTAGGAGCGCACGATGTGGGGATACGATGTGGGAATGTAGGGGCGCACAGCTGTGCGCCCCTACACACACCGCCACGCGCGGCCCTGCGCCCCTACACACACCGCCACGCGCGGCCCTGCGTCCCTACACATAACCATCGCGTCGCGCCCCCCCGCCCCTACCCCCAGGCCTGGAACTGATCCAGATACCGTTTGGATTGGATCAGCGCGCGCTGGCGGGCGCTGAGCGAGTCTTCGTAGGCGCGGTCCTCCACCTCGATACAGACGGCCCCCTCGTAGCGCACGTCGGTGAGGGCGGCAAAAAAGTCGCCCCAACGCACCTCGCCCAGGCCGGGCAGCTTGGGGATATACCACCCCAGGCCCCACACGCCCACCTCGTCGCGCAGGGCATAGTCTATGCGCTGGTCTTTGGCGTGCACGTGGACGATGCGCGAGGCGAACTCGCGAATGGGCCGCACCTCGTCCATGTGCTGGATGATCATGTGCGACGGGTCGTAGTTGAGGCCAAAAGCGGGGCTGGGGATCAGCTCGAACATCCGCCGCCAGATGGCCGGCGAGGAGGCCATGTTGGTCCCGCCGGGCCACTCGTCCAACGAAAACAGCATGGGGCAGTTCTCGATCCCCACCTTTAGGCCGCGCTGCTCGGCGAACTCGATGAGGGGCGGCCACACCTCCATAAAATCGTCCCACTGGGCCTCCACCGGCCGAGCGGGGTCGCGCCCCACAAACGTGTTGACCACCTCCACGCCCAGCGTAGCGGCGGCGTCCATCACGCGGCGCAGATGGTCGGTGAAGCGCTGGCGGTCGGCGAGAACCGGCGTGAGCGGGTTGGGATAGTAGCCCAAGCCCGAGATGCTCACGCGGCTCTGCACGAGCTGCTCCTGCACATAGCGCGCGCCGGCCTCGTCGACCTCTGTCACATCCAGATGCGTCACGCCGGCGTAGCGGCGCTCGGCGCGGCCCACCGGCCAGCACATCAGCTCCACTGTGGCAAAACCCTGTTGGCCCGCAAAGGCCAACACCTGTTCCAACGAGAGATCCGGCAGGATGGCGCTGACGAACCCGATCTTCATGATCTTCCTCCCTCTGTACGGAGCGAGCCGGGCGGCGGAGCCTGCCCCCCCTCTTGCGCCCGTGGCAGGCAGATGCTGATGGTGGTGCCGAGCCCCGGCAGGCTCTGCACCGCGATGCAACCGTCGTGCCGCCTCACAATACCATAGACGACGGCCAGGCCCAGCCCCAAGCCGTGGCCCCGCTTGGTGGTATAGTACGGCTCGAACAGGTGCTCCAGCACATCGGCGCTCATGCCGGCGCCCGTATCCCGCACCACCAACTGGGCGCGCTCGCCCGGGATCACACCGGAGCCCCCACAACCGAGCCTGTCGTCCGGCCGCCTCCGGCGCGTGCGAATGGCCAATTGGCCGCCGTCGGGCATGGCGTCGCGGGCGTTGCGGGCGAGCGAGGCCAACACCCGGCGCAGCTGCGCGGCATCCACGGCCACCGGCA
This sequence comes from uncultured Anaerolineales bacterium, assembly GCA_964407215.1. GTDB lineage: Bacteria > Chloroflexota > Anaerolineae > UBA1429 > UBA1429 > CAYOUT01. The sequence continues at coordinate 103,905 of CAYOUT010000006.1, read as the reverse complement.
GTGTGTCGGGCGAGAGATCGAGCTCCAGGTGGATGGCGCGCTCGTCGCCGGCCCCATCCTCGCCCCCTCCCACTAGCTCGCAGAGCATCTTGTGTGCGCCCAACACCAGCTCGTTGAGATCCCACACGCGCCGGGCGAGGGGCTGCCGCGATGCCAACAGCGTGAGTTGCCGACTCAGGGCGGTGGCGCGATCCGCCGCCATCATCACCTCGGCCATATCGCGGCGCGCATGGTGATACTCTGGCAGCGCGTCGTGTGCCATAGCCGAGTAGCCCTTGATGATGGTCAGCAGGTTATTCAGATCATGGGCCACACCGTGCGCCAAACGTGCCAGCGCCTCCATCTTGTGCGTGTTGGGCTCGCATCTCGCGCGCCCAGCACAGGGCGCCCCATCCGGCCCTGTCTCGTCCGTGCACAGGGCGCATCTCACAACAGAGCCCAGGCGCTCCAAGTGCTGCCGGCTCACATAGTCTTGCGCGCCCGCCCGCAGAGCGCGGACGGCCGCCTCCTCGCTGGGCTTGGCGCCCACCACCACAGCGGGCAGTGCGGGGGCGCCCGCCCGCAACAGGCGCAGGGCGTCGTCCACGCCGCCGGGCGCGCCCTCGTCCAGCAGCGCGAGGTGCCACGTCCCCTGCTGTAGCGCGGCCGGCAGGGTCTCTATCGTCTCTACGCGGCAACTGGCGAGCTCCAGCCCCGCGCGCTCTATCTCCTTCAACAACGGCTCAGCATCCTCTTCCGAGCCGGCCAACACCAACAATCGCACAACAACGTCACCATTATCAATCGAACACAGCATCGAGGCCTCTTTTTACACACCGAGCGGCTGATCGAGACGCGCCTCGAGGGCGAGGGGGCGCGCCTGGCGCTCGGGCCGGGGGGACAACAAAGCATCGCGCCCTCGAACACGAACCTTGACAGTGGAATAATAGGAATATTACCACCCCGCGCCGATGCCGACAAGCGCGCCGCGGAACGCTCCGCTTGACCCGCCCGCGCGCGCTGCGATATAGTGAGCCGGCCGGTGGCGCGAGCTGGCCCGCCGGCGTCGCACGCAACGAGAGCGTAAACCGTACAGCCTGTTGAAAGCGAGAGCCGAGAACCATGAACGAGAGGATATCTCTGGACGGCGCGTGGGAGTTCCGAGAGTTGGGCGCGGAGGGTTGGAAGCACGGCAACGTGCCGGGCTGCGTGCAGCTCGACCTCCTCGCGCTGGGCGAGGTGCCCGACCCCTTTGTGGGCATGAACGAGATCGAGATGCATCGCCTCGAGCCCAAGGAATGGGTCTACCGCAAAACCTTTTCGCTCGATGCCGAGACGCTGGAGGCCCCCGGCCTCGACCTGGTGTTCGAGGGGATAGACACACTGGCCGACGTCTACCTGAACGGCGAGTTCGTCGGCCGCGCCGAGAATATGTTCATCCCCTACCGGTTCGACGTGTCGGACCTCGTCTTGGAGGGCGAGAACACCGTGGAGGTGCATTTCGACTCGCCCATCACCACGGCAAAGCGCATCGAGGCCAACAGCCCCTTCCAGCTGGAATCGGTGTTCGAGACGGCCCGCGTCTATGTGCGCAAGGCGCAGTACTCTTACGGGTGGGATTGGGGCCCGCGCATCACCCAGGTGGGCCTGTGGCGCCCCGTTTATCTGGAGCGCATCGACGCCGGCAAGCTGTACGACCCCTTCTTTTACACCGAAACGGTGGATGCCGACGGCGCCCTGGTGCGCGTCTCCGCCTCGGTGGAGGCCTACGTGCCCGACCCGCTGGAGGCCGAGGTCATCGTGGCGCTGGGCGGCGCCGAGGTGGCCCGCCAGCGCGTGCCCGTGGCCGTACGCAAGGGGATCCCCAGCGTCGCCACACAGCTGCGCATCACCCAGCCCCAGCTGTGGTGGCCCAACGGCATGGGCGGCCAGCCGCTCTACGATGTCACCATCCGCCTGCTGTGCGGCGAACAGGCGCTCGACGAGTTGCGCTTCCGCTCGGGGATTCGCACCGTGCGGGTGATCCAAGAGGCCGACGCCGAGGGGCGCAGCTTTATCTTTGATATCAACGGCGAGCGCGTCTTTTGCAAAGGCGCCAACTGGATCCCAGCCGACAGCCTGTTGCCGCGGCTGACGGCGCAGGATTACTATGCGCTGATAGGCCTGGCGCGCGACGCCAACATGAACATGCTGCGCATCTGGGGCGGCGGCATCTACGAGGACCCGGCCTTTTACGAGGCCTGCGACGAGATGGGGATCATGGTGTGGCAGGACTTTATGTACGCCTGCGCCCAATACCCCGACGAGTTGGAGTGGTTCCAGGATCTGGCGCGCGACGAGGCCGACACGGTGGTGCGGGCTCTGCGCAACCACCCCTCTATCGTGCTGTGGTGCGGCAACAACGAGAACAACTGGGGCTTTGTCGATTGGTGGGACAACGGCACGCCCAAGTACCTCGGCAATACCATCTACCGCGAGATCCTCCCCGAGGTGGTGCTGGAGAACGACCCCTCGCGCCCCTACTGGGTTTCGAGCCCCTACGGCGGCGAGGACCCCAACGGCATGTCGGAGGGCGATCGCCACTCGTGGACGGTGTGGAGCCGCTGGGCCGACCACCAGGGCTACCTGGCCGACACGGGCCGGTTCATCAGCGAGTTCGGCTTCCAGGCCATGCCCAACTGGAAGACGGTGCACTCTTATGCCGGGCCCCAAGATCTCTCCATCCTGAGCCCCGTGATGCTGGCCCACCAAAAGATGAACGAGGGGATGGAAAAGCTCTTGCGCTTCATGGTGGGGCGCATGGGCCTGCCGGCCGACCTGCAGAGCTTTGTCTACCTCTCGCAGCTCAACCAGGCCGACGCCATCAAGACGGGCGTGGAGCACTGGCGGCGGCGCAAGTTCCGCACCTCCGGCGCGCTCTACTGGCAGTTCAACGACTGCTGGCCGGTGGCGAGCTGGTCCTGCCTGGATTACGCCCGCCGCAAGAAGGGGCTGTGGTACGCGTCGCGCCGCTTCTTTGACGCGGTGCTCCCCTCGCTGCACATGGATGGCGGCCGGGTGGCCCTCACCGTGGTGAACGACCTCCTTCACACCGTGCAGGGCTCGGCGCGCGTCGCCGCCTACCGCCTCTCGGGCGACAAAGTGGCAGAGCAGCGCTTCGATGTCGAGCTCCCCGCTAACGACGTCGTCCGGGCGCGCGTGTTCAGCCTGGAGGAGCTGGGGATCGGCTACGTGCCGCGGGTGGTGCCGGTGGACGAATCCACGGGCGAGGTGGCAGAGTCGCGGGTGCACGAGGTCAACGGCGAGTTGTTGGACACCGTCTTGTTCGTCGAGCTCGAGGCGGGCGGCGCCGTCTATCGCAACTATCTGCTGTTCGGCCGGTACCGCGGGCTGAACCTGACGCCGGCCCGCGCCGATCTGACGGTGGAGGGCGACCGCATCACGCTGCGCAGCGACGTGCCGGCCTTTGGCGTGGTGGTAGAGCCGGCCAACGATGTGGACCTGAGCGACAACTATTTCGTACTCGAGCCCGGCGTGCCCGTCACCATCACCTGCTCGGGCGACCCGGGCGAGGTGCGCGTGTTCAGCTTGACCGATATGGTGGCGCGGATCTAGCCGCGGCGGATGGCGGCCCCTCGCGGTATATTGTGCGGTGGGGCCAGAGTGTGCGGCGGTGGCGAGAGGCGGGGCGGCCACACCTCGGAGAAGGAGGTACGGGTGTCGCGGCTATCGAACTGGTTGCAGCGGGGCAGAGGCGGGCACGGGGGCTCGGGCGCGCCCGAGGGGGATCGTATGCACCCACTGCTCGCACAACTGGCGCGGGGGACGCAGCCGACGGGCAGCCCCGAGCGGGATGTGCCCGCGTTCCTGCGGATGCACGGGAAGCGAGCCACCGCCGACCACAGCGCAGCGGTGGCGGCCCAGGCGCGCCGCATCGCGCTGCGGGCGGGGCTCGACCCCGACCGCGCGGGCCGGGCGGCGTGGCTCCACGACGTGAGCGCCCCCATCCCCAACGACGAGCGAGTGGCGGCAGCGCGGGCTCTGGGGCTGGACGTCTTGCCCGAGGAGGAGGCCGCGCCGGTGCTGCTGCATCAAAAGCTCTCGGCCGTCGTCGCGCGCGAGCTGTTCGGCGAGCGGGACGAGGGAGTGCTGGCCGCTATCGGCTGCCACACCACCCTGCGGCCGGGCGCCACCATGCTCGACAAGGCGCTCTTTCTGGCGGACAAGACCGAATGGGACCTCTCGGGCGAGCCGCCCTACCTGCGCGAGGTGATGAGAGAGCTCAACCGCTCGCTGGACGACGCCATCCGGCTCCTGCTGAACTATATCTGGGAGCACCGCGAGGCTCTGGTAATGGTGCACCCCTGGCTGCGCGAGGCCTACGAAGAGATATCGCAAGAGGGCCGGGGTAACGCAGCGCGTTGACGCGCCCGGGGCCGCCGCCTATACTGCGGCTCGATGGGCGCGCCAAGCCCGCATCGGATAGCGGGCGAGCATGGCGCACGAAAGGAGCACCGTATGCCACACCTTGCGATAGACAACCTCTTTGCCCGGCGCAGCATCCGCAAGTACACCGACGAGCCGGTGTCTCGGGCGCAGCTCGACACGCTGCTGCAGGCGGCCATGGCGGCGCCCTCCGCGGGCAACCGCAAACCGTGGCAGTTCGTGGTGGTGACCGACCCCGCCCTGCTCGCCAGGCTGGCCGAGCCGCACCCCCACGGCAAGATGTTGCCCGGCGCCCCGCTGTGCATCGTGCCCTGCGGCGTACTCGCGCTGGCCCACCCGGATAGCGCAGAGTTCTGGGTGCAAGACCTGTCGGCCGCCACCCAGAACATCCTGCTGGCCGCCACCGGCTTGGGGTTGGGCGCCGTGTGGTGTGGGGTGCACCCCGTGGAGGAGCGCGTGCGCTCGGCGCGCGAGATCCTGGGCATCCCGCCAGAGATCGTGCCCTTTGCCTACATCGCCATCGGCCGCCCGGCCGAGGACAAACCGCCCCGCACACAGTACGACGCCGAGCGAGTTCACGTCAACCGCTGGTAAGCGCGGGCCGCGCGCGCCAGCACGTATCCGTCCATCTCATTCCATAAGAGGAGCAACCATGCCAAGCCTGGGCATAACCAAGATCCCCGCGAACCCCGTAAAGCAGATGCTGGATGAGGGCCGCGCCGCGGTGGGGGGCTGGATCACCCTCTGCTCCGCCGCAGCGGCCGAGGCCCTGGCCGCCGTCGGGTGGGATTGGGTGGCGGTGGATGTACAGCACTCGCCGGTGGGGTTCGAGACCGCCGTCGAATGCTATCGCGCCATCCAGCTGGCGGGGTCGGTGCCGATGGCCCGCATCCCCCACAACGACCCGGTGAGCATTCAACGTATGCTGGACGCCGGCGCCATGGGGCTGATCATCCCCATGATCAACACGGCGGACGACGCGGCCTACGCGGTGCGCAACATGCGCTACGCCACGGCGGGCGAGCGCTCTTACGGCGGCAGCCGCCTGCGCACCTACGTGGACGGCGACTATCGCGCCTGGTCGGACCGCAACGTGCTGTGCGTGGTGATGATCGAGACCATCGAAGCGGCGCGCAACGCCGAGGCGATCCTCTCGGTGGAGGGGGTGGACGCCTGCTTTATCGGCCCCACGGATCTGGCGCTCTCTATGGGGATCGAGCTGAGCGACACCGGCCCGGGCACCGAGCACGAGGCGGCCATGATGAGCGTGCTGGAGGCGGGCCGCAAGGTGGGCACGCCGGTGGGCAAGCACTGCTTCGCCTCGGAGGAGGTGAACCAGCGGATCACACAGGGGTTCCAGTTCCTGGCGCTGGCCAGCGACGTGCGGTTCATGCTCAAAGAGGCGGAGGCCGAGCTCAAAGCCGTGCGCGCGGCGCGCGACGCCAGCGGGCCGTTGGGGCAGGGCGCGCTGTACTGACGCACACGGGCGGGGCATGGGCGCGGCCCGTACCCCGCCCGCCACACGCTGCGGGCCTACGCGCCGGCGCCTCCTGCGCTGGCGCCTCCTGTGCCCCACACCATGCGGGTCAGGCGGTTGCCCACCTCCACCGCGCGCTGCAGGAACGCCCCCTCGTCCTCAAAGCCGCTGTTGGTCATCGACACTTCCATGCTGATCCACTTGTCGTACGACGACGCAGCGAGTATCCCCGCGAGGCGCGTCCAATCGATAGTGCCCATGAAGGGCAGCTTGTGCTGATCCCCCGCGCCGTTGTTGTCGTGCAGGTGCACCGAGATGAGGCGATCCTTCATGCCGTCCAGGGCCGCCAGGCCGTCGCCGCCCAAATTGCCGTGGCCCGAATCATAGCAGACGCCCACAAACCCGGCGTCGTAGCGATCCAGCACCCGCCGGATGGTGGCAAAGTGCGGCATGTTGAGGTTCTCCAGCGCGATGCGCACGCCGTAGGAGCGGCACGGCGGCTCCAGAGCGTCCAGCGTGCGGTGAACCCGCTCCCAGTGGAGGGCGGAGCCCTCGGGATCCTCGGTGGCCTCGGGGCCGCTGGGGAGGTGCATCACCACCACGTCGCCGCCCAGGCGGGCCACCATGCGCACCCGGTTCAGCACCAACTCTACGCCGGCCAGCCGCGCGTACTCGTCGGCGGCCACCCAGCCCTTCTCGCGGCCCTGCGAGCCGTGCAGATCGGTGAGCGCCAGGCCGTACTCGCGCATCCAGCGTACGATCTGCTCCACCTCAGAATCCGCGTAGAGGAAATCGGTGTCCCACTGGTGGCACCAGTGGATGTGCGAAAACCCCGCCTCGGCGATGCGCCGCAGGTAGGGCCCGGGGTTGCCGCTGCTCGCGAGATAGTCGGTAGCCAACGATAGCATAGTAGCCTCCTTGCGTGAGATCAGCTGGGCTCAGCCGCGGTATGTTACCGCCAGCGCCGCGGCAGCGCAACCCCAAGGGCCCGCGCCCCGGCCCCAAGCCCCCTCCCGCCCTTGACGCCGCCCGCGCGCCCGCTAGAATGCAGCCACACACCTGACCCGCCACCACAACTGCCGCACACGGAGGGCGCCATGGCCGAGGACATTTTTGCGGGCTGCAAGACGATCATGTGGTACGATCAGTACGTCAAGAACTATTACGACGCGGCGGGCTTTAGAGACTATACGCTGGACGCCGTGATGCGCGATCTGGACGCCATCGACGCCGACGTCTACGCCATCTATGCCACCAACCAGTGGGGCATCGCCTACTATGACAGCGACGTGTTCCCCAAGCACCCGTCGCTGGGCGAGCGCGACTATTTCGGCGAGGTGGTGGGCGCGCTGAAGGAGCGCGGCAAAAAGGTCATCGCCTACACCAACTGGCTCGACTCGCGCCACCCCGAGTGGCACTGGCGCCGCCTCGCACAGGACGACACCGTGGAGCCGCTCCCCAGCGGCATGGAGGAGATCGCCGCCTATCGCCCCCAGGGCAAGGGCCCCGTCTACAAGGTGGCCTACGGCAGATGGTTCACCCCCTGCATCAACTCCCCACGGCGCGAGGAGATCCTGCGGGTGGCGCGCGAGATCGTGGAGCGCTACCCGGTGGACGCCTTTCACCTGGACATGTTCTTCAACACCGGCATCTGCCTGTGCGATTCCTGCCGCCCCCACCTGGAAGAGATGCTGGGCACCCGCGAGATCACCTACCGCGCGGTGACCGAGCGCTGGGGCGAGTATCTGCACTGGCGGCAAGAGGTGTCCACCTCGTTGATCGCCGAGCTGGCCGACATCGCCCACGGCCACGGCGTGGGGCTCGCGCCCAACGCCTTTTGCCCCATCTACCTCTGGCCCACCATGGCCGTGAGCCCCGGATGGTGGCCGTACCTGGCCAGCTACGTCACCGAGGCCTGGCTGCGCCTGGCATCGGGCGTGGCGGATACCCACAGCACCACCATCGTGGCCAAGTGGCTGCGCGCCCTGGGGATGCCGGGCATGGTGCTGGTGACGGGGCAACACCCGCGCTTTTCGCACGCGCCGCTGGCCGAGCAGGAATACCGCATGCACGCGAGCTCGCTGCTCGGCAACGGCGGCTACATCCTGGGCTCCTGCGGCCAGGGCGCCTACCCCTCCACCGGCAGCAGTCAGGCCGCCGTGGAGACCATGGGGCTCGTCTTTGCCGATTACAAGCGCGCGGCCGCCGATACCGACGCAACGCAGCGAGAGACGGTCAAACACGTGGCGGTGATCTGGTCGCAGGATACGCGCGACTTTTACGAGCCGGGCGAGGACACGTGGCGGTACCGGTTCGAGTTCCTGGGCTACTGCCGGGCGCTGCTGGAGAACCACCGCCTGTTCGACATCGTGGTGCCCGAGCGCATCCGCTCGGCCGACGACCTCGCCGGCTACGAGCTGGTGATCCTGGGCAACGTGGCCTGCATGGAGGAGCCCCTGGCCGAGGCGATCCGCGGGTACGTGGCCGCCGGCGGCCAGCTGCTGGCCACCGCCAACACCGGCCTCTGCGACCGGCTCGGCCGCCCCAGAGAGCGCTCGTTGCTGGAGGATGTGCTGGGCGTGCGCTACGTGGAGCCCTACCCCTTTGCCGCGTACTATTGGAGCTATTGGGAGGGAAAGGAGCCCTCGGTGCTGGTGAGCGCGCCCCCGCCGGCGGGAACCGCCGCGCGCGTGCAGCCCACCACGGCCGAGAGCCTGGCGGCGCTGGTGGAGCCCGATCCGGATTACCCCGATTCGGGCTCGGGGGTCGACCTGGTGCCGGGGGCCGATTCGGCGTACCCGCTCTTCACCTGCAACCGCTTCGGCCAGGGGACGGCCTGGTACCTGGCGGGGTCGCTGGGCTATGCGGCCTACAGCACCGGCTATCACCAAACCCTGGCGATCCTGGCGGGCCTGCTCGACGGCCTCGCCCCCACAAAGGGGTACCAGCTCAGCGCCCCCATCACCGTGGAGCTCAGCATGGAGACCGACGCCGAGGGGACGCTCTACGCCCACCTGACCAACCAGACGGTGCCGGCCTACCTGCCCGGCCGCGAGATCACCCGCTCGGTCGATGTGGTGATCCCCGTGAGCGACGTGCGGCTGCGGCTCTACGGCCCCATCCGCGCAGAGGATGTAGAGGCGGCGGACGGGCTGTCTGTAAATGCCATCGAGGGCGGCGTAGAGTGCCACATCCACCGCCTGCACAGCTATGGGCTGATCACCGTGCGCAACTTTCGCGGCTGACGGCCCGCCACCTGCTGGATGGCCCGCCACCTGCCGGATGGCCCGCTGGGGCTTGCGTCGCCCAGCGGCATCGTCTACAATCCGATGCGTCTGGTGAGCCGGTTCACCGCAGCATGTACCAACAGCTGCCCGCGTGCGAAAGGAAGCCGTATGCGATTCGGGGATCTGACCTACTTGGAGGTGAGTGAGGTAGCACAGGCCGGATGGGTGGCCATTGTGCCCACCGGCTGCACCGAGCAGCAAGGGCCCCACCTGCCCGTGGATTTGGACACCTTTTGGGTGAGCCAAGCGGCTGAGGGGATCTCGGAGGCGGCGGAGCTCACGCACGGTATCGGGTCGTTGGTGGCCCCCACGCTGCCCTTCGGCCCCACCCCCGCGCACGTGGGCTATGGCAGCGGCTACATCAACCTGCCGCAGGAGCTGCACGAACAGGTGCTCTACCACGTACTGGCGTCGCTGGCCGCACAGGGCTTTCGGCGCATCCTGTTACTGCCGGGCTGCAAGCAGCACCATCTCAACGAACCGGTCTCGCGCCTCAACCGCGAGTACGCCGGCCTGGCGCGGGCCACAACCATCAGGCTGCCCCTGTACGAGATCTGGTGCCGCTTTGGCGACCCTTACGTGCCCGGCGGCCACGCCGATAGCTTTGCCACATCGCTCGCGCTCTACCTGCGGGCCGAGGCGGTGCGCCACGAGCTGGTGCGCAACCCCCGGCACGGCCCCGTCGATTGGGACGACCCCGAGCTGGACTTTTCGCGAATCTCGGCCACCGGCGTCATCGGAGACCCCACCCACGCCTCCGCCGAGCTGGGCGCCAAGCTGTGGGCCGCTGTGATTGACGCGGGCGTGCAAGAGCTGGTGCGCTTTGCCGCCGAGCCCGTGGTGTTGAGCTAGGCGGGCAAGCGCGCGGTACACAGCCTCACACGCGAGCCATGGTACGCGGGGGCGGGCGCCTGCGGCGCTGTGGCTGTGCGCCCCCGCATCGAACCGCCTCACACAGGCCTCATCCCGCGGCGCGGGCTATTCGCGCCGATCTTTGGGGCGCGGCCCCACGTCCGACAGGTCGATCGGCTCGAACCCCAGCGCCCAGGCCGGCGAATCCTCGGCCAGGGTAAAGTCGCGGGCCTCCAGGTCGGCAAAGCACGGATCGGCCACCATCGAGTGTCGGTCGAACCCCATAGCCTGCCATTCCTCCAGCGAGAAGACGCGATCGAGCAGCTGGCGCGCCTCGGCGTCGGTGCGCACGTTGGCCGCCACCTGCACCTCGCCCGAGGCATCCCACAGCAGGTTCACGTCGCTGTAGAAATTGCGCTGGTCCAGTATGCCGGGGTACCCCCCGATAAAGACGGGGGTGCCGTTGCTCACCAAGATGTTGCGCTGGAAGGTGAACTGCTTGTCGGGACCCACGCGGCTGGTGCGCGCCTGCCCCTCCCCGCCGTAGGCCCAGATGTTGTTGCGCACGATGTTCTCGCGCCCGTAATGCTGATGGAAGGGCTGGCTGCTGGTGTTGTAGCCAATGTTGTGCTCGATGAGCAGGTGGCTGCTCCCCTCATCGGGGTAGATGGCCCAGCCGCCATAGTTCCACTTTTCGATGTCGTGGATCAGGTTGCCGCGCAGCACCGTGCCCGGCTGCACGCCCAGCGTATAGATGCCGCCCATATCGCTCAGCAGGCGCTTGCCCAAGTGGTGGATGTGGTTCTTTTCGATGCGGTTGTTGCACGACACGCTCGCGGCGAACCCCCACACCCAGCCGCAAGAGATGCCCGTGTAGTACAGATCGTGGATATGGTTGTGCGAGATGTCGTTGCCGTAGCTGTGGCGCGCCAGCACGCCCACCGCGCTGTGAAAAACGTGGCCGCCGTGGTGGATCCAGTTATCGGTGATGCGACAGTTCCCCGAGCGCCGCGCTATGGGGCCCTCGACATCCACGCCCGACAGCTTGACGCCGCCGGCGCCCATATCCGAGATGGTGTTGCCCACCACGCGCACCCCGTTGCAGCCGTCGCCGATCTCCACGCCGTACCAGCCGATGCGGCGGATGACGCAATCCTCCACGGCGCAGGCGCGCGCCCCCTCCATCTGGATCACGCCGGGGATGTTCATGGCCGCCTGTGGCGCCGCGGCGAACTCGATGCCGGGCATGCCAAAGGCCTCGCCGCCGCCCGAGGGCTGGCGCGATTCGGTGTGCTCCAGCGTCAGCCCCTGGAAGCGGATGTGCTCGACATAGCGCCCCTCGTCCGGCGCGCCCTCCAGGCGGATCAACTGCTCGGCGACGGGGGCGTAGGCCTCCATGCCCTCCAGCGTCTCGCCCGGCAGCGGCAGGTAGTAGACCCGGGCTTGCGTCGTATCCAGGTACCACTCGCCCGGCTCTGTCAGCGCCTCGAACACGTTCTCCACATAGTATTTGGCATAGCTCTCGCGCCAGTCGTCCTTCAGGGCAAAGATGCTGCGCCGCGACGAGCGCACCGTGTTGGTGGCCTCGTCGAACGACGCGATGGGCATGCGCTCCTCCACCCAGTAGTGGAGGGCCACCACCTCCACCTCTTCCAGGTTGTGCCAGGGGCGGATGTCGCCCGGCTCGCAGCGAAAGGTGTCGCTGCCCTCAAAGAGCTGGGCGTTCAGGTCGATGGCCGGCACATCGGCCATCCAATAATAGTCCTTTTTGGGCAGGCGCGGGCGCGCACGCCGCTCGCCGTTCACCCACAGCTGGCGGAAGCGCCACGGCTGGGGGTCGAGCCGCTGGTACCCGAGCCTCCGCCCCACCACCGGCGGCACATCGGCCACCCACGCCACGCGATCGCCCAGGCGCTCTTGGCGCCAACCGCTGATGAGCGCGCCCCCGTCCAAAATCGGCTCCTCGCCCGGGTAGGCGGCGTAGGTCACCGGCGCCGAATCCTGTGGGGTAAAGACCACGGGCTCCGTCATGGGGTAGCGCCCGCCTCGCAGCCACACCGTCGTGGAGCCGGCAAAGCCGCCGGTGCGCACGCGCTCGCGCACCACGTCGCGCGCGCACTCCAAGGTGGCCAACGGGCCGTCGGTGCCCTCGGCGTTGGGGGCTGCCAGCCGCCCCGACCAGCGATCGTTGCCCTGTGGCGAGATGTACAAATCCTGTGCTTTGAACTGCTCGGCCATCGGTTGCCTCCTGCTTGTCTCAGGTAGCGCCCTCCAAGGGCAGCTGCTTTTCTGCCATCCCCGCCATTATAGGGGCGCAGCCGCCCGGCTAGCAAGGGCGAGGGCGGCGGCGTTTGGCTCGGCGGGGTGCGGGGCCTATAATGCGGCAACGGTTCGCTTGAGGCAGATCCACAATCGAGGTGACACAATGCTGAAGGTGGGAATCATCGGATACGGGGCGCGAGTGTCGTCTATGGCCAAGGGGCTGGCGGCTTTCGGCATACCCTACCGCGTGGCCGCCATCGTCGACCCGCGCGCCGAGGAGTTGCGGGCGGAGGGCGATCCCTTCCTCGAGGAGGCCGCGTTTTTCGCCGACGCCGACGAGATGCTGGCCGCATCGCAGCTGGACGGTGTGATGGTGGGCACGCGCTGCCACCTACACACCGAGATGGCCTGCAAAGTGGCGCGCTACAACCTGCCGCTCTTTTTGGAAAAGCCGGTGGCCATCAACTTTGAGCAGTTGCGGGCGCTGAGCGACGCCTATCGCAGCGTCACCGCGCCCACGGTGGTGTCGTTCCCCCTGCGGATGACGCTGCACGTGCAGACCATCAAGCAGCTGATCGAGGCCGACACCATCGGCACCGTGGAGCACGTCATCGCCTACAACGACGTGCCCTACGGCGACGTGTACTTTTACTCGTGGTATCGCAACTATGCCGAGGTGGGCGGGCTCTTTTTGCAAAAGGCCACGCACGATCTGGACTATATCCACTACCTGGTGGGCCAGCGCCCCGCCTCGCTGTGCGCCATGACGGCGCAGCGGGTGTACGGCGGCGACAAGCCCTTCGACCTCAAGTGTGTGGATTGCGACGAGTGGGAGACGTGCCCCGAGAGCCCCTTCAACCTGTTCCGCGAGCGCTTTCACGGGCACGAGGTGGACACCGCCTCGGATCGTATGTGCCTCTTTGCCGAGGGGATCCGCAACGAGGACCTGAGCAACCTGATCCTGGAGTACGAGAACGGCGTTCAGCTCAGCTATACGCAGAACGTGTTTGCGCGCTTCAGGGCCGCGCGCCGCGGTGCGCGGCTGTACGGCTACAAGGGGACCATCGAGTTCGACTGGTACGAGAACGTCATCCGCGTGTTCAAGCACCAATCGCCCATGGTGGACACCATCGAGTTCACCGGCGAGATGCCGCATTTCGGCGGCGACCGCGAGCTGTGCCTGGACTTTTTGCGGGCCATGCGCGACGGCACCCCCTCGCGCAGCCCCCTCTCGGCGGGGATCGTCAGCGCGCTGACGTGCCTGTGGGCGCGCGAATCCGCAGCGAAACGCCAGTATTGCGACGTGGTGATGCCGGGCGATTCTCCGGAGCTGTAATACACACACGGAGCCTGGCACTACAGTGCCAGGCTCCGCTATACGGGCCCAAACCCGTTGTACGGGCCGAACCCGTTATACGGGCCGAACCCGCCGTCCTCGCGGCGCCCCGCGCCGCACAGCTACCCCAACAGGTCCGCGGCGTGCAGCGCCACCTTGCGGAAGGCGGCCGCGTGCCGGGCGATGGCCTCGGGGCGATCTCGCTTGAACGAGGGGATGCCTATAGTGCGCGCGCCGGCCGCTTCGGCCACGGGCAGCGATCCCTGCGGCTGACGCAGGTCGTGCTCCGAGAACGCGATACGAGTGGGCGCACCGTCGTGGTAGACGTCGGCGCGGTTGAGCACGGGGTGCAGGTGCAGCGGAAAGTTCACCCCCCGCCCGGCGCGGCCGCCCTCGGCCACCACCGCCTCGGCAAAGCGATCCAGCGGCAGCCCCCCCAGCTCCTCGGCCACATAGTGCCCCACGGGGTTGTACCAGCCGCCCATGGTGGTGCCAGAGCCCGCCTCGGGCCGGTGCGGGCGCAGGCCCGGCGTCCCCTCCAGCAGATCCCAGAAGCGGTTGGTGGCGTCTTGGATCTCTTGCATGCGCCCGGGGTAGTCTCTGAGCTGGACCCTCCCCATGGCCGAGGCCGTCTGGCTGATGCGGAACTTGACGCCCCCCAGCGGTATCCCGCCCAGCTCCTGAAGGTCGGGCAACGTCAACGACCCCGGGTGTCGCTGGTAGTGGCCGTAGGCGATGGCCCGCTCATAGATCTCGCGGTCGTTAGAGCAGAGCATCCCCCCCTCGCCGACGGCCAGGCTCTTGCCCGACATCAGCGACATGGCCGACACGTCGCCCAACGCGCCCACCATCCGGCCCTTGTACATGGCGCCGTGGGCGTGCGAGACGTCCTCCACCACCTTGAGGCCGTGGCGGCGGGCGATGTCGAGGATCGGGTCCATATCCACGGGGTGGCCGCAATAATGCACCACCATAATCGCCTTGGTGCGGTCGGTGATGCGGCGCTCGATGTCGTTGGGGTCTATACACAGCGTATCGGCGTCGATATCGGCAAAGACGACCGACGCCCCCAGCCTAAAGGCCGGCATGGCCGACGCCCAGTACGTGAGGCTGGGGCAGATGACCTCGTCGCCGCGGCCCAGGCCGCAGCCAAAGAACGCCGCTTCGATGGCCGCCGTGCCGTTGCAGTGCGCCAGGGCGAACTCTACGCCCTGCCATTCGGCGTACTCGGCCTCGAACTGGCGGGTGATGTCGAGCCCCGACATGCTGCCGGCCCGCAACACCTCCACCACGGCCCACTCCTCCTCCTCGCCGACGATAGGCCAGTGAAAGAGATCGGGCTCGTCGCGCAACACCGTCTTGGGCCCGCCCAGCAGGGCCAATGGTCGATTGGCGAGATCGGTCGAATCCATAGCTACCTCCTCAGCGTGTCGAAACGAGCGAGCGTCGAAATCGAACGGGCGCGGCGTGGTGCGGTCGACCGCCCCTGCAAAAAGGGGCGGCCCCCTGCCGCGCGCCCTCACCGTGTGCCTCAATGCAGTCTATGCCAAAGCGCCCCAACTGTAAAGAGCCGATTTGACTTGCCCGCCTCAGGATGTAGAATCGGTGCTGATGCGCTTGCGCTCCGACGAACTCGCGCGGCGTTCGGGCGCCGCCTCTCTGGCCGCCCGCGCGCCGAGATAGGCGTAACGAGGTTGCCAACACCAGCACAGAGTGACACACGGAGCACTGTGAGGCGCGCCATGGGCGCGCTGTGCTCGCTAATTGTCCTCGCCACGGTCATCTGCGGATGCCGTCCATCGCCCGGGGCGCCCGGTCCCACCGCCTCCACCGAGCTGGACAGCGTCGTGAGCATCAAGGGCTCCGACACGCTGGTGAACCTGGCCCTCGCCTGGGCCGAGGCCTACATGGCCCTCCGCCCCGGCGCGCGCGTCTCGGTGACGGGGGGCGGCACGGGAACCGGCATCGCCGCGATGATCAGCCGGACCGCCGACTTGGCCACTGCCTCGCGCGCCATGAGCCGCGAGGAAATAGCGGCGGCCGAGGCCCGGGGCATCCACCCCGTGGAGATCACCGTCGCGCTGGACGCCATCGCCGTGGTGGCCAACCCCTCCAACCCCGTGGACGAGCTCACCATCCAGCAGATTTCGGATATCTATACCGGCAAGATCACCAACTGGCGCGAGGTGGGCGGCGAGGACCGGCCTATCGTGCTGCTATCGCGCGAATCCAACTCGGGCACCTATGTGTACTTTTTAGAGCACGTGATCCGCATGGGCCGCGAGGACTCGGACCTGCTCTTTGCGGCCGACACCCTGCTGATGCCCTCGTCGGAGGGGATCAGCGAGGAAGTGCGCCACAACCCCAACGCCATCGGCTACGACGGCCTGGGCTACGTCACGCCCGACCAGAAGGTGATCGCCGTGGCTGTGGCCGAGGGGGCGCCCGCCGTGCTCCCATCGGCGCAGGCGGCGACGGACGGCAGCTATCCCATCTCGCGCCCGCTGTTCATGATCGCCGCCGGCGAGCCCACCGGCCAGGTGGCCGAGTTTGTGGATTGGATCCTCACCGAGGGGCAGGCGTTGGTGCTGGAGCTGGGCTTTGTGCCGCTGCATTAGGCCGGCCACGAGCGGATTGCGCACAGAGGACGAGGGAACACGATGAGATCGGCGACGCAACACACCACCGGCGCGGAGAGGCCCCCCGCCAACCGCGCACCCCGCTGGGGAGAGTTCCTCATCGAAGCGCTCATCCGCGTGTTGGGCTTTTCCACCGTGGGGTTTGTGGCGCTGATCTTTTTCTTTCTCCTGCGCGAGGGCGTGCCCGCGTTTTGGGAGATCGCCCCGAGCAACCTCTTTGGCGTGCGCTGGTACCCCTCCTTTGACCTGTTCGGCACGCTGCCGCTGCTGCTCGGCTCGCTGTTGGTGACCCTGGTGGCGGTGGTGATCGCCGTGCCGCTGGGCGTGGCCACGGCCGTGTTCGTGCGCGAGGTGGCCCCCGGCTGGGCGCGAGAGATTCTCAAGCCCACCATCGAGGTGCTGGCGGGGATCCCCTCGGTGGTGCTGGGCTTTTTCGGCATGACGCTCATCGCGCCGCTGGTGCGCGAGCTGTTGGGCGCACCCACCGGCCTCACCGCGTTCACCGGCGCGCTGCTTTTGGCCTACATGGCGCTGCCCACCATCGTCAGCGTGGCCGAGGATGCGTTGGACGCGGTGCCCAAATCGTACCGAGACGCCAGCCTGGCCATGGGCGCCACCGAGTGGCAGACCATCTGGCGCGTGGTGCTGCCCGCCGGGCGCTCCGGAGTGCTCACCGCGGTGATGCTGGGGATGGGGCGCGCCATCGGCGAGACCATGGCGGTGCTCATGGCCACCGGCAACGCGGCCCGGCTGCCCGTCACGCTGGATTCGCTCTTTAGGCCCGTGCGCACCATGACGGCCACCATCGCAGCCGAGATGGGCGAGGTGGCCCAGGGCAGCGTCCATTATCACGCGCTGTTTGGCATCGGGCTGATCCTGTTTGCGGTGACGTTCACCATCAACCTGGTGGCGGCCTCCGCCATGTTCAAAAAGGTGGATCGAGGGGGGTTGCGCTGATGAACAGGCGCGCGGTCGAGCGCGTGGGCTTTGTGGCGCTGTACGTCATCGCCGCGCTGGTGGTGATCCCGATCCTGTTGATGGTGGGGATCGTCCTGGTGCGAGGCATCGGCGCCATCAACTGGGAGTTCCTCACAGCGCCGCCGCGCGAGGGGATGCGGGCGGGGGGCATCCTTCCGGCCATCGTGGGCACGCTGCTGCTGACGTTGGGCACCGCCGTAGCTGCCATCCCGGTGGGGGTGGGCGGCGCCATCTACCTGGCCGAGTACGCGCGCGACACCTGGTTCACCCGCATGATCCGCCTGGCCATTGTGAACCTGGCCGGCATCCCCTCGGTGGTGTACGGCCTGTTCGGGCTGGGGCTGTTTGTGCTGTTTTTGGGGTTCGGCAGCTCGATCCTGGCGGGTTCGCTGACGCTGGCCATCATGACGCTGCCGGTGATCATCAGCACGGCGGAGGAGGCGCTGCGCGCCGTGCCGGTCGAGTTTCGCACCGTGAGCGCCAGCCTGGGCGGCACGCGCTGGCAGGGGATTCGCGAGGTGGTGCTGCCGCAAGCGATCTCGGGGATCATCACGGGCGTCATCCTGGGCCTGCTGCGCGCCGCCGGCGAGACGGCGCCGATCCTGTTCACCGTGGCGGCGTTCTACCTGCCCAGCCTGCCGCACTCGCCCTTTGACCAAGTGATGGCCTTGCCGTACCATCTGTATGTGGTGAGCACCCAGGTGCCCGGCATGCCGGCGCAGATTCAGTACGGCACGGCGCTGGTGTTGCTGGCGCTGGTGCTCTCGATGAACGTGACGGCCACTATCCTCCGCAGCCACTTTAGGCGCCGCCGCCAGTGGTAGAGGCGACCATCCATGGCTAACGCTGAGCACAAGATCGGCATAGAGAATGTGAGCTATCGGTACGGCGACACGCCCGTGCTGAACGGCGTGTCGCTCGATGTGCCGCGCAACGCCGTCACCGCCTTTTTCGGGCCGGCCAGCGGCGGCAAGACCACGCTGCTGCGGCTCATCAACCGGCTCAACGACCTGGTGGACGACACGCACATGGCGGGCCGCATCCTGCTGAACGGCGAGGACATCTATGCGCCGGGCTACAACGTGCCCGACCTGCGCCGCCGCGTGGGGATGGTGTTCGCCCTGCCGCTGCCGTTGCCGGGCACCATCCGCGCGAACGTCATCTATGGCCCCCGGCTGGCGGGAGAGAGAGACCGGGCCCGCCTGGAGGAGACCGTCGAGCGCAGCCTGAGGCAGGCGGCCCTGTGGGACGAGGTGAAAGACCGGCTCGATACGCCGGCCAACCAGCTCTCGGGCGGCCAGCAGCAGCGGCTGTGCATCGCGCGCAGCCTGGCGCTGCAGCCCGAGGTGCTCTTGTTGGACGAGCCCACGTCGGGGTTGGACCCGATCTCCACCTCCAGAGTGGAGCATTCGCTGGTGAACTTGAAGAGCGAGTACACCATCATCATCGTGCCGCAGAACGTGCAGCAGGCGGCGCGCGTGGCGGATTACGCGGCCTTTTTCCTGATGGGCGAGTTGATCGAGCACGGCCCGGGCGGGCAGCTGTTCACCAGGCCGCACGACCGGCGCACAGAGGATTACATCACGGGGCGCTTTGGTTAGCCCCCGGGCTGGGGAACGGTATGAGCGTTGACACAGCGGACAAGATGCGCGCAGAGGGGCTGAGCCTCCACTATGGCGACAAGGTCGCCATACGAAACATCACGATGGGCCTGAGGGAGCACAGGATCACGGCGCTCATCGGGCCGTCGGGCTGTGGCAAATCCACCTTTTTGCGCTGCCTCAACCGCATGAACGACACCGTCCCGAACGCCCGGGTGACGGGCCACGCGTACCTGGACGGCACGGACATCTACTCGGACCGGCTGGACGTGGTGGCACTGCGCCAACGGGTGGGCATGGTCTTTCAGCGGCCCAACCCCTTTCCGCAATCCGTGTTCGACAACGTGGCCTATGGCCCGCGGGTGTTGGGCACGGCGCGCCGCAGCGAGCTGCCGGATATCGTCGAGCAGAGCCTGCGCGGCGCCGGGCTGTGGGATGAGGTCAAGGATTCGTTGCGGCAAGACGCCCTCAGCCTGTCGTTGGGGCAACAGCAGCGGCTGTGCATCGCGCGGGTCATCGCCGTCAAGCCCGAGGTGATCCTGATGGACGAGCCGGCCTCGGCGTTGGACCCCATCGCTACGCTCAAGATCGAGGACCTGATGCGCGAGCTGGTGCACGATTACACCATCGTCATCGTCACACACAACATGCAGCAGGCGGCGCGCGTCTCGGATTACACGGCGTTCTTTTTGGTGGACGAGGACCGAGCGGGGGCCCTGGTGGAGTACGGCCCCACCGGCGAGGTTTTTACGCGGCCTGCGGACCCGCGCACCGAGGGCTATGTGACGGGCCGCTACGGGTAGGCCGCCAGCGCCCCCCGGCGAGCATCCCCGGGCGGCGCTGGGTGTTATTATAGCGACGGGCCGTGCCGAACGCCCGCCGCGCGCAAGACGGGCGCCAAGGCGGGGCAACAGGTGGCGAGGGAGGAGGCTGGCTATGTTGAGGCAATCCTTTCGGGCGGAGCTGCGACGCCTGCAAGACGAGACGCTGGCGCTGGGCAACATGGTGCAACAGGCTATCGCCGACGCGGTGGATAGCCTCAAACGCCGCGATTTCGAGGCGGCGGAGCGGATCATCGAGGGCGACAGCGCCGTCAACGAGAAGCGCTTTGCCATCGAGAGCGACATCCTGGTGCTCATCGCCACACAGCAGCCCCTTGCCAGCGACCTGCGCATCCTGGCCGCCATGCTGGAGGTGATCACCGAGCTGGAGCGCATCGGCGACTATGCCAAGGGGATCGCCAAGATCAACCTGATGATCGGCGACCGCCCCCTGCTCAAACCCCTGCTCGACGTGCCTCGCATGGCGGAAAAGGCCCGCGCTATGCTTTCCAACTCCCTGCGAGCCTTTGCCGAGCAGGACGTGGAGCTCGCCCGCGCCACCGCCGCCTCGGACGACGAGGTGGACGAGCTCTATAACCAGGTCTATCGTGAGCTGATGACTTACATCATCGGCGATCCGCGCCAGCTGGACCAGGCCAACTACCTGCTGTGGGTGGCGCACAACCTGGAGCGCGCCGCCGACCGCGCCACCAACATCTGCGAGCGCGTAGTGTTCTGCGTGACGGGCAAAATGGAAGAGATGGACTCTCACAGCTACGGGGAGATCAAGGGCAACGTGAGCGTTGGCAAGGACGGGCCCCAGTGAGGGTGCGCACCCGCTACTATCAGCAGTTCGACGCCGACCCGGCGCTGGCCGCGCCCGGCGAGGGCTATGGCGGCTGGCGGGCCGCCGAGCTGGAGCTGGCGCCGGAGCACACCGCGCTGGTGGTGATGCACGCATGGGATTGCGGCACGCCGGACGAGTACCCGGGTTGGCACCGCGCAGTGGAGTACATCCCGCGCGCCTACGCCATCTGTCGCGACGTGTTGCCGCCCCTGTTGGCCGCCTGGCGCGGCGCGGGCTTGGAGCTGTTCCACGTGGTGGCGTCCAGCCCTTCCGCCTATTACCGCGCCCACCCCGGCTATCTGCGTGCACGGGCGTTGGCGGGCCCCGAGCCGCCGGCTCCCGCGCGGGCGCGGCCCGACCCTACATACGACGCGCTGTGGCGCTTCCGCAGCGAGCACGTCTTCCCCGGGCAGCACAACCGTGAGGATATTGCGCGGGGACAGGCGGCCATGGGCTTTTGCGCCGGCGCCGAGCCCCTGGGCAGCGAGGGGATCGCCGAGAACGGCCACCAACTCCACGCGCTCTGCCGCGAGGCGGGCGTGAACCACCTGATCTACACGGGGTTCGCCATCAACTGGTGCCTGTTGATGAGCCCCGGCGGCATGGCGGATATGCAGCCCCGTGGCTACCTGTGCTCTGCCGTGCGCGACGCGGTGACGGCGGTGGAGAACAAGGAGAGCGCTCGCGCACAGGGCCACCGCGCCGAGGGGTTGTGGCGCGTGGCGTTGGCGTTCGGCTACGTGTACGACTCGGCCGATCTCGTCCGGGCGCTGCAAGCGTAGGGGCGCCCCCGCTCGCCCCATCGGCGCCCGGTTCTCCGCCGCACACTCCGGCCGCCGCTAGAGGGCCCCGCCCCGGCCATGCCCCCGCTCGATGCGAAAGACCAGCTCCGTCTCGAACGCATAGCGCTCCACGCGCCAGCCCCGCCCCTCCACCATCTCTCGAAAGCGCGCCTCGTAGGTGCGCAGCATCCCCACGTCGCGCCCCCCCAGGCTGGCCACCGGGTAGGATACGAGCAGATAGCGCGCGGGCACGCGGTGAAGCAGCGCCCGGGTGGCGGCGCGGTCGAGCTGCTCCAGGCAGGGGATCGCCTTGAGCAGCAGGGCGACGTCGGCCGCCTCCATCGGCGGGGGGGCCAGCACATCGCAGGCCACGGCCTCGCCCCGCACGGGCGTGAGCGCCAGCGCCTCGCGCAGAAAGGCGGCCATGTCCTCGTACATGTCGTAGGCCGTGTAGCGCACCGCGCCCATCGGCGGCAGATGGGGCAGCAGCCAGGGCAGCGACAGGGGGTGCAGGCCGCAGGCCAGGTCGATCACCGAGCGGATGGGCGGCAGGCCGGCCAGCGTCTCGGCGTAAAAGCGCTCCAGAATCGGCAGGCGCTCGCGGGTGGAGGCGTGCTGAGCCATCACAGCGCGGCAGGCGCGCTGCAGCCCCCCCAACCCCTCGGCGCGGTGGGCGTCTCGCAGCGCGGCCAGCCAACGGTCGTAGTGTGGCGCGCCGAGGTAGGCGCCCCCCACCTGGTGCAGCCTGCTCTTGGTGGCCTTGACGGCCTCGCGAAAGCTGCGCCGCGCCGCCAGCTCGCGCGCGCCTACGCGCCGTACCACATCCCCCGAGATGGCGCGATACGCGCCGGTGCGCACGGCGTCCACCAGGTCGTCCAGCGCGGCGTCAGGCGCGGGCATGGCGCTCGTCTCGCAGGCGCTCCATCAGCTGGATCATGAACCGTAGATTATGTAATGTGGCGAGCCGGGGGAAGAGGGTGTCTCCCGTCTTGAACAGGTGGTGCATATAGCCGCGCGAGTAACGCTGGCAGACGGGGCAATCGCAATACTCGGACAGGGGGCGCCCATCCTTGAGGTGGCGTTCGTCTTGCATGTACAGGTAGGCGAACCGCTCGCCCGCGCCGGGCGGCGCGGCAAAGGCCAACAGGCGGCCGCGGCGGGCATCGCGTGTGGGCAGGGCCGAATCGAACAGATCGTAGCCCATGCGCGCGCAGGCGGTCACGTAGGCGGGGTGGCCCACGCCCAGGGCGTGCAGCGGGAACCGGTGGGGCACCAGTTCGCGCAGGTAGGCGATGACGTCGGTGAGCAAGTTGCCCTCGGCGTCGAGCGGCCAGCCCCCCAGGCCGTAGGCGTCAAAGCCGATCTCCAGCAACGCCTCGGCGCAGGCGCGGCGCAGGGGCAACAGGCCGCCGCCCTGGATCACCCCCATCAGCAGCGGCGGCGGGCCGTCGGCCCCGCGCTCCGCCAGCAGGCGGTTGTACTCGTCTTTACAGCGCCGCGCCCACAGGATGGTGCGCCGCACCGACTCGCGCTGCACCTCGGGCGAATCGCCGGCGTCGGTGCAGTCGTCCAGGCAAACCACCACGTCGGCGCCGTAGCGCATCTGCAGCTGGATGCTCTTCTCGGGGGAGAGGTTGATCCTGCGGCGCGTGCCCTCGGGGCGGTAGACCAACCCGCGGTCGCTGAGGCTGCCCATCTTGGGGTTTTGGCGGATGAGCGAATAGATCTGAAAGCCGCCCGAGTCGGTGACGATGGGCTTGGGCCAGCCGAACATGCGGTGCAGGCCGCCCAGGGCGGCGATGGTGCTGGAGCCCGGCCGCTGCATCAGGTGAAAGACGCTCATCACCAGGCCCTGCACGCCCACAGAGGCCGTGTCGACGGCGTCCAACCCGCGCACGACGCCGTGGGTGGCGTCGGGCAGAAAGGCCGGCAGGCGCACATCGCCGTGGGCCAGGGCCAGGGTGGAGCGATCGACGGCCGGGGTATGCACTGGTTCCTCCTAGGATCTCGTGTATGGGCGGCTCAGCGCTGCGGCTTGGCGCTGCGGCTCGGCGCTGCGGCTCAGTTTCGGGGTGCCGCGAGCCCCATTATAGCCCTTCGTCGCCCCTGCGGGCAAAGGCGCTCCGGCGGCGTTGCGCACACGGCGCGTTGCTCGTAGAATGGGGGGGAAGCATCCCTTAGCGAGAGGAGGCATGGGCCATGGCCGATACGGTACCGAGCAGGATCCTTGTTTACGTGGGCACTTATGTGAGCGATAGCGATGAGAGCATCGTCATTTACGAGCTGGACGCCGCCACGGGCGCCCTGGAGCGCGTGGGCGCTGCGGACGGCGGCAGCAACCCCTCGTTCCTGGCGCTGCACCCCTCCGGCGGCACGCTGTACGCCGTGAACGAGGTGGGAGACGCCGGCGGAGGCCAGACCCCCAGCGGCGCCTTGAGCGCGTTCACAGTGGAGCCCGGCGGGCGCGAGCTGGCGTTCCTCAATTGGCAGCCGACGCTGGGGCCCGGCCCCTGTCATGTGAGCGTGGAGGCCAGCGGCCGATACGCCCTCGTGGCCAACTATAGCGGCGGCAGCGTGGCCATGTTCCCCATCCAGCCCGACGGCAGCCTGGCGGAGGCCTCGGCCTTTGTGCAGCACGAGGGCCAGGGCCCCAACCCCAACCGGCAAGAGGGCCCCCACGCCCACTCTATCACGCCCGATCCGGGCAACCGGTTCGCTCTGGTGGCCGATCTGGGCCTCGATCGGGTGCTGGTGTACCGTATGGGGTGGGACGACGGCTCTCTACAGCCCAACGAGCCGCCCTACGCGCAGCTGCACCCGGGCGCCGGGCCGCGCCACATCGCCTTTCACCCCAACGGCCGCTACGTGTACGTGATCGACGAGCTGGATTCCACCATGGCGGCGTTCGCCTACGACGCGGCCGCCGGCGGGCTCCAACACCTGCAGACGCTGCCCACCCTGCCCGAGGGCTGGGAGGGCACCAACTACCCGGCCGACGTGCACGTGTCGGCGTGTGGGCGGTTCTTGTACGGGTCGAACCGCGGCCACGATTCGATCGCCACCTACGCCATCGACGCGGATACCGGCCTGCTCACCCTCGGGGGTGTGACGCCATGCGGCGGCGCCTGGCCGCGCAACTTTGCGTTGGACCCCAGCGGCGCGTTCTTGTTGGCGGCCAACCAAAACAGCGATACCATCGTCACGTATCGGCTCGATGCAGACAGCGGCCTGCCGCAAGAGACGGGCCAGGTAACCGAGGTGGCCCGGCCGGTGTGCATCAAGATGCGGCGGCTCTCCGCCTGAGCCCACCCGGCGCACCATACGCACGCACTCACGGTGGGGGCGCACAGCCGCGCCGCCGCAGGCGCCCGCCCCCGCCGTGCCGAGCCGCACAGCGGCCCCCCTCGCCCCGAGCCCGCCTCGGCCGCGCCAGAGGGCGCCTCGAGAGGCCCCGGATGCGCCCCTCACCACCAACCCGCAGATTGACAGGATCACCCCCTGCTGCTATTCTATGCGCCGAGCGCCCGCCAGAGAACGCAGCGGGCTGGGCTCACGCTCCGGGCCTGAACAGTGCTCGCAGGCTGCTGGGGGGCGCCCTCGGGGGAGAGCGCTCTTGTGATGGCGGCACTGGTACCAGGGCGGGTCCGGCGGCGACGACAACCGAGTCACTCCATGGGCCGGGATGCCAGAGCGCGTCTCGGCCCGATCCTGAGGCTGCGGGCCAGGTTGCGGGCGTCGGCCGAACTCCGGGGGGCCGGAGGGCGACGTGCGATCGGGCGCCGGTCTACGGGATCCCCAAGGGAGAACAAGATGCCACGTCTACCCAAAAGCAGCCTGCGAATCGTCCTGGTCCTCGTGCAGCTCTTGGCCTTGGCCGCGTGCGGGGCGCCCAAAGCGCCAGCCGATTCGGGCGCGACCTCTGACGCCGGCTACGGCACCCCCTACAAGATCGGCTTCTTGGCGGCCATCACCGGCGGCGGCTCCACTCTGGGAGAGCCCGAGCGCGATGCGGCCGTCATGCTACAGAAGCAGATCAACGCCCAGGGCGGCGTGGTGGGCCCCGATGGCGTGCGCCACACGGTGGAGATCATCATCCACGACACCGAGGGCAATGCCGATGTGGCCCTGCCCGTGGCCAAAAAGCTCATCGACGACGAGGGTGTGGCCCTCATCATCGGCCCCTCCATCAGCCCCGTGGCCATGGCGCTCATCCCCGTGGTGCAAGAGGCGCGCGTCTCCCTCATCTCCATGGCCTCCAGCAGCGAGGTGGTGGAGCCCGTGGAGGAGCGCGAGTGGGTGTTCAAGGTGGCGCAAAGCAACCGCCACACCGCCCCCTGGCAGGTGCGCTACGCCCAGGCCACCGGCCTCACCAAAATCGCCAACCTGTACGTGAGCAACGCGTACGGCGAGGACGGCGCCGAGGCGATCCGCCGCACAGCCGCCGAGGCGGGCATCGAGATCGTGCTGGAGGACACTTTTGCCGCCAGCGACACAGACATGACGGCGCAGATCACCAAGGCCAAGGCCAGCGACGCCCAGGCTGTGCTGGTGACCGCCATCCCACCCGCCGCGGCCATCTTTACCAAGCAGTACCGCGAGCTGGGGGTTGACCTGCCGCTGCTGCACAACTCGGGCATCGCCATGCCCTCCTTTGTGGAGCTGGCGGGCGTCTCGAACGCCGAGGGCGTGATGTTCCCCATGGGGCGCCTGGTGGCGGCCGACGCCCTGCCCGACGACGACCCACAAAAGCCGGTGCTGCAGAGCTTTATCGCCGATTTCGAGGCCGAAGTGGGCAAGCCGCCCAGCGCGTTCGCCGCCCACGGGTGGGACGCCATCCAAATCTCGCTGCAGGTGTTCGCCACCTTTCCCGACGGCCTCTCGGTGGAGGAGCAGCGCGTGCGAATGCGCGACGGCATCGAGCAGGTGAACGGGTTCGTGGGCGTGGACGGCACCTTTTACTTTTCGCCGGAGGACCACGTGGGCCTGAGCGAGGCGGACGTGGTGTTGGTGCGCATCGAAGACGGCGAGTGGGTCTACTTTCCGCCCGAAGCATGGTAGGCGCGTCGCAGCGAGGCCGAGGCAGCCAATGTTGACCTACGAGGTCAAGGATTATCTCCAACTGCTGGTATCCGGCGTGAGCACGGGCAGCATCTATGTGTTGATCGCCCTGGGGCTGATCACCATCTACACGGTGAGCGGCGTCATCAATCTGGCCCAGGGCGAGTATGTGATGCTGGGCGCCATGCTGGCGGTGGCCTTTCGCGGGTTGGGGCTGCCGACGGGCTTGGCGGCGGCGGCCTCGGTGCTCACGGTGGCCGCCATCGGCACGCTGGTGCAGCGCCTCACCCTGCACCCCGCACAGAGCGCGCCGGAGGTGAGCCTGATCATGATCACCATCGGCACGGCCATCGCCATACGCGGGCTGGCGCTGCTGGCGTGGGGCACCAGCCCGCGCTCGCTGCCCGATTTCTCGACGGGGGCGCCGCTGAACCTGTGGGGCGCGCTGCTCAGCCGCCAACGCCTGTGGATTATGGGCGCCGCGGCGGTGGTGCTGTTGGCGCTTTACCTGTTCTTGGAGCGCACACTGCTGGGCCGGGCCGTGCGCGCCTGTGCCATCAACCGCAGCGCGGCGGAGCTGAGCGGCATCGACGCCGGCTTGATGGCCTCGCTGGTCTACGCCCTCAGCGCGGGGATGGGCGCCGTGGCGGGTATCGTCATCGCGCCGTTGACGCTGGTGAGCTACGACATGGGCCTGGCTCTGGGGCTGAAGGGGTTCGTGGTGGCCATCATGGGCGGGCTGGTGAGCGCACCCGCGGCCGTGGCCGGCGGCCTGCTGTTGGGCGTGGTGGAATCCTTTAGCTCGGGGCTGGTCTCCTCGGGCCTGCGCGACGCCGTCGCCTTTGTGGCGCTGTTTGTGGTGCTGGTGGCGCGCACTCTGCCCAAGGGCTGGCTGCGGAGGCGCCCATGAACACCCCCATCTCCCCCGCCCCACGGCGCACACGCAACCTGATCGGCCTGGCCGGCCTGGCGCTGCTGATGGCCCTGCTGCCGTTGATGCTGCGCACGCCGTACCTCCTCAGCACGCTGGTGCTCATCGGGATCTACAGCATCGTCACTGTGGGGCTCTGCCTGCTGATGGGCTATGCGGGGCAAGTGTCGTTGGGGCAGGCCGCCTTTTTCGGGATGGGCGCCTACGGCTCGGGGATCCTCACGGTGCGGCTGGGCTGGTCGCCCTGGGCGGCGCTGGGGGCCTCCGCTGTGGGCACGGGCCTGCTGGCCTACCTGGTGGGCGTGCCGATCTTTCGGCTGCGCGGGCCCTACCTGGCCATGGGCACGTTGGCGCTGGGCTCCATCTTTCACATCGCCATGAACGAGTGGCGGCCGGTATCCGGCGGGCACACGGGGCTCCCCGGCATCCCCCGGCTGGCGGTGGGCGGCCTGGTGCTGAACACCGATGTGAGCTACTACTATCTCGTGTGGGGCGTGGCGTTGGTGGGGCTGGCCATCGCGCTGAACCTGGTGGATTCTCGCTTCGGCCGCGCGCTGGAGGCGATCCGCGCCAGCGAGCCCGCCGCCGAGTCGCTCGGCGTGCAGGTGGATCGGTACAAGTTGTTAACGCTCGCCATCAGCGCAGTGTACGCCAGCGTGGCGGGCAGCCTCTACGCCCACTATATGATCTTTGTGAGCCCGGGCGCCTTTAGCCTGGATACCTCGGTGCGCCTGGTGCTGATGGCGGCCGTGGGCGGGCTGGCCAGCATCTGGGGCGCGCCGCTGGGCGCCGCGGTGGTGATGCTGCTGACGTTGGGGCTGCGCGAGGTGGTGCCTCTGTTGGCGGGCGGTGGCTCGGGCGAGCACCAGGTCATCGCGTACGGTGTGCTGCTGGTGGCCATCATGATTTTTATGCCCGAGGGGGTGACCCAGCGCGTCTCGGCCGCAGCGGGGCGCGCGCTGCAGAGGTGGCGCGATGCGGGCGGGCGGCGGCTGCGGCCGCGCGCCGGGCGGGGGTGATGCCATGGACGCGACGACACACATCCTGGAGGTGGATCGCCTGCGCAAGGTGTACGGCGGCGTGGTGGCGGTGGACGACGTCTCGCTGCGCGCGCAGGAGCGTCAGATCCTGGCGCTCATCGGCCCCAACGGCGCCGGCAAAACGACCCTGCTCAACATGATCGCCGGCGCGGTAGAGCCCACGTCGGGCCAGGTGCGGCTGCGGGGCAAACGCCTCAACGGGCGGCCCGCCCACGAGCGCACGCGGCTGGGCATCGCCCGCACCTTTCAGCAGGCGCTGCCCTTCCAGGGGATGAGCGTGCTGGCCAACGTGATGGTGGGCCGGCACGGCTGCGGCCAGAGCGGCGCGTTGGATGCGGCCCTGCGCCTGCCGCGCGCCCGCCGCGAGGAGGAAGACATCCTGCTCGACGCGCTGCGCTACCTGAACCTGGTGGGGCTGGGGGGCAAGGCACAACAACCGGCCGACAGCCTGCCCTTTGGGCAGCAGCGCCTGCTGGGGATCGCCCGGGCGCTGGCCACCGAGCCCAGCGTGTTGCTGTTGGACGAGCCCGCCGCGGGCCTGAACCGCATGGAGAAGAACGATCTGGCCGAGCTCATCGGGCGCATCCAGCAGATGGGGATCACCACCATCCTGGTGGAGCACGATATGGAGCTGGTGATGCGATTGGCCCACACGGTGGTGGTGCTCGACCACGGCCGCCGCCTGGCGCACGGCCGCCCCGAGGAAGTGCGCCGCAACAAGGCCGTCATCGAGGCCTACTTGGGGACGGAGGACGCCTGATGCTGGAGGTGTCGGAGCTCAACGTGCATTACGGGCACATCCAGGCGGTGCGAGAGGTGTCGTTGACGGTGGGCGAGGGCGAGTTGGTGGCGCTGCTGGGGCCCAACGGCGCGGGCAAGAGCAGCCTGATGGGCGCCGTCGCGGGGTTGCACCCCGCCAGCGGCGGCTCGGTGCACTGGAAGGGCACGCGCCTCAGCGGGATGCCGGCGCACAGGGTGGCCCGCCACGGGGCGGCGCTGGTGCCCGAGGGGCGGCAGATTCTGGGCAGCCTGCCGGTACGAGACAACCTGCTGCTGGGCGGCTACGGCCATCACGCGGGGCGCCCGCGCGATCTGCTCGGCCCGCTGGGGTGGCTGACGGGCTCTTTGGAGGTGCAGAGCCGGCTGGGGCGCGTGTACGGCCTGTTCCCCCGGCTGAAGGAGCGCGAGGGCCAGCTGGCCGGCAGCCTCAGCGGCGGCGAGCAGCAGATGCTGGCCATCGGCCGCGGCCTGATGGGCACGCCGCAGCTGTTGTTGCTCGACGAGCCGTCCATCGGCCTGGCGCCCAACCTAGTGCGCGAGATTCTGGGGCTGCTGCTGCGCCTGCGCGACGAGGGGCTCACCATCCTGTTGGTGGAGCAGGACGCTCGCGCGGCGCTGCGCGTGGCCGACCGAGGCTATGTGATGGAGACGGGCCGCGTCGTGGCCGAGGGCTCGGCGCGCGAGCTGCTGGCCTCGCCCACGCTGCAGCGCGCGTATCTGGGGCTGGCGTGAGGCGGCGCCCGCGCCGTGGCCGTCTTACAGGATGGCATCGCACTATAGAGAGTTCTGGGAGGACCCGATGATCTGGAACGAAGCAGCAGAGTGTGCGAGCCGCGCCGAGACGGAAGCGCTGCAGTTGCAGAGGTTGCAGGCCCTGGTGGCCCGCGTCGGCCGGGATGTGCCCTTTTACCGCGAGGCCCTGCGGGCGGCGGGCGTGGCGGCGGAGGACATTCGCAGCCTCAGCGACCTGGAGCACCTGCCCTGTACCCGCAAGAGCGACTTTCGAGACACCTACCCCTTTGGCCTGTTGGCCGCGCCCATGGAAGACGTGGTGCGCGTGCACGGCTCCAGCGGCACCACCGGCAAGCCCACCGTGGTGGCCTACACAGCCGGCGACGTAGCCCTGTGGGCCGAGGCGATGGCCCGCACACTGGCCTGCGGCGGCGTCACCCGGCGCGACATCCTGCATAACGCTTACGGGTACGGGCTCTTTACCGGCGGGCTGGGCGTGCATTACGGCGGGGAGCGACTGGGCGCCACGGTGGTGCCCGTGTCGGGCGGGAACACGAGCCGACAGATTATGCTGATCCACGACTTGCACGCGACGGCCGTGTGCTGCACGCCGTCTTACGCGCTGTTCCTGGCCGAGACGGCGCAAGAGATGGGCGCCGACCTGCGCGATAGCGCGCTGCGCGTGGGGTTCTTTGGCGCGGAGCCCTGGTCCGACGAGATGCGCCAACAGCTCGAGGATCGCCTGGGGCTCCTGGCGTTGGACATCTATGGGCTCAGCGAGATCATCGGGCCGGGCGTGAGCTCCGAGTGCACACACCAATGCGGGCTGCACATCGCCGAGGACCTCTTTCTGCCCGAGATCGTCGACCCCGAGAACGGCCGGGCGCTGCCCTACGGCGAGGTGGGCGAGCTGGTGATCACCACCCTCACCAAAGAGGCGCTGCCCGTCATCCGCTACCGCACGGGCGACATCACCCGCCTCGCGCCCGAGCCCTGCGCCTGCGGGCGCACCTCTGTGCGCATGGAAAAGGTCAGCGGGCGCACCGACGACATGCTCATCGTGCGCGGCGTGAACGTGTTCCCCTCGCAGATCGAGACGGTGCTGCTGCGGGTGCAGGGCGTGGAGCCGCACTACCAGCTGCTGGTGGATCGCGACTCGGGCGCCATGGACACGCTCGAGATCTGGGTGGAAGTGTCGGAGGGTGTCTTCTCTGACGAGCTGGGCGTGCTGGCCGACCTGCAGGCCAGCGCCGAGCGGGAGATCATGGAGACCTGCGGCATCTCGGCGCGCATCAAGCTGGTGGAGCCCCATAGCATCGAACGCAGCGTGGGCAAAGCCAAACGCATCATAGACCGGCGCGACGTCTACCATATAGGGAGCGCGAGCTAGACCGCCGCCCCGTTGACACGAACGCACCGGTCAAGTACAACCCTTTTGGAGGCGAGGGATGATTTGGAACAGAGAACGAGAGTCGGGTTCGCGCGAGGCCCTGGCGGCGCTCCAGCTGGACCTCTTACGGGAGCAGGTGGCCTGGGTTTATGAGCGGGTGCCCTTTTACCGTGCGGCTCTGCGCACGGCGGGCGTGCGGCCCGACGACATCCGCTCTCTGGACGATCTGCGGCTGCTGCCCTACACCCACAAGAGCGCCTTCCGAGACAACTATCCCTTTGGCCTGCTGGCCGTGCCGCGCGGGGAGCTGGTGCGGGTGCACGCCTCCAGCGGCACCACCGGCAAGCCCACAGTGGTGGCCTACACCCAGCGAGATATGGATACGTGGCGAGAGGTCTGCACGCGCCAGCTCGTGGCCGCCGGCGTCACCAACGACGACATGGTGCAGGTCGCCATGGCCTACGGGCTCTTTACCGGCGGGCTGGGCTGGCACCAGGCCAGCGAGAACTTGGGCGCCATCGTCGTGCCCATGTCGTCGGGCAACACTCGCCGGCAGATCATGTTGATTCAGGATTTCGAGACCACCGTCTACTGCTGTACGCCCTCCTACGCCATCCACCTGGCGGAGCAGGCCGAGGAGATGGGCGTGGATCTGCGCGAGACCGCGCTGCGCGTGGGCATCCACGGGGGCGAGCCTTGGTCCGACGAGATGGGGCGCGAGATCGGCCGGCGCCTGGGGCTCGACCCGATAGATACCTACGGCATGAGCGAGGTGATCGGGCCCGGCGTCTCGGGCGAGTGCACCCATCACACGGGACTGCACATCGCCGAGGACCACTTTTTGCCCGAGATCATCGACCCGCAGACGGAGGAGCCACTGCCCTACGGCGAGGTGGGCGAGCTGGTAATCACCACCCTCACCAAAGAGGCGCTGCCCGTCATCCGCTACCGCACGGGCGACATCACCCGCCTCGCGCCCGAGCCCTGCGCCTGCGGGCGCACCTCTGTGCGCATGGAAAAGGTCAGCGGGCGCACCGACGACATGCTCATCGTGCGCGGCGTGAACGTGTTCCCCTCGCAGATCGAGACGGTGCTGCTGCAGGTAAAGGGCGTGCAGCCGCACTATCTGATTTTGGTGGACCGCGAGCGGGGCGCCATGGACACGCTCGAGATCTGGGTGGAGGTATCGGAGGAGATCTTTGCCGACGACATCGGGCGGCTGCGGGGCCTCCAGCAAAAGGCGGAGGCCGAGATGTACGATACGCTGGGGATCCAGGCGCGGGTCAAGCTGGTGGAGCCGCACCGCATCGAGCGCAGCACGGGCAAAGCCAAGCGGGTTATAGACCGGCGCCATGTGTACTCGGGCTAGGGCGAGATCATCATTCGACGCAAGGAGGTAGAGCGATGCGAGTGACGCAGGTATCGGCGTTTCTGGAGAACCGCCCGGGCAGGCTCTTGTACCTGCTCAACGTGCTGGCCGAGGCCGAGATCAACCTGATCGCCCACAACATCGTGGATGCCTCGGATTTCGGCATCGTGCACCTGTTGGTGGACGACGCCGAGCACGCCGTCGGAGCCATCCGCGATGCGGGCATCACCTGCTCCAAGACGCACGTGCTGGCGCTGAACGTGCCCGACGAGCCGGGCGCCTTTGTGCGCCGCGTGTTGGAGCCGCTGGCACAGGCGGGGGTGAACATCGAGTACAGCTATGCCTATGCCGCGTGCGATGCGCCCTCGGCGCGCATCGTCGTCAAGCTCGACGATACCGAGCGCGGCGAAACCATCCTGCGCGAGACGCTGGCGTAGGCGCCGCACGCAACCCGGTAGACTGCGAGGCGGCGGCCCGTTGGGGCCGCCGCCTCCTCTGTGTGCGCCGAGGGGCCTCAGGGCCCGATCTGGGCGCCCATCTTTTGTAGCAAGTTGCCGATGCGCGTTTTGGCCAGCACATAGAGCGCTTCGTTGCCCTGCTCGTGGGCCAAATCGGCGGCGCGCTCCAAATCGGCCAGGGCGTTCTCCCCGTCGTCCTGTATCTCGTAGGCGCCGGCGCGGATGTAATAGGCGCGCATGCTCTCGGGGTCCTGCTCCAGGATGCGATCCACCGTCTCGTACACTTTGTCGGGGCGGCCCAGCATCAGGTAGGCCTGCGCCAGCTCCTCTTGGCTCAGGATAGGGTCTTCGTAGAGCTTTTCGGCGGTGGCATAGGCCTGTTGCGCCTCGTCTTCGCGGCCCTGGATGTCGTAAAGGGCGGCCAGGTAAGTGTAGGGCTCGGCGAAATCGGGCTGCACGGCGGTGGCCTGCTGGTACTCGTCGATGGCGGCGTCTATCTCGCCCTGGGCGAGATAGTTCTCGGCGGTGGCAACGTGCTGGCGCGCCTGTCGTTCGACGGGGCTCAGGCCCCAGACGCGCTCCACCGTGTAGATGCCGCCCCCGATAATCACAACCAGCGCCAGCACCGTCAACAGGCTGCGCTTCAGGCGGCGGCGGCGCTCCTCTGTGTACGTGATATCCAGATACCACCACCAGTGTGCGGTGGGCGGTTGCTCGCGCTCTCGTGCGGCGGCGAGCCCGCCGGCCCGGCGCAGCTCGCGCAGGATGACGGGAGCGCGGCGCCGCAGGCCGGCATCCACGGTTTCGAGCCGCGTCATCTCGGCTCGCAGGTCCGCCCGCTCCGATGCGAGCATTCCGAGGCCCAGCTCGGTCTCATCGCGCAACTTGAACAGGTCGATGATCCCGGCGCCACGCCCTTTGGGGTTGGCGACGCCCACTTCGAGCTTGCGGATCGCGTCCCTCAACTGCGTGAGAGAGGTCACCGCCGGGCTGCTCTGCAGTGTACCCATACACGTCACCTCCCCATCAAAACGAAATAGCCCACGCGCCCCGCCGAGCGTTCCCCCGCGGGCGGCGCGCGTCGGGCCAACATGGGCTGCGGAACGCGCGCCGGGCGTAAGGCGCCCAGCGCGCAGAGTCTCAGGGCCAAACACTGGCCGCGGTGCGGGTGTTGCGCGGGGCTCAGCCGCCCGCCTCGGGCGTCAGAGTCTTGAGCACGATGCCGTAACGGAGCGTGGCCTGGTTGAACACGTAATCGTTCTTGGCGATCTGGGCCTGCTCGATGGCGCTCTGATAGTCGGCCGCAGCCTCCTCCGCCATGCCCTTGGCAAAATAGATCTCGGCGCGGGCGAGGTAGCCCTCCCCCTTTCTGGGGTACTGCGAGAGCAGGTCGTCCAGCGTGATCAAGGCGGCATCGGGGTCGCCCGCCTCGTTATAGGCGTAAGCCAGGTTGAGCAGGTATTTGCTCCGGTCTTTGAAAGCGGCCTGCGCCGCGGTGAACTGGGCTGCGGCGTCCGCGCTGCGCCCCAGTTTCTCGTACGCCACGCCGAGGTAGGTGTGAGCCTCGCCATAGTTCTTGATGGCCTTGGCGGCCTTCTCGAGCTCTCCGGCGGCGGCGGTAAAGTCCTGGCGCTCCATATACTTTTGGCCGTTGACAAAGAACGTGCGGGCCTTGGCCGCGCGCGTGCCCGGGCCGAACAACGTGTTGGAGGCAATGAACGCGATGGCGAGCACGACCACGATGATCGCAGAGGCGACGATCGCCGTCTTGGTGCTCTTGCGCTTGCCCTCCAGGTAGGGCACATCCACATACCACCAGGTGCGGTCTTCGGGGGGGTTCACTTGGGCGCGGACCCCGGCCAAGCCGCCCTGCGATCGAAGCTCCTTCTCGATGAGGCCGGCACTGCGTGCCAGGATGCCGTCCACCGTTTCTATGCGGGTGCGCTCCGACCTGAGGTTGAGGCCCTGCTCGTTGAGGCGCTGATACTCGTCCTCCAGCTCATCGCGCAGCTTGAGGGCGTCCACCACCTTTTCGCGCTTGCCCTGCAGATTAGCGACGTCGATCTCCAGGGTGCGGATCATCTCGCGCAGCCTGGTACCGGCCGTCGACCCTCCGTAACTCTGCACCATCCCTTTCGCCATGATCCCCCTCCGTGTTGTGCCGAAATGCCCTTCGAGAATGCGTGGAAACACAGGCGCGCCGCTGGGTTGGCCGTCTCACCAACGGGCTACAGACCCTAGCCTTATTATGGTGAAACGTACAGCGTTGTCAACCAAATGCGGGGCGGCTTTGCCGCTCCCTGTGCGCAGTGCTATAATGCGCTGGCATCCGATGGGTTGTGCTGAGCTCGCCTCCACGCGGGCGCAAGCCAGCCGATCCTCCACCCACAGCCGCAGCGAACGGAGGCACGCCATGCGCATCGCCATCACGGGCAGCAACGGGCAGCTGGGGCGGGCGCTACAGGAGCGCAAGAGCACCGAAACACTGCTGCTCTTGGACCTGCCCGATCACGACATCACCGACCTGCCGCGTACGCTGAGCGAGATGGAGAGCTTTCGGCCCGAGGTGATCATTCACGCCGCCGCGATGACGGATGTGGATGCCTGCGAGCGCTCGCCCGAGCGAGCCTATCACCTCAACGTTGTGGGCACCCACAGCGTGGCCGTAGCCGCCATGCAGTGTCGTTGCCCGCTGGTGTACATCAGCACCGATTACGTGTTCGACGGCGCCAAGCCCACGCACTATTACGAGTACGACCGCGCCAATCCCCTGAGCGTCTACGCTCGCACCAAATGGATGGGCGAGCAGGTGGCTCGCCAGCTCGTGCAGCAACATTACGTGGTGCGCATCGCCTGGCTCTACGGCGACGGGCCGAACAACTTTGTGCGCACCGTGCTCCGCCTGGCGGACGAGGGCCAGCGCCTGCGCATGGTGACGGACGAGATCGGCTCGCCCACCTACGCGGCTGACGTGGCCGCCGCGCTGG
The DNA here is from genome assembly GCA_964407215.1 of uncultured Anaerolineales bacterium. GTDB lineage: Bacteria > Chloroflexota > Anaerolineae > UBA1429 > UBA1429 > CAYOUT01. Next base: position 67,853 of record CAYOUT010000006.1, on the reverse strand, counting down.
ATCAGTTGATCCGCCGGCCCGCCTACGGCACCTACCACCTGCCCAACGCCGGGTTCTGCTCGCGGTACGAGTGGGCGCGCGAGATCCTGCAGCTCACCGGCCGGGGCGACGTCGCCCTGGAGCCGACCGAGAACTATGTGCGTGCGGCGCCCGTGCCCAAGCGTGTGATGCTGTACAACGCGATGGGGTCGTCGCTGGGTATCGTTCCGCGCCCCTGGCAAGAAGCACTGAGCGATTTTGTCGCGCGCCACGATCTGGCGCGCCAACCCTAGAGGCCCGCCGGTGACGGAACAGCCGCCAACTCTTGCGCCCCTGGTATCGGTGATCATCCCCAACTGGAACGGGCTGGCCCTGCTGCGCCCGTGCCTCGATTCGCTGCGCCTGCAGACACTGCGCGACGTGGAGGTCATCGTGGCGGATAACGCGTCCACCGACGGCTCGGTGGGCGCCCTGCGCACCGATTACCCGGAGGTGCGCGTGTTGGCGCTGCAAACCAACAGCGGCTACAGTGGCGGGTGCAACGCGGGGATCCGCGCCGCCCGCGGGCGCATCCTGGTGATGCTGAACAACGACACGGAGGCGGACCCCGGCTGGCTGGAGGCCCTGGTGGCCGCCCTGGAGCGCCACCCCCGGGCGGGCTCGGCGGCTTCGCGCATCATGCTCTACAATCGGCGCGACACGCTCAACTCTGCCGGCGATCGTTACGGGTTGGACGGCCTGCCCGATTCGCGCGGCGTGTGGCAGCCCTACGGCCCCCCGTGGGACGAGGAGGCGCTGGTGTTCGGCGGGTGCGGCGGCGCCGTGGCCTACCGACGCGAGATGCTGGAGGAGGTCGGCGCCTTTGAAGAGGGCTTTTTCATGTATTGCGAGGACGTGGACCTCAACTGGCGCGCGCAGCTGGCCGGTTGGCCCTGCGTCTACACGCCGGACGCCGTGATCTACCACCACCTGAGCGCCAGCGGCGGCGGCACACTCTCCAGCTACTATGTGGGGCGCAACACGCTGTGGGTCATCGCTCGCAACTACCCGTGGGGCCTGTTCCGGCGGCATTGGCGGCGCATTGTGGCGGCGCAGTGGGGCGTGGCGCGCGACGCCCTGCGCGCTTGGCGCGGCGACGCGGCGCGAGCACGCCTTCGCGGCCAGTTGGCCGGCGCGCTGACGTGGTGGCGATGGCGCGGGGCGCGACGGACCATCCAGGCCGGCCGCCGCGTGCCCGATAGCTACTTGGAGTCCCTGCTCGACTAGGCCGCGGCCGAAGGGCCGAACGGGATCGGAGGCTGTGTGGGCGACATATTCCTCTCGGTGATTGTGCCCTGTTACAACGAAAGCGAGAACCTGCAACGCGGCGTGCTCGACGAGATGCACCGCTACCTGCGCCAGCAGGCCTACTCGTACGAGGTGCTCATCTCCGACGACGGCAGCACCGACGACAGCCGCGAGCTGGTGCGCGCGCGTATCGCCGACATGCCGGCTTTTCGCCTGCTGGAGAACCCCCACGGCGGCAAGCCCAGCGCCGTGTGGTACGGCATCCAGGCGGCGCGCGGCGAGGTGGTGCTCTTCTCAGACATGGACCAATCCACCCCCATCGACCAGCTGGCCCGCCTCATGCCGTACCTGGGCGAGTATCCCGTGGTCATCGGCTCGCGCGGCATGGAGCGGCAGAACTTTCCGCTCTACCGTCGCCTGGGCTCGGCCATCTTTCGCGGCTTCAGGCGGCTCTTTTTGCTGCGGGGCATCTCGGATACGCAGTGCGGCTTCAAGGCCATGCGGCGCGACGTGGCGCTGGAGCTGTTCCCCAAGCTGGACGCCCTGCGATCCACGCAACAGGTGCACGGCTGGAAGGTGACGGCGTTCGATGTGGAGCTGCTCTACCTGGCGGAGCGCGCGGGGCATCGCACCCGCGAGGTGACGGTGGACTGGGCCGACCGCGACGTGGCCCAGGGCAAGGGCAAGAGCTATTGGCGCGAATCGCGCGAGATGGCCGAGCAGGTGTTGCGCATCAAACGCAACGAGGCCCGCGGCGCCTACGACGATGCACACACGGCATAGGGCGCGGTGCCGAGGTGGGGGCGGGCCGCACGCGGCAGCGAGGCGGCGCCCTACAGCCTCGCCAGGGCGTTGCGCGCGCCCCGCAGGCGCTTGAGGGCCTCGTCGAACGACGTAGCGCTCTCGGCCCGCTCCGCAGCTTGCTGCCCATCGAGGCAGACGGCCTGGATGCCCTCGGCCTCCTCCGCAGCGCCGTTCTCCCGCAGCTCGCGCGCACGCCGCTGGGCCCGGCCCATGGCGATGCTGATGGAGCGCAGCTCGTCGTCGAGCCGATCCAGCGCGGCGCCCATCTGGTGCTGCGCGCGCGAGTACAGCTGCTCCGCTTCGGCGGCGGCGTTCACCGCCCGCTGCATCAGGTCGATGGCGTCCACGAGAGAGCCCGCCGTGCGGCTATCCTGCTCCAGATCCTGTGCGCGCCCCCACGCCCCGTCGGCCTCCGTCTGCTCCCAAGGGATCCCCTTGAAGCGCGACGTGCGCTGGCGCTCTTGGATCTGCCCGCGCAGCCCGCGGATCGATTGCGCCAGCTTGTGCAGGTGCTTATCGAGCCCCTCCAGGTTGGCCCGCCCGTTCTCCAGCTGCGTGCGGGCGGTCTTGATGCGGTCTTGGAGCACGGCCACCCGGCGCCCCAACAGCTCGTGCAGAACCTGGGGGTCGTCCAGATGGTTCTGCGCATCGACGCGCCAAGCGTCCAGGTCGGCGGCCAGCCGGTCCACATTCTCCTCGATCCGGTAATAGTTGTGCGGCTGGAGCTTTTGCAGGCGCCCCCACTCGCGATCCAGCGCCTGCATGGTGCCATTCAGCGCCTCGCGATACTCGCGCACGCTCTGCTGGTGCGCCCTTTCCACCTCGGCGAGGCTGCGCAAAGCGTTGGGCAGCCACACGCCAAAGGCCTCGTCGTAATCCACCTCGGTGGGGTCCTCCAGCTGGGGGATCTCTACACGCAACACATCCACCAACGCCGCCAGGCGCGCCCGGTGATCGGGCAGCATACGGCGCGACGTCTCTGCGAGCGCCGGCAGCCTCTCGGTGGTGAGCTCCACCAGGGCATCCTCCAGCTTGGCACGCAGGCCGTGCAAGCGCTCCGCCTCCGCCTCCAGGCGGTCGATGGCCGTGGCCGCGTCTTCGAACTCGCCGCGGGCCCCCTCCAGCGTCGCGATCACCTGCGGCAGCTCCGACTGGGGCAGGCGCCTCTGCAGGCCCAAGCCGGGGGTGAGCGCGTGAACGGTGGCCTCGACGCGTTGCAGGCGGTCCAGGGCCACTTCGACGCGGCGGCTCAAACCCCCGTCCCAGTGCCGGGCGTAGAGCTGGAGTTGCTCGCGCACTTTTGCCGCGCGCTGTCGCTGGGCGGCCAACGGCTCGCCGTAAATGGTGACCGAGTAGGCGCGCAGCTCCTGGGCCTGTTCTTCGAGCCGCGCAGCAGAGAGCTCGGCCTCCTTTAGGCAGCGCATGGCTGTGACGGAGAGCGAGATGGCTCGCTCGCAGCCCTCGATGGTTCCCAGCGCGGCGCAGCTCTCCGCCTCGCGGTAGGCGTCGCCGCCCTGTTCCAACAGGTGCTGGGTGACGTCGTCCTCCAGCGCCGTCTCGCGGGCGGCCAGCTCGGCGCACTGTGCCTGCACGCGCGCCAGCTCCTGTACGTCGCCCTCTACCGCGGCCTTGGCCTCGGTCATCAGCTCGCTGAGCACCGCGAGGAGATCGTTGGTCTCCTGGAGCTCCCCATCCAGTGTGGCGAGCTCGGCGTTAACGTGGCGGTAAGCGTCCAGCGAGCGCTCTTCGACGACGGCGGCCAGCTTCTCGAACCGGGCGGTGGCCCCCTGCAGGCGCTCGGCGATGAGCGGCTCGGTGGCGCCACGGGCCATCAGGCCCTCCCAATGTTTGGCGGCGGCGGCGAGGGAGGCCCGCATCCGCGGCACCTGGCTCTGGGCGCTGTTCCGCTCGCGCACCGCGTCCACGAGTTGGCCATCCAGCGCCTCCGTCGCGGGGCCCGCCTCCGAGAGGAGGGCGTCTATCCGCAAGACCACGGACGGCAGATCGATGGGGGCGGCCTGCGAGAGGCTCTCTATCGCCTGCTGCACATCCTCGCTCAGGGCCCGCAGGCGTTGGGCCATATCCTCCAGGCCGCGGGTGCCCAGGTCCAGCTCCATATCCAGCAGGGCCCCCAAGCGTTGCAGCTCGGCGCGGGTCTCGGTGAGGCGCGCCCGCGTCTTGGCGGGGATCTCGTTCACGATGCGTTTTTGCTCTTGCACCACCGCCAGGGCGGTCTCGGCGTGCTCCAGTCGCTGGCGCATGGCGCGCGCCTCTCGCCAGGTGCCCAGGTCCTTGATGAGGGGCCCCCACGAGCGCAGCAGCACCACGTCCAGCGGGCCGATGCGGGCGGGGATGTAGAGCGAGAGGGAGGGCCACAGCCCCTTGATCGCCTCCAGGTCGTCGCGCAGAGCGTCCAAGCCCTGCCGGGCGAGGCGATCGGGGGCTTCGTAGCGCCCGGCGCGGGGCTGCTGCGGCCAACCGGCCACCTCGGCGGCCGCGGCCCTGAGCTCGTTCAGGCGCGCGCTGAGGTTAGCCAGCGAGTGGCGCGATTTGTTCAGAGACCACTCGATGATCTGCAGCAGCATCCAGGGGCCTATGCTGACCACGATGTACAGGTCGAGCGTGAGGACCAGAATTTGCCACCACCTCACCGCTAGTGCCTCCTATGCATGCGCGGGGCTACCCCCGCGCCCAGCGTTACCAGTTCGTGAACCCCCCGTCCTCGCGGCGCAGGTGTGGCAGTTCCGTCATGCGGAACGGGCGCCGGACGGCGGCGTCGCGGTCGAACGTGATGCCCAGCCCGGGCCCCGTGGGCGGCAGGATGCAGCCATCCCGCCACACCGGCTGGTTGCCCACCACGTCCGTCAGGGCGGCACCGGGCTGGGAGGGTTGCTCTTGTACGCCAAAGTTGGGGATCGACAGGTTCAGGTGCACACACGCGGCGGTGGCCACGGGCCCCAGCGGGTTGTGCACCGCCATATCGATATAGTGGCCCTCGCACCACCCCGCGATCTTTTTGGCCTCTGTGAGACCGCCGGCGATGCACAGATCCACCCGCGCATAGTCTATCAGGTCGTGGTCGATCAGCTCGCGGAACTCCCATTTGCTGGCGAACTGCTCGCCCACGGCCAGGGGCGTATCCACCTTGCTGCGGATCAGGTGGTAGGCCTGTGGGCTCTCGGCGCGGATCGGGTCCTCTATAAAGTAGGGGCGATAGGGCGCCACCTCTCGGCAGAGCTGGATCACCTCGGGCGGCGTCAGCCGCGTGTGAACGTCAAAGCAGAGCTCCACCTCGTCGCCCAGCTCCTGGCGCAGTACGCGGAACTGCTCCACCGCGGCGCGGATGGAGCGGCCGGCCGGCAGCAGCTCGCCCTCGTTGGGCAGCGCCCAACGCACAAAGCGCCAGCCCTCGGCCACGTGTTCGCGGGCGCTCTGCAGCAGGGGCTCCACCTCGGGAGAGTCTCCGCCGCCCAGGTGGCAGTAGCAGGCCACGCGATCGCGCGTGCGGCCGCCGAGGAGATCGTACACGGGCACGCCCAGCGCTTTGCCTTTGAGATCCCACAGGGCGATATCGATGGCGGCGATGGCGCTGCCTATGACGCGCCCGTGCGGGAAAAAGCCACCCCGCGAGAGGAGCTGCCAGAGGTGCTCGGTGCGCATAGGGTCTTGGCCGATGAGAAGGGGTCGCAGGTGGTCGATGGCGCCCATCACAGAGAGTTCGCGCCCGGTGAGCCCCGCCTCGCCCACGCCGTAGAGGCCGTCGCCAGCGTCTACCACTACAAAGAGAAAGTTGCGGGCCCCGCCCCAGACCGGATAGCAGGTTACTGCGGTGATCTTCATGGGTCTGCTCCCAGCCACATGTGTGATGGGCGCAGTGTAGTCGAGAGGCGGATACGATGTCAAATGGGATGCGCGTCAAGGGGCGCGGCGCGGGGGGCCCGTGAACTCGGCCCGATACTTTGCGCATCCCGCGCAGCGCAACCGTGCCGCACAGGGGCCCGTTGACACCCCTGCCTGCGGGCCTATAATCGACGGTATGAAACCGCAACAAGAGATCGTTCGAAACATGCACAACGCCGATACCCCCTATTGGCTGGCGCTGCTGTGCGCGCCGAACATCAGGCGCTCACTGGCTAAAAGGGCGATCCATGCGTGGTCGTTCGAGGACGGCAGGCCTTTGATCACGCTGTTCGATACGCCGCCCGCGTTGCTGGCCCAGAGGTTGGGGGTCAGCCCGGAGGAGGCCGCCGAGCTGCTGGCGCTGGGGGGGCAGGCGCCCGCCCACGCCGCCGCCCTGCGCGATCTCTCGGGGCAAGATGTGCACGTGGTAACGCGCATTCAGGACGCCTACCCCGAGGCCCTGGAGGAGCATCTGCCCGAGGAGAGGTTGCCCTACCTGCTCTTTTATCGGGGCGTCTTGGAGGTGGCGACGCAGCCCGGTGTGGCCGTGTGGGGCGGCGCCGAGCCCTCCGAGAAAGCCCTGGCGCTGACCCACGAATTGGCCCGGGGCCTGTGTGAGGACGGCCACCACCTGGTGGGGGGCTATGCGCGGGGCGTGGATCGCGCGGCGTTGGACGCGGCCCGCGACGCCGGCGCCCCCACGACGCTGGTGCTGCCTTTGGGCATCCGCCACTTTATGCGGGTGCTCCACAGCATGGAGGGTGCGTTGGGCGAGGGCCGGCTGCTGGCGCTCAGCCCCTACCCCAGCGACACGCCCTACGACGAGAGCCTGGCCGAGGCCCGCCTGCCGCTCATCCTGGCGTTGAGCGCCGTGTTGGTGGTGGTGGCGCCGGATGTAGAGCCCGCAGAGTGGGCGGCCAGCCAACAGGCGTTCGGCTCCGGCATACGGGTGCTGGCTTGGTCGGGAGATCAGAGCCCGCAGGCCCGCGCGTGGATCGAGGCGGGGGCGCAACCCTTCGAGGACGCGGCCCACTGCCGGGCCCTGGTGAGCGAGTGGCTCGGCTGCGCTCCCACGGCACCGGGTGCCACAGCGGAGGCTTGCGGGGAGGGGGACGAGCTCCCCGAGCCGATAGCCTTTGAGGACGCCGAGGAGGCCATCGAGACGCTGGGGCGCACAGGCCGCGTGCCCGACGCTCTGGCCCGCCGCCTGCGCGAGCGCGAGGCCGCCTGGGGCGAGGGCGACGGCGAGAGCGCCTAGCCGACGACTCTCGGCGTATTGCAGCAATATGCGGGGATGATGTAGTAGGGGCGCAACAGGCGGGGGTGATGTAGGGGCGCAACAGGCAGGGCGATGTAGGGGCGCAACAGGCAGGGCGATGTAGGGGCGCAACAGACGGGGCGATGTAGGGGCGCAACAGACGGGGCGATGTAGGGGCGCAAAGCTTTGCGCCCCTACACCTACACTGCGCGCCCAAAGCCAGGGCGGGATGGGCGCCGAACGAGGCCCTCGGCCATAAAGTTGCGCAGTACGCGCCCCACCGCGTCGCGAACCGTGCCGATCTGTTCGGCGATCTCGGCCTGCGACCAGAGGCGATGCCACTGCCCGCTCTCGGCGTATTGCAGCAACAGATGGGGGTGATGTAGGGGCGCGATGTAGGGGCGCAACAGACGGGGGCGCGATGTAGGGGCGCAAAGCTTTGCGCCCCTACACCTACTCGCTCTTTGCGCCCCTACACCTACATCTCGCTCTTTGTGCCCCCCACACCCCTACACGCGCCCCCGATGTGGCGGTGTCTTCGGCGTGGAGCGATCGCGCGCTACAGGTTCTTGGGCGCGAACTTGGGATGGTACTCGGGCCCCGAGTAGCCCCACGGCGTCACAGGGCGCCGGCGGATGCCCCACAGCTCGGCGGCGGCGCCGAACTCGGGATACTGCTTGGCCGCGTCCTGCAGGCTCATGCCCTGCATCACGGCGTCTATCGCCTGGCGCCAGGCCATGGCCCCCTGCTTGTAGCCCATGGGGTGCCCCAACATGCCGCCGCCCGCCGGCACGATAAAGTCGGGGCCGTTCTCCTGGATCAGCACCTCCACCAAGCCGGGGTACATCCCCGCCGCGGGCATGGGCCACGTGGGCTTGATGTCGTAGAAAGGCGCCTGCAGCGTCTGCGCCACGCGCCCGCATTCCTCCGGCGAGGCCACGGGGATGCTCGACCAGATAGATGGCGTGAGCATCATGTCGGCGCCGCACAGCCGGCACAGCTTGGACAGCACCGGGAAGTTCATCGTGGGCAGCAGCGCCATCATATGCGAGACGTGCAGCAGAATCGGCACGTTGATCTGCGGGTCGTCGGCGATCACCTTCAGGCTCGAGAGCCCGGCCGAGTAGGCAAAGAGCAGCCCCGTGGCCCCCAAGCTCACCGCGCGGCGCGCCTTCTCGTGGACTTTGTCCGCTTCGTCGGTGATGCTCACCATGTAGAGCGTCTTGTGCCCCGTCTCGCGCTCGGCCTTGTCCAGCGCCTTCAGCACGGCCTCCAGCCGGTCCTCAAAGCGCGAGTTGGCCAGCTCGGAGCACATCTCGTCGTCCTTGCAGAGATCTGCGCCGCCCAACGCCGTCTGATAGACTTGGTCGGCCGTCTCTTGCGGCGACATCCCCATCTTGGGTTTGATGATCTGCAGGATCAGCGGCCTATCGGGCACGCCCAGCTGCTCGCGGAGCCCGGGGATGCCGAACTTGGGGCCGTTGAACTTGGCGGCCACGCTGTGGGGGACGTACAGGTCGAGCATGCGCATCTTGGCGGGGAACGCCGAGATGTTGCCCATGATCGAGAGCAGCATCATGGGCACGTTGACGTTCTCCTCCCACGCGGCGATGGGGAAGGCAAGCTGCACGATGGCCTTCTTGGTGCCCTTGGGCGCGGGGATCTCGAGGTAGTTCAGCACTTTGCTGGTGAGGCGCTCGCGCACCTCGGGGGTCTCCTCCTTGACCTCCATCCACGACGCGGTGGAGCCCTCCAGGGCCAGGCGCTGCACCTGGTCCAGGTGGTCGATGAAATCCACCCCCTCCATCGTGTCCTCGATATAGTACGTGCCCACCACAAAGCGGTCCTGATCGAGGCTCTCCCACATATAGTTGAACATGTGCGGATCGTAGAAAGGCTTTACCATGTGATTCTCCTTTTCGAACACAGATGCGTACGCAATCAATCGCACCGGGCGTACACGGCGGCCCCAGATGCGAGTGCGAGGTCCCAGCGGAGCCTGCCCCCGCGCCGCCGTGAGAGCCTGAGCATGAGTCTCTCTCTTTGCTTACCCTCCCTCTCCGCAGCCACGCCGCGAATGCGCAAGCGCACAGCCAGCCGCATAGGGGCGCGCGCCGGAGCGGAGGCCCCCACGGGGCGCCCCACACCCCCCTCTCGAGCGCCGCTGCAGCCCCGCCGAACGCCTCGCCTAGCCCAACAGGGCCTTGCGCACGAGGCTTGACACTTCCATCGCGTCGGCCTGCTCGATGGCGGCGCTGAGGTTGTCGCGGCCGATCACGTCCAGCAGCCCGTGCAGGCCCTGGATCCAAGCGATGCTCTCGCTGGCAGCCCGGATGCCGTCCTCGCGGTACGGAAAGATGTCGAGCGCGTACCAACCGTCGTACTCCAAGCGGTCGAGCCAGTAGAGCAGCTCCAGCAGCTCGATGGTGTGCACCGACCCCGCCGTCATGTCGTCGTCCCACAGGCGCCAGTTGTCGTTAAAGTGCATGTAGAAGAGCTTGTTGCCGAAATAGTGGAGCAGTGCGGCGGATTCGGCGGCGTCTTCGTAGGCCTGCAGCGAGTGGCCCACGTCGATCATGGCGCCCACGTTGGGCCGATCGACCTTGTCCAAGAGCAGGAGCGTTTTGCCGACGGTGCTGATAAAGCAGTGCGTGCGCGGCTCCTTGGGCTTGTACTCCACCACCAGCTTGACGTCGGGCAGGTGCTCGGCGCACTCGATGGTGCCCTCGATGAGGCGATCCCACGCGGTGAGATAGTCGGCCTGCATGGGATAGTCGTAGCCATCCTGGCCGAACCACAGATCCACCACGTCGCAGTCCATCTGTGCCGCCCACTCCATAGAGCGCTGGACCTCTCGCACGGCGTCGCGGCGGATGTTGGGGTCGGGCGAGGTAAAAGAGCCCCAGCCCCACTTGCCCGAGGCCCAGATATCCGGCGTGACGCAGGTGACGACCAACCCCGCGTCGCGGAGCTGGCGGTCGAGCTGGACGACGTTGTCGTCGTTGACGTGCCACAGGCCCACCAGCTCCACGCCGGTGAGGCCCGGCACCTGGGTGGCGGCCCGGATCAGCTCGTCGGACGAGAGCCGCTCGCCGTAGCCCGAGAGGACGTAGCGGTCGGCGCAGGCGTTAAAGGTGTTCAGATTCGCCGAGAAACGCAGCGGTGCGGACATGGGGAACCTCCTCTGTGCAATAGACCGGATACGCTGATCGTGCCCTGGCCCAGCGAAACGCCGGGCTCAATATACAGAGTATTATCTGTTGCGGCGCCCCCGCGCGCGATGACACCGCCCTATCCCCGCGAAAGCGCCACCTTGAAATCGTACCGGTCGCCGCGCCACACCGACTCTAAATACTCTATCGCCGCGCCATCGGCGGCATAGGTGACGCGCTCCATATACAGCAGGCACTGCCCCTCGCGGATCGCCAGCATCTGCGCCTCATAGGGCGAGGCCGGCCGCGCGCGCAACGTCTCGGTGGCGTTCCACAGGCGCAGGCCGTAGGCGTCCTCCAGCAGGCGATAGAGCGAGCTGGTGAGGTCGTGCTCGCCCAGGCCGGGGCACAGCCCGGCGGGCAGGTAGGCCGTCTGCAGGCTGAGGGGGTCGTCCTCCACAACGCGCAGGCGGGTCACCTCGTAGACCGGGACGGCGCTCGGCATGCGCAGGGCGTGGGCCACGTAAGGTGGCGCGGGGAGCTCGTGCAGCGAGACGAGCCGCGTCTCCAACGACCAGCCACGGGCCCGCATATCCTCGGTGGTGGAGACGAGCTGCGTCAGCTCTTGCTCTACGCGGCGGGCCGGCGCAAAGGAGCCCTTGCCGCGCTCGCGGTAGATCCACCCCTGCGATTCGAGCAACCCCAGGGCGTGCCGCACCGTGGCGCGGCTGAGGCCGTAGCGCTCGGAGAGCTCGTTCTCCGAGGCGAGGGCGTAAACGCCGTGCTCGGGCCCGTGCTCCACGATCTCGCGACGCAAAATCTCGGCCAGTTGATGGTAGTAGGGCAGCGGACTGTTGCGGTCGATGGTGTCCATCGCGCCTCGCGCTGTGAGAGCTTGTATGCTTGTGTGTACAGGATACAAGAGGTGCGCGGCCCTGTCAAACCCGCCCGCGCCACAAAGCCCCGGCGCCCGCTAGCCCCGTGGGGTGTGCGGCCGTTGCGAGCGAACCGCCCAATTCTTGCGCACACGAGCCCTCTATGGTAGAGTACGTTAGATTGCTATTCAGGAGGTATCGGCGTGTCGCAGCTTGTGGTTCTCGGCGTTCGTTACAAAACGGATGCCGGCGGGCATCTGCACTTTTGGGGTGAGGTGGCCAACGAGGGGGGAGCCACCGAGCGCTGGGTGCGCATCACCCTGCGCCTGTTGGACGGCACCGGCCATCTGGTGGGCGAGCAGAGCGACATCCTGGGGCTAGAGTGGACGCTGCCCGGCGCCCGCAACCCCTTTTCCCTGAGCTTTGACGAGGCGCCCGAGGGTTGGACGCGCTACGATCTGCGCGTAGAGGGCCGCCCGCACGATTACGACGACGCCGAGCTCCCGCAACCGCACCTGGAGTTGGTGGCCGAGAGGCTACACTACCGCGAGATCGGGCGCTCCGGCCTGTGCTGCAGCCTGATCGGGCAGCTGCGCAACGCCGGCGACGTGCCCGCCACCCTCGTCAAGGCCGCCGGCACGCTGTACGCGGCGGATGGCGGCGTGGTGGGGGTGCTCAGCCCCTACCTGATCAAAGAGGGCGCCCTGGCCCCCGGCGAGTGCATGCTGTTCGAGCTCAAATACTATATGACGGGCGGCGAGATCGCCAACTATACCGTGCAGGTGCAGGGCCGGCGGGGCGCCGAGCAGGAGACGCTGTTCAGCTGAGGCGGCGCACGCCGCGGGCGCTACTCGGAGGCCCGCTGTGCCCCGGAGCGCGCCTCGCGCTTCGGAGCCCTTTTGCCGGGCGCTTTGAACGCGTCGGCCTCGGGGCGGCGCATCGGCACCAGCAGCGTCACCCGCGAGCCGCGCAACGGCTCGCTCTCCACATCCATGCGCCCGCCGAACAGCCCCAGGCGCTCGCGAATGCTGAACAGCCCAAAGCCGCCGAGCGTGGTGTCCAGGTCCAGCTGCCCGGGGTTGAACCCGCGCCCGGCATCCGACACCACCACTTTGACCCACCCGGCCGTCAGCCGGCTCACCTCCACCGTGGCGCGCCGCACACCGGCGTGTTTGACGATGTTGAACAGCAGCTCGCGCACCGCCTGGAACAGCAGCACGCGTATCTCCTCGTCGATGCTCTCTCCCGAGCGCCCGTGCCCGTGGCCGTCTACCGGGTCGCCCGTCATCTGCACCATCAGCCCGTATCGCTCGCTCATGGCGGAGGCCAGCCACTGCAGCGCCGGCACCAAGCCGGCCTCGTACAGCACCGGCGGGCTCAGCTCCACCGTCAGCGAGCGCGTGGACGCGATGGATTCGTCGAGCAGCCCCAGCACCTGATCCAGCGCCTTGTCCAGGTCGGGATCGTCGGCGCGGCGCTGTGTCAGCCCCACCTGCAGCTTGGCGGCCACCAACAGCTGCTGGAGGTGGTCGTGCAGCACCTGCGCCAGGCGCCGCCGCTCGCGCTCCTCGGTGCGCACCAACTCGGAGGCCAGCACCAACAGCTGGTATGAGCGCTGCTCGGCCTCGGCGGTTCGCTCCGCCACACGGCGCTCCAGCAGCTCGTTGGCGTCTCTGAGCTGCTGCTCCATCAGCTCGCGTTCCGTCACGTCTCGGATCGTGGTCTGGATGGCGGGCTGCCCCTCGTAGACGATGGGCATCTCGGAGACCTCGAGCTGCCGCCGGATGTTGCGAAGTGTCAGCTCGCACTCGAGCACGCGCGTGCCAAACTCCCCGCTGTGATACAGATGCAGTTCGTGGATCGACGGCTCCTCCACGGCGCGCGCCGGGCCCAGAGGGCGCGCCAGATCGCGCAGGCCGATATCCACCAGGTGCTGCGGGCTGCCGACGCCGAACAACGCCGCCGAAGAGGGGTTGGCGTAGAGGCAGTGGTCCCCGCGATGCACCAGCACGGCGTCGGGCGAGAGCTCGGCCAGCGACCGGTAGCGCGCCTCCGACTGGCGCTGCGCCTCCTCGCCCCACTGCAGCGCGCGCGACAGGCGGTCCTGGGCCTCCGTCATACCGGCCCGGCTGACGGCCACGTACATCAGCGTCAACGCCGTCAACCGGGCAAAATGGCCCAACGCGCCCCACAAGGGCGGCTGCGGGTGGCGCAGAGACAGCGCGATGTTGCCGAGCATGGTGGCCACGATGGCCCACATCAGAAACCGTACCACGCTTGGAGACAAGCGCCCCTGGTTCCAACGCGTCAACAGCAACGCCCCCACCGGCAGCGTCGCGTAGGTGAGCCACGCCGTGAGGCCGGGAGCCAGGTGCGTCCGCTGCGAGGCGTCGTCTACAGTGACGCAGGTGACCCAAAGGAGCGCGCCCACGGCGACGATGCCCGCCAACCAGAGGGCGGTGTCCAACGACAGCCGCGGGGGCCTCTTGAGGCGCAGAAAGATCGGCGATGCCGTGAGCGCCAACGCCTGCACATAGCCGCCGGCCACCGCCAACCGCGTGCTCTTGTCGGGAGATACCGCCAGCAGGCCCAGCTCGGGCGAGCTCAGAAGGTGTGCGACGGTGAGGGCCGCCAGAGGCAGGTGGGCGGCTCCGACCCACGCCAGGAAGCCGTCCTGCTCAAAGCGCCAGGAGTGCAGCGCCACACTGGCGACCCCCAAGCTCACAGCGGCGTTCAGGATCTCAAAGGTGGAGTGGTAGAGGGGATACATCTGGCCGGCGCCGAGGGAGAGCGCAACAAGTAGTGCGGCAGCGAGCAGCGGACCAGCGTACTTGGTGCCAGACAGTGCTCTTTGCACGGTGCACCTCGGCGTCGGGTTCGTTGAGCCCCCACGGCGTTCCGGCCGCGAGAGCGGCTCGATGAGTGTTGTGCAGGCGTTCGAGAATGCGCGCGCCCTTGACGCCGCAAGAATGCAACGCGCCGCGCCTACGGCGGGCTGTGGGCCGCCCACCATGCGGGGCCACCGCCCGCATCCCGCCCGATTGAATCGGCGTCGGCCGTCGGTGTGTGATCTATGAGGTTATGCCCCGCGCCGGCGTTGGCTCCAGCCCGGAGGCGCCCCCTGGAGGGGTGCGTCGCTACCATTATAGCACATTTCGGCGGCGCGGGTGAGCGCTAGCAGAGTAGCATGGCGCTGCGCACCGCCGGCCGCATCAATCGCCGCACAGCGCCGCCGGCAGATACACCGACGACGGCGGCGTGTCTTCGGGCGAGCTTGTGCCGATAGAGTTCGAATTCGAGCCATCGGCCCCATCATCCATCACACAGCAAAAGGCCGCTCAACCCGAGTATACTGCCGCGCGGCACGTTGTGCAATGCACCGCTCGTTTGGAGCCGCGCTCTGCGGCAAGGCTCGCCAAATGGTGGACGTGCCGGGGACGCCGTGCCGAACGCGCCCGCACTGCACGGGGCTCCCCCTCACTGCTCACTGCCTCCCGTACTCGAGGCCCAGTGCGCGCAACACGTGCAGCGAGACGAACCCGCAACGCGAACAAGCTACCACAGCAGCGGGCATGGGCTCGTCCGCGTCCGCTGTCGGTGTGCCGCCAGCAGCGCTCGCGCCGAGAGACATGCCCCCCAGAAGCACATAGCCGTTGTTGCCACATCGAGGGCAAGTGGGGCGTACATCGTGCTCGCGCAGGCGCGCGATGATATGATCCTTTTGTTCGTCGGTGAATGCGTACATCGTCCGTCCTTCCGTCGGGTGCTGGGCTCATGATACCACAAAACGCAAGATGCGCTCCAGAGCGCGCTCTCGCTCGCACACAATTCGATGGGGTTATCGTAGCTCTGCCGCATGGCGCGGCCCGGCGAGGGCGCACAAAAAGCCGAGGGCCCTCTCGGTAGAGGACCCTCGGCCTGGAGATATTGTGTGCCACGTGTATCTGTCGGGAGTGGAGCCCCGCGCGCTCAGGCCCGCACGGTAGGCTCACTGGAGACCCTGACAGCAAAGTATATGGTGTAGAGTGCCGCCAAACCAACCAGCGCATACGCAATTCGGGTGATCAAGGTCATCTCACCAAAGACGGTTGCGATCAGGTTGAACCCAAACAAACCCACGAGCAACCAGTTGAGCCCGCCGATGATGAGAAGAACCAATGCCACCCAATCGAGACTGTTGACCCTACGCATACGTCCCCCTTTCGTCAAACAAGACGAATGTAGTGTCATTCAAAGCATATATCATCAAAGATTGTATGTCAAGAGCCAATTACAAGATTATAATCGGATGACACTGGAGAGGACTGTATGTTACTGGCGATGCACCGCCTATTGCAGGGCGCGTTGCAGCAACGCGATGCCATAGAACTCGTAGGATGCGGCGCGGTCGGGCACGTCTACCACGTGCACGGTAAAGCGCGCCGGCACTCCGCCGTCGGGCATGTGGTCGGCGAAAAAGCTCGAGTAGGCCTCGGCGTAGGCTTTGCTCAGGCGCGCCCTCTCGGCCGCGTACCCCTCGGGGTCCACCAGCGGGTTGGGCGCTTTGGGCTGGCAGCCAAAGGCGTGAATCTCGATGAAATCCACCTGCGCGAGCGAGTCGCAGATGCCGGCGTCCTGCAGCCATCGCTCCCAAGAGCGAAACACCAGCGGGATCTCGCGGTGCGGGTCCATGCTCACGAGCTCCTCGAGCTCGAGCACCCCCTTGGCCGAGTAGCCGCCCGTCAGCCCCGAGAAATAGATCTTGAGATCGCCGTCGGGCAGCTCCTCGGTTACCAGCGCCGACAGGGTGGGGCGGTCTCCATCATAGTAATAGGTCAGCTTGCCGCGCTTTTTGACGTTGAACGCCATGACTCCTCCTTTTGCGTGTGTATGGTGTGTGAGGTATGCAACGGGGAGGGGCCGCTGTCAAGCGGCAGCACTTGACGCCTGCCGTGCGAGCGGTAAGATGCGTTTCTCATCGCGGGCGAACGGGCCGCAAACGCGACGCACCGCGCGGGGGCCCGGGCCGCCCGTCGCCGATCGCAAGCTCCAGTACGGAGGGTAGCATGAGCCGCATATACGCCGATATCGGCGCCACCATCGGCGCCACGCCGCTGGTACGCCTGAACCGCATCGCCGAGGGGTTGGGGGGGCGGGTGGTCGTCAAGGTCGAATCGTTCAACCCCGCCGCCAGCGTCAAGGATCGCATCGCCCTCGGCATGATCGACGCGGCCGAGCGCGAGGGCGTGATCGGCCGCGGCTCGGTCATCGTGGAGCCCACGAGCGGCAACACGGGGATCGGGCTGGCGTTGATCTGCGCCGCGCGCGGGTATCGCCTGATCCTGACGATTCCCGATACGATGAGTGTCGAACGCCGCAGCCTGCTCACCGCTTACGGCGCCGAGGTGGTGCTGACCCCCGGCGACCAGGGGATGAAGGGCTCCATCCGCGCCGCCGAGGAGCTGGTGGCCGAGACGCCCGGCGCTTTTATGCCGCAGCAGTTCGAGAATCCCGCCAACCCGAGGGCGCACCGTGAGACCACCGCCGAGGAGATTTGGGCCGACACCGACGGCGCGGTGGACGCCGTGGTGGCCGGTGTGGGGACGGGGGGCACCATCACGGGCATCGCCGAGGCGCTCAAGCCGCGCAAGCCGGGCTTTCGGGCCGTGGCGGTGGAGCCGGAGGGCTCACCGGTGATCTCGGGCGGCGAGCCCGGGCGCCACAAAATCCAGGGAATCGGCGCGGGGTTTGTGCCCGGCGTGTTGCGCACCGAGCTGCTGGACGAGGTGATCCGCGTCTCCGACGAGGACGCCCTCCAGACCACCCGCCGCCTGGCGCGCGAGGAGGGGATTTTGGTGGGGGTGTCGTCGGGTGCGGCGGCCTGGGCGGCGCTCAGCATCGCAGCGCGGCCCGAATCCGCCGGCAAGCTGATCGTCGCCATCCTGCCGGATACAGGGCAGCGCTACCTGAGCATGAACCTGTTCGGCTGAGCGACAACGACCGAGGCTGCGCCCGAGGATTGACACGCCCGCGCCGGCGTGTTACTATCCGCGCCATCCCGAGGCAGGCGAACTCGATAGCGAACGCTTCACCGGCGGCCGGGGCCCCGGCCGCAGCGTTGCAGGCGTCCCCAGCAGATCACTGAAGCGGAGGCCACGCCGTGATTCAGGCCTTTCGACTGGCTGCCCTTCCCGCCTGGGTGATGGACAACACACGATGTCTATCATCCTTCCTCGTGCGCATAGCACCCAGCCCGGCGCTGCCGCCGCCCCGCGTTCGGTTGAGCGGGATGCGCTCGCTGTGGGAGCTGCTCTCCGCCGAGTCCTCTGTGGGGCTCACACTCCCAAAGGGCCTCGTGGGCCGAATGATGTCGTTGTCCGCGGCGGGGCTCTTGGCCCACTGCCGCGCCGATGCATCGATATGGCCGCACTCGCTTTGGTGGTCGCTGCCGATAACGAGCTTGGCCGTCGCCGGCGGCGCCATCGGCCTGTGGTGCAGCGCCCATCGCAAGCGGGTGCGCGCACAGATCGAGTGCGAGGCCGCCCGAGAGGAGATGCGCCACCAGCGCCACCTGGCCCTCGCCCTGCTCGGCGCCGCCTGCAGCGCCGTCTTGACGGTGGATGCGAGCGGCCGCGTCACCGACCTCAACGAGACGACCCGCCGCCTCACCGGTTACCGCTACGGCGAGCTCCTGGGGGCCGACTGGGTGAGCACACTGGTAGACCCAGCACAACAGGAGGCGACTCGGGCGGAGTTGGCCCGCACCAGCGGCGAAGGCGGCGTGTGGCAGGGTGTTGTGCCCATCGTCTGCGCCGGCGGCCAGCGCCGCACGGTGGCTTGGCGCTCGGTGCGGGTGGCGAACGACGACGCCGGGCGCGCCGCCATGTTGTTGGTGGGCGCGGAGGTTAGCGAAGCGTCTCTGGGGCAGGGCGCCACGGGCACGAGCGCCGCCGGTGACGCCACCAATCTGCTGGGCATCTGCGCCGGCTGCAAGCAGGTCCGCCAAGACGACGGGCAGTGGCTGCCCCTGGAGCAGTACATCACCGAGCAGATGGGGCTCTCCATCACCCACGGCCTCTGCCCGCAATGCCTGCACCGCTACTTTCCCGAGCTCTACACCGAGGACGGCACCCCGCGAGATCCGACCGAGCAATAGCCTGGTAGCGGCCTCACGAATGGCAGATGGGAGGCAACGCGATGCCACATCAGGATACGCCCGCGAGCCCCGAGGCCGAGCCGGACTCCTTGGTGGTCGTATACCGTTCGCAGGGCCCCCTGGCGGCCGAGGTCGCCAAGTCCAAGCTGGAGAGCCACAGCATCCCCGCCACGCTGCGCTATCAGGCCATCGGGCGGGTGTTGGGCCTCACGGTGGATGGGTTGGGCCTGGTGGAGGTGCTGGTGGCTCAGCGCGACGAGGCCGACGCCCGCGACCTGCTGCGAGAGCTGAGCACGCCGCCGGACGAGGCCAGCGGGTAGCCCCGCGCTGCGTTGTGCTCCAGGCGAGCGATCGCGTCCTCCAAGCTGTGCCCCCGGCGCAGTAGCGCCAGCAAGCAGCGGTTCTCGGCCGCCAGCGCGGCGCAGAGTTGCTCCAAGCGTTGTTCTACCAACATGTCGTATCCCCCTCTGTGAACGTGTGTCGGCCTCACGGGCGGCGCACTGCATCGGCGCGGACCCGTTGCAGTGCGCGCCGCAGTGCGGCCCGCGCCGAAAAGAGCCGCGCATAAACTCGGTTGGTGTTGGGCAGGCCCAGGCAGCGCGCCAAGTCGGCGGCGGGCAGGCCCTCCAACGCGCCCAGGTAGAGCACCAGCCGCTGGCCGGGGGTCAGCGCCCAGAGCGCGGCCTCCAGCTCATCCAGCGCGTTGAGCCGGGTTTGAGTGCGCTGGGCGTCCTCGCGCTGCGTCAGGGCAGACAGGGCGCCCACGGGCAAACGCACCTCATCGGCGAGCGTGGGGGCATCGCCGGCGTCCGCCAGCGCCAGCGCGTTCGGCTCCACAAGCCACTCGCGGCGCGACCAGAGCCTCTGCGGCGCGCGGCGCAACACACGCAACCCACCGCCCCACAGCATCCGGTGCCAGGCGGCCCACAGCTCGCACTCGGGGGCGTTGTGGCAGCGCCGCACCAGCGCAGCGAACTCGAGAAACCAGTCCTGTATAAAGTCATCCGCCTCGTAAAAGCCGCCATCGCCGCGCCGCAGCCGGTAGAGCGTGTGGCGGCAGCAACGCAACAGCTCGCGCTGGGCCCGCTCCCACAGGTGCAGCAGGTTCGCCTCGGCGGGGGCGTCGCCCACAGCCTCATCCAGGCCACGCAGCGGGCCGCCCTCCTTTGGCGTGTCGGCGTCAACTCGGCGCTGGGCGCGATGGGGCGTGGCGCTACACTTTGGCATCCGGCGAGCCCTCCTCCCCCGCAGTGCCCCGCGCCACCAGCACGTCCGGGGCCTCTATCAACTGCGTGGGTGCGCGCGGCGCCGGGGGTTCCGCGTCGAGCAGGGCGCACAGCGCGGCGGAGAGGAGCAGGTCATCGTGCACCGCCGGATCAGCCACGCCCCACCGCATATACTGGTTGGGGCCATCGGCCACCACATAGTCGCAGGAGGCCACCTCGCGCCAGAACTGCCGCGTCTCGGGCGCGCCGTCGTCGGCGTAATCCTGGAATCTGCCCGAGTTGCAGATCCCCAGGAACCCCCAGCCGAGGTCGCTCTTTACGCGCGCACCGATGGTCACCGGCCGAACGATGCCCCCCAGCGCCCCCCGTAAGAACGACGCCAGCCCGGCGCCCACGCCGGTGGCGTCCACCAGCAGGCGCGTGGCGCCCCACAGCTCCACCAGGCGGGCGATGGCCCCGGCAAGCTCGTGGTGGGGCGTGCCCGTCCACCAGTAGCGGTCCATCACGCGGTAGCGGGGCGGCTCCGCCTCTTGGCGCAGCACCTCTACCACGGTGAGGGCGGTGCTGTCTTTGCGGGGCTCGCGCTCACGCAGCTGGGCGCCGTCGACGCGCTCTTCCGACTCGCCGGCCACGTCCAACAACAGAGCGTACTCGCCCCCGGGCTCTGGCGCGCGTTGACGCGGATGGGCGCCGCGCATCAGCGCACGCGTGGCCGCAGGGAACATGCCGCCGCCGTCGTCTATCTCCTCCAAGTAGTATTGCGATCGGATCAAGGGGTGGTTGCGGCCCAGGCGCTCCACCTCGCCGCGTACATACCGGCCATACTCGGGCACGGCGGCGGCCACCACGTCCCACGGCACACAGAACACGCGCCGCACCTGGTCTTTTCCCTCGGCCCAACGCAGAGCGCGCACGGTGCGAGCCAGCAGCGTGTGCGAGGTCCATGCGGTGCCCCACAACACCGTGGTAACGTTGGTGCTGGCGCCCATGGGGCGAAAGTCTTTGTTCCACTTGGCCTCGTCGATATCCTGCGCCTCATCGGCCTCCAGCAGGATATCGGCGGTGGCGCCCACCACGTTAGACTGCGGATCGGCCGAGAAGAACATGGCCCGCGCCCGCCCCATCCGCACGATATAGCCCTGCTCGGTGGCGGCGGGCGGCAGCAGGCTGTGCTCCACCACGCCCGTCAGCCGCAGCATACTGTTGACGATCTGCGGGCGAAAGGTGGGCGCCGCCTTGACCAGGCTGCCCCCGCGCCGGCGGAACAGGTTGAGCAGCATGGCCTCCACCTGCGCGGCGGTCTCGTTCTTGCCGGCCTGGCGCGCCATCATCACCACCAGGGTGAGCCCACGGCGCTGCAACACGGAATCCACGATGGCGCGGGCCGGCTCGAGCTGGTAATCGCGCAGCGGCCGGCGCAGCACGCGACGACTAAAGGGCTCCACGTTGGACAAAGTGTAGAGCAGCTCGGCCCGCAGCCGGCCGCGCGACACGCGTTCGGTCATGACATCCTCCTGAAAGTAGGGCGCACAGCCAACGGCGGTGTGGGGGCGCCAACGGTGGTGTGGCGGTGTAGGGGCGCACAGCCAACGGCGGTGTGGGGGCGCCAACGGTGGTGTGGCGGTGTAGGGGCGCACAGCCAACGGCGGTGTGGGGGTGTAGGGGCGCACAGCTGTGCGCCCTTACAAAACATCCAGCCCCCCGCAAAACACCCGGTGCGGCGGTGTGTGCATCCCATGGGCGGGCACGTCAGCGCGTGGCGGGATGGCCGTTGTTGGCCAGCCGCGCCGAGAGCTCGTCCAGCACGGAGCGCACCAGCTCGTCGAACTCGCCGCCCTGCGCCTCGGCCAGATCGCGGCGGGCTCGAAGGAGCTGCACCACACGCGACACGGAATCGTTCCAGGCGCGCAGGAACTGGGGCGACGGCGCGTGGGACGCATCGTCGGCGCGCTGGCCCCACTCGTACAACGCCCGTACCTCCAGCAGCTTGCGCAGCTCTTCGTCCAGCAGCTCGGCAATCGAGGGCGGCGCACTCCACGGCGCAGTCGGCGCCCCCTCTCGCGGCTCGACGTTCTGCACGCGCGCACGTGGCCGCCGCACCGAGCGCGGGCGCTCGACGTGCGCCACACATCGCGTACCGCCTCGCATGGCCCACGCACGGCAGCCCTCCACTTCACAACGCCTCTTGTCGAGGTTTCTCGGCATACGCTCCTCTCCCTGATGGCTTGCCTCATGATAGCCTTGATAGAACAAATGTTCTATACAGATGATACCAGAAAAGTGGCTATAGATCAAGAGTCGGTGGGAAAGGAGGCGGTCACAATCTCGCACTGGGGCCTGATGGGGCGCGTTGGGAGGAGCTTTTGGGGCGCAGCGTTCCCTATAGCCTCGTACTGGGGATAGAGGGGCGAGCCGGGCCCCGGGCGGGGGCCACTTGCACGCGGGCGTGGCGCGGGCTACAATCCTCCGAGTTGAAGCCGAACCTTTGCGAAAGGAGCTCCGCCATGCATTGTCTGATGATTCTCGGCAGCCGCAACCCGGCCGGGCAGACGGCCCAGGCCGCCGACGCCCTGTTGAGAGGTGTCGCCTCCGCGGGCGGCACGGAGGAGCGGGTTACCCTGCCCGAGCTGGACATCCAGCGTTGCCGCCAATGCGACGAGCGCGGCTGGGGCATCTGCCGCACCGAGGGCCGCTGCGTCATCGAAGATGATCTGGCGGGCGTGGTGGATCGTATCCGCGCCGCGGACTTGGTGGTCTTTGCCAACCCCGTCTACTATGGCGAGCTGGCCGAATCGTTGCGCGGCTTTCTCGACCGCCTGCGGCGCACCTGCATGCACGAAGAGGGCGCCCAAGGCGTGCGCGGCAAGCCGGCCGTAGGGGTCTGTGTGGCGGGGGGCGGCGGTGGTGGCGCGCCTTGGTGCACCGTGGTGCTCGAGCGTGTGCTGCAATCGACAGGTTTCGACGTGATCGACCTGATCCCAGCGCGCCGGCAGAACTTGGAAATGAAGCTGGGCCTGCTGGAGGCCGAGGGCGCCTGGCTGGCGCGCCTCGCCGCAGAGTGAGCGGAGGCGGCGCCCCTGGGCCGGCCCGCCAAAGCCCCCGGCTCAGTTTCTGAGGGGGTGGAACGCGGCAGTGCGCAGATCGCCGCGTGCTGTGAATACGCCTGGCATCTCTGCCAAGCACCGCCAATTCGATCGATATGGAGGTGTGGATGTCCACCACTATCACGCCCGAACTCAAAGAGGATCTGGAGGCGGCCCTCCAGCGCCACGCCGCGTGGTGGTCTTGCGACGTGATCGACCGCGCCTGTATCCAGGTGACCGCCCCACGCAACCGGCCGGCGCCGCCCCTGCCCCCGCCCAGGGATCTGGAGCAGCTCTGGACGGACGTCGATTACGCCATGGAAGCCCTGGAGCGCCACATGGCGCACACCTTCTTTGGCGGCGACGCGCTGCCCATCTATCACGTCAACATCGGCCCCGACGCGTTCGCCGCCTTTTTCGGCGCCGAGTTGGAGCTGCTGCCCGATACCACGTGGGTGCGGCCCATGATCCACACGTGGGACCCGGCGCCCGAGTTGCAGCTGGACCCCGATAACAGGTGGTGGCAGCTGCAGATGGGGCTGGCCCGCGAGGCGCTGGCGCGCAGCCGCGGCCGCTGGATGGTGGGGTTCCCGGATACGCACTCGGGGCCCGACGGCCTCTCGGCCCTGCGCGGGCGCGAGGCGCTGTGCATAGACCTGTACGATCACCCCGCAGAGGTGGACGCGGCCATGCTGCCCATACGCCGCGGCGGCCGCGCGCTCTATGACGCGTATTTCGAACTGCTGCGCCCCGAGATCGGCGGCAGCAGCAGCGGCTGGCTGCACGCCTGGGGGCCCGGGCGCTACAACGTCATCCAGTGCGACCTGATCGCGCTCATCTCGCCGCACACGTTCAAGCGCTTCTTTTTCGATTGGTTCGTTGAGGAACTCAGCTGGTTCGACAGCGTGGTGTGGCATCTGGACGGCCCCGAGTGCATACCGCACCTGGATTACCTGTTGGAGGAGCCCAAGATCGCCGCGATCCAATGGGTGCCCGGCGCCGGCAGAGCGCCCATCTCTGAGTGGATCCCGTTGTTGAAGCGCATCCAGGCCGCCGGCAAGGGCCTACACCTGAGTGTGGAGGCGCGAGAGGTAGAGATCCTCATGCGTGAGCTGTCCAGCCGCGGCCTCATGCTGGCCACCGGCGTTCGCTCGGAGGAGGAGGCGCGCCAAATGGTGCGCGACGTCGCCCGCTGGACCCACGACTAGCCCAGGAGCGTGCCGCTACATCCCCCCACCGGGGCGATCGCTGCAAAAGCATACCGCATCAAAGGAGAACCGCTATGAGAGTGCTGGTCACAGGGGGCGCGGGCGACATCGGCGAGTATGTGGTCCGCGAGCTCTTGCGCCACGGCGTAGACACCACGGTGCTGGACATCCGTCCGCCCAGGCCCTCGTGCCAGGGCGTCGCCTACGTCCAGTGCGATCTGACGGACCTCCCCGCCACCCTCGAGGCCGTGCGCGACGCCGACATCGTCGTTCACCTGGCAGCCATCCCCGACCCGCAGAACGATCCGCCCGACCGCGTTCTGTCTGTGAACACCGTCAGCACCTACAACCTGTTGGAGGCCGTGCGCCGCAACGGGGTCCGGCGTGTGGTCTATGGCTGCAGCGATTCATCCACCGGGTTCGGCATCCACCACGTGAACCTGCGCCCGCTCTACCTGCCCATAGATGAGGCCCACCCCTGCTGGCCCCACGAGACCTACAGCCTCAGCAAGCGGTTCGGCGAGGAGATGCTCGATCACTATGCGCGGGCCTACGCCATCGAGGGGATCTCTCTGCGGTACATGTGGGTGTGGACGGCCCGCGCCGACGCCAGCGCGCGAGCCATCGTAGCGCGCGGCCTGGCGGGCGAGTTCGATCCCGGCAGCTGGTTCGGGTCGTACATCGCCCCGCACGATGTGGCACAGGGTGTGCGGCTCGCGGTGCGTTACGCGTTCCCCGCCGAGCAGCCGATCCGTTTTGAGGCCTTTTACCTTTGCGCGCCCAACACCTTCCTGCCGGTGCCCACGCTCAAAGCCCTGGCGCACCATTTCGACCCGCTGCCCGACGTGCGCGATGCCGCCTATTTTGGCGACGATCCCTACGCGCCGGTTTTTGATATGCGCAAAGCCCAACGGCTGCTGGGATACGCGCCCATCCGTCGTTGGCAGGACTATGCCGGCTGGCCCCAGCCGTAAAGGATGCTGTGACGTCCCAGCGGATGGCCCGCCGGCCCGATCGCTTCGCCGGGCGACAACCAGCAGCGAAACCAGGAACGGAAAACACGCGATGGATCACACCGACACCGCCCTGCCCCTCGACACCCCCTACCGTCGCGGCATCCCCATCGTCGTGGTAGATCCCGCCGAGCGCGCCATCTACGCTGCGCGCCCGTTCGCGTTCGGGGCCCTCAACGACGCCACCCTCCCCCCAGAGCCGGCCGCGAGGGCGCGTTTCATCGCGGATTTGGAGCAGTTCCTCAGGACCGGTGACCCCGGCGGCTTTGTCGTTGTGGAGGAGAACCTGCGGCACCGCTACTTGGTAGACATCGGCGCCCCCGAGCGGATCACTCGCAGGGTGTTCGCCACGCACCCCCTGCTGCCCGACAAGCTCCTGGTCATCGGCGGGGTGGGTGTGGCGCGCCCCGACGAGCCCCATGGCCGCCTGACGCTGCACTCCCCCATGCCGGGCACGACGCTGCACCGCTACTTTCCCACCCTGTCTCAAGCCGCCATGTCGGCGGGGCGCCCCACGCCGGCCAAAGGGATCCGCGGGGCGCCCAATGTGGATCCCCTGGGCGGCCTCAGCCCCGGCGTGGCCGAGACCAAATATCGCCACGTGCAGATGATCGCCGAGGGGCGGGGCGGCATAGACCCCGCGCAGTTCCCCGTCATCGCCAACGTGGCCTGGGGGACGGTGGGCGACGACGTGGCCTTTTACGTCTACGCCCTGCCCGGCCGGGCCATCCCCGTGACGGAGCTCCTTCACGCCAGCGACGCCGCCGGCACCATGCGCGCGCTGCAAAGGTACCTGCGTACGGGCAGCGAGCTCCTGCGGGGCCTGAGGCACCTGCACGATGTGGGCTATGTGTTCAGCCAAGCGCACCAGGGCAATGTGTACGTGTATCCGGACGAGGGAGTGGACCGCATCGTCATCGCCGACCTCGACACGCTGCAATCCGTCCGCGATTTCAGCCGTCGAGCCCCCAAGGGCGAGTACCTGAGCCCGAGAGCGTTCGCCAACCTGGTGAACCTGCGCGTCGCGTGCACCAACGTCGCGCACATCGCGTGGATCGACTTTATGTTGCCCGTGGTCCGCGCCTCGGGGGGGCGCGGGCTCCCCGACGTGGGCGAGATTCAGGCCTCCATCGTCCACAGCCTGCTCACGGCGTATCTCGGGCTCCGGGGGGGACCGGCGCACAACGCCATCCACCACGGGCTGAGACAGTACTATGCCGATCTGGCGCGCCGCGCCCCCGACGCGGGCGACCCGCACACGGGCGTCGCACGCCTGCAAGACGGCGATCTGTACGATACGGATGTGTTTGGCTCTGTGTTTACGTACACACTGATGAACGCCGCCTATTGCCGGCAGTTCGGCGCTCGGGCGCTCTCCGAGGGGCTCGCACGAGAGTCGGTGATGCAGCTGGCTCGGCCGGCCCTGGCGCGCACCCCGGGGCCACACGATGCGGCGGCCATCACGAGGGCCTCGGATGAGATCGTGAATCGGATGATACGCGAGCGCGCCTCCGACGCCATGCAAGAGCTCACACGTGCGGACCGCGCCAGAAGCCGGGGCGGCTAAACCCCCGCCCGCAGGCGGGCGCCGTACACACCCGTACCCCCACCGCACTGGCGCGCTGCTATCGCGCGGCGGCAGCCGGGACGCTGGCGGTGGGGGTGCACACCACGCAACAGAGGAGATTCGACGACCATGACAAGACTCGACGGCCGGGTGGCCATCGTCACCGGCGGTTCGCGCGGCATCGGTGCGGCGGTGTGTAGAGCCTACGCGCGAGAGGGCGCGCGCGTGGTGGTGAACTATTTCCGGCGCGCCGACCTGGCCGAGGCCCTGGTGCGCGACATTCGCAACACCGATGGCGAGGCCATCGCCGTGCGCGGCGACGTCTCGCGGCAAAGCGACGTGCAGCGGCTGGTGGAGGCGGCTCACGACGCCTTTGGCCCGGTGGATATCCTGGTGTGCAACGCCGCCCACTACCCGCGGCGCCCGTGGCACGAGATCCAGGTGGACGAGTGGGATCGCGTGTTGGCCGTGAATCTGCGCGGCGCGTTGCTCTGCGCCCAGGCCGTCTACCCCAACATGCGCCATCGCGGCAGCGGCGTGATCCTCACGGTGTCCAGCGTCACCGCCGAACTGGGCTGGGGGCCGTTTCTACATTATGTCACCTCCAAGGCGGGGCTCATCGGCTTCACTCGCTCGCTGGCGCGCGAAGTGGGCGGCGAGGGGGTGCGCGTCAACTGTGTGATGCCCGGCGCCATCCGCACAGAGCAAGAGATAGCCGACTTTCCCGACCAGCTCGATCTGGCCGAGGCGATGGCCCAGCGCCAATGCTTGCCCCGTCGCGGCCTGCCGGAGGACGTGGCGGGGGCGTTCGTGTATCTGGCGTCGGACGAGGCCAGCTTTGTCACGGGCCAGGTGGTTACCGTGGACGGCGGCTGGATACACTACTAGCCGCGCCCGAGAGCGCACCGCGGGGACAGAGGGCGCGCCTCGACCTCGCCCCGCCTTTGCGGTAGATTCCGCCGAGGGGCGAACGCTACCCCCGGCACCCTCACAACCCAGCATGCGAAGGAGCGACATGGCGGATCAGATACGTCTTGGCATCATCGGCACCGGCATCATCGGCAAGCAACACATCCGCAACTACCAGCAGATCCCCGAGGCCAACATCGTGGCCGTGGCGGACCTGCGCGTGGACGAGGCCCAGCGCGTGGCCCAGGAGTACGGCATCCCCACGGCCGTCGGCGACTATCGCGAGCTGCTGGCGCGCGACGACATCGACGCGGTGGACGTGTGCCTACACAACCGACTGCACGCGCCGGTCACCATCGAGGCGTTGCGGGCGGGCAAAGAGGTCTATTGCGAAAAGCCCATGTCGTGGACCTACCGCGACTCCAAAGCCATGTACGACGAGGCGGCCGCGCTGGGGCGCAAGCTGCACATCCAACTGGGCACACTGTACGACACAGAGTGCCGCGCCGCCAAGCGCCTCATCGAGGGCGGCTACCTGGGCGAGCTGTACTACGCCAAGGCCTGCCACTACCGACGGCGGGGGCGCCCTTACGTGGACGGGTATGCCACGCCCGCTTTTGTGCAGCGCGCGGCCGCGGGCGGCGGCGCCATGCTGGACATGGCCGTCTACCACATCGCTCGCGTGCTGTACCTGTTGGGCAACCCGGCCCCCCTCACCGTTTCGGGCTCTACCTACCAGCGGCTGGACATGTACGAGGACCGGCGCGCGAGCTCCGGCTATGACGTGGAGGAACTGGGGATGGGCATCGCCCGCCTGGCCGGCGGGATCACGCTCTTCCTGGAGGAGGCTTGGGCCATCCACGCGGACCAGCCCGATGGCGACCATGTGTTCGGCTCCAAGGGCGGCCTGCGGGTGGAGCCGTTCAGCTACTACACCACCCTGGCCGACATGGAGATGGACGGCACGTTCGACCTCAAGGGCGCCGAGACGCGCTGGCTCCGCTGCGACCCCACAGCCGAGGCGTACACCCATTCGCAGCGGCACTGGATCTGGGCGTTGCTGGGCCGCGTGCCGCTGTTGGACACGGCGGGCATCGCGCTGAACACCGCGCTCATCACCGAGGGGATCTATCTCTCACAGCATCTGGGGCGCGAGGTGACGGTGGACGACTTGGCCCGCACCGAGCCCGAGACGTATCGCATGGCATAGTGCACGTCGTACGGCGCGGCGTAGAACAGACAGCACGAGGGCGCACGGGTGTGCGCCCTTATCTTTGCGGCCTCACGCGCCCAGGGCGATGACGTGGTCGGCCAGATGATCCATGCCGTCGTGGCAGGTGAACAGCAGCACCTGTGTCGAACGGCTCAGCTCGTGGCACAGCGCCAGCGCCTCCTGGCGGCGCGCCGGATCGAATTTCACAAAGGGATCGTCCAGCAGCAGCGGCGGGCGCCCGTTGCGGCAGACCAGGTCCAGCAGGGCCAGCCTCGCCGCCCAGTAGACCTGCTCCACCGTGCCGCGGCTCAGCGAGCCCGCCTCCACCGGCAGCCACCCCTGGCGCTCGGCGTGGTAGACGGAGAGGTTGAGCTCGGGGTCGGCCTCCACCCGGCTGTAGCGCCCGCGGGTGAGCCGCTCCAGGTAGCGGCCCATGCGCGGAGCCAGCTCCTGCTGGGCGGTGTGCAGTGTGGATTCGCGCGCCGCCTGCAGCGTGCTGTGGGCCAAGTGCCACACGGCCAAGCGCTCGTGCCAGCGAGAGAGCGCCCTCTCCACCGACGCCTCGCGCTCTTTGAGGCGGTGCAACCGCTCCAGCATGTCGCTCTCGGCCCCGCGCGAGATGCCAGCGTGGTAAGCAGCCTCCTCGCGCTTGCGGGCCAACTCTTTCTCCAGATACGCCAGCCTGCGCTGCAACGCCTCGTGCTCCAGCGGGGTCACTTGGGCCGCTTGGGCCATGCCGGGCTCCGCCAGGCGCTCCTCGGCGTCGCGGCGGCGGCGCGACGCAGTGCGGCGCAGCGCCTCGGCGTCGTCCGGCGCGCCATCCAACAGCGCCTTGTGGCGGGCGGTGGCCGCGGCGTGGGTGCGTAGCGCCTCGCGCCGTCGCGAGAGCCCGTCGACGAAAGCGTCCCAGTTGTCGCAGCCCACAGCCGCCAACCGGCTCGTCAGCTCAGACCTCACCTCGCCGCGCTGGAGCTCCAACGCCGCGCGCTCGTCCCGCAGGGCGGCCGTCCCGTCCGGTGACGCGGGAGCCACAGCGGTGCGCTGGGCGAGCAGGGCCCGCGCTATGAGCCACACCCCCCCGCTCAGCACCAGCACCGCGCCGAACACGCCCGCGTCGAGGTGCGTCCACAGGCCGACGACGAGCAGTACAAAGCCGAGCAGGATCATCGCCAGCGGAAGGAGCAGCCGTCGCAGTGGGCGGCCGTCGCCGCCCGGCACCGGCGCAGACTGGGGAGCGGATGCCGCCGCCGCCTCTTGTGCGGCGAGGCGTTGGGCGCGCTCCGACAGCAGCTCGGCGCGCTGCCACAACCCGACCATGTGCTGCTCGAGGGCGGCGTCGACCGAGGCCAGAGCAGCGGTGGGGCCCAGCTCCTCTTCGGCGCGACGCAGAGACTCGCCGGCGGCGGCCAGCTGCTCCAAGTGGCGCTCGTAGCGCAGCTCGTCCTGCTGAGCGGCCTCCAGGGCGCGAGCCAGCCCAACCCTCTCGTTGCAGCGCTCCAACAGCGCGCCCGTCGTGGCCCGCTGCTCCTCCATCGCGGCGATCTCGCTCTCCAGCGCCGCCAACGCATCGCGCGATTCGTCCACCCGCCTCACCTCGTCGCTCGCCCTCGTCAGATCGGCCCGCACGGCGGCGAGTTCTTCTTGGGCGCGCTTGATGGGCCCCGGGTTGCGCGCAGCGGCCGTGCGGTAACCGCGCTCCATCTCGGCGATGTGCGAGTGCAGCGCCTGGAGCACGCCCGAGATGGCCACTTCGTCCACCCCTTCGCCGGTGATGAGCGCCTGCAGCTGGTCGCTCAGCTCCCGGCGGCCGGCGCTGATATCAGCGATGGCGTCCTGCTGCACCCACGCGGTAGACGCCAGCAGCCGCAGCGAGTCGCATCCCAACATAGCGCCCAGGGCGCGCTGCACGGCGTCCACATCGTCCAGCCGCTCCCCATCGGCCAGATTGATGAGCGCCGCCGAGCCGTTGCACCAATCCTTCTCCAGGCGGTAGGGCGCGCCGTCGTCGTCGCGCAGATCCATCGTCAGGCGGAAGGGCTGCGGCGTGCCGGAGGCGTCGAGCGCCCCCCACGTGATGCGGTCGCTCACGCGATAGGCGCGATCCAGGCTTCTGTGGCGCGGGTTCCCCAGCAGAGCGAACAGGATCGCCTCCTGCAGGGTGGATTTCCCCGCCTCGTTGGGGCCCACGATGAGGTTCAGCCCCCGCGCAAAGGCGAACTCGCGGCCGTCCAGGTGGCGAAAGCGCTGCAAGGCGATCCGTTCCAACAGCATCAGAGCACCCTCCGTCCCTGCAACAGGGCCACGCCCAGCTGCAGCGCCTCCTCGGCGCGTCGGCGAGAGGCGTCGTCATCCGCCGACGCGATGCGCTCGCGCATCATCTGCACGAACCGCGCCAACACCGCCGAGCCGCCGTCGAACTCGCCATCCAACGCGCCCACGCTATCGAGCTCCGGATGGCACAAGAGCTCGCACGCCAGGTAGTAAAAGGCGGGGGAGAGCTCCTCCTCGAGCTGGGCGGGGTCCAGCAGCGTGCCGAGGGGTGCGAGGCCGGTGAGCGCGACGCGCAGCATGCAGTGGGCGTCCGCATGGGTGCGGATCTCCTCGGCCACCTGGGCGGGCGTCTTGCCGGTGACGTCCACCGACAGCTCGCGCGCGGTGATGCGCCCTACGCGGAGCGGATGCGTGCGCGCGCCGGCGCCCTCCAGCTCTATCCGCACCACATAGCCGGCGCCGGATTGGGTGGTGGCGGTGGGCTCGGGGGCGCCAGAGTAGCAGGCCACCACGGGGCCCTGCGAGCAATCGGCGTAGGCGTGCCAATCGCCCAGCGCCACATAGTGCATGCCGCAGCCCGCGATCTCCTCGGACCGCACGGGCCGCGGCGGATCGGGGATATCGGGGCGCACCAGGTTGCCGTGGGCCAGCGCCACGTGCCAGCGCGCCGGCGCATCGGGGGCCAGGCCCCGCAACGGGCTTTGGCGCGAGGCGGCCGAGGGCAGGGGCCTGCCGTAAAGGGCCAGGTCCAGCTCGGGCAACAGGTGGCAGGTGTGCTCCTCCGAAAAGAGGAGCACATTGGCCGGAAAGCGCGTGTGCTGATAGACGGTGCCCTCGCCCGCGCCGTCGTGGTTGCCGGGCAGGATGCACACGGGGATGCTGAGCCGCCCGAGCTGCTCGCACACAAAGTCCACCGTGGCGCCCTGGGGGCGCGGAGTATCGAACAGGTCGCCCGCGATCAACAGGGCGTCGTAGCCGACGGCGGCCAGATCCACTATACGGCGCAGCGTCTCGCAAAGCTGGCGGCGATGTTGCGAGCCGCGTTCGCCCAGAAAGCGAAAGGGGGCGTCGAGCTGGAGATCCGAGGTGTGGAGCAGTTTGACCATGGCGGGTGTCCTTCCCTGCGCGCGGCACGCGGGGCCAGCGCGCGAACAGCCCCATCATATCCGAGGTGGCGGCGGCGCGCCAATCGTGACGTTGAGCAGCGGGTTGCACCTTGGCGCGTTATGGCGCATACTGCCGCTCACATTCACCGCTCCAAACAGGAGGTTTTCGATGCAGAAAAAGTGGCGCGCGGCAGTTATCGCCTGTGGCCGTATGGCTCGGGCTCACGGGAACGCCTTTGCGGCGCTACCCGACGTGGAACTGGTGGCGTTGGCGGATGTCTCGCCCGAGGCGCTCCAGAGCTTTGGAGACACCTACGGCGTCCCCGAGAGCGGGCGCTACACCGACTATAACCGGATGATGGACGAGGCGCGGCCCGATCTGGTGGCCATCGTGTCGTTGCACAACATGCACGCCAGCATGACCATCGACGTGGCCAAATACCGGCCCAAGGGCATCCTGTGCGAAAAGCCGATCGCGCTGAGCTTGGGCGAGGCGGACGCCATGATCGAGGCGTGTGACGACGCCGGCACGGTGCTGGCCATCGGCCACCAACGCAGCTACAACGCCCAGTACAAGGCGGCGGCCAACGCGCTCGCAGCGGGGGCCATCGGCGAGCTGCGCTCTATCGAGTCGCACGGGCACCCCGGCAGCAGCCTGCTGGTGGATGGCACCCACACCGTGGACCTGGTGCGGCGCTACGCCGACAACTCGCCCATCGAGTGGGTGATGGGCCAGATCGACACGCGCGAGGGGCGCTCTGCGTGGGGCAGCCACGTAGAGAACGCCACGGTGATGATGTTTGGGTTTGCCTCGGGCGTGCGCGCGCTGCACACCTGCGGCTCGGGCCGCGTGGGCGAGGAGTTGAGCGCACTGTGGCCCCCGGTGAGCGGCCCCAACTATCACCACATCCTGCTGCGCGGGTCGGAGGGCGAGATTCACATCGACGGCGATAGCCCCACGCCCGGCCGGCCGCTGGTGCGCCTGGTGCGCAACGGTGCCGAGAGCGAGATCCCCCTGCCCGAGCACGACGGCCCCGAGTACCTGAGCGCCGTCCACGCGCAGATCGTGCAGGACCTGATCACCAGCATCGAGACGGGGGCCGAGCACCCGCTGAACGCGCCCCACGCCCGCGCCACGCTGGAAGTGCTGATGGCCGCGTACGAGTCCTCTCGCCAGCGCGCGCTGATCCCGCTCCCGCTAGAGTGCGCCGGCAACCCGATGTTCGAGATGCTCGGTGTAGAGAGCTGAGGGGGGCCCGGCGCAGGGTGTAGCGCACCCCGTAACGTACGTAGAGCCGCAGCGTGCTGCGGCTCTACTGTTTGCGACGCGATCCCCGCGTATCGGGGCGCGCCCTGCCGGGGCCCTCGGCGTGCCAGGCCCCCGCTACGGAACCGACGTCTCGAACGCCTTGCCATCGCGCTTGCACAGGATCTGTACGGCGTTGCGCCCAGAGAGGGCGGCTGCCGACAGCCCGCCGCCGGGCTCCAGCCAGTGCCCCGCCATCTGAAAACGCTCCAGGCCGGGGAGCTCTTTGGGCACGCGCATGCTGAGGGTCTCGGGGGTGGCGAGCCACCCCTGGAAGCTGCCGCGCCAGTTGCCGGTGTAGCGTTGAAAGGTGAGGGGTGTGGCCACGTCCCACATCTCCAGCCCCTGCGCCAGGCCGGGGAAGCGCCCCTCCAACCCGGCCACCAGCTCCTCCGTCAGGCGCCGCTTCTCGGCGCGGTAGGCGCCCGGATCCTGCGCCAAATCCGCCCACGCGTCATAGTCGCTGGGGAACGACACGGTGAGGCAGGCTTTGCCCGGCGGCGCCAGCGAAGGGTCGTAGGTGTGGACGCGCACGCGCACGCGCTCCACCGGCCGACCCGCCACCTGCAACGGCTCGGGTAGGGGCAGGCTCACGCCCATCACCGAGAGCTCCACCATGGCGGCCTCCAGCGAGCCGTCGAGAGGGGCGTCCTCCGGCGGCGCCTCGGGAGCATGTGCCACGCCCAGCCCCACGTACACCAGCGGATCGTACGGGCGCAGGCGGCCGTAGCAGGCCCGCAGGCGCTTGCTGGTGTACTCGCCGTGGAAGGGCTGGCCATCGAGCATCTCCACCAGGGTGGTGTGCCCGTCCGCGGCCGAGATGACGCTATCGGCGCGCTGCTCAGAGCCGTCCTCGAGGCTCACCCCCACAGCGCGCCCGCCCTCCACCAGAATTTTGGTGACGCGAGCCCCGTACTGCACCTCGCCGCCCAGGTCGCGGTAACGCCGCTCGATGGCCTTGGCAAAAGGGAGCGAGCCGCCCAGCGGATAGCCCGCGAGGCCGCGGTACAGCCAGTGCATCGTCAGGAGCAGCGAGAGGGCCGAGGCGTCGGGCTGCCACAGGGCGAAAAAGCTGTCGCGCAGGACGGGGCTTTTGAAGCTCGACGCCAGCTCGCCAGCGGGCATCTTGGCCCAGCGGGCCACGCGCGAGTAGTTGGGCAACAGCTTGAGCATGCGCAGGGCGTCCACCAAGCCATAGAGCTCGGGCGCCTTGTCTATGGGGGTATCGAGCCGCTCGGCAAAGCGCACGCCGGCGGTGTACTCGCGGATCAGGTCGGCGTCCTCGGGCGAGACGTCGATGAGGTGCCTTTCCAAGCGGTCGACGTCGGCAAAAAAACTCACCGCGCTGCCGTCCGCGTGCTCCACTTGCATGACGGTTGGGGGGTAGAGCACGCTGCGGCCCTGCACTGCGCCCAACTCTTCCCAGATGCGGTGGTAGGGCGAGCTGGGTGCGGTGCCCACCAGCCATTGGATGCAGCCGTCGATGGTGTAGCCCTCGCGGCGCCAGGCGGTGCAGAGGCCCCCGGGGAGGCTGTGCATCTCCAGGATACGGGTGCGATAGCCGTTCATCTGGGCGTAACAACCCACCGCGAGGCCCGCAACGCCGGCGCCTATGATGATGACCGAGCTGTCGTTCATGATGCATCTCCCTCGTGCGCCGGCCACTCGATGGATCGGGCGAGCATGTGGGCGCGGGCCGCGGCACCGGCGGCCTTTGGCGGGCTAGTGTAACGCAGGGGCTGGCGCGAGTCAAGAAAACCTCGCTCCCGCGCCGGGCGTGGCCCCCGACCGCGGTCCGCCGGCGATCCGGCCTCTCGCTCGTGGGGCGGCTTGCGATGCGGCATCAACTGACGCGCACGGGCTTCCAGTGGAATCCGGTGGCGCCCAGGTCGTCTATAGCGCTGCGCACCCGTTGGGATACCAACACGGTGCTCGGCTCCTCTTGCAGGCGGAACAGGTCCAGGCCATCCACCGCCTCACCGAACACGGTCAGCTCGGCGATGCGCGGGCGGCCGGGCTCGGGCCTCTGTGTGATGCGCGAGTGGCTCCAATCCACCGCGGACACTTCGCGCACCACGTGCAGCACGGCGTAATCCGCGATACCGCCTATGTCGCCGCGCCGCTGTACGCGCACGGGCAGAAACTCGATATCGGCGATACGCAGCCCCTCCAGCGCCCGCTGCACGCGCCGAGAGATGAGGATCCAGCCGGGCAGTGTGGCGAACAAATAGTCCTCGGGGAACTTGCCCACGCAGTAGAACGTTACGTCGGCGGGCCAACCCTGCAGCGGCTCGGTGCGATACACCAGCTCACGGGGGAGCCCCCTGAGGTCCTCTTCCTCGCACACGATGGCCTCGCTGTTCTGGTCGTCGAACCAGAGCTGATAATATGCGTCCCCAGTCATCACGCTCCTTCCCGTATCCTGGCGGTGCGGGCCTGGGGCGAGCGCCCCGGCCGAGGGTGTATCTTACCCCGATGGGCGCCGCGTGCCAAAGCGAGGCGGGGACGGGAGGGGGTGTGGGCGCACGCTGTGCGCCCCTACAGAAATACGTTGGTTGTGCTGCTATACGGAGGTGCGATGCTGCGGATGTTGGCATGGAGGGGGGGACGTTGCGGGCCAAAGGCATGTAGGGGCGCATGGCATGCGCCCCCGCAGAAGCACGTTGATTGCGCCGTTATACGGCGAGCGGGGGAGCACCACAAGTGGGAGGCAGGGTGTTGTGTGTTGCGGGGCGGGGTGTGGGCGCACGCTGTGCGCCCCTACAGAAATGCGTCGATTATGCAGTTATACGGGGGTGCGATGCAGCGGATGTTGGCATGGAGGGGCGTCCGTTGCGGGCCAAAGGCATGTAGGGGCGCATGGCATGCGCCCCCGCAGAAGCACATGGATTGCGCCGTTATACAGCGAGCGGGGCGTGGCGGGCAGGCTGGCTCTTTTCGCGGCTCGGCACGCCCCGTGATACAATGCCCCCACACGATGGCGCGCGACGAGGAGGACGGCATGGGGGCGGAGGAGCGTGTGCAAAAGGAGGGGGCCGCGCCCCGCGGCGAACGGCTGCGGGCGGCCGCGGTGTCGTTCGGTGTGCCGGCGGCCCTCGTGGCGCTGGTGGTGATCGTGCTGGCGAGCGTGCAGGCGCGCACGGCCGAGGCCGTCGCGGACCTGGCGGCGTGGCTGCCGGTGGGCTATGCGTTCGCCGCGGGGATGGTGGCCAGCGTCAACCCTTGCGGCTTTCTGTTGCTCCCCTCGTACATCTCGTACTATTTGGGCACCGACGAGGCGGGCTACTATGATACGTTGGCCTGGCACCGCGGCAGCCGCGCGCTGGCCATGGCGGGCATGGCCACGCTGGGGTTCGTGCTGGTGTTCGGCGTGGCGGGGGCTGTGGTGGTGGCGGGCGGGGGCTGGCTGATGGCGGTGTCGCCGTGGGCGGGCGTGGCGGTGGGCGTGGCCATGCTGGGGCTCGGCCTGTGGTTGCTCATCACCCACGGCACGCTGGGGATCCTGGCCGCCTCGCGCCTCACCATCGCGAACCGGCGCAACGCGTTGTTGTTCGGTGTGGTGTACGCCGTCTCATCGCTGAGCTGCACGCTGCCGATCTTTCTGGTGGTGGTGGGCGGCTCGCTGGCGGGCGGGGGCGCGCTCGCGTCCTTTGGGCAGTTCCTGGGGTATGCGCTGGGGATGGGCAGCGTGCTCTCGGCGGTGACGCTCGGCGCAGCGCTCTTTCGCGGCATGGTGGCCCGTTGGCTGCGGGCGGCACTACCCCACGTACACCGCATCAGCGCGCTGTTCCTGATGGGCGCGGGGGCCTATCTCATCTACTACTGGGCCCAGTTGCTGGGCACGGGCTGAGGCGCGCCACACCCCTCCGGTTGCACCCCGTGCCCGCCCCGCGTACACTCCCCTCGAGTACCCCACCCGAGAACCTCAGGAGGCCGCTATGCGCTCGATGATCGATTTCTCTTACGCCTTTGGCACGCCACACCGCATCACCGTGGCCTTGCCCGATTCCTCCGACAAGACGCTGCTGGATTGCCACCCCGATCACCTGTGGATCGGGTGGTCCTACGAGGACCTCACCGACCGGCCGCTGGCGGCGCTGATGGCCCCGCGCACCGGCTGGAGGGTCAGGGTGTGGCCCGAGGTGAACGGGCGCGCGCTGCGAGCCACCGGTTGGACGCGCCGCGCCGCCGAGGGCGATGCAGCCCCGCTGGGGCGCGCGCTGCCCGTGCTGGAGCAGACCTTTGCCGGCGACGAGGGGGTGACGGTGACGCTGGAGGTGGCCGGCGCGCTGTCGGCAGCCCTGTGCCGGGTGACCGTCCACAACCCCACCGGCACGGCCCGCCGCGTCGACCTGGTCTGCACCTCGCTGGATTGGGGCGAGACGCCCGCCTGGCTCGACGCCGACATCCCGGCCGACCACATGCTGTGCGGCTGGGCCGAACGCGCCGACCGCGTGATGGTGCTGACGCTGGGCGCCGATTCCACACCCATCCGCACCGGCGCCCTGGGCAAGACCCTGGCCATGGCCTGGGACGTGCCCCCGGGCGGCACGCGCTCGGGCTGGCTGGTGCGCCCCTATCGCGCTTACGCGGCCGATCTGCCCGCGCTGCGCGGCCACGACTGGGCCGGCGAGTTCGATTCCGCTGTGGCCATCTGGAGCGACCTGCTGAGCCGCATGATGCGCGTGCACATCCCCGACGCGGGCGTGGTGCAAGCGCTGTACGCCTGCCTGGCCGATTTCTTTATCATGCGCGAACCCGTGGCCGATGGCT
Source organism: uncultured Anaerolineales bacterium (assembly GCA_964407215.1). GTDB lineage: Bacteria > Chloroflexota > Anaerolineae > UBA1429 > UBA1429 > CAYOUT01. The sequence continues at coordinate 29,788 of CAYOUT010000006.1, read as the reverse complement.
ATATCGCTGGCGTGCCGGGCACCGAGGGCTATCGCGCGCCCAACGCCGCCGAGCCCGGCCTGCTGGCCATCGGGCTGGATCAGTTCGGCCTGCACGACGAGGCCGCCGAGGGCTACCAGATGGAGCTGGACCAGCAGGGCGACGACGGCAACTGGGCCGACCCCAAGGGCTGGGGGCACACCTGGTGGAGCTGCTCGGGGTTCAAGGCGCGGGCGATCATGGAGCACTATTACACCACCGGCGACCGAGCCTATCTGGAGCGAGTCTACCCACGGATGCTGGCCAGCTCGCGCTTCCAAGAGCGGCAGCGTGCCCGGTCTCGCCGGCTGGTGGATGGAGTGCGCCCGCCCGAGTACGGCCTGATGCCGCGCGGCTTTGGCGATTGTGGCCTGTGGGACGGCGACGACCGCTACGGCGTGTTCTTTCCGCACAACATCTGGGCCACCTACGCCGACGGGCTCACGCTGGCCGCGGCGGAGGAGCTGGGGCGCACGGAGGATATCCCCGAGGTACGGCGCATCTACGAGACGGCGCTGCAGGATCTGCGCATCGCCCTCGAGGCCGGCGCCATCCCCGAGGAGGGGGGCAATGGCGCGCCCGGGTATCGCTGGATCCCCGGCGCGGCCAACAAGCGCTCGGGCAGCCGTTGGGGCGCGCTGAACACCCTGGCCCCCTGCGGCATCCTGCCGCCAGATCACCCGCTCATCGAGGGGACGCTGCGCTTTATCGAGTCGCGCCTCAGCGAGGGGGGCCAGCCGGTGCACACGGGCTGGATGGAGGACGGCATGTGGGTGGCCATCACGCTGGATAACGTGGCCCAAGCCCATCTGGCCCGCGGCGAGGGCGACCCCGCGGCCGCCTATTTGATCTCCACTCTGAACCACGGCACACCGCTGCACACCTGGTGCGAGGAGCGCGGCCAGGAGCCGGGCAGCACCGAGACCGCTGGCGACATCCAGCACCTCTTTACGCCGGTGGCCGTGGTGCGCTGCCTGCGCGATGTGCTGGTGATGGAGCGGGGCGACACGCTACACCTGGCGTTGGGCACCCCGCGCGAGTGGCTGGCCAGTGGAGAGCCTGTGGGGGTGGACGATGCGCCCACGCGCTTTGGCCGTGTGACGTACTCGATCCGCTACGACGCCGAGGCGGGCGTGGTGCGCGGCGAGGTGGCCTTCCCCAAAGAGGCCCCATCCGCGGCGGGGACGGCGCGGACGTTGCGCGAGGCCATCCTGCATCTACGGCTGCCCGGCGCCACAGAGACCGTGCGCTGGGAGGCTCCGCGCGGCCGACGGACATTCGAGGCGCGCGTGAGCGGCTAGCGCACGGCCCTACTCTACGCGGTAGTGGCTGCGGATGATGCGCTCGAACAGGCCCGCCGGCAGCACACGCTTGGCCAGGGTGGCCAGCTTTTGCGAGCCGGCGCCGACCTGGTAGCGCAGCCGTGGGGAGGGGTGTATGATGATCGCCTCCAACGCCGGCCCGATCCGCTCCGGCGGGTAGCCGGTGGTCTCATCGCGCTCGATCACCTCCAGGCTGCGCGCCAGGGCCTCGGCGTAGGGCGAGCCGTCGTCGCGATCCACGCCGCGGCGGCGGTTGGCGGTGAACGGCGTGCAAAAGTCGCCGGGCTCCAGCAGCGAGACGTGGATGCCGTAGGGCCGCACCTCCATCCGCAACGCCTCGGTGAGGCCCTCCACGGCGAATTTGCTGGCGCTGTAGAGCCCCTGAAACGGCAACCCGATAACCCCGCCGATAGACGACACATTGATGATGCGCCCCGCGCCCTGTGCGCGCATGGCCGGCAGCACGGCGCGGCAGAGCCGCAGCACGCCGTCGACGTTGGTCTCGAACACCCAGCGCACCTCGTCGGCCGTGGTGTCCTCTATAGAGGCCGCCACGCCCACCCCCGCGTTGTTGATGAGCACGTCCACGCGGCCGGCGGCGCTCAACACCCTCTCGACGCCGCGCGCCACCGAGCCCTCGTCGGTGACGTCCATGTGCAGCATCTCGTAGGGCAGCTCCTCCGCGGCGGGCTTGCGGCTGGTGCCGAACACCCGATAGCCGCGCGAGGCCAGGTGTTGGGCGGCCGCGCGCCCCAGACCCGATGATGCACCGGTGATCAGAACGGTCTGCACGATGGCTACTCCTCCTGGGGCAAACGCAGCGCCTGCCCCGCGTCACGCATGGCCCACAAGCGCACGGTGGGTGCCCGGCCCAGATCGTAATCCAGTGTTCAGACTATACCACAAATCGGCCCTCGGGCGAGAATCCGCGCTGGCGCATCTTGTTGGCGCGGCGCAACGGTGGTATCATGGCGCGCACCGAGCACGCAAAGGGGCGCCACAACCCACGGCATCCGCGCCCGACGGCGACAAAGGAGGCTGCTGTATGCGTTACGAGCTGCCGCGCACCACACTGGGCCGCACGGGGCTGTCGGTCACCCGGTTGGGGATCGGAGGCGCCTATTGCGAGACCGTGGAGGGCTATCGCGCCGCGCTGGATTGCGGCGTGAACTATGTAGACACCGCCCGCACGTATCGCGACGGCGAGGACGAGCGAGTCATCGGCGAAGCGATCCGGGGCCGGCGCCACGAGCTGGTACTGGCCACCAAGTCGGACAAGCGCGACGCCGCCAGCGCCCGCGCCGAGCTGGAGACCTCGCTGCGCCTGCTGCGCACCGATTATGTCGATGTGTGGCAGATCCACTACCTCAACACCAAGGAGGAGCGCGAGCGGGTGCTGGCCCCCGGCGGGGCGTTGGAGGCGGCGGTCAAAGCGCGCGAGCAGGGGCTGGTCCGCTTCATCGGCGTGACGGGCCACAACTGGGAACAGGTGGGGCTCACCGTGGCCACCGGCCTGTTCGACACCGTGCTCTGCTGGTACAACGCCGCCATGAAGGAGCCCGAGGAGTTGGTTTTCCCCCACGCTATACGCCACAACACCGCGGCGGTGATCATGTCGGCGTCGAGGCAGACCAAGTTGCTGGGAGGGGAGGGCGCGCCGCCCGACGAGGATTTCTATCGCTACGTGGTGGGCCATCCGGCGGTGGCCGTAACGCTGATGGCGTTGCGCGACGTGGATCATTTTCGCCGTGTGGCCGCTGCCATGGCCGAGGGGATCGCGCTGACGCCGGAGCAGCGCGCCGAGTTGGAGGCCTATGGCGCCCGCCTGCGCGCCGAGGGCGCGTTGGAGCTCGAATAGCCCTCGTACGAGCGCACCCCGCGCAGTGTATCGAGGCCACCATCGCCGTAGGAGACACGCATGATGCGCATCCGCACACGACGCACACCGCGCCCGCTCGCTCTGCTGCTGCTGTTGTTGGCTCTGGCGAGCGTGATGGCGGGGGTCGGCTGCCGCGCCGATAAGCGGGCCGGCACGGCCGCACCCACCAGCCCCGCCCAGCCGAGCCGTGAGCTGGAGGGCCCCCAGCTAGAGTCCACCGAACCGGAGGCGGGCTCGGCCACCGCCGCGCCACCCGTGGCCCACAGCGAGCAGACCCTGGACACACAGTACGAGCACCCGGAGGGGTTGTTCTCGCTGAAACACCCTGGCGAGTGGGCGCTGCACTACGACGGCGGCGACCTGGAGCTGTGGGGCGACCCCGACGGCTCGGTGATCGTCATCGTCTCTCTGCAGCCGCGCGTCGAGAGTAACGACGCGCTGGTGGATCACCTCATCGGCCTGCAGGCCGGCTATTGGGAGGATTACGCAGAGATCAGCCGCGAGACGGGCACCCTGGGCGGCCTGCCGGCCACGTGGACGGAGCGCTCCTGGCGTTTCGACGGCGCCGCCTGGCAGGGCGAAATGGTGGCCGCTCAACGCCATCGCTTGGGCCTGCTGCTACAGACCTGGGCCCCCGCCGGGCGCTATGCCGAACTGCGGCCGGTGTTGCACGCCGTGGTAGAGAGCGTGCGCCTGGCCGAAGCGCCGCTCCCCGCCTACGACGATTGGGAGCGTCGCACGTTGGGGTCCGACCTGGTAAGTTGGCGCACGCCGCCGGGCGCCTTTGACGACGCCCTGCTGAGCGCCTCGCTGGCACAACACGAGGCCAAGCTGGGGGGCGTGTGGGAGCGCCTGGAGTGGGAGGCTCGCGAGCCGGTGGAGGTCTATCTGTACCCCTCCGACGAGGACCTCTTGGGCATGACGGGGCTGCCCTACGGCTCGCCGCTCGGCGGCTCGCGCGAGGTACACACGGTGTGGCGCGCCGAGGACGATCGCCTCGGCGTGGGGCACCTGCTGATCAACGTCTTTACCGTCGAGCAGTGGGGGCTCCCGTCGGAGATGCTGATGTTCACCGGCATGCCCGTGTGCCTTGATGCGGGCGACAGCAACCCGGATCAGTTCGTGGCCGAGCGATTGCAGGCGGCGGGCCAACCCGACCCGGACGCGCAGGCCAGCTCCGATGGCCAGTCGTTGATCCCCCTGGCCGCGCTGCTGGGCGATACGTGGTACGCTGCGGACCCCTTTCTCGCCATGGCGGAGGCGGGCTCCTTTTGCTGCTACCTGTTGGATCGCGACGGCGCCGAGAGCTTTCGGGCCGTCTACCAGGCGCGCGACCTGCGGAGCGCCGTGGAAGAGGTCTACGGCGAGGACTTGGACGCGCTCGAAGCGGCCTGGCTGGACTCGCTGCGTGCGAGCATGGCCAGCACACCATAACGGACGAGGAGCTCCAGATGAGAATATGCGGCGATGGCCTGGTGTTGGTGGGCGAGGAGCCCGGGCGGCTGTGCTTCGGAGGCGTGGTGCCCGGCACGGTGCGGGTGCGCGATCGCTACGAGGCGTGCGCTCCGGGCGCCGTGATCTATGAGGAGGGGCGCGACTATACACTCGACGCGGCGAGCGGCATAGTGACGCGCACCAGTGGCTCGCGCATTCCCGACTATGCCCAACACGTGCTGTACGGGTGTGTGGGGTTCGACCATACACAGTATGATGAGTATGGTAACCACGCCTATTTTGTGTGGGTGGATTACGAGACGACGCAGGGCGAGCGGCTGGCCGAACCGAACGACGCGTCGGCGCTCCTCCCCCAGACACGGCGGCTGTTGCAGGCCGGCGGGCCGCTCACCGTGGTGGCCTATGGAGACAGCATCACCGCCGGGGGCGAGGCCTCGCGCGAGGGCCTGCGCTACCAGAACCGGTGGGTGGAGTGGTTGTGCGCGACGGATGGGCCCTTCCCGTCCGCCAGCATCCGGTTGCTCAACGGCGCCACCGGCGGCGACCGCAGCCACGAGGGCGTGCTGCGCCTCCAAGAAAAGGTGTTGGACCACCACCCGGACCTGGTGCTGGTGGCCTATGGCATGAACGACCTGGCCACGCCCACCGACGTGTTCGAGGCCAACTTGCACACCATCCTGCGTGCGGTGCGCGGGCAGAGCGCGGAGGCGATTCTGCTCTCCACCTTTCCGCCCAACCCGGCCTGGGCCTTTGCCAGCGGCAACTCGGAGGAGATCGCCGCGGCCACGGTGCGGGTGGCCGCCGAGGCGCGCTGCGCGTACGCGGACGTGCACGCCGTGTGGGCGCGGGTGTTGAGGCGCAAAGACCTCTCCAGCCTGCTGGGCAACAACATCAACCACCCCAACGACTTTGGGCACTGGCTGTACCTGCTCGCTCTGCAGGCCGTACGGTTCTGGTAGGCGCGGCGGCTGGGCTGGGCGGCCCCGCCCAGCAACACCCCCCACCCGCACAGGGCGTCAACGGCTCTGTTGCAGCAGCCAGTCGTACAGCGACTCATCCTCGTAGGTGCGCGTCCAGGCATCGTGGTCGGCGTCGGGATAGATGGTGAGGCGGGCGTTCCCGCTGCAGGTGCGCAAGGCCTCCACCATCTCCACCGAGCGCTCCACCGGCACCACAGGGTCTTTGGCCCCGTGAAAGGCCCACACCGGCACCGGTGCGAGGGTGCACACGCGCTGAATCCTCCGGAAGAACCAATCGCCCCCGCCGCAGATCGGCACTACCGCCGCAAAACGCTCCGGCCGCAACGCGCCAAGGTGCCACGAGCCAAAGCCGCCCATGCTGAGCCCCGTCAGGTACACGCGCTTGGGGTCCACGGCACAGGCCTCCTGCACTTTGTCCAACAGGGCCTCCAGGGCGAGCATCTCCTCGGACCAAGTGGTGCCCTCGGGGCACTGCGGCGAGACGGCGATGAAGGGCAAGTCGTCTCGCGCCTCGGCGATCTTGGGGATGCCGTGCTTTTTCACCATCTCCAGATCGCTACCGCGCTCGCCCGCGCCGTGCAGGAAGAGGATCAACGGCCAAAGGCGCTCTGTATTCTCAGTATACTGCCCCGGGGTGTAAAGCAGATACTCCAAGTGCACCCGCTTGCGGACCTCCCGATCGAGCACTCGCGCTTGTTGCGCCATGGCAGACACTCCTGGTGTGTGAGACGGCCGGCACCGCGCCGGTGCACGCGCCGTCGCGAAAGCCGCGGGCGGCGGTTGGGGCCGAAACACCGGGCTCCGCGTACGGGCGCCCGGCAGCCCCGGATCCCCGCATGTGCGCATCTCACAACGCGCCACGCGCCGCGGTCGTGTGCGGCGATCCGTCGCGTACGATCGGGCGTCGGTGTTACAACGGGCCACCCACCGCTTCGTCGTCGGCCGTATCCCCGTTCCCATCCGAGGGCTCTTTGGGAGACTCCTCGTGCAAAGTCTCGGCGCCTTGATCGGCCGCCCCCCAAGATACGCTTTCGGGGGCGCCCCCCTCCGCCGAAACCCCGTACGACACGTCCTCGGGCATCGGTTGTGGCGGCTCGGCCTTTTCAAACGCCAGCCGCGACGACACGACGATGTGCCCGCCGGGGATCCAGCTCTCAATCTGGTTGGGGTCCAAGTCGAACAGTGCGTCGGCATCCACCCGTTCCGGCCGCCCCTCATCGTACATCCGGCCTCCCGCGGAGAACTCGCCCGTCAGCGCGTTACACTCGACGACGCCGTCTCGGTTCCTCAAAAGCCAGTGAAAGCGAAAGGCGTAGATGGGGCGAAAATAGAGATCCACCGCCTCGACGTGCACGCTCTCCTGCAGGATCTCGTCGGCCTCCACCGCGCGACACAGCGGCGCCATGAGCTGGCGCACCAACGCCGAGGCGCTCGTGGTGGGCGGCAGGATCACGGCCCCCGCCGGCCCAAAGCTGTTCAACCCGTGCGGTGGCACCTCGCGCGGGTCGTGCCTGAGGTAGCCGCTGAGCGCCGGGTTCGGCTGGCCGCTGATCCCGTCCGTATAGACGCCCTGGCGGCTCTCCTCGGTGCAATACTCGTCGCCCAGCAGGTAGATCGCGCCATCGGCCACGGGGAGCTCTCTCCCCTCAACAGTGACCGCTCTGACCTCGGCGCCCGCCACGGGCACGCGATACTCGCGCTGGCGCCGATATGTGGCGCGGCTGCTGACCACCACATGCCAGAACGGCTCGTAGCGCACCTCCCTGTGGGTCACCTCGAACTCGTCGTCTCTGGGCCGCTGCAACAGCCTGCTGACGCGAGCCAACGCGCCGAAAGCGCCCATCTTTTCCTCCCAAGCGCGGCCCTCGGCGAGATCCATAGTGAGCTGCTCGGTCAACACAAACGCACGCTCGTTAGCAACATCAAGCTCCATTTTAGCCCCCTTCCTCTGGCAGTCTCCGGCATCCTTGCCCGGGCGAACCAATGCGCACGGCCATCAGTTGTCGTCGAGATGGACAGGCAGCGCACGCCACTGGGGAGATAGTGTCGTTTGTGGCGGCCTACACCGAGTGGGGCCACTATACTGCGCGCGCGGGAGAGCGGTCAAGCCTCGCCTGGTGGCGATCTGTAGCGGACCCTACCCCTCGTCGGAGCGGGTGAGGAACACGGTCAACACTACAAAGACGGTCAGCGCCACCAGTACGAGAAGCGCGGCCAGCGGCGTGGCATAGGTCAGCCCAAAGCCCTGGAACCGTTCGTAGGTGAGGACGGCCAGCGTGCGAGGATGGTACGCCAGCAGCGCCACGGCGCCGAACTCGCTGATGCCGCGCGCCCACATCATCAGCGCGCCCGCCAGGATCCCCCTTGCGGCGGCGGGCAGCGTGATGAGCCACACGCTCTGCCAGGCGCTGGCGCCGTCCACCAGGGCAGCCTGCTCCATATCGGGATCCACCTGGCGGATGGCTTGAGTGGCCGCGGTAACCAGGAAAGGGGCGCTGACGAACAGCATCGCCAACACGATGCCCGCCACGCGATCGGTAAAGAACACCCCCACGCGCGCCAGCGGCCCGCCGATGGGCCCGCGCGCCCCGTAGGTGAGCAGCAGCGCCACGCCGGCCGCGCTGTGGGGGATGATCACCGGCAGGCCGAGCAGCCCTTCCAGCACGCGGCGGCCGAAAAAGGCCCTGCGCGCCAGCAGATAGGCCAGGGGGACGCCCGTCAGCACGCCCGCCGCCGTCGCCAGAAAGGCGCTGCCCAGAGTTACCACCAGAGAATGCAGCACCTGCGGATCATGTACGGTATCCGCGAGGCCTTGGGGGCCGGAACGCCATACGATCCACACGACGGGCGCCAGCAAAAAAGCCACCAACAGGCTGCCCAGCAGCGGGAAGAGTGCCGGGCTCCGAGAGGCCGGCGAGCGATCTACTCGGCGGAGCACAGCGCCCTCAGCGATTCGGGCATCGCCTCGGGGTGATCCACACGCGCCGGGTCCAGCAACGGATGGCTGTTCTCCTCCATGATGCGCCTGCCCTCCTCGCTCAGCAAGAACGCCACAAAGCGCTCGGCTTCGGCGGGGTTGGGCGCGTTGCTGGGGATCGTCAGCCCGTAGGAGATCACCTCGCCCTGGAACGTGGGATCAACCGAGGCGAACCGGCGAAAGTCCAAATGCACCGACACCCGCCCATAGTCCGCGTCGAGCTCCGCATCGCCCAGGTTCAGCCCGTCGGGAAGCGAGACATAGTCGAGCCCGTGCTGGCGCGCCACGCTCTCGTACTCAAAGGCATAGTCCAGGTCGCCGGATTGCAGCAGTGGGATCAGCTGGATGCTGCTGCCGCGCATGACGACGGTGGAGCCGGGGCGCGGGTCGAGCACTTCGGGCACGCGGATAAGCGTGTGGTCGCCCTCCTGGATGGTGCGAATCGGCTGGGTGAAGCGCCCCCACAGCACGTCTTCGTAGAGGTCCTTGTTGTCATAGTAGGTCTCGGCCAGCTGCAAGATCATCAGCGCGCGATAGCCGCAGGCGTCAAAGCGCGGATCGGCGAGCCCCAGCCGCACGCGCGGCCGCGAGACGATCTCGGCCCAGTTGTCGGTGTTGATCTCGTCCGCATATTGGCTGTGGGGCGAGTAGATCAGCACCATGCGGTTGGAGGCGTAGCGCACGTTCCACGATGCGTAGGGCAGCCCCGTATCGGGGTCGATGCTGTCGTACATCAGCATCGGCAACAGCGCATAGTCGGCGCTGGCCACCACGTCGATGGGCTCGTGGATCTCGGTCACATGGCGGATCACCTGCAGGCTGCCGTGGGCCTCCATCTCCACATCCACCCCGGGGTATGCGACCTCGTAGGCCTCCTCCAGGGCGTCAAAGGGGATCATCAGGCTGCCGGCCAGGAACACGCGCAGCCGGCCGGGCTCTGAGCCGGCCGGTTCGGGCGGGGCTGGGGCTTCCGCATCGGTGGGGCTCTCCTCCGCAGGGGCGGGGGTGGCCTCCGTAGGGACGGGAGTTGCGGGTGCAGCCGGCGCACAGGCCGCGAGCACCACACAAATGAGCAATAAGGCGATAACACGATGGGTACGCATAGAGCAACGAGTCCTTGCTTGTTAGAGGGAAAAAGATCGTCCGAGCGCGCCAGCTCTGGCGCGCCAGCTCTGGCGCGCCCGGACGGTTGATGGTTAGCGGAAGCGGATGAGTCGAACGTCTTTGGACCAGGCGCTGCTCTCGAACCCTGGCATCACCAGGTTGAACAGGCCGTCCTCCTCCAACGTCACCAAGCACTCTTCGCAGGCGATGAGGTCCGCAGCGTCCACCTCTTCCGTGTAGCCATCGCCCGAGATGAGAAGCGCTGTGCTGGCGTCGGCTTCGGGGGCCGCGAGAGCTAGCACGGCACTGAGGGGCACCCCCTCATAGTCCATGGGGCCTTTCTTGGGGTGCTCGGCGACGGCCTGCACCAGGCCCAGCTCCTCGAGATCCTCGGCGGTGAGGGAAACCTCCTCGCCCACCGCGCCCATGATGTGCAGAACGCCGGCCTGGAGCTCGTCGAGGTCCACCTCAACGTCGTCGGCGGGTTCCTCGGCGCTCACTTCATCCACGTGCAGCACCACGCGCGCCACGGCGCCCACCATCTCGCCCTTGTCCAACGCTTCGCCCACCAGGCGCAGCGGAAAGTCCTTCTCCTCCAGCGGCTTGTCATCCACCAGGTAGGCCAGGAGGATCATCTTGTTGCGCGACAGCCGCGTGCTGTCAAAGGTGATCTTGTAGCCGTCGGCGGCGATCACGTCCACCTGATACCCCGCCTTGGCCAGGTCGTAGTTAAAGGCCGCACTTTCGTGCTTGTTGTCGTCGTCCACGCGGCCCAGCAGGTAGTAGAAGGGGATTCCCGTCCACACGCGGCCGTCGGGGTCGGTCCAAGAGGCGCCGTGGCAGTTGACCGAGGCGCCGGATTCGAACGTGGCGCGGTCCATCTCTTCGGTGATAGCGCCCTCGAGCTGAAGCACCCAGTCGGCGCGAGACTCTTTGAGCTGAATCTGCCGCACCCACTTGACCGCCCAGTGGCCGTCGGTCACCTGGTTCATCTCTTCGCTGACGATGATCAGGCGCATCGAGCCATCGGTGTCCTCGGGGATCGGCTCGCCATCGCGCTCAAAAGCCACAATGGCGATCAGGTCCTCGTCGCGCGTCACCTCGTCGCCGGTGGCGGGGTCGAAGGTGATAAAGTTGCCATTGGCCACCTGATCGAAAGAGAAGGTGATGCCGTAGCCGTCTTTGGCCACCACGTTCATGGCGTAAGAGTCGTCGTAAGGGCCCACCAGCTCCCACAGGTCGGATAGAGCGACGCCTTTGAACAGCTCCGGCGGCGTGATGCGCCCGGTGGAGCTCTTGATGCCACCCCAACCTTCGGTGATAGGCAGCTCCTGCAGATCGGCCATGGTGAACGTCACGATGCCGTCGGGCCCCTCGATTTGCAGGCTGGGGCCCTCGACAACGGGCTCCTCGGTGGGGGCAGCGGTGGGTTCCTCCGTCGGTGCGACGGTGGGTTCGGCGGGAGCGAGTGTGGCGACGGGTGCCTGTTGGCAGCCGACCAGCGCCATCACAAGCAGGATAAGGGCCAAAGCCCAGCGAATCTGTTTCATAGTAGCCTCCGGAATAGCACATTTGCAGGGTGAAAGAGCCGCCAGGACGCCTCATGCAGGGGCGCGGCGCGCAAAAAAAGAGCCGACATCTCTGCATGGAAAAGAGACGTCCGCTCATCGAGTCTGACGCATCACCTCCTTTCCAAACGCGGGGGGCGCGCTCGTTTCCAAGCGCACCGTTTTGGCCCTTTTGGGGGCCAGCGACCAGCCGACCGTGGAGGTTGACGAGCCTCGGTAGGTCGGAAGGTTCGGAGGTCAGTATTCAATTGTGGGGACATTGTAGAGCAGCGCCGTGAATGTGTCAACCGGAGGCGGCGATCTGTGGCGCACCCACCGCACCGCCCCTCCCCTGCGGCATCGGGGCGGATTGTGCTCTCTGCGCCCCTGTGGTAAACTCGCTGCGGCGCGCTGGAGCGAACGGACCCCAGCAATCTATGGTAAAGGGAGACACCATGAATAACCGACAGAGGGCCTTGGCGGTGCTCAATTATCAGCCCTACGATCGGCTGCCCGTTGTGCATTTCGGGTATTGGGACGAGCTGTTGGTCAAATGGGCGGAGGAGGGGCATATCACCGCGGAGGAGGCGCGCACATGGGGCGATGGCAACCCCACCGACGCCGCCATAGACCGCAAGCTGGGTTGGGATTTCAACTATTACGCCTGCTTTCACACGGCTACGCACCTCCGGCCCCCCTTTGAGCCGCGGGTCATCGAAGAGCTGCCCGACGGCTCCGTCAAGTCGGTCAACGGCGACGGCATGATTGTGCTCACCAAGCCGGGCGCCACGGGGATCCCGCCCGAGATCGACCACCTGCTCAAGGACCGCGAGGTGTGGGAGCGCGAGTTCCTGCCGCGGCTACAGTTCGATCCGGAGCGAGTTACCAAGATGCCGGCGCGAGTGAACGACGTGATGATGCGCTTTGATGAGGGCGGGCTCGACTTTTTGCGGGCCGACGAGCGCGACTATTACTATGGGCTGCACTGCGGCAGCCTGTATGGCAATATCCGCAACATGCTGGGCGTGGCGGGCAGCGCCTACCTGATGGTGGACGATGAGCCGCTGTTCGACGAGATCATCGACACCGTGGGAGCGCTCTGCTACCAGTGCACCAAGACGGCCCTGGAGAGCGGCGCCAAGTTCGATTTCGCCCACTTTTGGGAGGACATCTGCTTCAAAAGCGGGCCGTTAATCCGCCCCTCGATGTTCGCAGCCAAAGTGGGGCCGCATTACGCGCGGATTACGGAGCTGGTGCGAAGCTACGGCATCGAGGTGATCTCGCTGGATTGCGACGGCAAGATCGATGAGCTCGTGCCGATCTGGCTCGAGAACGGGGTGAACACCATGTTCCCCATCGAGGTGGGAACCTGGGGGGCCAGCATCGCGCCCTGGCGAGAGCTTTATGGCAAAGAGTTGCGGGGTGTGGGCGGCACCAACAAGGTGGTGTTTGCGCGCGACCGCGCCGCCATCGATGCCGAGATCGAGCGCCTCAAGCCGCTTGTGGAGCTGGGGGGCTATATCCCCTGCCCCGACCATCGCCTGCCGCTGGACGCCATCTGGGAGAACGTGCAGTACTACTGCGATCGCATGCGCGAGGAGTTCTCGTAAGAGAGTAAGGGCGCACCGCCCCTGGACGCCATCTGGGAGTGCAGTAGGGGCGCACAGCCCCGACTACTGCGATCGCCCGCGCGAGGCGTTCTCGGAAGAGAGAGTAGGGACGCACTGCCGCTGGACGCCATCTGGGAGAACGTGCAGTAGGGGCGCACAGCCTACGATCGCATGCGCGAGGCGTTCTCGGAAGAGAGAGTAGGGGCGCACAGCTGTGCGCCCCTACATTTCATGCGGCTCCCCTGCATCTCACGCGGCGCCCCTACATCTCACGCGGCGCCCCTACATCTCACGCGGCGCCCCTACATCTCACACGGTGTCCCTGCATCTCACACGGTGTCCCTGCATCTCACACGACGCCCCTGCATCCCACGCGGCGCCCCTGCATCTCACACGGTGTCCCTACATCTCACATGGAGTGCAGTAGGGGCGCACAGCTGTGCGCCCCTACATTTCATGCGGCTCCCCTGCATCTCACGCGGCGCCAGAGCGCATCTCGTTGTCGGGCTCGGGGCCCAGGACGAGGCCGGCGCCCTGGACGGGGCTCTCGAGGCCAGAGCGCTGCTTCATGTCGCAGTCGTCGCACTCGCGCACCAGGCGCAGCACCTCCTCGCCCGTGATCTGCTCGTTATCCAGCAGGGCCTGCGCCACGGCATCGAGCCCGTCGCGATGCTCGCGCAGCGCGTCGACGGCCCTCTCGTAGCTGCTCGCCAGGATGGCCCGAACCTCGTCGTCGATCTCGCGGGCGGTGGCCTCCGAGTACTCTCGTGTGCTGTGGCCGTCTCCCAAGTACATGTGCCTCTGCACCCCGCCCATGGCCACATTGCCCAGGGTGGGCCCCATCCCCCAATCCAGCACCATCTTGCGAGCCAGGCGGGTGGCCTCTTTGAGGTCCTTCTCCGCGCCGGTGGTGGCGGTGCCCAGCACTAGCTCCTCGGCGGCGCGCCCGCCCATCATCATGGCCATCATGTCCAACACATACTCGCGGGTGTGTACGTACTTTTCGCGCTCGGGCATCATCTGGGTGACGCCCATGGCGTGCCCGCGCGGCACCACCGTCACTTTGTAGACGGGGTCGGTGTGGGGGAGCACCACGGCCACCACAGCGTGCCCGGCCTCGTGGTACGAGAGCACCCGCAGATCCTCGGGCGTGAGGCCCAAGTTCTCGCGGGCGAGCCCCATCATCACCTTGTCTCGCGCGTCTTCGAGGTCGTTACACTCGATGACGCTCTTGTTTTTGCGAGCGGCCAGCAACGCCGCCTCGTTGAGCAGGTTCTCCAAATCGGCGCCCGAAAAGCCGGAGGTGCCGCGGGCGTAGGCCTCCAGGTCCACACTGGGCGCGAGCGGTTTGTGGCGCGAGTGCACCTTTAGAATCTCCAGCCGATCGCTGAGCGAGGGCAGGTCTACGGTGACGCGCCGGTCGAAGCGGCCGGGGCGCAGCAGGGCCGGGTCCAACACGTCGGGCCGGTTGGTGGCGCCGATGACGATGACGGACTCGGCCCGCTCAAAGCCGTCCATCTCGGAGAGGAGCTGGTTCAACGTCTGCGCGCGCTCATCCTGGGCGCCGCTCTGGCTGGCCTCGCGCCGCTGGCCGATGGAGTCCAACTCGTCGATAAAGATGATGCTGGGTGCGGATTTGGCGGCCTCGCGGAACAGGTCGCGCACACGCGAGGCGCCCACGCCCACAAACATCTCCATAAAGTCCGAGCCCGAGATGCTAAAGAACGGCGCGTGAGCCTCGCCGGCCACCGCACGGGCCAGCAACGTTTTGCCGGTGCCGGGGGGGCCCACCAGCAGCACGCCCTTGGGGATCTGCCCGCCCAGCCGCTGAAAGTGCGCCGGGTCGCGCAGGAAGGCGATGATCTCTTGCAGCTCGGCTTTGGCCGTGGCCGCGCCGGCCACATCGTCAAAGCCGACGGACGAGGTGCTGTTGTCGAATACGCGCGCCCGCGAGCGGCCCACGGTGAACAGGCTGCGCCCCGTGCGGTTCACGCCGAACATCAGGTAGAGCGCGCCGCTCAGCAGCAGCGTCGCGGGCACAACGCCCAGCAGGGCGTTGCGTGCAGCGGCCGAGTCGTCGGCCGTGGTGATGACCTGCACGCCCTCGGATTCCAACAGATCCAGCAAGCCTTGGTCGCCAAAAGAGGGGATATAGGTGATGAATTCGTCGTGGTCGGGCCGCTCACCGCGATCGGCGAGCGCCTGTGGGTTCTTCAGGAGGCCCTGGATGCGCGAGCCGCTCACGGTCACCTCTCGCACGTTCCCGGCCCGCACCTCGTGGCGAAACGCGCTGTAGTGAAGCGTCACCTGTCGAGAGGTCGTGCGCTGCACTTGAAGCCAAATCCAGATACCCGACGCCAACAGAAGAACAACAATAAGAGCGATACGCGAGTATCGGCCTTGCAGCACCCTCGCCCACCAGGGCTTTCGGTGTTGGCCGTTTTTGTGGCTATCATGTTCCATGATGGTGTTGCTCCCTCGCCGCAGCGCGAGCGCTACGGTGGATGAAATGAGCCCCTCCTCACAGGCTCGGTACTATGGTGGCGAGCGCGGCCCGGCTCCGATGCCCCGGGAGAGGGCCCCGTGGCCGCCAACCGGCAACAACGCTACAGCGCGCCGCCGGTCGATCCAGAATAGTGTACCACCCCAGCGGATAACAGCAAAATGCGGCACTCAACGATGCTACGCAACGAGAGGCAGCAGAGCAGCCGACGCCTCGAGGCGCACCGCACACGTGCGGCGCCCTCACGCACCCCCAGCCAGCCCGCGCATCATGGGTCCGGGGCAAGCCTCGGCGCGCACCCGCTGGCAGATCAAATATTTTAAGACAATACCTCAAAATATATTGACTATTATCAATATATTTGATACAATCACCAATAAGGAGGTGCGTATGCGCAAAATATTGGAGCGATGCCCCACTTGTGGTGGCGAGATGGAGGTTACCCGGCTGAGCTGCCCAGCATGCGAGACGGTGGTGCTGGGGCGTTACGAGATGTGCAGCTTTTGCAAGCTTTCGCCCGACAGCCTGCGTTTTGTGGAGGCTTTTGTCCGCACCCGCGGCAACCTGAAGGAGATGGAGCGAGATTTGGGGCAATCGTACTGGAGCCTGCGCGCCAGGCTGGACGACATCGTGCGCGAACTGGGCTACGCCGCCGGCGACTTGGAGGCGCGCGAGCTCTCGGAGCGGCGGCACGAGATCCTCGAGCGGCTGAGCCACGGCGAGATCACCGCTGCAGAAGCCACCGACCTGCTGGCCGCCTTGGGGGCGGCTCGGCACGCCTGACGTCCGATGGAACCCACATAGCAACGGCACAAGGAGCGTTACTCATGGATGAGAGCAGAATCACGATCCTTCGCATGATCGCGGAGGGCAAGATCACCGTCGAGGAGGGCGAGCGCCTGCTGCAAGCCCTGGAGCATTCTGAGGTGGGAGCCGCCGAGCCGGAGCCAGAGCGCGGCGACGGCCCCTTCGAGGATCCTTTCGAACAGCCCCGGGCACCCTACGCCGCATCGCCCGGGCTGGAGGTGCCCGAGGGAAGCACCCTGGAGGTGCGCAGCGAGCTGGGCAAAGTGATGCTGCTGGGCACCGACGAGCCGACCCTCCGTGTGGAGGGCGCGGCAACGAGGCACTATGATCTATCGCGCAAGGGCAAGGCGATCCGCCTGCGCACGCGCCGCCCCGACGCGTCTCTGTTGGTGCACGTGCCCGCCGCCGTCGCGCGCGTTCGCGTCAAGGCGGATGTGGGCGAAGTGGCCGTGCGCGACCTGGCCTGCAAAGAGCTGCAGATCCAGACCGACGTGGGCCCCGTCACCGCGGTGCTGCCCGAGATCCACGAGGGCGGGGTGCGCATCTCCAGCGACGTGGGGCCGATCCGCGTGAGCCTGCCGGCCAGTTCAGCCATCAACCTGCGCGCCGAGGTGGACGATTGGGGTGAGGTGCACACCAACCTGCCGCTAGAGATCGACGAGCAGGGGCACGGCTACCTGGTGGGGCAGCTGCACGGCGGCGGCGCCAACATCCGCCTCAAGGCCAACGTGACGCAAATCCGTGTCATGGCCCGCGACGAGGAGGACGCCGGCGAGGAGTGGTCCGCCGGCAGGGTGTATCGTCACGACCAGAGCACCGGCGCATGGGCTCCGCTGTTGGGAGACATCGTGAGGCAAGCCATGGCCCACGCGCGCCACGCGTTGCAGGAGCACGGCACCACTCTCAGCGAAGAGGTGTCCAGCGCATTACAAGAGGTGGAGCGCGAGGTGCGCCGCGGCATGGTCGAGGCGCAGAGGGGCTTGCGCGAGAGCCTTGGCGTCTTTGAGGACGCGCACGGGTGGCACTCTGACGATGAGGATGAGGACGAAGACGAGGAGGACGAGTCGATATGGGCAGACGAGCGGGCAGAGTGGGAAAGGGAGACGGAGGAGAGTGATGATCTGCCACCGGACCAGCGGGCCGAGTGGGAGAGCTAGGCGCCCGCCGAAGGCAAAGGGACGATGTCTCGCGAGGCCTACGTCGCAGAGCCCGGCTCCAGCTTTACGGTGCGTTCCGACGCGGGCGACCTGACTCTGATGGGCTCCGAGGGCAACGAGCTCGTCGTGATATCCTGCGATGGGCAGCGCTACCATATGGGTGGCGATGAGCGCGAGTGGGAGGTCTTCACTGTTGGGCCGGGCCCCGGGTTGACGATCAACGTGCCCACCACCGTGGAGCGCATCACAGCCACAGTGCGAGGGGGTGCGCTGGTGGTGCAAGAGTTGGACGAGAACAGCTTCCGCAGCGAGCCCCGGGGCGAAGAGCCCGTCCGTTGGAGATGGCATCGCGCCGAGGTGTAGCGGACGGAGGGTTCCATAGCGGCGGTGTGCAAGCGAGAGAGCCCAGCACTCTAGTGCTGGGCTCAGTTTATGGGGCCAAGGTGTGGCAGGCGGGGTATGTGGTGCGGCGGGCCCGCCGCTGCGAACAACTGAGCCGGGGGTGCGCCACGATGCTGGCGATCGATCCCGGCGCGTGGTCCGCGGCCCCCCCCGCCTGTTGACGCGCAAAGCGCACCGCGTACACTGGGGGCATACGTTCCGGAGGCGTTCGCCGCAACCCAACCACGAGGAGTACCCCAATGACCGCTATCGCCATGATCGGCGCGGGCAGCATAGGCTTTACGCGCGGCCTGCTCCGAGATATCCTCTCGGTCCCCGAGCTACAAGACACCGAGTTCCGCTTTATGGACATCAGCGAGCGGAACCTGGAGATGGCCACCGCCCTGTGCCAGAAGATGATCCGCGAGAACGACCTGCCCGCCACCATCGTCCCCACCACGGACCGGCGCGAAGCGATCCGTGGCGCCGATTACGTCATCTCGACGGTGCGCGTGGGCGGGCTGGAGGCTTTTGGCTACGACGTCGAGATCCCGCTCAAGTACGGCGTGGACCAGTGTGTGGCGGATACGCTGGGCCCCGGGGGCATCTTTTACGCCTTTCGCACCATCCCCGTGCTGCTAGACATCGCGGCGGATATCCGCGAGCTGGCGCCGGGCGCCCTGTTCCTCAACTACTCGAACCCGATGGCCATGAACTGCTGGGCGCTGCGGCGCGCCGGTGGTGTGCGCATCGTGGGCCTGTGCCACGGCGTGGAGGGCGGCCACCACCTCATCGCCAAGGCGTTGGGCTTGCGCCGCGAGGAGGTGGACATCCTCTGCGCCGGCATCAACCACCAGACGTGGTACATCCAAGTAACGCACAACGGGGTGGACATGCTCCCCGGCCTGTTGGAGGCGATGGAGGCCGACCCCGAGATCGCCGAGCAAGAGCCCTGCCGCCTGGATGTGATGCGGCGCTTTGGCTACTTTTCCACCGAGTCCAACGGCCATCTGAGCGAGTACCTGCCCTGGTATCGCAAGCGCCCGGACGAGATCGAGCGCTGGATCTACAACGGCACGTGGATCGGCGGGCGCACGGCGGGCTATCTCAACTGGTGCCGCGAAAAGCGCGACGAGTACGAGCAGATGTTCCCCCAGTGGCTCGATGAGCCGGCCATGGAGGTGACCCCCGAAAAGCGCTCGGGCGAGCACGCGTCGTACATCATCGAGGCGTTAGAGACGGGGCGCACCTACCGTGGGCACCTGAACGTGGCGAACACGGGGCTCATCACCAACCTGCCCGAGGGCTGCACGGTGGAGCTGCCCTGCTACATCGACCGCAACGGCATCTCGCCCGCGTGGGCGGGGCCGCTGCCCATAGCCTGTGCCGCCACCTGCCGCGTCAGCGTCAATGTGCAAGAGATGGCCGTCGAGGCCGCGCTCACCGGCGACCGCGAACTGGCCAAGCTGGCGGTGCTCCACGACCCCCTCACTGGCGCCGTGTGCAACCCAGAGGAGGTGTGGGCGATGTGCGACGAGATGTTTGAGGCACTGTCTCCGTGGCTGCCGCAGTTCAACGGCGAGGGCCGGCGCTGGGAGGACATCCCTCAGCCGCCGACGGGAGGCTTGCGGGCGCCGAAGCGGGGGTGAGCACCCCCCGCCCGCGCTCGGGTGCCGGGGCTCGCAACGACCCGGCACCCGCCGGAGGCTACGCTCGCGGCGGGGGGAGTGCGCCGTCTTGGCGGCCCATGCGGATGATGAGGTACAGCGCGCCGGCCGCCAAGATCCCCAGGCCCACCTCGGTCCACACGTAGCCGAAAGACTGCGCCGCCACCACGGCCCACCAGTTCAGCACGGTGTGAGTGCCGATGGCCGCCAGCAGGTAGAGCAGGTTGCCACGCGTCAGCGAGCGCATCACCAGCGACGCCATAAAGACGTGCACAATGATGGCGAACACGCGCTCCAGCCCCGCCAGCGCGGGGAGGTACGCGGGGTTGGCGGCAAAAGCCTGAAAGGCCTGGCGCACCTGATCCGCCGCGTCGCCGGTGATCCCCAGGCTCTCCATCCCCACAAAGTAGAGCACCACGATCTGTATCACCGTTATCAGGGCCAGGACACCAAAGATGACCGACTCGACGGCGCCGTGGCCCGCGCCGTATTGCACACCCTGCGCCCAACCGCGGATGCGCCGCCAAAAGACGCGCAACCCCACATAGCGGGCGAGCTCCTCCGACAGGCCGGAGGTGAGGCCAGCCACCAGCCCCACCAGCGGCAGCGGCCAGAGCGCTACACCACGGCCGCCGCCCAGCAGCCCCAGGGCGTAGTTGATGGGCAGATGCACCACTTGCGAGGCCAGAAACGTGAGCGCACCGGCGCCGAACATGCCCCAGCTCACGTCGTAGCGCCGACGGAGCCACCAGCCCAGTGCCAGCGGGAAGACGATCATCAGCGGGAACTGCACCAACGCCGCGAGCACCACATAGGTGATGCTCAGCGGCAGGCCATCGGGCCCGGAGAAGCTGCCGGAGGGTTGTGCCTCCGCGCCAGCGATGGCGGGCTCGCTCGTATCCCCCTGCAGGGGCTCACCGGCGGCCGGCGACCAGGCCCGAAGCTGTAGTTCGCCGCCGCTGGGGTTGCGATAGCGCAACAAGAGGTGTGGCGCACTGCGGGCGTACCAGGCTTGGTGGCGCTCCGAGCCGAACGTTATGTCCACTCGCCAGGCGTCCACGGTTCCCGCCGGAACGACGGCGGGCTCGGCAGCGCGCACACGCAGGTTGGCGCGCACCACACCGCCGGTGAGGGGCACCACGTTGATATAGCTCGCGGTATAGCCCGCTGCCAGCGGCAGCGCGCGTTGGAGCTGGAGCGTGCACTCGTTATCCAGCGCCTCGCCGGGCGTATCCACCCGCTGCACGCTGGTCTCATCGCCCTCGGTGGTGGTGAGGGTCACCCCCCCGCCGGTCCAGGCCGCCTCCACACGGTGCGAGCCGGCCTCGCGCCACGAACGGAGCGGCAGCAGGTCGGCACCGAGCAGCACCTCGCCGCCATCCGTCTTGCCGCGAATCTCGTTACGGTGCGTCAGCAGCCAACCGTCCTCTTGCGACGTCCAGCGGTAGGTGGTGGTGCCCACCACCGCGCCGGTGGGGTCCAACACGTCGTAGCGACTGAACTCGCCGTCGGCCCAGGATGGGGCAGCAAAAGCCAATGGCGCGGCGCGGCCACAGGCCGACAACGCCAACGCCACCCACAACAGGGGCATCCACCGTACGATACGCTTCATCTCTCAATCCCCCATCTTTGCGCCGCGTCGCGCGATACCGAGCATACCGCTCCATCATATCCGGCAATACGGGGCGACGCAACCGCGTATCCTACGGCGCCAACAGCAAAAGGCCCCACGTGTAGAGCCAGCCGGAAAAGCCCAGCGCCAGCAACGTGGCGAGCGAGTACAGCGCCCGCTGCCAACAGGCGCCGTAACGCCGCCACCAGACGCACACCGCCCACACGGGCAGCGTGAGGGCGAGGGCCGCACCCACCGACGCGACCAGCCGCGAGGCCCCCAGGGACGCCGGCAGCCCGAAGCGCAGGTCGGCGGCACGCAGTGCCAGCAGGCTCCAGGTTGTGCCAGCCACGGCCAACAGCGCGGCCAGCAGCAACGCCACTACAGCGGCCAGCCAGCCGGGCGCGGCGCCATCGCGCCCGCGACGCGCCCCATAGGTGATGGCCAGGCCCAGCGCTGCGCACGCCAGCAACCCCATGCCCGCCAGGATGACGGACCAGGGGGGCGCGATCTCTCGCGGCGCCAGCGGGCGGTAGGCATCCACACCCAAGAAGAGGTGGCTCACCCCGCCGACGGCATCGCGCTCGAACCAGGCGTAGCGATCGGGCGGCTCCAGCGAACGGAACAGCAGCGGGGCCGCCTCGGCCCAGCGGCCGCCGCCCAGCGAGAGCGTGCCGTCCTCGTTGAGCGAGACGCGCACCTCGGGCACGGCGCCCACCAGCGCGGCGGCCCGGGCCGGTGCGCTGCGCACCCAGGTGACGCTGCGGTAGACGCCCACCAGCGCTTCGGCGCGCCCGGCCGCGAGAGCGGTGGCCGGGGGAGCATCGGGCGGGAGCGCGCCCGACGGGGGCGGCAAGAGCGACAGGAACTCGCGAAACAGCTCCTCGCGCAGCGCCGGCTGGTCGGCGTTGTAGGCTATAAAAAGGCCCGCGCCCGCATCCGGCAGCAGCAGTATGCCGCTGCTGTAGCCGCCCACCTCGCTCGTGCGCTGCATCGCACGGCCGTCCTCGGAAGTAAAGCCAAAGCTCACGCCGGGCAATTGCGGATGGTGCGCAAACTGCGGGCTGAGCATCTCGTGCGCCGAGCCCTCCAGCAACACGCGGCCAGCGCCGTAGCCCCCGCCCGCCAGCAGGGCGTTCATAAGGGTCGCCATGTCCTCAGCCGTGCTGTACAGCCCCACGGCGGGGGCCAGCCGCGCGTACACCGCCGGCTGAGGGCGGTTCCCCGCCGCCGTGGCGTAGCCGATGGCCAGGCGCTCCGCCATGTCGGGCGGTGGGGGCTGCAGCAAGCTCGTGCTGCGCATCCCCAGGGGCCACAACACGTTGGCCTCCACATAGTCCGCATAGGGTTGGCCCGTCACCGATTCCACCAAGTAGCCCGCCAGCGCGTAGCCCATGTCGGACGGAGCATAGATCTCGCTGGGGGGCTCGGCGCGCGAGGGGGCGGGGCCCGCCGACCACTCGGTCAACAGGTTGCGCAGGGTGGGCGAGGCCGTGGGGCGCTGCGTGTACACGGCGTCGGCACTCGGCGCCAGGCCGCCCGTCTCGGTGAGCAAGTTAGCCAGCGAGATGGGCTCGGCAAAGGCGGGCTCCAGCCGTATATCGTGGAGATAGTGCTGCACATCGGCGTGGAGGTCGACGAGGCCCAGATCGCGCAGCTGCAGCGCCGCCACAGCCGTGACGGGGCGCGCCAGAGACCCCAGGGCGAAGACGGTGTGCGCGGGGTCCATCGGGGCGTCTTGGGCCACGTCGGCCAGGCCGTAGCCGCGCAGTACGGCTATGCGTCCGTCGAGCACCACCGCGACGGACGCGCCGGGCACGCCGTGGCGCTCGAGGGCAGCGGGCACCCAGTCGTTCAGCCAGAGGATCATCTCGTCAGCGGAGTCGAGCTCGCCAAGCGAGGCCGGCGCATCGGTTCGAGGCCGGGCGCCGGGCGCCGAGCCAGCCAGGATCAACAGAACTGCGGCCAAGCCGCGCCAGATCCGTGCGCGCCAGCCCGCAGAGCGTGGTGATGACATGATGGCCCTCCGTTCACGATACGAGGCGCCTAATCCGAGAACAAGAGTTGGCGGCGGTCGTTGAGCGCCGCGTCGGGGGTAAGGTAGAGCATATCGTCGATGGGCGCCAGTACGCGCGATCCGACGCCGTAGCGCCCGCGCCCCAGCGGTGCCAGGTCGGCATCGCGGGGGAGGGCCTCCGGCTCACCGGCGTTGGGCAGGCCCAAGACGAAAGGCCCGTGCCAGAAGGTGTGGTGCCCCCCAAGGTTGTGGGGGTTAGCGATGCCCTCCACGCGCAGGCCCAACGGGAAGCTGAGCCGAATCCGATCGCCCGCGGCCAGCTGCCGCCGCAGCGTGACAAAACCATCGCTCACATCGCACGGCTGTTCGGCGGCGTTGACGCACAGCTGCACGGGGCCGCCCGCCGCCCAAGAGGGTACGTGCAGGCGAACGGTTACGGGCGCCGCGACGCTGGCGTGCAACACATCCAAGGCCACCTCGCCCGCCAGGGGGTAGCGCGTGCGCTGCATCAGGGCGATCTCGCCGCCGCCCCAAGCGAGGCGAGCGACGCTATCGCCGTAGAAGGGGAGGTCTACCCCGTCGGCGCGCATCAGGTAGAGCGCCTCGATGGCCCGGCTGAGCCCCTCGCCGCCGCGCATGGTGCAGCACCAGTAGGCCTCGAAAGCGCCCTCGGCGGGCGCCAAGAAGACGTCGTCCGCGCCGACGCATACATCGCAACCGTAGCCGCCGTTGGGGCGCTGGGCGTAGGCCATGGCGTTGTGCAGGATCTTGTGCGCGTCTTCGAGGTAGGCCGCGTCGCCGGTGTGGCGCCACAGGGTGTTGGCCACGATGAACGAGTCGATCACAGCGCAGGGCTCCGTCCAGGTGGGGCGGCCGAACCAGTTATAGTTGGCGAAATTTTCGGTGATGGCCCGGCCGCGATAGAGGCCGTACACCCGTTGGGCGGTGGCCAGCAGATCGGCGCGGCCGGTGAGCTCGTGGTAGCGCAGCACGCCGCGCAGGGCCGAGAGGGTGCTGTGGGTTTGGAAGGAGAGGCCCGCCAGATCCACGCCGGTGTAGGTCTCCACCATCTCGTCGAGCAGCTCGTCGAGCGCGGGGAGCGCGATGCCGGCACCGCGCAGGAGCCCTTGTGCCTGGGTGGCAGCATCGAGCATGATAAAGGCGCAACCCACGTCGGTAGAGGTGTGCCAGTGGCCGATGAGCTGGCCCGTCAGCTCGCCGATGGCCTCGCCACGGCCGCGACGCGCCCCGGGATCCACGGGGTAGAGCCGATAGTAGCCCCGCGCGGGCAGCAACAGGCCCTCCACCATGCGGCGCACGGCGTCCAGCACCCAATCCTCCCGGCGCCAGAGGTAGACCTCGCACAGGCCGCGCAGCAGCCAGTTGTGGCCCGAGAGCTGCTGCTCGTCGAACTGGCCGTCGGGGCAGATGCGCCCCATGTAGCCGCGCTCGTTCAGGCGGCCCCGCACGGCGGCCAGGATCTCGTCGAGGTAGCGTGGCTCGCGGTGCAGCGCCTGGGCCAGTAGGGCCAGCGCGAGAATGGTGCGGCCCTCCGTATCGCCGGGCCAATCGTAGGTATCGGGCTGCATCACCGCGGGCACACGGTACTCCGCCTGCTCCAAGCGATCCATGTTGGCCATAGCGCGGGTGTAGAGATCACCGGCGGCGTATAGGTGAGTGAAGGGCAGCGGCTTCATGGCGTATTCTCCCAAAGGGCAGTGGGGCGGGGCGCCCCAGGTGTCGGTTGTAGTCCAGGCGTTGGTTGCAGGGGCGCACGATTGTGTATACCAAGCGTCGGTATTGTAGGGGCGCACGGTCGTGCGTGCCAGGCGTCGGTTATTGTAGGCGCACGCGGTTGTGTATACCAGGCGTCGGTATTGTAGGCGCACGCGGTTGTGTATACCAGGCGTCGGTATTGTAGGCGCACGCG
>CAYOUT010000006.1:0-4722 GCA_964407215.1 uncultured Anaerolineales bacterium | reverse complement strand
GTTGTGTATACCAGGCGTCGGTATTGTAGGGGCGCACGGTCGTGCATGCCAGGCGTCGGTATTGTAGGGGCGCACGGTCGGTCGTGCATGCCAGGCGTCGGTTGTAGCGCACGGTCGTGTATACCAGGTGTCGGTTGTAGGGGCGCACAGCTGTGCGCCCCTACAGAATGCGCCCCTACAGAACGCGCCCCACGACGCGTTATTGGTTCATGTGCGGGTCCAGCGCGTCGCGCAGACCATCGCCCAGGAAGGTGAACGAGAGCACCACCAGCGCCACGCAGATGCTGGGCGTGAGCAACAGCCAGGGTTGGTTGTTGATTGCCGATTGGCCCTCCAGCATGAGGCTGCCCCAGCTGGCGATAAAGTACGAGTTGGGGTCCGCGGAGGGGCGCAGGCCGATTCCGAGGTAGCCCAGCACCGCCTCCACGATGATCATGCGCGGGATGGCGAACGCGGCCCACACCACGAGGGGGCTCACGGCGTTGGGCAGAATATGGCGGATCATGATACGCAGGTCGGACGCGCCGGTGGCCTTGGCCGATTCCACAAAGCCCATCTGTTTGAGCGAGAGGACGGTGCCGCGCACCAGCCTGGCCACGCCCACCCAGGATACCAGCGCCAACACCCCAAAGAGCAGCACCAACCCGCCGGCCATCTTGCCAAAGGGGGTGTCGCGCAGGGTGATCATGACGATGATGTAGAACAGCAGATCGGGAAAGGCAAAAAACACGTCGGTGATGCGCATGATGATGTTATCGACCTGGCCGCCGGCATAGCCCGCCACCATGCCCACGGCGGTGCCCACGGCCATGATGATCGTCACGGGCACCAAGCCCACCACCATGGAGATGCGCGCCCCGTACAGCACGCGGCTCAACACGTCGCGGCCGATGCTGTCGGTGCCAAAAATGTGGGCCGGGTCGCCCGCTTTGCCGCTGGCCGCGTTGTCGATCCACGCAGCGGGCAGCAGGCTCTTTCCGCGGTAGATCTGCAAGGGATTGTGGGGCGCCAGCGACGACGCGAACAGGGCCACGAACACAAACACGGCGATAAGCACCATGCCAGCGATAGCCATTTTGTTGCGCACCAGGCGGCGCCAGGCGTCGGCCCAGAGGCTGCGCGGCGGCCGGCTGAGCACCGAGGCGTCGGAGGCGCCAACTTTTGCTTGGGTGATAGTGGTCACAACGGCATCCTCCCCTTACTCGATGCGAATCCGCGGATCGAGCAGGCCATACATCAAGTCCACACTCAGGTTAGCAAGGGCAATCAGAACGCCGTAAAGCAGCGTGCTGCCCATGATCATCGAGTAATCCCGGTTGCTGATAGAGGTCACATATTCGCGGCCGATCCCGGGGAAGGCGAACATCGTCTCTATGATAAAAGATCCTGTGATCAGGCCGGCCAACGCAGGGCCGAGCACCGTGATCACCGGAATCATGGCGTTCTTGAGCATATGGCCGGTGATGACGCGCCGCTCGCCCAGGCCTTTGGCGCGCGCCGTCCGCACATAATCCTGCCGCATCACCTCCAGCATGCTGGAGCGAGTGAGGCGGGCCGCAAAGGCCATGGTGTAAAAGCCCAGCACGAGAGCCGGCACGATCCACACTTTGGGATCCGACCAGCCTCGCGGCACCACGGGGATCACATGCAGGTTCACGGCGAGGATGATGATCAAAAAGATGCCGATGACAAAGTTGGGCACCGACACGCCAAAGTTGGCGATCAGCGCCATGAGATAGTCTATCCAGGTGTTCTGTTTGAGCGCAGAGATGACGCCCGTGGGGATGCCCACCGCCACGGCGAACACCAGCGAAACCAGGCCCAGCCGGATCGAGTAGCCGAAGCGACTCTCCCAGAACGGCTTGCCCTCTGGCGGGTCGAAAAGGATCTCTTGCACGGTGCGGCCGCGCTGCCGGTATGAGGGACCGAGGTTGCCGCCGATGGCCCCCCACTCCCACTTGCCGTCGTCGTTACGGTCGCCCACGATGTAGGCGGTGAACTGCCGCCACAACGGTTTATCCAGGCCGAACTTGTGGTTGAGAAGCTCCTGCGTCCTCGGGTCGACCTGGCGCCGCGAGGGGTCGCGGTCCCACGGGCCGCCGGGCGCCGAGTGCATCATTACAAAGGTGACCAGCGCGATGAGCAGCAGCACGGGGATGGTCCACAGGAGCCGGCGAAGTACGAACTTGATCAAAACACGCCTCCGAGACTATGTAAAGATGCTGTAGGATACCACCAAGGCCTCGATACAGCAAAAAGAGGGCCGGCCAGCTCATAGCGATGAGCAACCGGCCCCCGAACTCGAGAGCCTAGGGCACCAGAGACGGGTCTACGTCCATCTCCATAGCGGCGTAGGTCCCTGGGAAGGCGATGTCCATGGGGGTCTTTAAAATGCTGGTGACCCACGGCTTGACCAAGAACGCGTTCACGTTGTTCCAGAAGAAGGCGGCGGGCAGCTCTTCAACCAGGAGCTTTTGCGCCTCGTCGTAGAGCTTGTCGGCGGCGTCACGGTCCACCAACTGGTCCGCCTCTTGCAGCAAGGCGTCGATCTCGGGGTTGGTGTAGCCAACCATGTTCGTGGCCTGCGCACCGGTCATCCAGTAGTCGCTCAGCCAGTTGCGCGGGTCGGGATAGTCGGCACACCAGCCGAGGATAAAGAGCTGCGGCGCGGTGTCGATATCCTTTGTCAGCGCGGTGTAGGTGGTCGGCTCCACAGGGTTGAGCTCGATGGTCACACCCAGCACATCCTGCCACTGAGCGGCCAACCACTCGTAGCGAACGCGGTTGCGCGGCGTGTCGGCATAGGTGAGTACGACATCGGGCAGTTTGTCGGCCGAGCCGTAACTGGAAGCCTCGAGGGCTTCGACGGCGGCGTCCGGGTCGAAAGCCCAGCGATCCTCGTCCTCGTCGTACCCAGGGAACCCGGGCGGGATCCAAGTGAGCGTCGGCGCGCCGAGCCCCTGTAGCACGTCTTCCACCCAAGCCTCGCGATCCAGCGCGAGGGTGAACGCCTGGCGCACGAGCGGATCGCTAAAGGGCTCTTTGTTCAGGTGAAAGAGCACGCCAAAGGTGCAAGAGCCGGCGTAGATCATCGCCTCGTCCGACAGCTGCGGGTCGTTCTCCACGGTGGGGAGGTCCTCAGCTGCCAACGGGATGATGTCGAACTCGTCGTTGTTGTACGCCTGGAAGGCGATGGCCGAGTCGGTGATGTAAGAGAACTCGACATCCACGTTGGCCAGCCCACGCCAGTAGTTCTCGTTGGGCACAAAGTAGCCGCTTACGAACGGCTCGAGCTCTGTGAGCACGTGTGTGCCGTTACCGATCTGGTAGCGACTGCTGTTCCACCAGTTCTCACCGCCCTCGGCGATGAGCTCTTCTTTGGCGGGGAAGGCGACCCACAGGCCCATGATGCTGTGGAAATACGGGGCCGGCTCGCCCAGGGTGAACTCGAGCACGCGGCAGTCGGTGTCGTCGTAGCCTTCGCAGGCCTCGCCGTCCAAGGTGAGGGCCTTGATGCTGTCTCGCACGAGCTCCTCGGCCTCGGCGATCGCCTCATCGTCCTCGGCGCTGCGCCAGTCGGCCGCACCCAGGATCGAGTCGGTGATATAGGCATACTCACCGGCCGTCTCGGGGTCGATGTTGCGCAGCAGCGCGTACTGGAAGCGCATGGCGTTCAGCGGGGTGCCGTCCGAGTAGGTGAGCCCCTCACGCAGGGTGAAGGTGAGCTGGGTGGCGTCGTCGTTGTACTCCCAAGACTCGGCGGCGCCGGGCTGGGCCTCCAGGTTCTCATCCAACCGAGTGAGCCCCTCATAGATCAGCATGAGGTGGCCGATCTCGTTGACGAACGAGGATTTCTGCGGGTCGATGATGTCGGGATACGAGGTGAGGTTCACGCGCACGACCTTGGCAACCTCTTCGGGGGGCGCCGTGGGTTCCTCTTCCTCAGTGACGGCCGTGGGCTCCCCCTCTGCCTCGGGGGCCGCTGTAGGGGCCTCGGCCTCGGGAACCGCGGTGGGCTCCACAGGCGCTGGCGTGGCCTTGGGGCCGCACGACGTCAGCACCATGGCGAAAACCAGCAGCACTGCGAATACGATCCCAATGCGTTTCTTGGGCGACATGTGTTCCTCCTAGTGTTCAATCTGCCTGCACATTCGCCGGGGTTGTGCCAGACCCCAGTGGAGTGCCCACAATACGTTGTGTGCTCGTCTCCGTTCTGTCGGCGTCAGCGCTGACCCTTGGGCCGCACCACCCCCTTTCGTCGGCGAAACGGTGAGATTCGACGCATCGTTCGCGTCACCGTGACGCGTGGTAGACTTTTGTCCCGGCCGCCCAACATCGTTTTGAGGTCATCGGGCATAGCTGACCGGGCACATGCCAACCGTTCATTAAGACATTATATGCGTTGTGCGATCTGTTGGCAACACCATTGTAAGGGTGCACGGCGCCATTGTAGGGGCGCACGACGCCATTGTAAGGGTGCACGGCGCCATTGTAGGGGCGCACAGCGCCATTGTAGGGGCGCACGGCGCCATTGTAGGGGCGCACGACGCCATTGTAGGGGCGCACGGCGCCATTGTAGGGGCGCACGGCGCCATTGTAGGGGCGCACGGCACCATTGTAAGGGTGCACGGCACCATTGTAGGGGCGCACGGCACCATTGTAGGGGCGCACGGCACCATTGTAGGGGCGCACGGCACCATTGTAGGGGCGCACGGCACCATT
>CAYOUT010000005.1:0-254166 GCA_964407215.1 uncultured Anaerolineales bacterium | reverse complement strand
GGGCGATGGGGGATAGCAGCCCCATCAAGCTGATGGAGATCATGGGGCGAAACGCAGGCTGGTTGACGGCGGCCACGGCCCTCGCCAAGGAAACACCCGATGATCCGCCGCACTTGATCTACCTGCCCGAGCGAGGCGTGTCGGTGCAGCAGATCATCGACGATGCTCGGTATTGGTACGAAAAACTGGGCTACTGTGTCATCGCCGTGAGCGAAGGGCTCAAAGACGACAAGGGCGAGGACATGGGTGCCGGCCGAGGCGATGTGGATGCGTTCGGGCACGTGCTGAAAGGCGGCGTGGTCGATTACCTGGACGGCGTTCTCAGAGAAGCCCTCGGTGCAAGGCTTCGTTACGACAAGCCGGGGTATCTGCAGCGTTCGTTTGCAACGCTCCAATCACCGGTGGACCGCGAAGAGGCGTACCAGGTGGGGCGCCTGGCCGTCAGGGCCGCGGTGGGGGGAGATACCGACAAGATGGTGGCGATCATTCGCCGGCCCGGCAGCGAATATGCGGTAGATTACGAGTTGGCCGCCCTGGATCGCGTCGCCAACGTAGAGCATTTTGTGCCTGCAGAGTATATCAACGCGCAAGGCAACGGCGTCACAGAGGCTTTTCTGGATTACTGCCGTCCGCTCATCGGGGGGCCCTTGCCCCGCTACGCGCGTCTGGCTATGCATCCACTGCCCAAGCGCACCGAGTAGCTGCGACATCACGATCTCGAGTCTACAGTTGTAGCGCGGGGGACCTTGTAGGGTCTCCCGCGTTTTTGTAGGCGGGATGCCACTGTTCACGGCGCAAAGAAGGGTAATCGCGTTACGCGCGCCGCACTGTGCGGTTGCATCGGCGGCCACACCATATCCACCGCGCTGCGCACGCCGTCAGAGGCCACAGCCCTCAGCCAGAGGGGCGCCTCGCGAGATGTCTCGGATACCGCCCAAAGATAGCTCCCCTGTGCGGGAAGCCCATCCGCCACGGGGCCCCAACTCTGCCCCGCGTCGCTGGACGCCTCGAGGGAGACACTGAGCGGCCGGCCGGCGTCGTTAGCCGCCTGCCACTCGATGGGTAGGCTCTCGGACCACTGCACACCGCCTCTGGGCGCTACTAAACGTATCAGTGGCCCCCGCGCATTGACTATTGCAAAGGGCTCTTGGCTGTAAGCCTCGCTCTCGTGTACTCCATCCGAGATTGTAGCGCGAAGCCATACCGCATCGCAGCTTGGGATCGTGCCCGTATCGAGAATGTAGCTGCTGGTATCGGGAATCATCTGGGCAAACACCTGCCAACTCGCGCCCATGTTCAAGCTGTAGGCCAGGGTGACCCACAGAGCGTCGCCATCGTCGTCCCACGAGTGCCAACGTATCTCTCGTGTGCCCGACCATATCTCGCCAGGCGGCACACGCTCGAGCGCGATACGTGGGGCGTTCTCCCCCACATTGGCGATGGCAAAAGGCCCGCTTTGAAACGCCTGGCGCATTCTGTCGTTGGCCGCGGTAAGCTTGAGCAAGTACAGGCCGTTGGGCACCTCCGACGTATCCCAGGAGTATGCGCCTCGGTCTCCCATCCCCTGCGCTAACATCAGCCAGCTTTTCCCTCCATCACCGCTGATCTCGAGGTCGACGGAGAGCGACGGATCCAAGTCGTTCGCTTCCCATAGAATATGCCGTGTGCCCGACCAGATATCGCCCTCTACGGGCGCGTTTACGACCAGTTCGCCCTCAAAACCCGCCAGCGAAGGCCGATCGAGCGGCGCTGTCACCACTTGGGAGACGTATTCACCATCGCTGGCACGCAACCGCACACGGTATACGTCTGGCAGTGGCAACGTCAGGTATGTAAGGTCGTAGGAGCTGATGGGCAGTAGGTCCGTGGCGACAGTAGACCAAGATAGCCCGTCATCGCTAGACACCGCCAGCTCGACGTACAGCGGGTCTCCATCGGGGTCCTCAGCCACCCAAGACAGCACACCATCAGCCAATGGCTCTTCCGCGTCCGAGGCAGCCAGCCAGAGGCTGGGGGGGTGGTTAGCGGGGCGCTTTACAGGCACTGGCACCGCCGTATGGGCCTGGGCGCTGGCAGCGCCATCGGAGACACAGATACTCACCTCATACACTGATCGCTCTTCCTGCACGGTAGGCTCCCAGAGATAATAGCCTGCACGCGCATCCACGGTCGCTAGCTCCTGCCACGCCGCATCCCCCTCACCCCGAACCGATAGCGTAGCTGTGAGTGGGTCGCCATCCGGATCCCATGCTCGCCAACGGATCTCACGCGTATCGCCCCAGACATCGCCCTGTTGCGGGAAATCGAGCATGACCCCGGGGGCGCGATTGGGGTTGTTCTCGATAGAGATCGGCTCGGCAAGAGAAGATGAGGCAGACATTCGACCGTTGCTCACTGTGAGCTTGAACTCGTACGCGCCATTGGGGAGCTGTGTGGTGTCCCAGACATAAAAAGAGTCATCGGCCAAGCCCTCAACAATCGACTGCCACGCGGTCTCCCCCACTGGCCGAACCCACAGAGACACAGTAACCGGTGCACCATCGGCATCCACCGCCGACCAGCGCACGAACTGCTCGTTCGACAGCACGCTGGCAGGAAGCGGACTCAGTAACATCACGCGGGGGGGCGTCTCCGTCCCCACGGCGAATACATCGCTGCTCTCGTCGCTCACTTGGTGCAGCCCATCGCGGGCCACCACCCGAACTCGGTAGTTGCTGCCGGAGGGCAGGAAGGAGACCTGCCAGACATAGTAGCCGGTGTTCGCAACCCCTTCTGCCAGGGGCAGCCACGTCTGCCCGGCGTTCTCGCTGTAATAGATGTCGATGAGCAACTCATCGTCGTCGGGGTCCTTCGCATCCCAAACGACCAGCAGATCTCTACTGAACCGGCTACCGCCCTGAGGCCCCAGCAGGCGGATGGTCGGTGCACGGTTCTCTCGAAACGCGAGGCCTCTTGCGATGACCGTTGAACTCGCGCCCGAGACGTCGCGCGCCACCACCCGAAGGTCATAGAGGGCATCGGTGGCAGCCAATTCCTCGGTGTTCCACCGGTAGCGCCCGGTGTTGTGCACGCCCCGCGCCAGGGGCACCCAACTTTCCTCGCCCACACGATAGGCCAGGTCCAGTAGCACGGTGTCTTCATCCGGATCCCATGCCCGCCATGTGATATCCACCTGGCTGCCATACACGGTATTGCTCTCGGGTGCCAGCAACGAGAGGACAGGGGCGAGGTTATGATTTGCAAGCTTGAACGGGCCAACGAGCGTGTGGCCTGTGAAGCTCCCATCAGTGGCACTGAGGCGCAACATACCCTCTGTCGCATCGGGGTATTGCACAGTGTTCCAGTCGTAGCACCCCTCTGCCCCCAGCGCACGTGCGACGGTCAGCCAGTGATCCCCCGCATCGGGGCTGTACTCCAAGCGCACCGTAAGCGCGTCTCCCATGGGGTGCTCAGCCTGCCAGCAGACCGTCTCGATCCCCTGCCACTGTACTGTAGTGCGCGTATCATGGTAGGTAACGACGGGCGTGTGGTTATTCACACGCACCCAGCGCTCTCGAGGAATGATGCGCCCCTCCCTATCGTACACGTGTGCCACGAGATAGTACTCGCCGTCGAGCACGGTAGAGGTATCCCAAACGGACATCCACTCGCCGCCTCGCCATGTGGCACTGTTGATGTAGTGTAGCAACCCCTTATCATCGCGGTAATAGTAGGCCACCGCGATGCCTCGCGGCGCTTTGGCAGCCGGCTGCAAAGTGACTACGGCCGGACCGGAGAGTGTCTCGCCGGGCTGAGGCGTTCGCATATGGTAGGCATAACGATCAGCAATAGAGAACTGGCCACTACAGATAGAGGACTTGCGGCCGTTAGCGTCTTCCAACACGGCGATCAGAGTGTAAAACTCGCCAGCGAACGCTCTGGTATCCCATACATAGGCCCACCGTCCGCTCTCTTCGCTCATCTCCCCCAGAAAACGGGTGCCGCCTTCGGGATCCTTGAGATAAAGCCACACACGGCGGAGGTATTCGCCACCCTGCGTCACAACGAGCTGTATGGTGTCCTCCTCGCGGAGTGTGCCATTTGGAGAGGGCCTGGCAAAGTACGCGAGCGCACGCTCGCGACCGACTATACGGAAGGGCTCGGGCGAGCGTGCAGAAGTAGAGAATCCATAGTCATCAAAAGCGACGGCGCGCACGAACCAACTATCTCCGTCAAGCAGCGGGGTCACCGGCATACGGACCTGCCATCCATCGGAGCCATCGGTATCCAGGCCCAGCCACCGAACATCTCGTATGTACTCTCCTGCCTCGGGCGCCCCGTGGCGTGCCGGCAACAGCGAGAGGTCACGCTCCAAGTAAAAGGCTACGCGCCTCACGCGGCCCTCGGGATCTTGGACCTGCGCCGAGGCGTGGAGAACACCCTCCACCGCTTCACCCGCAGATGGCGAAGTCACTCGCGCCGCGGGCAACTCGGGGCCCCGTACGGTCACCGGCACCGAAGCACTGCCGAGAACCCGCTGCCCCGACTCGTCGAGCAGCAACGCCTCCGCGATATAGTCTCCATCCGGTAGGTGCACATCGCCCAACGGCACCCAGCGCCATTGGGCCGCCGATTCGAGGGGCTCAAGCGTGTATCGGCCCAAGTAGTGTGTGGACGGGGCCCCCTGGCCTTCCTCCGTGGCGGGCGGAAGGCTGGTCGGAACGAGCGAGAGGTCCAGCTGCGTCACGCCGTTATAGGGATCGTGCAATGCGAGGAGCGGAGGCGCGCCCCAATCCAGTGCATCGGGGGCGGCCAGCCAGATCCAAGGTGATGAGGCGGGCCGCACAGTGAACCAATCGCCGGTGGCGCGAACGACGTCGCCGTGCACGGTGGTGCCCAATGCTACTATCCGCCCCACAGTACCGGTCTGGAGATCGACAGTCGCCAGGGTGGTGGTCCAGCCGTCCAAGCCATCGCTATCGGGGCCGAGAGCTACCAACGCCGCATCATCACGCGAGTGCAGATAGGCCTCAAGGTAGAAATCCACCCGTAGCAGCTCGCTGGCGGGGAGATTGGAGGCAGCGCGCACCACTGTGTCGCCCGTGATCACCTCACCCCCGATGGGGTAAGTCACCTCAAGCTGCACCCGTGTAGCGAGCAGTTGCGTATAGTAAAGGCTCCCACCGGCCTCGCCATCCGCTGCAACCCAAAAGACGTGCGGCCTAGCGCTGGAATCCACCAGGATACGAGGCGCCGAAACCGAGCCTCCCACGGCCAAGCTCCCGCGCGAACAGACCCAACAGCTCGAGTTGACATACCGCAACAGATCACCGTCCGCCCAGGTGATCCATGCCTGCTCAGCGGGTCCCGCAGCCAGGTCGTAGGTGCCAGCCGCAAGGTCCCGCACAACAAGCTGCTGCTCGGACCAATCCAGGCTGTTGGCATAGTACAGGTCGCCCTGGGTCAGCCAAAGCAAATGCGCAACTCCCGTGGGCCCCAAAGCTAGCCGCGGATCGTCTGCCACAGCAGCCACCTGCACGGGGGGCGTTTCGCTACCGGCTGCTACATAGTACAGCCCGCCCCCGTCAGCCTCCGATGCGATCCATGCGAGGTGGGGCATGTCGCGCGCATCCAACGCCAACACCACCTGCTCCGCGTCGGCCTCCGCCGAGAACTGCTCCGAGTCGCCCTCGGAGGTGCGCACGGCAGCCTCCAAGCGCCCGCCGGCCGGCCAGGCGAAGTGGAGCCTCCCGCCGCTATCGAGAGCATATGCAGCGCCCTCACGTAAAAGCTCGGAGCGCTCCTCGCCCGCCTGCGCCTCACCTGCGCGCCAAGTAGCGATCCGCCAGGAGAAAGTGTCCTCTGGCCAGGCCAAGTGGGTCGCCTCGCCCGCGGCGTACAATAATATGTCGCCCTGTGTGTCCAGCCTAGCGACCGACGTGGCGCTCCATTCGGGCGCAGCGGCCAACATCAACTCGACGGAGCCCCCCGATACGCCCCCCCTCCCCCACGCCACGGATGGGCGGCCATCCGGTGCCAATATGGATACAGGGGCGACCCCGGGAGCAACGCCCTGGGCGATACGAACAGGGGCTGGGGCTACCTCGCTCTCTCGCGGCACGGTGGGATCGGCGCTGGCCGTCGCGGCAAATGCCCAGAAGCTCAACACCAAGAGGAACACGGTCAGCCAGTGGACGCGCATGCTCTCCCCCAGATCGTTGCCCTCCGGCGATATGCAACTGCAGAGTGCTGAGAGTCACCTTTTGTGCGTGGACACCACCTGTCCAGTGTCCGATCCGCGCAAACACGTATCGTATACTCTGTATAAGCACGCCGAGGTGGGCGCCCTACCGGCATTGAGGGTTCTCGATGCTGCGTATACTGTGTCCTCTGCCGGATAACGTGCGTTCGATCCGTCGTGTATGGAGTATTGGAATCACCGTTCATCGGGAATGATGAGCAACTGCCCCTCCGTAACGCTGTGCACATTCTCCAACTGGTTGACCTCGGCCAGCTCTTCAATGGTTGTGCCGAGTTTGTCGGCGATCAGCTGCAGAGTATCGCCGCGTTGCACGCTATAGACGCCCATTTCGGGTACCGGTGTGGCGGTTGGCGTCGGCAAGAGGGTGGCGGTCGGCACCGGAGTGGGTGGATCGACGGCCAAAAGCTCGATACGCTGCAAGGCGGCCTGTGCCAACTGCTCAAAGGGTGCAGCCCGCAACATGCTAGCCTGATAGGCCCCCTGTGCCGCATCGAGATTGCCAGAGAGTTCGTAGACAAGCCCCAGCAGGGCTCGCGGTATCCCCCAGTCTGGTCTAAGGGCCACAGCCCGCTCCAAGCACGCAATAGAGCGGGCGACCTCGTAGCTGTGCCCGCGCACGAGCCCCAAGCCACAATGAGCCGCCGCATGGTACGGATCCAGCGCGAGGGCCTGTTCATACGCTGCGGCAGCTTCGGGCCAACTCTCGGCAAACAGGCTGACGTTTCCCAGCCCCACCCAGGCGTCAGCGTCCGGCAGGAGCTCCAGAGCCGCTTGGAATTGCTCCCGTGCCAAATCGGGGCGCCCCGCCAAAAGGAACGCCGTACCCATGTCGTTATGGACCGTGCGCTGCACCGCAGTTGGAAGGTTCGGGTCCCGCAGAATACTCTCAAAATAGCCGGCAGCCGCCACCGGCTCGTCGAGCGCGAGGACAGCGAACCCCGCAGCGAAAGGAGCCAGCACCCTGGTAGCCGACGCCGACACGCTCGTCTCATCGGGTCTACGGGCGCCTTCAATACGGAATGTGCCCTGTGTGCCCATCAAAGACATCAGCATCGGGGGATCCAGTGTCACGGTTCGAGGGTTGGCGCCGAGCACCGTCACATATCGAGTCACTTGGGCCGCGTCGCTGCCTTGCTCCGTCTGCCAGACGATGACCTGCGCATGCAGCCGGTTCGCAACACGGATGGCCTGCTCCTCGGATGCCACAGGGTAGGCGCGTCGAATCGAGATCTCTCCGTCAAAGCCCATCTGGCGCAGCAGCGCCCCGATGGTGTCTTCCATCACATAGGCTTCGGCAACGGCCGCCATACGCTGGCTGGCGGGCGCCACAACGATCCCCACCTTGCCCTGCTCCACCGGCACCATGGCCACTTGCACCCGACCGCGCTCGACGTCCCGCCGCCAGAGCGATCCCACATAGGCCACAGAACCGAGGCTCACCAACAGTGCCAAGCCCGCCACGATACGCACTCTGGCAGACCCGGGCCGCATAGCCAAGTACGCCGCGGCCATACCACTCAGTGCTACCAGCCCATAGATCGCCACCAAGCGAGGGTACTCGCCATACAACATGGACACGCCGCGCGTCAGAACCCCCATGAGATGAAACAAGGGGCCCAACAGGGCAAAGATCAGGAGCGCTGGCAACAGAGGTTGGCTTTGTTGGCGCAATCTTGTCTCCTCGATCCCTTTGCTCAGCGATACCATCGCCAGGGCTTGGGGTCTGTGGTGCTCCCGCAGCTGAGGTTGGGGAGTTGGTGCGTGGATGGGCGGGAGTTCAGTGCTCCAAGCCGGCATCTAGCACCAGCCATCCGCGGCGCAGGCCCACCATCACGGCTTCTGTGCGCGAGCCGACGCCCAGTTTGCCAAATATGTTGCCCATGTGCGACTGCACGGTACGTGGGCTCAGCACGAGCTGGTCAGCGATCTGCCGGTTGCTAAGTCCCTTTGCTGCGAGACGCAGCACATCGAGTTCGCGCTCGGTGAGCAAATCATCGGTGGGATTGGGTTGGGGCTCCGGTTCTCGCGAAAATCGACGCAGCACCTTCCTGGCGATGGAGGGATGCAGCACCGATTCGCCGTCGTACACTCTGTGCACGGCGTCGATGAGCTCGCTACCGCGCGCGTTTTTCAGCAAGTAGCCCGCCGCACCCGCTTCGAGTATGGCGAATACGTACTGGTCGTCATCGTAAGCGGTGAGCACCAGCACCGCCGTCCGCGGGCACAGCTTCTTGATCGCCTTGGTGGCCTCGATGCCATTCATCACTGGCATACTGATATCGACGATGGCCACATCGGGCCGCTCGCGGGTGGTAAGCTCGATGGTTTCGCGCCCGTCGCCCGCCTCGCCGACAACCTTGAGGCCCGGCTCGCGTTCGAGGATTTTTCGCGTACCCTCTCGCACCATTATGTGGTCGTCCGCCAGCAAAATGCGCACGCATTTCATGAGTGTCACAACTCCCTTGAGCAGACACTATCGCACATTGGAAGGCTACTGCGCCGGGTGAAAAGCGTCAAGCCCGCCCGCCTCGGCCTCAGAGATACGAACGAGCTCCATCTATCACCGCCCACCGCGGCTGATGGAGCTCGTTCACCAAGGAGGAGAAGAAGCGCTGTCCCTTGCACCGGCAAAAGGACAGCAGAGACCGCTTGCATATGACGCTCTTGATCAAGATCCGTCCTTCAAGCCTGCTCACAGTATAGCGCCTCCACTGAAACACATCATCCGCCACAACTACCAAGATCGATCCGCAATTATACCTAACCCCCCCGGCTCGGATGAGACGGCGGCCTCCTCGGTTCTGGGCAGTACAATGGTCGAGAGCGGGATGCTCACCGTCACCGCAGTCCCCCGCCCCAGCTCCGATTGGATGCTGGCCCCGCCCCCAAACAGCCGGGCTCGTTCGTAAATCCCCATCAATCCCAACCGCCCCGATGTGAGCAGGTCGCTGGTTGTCGAGGGGACTTGGAACCCGATGCCGTCGTCACGCACCTCCAATGTGACGGCATCCGAATCGTATGCCAGCCGGATAACCACATGGTCCGCTCGTGCGTGCCGACGCACGTTATTGAGGCTCTCCTGGGTGAGGCGGTATAGGGCCAGATCCAGTTCGGGCAGCAACTGGATCGGCTCGCCCTCGACGCAGACCTCTACAGTAAAGCTTTCCTCGCGCTCGGTACGATCCCCAAGAAGCTCCAGCGTTCTCGGGAGCCCCAATTCTTCCAGTAACGGTGGCCGCAGGTCGCTGGTGAATCGGCGTACGCTCTCGAGGGTATCGTCCACCAAATTGCGCAACGCCTCGAGCTCCGCCTGCAACTCTTTGCTCACCGCCATCTCCTGTGCCATGTCGATACGGCGGCCGAGCACCACGAGCGCCTGCGCTGTATCGTCGTGCAGCTCGCGAGCGATGCGCTTGCGCTCCTGTTCTTGGCTGTTCAAGATAGACACCACATAGTTCTGGATATCGTGCCGATAACGGCGCAGCTGATCGACCATGGCATTGAAGGCGAGTTCGAGCTCCTGAACCTCCGTTGGTCCCCTAGCGATAGAGACTTGGGTGTCGAACTCGCCCGACGCCACACGCTCCGCCTGCTCCACTAGGCTCTGCAACGGTGCCACAATGCGTTGGCTGTTGACAGCCAGGATCGTCAAGGGAAAGATAATGGCGCCGAACAGCAATACCCCGACAAGCCGCACATAAGGCTGTAGCGGCGCCACGATGTCGTCCCAAGCCTCAGAGGTAACCAAACCCCAACCTGCCCAGCTATCATCAGCGAAAAGAGAGGAGGTGAACTCGCGCAGGGGGATGGGCGCATACCCAACTACAGTGGTGATGTTGGACGTCTTGATAGTCTGTGCGCCTATTTCTCCTTGGAGCAACGCTGCAACGGCCGGGTGCCCCTGAAGATCAGCCCCCACATAACCCTTTTCGGGGTGATAGAGCACGATGCCCTCATCGTTGACGAGGTATGCAAAGCCATTCTCGCCCACGCGAACGCCGGCCACCGGCATACCCAGGCGATTGCCGTTCAGATTCCAGATGCCCATGGCGCAGCCAGCGAACTGTCCATACAGATCATAGATGGGTACGGCAACCGCCACCACTGGCGTCGCCCGCGCGTTCTGGAATACGCCTGATCGCACTGGCCGGCGCAACCGGCGAGCGTGGTCGAAAAACACGTGCTCGCCCATGCTATCTCCCAGGCGGCCGCCCTCGGTAGCGATGACAATGCCCGTGGGACCGGTGATGCTTACTTCATCAAAGCGCTGATAGACGGGCATACTCGCCGTGAGCGTGGCCTGAATCGACTCTGGCGTGCCGTTGCGCACCGTTTCACTGGACGCCACCTGGGTCAGCAGCAGGACAGAGTCGGCCCAGTGCCCCGCCACCTGCTGTGCGGCCAATTGCACCAATTCCGAGTCGCGCTCCTCCACCAGTGTACGGGTGAGCCTGTTCAACCCAAAGAACCCCACAGCCGAGAGCGCGATGAGCAGCGCAGTGACGGGCACCACAGTGGTCAACATGAGTTGCACACGCAATGGGCCCGTTACAGAGCGGAGAAAAAGATGCTTGATCGATTTGACTTCCATCAGATACGGCGCCAGTCATCAGCGGCTGCCGGCGGATCGCAGCCTGTGAACGCGGGACTGGCGTGCAGCTCCCGCTACGGAACACCGCCCCAATTGCACACAAAGTCTCGCGGCGAACCTATCCGTCGCCCACCGCCCCCGAGGGGGGGATCTCGGTAGTGCTGGGCCCAGTAGAGGCCTCCGTCTCGGGCGTGGCACTCGGCGGACTCGCGATAGCGGTGGGCGTGGGAGACAATAGCTCCCAGTCGACGTCGATAAAGGCGCGGCCGCCACGATCACAGTATTCTACTGCGATGGTGTGATCCCCGCTGGCGAGAACCACTTGGCCCGTATGAGGTTGCCCCTGCAATTGCCAGCCATCGACCACCATCACGCCATCCACGTAAATGCGTACTCCATCATCCGCACGCGCGCGAAAGCGCAGAGTCCCCGCCTCCAGTGCGAGGACGCGCTGCCAACGGGCTGAGAAGCCATCTACAGGAAGCCCCGGGCCCGCCGATCCCTCGCCCCAATCGAACTGAATAGCTGCATCATCGCGTACAAACGCGGGGCGCCCGTTCAGGTCCGAGTTGGCATAGTACTCGCCGCGCCAAGCCTGAAAGCCCTCCGTTCGCTGCCATGTGAGCCTCGCTAGGGCTTCACCACCCGCATCATAGTACTCCACCCGCAACGCGTGTGGCCCCGAGTCGAGCCAGATATCCCCCGCGTAGACGTCGGGCCTCGCTTGGTGCCACTCGTTGATGAGCAAGACATCATCCACCCAGACGCGAATACCGTCGTCGGCGCGCGCCGAGAAGCGATAAGGCCCCTCCTCAAAGGTCACGATACGCGTCCAGCGCACACTGAACCCATCCGCCGGCACCTGTGGCGCAGGGGGATCCTGCCCCCAGGCCATGTCGATCGACGCGTCGTTGCGCACCAGCACGGGTTCGCCCTCCAATCCGGTGTTGGCGTAATACTCGGCCTTCCACTCCGGATAGGCGCCGCGGTACTCCCACCACACACGCACCTGGGCATCGCCCGTACCGTCATAATACTCGACGCGCACGTCGTGCTCTCCTGCGGGGAGCGTAATATCACTGGACGACAGCGCCGCCGCCTGGTCTTGCCACTGATCGATCACGGGGGCCCCGTTGACCCACACTCGCACACCGTCATCCGAATAGGCATAGAATCGATAGCTGCCCTGGTCAAAGGGCCAGCGCCCCACCCAACGCACAGAAAAGCCGTCTACAGGGATCTCTTGATGGGGCGAGCCATGGCCCCACGCAAAGTCGATAGCCGCGTCCTCGCGGACCACCGCCGGCGTTCCGGCCAGCGAGACGTTCGAATAGTATTCTCCCGACCAGGCGCCCAAGGGCGTCACCGGAGGAGTCGGCGTACTCTCCTCGGTAGGTTCGAGCGTCGGCGTAACCGGCGTCTCGCTGAGCGTGGAGGTGGGCGTCTGCGCAGCCTCCATGATGACGATCTGTCGGGC
Source organism: uncultured Anaerolineales bacterium (assembly GCA_964407215.1). Taxonomy (GTDB): domain Bacteria; phylum Chloroflexota; class Anaerolineae; order UBA1429; family UBA1429; genus CAYOUT01. The sequence goes on along the minus strand of CAYOUT010000005.1, from coordinate 241,857 downwards.
TACCATGCGCCCGAGTGCATCCAAGTCGCCCTCCGCATAGATGGTAGCTCCCGAGCCAATCCCTTGGACAGAGGCGAGCTTACCCTCTGTTGTGGTAACACGCACCGCCTCGGTGACGATAATCTGCTCCACATCGCCCTCTATAGGGGTCAACACGATGATCAGTGCGCCGGGCGAGTACTCTCGCACAAGCCCCACCACCGTGGCCGAGCTCGTGGCCCCCGGGGTTCCCGGCGCGCTGGGCGTGACGCTTAACGTTCCGCCAGCCTCGAGCGTCGGTGTGGGCGCAATGCGGTCGCGCGCCACAGTCACATAGATGATAATACCGACGCCGATGGTCAGCAGTGCCACGACAGAGATGATAATGATTGCCTTACGCCAGACGAAGGGTTGTTCATCCATGAAGCACCCCCACCAGAGCGAGCCAGATCGATGCGATGGCGTGCTGCGCTAACCGACAAAGCGCAACGGAAGCGGCGTAAAGGTGAGTGCGAACAGCAGCATGAGAGCCAAGCCCAACGCGACTTCGGCGGGCGTCAGCGGTGTGATGTCATCCAAAGGTTTGGCCACAGTGCGCGAGAGCACAAAAATCAACACCGCCCACAGCAACCAACCCTGCCAGAACACGCTCAGAGCCAGCAAAGCCGCGATCACCGCCCACGAGAGATAGCGAGCGCGGCTTCCCAACAGGGCGTTGACGATGTGCCCCCCGTCCAACTGCCCCGCCGGCATCAAGTTCAATGCGGTGACCAACAAACCCGCCCAGCCCGCAAAGGCCACCGGATGGATCATCACGTCCTCGCCACCAGATGGCAGCACCCGGCCGAACATCAGGTATTTGAGCGCCACATAGAGCAGCGAATTCCCCTCGATCATGTACTCGGACGGAGGCAGGGGCTCCACATGCGAGAGCGCCAAGCCGAGCACAAGCACCGGAACAGCCACCACCAACCCCGCCAGGGGTCCTGCGGCACCGATAAGGAGCATGGCACGTTTGTTGGAGGGCACGCCTTTCATGCGGATAACTGCCCCCATGGTGCCGAAAGGGCTCAGGGGAAATGGTATCAAGTACGGAAGCGTCACCGACACGCCAAGGCGACGCGCCACAACAAAATGCCCCAGCTCATGGCTGACGAGTATCGCCAACAGGCTGGCCGTGAACGCCAGCCCCAGAGGCAGCGCAGCCATCCAGCTGGACCACGTGAGATCGGCGCCCCCCCAATAAAACGCGTACGAAAAAAGCACCGACACCACCGTCACCAAGGCGAGCACAATGGGCAACCATCTGTTGTTGGGCGTCGGCCTCGGCACGCCATCGAGGAGCCAGATGGCGGCGTCCTCTCCCTCCTGCCGAAACATCACAGTGCGCCCCAGACGCCGACATGTAGGCGCGAGCCGCTCGTAAGCTTGCCCTGTATCGATCAAGAAGCGGCCCCGCACGCGGATACCCGCCCCGCGCTGCAAGTCCGTCGTCACGTCATGGATTTCAAATATCCCGTGCAGCAGCTCACGCAGATCCGCCAGATCCCAAGCTTGGCCAGAGTCGCTATCATTCGGAGGCTGCAACATGGACTTTACTCACCTTTGCTCTATGATACTATCATAGCATAGGAGCGCCGGGCTGACAATGAGCGCCTCTCGCATCCGACGAGTCGCGCTAGGGAACGCCTCAGTCGCACGCAAAGGAGGATTTCACTATAATAGATGCATCATCGTAGATTGGGACGAGCGAGATAATGGCACATAGTGAGCGCTCTCGGTCCACGGTAGTGGGAGTTCGATTTGTTCTGGTTATCCTCTCTCTGATCCTTTCGGCCCTCGTTCTGGGGGGCGCTGCTGTGTTGATCTATGAGGCGCACCATACCAGCCGCATCTACCGGGGCGTCAGCATCATGGGGATCGATGTTGGGGGGCTCACGCGAGAAGAAGCGTGGGCGCTGGCCCATGAGCGCCTCAACCAAGACAAGCTTCCCCTCGTCAAGCTCTATACCAATGATCAAGAGCGGCTCATTTCGCCGCACGATCTGGGGATCACGCTCGATACTGAGGGCGCTGTCGAGGAGGCCTGGTTGCTGGCGCGCACAGGCATATTTCGTAACGATCTGCGCAGCCAACTCGCTCTCATATGGTGGGGATACGATATCGTGCCCGCGTTTCGCATGGAGCGCGGGGCAGCGCTCGTCCTCTTGCGCGAGCTAACCAAAGAGACGGCCCTCCCCGTTAAGCAGGCTCAATTTTTGATGACGGAGCAGCAAGCGAAGGAAGCGCCGCAATCCAGCCAGGAAGTGGATGTGGTGGCGACGCGTGTGGCCATCGAAGCGGCGGTGAAATCCGCCCTGGGAACCTCGGAGTGGAACCAAGAGTCGCGGCTGCAGCGTTTCGCGCGCAGAGAGCTCGCTACAGAGACGCTAACTGAGGTGGTTGCCGTCAGCTTGGTGTCGCAGGATTATGTGCTGCCCCCTCTCGATATGGAGGCGGCTGAGCAACGCTTCTCTTGGCTCGCGCAGGCGCCGATTAGGCTCTCCTACACTTTTGAGGAGATCGGGGCCGACGGCCAACCGCAGACCTACACTCGCAGATGGACCCTGGACGGAGCCTTGCTGGCCTCGTGGGCGCAGGTCGAGGGGAGTGGCGCGGCAGAGGGCGGCTCGGTGCAAGTGACCCTGGATAGCGACCAGATTGCTGCCTACGTACGAGATCTCGCTCGGGAGATCGATCGCGACCCGCGAGAGGGCCGCTTCATTTATGACCCTCAGGCCAACACCCTCAGCGTCGTCACGCCCGGCCAGAACGGCTATCTGCTAGATACCGAGGCCACCCAGGCCATGATCGAAGCCGCCTGCTTTTCGACGGAGCGCGACCTGACGCTGCCTATCACGCCGTCGTTGGTGCAGGTGAGGAGAAGCGACCTGGAGGCACTCATGCCCCTCGCACTGGTGGGCGAGGGCGAGAGCAGCTTTGCGGGCTCTACAGCCGGCAGGTTCACTAATATCCGACTCTCCTCCCAGCAGTTTCACGGCATAGTTATCCCGCCGCAGACGACCTTCTCTTTCCTCGAACATTTGGGGCTGGTGACGGTGGCCCACGGCTACGATGAAGCCCCCATCATATACGGCGACCAGACCCTGCCCGGGGCCGGCGGCGGGGTCTGCCAAGTGAGCACTACAGCTTTCCGGGCAGGGTTCTGGGGAGGATTCCCCATCATCGAGCGCTCACCTCACAGCTATCGCGTCGGCTGGTACGAGCCGCCATTGGGGTTGGATGCTGCGATCTTTACACCGACGCTGGACATAAAGTTCCGAAACGACACCGATGCTCCGCTTCTCATGCTGACAGAGGTGGACGAGCACAACAGCCGACTCTTTTTCCGTTTGTATAGCAAGCCGACGGGACGCCACGTCAGCATACAAGGGCCGGTCATCAGCAACGTGACGGATCCGGGCGCTCCGGTGCTTCAGTTGGATCCGTCGCTGGCACCCGGCACGCGCATCCAACTAGAGACCGCGAAACAGGGGCTTGACGTCACCATTCAGCGCATCATCGAGGTGAATGGCGAGGTCGTCACGCGCGATACGATCTTTAGTCGATATCGGGCTTGGCCAGCGCGCTACAAAGTGGGGCCAGATGCGGGCCCCGAACCCCCACCGGAATCCGAAGAGCCCCCAGCAGAGTCCTGAATCCGTCGGAGGAGGTATATGGCACTGCAGATTGGGCTGGTTGGTCTACCCAACGTCGGCAAGTCCACGTTATTCAACGCCCTTACACGCGCTGGCGCAGCCGTAGCCAGTTATCCGTTCACAACCATCTCGCCGAACATTGGCATAGTGCCGATCGCAGACAGCAGGCTCGACAGGATCGCGCAGATCATCCAACCAGAACGAGTGGTGCCCACCACCTTGCAGGTGGTAGACATCGCGGGCCTGGTCAAGGGGGCGAGCGAGGGCGAGGGGCTGGGCAACCAGTTCCTGTCGCACATCCGCGCGGTGGACGCCATCGCGCTCGTGGTGCGTTGCTTCGAGGACGAAAATGTAGCCCATGTGACGCCGCAACTGAACCCTATCGAGGACATCGAGACCATCGAGCTGGAGCTGATCCTCTCAGACTTGTCTGTTCTCGAGCGGCATCTCGAGCGCACCAAGACGCAGTCCAAGGGCCGCCCTCGCGACTTTGAGGCCGAGAGCGAAGCGCTGGAGGAGGTGTTGGCTGCGCTGCGAGCGGGCCGCTCAGTGCGCCAACTGGCTCTCACGCCAGCGCAGCAAGATGCACTACAGCAGGTCCCCCTGCTAACCACCAAGCCAGCGCTCCTAGTGGCCAACGTGAGCGAGAATGCGCTGCCAGAGGGCGGCGAGTTGGCGGAGCGTGTCAGGGCCAGGGCGGAGGCGTACGGCCTGGAGGCAGTCGCGGTGGCGGCCCAACTTGAGATGGAGCTAACCGACTTGCCCGCCGACGATGCAGCCGAATACCTGGCCGCGGTGGGCCTTGCAACCACCGGGCTTGAGCGCTTGGTTCAGGCTGGATACCGCCTCTTAGACCTGGTGACCTTTTTCACCGTCACTGGCGGCCACGAAGTTCGCGCTTGGACGCTACGTCGTGGCCAAGTGGCCCTGGAGGCAGCCGGCGCCATCCACTCGGATATGGCGCGCGGATTCATCCGGGCCGAAGTCGCGCGCTACGAGGACCTCGACGAGGCTGGGGCTATGAGCAAGGCACGCGACGCGGGCAAGCTGAGGCTGGAAGGGCGCGACTATGTAGTGCAGGACGGCGATATCCTGCATATACGGTTCGCTGTATGACCGCTGTGCCCCAACCGATGCTCTCAGGGCACGTAGAACGGCGGAGGACTGGGGCTTGGGGTAGGCGTCACCGTGGGCGTTGGCAGAAGCGCCCGCCTCAAAAAGTTGGATAGCTCCTCCACGGGGATATCCGGTTTGCGAATGAGCAGGCTCAACGCCACAAGGATGATAGAGATCAGCAGGGTTGGCCAGATGGGAGAGATCCCCTCTCTGGGTGCATGCCGAAGGCGATCCAATTTCGGCGGGAGCTCACGCGGCGGCGGGTCGAACACGGCCATCGGGGCATAACCCGGGATCTGCACCACAGTCACCGGCGACGTCCCTCGAACGCCCACTTTTTTAAGCGCGCGAGAAAAAGCTTTGGCCACCCCCTCGGCAGAGCTACGCCGCAACACCCCGCGAATGGCGCGGGCATCCAGCCTACTGGTTCCCTCCCGCGAGCTCATGATGACCGTATCCCCCGCGTAGAGGGTTCGGCGGACATTGTAGGGCAGCAACGTTCTAAAAGGCACACGCGGGTCGTCGGAGGGTAATACCATCGGGCGCCCGCGAGAGTCGGGGAAAAGCGGCTCTGTGTGACCGTGACGCACGAGGAACAACGCCGTTTGAGCGCTCCCCACAGCATGCATATCCAGCCCGTTCACCACAATACCCCCAAGGGTCAACGTATCGCCCTCGAGTTGCTCGAACACCTGCGATAGGGCCCTGAGCAGGCTCGGGACGATATCGTATGACCTATCGGCATAGTATTGCGAGTAGACCTGATGCGCGAGCACTGGCTCGGTCTCTTTGGGGAGAATGAGGTACAGCCGACCTTTGCGGGCGATCAGCGCCGGGTTCACCTGCTCCGCCAGCGAGGCAGCCGCCTCGTGCGCAAGCTGGTTGGCCAGGCCGGACAACGGGCCAGGGTTCATACGGTCGGCATCAGGAGTGGGCATTTTGCAGTTGGTCGCTGTATGTAGTGTCTCGCTCGGTTCTCAACGGTGCATGGGGAGTATATCACAATCTTTGCTTGGGGCAATGCGACCTCATTTGCACAGACCACGGCTTGGTGCTATAATCGCCGAGGTTATACGGTTGTAACCGAGCTACGCTGGCGCCAGGGTCCCTCCCGGGCCCAAGGGTGTACAGCGACCGGTCGCCGCGACCTTTCTGCTCCCGGCTTGCCCTGGTTTGCCGCCAGAGGCTCGGTGGCTGGGGGCAATCCCAGAGAAAGGAGGCAGGATCCTTGCGCAATTACGAGTTGATGTTTGTTGTCCAGCCCGACCTTGACGAGGAAGGTTTGAGCGGCCTAGTGGACCGCGTCCAACAGGTCATTGTCACTAACGGCGGGCAGATCGTCCACGTGGAGATCATCGGCAGGCGTAATTTGGCGTACCCCATCCGTAAATACAAGGAAGGGTATTACGTGTTGCTTCACGCCGGTTTGGACCAGGCGGCCATGGCCGAGCTCGAGCGGATGCTCAGGCTGTCCGAGGATGTGCTCCGTCATCTCCTGTTTCGCTTGGACGAAGTTGCCTGAGAGAGTCAGCGCTACTCCAGAGAAGGCAGGGGGGCGACTCCAGCAACACGGGATGCCGCCTTGGGAGAGCCTCGCTCTGCGGGGTGCACTATTCGGCCTGTTTGGTGTGATCTAGTAGGAGGATTCCATTGGCCGCAGACGAACGAAACGAAGAAGAGAGGACTGACGAGGAATCGGCCCCGGAGCGAGCGAGTCGTCGCGATGAGCGCCCGGGGGGAGCCCGAGGGGGGCGACCGCGATTCCGGCGCGATTCGCGCCGCCGCGGCAGAGTGTGTCAGTTCTGTGTCGAAAAGATTGACTCGATCGACTATAAGGACGTGCCGCTGCTTCGGCAGCTCGTGAGCGAGCGTGGGCGCATCCTTCCCCGCCGCCGCACGGGCACTTGTGCAAAGCACCAGCGTATGGTTTCCAGGGCGGTCAAACGAGCGCGGCATCTGGCCATGCTCCCCTACACAGGAGAGCATGTGCGCATCACCAGGTCATGACCGCTGCCAAGGCCTGAGTTGAGTACGTAGGCACAGAGAGTGACTTTGCAGGGGCATAGGGAATCCTATGCCCCTTGGTTGTACCACAGCCATTTGGGAGAGCGCAGATGCCCAGAACACCACGACAAGAACCGCCGAGACAGCTCACTCGTAAGCAGTTGTCGCGCCAGGAAAGAGAGAGCCGCACGCAGCGCTGGATCATCATCAGCACAGCCGCTGTATTGGCCCTGGTGCTTTTTGTCCTGGGGTGGGGAGCGCTCGATCAGTTCGTCCTGCGGCCGCGCCGGCCGGTAGCAACGGTTGCGGGTGAAGCGATCCCCTCCTCTCGCTACGAAAAGCTGCTGCGATTCCGCGAGTGGGAATACCGCGGCTACATCAACCAGCTCACCCAGCAGCAAAACGCGCTCTTGGCCGACATGCAAGAGGGAGATGAGTCGGATTTTCTGGTACAGTATATCTCCCAACAGATCCAGGCCCTGCAGATGCAACTCTCCGGCCTGCCCTCCTCGGTGTTGGAGGAGATGGTCGATGACACGCTGATCCGTCAAGAGGCTGCACGGCGAGGCATCACCGTCGCTGATGAGGAGGTGCAGACGGCGCTGGAGGAGCGGTTCGGCTATTTCCGAAACCCGCCCACTCCGATACCCTCGGAAGAAGCTGTCGAGGGCGAGTCGCCGACCGTAGCAGTGGATACAGAGGATGAAAAAGGGGACGCGCCCGAGGGCGTCATCGGCGAGGGGGAAGAACCCGCCGGTGGCGACAACATCACGGAGGGCGAATCGGCATCGGAGCCCACTCCCACCCCGCGGCCCACAGAGCCCCCTATGACCGCTGAGGAGTTCGCCGAGCGTTACGATGGCTGGATGCAAGTAGCCGCGCGAGAGACCGGCTTCTCTGAGAGAGAGTATCGAGAGTTGTTGGCGGGCGAGCTGTACAGGCAAAAGATGGAAGAGCAGATCAGAGAGAGCGTCCCTGCTGCTGCAGAACAGGTGCATGCGCGGCATATCCTGGTGGGCACCCGAGAGGAGGCCGAGCAAGTATTGGAGCGCCTGCAAGGCGGCGAGGATTTCCAAGCGCTGGCGGCCGAGCTCTCTTTGGATACCGGCTCTAATGAGATGGGCGGCGACCTGCAGTGGTTCCCGCGAGGGGTCATGGATCCGGCGTTCGAGGAGGCGGCGTTCGCCTTACAGCCCGGAGAGATCAGCGAGCCCGTCGAAGCGACTTATGGCTTTCACATCATCGCCATAGAGGGCCACGAGGAAGAGCGAGATGTCGACCCGTACATTCTACAACAACTTCAGCAGATGGCCGTTCAGGAGTGGCTCACCGAACTCCGTGACGCCGCCGAGATCGAGTACCACTAGACTCACCATACGACACCGAAAGAGCGGATAGCCGGCGCAAACCCGGTGCTGAATAATAGAGAGGGCGAGCCAAACGATCGGCTCGCCCTCTTTTGTGTCCTGGCTGTGGCTCAGTTTCGCGTCTCTCGGCGTACATCCAGCACATCACGCACACTCTGTAGCTTGGAGAGCAGAGCCGATAACTGGCTTACGCTCCGAATACCGACCGTGGCGACGATGGTGGCGGTGTGATCGTGGTTGGTGGACACATTCGCCGCGCTCATGTTGATGCTGAGGTCCGCCACTGCGGATGCAATGTCTCGTAGCAGCCCAAAGCGGTCAAAGGCCTCGATGCGGATCACAACGGGATAAGCCCGCTCCTCACGCCCCCAAGAGACGGAAATCAAGCGCTCGGTATCGCGCATGTTGATCACATTGGGGCAATCCGTTCGGTGTACGGTGATCCCTTTGCCTCGGGTGATATACCCCACAATATCATCCCCCGGCACAGGCTTGCAGCAGGCCGCCAGGCGAGTCAAGAGATCGCCGACCCCCGCCACCTGGATATCCGATACGGGCGCCTCAGGGATCGCCTTGAGCTTCAGGCCCTCGCTCTGGCCCGAAACGTCGTCGATCTTGTGTGCGATCTGGCTGGGGCTGATATCTCCATAGCCCACCGCGGCCAGAAAATCGTCCACCTGCCGATAGTTGAAAAGCGACGCGATCTCTGCAAAGGATTCCTGATCGAATCCCAAGCGACGGAGCTCGCGGTCGAGCACCTCTCTGCCCGCGCCGATGTTCAGCTCGCGTTGTTCGCGCCGGAACCATTGCCGGATCTTGTCGCGCGCGCGCTGGGTGGCCACATAGTTCAGGTGGGGGTTGAGCCAGTCTCGGCTGGGGCCACCCTGCTTGGCCGTCAAAATCTCCACCTGCTCGCCGACGCGCAGCTGATAGTCCAGCGACACCAATCGGCCATCCACTTTGGCGCCTCGACAACGATGCCCGATCTCGCTGTGGATCTGGTAGGCGAAATCCACTGGTGTAGACCCCTTTGGTAGGTCTACGATGTCGCCCTTTGGGGTAAAGACGTAGACCCGTTCGGCAAAGACATCGTTTTTGACCGAGTCGAGGAACTGGCGCGCGCTCTTGTCGTCATCGCGCCAATCCGCCGCTTGGCGGAGCCAGGCGATCTTGGCGTCGAGGCTCTCGTCGCGCTTGGAGCCCTCTTTGTAGCGCCAGTGCGCCGCGACCCCGTACTCGGCGACCTGGTGCATCTCCTCCGTTCGGATCTGCACCTCCAGGGCCTTTCCCTCCAACGAGACTACAGCTGTGTGCAAAGATTGGTAGAGGTTATCTTTGGGCATCGCAATGTAATCGTCAAACTCCCCGGGGATCGGCCTCCACAGACTGTGTACGACGCCCAGAATGTGGTAGCACTCGTGCACGTCATCCACGATGATCCGCACACCGCGAATATCGTGGAGCTGCTCCAGGTCGCGATCCTTCTCTTGCATCTTGCGATAGATGCTGTACAGGTGCTTGGGGCGCCCGGTGATGCGCGCGTGCAACCCCTCCTGTTCGAGTCGTGCCTTGAGAGTGGTGATCACGCGCTCGAGATACTCGGCCCGTTCCACGCGGCGCTCGGCTAGTTGACGAGCGATCTCGCGATAGCCCTCGGAGTCGAGATAGCGAAAGGAGAGGTCCTCCAACTGCCACTTGAGCTGCCAGATACCCAACCGGCTGGCAAGCGGCGCAAAGATATCGAGCGTCTCACGGGCCTTGCGCTGCTGCCTATCAAGAGAGAGGTGCTCCAGTGTGCGCATATTGTGCAGGCGATCGGCCAGCTTGATGATCACCACTCGGATGTCATCCACCATAGCCAAGAGCATCTTACGCAGGTTCTCAGCCTGCTCCTCCTGCAGATCAACATGCTCTACGTTGCTTTTTTCTTTGATTTTGCCAAGCTTGCTGACGCCGTCGACCAGCGTGGCCACAGTATCCCCAAACGCGGTTCGGAGATCGTTCAGCGTGACAGGCGTGTCTTCGAGCGTGTCGTGGAGGATGGCAGCCAGGATGGAGGGCACGTCCATCCGCAGATCGACGAGGATGGTAGCCACTTCCATGGGATGGGTCACGTATGGCTCGCCGGACGCACGCCGCTGATCGCCGTGGGCCTCGATAGCAAAATCGATGGCACGGGCAACCAGGTCGCTGCCCTCGGGATGCAGCGCCCCCACCTGCCTCAGGAGCTCGTCTCGGCCCACAGTGGTCATGTCACTTGCCATAATCTTCATAGCCGTAGTATAGTCCCAACGTTTCAGGATTCCTAATGCAGCCCGTCGAGACGGCCGCTCTGCTGTGCGCCGGTCATCGAGCGATACCGTCCGCGCTCACTCGAGGGCCACCCTCTTTACGCTTCCAACGCGTCGACGCTGCTCGCGCCACAATACGACCGCCACCACAACCAGCATTCCGGCGGCATCTGCCAGCCAGTCTTTTACGGTAGCGTGCCGCCCCGGCACGAACGACTGATGGTACTCGTCGCTCGCAGCATACAACATCACAGCGAAAACGGTGCTGCACAGCGGGACTCCGATCCCTGCCCCGGGGCTCAACACAGCGTGCACCGCGCGCCACGCCAACGCCATAAGCACGCCAAATGCTACAGCGTGCGCCACATAGTCCAACACATGTTCGGTAGTGTCCAAGCCCCTATAGGGGCGAGGCGGACCGGGCCCCTCGGGCTGGCTCGACAGCCAAAAGATCACCGCCATCCAACCCAGCACCAGAATCCACTTGGCGAACTTGGTCTCTAAAAGGCGCTGGAGCGCCGAGCCCCTCCACGCGTCCCGCCACTGCACACCGATCTGCCCGTAACGGCTGGCAATCGGTTCATTTCCCACGACTGCGCCACCGATCAAAGTAATTGAGGAACACCAACGAGATGAACAGAGCAATTACGTAATCCCATTGGCCAGCCAGCACAAGGAACGTGACAGCGACCAAAATGAGCATATCCAGCCAAAAGATCAGGCGTGTACCGTCTCCCAAGCTACCTCCTGCGAAGAGCCGAGTGCGGCCCCGCCAGCACCGCTTCGAAGCGAACTAGATTCCATTATAGCATCACCTGTACAGAGCGTTCAAACCCAAGGCGCGCCCGGCAATGATTTCCACCTCTATGGGCTTGCTGCTATAATGGGACGGATATAGTTCCCGATGTGTGGAGACTCTAGCGGCGGGGATGGGCCATCTTGAAATCTAGTACGCTGATCGCATTCATTATTTCTCTCCTCGTGCAGGTTGCTTTCCCGCTTGCGGTCACTCTTTGGTTCCGGCGCAAGACGCTTGCGCCGTGGCGACTCTTTGGGTATGGCGCGTTCGTGTTCGCGGCCTTTCAACTCTTTACCTGGCTACCTTTCAGTATCTACATGGATACCATCGTCGGGGCTCGGCTCTCATCGGTGGGGGCTTTTTGGTGGTTGTTGGCAGTGGCCCTGTCCACAAGCCTCGTCGAAGAGGGAGGGCGCTGGCTCGGCTTCCGCTATCTCTTCCCCAGAGGTGGGTTTCGGCTCACTTGGCGCCATGGTGTGATGTACGGGCTGGGGCACGGAGCTCTCGAAATGATGATACTCTTTGGGGGCCTGACCTTCATGCATCTGATAGCCAGCCTCGTGCTGAGTCAGTTGGACCTGGCAGCGTTCAGTCAGATGTTGACCGAGGAATCACTCAATGGGGCCACCACAGATCTCTACATCCTCCTGCAGAGCATCGTCAACACCACGTGGGATTACCCTTTGGTCGTGGCGTTGGAGCGCGTGTCGGCATTGGCGCACCAAGTAGCCTGGTCGTTGCTGGTCATGCAGAGCCTCATGAGCCAGCAGAAGCGTTGGTTCGGCTTCGCCGTGCTCTACCACCTGTCCGTCGCGGTCATCGTGCCCGGCCTGGCCCGCCTGGCGGGCTTTGGCATCGCTGAGACAGTGAACTTGCTATTGGCCGGCTTCAGCCTTTGGATCATCACCCGGTTGCGAGCCGCGTCTCCAGAGGCGTACGCCACTTTTGCGCCCGGATGATCGACGCAGACTTGCCCAGCGCGCGAGACAGCCCTTATCAGCCTGGAGCCCCGAGCTGCTCGAGAATCGCCACGAGTTGGCGCCTCGCCGCCTCCGTGAGAGGCGCAATGGGACGGCGTGCGGGGCCCGCGGGCAGGCCGATGCACTCCATAGCCTCTTTGACAACCACGGGAAACGAGCCCAGCGCAAAGGCCTGGCGCAGCGGCGAGAGCTGGCGCTGGCGCTTCCAAGCCAGCGCGTGATCCCCCCGAACATACGCGTCGTATATCCCCACCACTAACTCCGGCACTACATTGGCCGTCGCAGCCACAGCCCCGGCGCAGCCGTAGCACAAGCCGGCATAGATGAGCGTATCGCGCCCCATGTAGGTTCTGAAGGGTGGAGGGATCTGTTCGATATAGGCCAGCGTGTTGGACAGATCACCGCTCGAGTCCTTGATCCCCACAAAATTGCTCGCCCTCTTGGCTACAGCGCTGGCCACAGCGGGGCTTAGGTTCACTCCGGCGCGGTCGGGGTTGTTGTAGCCCAGCACAGGAAGGTCCACTGCATCCGCAACGCACAATAGGTGCTCGATCAGCTCTTGGGGTGAGGGCTTGATAAAAAACGGCGTGATTACCGAGATAGCGTCTGCGCCCGCGTGTTCTGCGTGTCGAGACAACTCCACAGTCTCTCGCGTAGAGACGGCGCCCGTATTGGGCATCACCACCGCTCGACCGTTGTTCTGCTCCAACACGATATCGATGACGCGCTTTTTCTCGTCCAGTGTGAGGGCAAAGAACTCCCCCTGGCTGCCACATGGGAACAGCCCGTGCACCCCTCGCTCCACGAGATAGTCGACGATCTGGCGAAGAGCGGCCTCGTTGAGCGACTCGTCGCTATCGAACGGCGTAACCAACGGCACGATAATCCCTGTGAGCTCATGTGACATTTGCGGACACCTCCCGGCGAAAGAGCAAGTGCGCTGCACTTGTAAAGGGCTCTACGCCACCGGATTCTACCCGTCATTGTAAAGACCCTCAAGTGACAGGCTCCCCTCCCGCCGCGTTGACACTTCCGCTCTGAATGGCCATAATCCGCGTGACCGGGCTAGCGCGTGAGCCAAGCCATCTACTCATCGGAATGGAGCGACAACATGCTTGAGAGGCTTTGCCAGCAGGTTTATGAGGGGAACATGATGCTCCCCAAAGCGGGATTGGTGGCTTGGACGAGCGGAAACGTCAGCGGACGCGATCCGGAGACGGGCTATATCGTGATCAAACCCAGCGGTGTGCGTTACGAAGCCCTGACGCCCGCTAACATGGTGGTATTGGATCCCGACGGACACATCGTCCAGGGGCGCCTGAGCCCCTCGGTGGATGCGCCGACACATCTGGTCATCTACCGCTGCCGGCCCGACGTACATGGCGTGGTGCACACCCACTCGACGTTTGCCACCGCCTTTGCCGCCGCAGGCCGTCCCATCCCGGTATGCCTTACGGCTATCGCCGACGAATTCGGGGGCCCGATCCCTGTAGGCGCTTATGCGCAGATCGGCGGCGAACAGATCGGCGAGGAGGTAGTGCGGTCGATCGGAGACAGTCCGGCGATCCTGATGAAGAGCCACGGCGTGTTCGCTATAGGGGCCACCGTCAGTGCGGCCGTCAAAGCCGCCGTGATGACGGAGGACGTTGCCCGCACTGTCTATTACTCGCTGCAACTGGGGCGCGTAGAAGAGATCCCGCCTGAGGAGGTCGCACGCGCACACCGACGCTACGTGGAGCAATACGGCCAGGCGGCGGATAGGCGTACATGAGCGAAACGGAGCGCATGGAGAGGCGTAGTGTGTCGGGCGGCGTAGAGAAGAGGCCCGCATCCATCGAGCTGGCGGGGCCTCGTACGACAGCCCAGGTCACCCTAGCCGATGGGCGCGTTTTTGAGGGGCCCGTGGGCACACCTCTGGCGCTGTACCTACACGCCGCCTATGGCGACGACTATCCCGCCATGGCCGCTCTGGTGAACGGCCGGCTGGAGGAGTTGAGTTGGTTGGTGGAGAGGGATGCCGATGTCTCGCCGCTGGACACCTCCACCAGCGATGGGATGCGCATCTACCAGCGATCCGTCTCTTTTGTGATGGTGGTGGCCATCCGTGAGCTGTTCCCCAAAGCACGGGTAGTGATCGATCACTCGGTGCCTTTGGGGGGGTTTTTCTGCCGCATAGAGGGGCGACCGCTTTTCAACTGCGACGAGCTGGACATGATCCAGCGGCGCATGCACGAGATCGTCGAGGCGGACGAGCTCATCGTGAGAGAGCGGCTACCCGTTGCGGAGGCTCAACGGGTCTTTGATGCCCAAGGCTACGATGACAAAGTGGCCCTCCTGCGGTATCGCGAGCAACCCAAAGTGCCGGTCTACACTCTGCGCGGAGTGAGAGACTATTTCTACGGCTACATGGCCTGGAGCACCGGCCTGTTACGTTGGTTCAGCCTGACGCCCTGTCCGCCGGGGTTCATTCTGCGGTTGCCCCTGCGCAGTGATCCAGCGCACGTACCTCCCGAGCGCGACCGTTCCAAACTGTTGGGGATCTTTGAGGAATACGGACGGTGGTTGAACATCCTGGGCGTACATGACGTCGCATCGCTCAACGCCACCATCGACGACGGAGAGATCAACAGAGCCATCCTTGTTTCCGAGGCGTTACACGAAAAGAACATCGTGCGGATTGCGGACGATATCCTGGCCAGGCGAGAACACGCTCGCCTGGTGCTCATCGCTGGGCCTTCATCTTCTGGCAAGACGACCTTCACTCACCGGTTGGCGATTCAATTGTTGGTGAATGGCCTAAAGCCGTTCGCCATCGGGCTGGACGATTATTTTGTCGATCGCACTCTCACGCCACTGGACGAGCACGGGGTGCCAGATTTCGAATCGCTCTATGCGGTGAACCTGGAGCTTTTTAATCAGCAGCTCGAGGAGTTAGTGGCCGGCCGACCGGTGCGGCTGCCGCATTTCGATTTTGTAGCGGGCAAGAGTCAGCTCGGCGAGCCCACGCGGCTGCCCGAGAACGCCACGATTCTTGTGGAGGGGATCCACGGCCTCAACCCCGAACTCATTCAGAGCCGGCTGGTCGATAAAGTGTACCGCGTCTACGTGTCGGCACTCACACAGCTCAACATCGATCAGCACAACAGAGTGGCCACTACAGACACACGGCTACTGCGGCGGATCGTACGAGACGCCGCATTCCGGGGGTATACAGCACAAAGCACGATAGAGCGTTGGGAGAGTGTGCGGCGAGGCGAGGAGCGCAACATCTTTCCATATCAGGAGAACGCCGACGCAACGGTCAACACGGCGCTGGCCTACGAGCTAGCGGTACTAAAGCCCTTTGCAGAGCCCCTGCTGTTGCGCGTGCCACAGAACAGCCTGGCCTCCGTCGAGGCGCGCCGGCTGCTGGGCTTCATCCAGTGGGTTCGGCCATGCCCGCCCGATCTCGTGCCGGCCAACTCGCTCTTGCGCGAGTTCATCGGGGGTTCTGCATTCCAAGAGCTCGTCTTCTAGTTGTAGCGTCCGCTAGTACCCCATATGCTGAAGCGGATTCACTTCACCATGGATGAGTGAGACAACCACTGCGCCCTCGCGCGACACCAAGCGGTGAATACGCCCCTGGGGGATCACCATGAGCTCGTTGGCGCAGAGCGTCAGCGGGCCAAGCTCGGTACCGACCTCCAAGCGCCCCTCCATGACGAACAGCATTTCCTCGTGCTCTGGGTGCGCGTGCCAACTGGTAGCTCCCTGGATCGAGACGACGCGCAGCGACATCTCGTCCACCTCCACCAGCGGCTTGGGGATATTGGGCTGCGTCAGCCGGGTCGCCTCACGGCCCACGGACCATTTTGGCAGCGCGCCGGCGTAATCCTTGGCCGTCAGCCGACCGTGGCCGTTCTTACGATCTGGCTCCGAGTGCGCCTGGAACAACATCACGATGCTGGGCTCTACCGAACCGGACACATGCGACACACCGCGAGGCACCACAGCCAGTTCGCGCTGTAACAGATCCACGTGGCCCCAATCCGTCGCGAGAGACACTAGCCCGCGGTGCACATAAAAGAGCTCATCCTGCATGGGGTGGCGATGACGTGCCACCACACCCTCGCACAGATACAGATACACTGCAAAATGGTCCACTGGAGCGATGTGCTCCATACGAAACGGCACGGTCAAGCTCTGTGCGATAGCCTCCACATCGATTTTATACAGAATCATTGCGCCGCAGCCCCTCCAGCCTCTGCCTACTCAAAAGTGTAGCACAGAGGCCACAGGCGGGCGAATAACGGATACTGAGTGATGAGCGGAATACCCCGCGCGTGTTGGGGCAAACCGGCCCCCCAAAAGGGGTGGGCTCTAGGCGGCGCGGCGGTAGACGATCTCGCCGCCGACCATGGTCATGGCCACCTCTCGATCCGCATCGAGGACAAAAAGATCGGCATCATACCCCGGTGCAATAACCCCTTTGTGATCGCCCAGCCCGAGCTGTCGCGCTGGGTTGGCCGACGCCATACGCAAGGCTGTGTGCAACGGAACGCCAGTAGCCCGTACGAGGTTGTGCACGCCGCACTCCAGAGTCAGCGTGCTGCCCGCCAAGTTGCCGGCTGGGTTGCGAGCCACACCATCTCGCACCAACACCTCCAGCCCGCCCAGCGAGTACTCTCCGTCGGGCATACCGGTGCCTCGCATGGCGTCCGTCACCAGGACAATGCGGTCGGCCCCCTTGGCGCGCACCGCCAAGCTCAGGGCGGCGGGGTGCAAATGAATCCCGTCGGCAATGAGCTCGCAATGCAGCGCATCCAGCGTAAGCGCTGCCCCGACGGTCCCGGGATCACGATGGTGGAGCGGCTCCATACCGTTGAACAGATGCGTAACCTGGCTCGCCCTCAAATCTACTGCATGCCGCACCTGCTCGTAACTCGCTCGCGTGTGGCCTACGGCAGCGATGGCGCCGCGTTCCACCGCATACCCAATCAGCCCTTGGTTCTGCTCGAACTCGGGGGCGATAGTGATCATACGCACCGCGCCGGTTTCAAAGAAGAGCCGGTACTCATCCAGCTGGGCAGGCCGAACCCACTCGGCGGGATGGGCGCCCCGGCGCGCCACATCGATATAGGGGCCCTCGATATGAGCACCCAACAGACTGGCCCCGCCCGTGCCGCAACGCATAACACGGGCCACAGTCTCGAGCGCCGCCAAAATTGCGTCCAACGGCCCCGTCATGGTACTGGCGACAAAAGCAGTGACACCATGCTGTGCGTAAAAGCGCGCCATGGCCCGCAACGCCTCCGCAGAGGCGTCCATCGTGTCGTAGCCCAGAGCTCCATGCACGTGCATATCTACAAGCCCCGGGGCCAGCACCCCCCCGCCCACATCGAACCACTCGCCATTCATATGGGGGGGCGGTGGCCCACTACCTACCTCGGCGATACGCCTTCCCGACACCAGCACCCACCCGGGGGATAGCGACCCCTCAGCAGTGTGAACCTCTGCGTTATGTAGCAGCATATCTTGCCCCATCCAAGCACTCCTTACAATGTAACGAATCGCCAGTAGCGGCGCCGCGCCCGAGCACCCGCTCCGGCGCGGCGGAATCTATCGAGTCTACAGAGAACAGAGAGGACATCCGGACCGTAAAGGCCAACAGAGGCTGCAAGCTAGCCCCGGCTAGCGGATCAGTTCTAAGAAGCGCTCGTAGGCGCCCTCCCACCCTCCGGCGGGCCCTGGTTCATAGTTCGCGAGCTCGAAAGAGCGCCGTACCATCTCGCGCCCCTCGGCCAGTGATCCGAGTTCCCCGCGCGCCAGAGCCTGCATGATGACGTTGCCGGCCGCTGTGGCCTCCACAGGGCCTGCGACCACGGGACGTTGTGTCGCGTCGGCCGTAAATTGGCAGAGCAACTCGTTCTGGCAGCCGCCGCCCACCACATGGATCACCCCCAGCGACCGCCCCAGCATCAACTCGAGTCTCTCTAGCACCCAACGGTAGCGCAGTGCCAAGCTCTCCAAAGCGCAGCGCACGACCTCTCCCTTGGAGTGAGGCACCTTTTGGCCAGTGCGTGCACAATAGTCCTTGATACGACTCGGCATGTCGCCGGGCCGCAGAAACTCGTCGTGGTCGGGGTCCACCAATGGGCCAAAGGCTGGCGCCTCTGCCGCCATGCGAGTGATCTCTGCGTAAGACAGCTCGTCGCCTTCCTGCGCCCACGTTTGCCTGCTCTGTTGCACCAGCCACAGCCCCATGATGTTCTTGAGCACGCGGAAGGTATTTTGTACGCCACCCTCATTGGTAAAATTGTATCTCAGGCTGTCCGCGGTGATAATCGGTTCACTTGATTCCACACCCATCAGCGACCAGGTACCCGAGCTGATGTAGGCGAAATCCGTGCCCTGCGCTGGCACGGCTGCCACGGCCGAGCCGGTATCGTGACAAGCCGGCGCGATGACGGGCGTCCCCTCCAGGCCAATCGGCTCGGTGAACTGTGGCAACAAGCCGCCGATCACCGTGCCCGGCTGGATGATCTCGGGCAGAATCCCCGTGGGGAGCCCCAACGCCTCCAACACATCGCGCGCCCACGCCCCCTCGCGCGGGTTATAGAACTGTGTCGTGGTGGCATTGGAGAACTCGCACGCTTTTTCGCCCGTGAACCAGTAGTTAAAGAGGTCGGGAATCGTCAAGAAAGTTTGCGCCACATCGAGCAGGGGGTCCTCGCGAAGCCGCATGGCGAGCAGTTGGTATAGCGTATTGATCTCCATGAACTGGATGCCGGTGCGATCAAATATCTCATCGCGCGACATGTGGAGAAAGGCCGCATCCATCATCCCCGTGGTGCGCGGATCGCGATAGTTGTGCGGAATGCCCAACAGCGAGCCGTTGCGGTCCAGCAGGCCAAAGTCCACGCCCCATGTGTCTAAGCCGATGCCGTTCAGGTCCGTGCCCACCGTACGGCGATAGATAGCCAGCCCTTCT
Source organism: uncultured Anaerolineales bacterium (assembly GCA_964407215.1). Classification (GTDB taxonomy): domain Bacteria; phylum Chloroflexota; class Anaerolineae; order UBA1429; family UBA1429; genus CAYOUT01. The sequence continues at coordinate 222,653 of CAYOUT010000005.1, read as the reverse complement.
TTCAGCTCCGCAAAGAGCCGCAAGACGTCCCAGTACAGGCTGTCGAACACCTTGATAGGTCCGTTGGCGAACCGGTGGATCGGTGTGAGTTCCATCACCTCGCCGTTCAGGCGGCCGATAATAGCGCGGCCACTCTCGGCGCCGAGATCGAAAGCGAGGTAGTTGCTCGTATGCTCCATGGTTGAACCTCCTCTGGCCCGTACTATTTTCATTTCGGAGTATAGGTTGACATCGCCCTCAGGGCAAGGGGATCGCCCCACCGCCCCCCGACACGCGCCATCTGCAGCGAGTGTGCGCCACAGATCACTCCTCCACGACAGACACCAGTTCCGTTTGGCTCGGCACGGTGGGCTTGGCAACCGGCCGCTGCTTGACAAATAGCACGCTTGCTAGAATAAATACCAGCGCTGCGAAAGCGTTCCACGACAATCGTTCGCTGAGAATGGCCCAGCCCCAAAAGATGCCAAACACCGGCGAGATGTAGGTCACAAGAGATGTGGCCGTGGCGCCAGCTCTGTGAATCAGCTCATAGTACAGGAGGTAGGCAAAAGCCGTCCCCAAGCTGGCCAACGTCAACAGGGCTCCCAGCGCCTTGGCAGAGGGCGAGAAGCCCCAGGGGCGCTCAAGCAGCGAGAACGGCAGCAGAAACAGGAACCCTGTGGAGAGCTGTCCGATAGTGGTGATGATGGGAGGTTGCCCTTTAAGATGCTTCCGTGCAAACACCGAGGCCGCAGCATAGCTCAAAGCCCCGACGATGACAGCGAGCTGGCCCAGAAAGCTGCCCGATGCGCCCCCAGCCAGTGCGGGCAGTGTAAGTACCATGATGCCCGCAAAGCCCAGCAGAAGCCCCAGAATACGCCGCAGGCTGACTCGTTCATCGCCAACCAACACGGCTAGCACTAGCGTGAACAGGGGCTGTGTGGCGTTCAGGATCGCCGAGAGGCCGCTGGGGATGAACTGCGTGCCCCAAGCGATGGCGCCGAACGGAATCAGCGCATTGAACACGCCCATGAAAGCATAGCGCCGCCAGAGGGTCCATCCTTTGGGCAGGCGCTGCCCCCGAACTCGAGTCACCAGGATCAGGATGCACGAACCGATAAACACCCGCGAAGCAGCGAACGTCATGGGGCCCATCTCGGAGACACCGATCTTGATGAACAGAAAGGAGGCTCCCCAGATGGCCCCAAGAAGGAAAAGCAGAATGAGGTACGTATAGCCCATGAGCAAAGCCCCCGGAACGAAGGATTAGCGCCCCTAGCGCATACCGAGCGATTATAGCCCCCGGTTCCAGCGGCGCCAAGACACGATACGTACCGCACACGGCGCCGGTGACGCGCCGAATACGCCGGAGACGGAGGTCGACATAGAACGCGCCCCAGGGCAGCGAAAGGGCCGCTCTGGGGCGCGATGGCACTGCGTATGAGGCGCTCTAGAGCATCGAGTCGATGCGCACCGGCTCACCCGTATCCATGGACTTGTTGGCAGCCAGGCCGAACACCAGAGTCTTGAAAGCGTCGGCGTACGACGACCGCACCAAGCTGCTATCCCCGGTCTGAACGGCTCGTAAGAAAGCGTCATCCTCGATCTCAAAGATATTGGGCTCGCCAGCGATCCGTTCCTCCTCGATACTCGATTTTTGGATCACACCACCCAGATCCCAGCCGCCAAACGTCACATAGTGGTTCCTGGCAACCACCGTGATGTGCACACCACCGCCGGCTTGAGAGGCACAACAGCTCAGCAAACTCCCCACAGCGCCGTTGGCAAACTGCACGGCTACAGCGCTCGCGTCTTCCACATCGTAGCCGGGGACGTCGGTTACAAAGCCCTTGGCGCCCCGAGCACAGACCTCGATGGGCTCCCCTGCCAAGTAACGCGCCAGGTCAAAGGTGTGCGTCGTCTGCTCCAGCAGTTGTCCCCCCGACTCTGCCTTGACCCGCCACCACGGCACACCAGGGATCCCGCCAACCCACGCCCCATGCACCAAGATCGCGGGGTCGTTGGCCAACAACTCCTTCGCCCGGCTGATGCCGCGTCGGTATCGACTCATGTAGCCGCCGACCGCAAGCGTGCCGGTACGCTCCACCTCCTCCAGAATAGTGCGTGCGGTTTCTAGTGAGTTGCTGATCGGCTTCTCCACCAAGAAGGGGATGCGCCGCTGCAAGAGTGCCAGCTCGGCTTCACCGTGAGCAAACGGCGGCAAACAAACCCACGCGGCATCGGGCTTGGCCTGATCCAGCATCCTCGCCACGCTATCGAAGGACGCTCCGCCGTACTCGGCCGCAAAGTCAGCCGCACGCTGTGCCACTGCATCGAACGCACCCACAAACTCTACATCATCGCGCTTAGCCAAGCCCGCGGCGTGGCTTCTGGCAATGCCCCCCGTACCGATGAACGCTATACGCATCTTGCTCGCTCTTTGCGCTGTGCTATCCCGATCAACCAGCCAGACTGAGGGCCTGGGCGAGAGATTGCTCCGTATCCATGGTCGGCGAATACTCGAGCCCCACATAACCCGTGTAACCCGTAGCATCGATCGCCCGGAAAATGGATCGGTAATCCAGCTCTCCGCCCGCCAACTCGTGACGGCCGGGGACGCCAGCCGTGTGAAAATGGCCGATCTCGCTGATGTATTGCGTCAGATTATTGATGATGTTGCCCTCCGTAATCTGTTGATGGTAGATGTCCATCAGGATCTTGATGGCGGGAGAGCCCACATCCTGCACAATGTCCACCGCCTGCGGCATGCCAGTCAACCAGTGGCCGTGGTGGTCGACCAGTGTGTTCAGCGGCTCCAAGGCGATGATCAGCCCCTCGTCCTCAGCCACTTTTGCCACGGCCTTGATGTTGCGCACAACGCGCCGTCGCGTGATCTCGTAGGTCTCGTCGTCCAACACATCGCCAACGGTGGAGATGATCGTCTTACAGTTCAAATCGTGAGCGACGGCGGCTGTCTCGCGCATGCCTGCGACTAGCGCATCGGCAACGCCCCGTTTGATGAGGCTACCGTTGGGCTCCAGACAGAGGGCAGCGATGGGCAGGCTATGCTTCTCCATGGCCGCTTTGATCTTTGCCAAGTCTTTGTTCTTCCAACCCCAGAACTCGAACGCAGGGTAACCTAGCGCCGCCACTCGCGCGATACGCTCCTCGTGGGGCAGATCGCGCCAAAACATCTCGATACAGACCGATAGCTTGGGCATGAGACATCTCCTTTGCAGAGTCTTAGCGCGAGGCGATCTAGACCTCAGCGGCAGCTGCTGCATCCAGGTACAGTGTCGCAGCGTTGTGCCGGCGCATGACCGTCGCGGGACACGCTTCCGATATCACATCTCGCAAGGTGCGGCGCACCGCCACCGTCTTGGTGGGGCCCGGCACCATGCAATAGACCCAGCGTGCTGACATGAGAGCTGGCATCGTCATGGTGAGCGCCGTCTCGGGCACCTCTTCCAAAGCAGCAAAGGCGCCATCGTGTACCTGCTGCTGGCGACATACCTCATCGAGGGTAACCAGCTTTACGGCATGGGGATCGTTGAAATCGGCCACGTGTGGATCGTTGAAGGCCATGTGCCCGTTCTCACCGATACCAGCGCAGACAATATCCAGCGGCGCTTGCTGTAGAAGCCTCGCATATCGCTCGCACTCGGCCTGCGGGTCTTCTGCGAGGCCGTCGAGGTACTCTACACGGCCAAAGGGCGCTCGTGAGAAGACACGCTCTCTCAAAAAGGCGCCAAAGCTCTGCGGGGCGTCGCCCGCAAGGCCCACGTACTCGTCCATATGAAAGGCTTCCACGCGCCCCCAATCGAGATCGGCGCGGGCGGTGAGCGACGCCAAGAACTCGTTCTGTGAGGGGGCCGCGGCAAAAACCATGCGCACTCGGCGCTGCGTCGCGAGAAGGGATTGGATGCGCTGCGCCACATCGAGCGCAGCGGCCTCACCCATCTTCGGCCGGTCGGCGTAGACGCGAACCTGGAGGAGGTCAACGGACAGCGTTCGGTCGGGATTCGGTGGTATATACATGTCTTTTACTCCGTAGGATCTGCCGCTATTCTGCTCGAGGCCGCACCACAAAGCAAGCTGTACAAGCTGCGGAGGCCGGAGAACGCTGCAAAGTGAAACACAAAGCGCCTCGGGCAGTTGCCTGCCGGAGGCGCTTTTCGCTACCAACACAGCCGTCCTAGTGGAGATACGGGCGCGGCTCTTCCATGATGCCCGCTTTGACCAAGAGTCGCACCGTAGCGTTATTCCCCAGGATGCCGATAACGGACATACAGACTAGCACAAGGGAGATCGGGAACAATAGGCTAAGCAGCACGAGCGCAACGATGAACAGGGCGATGAGTAACGTGTACAGCGGCTGCTGGATGGTCAGCACAAAGGCGTTTCGCCACGCCTGTAGAATGTTCGGCTGTGATTGCTCGACCATCAGCGGCCAGAAGTAGATCTGCATGCCAAGCCAGACCACCATCAATGACAACCAGAACCCGCCGATGGCGATCATCAGGAGGCCTTCGCCCACGAGGTTCGTGTAAAAGCTCAGGCTGATCCAAGCCAATAGGGTGCCCAGTGTGGTGCCCAAAAACCAAAGCCAGCTACGCCACCAATATTTCTTGACACCGTCCCAGAAATCCGAAAAGTGGATGGCCTTGCCGTGTGAAACGCGATTGGTGATGTAGTACATGCCGGCTGTAGAGATCGGGAAAAGGATTACGGTCAGCGACGAGAAGAGCCAAGCGGCGTTCACGAGCGCTAGACCGAACAGGTCATCCCAGGCGTCCTTGAGGCTTTGCCAGATCGTATCGATGGCCTCTTTGATCATCATGACGAGAGCACCCTTCTAGGCCACAGCCCGCGGCTGGCTCTCCGGAGGTGGAGTGGCGAGCCTGGAACAGTGTTTGGAAGCGATGGCGCCGGATGGAAAAGCTACATCAGCTTGCCCGCTCCTCCCAAAGGCGACTCCGCCCTAGCGACGCGCCTGTCGTTGGCGGCGGCGCTGATCCACCCGCGCCCTCTCAAACGCCATCTCGAACGCGGTGGGCAACCGCTCACCCGGCGACTCCTCGGGAGCCGCCTCCTGCATTTCGTCGGACTCGGCGTCGGCCTCCAGATCCTTCATCGACAGAGAAATACGGCGCTTGCGGGCATCGACGTTTAGGATGCGCACTTGCACATCGTCGCCCACTTGCAACACCTCGGAGGGGTGTTTTACATAGCCACTCTGCAGTTCCGAGATATGGATCAACCCATCCGTCTGGGCTCCAAGGTCGACAAAAGCTCCAAAGTCGGCCAAGCGGACAACCTTGCCCTCGACGATCGAATTGACCTTTAGATCCTGCAAGCGAGCTTTGGGTGACCGCTCGGCGCCGGGAACCGTGAGGCTGATCCTGTTCTCCTCCACGTTGACACGACGCACAACTACATCCAACGCATCGCCCACCTTGAGCCCCTGGTCGATCCCCGCGTTCTTGAGGCTGGACACGTGCACCAGGCCGTCTCGCCCCACACCGATATCCACAAAAGCGCCGAAATCTACGACGTTGCGCACCACGCCCTTTAGCCGCATACCGGGCTTGAGCGCCTCTAGCGCAGTGGAGTCCTCGCCATTGACTTGACTCGAGTCCGCCTCCTGCGCGGCGGGTTCGCTGGCAGGCAAGGGAGCGGCTTCAGCCGGGTCCGAGGTCTCTACGAGCGCCTCAGCGGGCGGCTGGCCTTCCTCATCCTGCTCCATGCGACGTTCTTCACTATCCATCGGTCCCGCTCTCCCTCACGAGTAATCCAGGTTATCCTGGCCAATGCTACTTGACAGTCGCCGATTATCGCACAAGGGAGCAGAGGCGTCAAATCATGCCTCTGCGGGGCGACAACGGCGAATAGGAAGTTGGGCAGGGCCGCTCTCTCGGATGGTAACGGAGCGTGGCATCAGCCATAGCGTGACCCGAGGCCCACCGCTGCATGGCTTTGCGGCGATAGGCATACGTCTCTCGTCGGCCAATATGCCTCAAAAGCTCTCCCTGAAGCCTCTACTATGCGAGCAGCCGTCACTGGCAATTGCCCATCAGAATACCACAGTGGTAGCGAACTGGTAGCGAAAACAGTGCTGGAGCGAAATGCTTGGTTACAGTAGGCGCCCGCTGCGGCGCCCCAGTACGGCTGCCTCAGGGCGAATTTCGGCGATGAGGCGTTGGTAGATGCGTTCGTAGCGCCGAGCGTCATCGCAATTCGGGCGATAGACGTCGACCGCCAATCGAACTTGACCCTGTGCATCCCGCACATCTCGATAGATCCCCGCTCCGATCCCCGCCAACATAGCCGCTCCCAGAGTTACTGCCTCGCTGTGCACGGGGATATGCAGGGCCCGGCCAGTGATATCCGCTTTGACCTGGCTCCAGAATCGGTTGCGGGTGGCACCTCCCACCGACACGACGCGCTCGATGGGCTGCCGAGTCAGCTCTTCGAGAGCCTCCCACAGCGTGCGCAGCTCAAAGGCCAGCCCTTCGATCGCCGATCGTGCGATATCCTCGCGCGTGTGGCTCAGACTCAGGCCTACGAACACTCCGCGAGCCGTCGAATCGCGATCGGGTGAGCCGGCGCCCGCCAGATACGGCAGGAGATACAGACCTTCGGCCCCGAGCGAGCTGTTCGCGGCGGCGGCAGTGAGCGCATCGATAGCCTGGCGCCGATCGCGCCCCCTCTCAGTCGGCCATAGTAGCTGGGCGAGCCAGTCGATCATACTCCCCGCGCCCAGGATGCTGCCGATAGCATAGTAGCGTTCAGGAACCACGTGACATCCCAAGCAGAAACTGAGATCGGCCGCCTGCAGGTGGTGTGCCACCGAGGGAATCGTCGTCAACTCGGCCTCGGTGGTGCCCGTCGAGTCCAACACCACGCCCGGCTCTGTGGCCCCCATGGCAACGGCGCCACAAACGTGATCGTGCCCCCCCACATACACTGGCACTCCCCGAGGCAAGCCTGTGCGCTCAGCGGCCTGCGGCGTGACGCCACCCAACAACGATCCCTCGGCGGCCAGGGAGGGCAGGCGTTCGGCAGCCAGGCCCGCCGCTGCGAGCATCTCCTCGGACCAACGGCGCTGCGCCAAATCCAACGCCATCGTGCGCGAGGCCAGCGAGTATCCCATACGTGCCACGCCCGTCAGCCAGTACGCGACATAGTCGGACACACACAGCCACATGCGCATACGGCGCACAACATCCGGTTCGTGCTCTCGTAGCCAAAGCAACTTGTTGAGGCTAAAAGTATGCCCCAGCGGGAGCCCCGTGTGGCGATAGATGGTCGTCTCACCCACCTGCTCGGCCCACCAAGCGGCTTGGGGCGCTGTACGTTCGTCATACCAGGCGATGAGAGGATAAATCGGCTCGCCGCGAGCATCCAGGGGCACGCCTGCCTCGCCCACACTGGCGATACACACGCCGCAGACCGCCCCGCCGGCTGGTAGCTGCGCCACCGTTCCGCGAATGGCCTCGGCCGCAGCCGCCGTCAACACCTGCGCGTCCAGCACAGCCCGCCGCGGCCCATCGGGCACCGAGGGCGTCGCATTGCTCACCTCCGCCAGCGGCTGTCCGCTTACGTTGTAGGCGACGGCTTTGATATTGGTAGTACCCAGATCGACACCGAGAAGAACGTCCAAAACAGTCACACCTTCAGCCAAAGTCCTTGAGAACATAACGCCTATTGGCGCGCCTGTCAACCGTACTCGCCAGATGGCAGCAGGCGCCCAATTCGGCACACAGCCCACGAGCCTTGGGTACAATATGTTATAATGAGCGAGTTGCTGATTCGGAGTGGCAAGGAGACTATCGGATTGGATCCTGCGCGCGACTTTTTAGCAGGGCACCGTTATTTTGCGGGGCTGAGCCGAGACGAGCTCGACCAGATAGCTCGTCTCGGAGGCCTGCGCAAGCTGGTGCGCGGCGAGACTCTGGCCTTGGAGGGAGCTCCCTGCGACTCGGTATACCTGGTCGTGGAGGGCCGCATGCACGCGTTCAAGGTCTCTGTCGAGGGCCGCGAGCAAATAGTAACCGAGCTCCCGCCCGGAAGTGTGTTCTATGCAGTGCCCGCCCTGGACGGAGGCCCTCTACCCGTCACTACACAAGCCGGCACAAGAGCCACTCTGCTTTCCTTCTCACGCGAGGACTTTATCCGGATCGTTACGCGCCATCCCTCGGTGGCTCTGCAGGTGTTGGGTGACCTGGCGGGGCGCTTGCGACGCCAGACCATGTTAATCGAGGACCTCTCGCTGCGCTCGGTGCCCGCGCGGCTGGCTCGCCTCCTGCTCGAGGGACTGCACTCGCCGGATGGCCGTCGCTCTACACAGCGCGAGATGGCCGCTCGGCTGGGCACAGTACGTGAGGTGGTGGCACGCACTCTGGCCCGGTTCGATGAGAGAGGCTGGATTAGGCTAGGGCGGGGTGTGATCGAGATCACAGATCCTAAAGCCCTGGAGGCTTTAGTGGCGGGAGAGGAGACGTTGTGACCTCGGTCACATATTCGCTGGTCACATCGTGCTATCATCACATTACCTTTGCTCTATAGGAGAAGTTGGCGCCATGCCGACTGTGGCGATACCAGAGATCGACGAGAGCCTGTGTAATCTGTGCGGGGATTGTGTGAGGGGCTGCCGCTATGGCGCCGTCAGTATCGTGAGCCAGCGGCTCGTTATAGACGCCACCAAGTGCGCCTACTGTGGTGATTGTGAGGATTTATGCCCCATGGGGGCCATCAGGCTGCCATACTCGGTACGGCTAGCGAAGGATGAGGATATCGAATGAGGCGAACACGAAGCATTGTACGGATAGACGAAGAGCTGTGCACAGGTTGTGGCCTCTGCGTCACGCCCTGCGCCGAGGGCGCCATCGAGATGATCGATGGCAAGGCCAAAGTCGTTCGCGAGGAGCTCTGTGATGGAGCGGGATTCTGCCTTTCGGTCTGTCCTACTGGGGCACTGTCCATCGAGGAGCGGGAGGCGCCAGCGTTCGACGCCGAGGCCGCTGAGCGAAACGCGCAGGCGCGCGGGCCGCAAATTCTGCTGCAACGGTGCTTTCGCTGCGACGCCAGCGAGCAACAGGCCGTCTTGCTGCCCTGTCGCAGCGATGGCGAAAGCCTCTGGGTTTGTACGCGTTGCCTTCCCGGCCTGATCCACGGTTAGAGACGGAGGCCCGAGGAGCACATGATGGATTCTGCCCAGGGGTTCTATGATGCTTTCGGCGAGGACTATGACCGGTTTGTGAATTGGGGGGCCCGCCTCTCCTTCGAGTTGCCACTGTTGTTGCGCTTGCTCCAGCGCCACGGCGCCCATTCGGTACTGGATGTGGCCGCCGGAACGGGTCAGCACGCCATCGCGCTGGCCAAGGCGGGGTATACGGTCGGCGCGGCGGATATCAGTGGGGCCATGGTAGAACAGGCACAACGTAACGTGAACGCTACGGGCCTTCGGGTGGACTTGCGACAAGCGGGGTTTGGTGACCTCCAGCGAGCTTTCGATCGGCCGTTCGACGCGGTGCTGTGCCTTGGGAACTCTTACTCACACTTGACCGAACTGACAGATCTTGAGCGTGCCCTCCGTGACATGAGAGGCGTTCTACGAGACGGCGGGCTGCTGGTATTACAGAGTCGCAACCTGGAACGCATTTTGGCCGAGCGAGATCGCTTCATGCCGCCCCAAACTCACACTGGCGACAACGAGGAATGGCTGTTCGTACGATTCTATGACTTTTTCGGCGACTTGCTGAGATTCAATCTGGTCAGGCTGTGCCGCAGAGGCGACAACCCGTGGGTGTCTCGTGTGGATCACACCTGGCTGAGGGCTTGGACGCGGGCGCAGCTCCTGCCGGCGCTGGGGGATGCCGGTTTTGGCCAGGTCGAAGCGCTGGGAAGCCTGGCCGGCGAGCCGTACGAAGCAACTGAAAGCAGTGATCTCGTGCTGCTAGCTCGGGCGTCTACAATCGCCTGACACTGGGTTACGCCTTACCGGTCATATCATCTCGAACACACGGGTGAAAGACGCAAAACGGGCACAGCGTGGGCTGTGCCCGTCATCGTGTGCGGCTCGAACGACTATTTGGCAACCCAATCGGCGCAGGTCATCTTGTCAGGACAGCGCGGGCACTGACGCTTGAGCGCCTCTTGCGAGAGCAAGCGTACGTTGACGTTGCTGGGGATCTCTTTGGCGCAATAGCCATAGCCTGAAACCATGACGTAATGACCACATTCGGGGCAGCGGTTGTTGCCCTTGCTCTTACGACCAAACAGACCCATAATGCTTCTCCTTTGAGCTGAGTATAATGCCGCAACCACTCGAGTTGGGACCATCCATGGTATTGGCTTGTCCAAGTATAGGGAGCGTAGAGTGATCCGTCAAATGCTATCCCGCGCGCGCTTTTGCTCGCGTGGAAAAGTGGAGGGATTCGATGCAAGCCTCGGCCGCCGTGTTACGCGCGTTCAACCAACCCCTCTCTCTAGAGCCTGTCGCAGTGCCACGTTTGAGGGCCGGTCAGGTTCTGGTAGAGGTTGAAGCTGCCGGTGTGTGCGGCTCCGATGTGCACATGTGGCGTGGGCTCGATCCGCGCACTCCGCTGCCCATTATCCTGGGCCACGAGGGAGTGGGCCGAGTGCTGGACACCTGTGGAGCCAGGATCCGGGTAGACGACCGGTCACTGTCGCCCGGTGACCGCATCTTGTGGGAGCGGGGCGTCACCTGCGGCGCTTGTCACGCCTGCGTCGTGTTGGGCGAGCCGGCACTGTGCCCTCATCGCTGGGCTTATGGCATACACCACTCGCTGGAGACTCCGCCCCACCTCAACGGCTGTTACTCCACCCACCTGATACTGGATGCCCGCACGCCGCTGTTTCCCCTGTCCGAGAGCGTGGACCCAGCGGTGTGGGTGTCCGCCTCCTGCTCGGGGGCTACGGCTGCTCATGGGTTTGCGCTGACGCCAGTACGCGCTGGAGACTCTGTAGTTGTCATGGGTCCCGGCCCTTTGGGTGCCTATTCGGTCGCGTTGGCCGCTGCGGGGGGCGCCGAACAGGTCTTCTTGATCGGCGGAACAGAAACGCGCCTAAATCTATGCCGTGCCTTAGGAGCCACGCAGACACTGAACCGACGGACGCTGAGCGCTGCTGAGCGCTACCAGGCGATCTTGGACGCGACACAGGGGCGGGGTGCGGATCTCGTGGTGGAGGCCTCGGGCAGCCTTGCAGCGGCCACAGAGGGGCTCTCGTTGCTCAGGCCAGGGGGGGCTCTGTCTTTGGTGGGGCTGGGCGCACCGGCCGGCGCGTTGGCGGTCGAACTGTTCGAGCAGGTGGCCCGCAAGAATGTGCGCATGCAGGGGGTGTGGGTGAGCGATGCCCGCCACACCGCCGCGGCGCTGAGCCTGGTGAGGCGCAATCCGGCGCCCTTTGCCGCCCTGGTGACGCACCGCCAACCTCTCCAACAGGCCGCCGCCGCGCTGGAGGCCGTCGCGAATCGCGCTGCGATGAAGGCGGTGCTGCTCCCTCAAGCTGCGGGATGACCCTCCGCTGTGTGGGTGGTCTCTCTCGCCCCTACCAACGAGCGATTGCCCATCGTCAAGAAGTGCTCTATAATATGTCTAGTAATGGATAGCTACAGTGCCGGAACTCGATAGTGGGCCGAACCATATGAATGTCAGCGAAAAGCTCCAAGCACGCTTGGCAGCGCTTCCCACCAAGCCGGGCGTATACCTCATGCGCAATAATAGCAACCGGGTCATCTATGTCGGCAAGGCCGTTGTATTGCGCCACCGCGTGCGCTCCTACTTTCAGAATTCTGCCAACCATCCGCCCAAAACGGAGCGAATGGTGCGAGATATCGCCGACTTGGAGTGGATCATCACCGAGTCGGAATTGGAAGCACTGGTCCTCGAAGCCGAGCTCATTAAGCGCTACCGTCCACACTATAATGTGCGCCTAAAGGATGATAAGCGATACCCGTATATCAAAATCACTCTGCAGGACGATTTCCCCCGCGTGCTCATCGTCCGCAACATGTTACAGGATGGGGCACGATACTTTGGGCCGTTCACGTCTTCGCAGGCCGTGCATCAGAGCCTGGAGACGATCCGGCGGCTCTTCCCGTATTGCACCCGCGATCCGGAGGCAGCTCGCCGTAAAGGGCGCCCATGCCTCTACTATCACATGGGCCGATGCCCGGGCGTCTGCATCGGAGCGATCAGCAAGGAGGACTATCGGGCGATCATCGATCGTATTATCCTCTTTCTGGAGGGCAAGCAAGAGCACATCGTCGAGGGGCTGCGCGCCGAGATGCAGCACAAAGCCGACGCGTTACACTTTGAGGATGCCGCCAAGCTTCGCAACGAGATCGATGCCCTCACGAGGATCATCGAGCGACAGCGTGTCGTCTCTGGTCACCTACACGATCACGATTTTTTGGCGTTCGCGCGAGAGAACGGCCAGGCCTGTGTACAGGTCTTTTTCGTACGAGGGGGCAAACTCATAGGCCGCGAGTATTTCGTGTTGACGGGCACCAGCGACGAGAGCGACTCGGAAGTGATGCGCTCGTTCCTTACACAGTTCTACGAGGAAGCAGCCCACATCCCCCCCGAGATCCTCGTCCAGAGCGGGCTGGATGGAATAGGTGTCATCCAAGAGTGGCTGCATCGCAAACGGGGATCCAAGGTGCTCATCAAAGTGCCCAAAAGGGGCGACAAACGCCAAGTGATGCAGCTGGCGACCGAAAACGCCATCGAGACGCTCAACCGCTTGCGCGACGAGTGGGAGGCGGATGCCAGCAAGCAGGTGGAGGCGCTGACGGAGCTGCAACAAGCTTTGGGCTTGCCCGAGCCCCCGTCACGCATCGAGTGTTACGACATCTCGAACACGCAGGGCACAAACGCCACGGGCAGTATGGTGGTGTTTGTGAACGGCGCGCCCAGCAAGCAGGATTACCGCCGCTTCCGCATCCGGACCGTGGAGGGCCCCGATGATTATGCCTCTATGGCGGAGGTGCTGCGCCGACGATTTGACCGCGCACGCAGTCGCGATAGACAGGGAGCCGCCACCACGGAAGCTGAGACCGAAAAGCCCGGAGCGAGCACAGACTCCGAGCGGGGGCCAATCACGGGGCGCAACCGCAAAGACGACCGCTGGGCTATCATGCCCGATCTGGTGATCGTCGATGGGGGCAAAGGGCAGCTCAGTGCCGCCCGCAAGGTGATGGAAGAGCAAGGCGTGTCCGACATCCCCACAGCCGGCTTGGCCGAGCAGCACGAGGAGCTATTTGTCCCGGATCAGTCGCGGCCCGTCGTATTGCCCAGAGACTCCCAGGCCCTCTACTTGCTACAGCGCATACGCGACGAGGCACACCGCTTTGCTTTGACCTACCACCGCAAGCTGCGCGACAAAGCGGGGGTGAGCTCTGTTTTAGAGGAGGTCCCCGGTATCGGGCCGCGTCGCCGCAGAGCGCTGCTGAAGGAGTTCGGTAGCCTAGAGGCCATCCGTAACGCCAGCGTGGATGAGCTTGCCACCGTTCAGGGGATGAACCGCCGAGCTGCAGAGCAGTTGCTCGAGTATCTATAGCACACCGCGACAGGGTTACGAGACCGACGCCTTGGCGGTTGCGGGTTCGTTGCGTGCGCGGGGGCTAATCGCTGCGCTGGTGCAGCTCGACGACGGTGACTCCCTCGCCACCCTCGGCAGGCGCCCCCGGGCGGTAGCTGGCAACCAATGGGTGCCCCGCGAGGAATTGGCGTACCACCTCTTTCAACACGCCCATCCCCTTGCCATGGATGATCTGCACCCAGGGAAGCTGCGCGAGATAGGCGCTGTCCAGGTATTTGTCCAGTTCGGGAGCCACCTGCTCAGCGCGCCACCCACGCATGTCGAGTTCCATCCCCGGTGACCGCGCCTCGGGTTGCCCCACCCGCGCCTGCTGTGGTGCCGCATCACCAGCGATGGGGCGTACGCGGAGTTCCAGCGCGCTGATATGGGTCCTCAGGCGAAACCCTCCCACACGCACCTCCGCCTCTTGTCCGTCCACGCTGAGCAGTTCGCCCTGTTGCCCAAGAGTCGTCACATACACCGTATCGCCCGGGGACAGATCGCGGTCGGGGATCGCGACAGGCTCAGGGATAGGAGCAAGGGGGGCCACGTCCTGTGCCAACCGTTCGATAGCCTCCGTCGCTTCCTGAACCGCCTCCGCCGCTCGGCCCTGTCCCATCAGGTGGCTGCGAATGCGTCGCACTTCAGCGCGCAGCTGCTCCAAATCACGCCGCCCCTCCTCGCGAGCCTGCTCCAGCACCTGGCGACGCATCTCATCGATCTCGACGAGTTGGTGCTTCAGCAAGCGCTCCATCTGGTCAGCACGCGCCAACTGCTTCTGAGCCTCGTCGCGCGCCCGCTCCGCGGCTTCATTCGCCATTCGCACGTTCGCCAACAAAGCATCCGCCTCCAAGCTCTCGGGCGAGACGAGCCGGCGCGCGCGCTCGATGACTTTTCGATCGAGCCCTAATCGCTGTGCGATGGCCAGAGCATTGCTACGTCCCGGCAAGCCGATCACCAGATGGTAGGTAGGCGACAGAGTGTCCACGTCAAACTCGACACTGGCGTTCTGCACACTGGGAGTACTAAACGCGAACACCTTGAGCTCCGCATAGTGTGTGGAGCACATCACCAAGCAACCACGCTCCAACAGCGTATTGATAAGGGCTTGCGCCAAAGCCTGCCCCTCGACGGGGTCCGTTCCAGCGCCCAGCTCGTCTAGCAGTACCAGCGAATGGGCGTCCGCTTTGTTCAAGATGCCGATTATGCGCATCATATGTGACGAAAAGGTGGACAGGCTCTGCTCAATGCTTTGTTCGTCACCGATATCAGCATAGATCCCGCTGAAAACTGGCAGCCTGGACCCCTCCGCCACGGGGATATGCAGGCCCGCCTGGAACATGGCCGCCAACAGCCCTACGGTCTTGAGAGACACCGTCTTGCCGCCGGTGTTGGGCCCCGTCACCAGTAGCACGGTATAGTCGTTACCGATCCGCACGTCGATGGGTACACAAGTCTCGTGCGGCAACAGAGGGTGTCGCGCACGGATCAGATCCAGCGGGTAGCTCGCCGGCGGGCTATCCGCGAGCTTGCGGGGCTTGTCGGCGAGCCGTGACGCGATATCGGCTGTTGTGCTGTGTTGCGCAAAGCTATAGTGCCCCTTGGCCAACGCAACGTCCAGGGCGGCCAGCACCTCAACATCCGTCTCGATGGCCGCCGCCTCGTCTCCCACCATCATGCTCAGCTCGGTCAAGATGCGCTCGATCTCGTGCGCCTCAGCGAGCTGCAGCTCGTGCCAGCGGTTGTTGAGCTCTATCGTGTCCAACGGTTCGATAAAGAGCGTGGCCCCGCTGGATGATTGATCGTGCACGATGCCCGGAATACGTCCCTTGAACTCGACTTTGAGCGGGATGACATAGCGTCCGTTACGCTCAGTGACGATCGGTTCCTGCAGGTACCGTGCGTTGGCGCTAGAGGCCACGATGCGTCGCAGGCGATCCAACAGCCGGTCGCGCGCTACACCGATGGCTCCGCGAATATGAGCCAGTTCGGGGCTGGCGCTGTCGAGCACCCGACCATCGTCATCCAAACATACGCCGATACTGTCCACGATCTCGGGCAGGGGCTCCAATCTGGCCGCGCGTTCCGCCAGCAGAGGGTGCTCGCCCTCCAAGCGCAGCAGAAGGGTCCGTAGCCTGCGTGCACTCATCAGTGTGCTGCGGACGTCCAGCAGTTCCATCGGTTGCAGCATACCGCTTAGCGACGCGCGAACGAGCAGCGGCCGCACGTCACGCGCCGAGCCCACGCCGACGTCTGTTCGCGTCGCGAGGAGCGCCTTCGCCTCCGTCGTCTCTTGCTGCCGCAGCCGCACTTCCGCTTCATCCGTCGCCGGCCTCAAGCGAAGTGCCAGCTCTCGCCCCGCCGAGAACGAGGTGTGGCTGGCCAGCTGTTCGATGATCTTGGGGAATTCCAGAGTAACGAGATACCGCTCTTCCATACTCACCACACTGTATCGGGCACGGAGCCGTATCTGTAACGCCTCCGATCGTCGCGCAACAAATCAGTATAGGAGGGGGCAGGAGCCTGTCAAACGTTGCAGCTCGGTGATACCTTTGCTATAATCCGCTGTTATGAGCACCGACACCAAGAAAGCACGACCATGATGAGATACCCCCCGACAGAGCCTACGAGCGACTCGGCGTTATCTCACAACCGAGCCTTGCCGCCCCGTTTGATGGTGTCCGAGCCTGGATCCTATGCCGAGTACACCATCGTCCAGCGCAAGCCCGAGATACTGGCGCAAGTGGCTGCACGGAACAGCTATCCTGCTCCGGTTCTACGAGCACTCGAAGCGTTCGCGGATGAGATCGCTTCGGGCATCGTGGCTCCCCTGCGCGAGGATTTGGAGGACGCAGCTATCTGGTTGGACGCCTGGAGGCCGTGGGAGGGCAGCACCTGGCGGCAGCTGCCTTGGTATCTAGCCGAGGCCTACTTTTACCGGCGGCTACTGGAAGCGGTGCAGTACTTTCAGCCCGAGCCACTGGAGCACATGGACCCCTTTGAGCCCCAAAAATTGGACGACCTGCCCAAGGCACTCGATACCCTAACCGCTCTTTACCGTCACATCCCCAACGATAATACCGACAGTCAGGTCTTTGCTTTCTGGTTGGAGCGCAGCTTGTGGGGCAATCGGGCGGACCTCAGCAACCTGCCGGTGGCCAGCGGAGCACACCACACACTACTGGACAATCCCGAGCGTTTGTTGATCGATCACACGCCACAGCTCTGGCAATCGTTCCGCAAAGGGCGGGTGCGCCGCTTGGACTGGGTGTGTGACAACAGCGGACTGGAGCTCCTTTGCGATCTGGCCCTCATAGATTGGCTGCTGAGCCGTGATCTCGTTCAGGTGATCCGAGTACACGTCAAGACACAGCCCTTTTTCGTGTCGGACACCATGCGCAAAGACCTGGAAGCCACACTGATGGCACTGGAGCTAGCGGACCCGGAGGTGCTGCGCCGCCTGGCGGGCCGCCTGCGACGCGCGCTGGATGCGTGTCGACTCGTACTACACGATGACCCTTTCTGGACAACGCACCTCACCTTCCGTGATTGGCCAGAGCCCTTGAGGCAAGAATTAGGGCGAGCCGATTTGTTGTTCTTCAAAGGGGATGTCAACTATCGCCGCCTCCTCGACGACCGCCATTGGCCCCCTACCACAGACTTGGCCGAGGTGACGAGTTACGTCCCCACCTCCTTTGTCGCGGTGCGTACGTTAAAGGGCGAGATCATGGTGGGTTTGGCTGAGGGCGAAGCCGAATGCCTGAGCCAGCAGGATCCACAGTGGCTCATCAACGGCGAGCGCGGACTGATTCATTATGTACACAAAGGGTAGCGGCCCGCCACACAAATCGTTCCGTTACACCATCGGCGGCGCAAATATGCCACAGTGCGTTGGGGCATTTGTGCTATAATAGGGGCGGATTTATGCAGATCAAGTCTGTGGCCGAAGTGACTCGTTACATCAAAGCTCTGATCGATAATGATCTGGCGCTGAGCGATCTGTGGATCGAAGGCGAGATATCGAACTACAAACGAGCCGCGTCCGGGCACTGTTACTTTACCATGAAGGATGGCGAAGCCGAGATACGTTGCGTCATGTGGCGCAACGATGCTCTCCGTATGCGCTGGATCCCCGAGCAGGGAAACTGGGCACAAGCCCACGGCTATGTGTCGGTCTATGAACGTGGGGGGGCATACCAGCTCTACGTGGATACGTTGGAGCACGGAGGCGTAGGCCTGCTGTGGAAAGAGTTTCTCGAGCTTCGCGTGCGCTTGGAGCTTGAGGGCCTCTTTGACGCTGCACGCAAGCGCTCGCTCCCGGCGTGGCCACGCCGCATTGGGGTGGTGACCTCACCCACGGGGGCGGCAC
Source organism: uncultured Anaerolineales bacterium (assembly GCA_964407215.1). Classification (GTDB taxonomy): domain Bacteria; phylum Chloroflexota; class Anaerolineae; order UBA1429; family UBA1429; genus CAYOUT01. Next base: position 204,697 of record CAYOUT010000005.1, on the reverse strand, counting down.
GTCGGGATATTGAGAACGTCCTCCGGGCGCGCTATCCACTGGCTGAGATGGTACTAGCCGCGAGTGTGGTACAGGGGCAAGGGGCGCCCGAGTCTCTTTGCAGCGCGCTTGAAAGCCTCGAGGGGCGCGTCGACCTGGTGATCGTGGCTCGCGGTGGCGGTTCTTTAGAGGACTTGTGGGCTTTTAACGATGAGCGGGTGGCTCGCGCCATCGCCGCGTGCCCAGTGCCGGTGATCTCGGGCGTCGGGCACGAGACGGACTTTACCATCGCCGATTTTGTGGCAGATGTGCGGGCGCCCACGCCCTCGGCGGCCGCTGCCGTTGCTGTGCCGGATCAGACAGAGCTGCAGGCGCAGCTATCGGACCGTGTCGCGAGGCTTTCGTCCGGCTCTGCGGATTGTATCGCCCGGCACAAAAGAGCTCTGCAGGCGCAGGAGCGTCTGCTCCGCCTGCACGACCCGCGGAGAAAAATGGCGGAGCAGCGACAGCAGCTCGACGACGCACTCCGCGGGGTGTCATCGGCCTGGCATCAGCGCTTGCGGGTATGGTCCACGCGCTTGGACGGCCGCCTGAACAGCCTGAGAGCGCTGAACCCACATCTCGTGCTGCACAGAGGCTATGCCGTGATTCAAGACAGCGAGACTGGCAGCCACATCGCTAGCGCAAAACAGACGACTGCCGGTCGCGGACTGAGGATACGCATGCACGACGGCAGTATCGCAGCCCGAGTCACAAACACTGCTGAAGCAGATGGTGTTGCATAATACCAAGGCAGGAACACACTTATGGTGAGCAAGGAGATCGAATCGCTGAGCTTTGAGGACAGCTACACCCGGCTGGAAGAGGTCATCCGCCGGCTGGAGGATGGCCAACTAAGCCTGGATGAATCGGTAGCATTATACGAGGAAGGGGTCCGGCTGGCGCAACACTGCGGGCGTCAATTGGACAACGCCGAGCTCAAGGTGACGCAGCTTTTATCGGCGGTCGCCGAACAGATGGATTGCGACCTGGCTGAAGACAGCTAAATGGCGCCTGGGGTTGGGGGGCCTCGCTCAATCCAACTGGACAACCCACCCCTCTTCGAGCCCCGAGAGGATCTCGACTTCACTGGCATTGGACAGACCAGTGAGCACTTGAACCTCTCTGGTGCGCCTCCCTTCCAATACGCGCACCATCTGATAGCGCCCCGCCTGCCGCACCGCGCGCCTGGGAACCAACAGGGTGTCCGATACCGAGTGGGTGACGATAGTAAGATTGGCGCCCATGCCGGCACGGATGGGCAGGGGGCTCTCTGGTAGAGCAATGGATGCCTCGTACGTTGTGCCGCCACGAATACTACCCACCCCCGGCGGCAACCGCCCGATGGTGCTCATCATCTCCTCCGTGGGAAAGGCGTCCAGCCGAATGCGGACCGTCTGCCCCTGCTCCACATCCGCTATGTCCAACTCTGTGATCTCGGCAACGACCACTAGCTCACTGAGATCGGCCAGGCGAATCAGCGGGCTATAGCCTGTGACGTTCTGTCCCACCGCAGCGTTCACGGCCATCACCGTGCCATCAATGGGCGCGTAGATGCGTGTGCTGTTCAGTCGCCCTTCCGCGAGATCTCGGCTCAGCTCGGCCTGCTCCACGCTCCCCCTCAACTGCCGCAGATCCGACTCGGGCGTGCCCTCCATGAGCCGATCAAACTCGGCCTGCACCATCTCGTACTCGAGCTTGGCAGACTCTAAATCCACCGCTTCGTCGCTGCTCTCGGCGTCTGGCTGATCGGCGATCTCGTCGTAATCGGCCTGCGCGTTCAGCCGCAAGGCCGTAGCCCGGCGCAATTTTGCGCGCGCGATGTCTATCTGGGCCGCACTGGGCGCGCGCAATGCATCCTCCAGCCGCGCCTGCTGTAGCGTCAGGTTGTGTTCCGCCTGTTGGAAGGCGCTCAGCTGCTCGCGAGCGTCCACTTTGAGCAACAGCGTCCCCGCAGTCACGTGATCGCCCGCAACTACGTATACGTCGGCCACCGCACCGCTGGCTTGCGTAGACAGATCCATCTCGCGCCCAGCTTGTACCCGCCCCAATGCCTCCACGGTCGCCTCGATGGTGCCACGACGCACAACGGCTGTATCGGAATTGCGCGGCTCGGGCCTCAAGGCGCGATAGAGCAGCATCACTGCGACAACGGCTGCCGCCGCCAATACGAGCGCTATAACGATCCGATGGGTCTTCATGGCCGACACCTCATGGTTCAGCGAGAGCGAGACTGCGGCGGCAGAGCCCCCTGCCCATCGGTCAACACAGTCGCCCGCCCTGCTGAGTGCTGACTCTGGGGAGCATAGTCAACCAACACGCCGGCGCCGCCGATGTCCACTAGCAGGACATCGACCACATGCAGAGGGGCCAACAGGCCCGAGGCGTCGATGGCGGCGTCCGCTACGGGGACCTCCACCACCTGCCGGCCCTCCGATAGCCGAACCGGATGCGCTACCCGAGCGGTTCGCAGCCCCCGAGTGTCGGCGACCTCCACCGAGAGCAGATAGTCGCCCTCCCGCCTCGCGTTCACCTCCACACGAGCGACTGTCCTCTCCTCTTGCCCTTCAGTACGCAGCACCAGCTCGGCATCTCCCGCCAGAGATGCGCCATCGCCATACGTGCCGACGACCAGCGCCCCTCCGCGCTCAAAAGGCTCGTCGCTATGCCTCCCCGTCACCTGCACCAACAGCACCGAGTATCCACCATCACTCGGCGCGAGGATGGTACCGGCAAAGAGAGGTGGCGCCTCCGGTGGCTGGTCCGCCACTGGGGTGAGAGGGACCGTCTCGCGTTGCTTGGAGGGCCAGTAGGAATCCACCCGCACCTCGAGGCCCTCGAGCGGCCCTACAGCCCCCTCCAGCGAGGCCGTGATGCGCATTGTCTCCCCAGCGTGGTACCACGCGCTATCCGCGGCCACCTCCAATCTCAGCGGAGACGCAAAAGAGGCGTAGACGACGTACTCGCTCGCAGCCACGTTCTCCTCGTGGGCTTCGAGGATCACTTGCCACGCACCCGGCATCGCATCGGTGATGACATAGCTGGCGAAATCGGCGATCCCCAGCTCCAGGAATTCGATATCGTCGTCCGACGCAGGCGTGTCTGCATCGATGGGGCGGCCTCTCGGGTCCTGCAGGCGCATATCCAGCGGATCGCCTTTCCAACGCACCATAAAGGTGGCGCGGCTTCGCCCGTCGATGGGAATTTCCGGCAGAGCCAGTGTTTCGCCGGGCTGTATCGTCCCCGCACGCAGAGCGGTACGCGGATCCAACACAATCGGCCCGTATCCCTCTGCCGAGTGGTACGGTCCCGTGCCGAGAGCGTCCACTGTCCCCAACAGATACGGCCGGATGTGCGCGGCATAGGTGTCGCGAGGGTACAGCAGCGATGGCACCCCCAGCACAATGATCTCGCGCGCGTAGGCGTGTAGATCATCGGTCACACGGCGGTCTACTCCCTCTCGCTCTGTCCCCAGAGCGCTCCAAGTAGAGACCAGCCCGTCTCCGCGCGGCAGCTCGCTAAAAAGGGTGGGCAGCTCCGTGGCCCGAGCATCACCTGCTATGATAGTGTAGGGCACTCCCAGTGCGTTGTCGTGCGTCACATTGAACAGGCTGGCGTGGAGCGGCAGCAGCTCCAACGCGGAGGGCTCATCAGTCCACGCCAGATACTCCCACAGAAGGAATGTCTGCCACAAATGCTCGCCGCGATGGGGCGTCCCCAAGATAAAGGCGCGCACCACATCACTCTGGTAAAGGGTGGATTCCAGATACGCGCGACTGTTTAGCCCTCCCATACTGAACCCGATCAGATACACGGCGGGGGCACCGGTCTCGCTGCGTGCCTCTGCGATCACCTCTCGCAAGCGCGTCGCGTTCTGGTAAAGCGTGTTCTCGGGGCTGATGCCCGAGGCATAGTAGACCGAAAAGCCGTCCTCTCTCAGCCAGCGAGCCAGATGCCAGAACTCGCTGTCTTCCAGCAGATCGCTCTCCGGGCCGCGCCAGCCGTGCACCAGAACCACCGGTGGGCGCTCAACTTTGGAAAGCTCCACTCGCCCGCGCACAGCGATCCCCCGCACCAGAGTGCCCACCCACAACCGCCCACGCCCATCGAAAGCCAGTGCGCTGACGCTATCATACGGCAAGCCCTCAGCCACCGTGTAGACGTTGATCGCGCCGCCTTCCCAGTGAGCCAACCCACCATCGGTGCCGATCCAGACGCTGTTATCGGGGGCCACGGCGAGAGCCGTAACTCGCCCTTGGGGCAGCCCTGTCGCGCGCCCCAACACCTGCCAGGCGCCGTTGCCGCCGCGCACCGCCACACCACGGCGTGTGCCCACCCAAAGCTCTGTCCCTCTGAGAGCCAAAGCGGTCACTGCGTTTCCAGCGTCTACCTCGGAGAGATCGTAACGTTCCCACTCGCCGTCGGCGGTCCAACGCGCCAAGCCTCCACGTTCGGAGCCCGCCCACACGCCGCCCTCGCCATCGGGCAACAAGCAATCCACCCAGTCGCTAGGCAGGCCCGAGTTGGCACGCGTGGCATGGATGTGGCCCTCTCCTTCCATCCGTAGCAGGCCGCGCCCATAGAAGCCCACCCACAGCACGTTCCCATCCGCCGCGAGCGCACTGATCCAGTCTCCGGGCAGAGAGGCGTCCTCGCCCGCCGAGTCATCAGCAGTATAGCGGCGCCAGCGGTCGCCAGAGAGCGCGCTCAAGCCCCCTCCCCAGGACCCCGCCCACAGCTCGCCATCGAGGTTTGCGACAGCCGTGATGGTGCCGGGCGCGAGGCCGTTTCCAGCGCTGTAGCTGATCAGGCGTTCGCCGTCCCACTGCGCGAGGCCATCGCTCGTACCGATGAGTACACCGCCGCCCGTTGTGGGTGTGAGGCTGCGTATCGTGTCGTGCGGCAGGCCGTCGCGTAGAGTGATACGGGTCCAAGAGCTATCGGCTCGTACTACACCCACCCAGCATGTGAGCAACAACAGAGCGCCCACAAACCAGGCGCTGCCCCGCTGCAACACCAGGCGCCCAGCAGCGACCGAGCCGCGGAGCCAACGGCGGTCGGTCGGCACCCCCGAGAGGACATCGCTACACGATCGAGGTTTAGGCTGCATAACCATATCCACGAGTCAATACCTACGCTCGAATTGAGACTCTGTCTCCGGCATAGCATCCGGCAGCGGACGCAATCAGAGCTCTCAACACGAACACACGCCATGGAATCATTGTTCGGGCGGCGAGTGGTCGCGGGTGGGTAGCAGAGAGGGCTCGGATGCGGGCGGATCCGCGGGAACCGGTGTCTCGCTGGGTGAAGGGCTTTCGTCCGGCGGCAGAGTCGTCGCGGGTATGGGGGACAAAGCGGGCGACAGCGTCACCGTGGGTGTGTGCGTTGGGATGTATGTACGTGTGGGCGCACGGGTTGCCATGGGCAATATCGTACGCGTCGGCGCGCGCGTCGCTGTAAGCGAAGGGGTGCGTGTGGCCGACTGCGCCCCCGGGCTAACCTCCGCCATGGGGACGGGTGTGCGCGTAGCGCGCGGCGTACGCGATGGCTGTGGCACGTGCCCCTCCTCGTGCGGAGGCGGTGTAGCCTGCACGCCCGGCGCGCCGGTCACCTCCAGCACGCTGAGGTCATAAGTCCTTGTGGGCCCGTACTCTCCCTCGTTATAGATATTCACCACCGCGGTCCCATCGGCCTCGGCCGCAAAAGTGATCTGCGACGCCAGAGTGCCGGGTGAAGCGTCATCGTTCATCAGGCTGAGGCCGTTCACCAACACCTCGATGCGTGAATCCACGCCCTCAGCGAGGTTGGCTGTAGTGACCAGGTATGTTCGTCCCGCTTTGACGCGAAAGGTTACGCGGTCGATATCGCCCTCGGGGGCAAAGATGCGCGACTGAATCTCCCCTATCGCGATGGGGGCGGGGTTCTCGTCATCAGGCTCGTAGGGGTCGCTCGGGCCAGCCATCTCTGCGGACGTCAGGGCGCCCAGCACGCCCTCCAAGGGGGGGAGCGGCTCGCCCGCCTCCGCACTCGGAGACGGCGTGTGGAGGCCCGCGAACGCCAACGTGGTAAAGGGACCCCCGGCCCACAGCTTGGAGAGTTGAAAGAACCCTAGCGCGAGGAGTAACAGCGTCACGCCGGCCGTCATAGCGAAAAGGCGTCGCTCGTCCACCAAGTGCAACATGGCACGAAACTGCCCCCAGGCGTCCTGCGACTGAACCTTCACCAGGTCCTCGCGCATCTTCGCGGCCGATGCGTAGCGCCGGCGAGGGTCGCGCGCCAGGCTGCGCAGAATCACCGCACCCAGCGCAGGAGGAGCCACCGCAGCGAGCTCTTGCGCCGGTTGCGAGCCGTGTACATACAACCGGCCGGTGAGCATCTCGTACAGCACCAGCCCGAGCGCATAGATATCCGATCGCTGATCGAGGTAGCCGAAAGAACTGGCTTGTTCGGGAGATTTGTACGCCAGTGTCCCCGGATGGGGCTGTGCTTCTTGCGTGCGACGGACGTCCTCAGGCGCCTGTGCGATGCCCAGATCGGTCAGTTTGGCGCCACCCTCGGCCGTCAACAGAATATTGCTCGGCTTGATATCTCGATGCACAATGCCCAGCGCATCGAGCACCTCCAGAGCATTACACACGTCGCTGGCGATCGCAATAGCGCGGTCAACAGAGAGGGGTCCGTCCACGGCGAGGGCTGAAGAGAGGCTGCCGCCGGGCACATACTCCATAACAAGGTAGAGGCTGCCGTCGGCGTCCGACTCAAAGCCGTACACCGAGACGATGTTCGGGTGTGTTACAGAGCGAAGGAGCGTCGCCTCACGCTCAAAGCGTTGGCGGTACAGCTCCCAAAGCGCAGGCGATACATCAGCCACGCTGTGGGAGAGTGTTTTTAGCGCGACATCTCGGTCTAGTGCGAGGTCTTTTGCGCGGTAAACAGGGCCAAAGCCACCCTCGCCGATGACAGAGGTGATGCGATATCTGCCTGCGAGCATCGTATTGGGGCTAGACACCGTAAGGAGCTTTCTCCAGCTGACGAACCCGGGCCCAACGACACCGGCGACCCCTTCGAACGACGCTCATAGTATAGCAGAGCCCGTGCCCCAAGCCAACAGGCCCCCACAGGCCGGCAAGATGCAACAGCTAAGCGTGTGCGGCCGCGCGACGCCCCTTCTCAGTCACAGTCCAAATATGGCCCCCTGGGATCATGTTGCAGAGGCCGCGCAGGTCACACTTTCCACAGTGACTGGATCCGCAGGATAAATCGAGGCGCTCCACGTATCCGACGCGCGCCAGATCGCAAAGCATCTGATCGAGCAAGTCCTCGGAGACGTCGAGGTTCTGCGCCACATCGGAGAGCACGAGCCCATGGCCATCCGCTAAATACGCGAGCAATTGGCCAAGTATATCGTTCATGCGAATATCACCATTCCTAGCTGATAGGCGACGACACCGCCCACGAGCGCCAAGACCGACATCAGTGCAACATTGAGTAGCGTCAATCGCCAAGAGTTGGTCTCCTGCCGAATAGCAGCCACAGTGCCCACACACGGGATAAAGAGCATCTGCGCCACGAGAAACGCCAGCCCTGCCGCAGTGCTGAGGTTTGTGGATAGTGCTGTGCTCAGCGCCACATCATCGCTCACCCCGTAGAGCACACTGAGCGCAGCCAGCGAGTTCTCTTTGGCCACAAAGCTGGTAAACAGCGCCACTAGCGGCCGCCATCCCAACCCCATCAAGCGCCCCAGTGGCTCCAGAAAGCGCCCTATGACCGCCAGGTAGCTCGTCTCTATCTCGCCGTGTGGCAGAGTGCTCAGGAGCCAGACGACCACAGACATGGCCAAGATGGTGGTGCCCGCTTTTTGTAGGAAGGACAGAACCCGTTCCCACACCAAGATTGCGATGGTGCGGCTATTGGGCAAATGGTACAGGGGTATCTCCATGATAAAAGCGGCGCTGTCGTCACGCAACACGAATCGGCTGGCAACGACGCCAAGCAAAGCCAGCACGACCAGAGGCAAACCCGTCAACGCCCACGACATCAGCGTGGGGTGAGCGGGGAAAAAAATCGGCACGAGAACAGCGAGCAAAGCCAGCCGGCCTGTACAGGGCACCAACGGGGCCAACATCATGGTGAGTAGCCGTCCCCGGTGCGACTCGATAATACGCGCCCCCATAATAGCAGGGACGTTACAGCCAAAGCCCAGGAAAAGCGGCATAAAGCTCTTGCCATGCAGCCCCATGGCGTGCATAAAGCGGTCCATCACATAGGCCGCGCGCGCCATATAGCCCACATCCTCCAGTAGGCCCATGCTGATAAAAAAGATCACCAGAATGGGAATGAATGTCAGCATGATGCCCACGCCACCAATGATGCCATCCACCACTAGCCCAGTGAGCCAAGGAGAGGCCCCCGCGAGTAACCGGGTGGTTGTAGTGGCGAGCCAATGCACCACATGGTCTTCCAAGAGGCTCTGCAGCGGAGCGCCCACCGCATAGGTGAGCCCAAAAATGGCGGCGAGGACTGCGGCCAGAACCACCAGCCCCCAGATGGGGTGGGTAGCTACAGAGTCCAAACGTTGTGTGAGCGTGATACGTCCGCCGCGCGGCTTGACCAGCGCGGCGCGCGTCATCCGACGGATCCAATCGTACCGGCCAGAGGCTACAGACAAAATAGCATCCTCGTGTTGCCTGAGGACGGCCTCCACTTGGGCCCACGGCTCTGGCGGCATGCGATCCTTCATCATGTTGGAGACCAGCTCATCCCCCTCCAACAGCTTGATCGCCACCCAGCTGACGGGATAGGGCTCGGGCGTGTGATCACGGATCGCCAACGTCAGGCTTTCCAACACCTCTTGGTGGTCGGGGCGGATCTCGGGCCTGTGTGGTTCTTCCGGAAGACCGTCCAGAGCAACCTCCAGAGCCGCATCCACCAGTTCGTGCACGCCTTCCGCGCGCGTGGCTACCATCGGGATCACTGGAATACCGATAGCAGCCGCGAGCACGTGGGGTTGTACCTCAATACCCTCTTGCCGCGCCACGTCAATCATGTTCAGGCCCAACACCACCGGCGCCGGCAAGGCCAGCAGTTCGGCCACAAGGTACAGGTTGCGCTCCAGACTGGCAGCGCTGATCACAGCCACCACCACATCCGGGTGCGCATGGATGATATGATCGCGAGCAACGACCTCCTCGGGAGAGGCCGCAGTGAGACAGTAGGTGCCGGGGAGGTCTACGATCTCGACACGGACACCATGGTGCTCAAAACTACCGGTACGCTGCTCGACGGTCTTGCCAGGCCAGTTCCCTACGTGCTGGTTGAGCCCCGTCAGCATATTAAAGACCGTGCTCTTGCCCACGTTCGGCTGCCCGGCAAGAGCGATGGTTACACTTTGCCTAGATTGCATCGAAAGCCTCGATATATCTCTAGCCCGAGCGCCCATTGAGTGTAGCGCGTTTTACAAACACGCGCTCCGCTTGCCCGCGTCCGAGCGCGATCTGCGTATCCAAAACCTTGACGATCATCGGGCCGTATCTGCCACTGCGCACTATGCCCACTGTAGCTCCCGGAGTGAACCCAAGAGCCGCCATACGACCGACGAAACCGCAGCCACCGGCGATAGTAATAACAGTGGCCTCATCACCATTGGCGAGATCTAGAAGAGATAGTGTCTGATTGAGTGTCACGCTACGGTCTCCCTCACGTTGAGATGGAGCCCTCCACAAACCGGGGCACAAGCGAACAGGAGCCAAGATTAATAATTAGCATATGCTAACTTGACACAGTATAGAGTACGGCCGTTCGGGTGTCAAGAGCGTATAACCATCTATTCGAGCAGAAGCAGCTTTTGCGCCTGATGGTCTGCCATAGTACGTGCCGCGAGGTGATAGCCGGCGTGCTCTTGCGCCCGCGTATAGAGCATCCCATGCACCACAGGGGCCTATCCCTTCCACCCCAGTAGCCGCGCTCTATTCAGCAGCGCCTCAGGATGCCCCGAGTAGTCATCACGGGAGATATCTCCGCGCGCCAGTTCCTCCAAGGTCTCTGTGATGGCCCGATTGGCCGGTGTAGGCACTTCGTCCTTGGCCCCTTGTCGCACCACAGCTCCGTTGAGAAACGTCACCTCTGAACGGTTCTTGCCTTGCTCCAGGTCCAGCTGCAGCGAGGGCGGTTTACCGGCGCGCCCGCTCACCACTCGACTCCCCATCACAGGCTGGGCAATGAACTGCGGCGCCAAGCGCATAAAACGCGCCAGGGTCCGCGCGGGATATCCAGGAAGCTGCACGGTGGGAATACCGGCCCGCCGCATCATCTGTAGGGCCTCCATCAGCGCCGAACGCTCCAGCGCAAAGAGCCCCCTATGTGCGTACACTTGGGCCGGCGTCAGCCCCAATATGGCTGGTACAGCGTTCGCCAACATATTGAGGAGCAGCTTGGACCACTTCATGCTCCGGTAGTCCGGGTAGGCCGCACAAGAGAACCCCGCTTCGGCAAACAGGCTCAGCAATCGGCTGACATCCTGCTGTTCGGGTAGCGTCGGCGCCACACAGACGCCTCCTTTTTGGTTGCGCACGACAAAGGAACCCATGTCCTCCGTCGCCACTACCAACGTCGCCACACCCGAGATGATTCCGGCGGGGCCAAGTATTTCGCTGGCCAGCGCCTCGCCACCCACTCCATTCTGCAACACGAGCACCGGCAGACCCCCGGCATATGGCTTGAGCGCGCCGCAAATCTCCTCGGTATCGTAAGCTTTGGTAGCGATGATGGCCAAATCGAACCCATCCATAGCATCCACGAGTTCGCCGAGCCAGGCGCTGACGTGAATCTTGCGAATGGTGCGGATATCGTTCCCCTCTCGTAGACGCACGCCCTCTGCCCGCACGTGCTCTACGTAAGGAGACCGGCCCAGCAAGCCCACCTGGTGGCCCTGCTCTGCGAGATGAGCGCCCACTACCGACCCGATGGCTCCAGCTCCCAGGACCACGATTCGTAGAGGCATCAGTTGGCTCCATCCCTTCTGGGAAGATCCCGACTGGCGATGACATCCACACCACTGCCTAGCGCGTCCTTGAGGATGACCTGATGCTCCCTCACGGGCGCCGTCAATATCACTCGGCGCAAGGCGTCAACCACGTCCGCTATCAATCCTTTGGGGAGCGGCCCCGCAGAGCGCACTGGCGCCAGGGGCAGCACTCCTTCTTGCACGCGCACTGTGGTAGTGAGCATACGTCTGGGCGCTGTGAGTTCTTTGTGTACGAACTCGACACCACGCTTGCAAGCATACCCACGCATCTCCACTACGGTCTCGCCGTCGACCACGGCGTCAATAGCGCAGCCCACTGGGCAGGTTACACAGATGAATTGGCGCTGCTCACTCATAACGCTCTCTTCTATGGCTGCCAACACCTATCAAGGCACTATCCCCACCCGCACCGCCTCGCTCACCTCCAAGTGGCGCGACATAGCGGGCTCAATGCTCAGGGAGATCATCTCTGACGGCCGCACGTATCGCAATCGTTTGGAGGCCAGTACCCGCTCGTTTCCTTCAGCTACTGCCCTCAACTCGACTCGCACAGCGCCCTCCACCGGCTCTCGAGCGCGAAGCTCGAGACGGATAGTGTCGTTTTCCAACGCATCCGGATGAATCCGTTGCGGAACGATATGATGCACATTATCCCCGGTAAAGACGGGCAGCGCACGCGCATAGCTCGTTGCGCCGTAACGAGCGTACCGAGCCGCGTACCGGCCCGCGCGCAGAGCGCTCTCGCTGACGTCATCCACCAGATCGTACACGTGCACGACATTGCCGGCCGCATAAATGCCGGGGACGCTGGTGGCCTGTGCTTCGTCAACCACGGGGCCACCGGTGAGTGGATCCAGCACCACCCCTGCCATGCGCGAGAGCTCGTTCTCGGGGATGAGCCCCACCGACAAGAGCAGCGCGTCACACGGTACGATCCGCTCAGTGCCCTCAATGGGGCGCCATCGTTCATCCACACTGCTGAGGGCGACGGCTTCCACCCTCTCGTGCCCCAGCACTCTGGTCACCGTCGTGCACAAGTGGAGCGGGATATCGAAATCGTGCACACACTGTACAAGGTTTCGCCTGAGCCCGCTGATGTAGGGCAGAATCTCGACCATCGCCTCTACGTGGGCGCCCTCCAGGGTGAGTCGTCGCGCCATGATCATCCCGATATCGCCCGAGCCCAGAATCACAAAGTGATTGCCGGGCATATACCCTTCCATATTCACCATGCGCTGCGCGGTCCCGGCGCTATAGACTCCCGCCGGCCGCGCACCGGGGATGGCGAGCGCGCCTCGAGGACGCTCACGACAGCCCGTGGCCAGCACTAGCGCCCTGCAATCGATGCCGAGCAGGCCCGTGTCCGAGCTGCTGGCGATCACACGAGGCCCCGGCTCGATAGAGAGAACCATGGTCTGTATGAGAAACTCGACACCCACCCCCTGCGCCTGGCGCACCCAGCGCGAAGCGTACTCGGGCCCCGTGAGATCGTCCTGGAACACGCGCACCCCAAACCCGTTGTGGATGCATTGGGGCAAGATCCCCCCGAGCTCGGCATTGCGTTCCACTACGAGCACCCGTCCAGCGCCCTCGCGGCGGGCCTCGTAGGCCACCGCCAGCCCCGCGGGACCACTGCCGATCACCAAAACATCACAGGCGAGATCTCTCATCCCACCACCGTCTTGGTAGGACGCGATAAGAATTGTGACCCGACGCCGCGCTTGGTCACTTCTAAAGGTGAGATGCCGAGCTCACGCGCCAGGATAGCGATGACCAAGGGCATATCGAAAGCCCCTTGGCAGCGTCCCGTGCCCACACGCGTTCGGCGCTTGATGGCATCGTAAGTGCGCGCTGGGATCGGTGCACGGCAGGCCGCAACGATCTCTCCCTCGGTCACCGTCTCGCAGCGGCAAACGACGTTGCCATAACGCGGATCGCGGGCGATTAGCGCATCCTGCTCGGCCCACGAGAGGTTGGAAAACCGCGGGATCGCGCGCCGCACCGGCGAGTAATCGCGCCTCTCTTCCAGCTCGAGCCCGGCCTCTCGAAGCAACGACACCACGTGCTCCGCGATGGCGGGCGCCGATGTAAGTCCCGGCGACTCAATTCCCGCCAATACCAATAGCCCCTGCACCCCATGAGGTATCTCGATACAGAAATCCCCCGTGTTGCCGGTAGCGCGCAGTCCGGCGAATGTGCGGATAATATCGCCGCTGTCCAGCGCCGGCACGAGCCTGAGGCCCCCAGACAGCACCTCGTTAAGGCCCAGTGGGGTGGTGTCGAGATCCGTCTTATCTTCAATGTCGTTGGCATTGGGGCCCAACATCACGTTACCGTGGATAGTGCGCGTTACCAGAATCCCTTTGCTGGCCGGCGTAGGGCAAGGGAAGAGCACGTTGCGAACCATGGCGGCGGCGCAGCGATCCAACACAAAGTACTCGCCCTTGCGGGGTGTGATGCAAAAGCCGTTCACTCCCGCCGCACGCATCAGATCGTCGGCCCACAACCCGGCGGCGATGACAACCCAGCGGCTCCGAAAGACACCACGCGAGGTCACCACACCCTCGATCCGACCGCCCTCCCTCAGAAAACCGATCGCTTCGGTTTCCAGCGCCAGCTCTACGCCGTTGAGCACCGCACTTTCGGCGGCACCAATGCACAATCCAAAGGGGTCCACGATGCCGCCAGTGGCCGCGTAGAGCGCTCCTTGGGCGCCCTCCGCGATAGCGGGCTCCCTCCGGCGCATCTCCGCTCCATCTATGAAGCTCAGGCCGGGGATACCGTTCTGCACACCGCGTCGCCGTAGATCGTCCAGGGTGCCCAACTCTTCCGGGCCGAGCGCCACCACGTAGGTGCCGCAGAGGTCCAAATCCACATCGAGCTCGCGGCATACCTGCTCGAACATGGCGTTGCCAGCGGCATTGAGACTGGCTTTCAACGTGCCCGGTTTGGCATCATAGCCCGCATGTACAATGGCCGTGTTGGCCTTGGTTGTCCCCTCGCCCACATCGGAGGCTTTGTCCATCAGCAGCACGCGCAACTGGTACCGAGAGAGGGCCCGCGCCACAAAAGCGCCCACAACACCAGCGCCGATCACGATCACATCGTACTGCTCAGCCACCATTGCCATCCGTTCTCTGCGAGCCGTTGGTGTGTGTTGGCTCGATCCAGCCCTTAGCCCGCTCTACGGCGCGCTTCCAGCCGTGATAGCCGCGCTCCCGCTCTGCAGCACCCCACTCGGGCTCGAAGCGGCGGTCTACCTCCCAGTAATGCCGCAGAGCATCGGGGCTGCTCCACACACCGACCGCTAGGCCAGCGGCATAGGCTGCCCCGAGGGCGGTGGTCTCTTGCACCGTCGGGCGTATCACTGGCTTGCCCAGGATGTTCGCCTGCAATTGCATCAGCAAATCGTTCACGACGGCGCCGCCATCCACTTTGAGCACACTCAGCGAGATGCCAGCGTCGCGTTCCATCGCCTCCAGCACCTCTCGCGCCTGATAGCAGATGGCCTCCAGCGTCGCCCGCACTAGATGCGCGCTGGTGGTGTAACGTGTCAGCCCGATGATAGCGCCCCGTGCGTACATATCCCAGTGAGGAGCGAACAATCCCGAGAAAGCGGGCACAAAGTAGACGCCACCAGCGCCCTCCACCGTACGAGCGATGGCTTCCGTCTCGGCGGCATTCTCGATAAGGCACAGATTGTCGCGCAACCACTGCACAGCGGCCCCCGTCACAGCGACAGAACCCTCAAGCGCATAAGTGCAGCGCCCGGGTTCAAACCCATAAGCCACTGTGGTGAGAAGGCCGCTGGCCGAGGGCACAGGTCGCTCTCCCGTGTTCATCAGCATGAAGGAGCCGGTGCCGTAAGTGTTCTTGGCCTCGCCCGGATTAAAGCACACCTGCCCCACTAAGGCAGCCTGCTGGTCGCCCAGGGCGCTACACATCGGCACCGGTCGACCAAAGACTCCACCAGCGGGCGTCGTACCGTACGGCTGCGGAGCGATGGAGGGCTGAATCGCCGGCAGCATACATTGGGGAATCTGCAAAGCGTCCAAAAGATCGCGGTCCCAATCGAGGGTGCGCAGGTTCATCAGCATAGTGCGCGAAGCGTTCGTCACATCGGTAACGTGAACTCCGCCTCGAGAGCCTCCCGTCAAGTTCCACAGCAGCCAACTGTCGATGGTGCCAAAAAGCGCCTCGCCGCGTTCGGCGTCCTCGCTCAAGCCGGGGATCGTATCCAGCAGCCATCGGAGCTTGGGTCCCGAGAAGTAGGTGGCGATGGTCAGGCCCGTCTTGTCTCGTACCAGGGGCTCCAGCCCATCATCAAGCAACCGCTGGCAGATCTCTTGCGAACGTGTGCATTGCCAGACGATAGCGTTACAGTAGGGCTCGCCGTTGGATCGGCGCCACACCACAACGCTCTCACGCTGGTTGGTGATGCCCGCGGCCTCAATGCTCGCCCCCGCGGGCAGGCAAGACATTGCGCGCCCCACCGCACGCTCGACATTGCGCCAAATCTCCCAAGGGTCGTGTTCCACCCATCCGGGCCGCGGCAGGATCTGTCGATGCTCCAGGTAATGAGCACCCATAACACGCGCCGTTGCATCGAAAAGCATGCAACGGGTGCCCGTAGTACCTTGATCGATCGCTGCCACATAGCTGGCCATGGATCTCAGGCTCCTCACGCGCGGTCATATCACGGCGACATATCACCCTCAAATCCTACCGCTCCTGCAAGGATGCGTCAAACTATCCGAGAGGCAGGCATTCAAACTAATCTCTAAATAACCATAACAAAGCATTATGAATCGCAGTAGAGAGTAATTTGCCGTGTGCGGCAACTGGGCGTATGATGGGATTCTATCGTATCCATGCGGCGCGGTCGGTGTTTTGTCATTACACAAGCTATAGTCAGACATCGTAGCAGAGTGGAGGCCGGATGCACTGGATCCAATACCTCGGAGCGATTGTAGCAGCCTATCTTTTGGGCTCTGTCCCCATGGGGTACCTCATCGTCAAGTTAACACATGGTATTGACATCCGCACGGTCGGTAGCGGACGCACTGGCGGCAGCAATGTATTGCGCGCTGCCGGGATTCTGCCAGCAGCATTCACTGTCTTGGGCGATTTCGCCAAAGGCTACGGTTCTGTGCTGATCACGCGTCTCTTGATCCCCAATCCCGCCGTGGTCACAGCTGTGGCTGCTGTCGCCGCGTTGGCCTCCGTAGCGGGGCACAACTGGTCGATCTTTTTGCAGTTTCGTGGAGGCGTCGGCACCATAACCTCGCTGGGCGCAGCTATGGCTTTGGGGCCGGTGGGCGCGGCCATCGCCGGCCTGGCGGCGATCGTGGCGGTTGGGGTCTCGCGCTACACCTCGCTGGGATCGCTCACATTCGCTGCAGCGCTGCCTGTAACTTTTGGCGCCAGCGCTCTGTTGAGAGCGTGGGTGGCACCCACCCTGGTCTTTGCTGTCGGAGCGAGCATAGTAGCCGTTTGGCAGTTGCGTCCCAATATCGCTCGCCTCCTGGCGGGTAGTGAGCGACGGTTGGGGCAGTTCATCCGATCCGGCAAGACGGACGTAGAGCAAAAGTAGCAGCCCCCCTCTGCCCTCCCCCGTCCTTGGCGACGACCCTAGTGGAGAATCTTGCTCAAGAACTCGCGGGTCCGCTGCTCTTTGGGCGCCTCGAACAGCAGCTCGGGGGTGGTGTCTTCGATCACTAGCCCTCCATCCATGAACAGGATGCGGTTGGCGGCGTTGCGAGCAAAGCCCATCTCGTGAGACACCACAACCATTGTCATACCGTCTCTGGCCAGGGTGAGCATGACGTCCAGCACCTCTTTGATCATCTCTGGATCCAGTGCCGAAGTCGGCTCGTCGAACAGCATGATCTTGGGCTGCATAGCGAGGGCCCGGGCGATGGCCACGCGCTGCTGCTGCCCGCCCGAGAGCTGCCCAGGGTAAGCGTCGGCTTTTTCGGGAATCCCCACTTTTTGCAAAAGATCTCGCGCGACGGCCTCCGACTCGCTCCGGCCGCGCTTGCGCACGATGCGTTGAGCCAGCACGACGTTATCCAGCACGGAGAGGTGAGGGAACAGATTGAACTGCTGGAACACCATACCAACTTCCATCCGCACTCGGTTGATGTTGGCCGTATCTGTGAGCGGCACGCCATCTACCACGATGCTGCCCGAATCCGGCGACTCGAGATGGTTGATGCAGCGCAGAAGCGTCGACTTGCCAGAGCCGCTAGGCCCCACGATCACCACCACCTGCCCCTGAAAGATATCCACGGACACACCCCTGAGAGCGTGCACTTGGTCGTGCTCAAAGGACTTGCAAACGGCGGTCATCTGTATGATCGGCCGCACGCTATGTTCGGGATGTGCGGTTTCCATGGTCACACTCCTTCGGTAATCTCCGGACGATCGCCCTCTCGGAGCCGATGCCTCTCGGCCTGTATTCAGGTTCTAGCGCTCAAACCCGGTCTTGGACTCGATATACTCCACCGCCCGCGAGGAAAAGAGCGTCAACACCAAGTAGCACAGAGCCACCATGATCCAGGTGTCAAAACTCAGGAAAGTGCGAGCCATGTACTCGCGTCCGCGCCGTGTGAGATCGGATACAGCCAGTACAGAGACGAGAGACGAGTCCTTGAGCAGAGCCACAAACTCGTTGCCGATGGGCGGCAGGATCACCCTCACGGCTTGGGGCAGTATGACGTGGCGCATAGCCTGTATATATGACATCCCCAGCGAGCGGGCCGCCTCCATCTGTCCCTTGTGAATCGAGGAGATGCCCGCGCGAAAGATCTCAGAGCCGTATGCACCGTAACAGACCGTTAGGCCGATCACCGCGGCTGTGTACTCGTTCAACCGCAGGTGAAGCAAATAGTTGCCGAGTGCCAAGTCGGGGAATAGCCCCAGCAAGATGTTGCCCACCGACACAAACACCTGGGGCAATGCGAACCAGATGAACAGCAGCTGCACCATCAGGGGGATGCCCCGGATAATCTCTACATAGAGCGACGAGATGCCATAGATAATGGGCGACTTGCTGATACGCCCCAGCCCACCCATCAGGCTGACTATCAGCATCAGTACAAAAGATGTAACCACCAAGCGCAGAGTAACCAGGATGCCGTCGGCGATAAAGCGCCAAATCTCAAGGTACGGCTGGGGCTTGACGCGCGCCAGGAACCAAACCAGAAAACCCACCGCAAACGCCAACAGCCACCAACTAGCAACCGACCGGTGAGTCTCTTTGCGCAACGGAAATGTGCCGGCCACCACAGCAGCGGCGCCCACCATGCTGCCCCAGAACCCGATGCCGGGCATCAAGCCCCCCCTATCCCCCGCAAACAGCTCCCAACTAAAATCGAACTGATGCATCCACGCAAAAAAGAGGGAGATGGGTGCCGCAAGGGCAAGAATGATGGTCAAGGGAATCAGAGAGTGGATGACGCCGCGGTCGGTGAACCAGGCAGCCCCAACCAAAGCCAATGCGAGGAGGCTGCTGGCAATAGGGAGCGCCAAGGCAACCAGATAGCTGGTGTATATCACCAGCTCCCCGGGGCGCCCTATCAGTTGAGCAAGCCAACCCCAGCCGGAGCCATTGTGCCCGCTCACTGGCGAGACGGTGATATCGATCCGGTCCAGCGTCTCATCTCTGGGCAGCGTCGTCTGAGTATAGTGTTGCTCGTAGATCAAAAAAGGGAAGCTCAGCTCTTTCGTCGTTCCTCCCGAAAAGACGCTCACAGCGTGCGTGATGCGCCTGGGAAACATCGGCAGCGCGTAGGCGATGAGCATCAGCACGACGCCCGCCATCGTCAATACCAGTCGCCAGTCTTTTCGCTCGGCGGCCGGTAGGCTGAGGCGGCTCTGTGCTGTTCTGCTTTCTATCACATTCTCCTCCGACATACGGTTCCACAGAATCCGGGGCTTGTTGGGTAACGTACCCAACAAGCCCCTATGCTTGCAGCGTTCGTTCGCGCAGCCACCCTTCTAGCCACCGAGATAGGCGCTCTGCACCTGTGAGTTCGTCAGCAGATCGCCCGCGCTGCCCTCAAGAGTGATACGCCCCGTTTCCAGCACGTACCCGCGATGCGCTACAGAGAGCGCCATAGCGGCGTTCTGTTCAACCAGCAGGATGCTCGTTCCCTGAGCGTTGATCGCCCTAATGATCTCAAAGATCGCCTCGACCAGGATCGGCGCGAGGCCCATAGACGGCTCATCGAGGAGCAGAAGCGAGGGCTTGGACATCAAGCCTCGCCCTATCGCCAACATCTGCTGTTCACCGCCCGATAACGTCCCGCCGTACTGATGCAAGCGTTCTTTAAGCCTCGGAAAGCTCTCAAAGACCTGCTCCATGCTCGCAGCGATCTCGCGTTTATCTCTGCGCGTGTATGCGCCCATCTCGAGATTCTCTCGCACCGTGAGCTGCGAGAAAATGTGGCGCCCCTCGGGCACCTGCGAGATCCCCAGGGTGACGATGCGTTCCACCGGCACCCGCACGATGCTCTCACCTTTGAACAGGATGTCGCCCTGTACCGGTCGTAGCAACCCCGAGATCGTCCTCAGTGTGGTGCTTTTGCCCGCGCCGTTGGCGCCGATGAGGGTCACAATCTCGCCCTCGTCTATGTGGAAAGAGATCCCCTGAAGAGCGCGAATAGCGCCATAGGCCACGTGCAGATCCCGAACGTCGAGCAGCATCTGCTAGGACTCCCTTCCCATGCGCTTCCCAAGGTAGGCTTCGATCACCCTCTCGTTCGTCTGAATATCGTGCGCCGTCCCGCGAGCGATGACTTGGCCAAAGTCCATCACGGTGATCCACTCACAGATGCCCATCACCACGCGCATCTGATGCTCGATGAGGAGGATGGTCAGCTTGAACCTGTCGCGAATGAAATGGATCAGCTCCATCAGATTGCCCGTCTCGGTGGGGTTCATCCCTGCCGCAGGCTCATCGAGCAGAAGCAAAGTTGGATGGGTGGCGAGGGCTCGGGCGATCTCCAGACGGCGTTGCGCTCCATAGGGCAGATTTTTGGCCAGCTCATGCTGCCGTTCCAAAAGGCCGAATATACCCAGCAGATCCTGGGCACGCTCGGTGAGAGCATGTTCCTGGCGGCCGAACCGCCCCAGACGAGTGATCGCTTCAAGGAGCCCGTATCCTGCGTGTGAGTGATAGGCGATGCGCACGTTGTCCAGCGCAGTCAGGTTCTGAAACAGGCGGATATTCTGGAACGTTCGCGCTACGCCCGCTTGCGTGATAGCGTGCGTCGGAATATTCACCAAATCTCGTCCGGCGAAAGCGATGCGGCCCTCGGTGGGAGTGTAGACGCCGGTCATCACGTTGAATACTGTCGTCTTGCCCGCGCCATTGGGCCCGATGAGCCCGTACAGCCCACCGGCCGGCATCGACATATCGAACTCGGACACGGCGCGCAAACCACCGAACAGCATGGTCAGCCCTTGAATATCCAGAATTGGAGCCTCTTGAGGTTCGGCGCTGCCTTGTGTTGTCGTGGTCATGCGTCCTCCTCGCCAGAGCCCGGGCTCGGCGGCGGGGGCGCGTCTCTACCACCAGCGGCCGGCGCACGCAGCCACCCCCATTCGGAGGCGCCCAGCAACCCTTGCTGTCGCAACAGCATCACGAGCAGCAAAAGGATAGGATAGATCACAAAGCGCCAATCCTCAAACCCCTGCGGCAGGATCACGCGCAAGCCCTCGATGAGGAGAGCAAACAGCGCCGAGCCCATAACGGTGCCCGTCATACTACCCAGCCCGCCGAGCACAATGATGATCAACGGATCAAAACCCTTGACGAGGTGAAACGTGCTGGGATGTAAAAAGCCGTACAGGTGCGCATAGAGCCCGCCCGAAATGCCGGCCAACAGCCCCCCGATAGCAAAAGCCAGGGTCTTGGATTGTGCCACATCTATGCCCATCGAGCGTGCGGCGACCTCGTCCTCGCGCACAGAGACGATGGCGCGCCCGTGCGTAGAGTAGAGCAAGTTGCGCATCAAAATGAGGACGGCCACCAGTGCGCCGAACACCGTCCCCCACGTCGTCCAGCGTGGGATGCCCACCATCCCACGAGCACCTTTCATCGTCTCGATGACGAGATCCGAGTTCTGCAACGCCGTGTAGACCATAATGGCAAAGCCAAGCGTAGCGATACCGAAATAGTCCGACCCGAGCCGCAACAGCGGCAATCCTACGAGATAGGCCACCAAGGCCGCCATAGAGCCGCCCGTTAGGATGGCCAGCGCGAACACCACGGGCTGGCCCGCCTCAAGAGGAAGCCTCGTCAGCAGCGCCTCTAGTGCAAAAAGGACTCCCTCGTGAAGTACCCAGGCCGCGGCCGCCCCAACAGCCAGCACCGCTCCGACGAGCAGCAATACCACCAACGTGACGAGGATCCAGGCTTCGAACGATCTGAGCCCTACACGGGTGAGCGCTCGGTGCAGGCGCTTGCGCTGGTCGCCGAGGCGTAGCCTGGAGACCAGCCACAGCGCGATCACCACGCCCAGTTGTGCAGCCACCATCCACGCGACGGCGCCGAACTTGCTGCCACTCCAAGAGACCATGTAGTCTTTGGAGGTCAGCGCCGAGCCATAGGCACCGATAGCGAAAAAACCGATATGTCCCAGCGAGAACTGCCCGTTAAAGCCATAGATCAAGTTCAAGCCCAGCGCAGAGATGGCCGTAATCGCCGCGAACTGAATCACTTGGTACCAGTAGACGCTGATCAGATGGGCGTTGCTCGCATAAAGGACCAGCACAAACAAGCCCGCGGCCACCAGCAGCGTCGGAAGCCAGGAGGGAACGCTGGATCTCTCTCGCATGTTGGGATCTCCTCCTAGACCTTTTCGATCTGCGGTTCGCCAAAAATCCCCGTGGGCTTGACGAGGAAGACGATGATCAGCACCAAAAAGGCGAACAGGTCGCGCAGGCGTGAGCCCACTGGAACAAAGCTCACGACCAGCACATCAACCTGCCCCATCAGCAATGCGCCCACAAAAGCACCGGGTATGTTGCCGATCCCTCCGAGAACTGCTGCGATGAAAGCTTTGAGACCGGGCATAATGCCCATGAACGTCCAGATCTGAGGAAAGGTAATAGCGTACAACACGCCCGCCGCGCCCGCCAAGGCCGCTCCGATACCGAACGTCAATGAGATAATACCGTCGACGTCGATGCCCATCAGCCGTGCAGTGGACTTGTCAAAGGCCGCGGCCCGCATGGCCTTCCCTACTCTGGTCATCCTGACAATATACTGCAAAAGCAGCAGCAAAAAGAGCGTCACCGCCACGATGATCACGGTGATGTTGGTGATCCGCACCCCTCCAACGCTCCACACGATCACCTCGAACGGGCGCTTATAAGTGATGAAATCCCCACTGAATACGAACTTGAGGGCGGTGAAATATTCGAGGAAGAAAGACACCCCGATCGCCGAGATCAATGCCGCGATGCGAGGCGCGTTGCGCAATGGCTTGTAGGCCACGCGCTCGATGACGACATTGAGCACAGTACAAACCAACATCGCCAGCAGAACCGCCGGTAGAAAACCCCAGCCGTACTGTGAGATAGCGAAAAAGCTGGTGAAGGCACCCACCATAAAGACGTCACCGTGCGCGAAATTGATCAAACGCACGATTCCATACACCATGGTGTACCCAAGGGCGATCAGTGCGTAGATAAAGCCCAACCGTAGTCCATCTACAACGGACTGCATAAAGAACACGGGCCCGTTCAGCCGAACCAAACCCACGATGCCATAGATGATACCGAGGCCCAGCAGCCCGTAGATCAGCCAAGCAAGCGTGCGTAATGATAGCCGTAGCAGTGCCCGGCCCAGTCTGCGATCTACCGTGCGATCCATCCAGCCTCCTCGCACAAGGCGTGGAAATGCATTGTTAGCAACGATGGGGGAGAGCAGACGGGCCACTCTCCCCGGGTCGGACATATTCTATGGCTCTGCAAACTTGAAAAAGACGGGCTTGCCGTTCTCGATATGGATGATAGCCGCCTTCTTGATCGGATTATGCTCCGCATCAAAGATGATGTCGCCACAGACTCCTGTGTACTGTATGGCGGCCATCGCGTCCTTTACTACCGACGGATCATCCGAATCGGCTTCCTCAATGCTCTGAAGCAGGATACGAGCGGCGTCGTATGCCAGGGTTGCCAAAGCGTCGGGCACGTGGCCGTATTCGGCTTCGTAGGCTGTAACGAAATCCTGCACCACCTCGCGCGGGTCGTCAGGCGAGTAATGGTTCGAGTGGTAGCCGCCCTCCAGAAGGGAGTACTGGAGCTCGGGCGAATCCCAGCCGTCCCCGCCCAACATCGTGGCTGTGATACCCTTCTCCTTGGCCTGAGCCGCGATGAGGTTGACCTTGTTATAGTAGTCGGGCAGGAACAGGATATCGACGTTGGCCTCAGCCACCTTGCCTAGCACACCCGAAAAGTCGGTGTCCTCTTTGGTGTAGGCCTCATATACCAGCACACTGCCGCCGCCAGCCTCGAAAGAGTCTCTAAAGTACTCGGCGAAACCCTTCACATAGTCGTTGCCCACATCGTATAGCACAGCCGCCGAGGTTCCACCGAGCTCCAGTGCGAGCGTAGCCATCACTTCGCCCTGAAACGGATCGAGGAAGCAGGAGCGGAAGACGTATTCTTTTACGCTACCGTCTTCGTTGATAGTAACCACGGGGTTGGTGGACGCGGGCGAGATCTGCAAAATCTGGTTGGCTTCAGCGATCTCTGAGACGGGGACCGACGCACTCGAGCAGACTGCGCCGACGATGAATTTTACGCCATCCTCAAAGATTACTTTGTTGGCAGCGTTAGCGGCTTCTTGCGCATCACACTTGTCGTCGGTCGTAATGACCTCGACATTCATGCCCCTGGATCGAGCCTCTTCGACGGCCATCATGGCCCCCTCGTAGCTCGACTCTCCATACGTTTTTACATCGCCGCTCATCGGGAAAATGAAGGCGATCTTGATAGCCTCATCCCCTTCCGGGGCGTCCGACGCTTCGCTGCCGGGTGCAACCGCAGCCGGAGCGCAGCCAGTGAGCACCAACGTCACTGCCATCGCGATGGCCAGCAGGACTGCGAGCTTGTGCTTCATGTATGCTCCTCCTGATACAATGCAGGGCCCTGTGATAAACAGACCGGTATGGACTCGCGCATCAGTCAGCGGGAGGCGGGGCCAGCCAGCCCCAGGTTACCTCGCATAGGCTCTAGCGTCATCGCTACTGGCGCGTTTCTGTGGCAGGCCCCCCTTTGCTCGGTCCGGCTGAGCGTGACCGCAATGTGGATGGCACAGTACATGGATTCGGGCTGTGCACATGAGCAGCCAGCAACTCACTCAACGGCCTCTAGGCGCACAGCCCGTAGCTTCAGAGACAGACTCTATGGAGCTCCGAATCTAGGACCCAGCTGTCTCTGGCATATCGCCAGAGATCCACTTGGCGTAGATACGATCATAGGTACCGTCGGCCTTGATCTGCTCAAGGCCTTCTCCAAAGAGATCCAGGAGATCCTTCATTTCCCCCTTGCGAACCAGCAACCCATAGTACTCATCGGTAAAAGGCTCACCGACGATCTTGAGTTTACCAGCAAACTGATCCGAAGCGAGAGCAAAGTCGGCCGCAACGGGCGTATCGACTACCACAGCATCGAGATTGCCGTTCAGGAGGTCAAAGAAGGCGAGGTCGATACTATCGTACTCTCTGAGGGTCACATCGTCCATCTCTTGGATGACCAATGCGCCCGTCGTGCCGATCTGCGCGCCGGCGGTCTTCCCAGGGAGGTCCTGATCGCTGGCGATCTCGGTCTCATCAGCGAGGACTACGACGGCCTGGCCTGCATTGATGTACGGCACAGAGAAGTCGTAAACCTCCTGGCGCTCCGGGGTAATTGTCACCGAGGAAAGGATCGCATCGTACGCCCCGCTCTCGAGACCGGCGAAAATGCCGTCCCAAGCGGTGTTCTTGAACTCGACCTCAAGCCCCACCCTTTCGGCGATGGCGACCATCAGATCGATGTCAAAGCCGACAATCTCCTTGTTCTCGTCGACGTATTCCATCGGCGGGAACGAGGCATCAGTGGCGACGACGATGCTGAGAGGTTCCGCCGGCACATCGGCCTCGGCCGGCTCTTGTTCGGTCTCCGCGGGCTCGCTGGCCTCGGGAGGTTGAGTGGTGGGCGCCGCTGGCGCTGCTGCGGGCGCACATGCTGAGACGACGAGGGCCAGTGCCATGAGGATGGCGACGAGGGCCCAAATCCTGGGCTTCATGTTCTGCTCCTCCTGCAAGTTGTGTCACTGTGTCGAGTTGTTGATATGAGGTATGCGCTCGAACACAGGTACTGCCTGTGGAGGGGCGGCCAACCCCACGTTTCCCCCGCTTGGGTGCCGGCATCTTTGCCTTGTGGCCAGCGAAACGGGCTCCGCAGAGCCGCCCAGCAGGGGTTCACTGGGCGTGCACATCTAACCGAGCCATATTGTGTATTATAGCATAGTTCATCTCGCGCGCACAAACCGCACACACGCTCACACGGCCAAAATCGTGTGTGCCTGCCATATACGCACATTACTCCTACAAACTTTGTACTCCAAGACGATGCCAAGTCGCAACGCGAGCGGACTATCAAGCTTCAAGGCGCCAACACTCATCTCAAGAGTGCCATGTTAATCGGCCGTAGGCACGTCTCAGGTAGCGAGCCTGGTCCTCGGTCAATGTACCGGAGAGCAGATCGTTCACGTTCTGTTCGAGATGCTCCATGTTCCCCGTACCGATGAGAACAGAGCTCACCGCCCTGTCCTGCGCCGCGAACTGGTAGGCCGCCGCAGTGAGGCGAATCGGCGAGCCCGTAGCCTCCTCGATCCCCAGTGGATCTGCGAGCGTGGCATGGGCGACATTCACCACCCCCTCCCCTCGTATCTCTTTGAGACGCGCTACCGCCTCGGCTGGTGTACGCAATGAGGTACGCACAGCGGCCATCACCAACACGCCAACATTGCGCCGACGGGCCTCGGGCAGCGTCCTTTTCGCTGCCGACTGGTTCAGAATGCCGTACTTGACCATGATAGTGTCGAACAGATCGTCTTCCAGGGCCATGTGCAGCATTTCGTGGGTCGTGTCGACAGCTCCTGGTTCGGTGATCCCCAGAAAACGCACTTTACCGGCCTGCTGAGCTCTCAGCGCGACGGCGTGATACCGATCAACCACTCTGCGGTACTGACTCGCTGCTACTCCATGATACTGAAGTAGATCGACGGCATCCACCCTCAAGCGCCTCAAGCTGCGCTCGAGCACACGCATCAGCGCTTCCGGATCGGGGTCATCAGCGGGCGGGGGGAACTTGGTGGCCAGTACATAGGCGTCTCGTGAGACGCCCTGAAGAGCGCCGCCCAAAAGTTCCTCGCTCTCTCCGTAGGCGGGCGAGGTATCGAACAGATTGATCCCCAGGTCCAAGGCCCGCCTCACGATGCGGTGCGAAGCCCCTGCCGCCAACCCCGCCGCTTGGCCCAACCTCGACGCACCACCGCTGCCCAGCCTAGCCAGAGAAACGCACAGCCCGGTGCGCCCCAGTATGCGATATTCCATCTCGAACCTCCTTGACAAGACAGTAACTCGATGGTATTTGCACGTCAATGCGAGCGAGCTCGGAGACAACGCTATGTACACAGCCTGAAAGCGAGCTACCGCTACCTTGCAAGGCACCAACCGGCTAGCGCGCGGTCGCATATTAACGGCTGGTGCCTCTCGCAGAGGCCGCGCTGTTTTCCCCATGTTCTTTTGATTTCGTTGACAAGCGAGAGCCGCTGTGATAGTATACGGTCAAGCGACTTCTTTTGGTCGCCGTTTGTACTCTGTCTACCTACGCTTCATTCGATTGCGAACGATATCCAAAGCCGGTGCTCATCTCTGTGCGAATGTTACTGGCCGTCTCGTGGTCGAGAACCCATGTGGGCTGCACAAGCCGTCTCATCGCTGGATGTCATTCAGGTTGGCATGGTCACTAACCATGGAGGTACTGTTATGAGTAGATCGGCAGAGACCCGAGGTTCGGGCGCTTATATCAAGGTGATCGGTGTTGGCGGTGGTGGGCAAAATGCCGTGAACCGTATGATCGAAGCCGGTCTCGCCGGTGTGGAGTTCATAGCAGCCAACACAGACGGACAGGCCCTGGCCGCGTCCAATGCCCCTACACGCCTGCGGCTCGGCAAGTCAGCTACACGCGGGCTGGGCTCCGGGGGCGACCCGTCACTCGGGGGAAGAGCGGCCGAAGAATCGCGCGATGAGTTGCGGGCTGTGTTGGAGGGCGCGGACATGGTCTTTGTGACGGCCGGCATCGGGGGCGGCACTGGGACGGGCGCCGCTCCAGCTGTAGCAGAGATCGCCCGCGAGGTGGGTGCACTCACTGTCGCCGTGGTCACCAAGCCATTTAGCTTTGAGGGAGCGCGTCGAGCGCGCCTCGCTGAGGAGGGCCTCAAGAAGCTCAACGAGCGAGTGGATACGCTCATCGTCATCCAGAACGATCGCCTCCTGCAGCTTGTCGACCGCAACGCGCCGTTGCAAGAGGCCTTTATGGTGGCGGATGACATCCTGCGCCAGGGTATTCAGGGCATCTCGGAGCTTATCACAGTGCCCGGCCTCATCAATATGGACTTTGCCGATGTGCGCTCTATTATGACTAACGGGGGCGCCGCCCTGATGGCTATGGGCCGCGCGTCCGGCGAAGAGCGCGCCCTCGCAGCCGCCCAACAGGCTATCACCAGCCCGCTGCTCGACATCACCATCAGTGGGGCCAAAGGCGTGCTCTTTAATGTCAAGGGTGGGTACGATCTCTCGCTGTACGAGGTGAACCAGGCTGCGGAGCTGATCCATCAGACGGCGTCCGATGACGCCAACATTATCTTTGGCGCGGTGCTCGATGAGAGCATGGAGGATCAGATTCAGATCACAGTCATCGCCACCGGCTTTGCGTTGGACGACAACGCCAAGATGAGGGTACAATTGCCGGAGCAGATCATGCGGCAGGAAGAGGCCAAAGCCAGGACCAAGCAGCCCTCGGTCCTCAAACAGCAACCGCAGTCGCAAGCACAGGCGCAACAACCCAAACCGCAGCAGCGCACTTTTGACAACTCGGATATCGACATTCCCGCGTTCTTGCGGCGTCGTTAATCCGGATCTCTGCCCCGCCTTCCGCCCGCCCCCTAGACACTGGGGGCGGGTTTATTTTGCTCATCTCCACCCAGCTCTTGCTCCAACGCCGCAAGCGCCAGGATGTAGCCGTAGCCCCCCAAACCGACGATTTGCCCCGCGCAGACGGGCGCCACCACCGACCGATGGCGGAACTCTTCGCGGGCGTGGATGTTGGAGAGGTGCACCTCCACCGTGGGCGTCGCGACCGCAGCCACCGCATCACGGATAGCGTAGCTATAGTGCGTATAGGCCCCGGGGTTGATCACGATGCCCGATGCCCAGCTCGCTGCGCGCTGGATCGCGTCGACAATCTCTCCTTCGTGGTTCGACTGCACGATCTCCAGCTCGATACCGGCCCCCTGGGCCCAAAACTGTAGGCGTTGGTTGATGTCCTCCAGAGTGTCGCGGCCATACACAGCGGGCTCGCGCCGCCCCAAGAGATTGAGATTCGGCCCATGCACGATCAGGTATTTGCGACTCATGAGTGAATCCTTTCCAACGCAGCGACAATCTGTTCTGTAGGCACATCGGTCACGATGATCGCATCGCCGATATCCCTCGGCAAGACCAAGCGGAGCTTGCCCGCTGAGCGCTTTTTATCGTGACGCATGGCCGCCAATACAGCCTCTGGGGGATGGCTATCAAAGGTTGTGGGGAGATGGTGTCGGATCAGAGTGCTCAGAATGCGATTGCGCGTGGCATCTGAGCAGGCGCCGGTGATCTGGGCAAGCTCGGCCGCAGCGGCCATTCCAACGCTCACCGCGAGACCGTGGTGCAGCTGATACAGCGTCAACACCTCAAAGGCGTGCGCAAACGTGTGACCGAGGTTGAGCACCATTCTTCGGCCACGTTCGTACGGGTCCTCTTCCACTACAGTCAGCTTGACGTCCAAGGCGCGCTCGATGGCCCAGCGCAGCCCCCTCTCGGGCTCACCGGCTTCGTATGCCTCGAACAGCTCCGCGTCCGCTATAATCCCCGCCTTGATCACCTCCGCCAGACCCGCACGGCGTTCCAGATCGGGGAGAGTGGCGAGGGTAGCGGGATCGAGCATCACGAGAAGAGGCTGCACGAACGCACCCACGAGGTTTTTGCCCTGTGGGTGATCCACCGCCACCTTGCCGCCCACGCTAGCGTCCACCATGCCCAGCAGCGTGGTGGACGCCTGCACCAAGGGCACGCCCCGCATAAAAGTCGCAGCGGCAAAACCGACCATATCTGTGACAACGCCGCCCCCGAGCGCAACGACGGCACCGCTGCGATCGAGCCCCATCTCTACAAAACGGTCGTACAGATCACGCACCGTCTCCAGCCGTTTATGCTCTTCGCCGGCCGGCAGCACAACGTGCGAGGCCGCCAGCCCGGCCTCTGCCAGGGCATCCATCACTTGTGTACCATAGCGCGGCCAGACGTGCTCGTCGCTAACTACTGCTGCCACGCCCTCTATGCCTCGAGCACGCAGCAGCCGCCCAATGTGGCTCAACCCACCGGGCACCAACTGGATTTGATAGCTGCCCGTAGGAGTTCGCGCCCAGCGAACAAAGGGTTCGGCGCGCCACAGAGCGATCACCTCCTGTGCCACCGCCTCCAACGGCCGGTCGCTGTTATCCACGTGGTGCGGCACCTCGGCATACGCTGCCCGCCGTTCCGCCAGCAGCTCACGCAGCCTGGCCACGGGGTCATCGCCCCACAGCATGGGCCGTTGCCGGTCGCCCCGCAGCCGTCGCAGCAGCTCGTCCTCAGTACAATCCAGCGCAACCAGACAACCATTCTGCGCCAACGCGTCGCGATTACGTGGGTCCACCAGAGCGCCACCCCCGGTATCGATCACCAATCCCTCGCGAGTTCCGAGTTCTAGGCAGAGCTCCCGCTCGGCCCGGCGAAAGGCTTCCTCGCCGTCGGTCGCAAACAGATCGGGGATGCTCTTGCCCGCTCGTTGTGCAATGACCTCGTCCATCGCCACCAACGGTTTGCTGAGCATCTCGGCCACACGGCGTGCCACACACGACTTGCCCGCCCCCATAAAGCCGGTGATGACCAAGTTACGCTCACGGGCGGTCATCGCGCACCCGCCGCTGCAACACGCTCAAAGAGTCGCCACCGTAGCGTTCGACCAGCGCCTCCGCCAGCACCCACGCCACCATCGCCTCGCCCACCACCGAAGCCGCGGGCACGGCGCAGACATCCGAGCGCTGGTATTTCGTGCCGACGGCCTCACCGGTTGCCAAGTCCACCGTCGGCTGTGAACTCAGAGTCGTGGGGATCGGTTTCATAGCCGCCCTTATCAGAATAGGCTCCCCGTTGCTGATGCCCCCCTCGACGCCACCGGCACGATTGGTACGCCTCTCGGGGCCAGTACGCCCCGGGTACAGCGCATCGTGCACCCGAGTGCCGGGCAGTGCCGCGCTTTCAAAGCCGAGGCCGATCTCTACACCTTTGATAGCCGGGATGCTCATGATGGCTTGGGCCAAACGTCCATCCAATCGCCTGTCCCAATGCACATGGCTGCCCAACCCCACAGGTAACCCCCAGGCGGCCACCACGAAAAGGCCTCCCAGCGAATCTCCCTCAGCGCGCGCGGCATCGATGCGGGCACGCATGCGCGTAGCAGCCTCCTCATGGGGGCAGGCGACATCGGAGGCCGCGGCACGTTCCACACGCTCGTGGACCGATATCGCTTCCAGATCGGCCGCCACACCACCGATCGCCTCCACGTAACCTCCCACACTCACTCCCAACGCCGCCAACAACGCCTTGGCCACGGCGCCTACCGCCACGCGGGCCGCCGTCTCACGAGCGCTAGCGCGCTCTGCTACCAAACGCAGATCGTCCAGGCCGTACTTGACGGCCCCCGATAGATCGGCATGTCCGGGGCGAGGGCGTGTCCACGGGGGCACCTGACGATCACGCCAGTTGGCATAGTCGCGATTCGCAATCTGCAACGCTACCGGCGCACCGATGGTGACGCCCTCGGCCACACCACCCGTGATCTCTACACAATCGCGCTCTATCTTTTGGCGTCCGCCGCGCCCATAGCCCTTCTGCCTGCGGGCCAAGTCCTCACTCAAAGCCTCGGGGCACAGAGGTAGCCCAGCCGGGAGCCCTTCGATGGTGGCCGTTAGCGCGGGCCCGTGTGATTCGCCAGCCGTCAGAAAACGCAGCATATCATCTCTCTCCCAGAATCTCGATGCAAGCGCGATACATCACCTCGATAGGCGCCATAGCACCCGTCCACAGGGTAAACGCCTGTGCGCCCTGGTGCACTAGCATCCGCAGCCCATCCACCGCGCTCGCCCCGTATGCCCTCGCCTGCCCCATAAACAACGTATCGCGCGGGTTGTACACCAGATCGAAAAGCAACGCCTCCCTCGGAAAAGCCATATCGTCAGGCCAGGGCGAGGTATCCACGCCCGGCCACATGCCCAACAAAGTCGTGTTCACCACTAAATGTGCCCCTTCTGCGTGACGCGCGAGCTCCTCGGCCTCCAGCCGCCCCACGCGGATGGTCCCCCCGGATAGGTCTTGGAACTCGCGCGCCAACGCCTCGGCCCTGGCCAGGGTGCGGTTCAGAAGAGTGATATGTGCCCCCGCGCTGGCCAGCGCATACAACACGGCCCTGGCGGCTCCCCCAGCCCCCAGCACCAGCGCATCACACCCCTGAGGCTCCAGCCCTGTCTCGCGCAGAGCGGATAAAAAGCCGTCCGCATCGGTGTTGTGGCCCACTAGCCCATCCTCACGCTTGAGAAGGGTGTTCACCGCACCGATAGCCCGGGCCTGGGGGGTGAGGGAATCGACCAAGACGGCGGCCGATTCTTTGTGGGGCACCGTTACGTTGGCGCCCTCCATACCGAGAGCTACCAGGCCCGCCATCGCCTCCCGAAGCCGCCCGGGGGCGACGGGCAACGGCACATAGCACCAATCCAACCCCAGCGCTTGGAACGCCGCGTTCTGCATCGCCGGTGAGACGCTGTGTGCCACCGGCCAGCCGATCACGCCCACCATGTGCGTCGCGCCCGAGAGCAACCGAGCGTCCTCCACCCCTTGTGGTGTCATGCACTTTCCTCTTCCACAATCCGCTGCAAGCACTGCTCAAACCCGGGGAAAGAGTCCGCGATCACTTGTGCGCGACACACCGTGGTCTCGCCCTCAGCGATCAGCCCAGCTACGGCAGCCGTCATACCCATTCGGTGGTCACCGTGGCTATCCACCGTAGCGCCCTTTAGCGGCGTGCAGCCCAGAACATCAAAGCCGTCGGGGCGAGGCTCGATTTGCGCCCCAAAGGCACGCAACACCCCCACAATAGTCTCGATGCGATCCGTCTCCTTGACGCGTAGTTCGGCGGCGTCACGCACGCGGGTCACCCCTTGAGCCTGTGTAGCGGCCAGTGCGAGGATCGGCAACTCGTCAATCAACCGCGGAATGAGAGCTCCCCCGACTTTGGTCGCCTGTAGGGTGCTCGAGCGCACCAAGATATCCGCCACCGGCTCGCCGCCCTCGTCCCTTTCGTCCAGCAGATGGACATCACCGCCCATCGCCTGTAGCACATCCAGCAAACCGGTGCGCGTGGGGTTGACGCCCACACCACGTATCAGCACTTTGCTATCGGGCACCAACAGGCCGCCGACAATCAGGTAGGCCGCAGAGGAAAAGTCACCGGGAATAGTGGTATCCACGGGCATCAGGTACTCCACCGGGCCCACCACGAATCGCTTAGGGGCCTCCCCGCCCACCGCCACTCCCCGCGCTGCGAGCATTCGTTCCGTATGGTCGCGAGAGAGCGCGGGCTCTGACACCATCGTCTCTCCATCCGCCAACAGGCCAGCCAACAACACACAGGATTTGACCTGAGCGCTGGCCATAGGAAGCTGGTAGTGGATACCGTGTAGCTTGGCCTTTTGTATATAGAGCGGCGCTAGCCGGCCTCCCCCTTCCCCCTCGATACTGGCGCCCATCAGTCGTAGGGGCGTCATCACGCGATCCATAGGGCGGTTCCTGAGCTGTACATTACCACCAAGCACAGAAGCAAAGCGTTGGCCGGCCAACAAACCGGCGAGCAAGCGCATGGTAGTGCCCGATCCCCCGCAATCGAGCACATCTCGTGGCTCGCGCCAGGACGTCCCACGTCCGTGCACTAGTGCTTGATGGGCGCCCAACGGTTCGATCTCCACGCCCAGGGCCTCCACGCAGCGCCAGGTGGCCGCACAGTCGCCGCCCCCCAATAGATTGCTCAAGCGCGAAGTGCCGTCGGACAGGGCGCTGAGCAGCAGGCTGCGATGAGTGATCGACTTGTCTCCCGGTACGTGCAGCTCGCCGCGCAGGCGACGTGCGGGCTTTATATCGAGATTCATCAGTCAAACTCCAATCGGCGTCTGCGAGCGGATTCGAGCGCAGTCAGCAACGCGTCGAGATCGCCCGCTTGGAGGCTGCGTCCCAGTTCGTCCAGGCTGGCCTGGGCTTGCCGAAACGCCGCCAGAATCGGCTCCCGGTTGGTGACCAGGATATCCAGCATCATGGCCGGATCACCCGCAGCTACGCGGCTGGTATCGCGGAATCCACTGGCGGCGAGCTTCCAGGCCAGTTCGTCCTCGGCCAACGAATCGACGGCATTGACCAAAGTCACCGCCAAAAGATAGGGCAAATGGCTGATGAGAGCCACCGCGCGATCGTGCTGCTCGGGCGCAATGCGCAGGCATCTGGCGCCGATAGCGGACACCAGCTCCTCGCCCAGACGCAACGCCTCCGGTGCCGTGCGCTGCAAAGGACATAGAACAAACACTTTGTCTTCGTACAAATCGGGCTCGGCCACTGTGAGCCCCGCCGACTCTTTGCCGCACATAGGGTGTCCTCCCAGAGCTTGAACGTGCCCTGGAAGGCGCGCCATGGCCGCACAGATCTCTGTCTTGCTGCTGCCGACGTCCATCAGCACACAGCCCGGTTTGAGCAGGGTGCCGATCCGCCCTATAGTGGCGATGATATCGCGCACCGGCGTCGCAAGAATCACCAAGTCGGCCTGCGCCACCCCTTCAGCCAGGCTAGTGCTGCCCCGTTGAATGAAATGCAGGGCTCTCGCTGTGCGTAACGTCCCTTGTCGGCGGGCGACTCCCACCACCTCGGCGCAGGCGCCCCGATTGCTGAGGGCGGCAGCCAGGGAGCCGCCCATAAGTCCCAACCCAACGATAGCCACCCTGGCATCCTGCAGCCTCGGAACCATCCGACCTCCCTTACGCAGCAGCCGGCGCGGGGACGCCCGCAAGGCTCCGCCCGACAGCCTCGGCCACCATGCGCACCTTGGAGACAAGTTCGGCAAAGCGCTCCGGCCTCAGGGATTGGGCGCCGTCCGATAGAGCCTGCTCCGGATGAGGGTGCACCTCGATGAGCAGCCCATCGGCGCCCGCGGCCACAGCCGCCGCGGATAAGGACGTCACCCACTCCCAGTTGCCGGCGGCGTGGCTGGGGTCTACCACGATGGGCAAGTGAGTCAGCTGCTTGAGCACCGGTACCGCGCTGAGGTCCAGAGTGTTCCGCGTGTAAGGCTCGAATGTCCGAATGCCTCGCTCGCAAAGGATCAGCCGGCGATTGCCATGTGACAGCACGTACTCGGCCGACATGAGCAGTTCCTCCATGGTAGACATCATACCACGCTTGAGCAGCACTGGCTTGCCCGATTCGCCCACTGCGTGCAACAGGTTATAGTTCTGCATGTTGCGTGTACCGACCTGCAGTATCTCCGCGTAGCGCGCTACCAACGGAACCTGCTCGGGAGCCATCACCTCTGTTACCAGAGCCAAACCCGTCTCGGCTTTGGCTTCGGCCAACAGCTCGAGCCCCTCCTCGCCCAGCCCCTGAAAACTGTAAGGTGATGTGCGCGGTTTGAACACGCCGGCTCTCAGGATTTGCCCGCCCGCCTCTTTGACGGCCCGGGCGGTCTCCAGAATCTGAGCGCGGCTCTCGACGGCACAAGGGCCGGCGATCACCACCACTGGTTTGCCCCCGATGGAGCAGCCGTTGATGGGAACCGCCGTATCTGGCGGGTGAAAATCACGACTTGCCAGTTTGAAGGGCTTTACGATGCGAACGACCTTCTCCACGCCCTCCATCACGCGAAAAACGCCCTCGTTCAACTGGCGCTGATCTCCGATGACTCCGATGATGGTCTGTTCCTGGCCTTGAGACAGGTGCGCTTGAAAGCCCAAGCTGTGCACTCTGCCCACCACTTTTTCCACATTAGTTTGAGGGGTGCCAACCCGCATCACCACGATCATTGGGATTCCTCCATATCCGCGGTCCGCGCCAGATCCGGTCGTAAGCGCCGCGCTTCACGCAGGTACACGTGGACGATCTCGCTCTGAGGTATTTCTGTATTCCAAAGCAGAAGAAGGCGAATACAGCGCGGCAGGCTGCCCGGCACCGCCACCTCGCGGGCGTCCAACAGGGGCACGCTCGTCCAGCCCAACTCTCTGGCTGCCGTCGCCGGAAAGGCAGCGTCCAGATCGTCTGTAGTGGTAAACAAAGCAGCGGCGATGTCCTGGCTCACGATGGGATTCGCCGCACACACGGCCTCGAGCAGCTCGCGTGTAGCGCACAGTATCTCCTCGGCATCGTTAAACGCGACAGTTACCGCTCCCCGCACTCCTCTAGTTGTCATGGCCACTCCTTTCGCGTACAGCTCGACGGCTGGCAAACAAAAAAGCGTGGGCTTGCGCCCACGCTTATTGCTGACTTGTAGTTCTTCTCTGGACTACCGCTTATGCGCAGCGCGCTCCCCTCCTATGGAGCTCTCATAGTAAAAATAAAACGAGTACGCGCTGTGCACTTGGGCATGGCAGGCGTTAACATGGCGTGCGCTCACACCACATACCGCCCTCGTATCGAGAGTTCTCGTAACCATCAACTCTGCCATGCCTTTCACCCCGATAGTGTATCGATAAAGTACCACGGATCGCCCCAATAGTCAAGAGCGCATCCGGGTATTCACGAGGCACAGCCGTCCGGCCGATCCCCATGGCTGGGCCCACACCAGGCACTGACCGCCTCATCGATGATACCCTGCGCCCAAGGACAGCCACAACGCAGTGCAAAAGGACACGAATCCAGCGGGTGGATGGGCGCCTCCGCGCCCCACAACCGCAGTGCCCGATACAAATGGCACATGGGCAGCCCCATCACATTAGCGTAACACCACTCGATGTGGTCCACCGGATCCATGCCATCGGCCTGGATAGCGTAGGCGCCGGCTTTGTCCATGGGATCGCCGCTGGCCACATAGCGAGCGACTTCTATCTCCGAATAGGCCCGCATGTGTACAGGGGTCACAGCCACCTGGGCACACTGCTCGCCGGTCCGCGCGTTCACCACGCTAAGGCCAGTATACACTAGATGCTGGCGGTTGCGCAGAGCACAAAGCATCTCCACAGCCTCATCCTCGTCCGCTGGCTTTCCCAGCACCCTTTCATCTAGCGCAACCAAAGTATCTGCCCCCACCACGAGAGCATCGGGATGCCGGGGCGCCACAGCCGTGGCTTTGGCGGAGCTGAGGCGGATCGCCAGCGTGGATGGCTCCTCGTGCGGCGCGGATGCCTCGGGTACGTCCGGCGAATCCACGCAAAACCGCACGCCCATAGCCGTCAACAATTCGTGGCGGCGCGGCGATGCCGAGGCCAACACCACGGGTGGCCCGTTGTAACGCTCCCCAACAGGGGGTCTTGCTTCCATACCGATGCTCCTCCGGCCAGCTCAGCGCTGTTTTGCGCTGTATCTCGATATTTTCTGGGCGAGTTTACGCGCTATTTCCGTTCACGACAAACGGACGTGCTATAGTACAGATGGAAACCGTGCCGCACCACGTTGTAGGGCACTCTAGAGTGGACCATCATCGTGCAAGCGGCCGAACAGGATCCGAGTTATCCGGAGGGGTCATGAAACCGCGGGCGCACATTCTCCTAATCGATGATGACGAAATGTTAACCAAGGCGCTGGAGGCCTACTTGATGCGGGCTGGGTACCACGTGAACATTGCCAACAACCCGCTGGAAGGGCTGGACAAGTCATCAGCGCTACAACCGGACCTTGTTGTGCTCGATATCATGATGCCCCAGATGGACGGCTTTGAGGTGTGCGAGCGTATACGCT
The DNA here is from genome assembly GCA_964407215.1 of uncultured Anaerolineales bacterium. Lineage (GTDB taxonomy): Bacteria > Chloroflexota > Anaerolineae > UBA1429 > UBA1429 > CAYOUT01. The sequence goes on along the minus strand of CAYOUT010000005.1, from coordinate 167,311 downwards.
CCACCTCGACTGTGCCGATCATCATCCTGACGGCACGTGGCGAGGAGGCCGACCGTATCAGAGGGCTCAAACAGGGAGCGGACGACTATGTGCCCAAACCGTTCAGTCCACGAGAGCTAGGGGCCCGTATCGAGGCGGTGCTGAGGCGAACCAGCTTGGACTCGTCTGCTCACTCTGCGCGGACTATTGTTGCTGATGGGCTGACCATAGACGCGGAGCGCTGGGAGGTCAAACGAGACGGGAAGCGCTTGGATATGACGCCCACCGAGCTCAAGCTGCTGTTCTACCTCTCGGGAAACGCGGGGCGCGTTCTCTCGCACCGCCAGCTTTTAGAGGAAGTATGGGGGCCTGAATATGCTGACGAATTGGATTACACCAAGCTTTTCATCTGGCGCCTCAGACAAAAGATAGAGCCCGACCCCTCACAGCCCAGGTACATCCTCACCGAACGCGGCATCGGCTATCGGTTCGCAGCCAACTGAGTCAACTACTTACCCCCCTTTTACGGAGCCCCAAAGCAGGTTTGGGGCTCCATTTCTTTGACAGGGCCGTCGCGATATGTCATACTTGGTGAAATATTCTTCATGCGTGAGGCTTGACGATGAAACAGGAGGTCCCGCTCGAGCAGGCACATCGTCTGCTCAGCCCCCGTCCCGCGTGCTTGCTCAGCCTGCGTTACAAAGGCCAGGTGAACCTGATGACCATCGCCTGGGTCTGCCCTGTGAGCCTACAACCCCCGTTGGTGGCGATGGCCATCCATCCCGGAACCTATACCCACGGTATGTTGGCGCGCAGCGAAGAATGCGTATTGAACATTCCGGGGCGAGCTCTGGCCGAGCAGGTGATGCGTTGCGGCACAGTCTCTGGGCAGGATGAGGACAAGGTCGCCCTTACCAAGCTCGAGCTAGACTCGGGGCGACGCGTGGAGGCCCCTTGGGTTGTCGCCTGCTTGGCGCACCTGGAGTGCGTGGTGGTGGACGCGGTGGAACCCGGCGATCACACGATCTATTTTGCCGAGGTGGTGGGCTCGTGGGCCGAGAGAGAGGCGTTCGACGGGGCCTGGCTGGGCGCCGATGTCGACGAGGAGTTGCAGCCGCTCTGCCACTTGGGAGGACACACGTTCTGCCTGTTAGGCACCAAGGTCATTCCACAGGGACCAGCGGACTCGGAATCGCCGGAGGGTTAGCCAAGGATCAGCAGGGCCGAGCGATGTCGCTCTTCAACCAGCCTATGCGCACAGGCGCAACCACTCGCCCGAGCCCAGCGGAGGCACGATTGGCGTCGACACGAACCGACCGTATGCTAGACATCAATACGCACAGCGCCCAAGAGACCTTTGCCGTGGGAGAGCAGTTGGGTCGCCTTCTCGGCCCCGGTGATGTTGTCTGTCTGCAAGGCGACCTGGGCAGTGGAAAGACTTGCTTAACTCAAGGTATAGGCCAGGGCCTCGGCGTCGAGGGCACCATCAACAGCCCCACTTTTGTGTTCATCAACGAGCATCGCGCCCGACAGCCCGGCCCCTACCTCTATCACGTGGATTTGTACCGCATCAACGACCTCCTCGATGCGCTGGTGCTGGGGCTCGAGGACTATATGTACGGCGACGGCATTACCGTGATCGAATGGGCAGAGCGCGCCAGAGAACTGATACCCGAAGATCGCCTGTGGATTACTTTGCAGTACGTCGGGCCCTCAGAGCGCAAGCTATTGTTCGTTGCCGCAGGTGCGCATTACGAAGAGCTGGTTCGCGAGCTCGATGACGCTTTGCACCTCACGATACCAGGCTCTGGTGAGCAGAGCCACTAGGAACCGATATGCTTTTGGCGGTGGATACGGCAACGCGCAGTGCAAGTGTGGCGCTATTTGATGCGACGGGGCTGCTCGCAGAGAACAACTGGCGCTCTCGTAATAACCACTCGGTCGAGGTGATGCCCGCTATCCATGCAATGCTATCGCAACAAGGAGTCGATGTGACATCTTTGCAGGCGGTAGCCGTTGCCGAGGGGCCCGGCTCGTTCACGGGACTGCGAATCGGCATGAGCATCGCCAAGGGCCTCTGTTTCGCCTTGGATGTACCAATCCTCGCCGTTCCCACATTACAGATCAGTGCCTACGCGACCGGTGACCCCGGTTGTCCGATCTACGCCGTGCTAGAGGCTGGCCGTGGCCGGATCTCTGTGGGCGCCTATCGCTTTCGTGAGGGGATCCCCGCGCTACAGGGCGAGATAGCGCTCGTGTCAGAGGCCCAGTGGGTCGTACCAGCCGAGGAGAACGCACTGGTCGTGGGAGAGCTCAACAGCGCCCTGGTAGAGCGATTGCGCCAACAACCGGGGGCGGAGAGGATTGGGTTCTTACCCGTTGCGAGCTCGCTGCGCCGTGCGGGTTACCTTGCCGAGTTGGCGTGGAAGAGACTTCAGAGGGGTGACGTGGACGAGGTGGACAGCCTCAGCCCCGTCTATACAAGCCTCCCTTCCTCTCAGCCATCAGTCTGATCTGGATGACTTTTCATGAACCTCGAGGGCCTGCCCTACAAGCTTGACCGCATGGCGCCAGAGGATGTGGCAACCGTCTCAGACATCGACAAGGTGGTCTTTAGCCTGCCTTGGTCCTCCACCGCGTTCTCGCAAGAGATCCGCGGGAACCCCTTGTCCACCTATGTCGTACTGCGTTACACGCCATGGGAAGAAATCGAACACATAAACCCGGTGCTCAACTCGATGCGTCGGCTCATCAAGCCGCCTCATGATGCTTCGATCGTCGGTTACGGCGGCTATTGGCGCCTACTGGAGGAGGCACACATCTGCACGTTGGCTCTGCGCCAGGAGTGGCGTGGACGAGGCCTCGGCGAACTCGTCTTGCTGGCACTGCTCGAGGATGCGCTGAAGGAGGGGGCAGAGCTCGCCACGTTAGAGGTGCGCGTCAGTAACGTGGTGGCACAGAACCTCTACACCAAATACGCGTTCCAAGTTACCGGGCGCCGCACGAGATACTACTCGGATAACGATGAAGATGCCCTCATCATGTCGACCGCCTCTATGACTCCGCAGGCCTACCGGCGGCACATCAATCAACTGAGCACAAAACTTCGAGAGAGGCTACTCGCCCAGACACACGAGCCCCCCACCACCATACACTCTGAAGCAGGCTCCTGAGCTGTGCGGCATTGCGGGTGCACGCTAGCCGCCACCTTCTGATGCCCGATACTACCGAAAGCCCCCGCGCAGCAAACACACCTGTTGGGCCGGCGCCGATACAACGCCCGTTGGAGGTCCTTGTTCCTGTTGAGGGTCGTAAGCGCCCGGTAGACCACACATCTGCACGGCCATCATCACCACAAGCAACAACAAAGCGATCCAAATATAGGTCTGCGCGCCTTTGCGGGGGTCTTTCTTTTTCGGCGGGATCGGCTTGGGCAGCTCTTTATCACAGCGCCAACAGATTTCACGGTCTTCGGGGTTGTAGGTTCCGCAGTTTGGACAGTTCATCTTGCAGCGTCATCCCTCTTGCCACCGTGGGCTCGAGCACAGTGGTCTTTGGGCGCCATTATACAATAGGCTCGCCGCGCTCACAAGCGAAACATTGTGGGCAGTTAGCTACGACTGTAGCTTTCCGGGGCGAGTCTTTGAGCATCGAGCAGCCCGCTGTTTTCGGCAGCCAATGGTGTTCTATCCTGACGTCTATTTTGCTCAGCTAGCGCCCCAAGCGGCGCGGCACGGCGAAAAGGAGCGTGGCATGGCTTCTCGACGAAATTATATCGGCAACATCCGAGCGCCCGAGTTCCCCGTGGATGTCGATTGGCTCAACACCGATCGTCCGCTGTCGTTGGCCCAGCTTCGAGGCAAGCTCGTACTGCTCGATTTCTGGACGTACGGCTGTATCAACTGTATACACATCATCCCCGACCTAAAGCGTTTGGAGGCGTTGTATTCGGACGAATTGGTGGTGATTGGCGTGCACTCGGCCAAGTTCACCAACGAAGGCGACCTGCGCAATATCCGTCAAGTGCTCCTGCGCTACGGCGTCGAACACCCGGTGATCAACGATCGAGATCTGCGCGTGTGGCAGGCCTATGCAGTGCGCGCCTGGCCCACCACCATCCTCATCGATCCCACCGGCCGAGTGTTGGCAGCCCATTCCGGCGAGGGAGTGTGGGAAGCTTACCGCGATGTAATTCCTGAGGCCATCGAGCGTTTCGGCCGCGAGGGAGCGCTGAGCCGCGCTCCTCTGGAGCTGGTACTGGAACGCAGCAGCGCGCCCCAGGCGCCCCTCAGCTATCCGGGCAAGGTCCTCGCCGATGGAGCGGGGCGGCGGCTGTTCATCGCAGACTCGAGCCATAACCGCATCATCGTTACAGACCTCTCCGGAAATGTGTTGGAGGCCATTGGCTCGGGCGAGGCTGGGTTGTGCGACGGCGCCTTTGCCGACGCCGCATTTGCGAGACCCCAGGGTTTGGCGCTCAAGGAAGAGATCCTCTACATCGCGGATACGGAGAACCATGCCATCCGCGCCGCGGACCTCGGTGAGCGCAGAGTGCGCACACTGGCGGGCGACGAGCAGCTCACGTACCGGGCTCAGACCACAGATGCGGCCAAAGCGCGACTTAACTCTCCGTGGGATCTGGTCTCGGTGGGCGATCTGTTATTCATTGCCATGGCGGGCATGCATCAGGTTTGGGTCTTGGATCTGATACAGCAGCACGTGGGGCCGTACGCCGGCAGCGGTCATGAGGGTTTGCTGGACGGCTCGCTCGCGCGAGCGGCGATGGCGCAGCCCAGTGGTATCACCACGGACGGCAAGCTGCTCTACGTGGCGGATAGTGAGGCAAGCGCCATCCGTGCCATTGATATCGGTGCCCCTGGGCGTGTTCACACACTCGTCGGCGAGGGTTTGTTCGAGTTCGGTGATGTAGACGGCGCCTGGCCCAGGGCTCGCCTGCAGCACGCGCTGGGAGTAACCATCTATGAGGGGAAGCTGTTCGTCGCTGATACGTACAATCACAAAATCAAGACTGTCGACCTCGAGCGAAACAGTGTGAGCACCGCCTTGGGTACGGGTGAGCCGGGCTGGGCCGATGGCTCCGAGCCGCAGTTCTATGAGCCCGGAGGGCTCTCGGGGGCAGAGGGCCAGCTGTACATTGCGGACACCAACAACAACGTCATTCGCATCGCTGATCTGCAAACACGGCGAGTGAGCACCCTCGCATTGCGGGATCCAAAAGGCCTGCTGGCATCGACCTCGCCAGCACATGAGAGCGAAACACTCCATTTCCCTCCGCAAAAGCTGCGCCCCGGTATCGGCTCCATCGAACTGAGCTTGGAATTGCCCCAAGGGTACAAGCTCAACGGCATGGCGCCCTCTATGGTCGCCTGGCGCGCAGAACCCGAGGGCCACATCGAGATACGTGAGAGCCGTAGCAGAATCGACACCGATACGGGGGCGATGGGACCGGTGAGCCTTCAGTTGTACGAGGGCTCGGGCGTGTTGCACGGGGACCTGGTACTCTACTATTGCGCGCAGCGGAAAGCAGCCCTATGTCTGATCAAGTTGATGACGCTCGAAATACCGGTGACGGTAGCGCTGGGCGCCGACGCACACGAGATTCGCGCCGTCGTGCCGATCCGTGTATCGGGCTGATGGCGGCACACGCTGCGGCTCAGTGCCCCTCCGCCGAGGAGGCGCTAGCCAGGGGCACCAGCTTGGCGCGGGTCACTCGGATGAAATCGGCTACACGCAGCTCCAGGTTGATACCGCGTTGCCCGGCGCTGATGAGGATCGTCTCGAAACGGTTGGCCGAGGCATCCAGATACACGCGGAATCCCTTGTTCAGTAAAGCCAGCGCCGAGATTCCGCCAACCAGCAAGCCTGTGAGGGCTTCAGCCTCCTTCTGGGTGGCCATGCGCACCTTTTTGGAGCCCATCACTTGGGCCATCGCCTTGAGGTCCAGCTCCGTGCCCCCCGGCACCACGCCCAGCACCGGTCTGCCGGTGGCCGGCATCACCACCAACGTCTTGAAGACTTGGCCGCGGTCCAATCCCAGTGCGTCGGCCACACCCTCAGCCGAGTGGATGTCGGCCGAGAAGCGATGTACAGTGTGGGGTATTTTGCGGCCATCCAAGAGCCGCATCGCGTTGGTCTTTTGTGATTCGGGCATACGCTTTCCCTCCTGCCACCATGCTCACAATGCTAATGCCCCGCCTAGCATTTGTCCACCGTGGCCGGATACGGTATAATGCGCGCCACTTGACGTCTGCCCCGTGCCTACCGCCCATCCGGCGGGCCTCGCGGGAGTAGCGCCAGAACCTGCTCGAGTGGAACAGGCGACGCTGCCCCCTCCCACTGTCGGCCACCGCCGTCACCCCTTAAGGTGCCTGAAAGCGGTAACGATTGCCCACGACAAGAGCCAGCGGTCTGGCGCCGGCGTCCCGGGCCGTCTCGCTATGCCGCATTTCGCGCGAATCCGCAGGGGGATTGAGAACTATGATCGTCATGAAGTTCGGGGGCACTTCTGTGGGCTCTGGAGAGCGTATCGCCCAAGTAGCCCGCATCGCGAGGCGCACTGCCGAGGAGACCGGCGCACCGCCGGTGGTGGTGGTATCGGCCATGAGTGGCGTCACCGACTGTCTCGTCCGCGCCACTACAACGTCAGCCAGTGGTGACCGCCAAACCTTTGCACGCATCCGCGATGAGCTGCAGCAGCGACACGAGCAAGCCATCGCCGATTGCGTCCCGAACCCCGAACACGCACATAGTCTCCGCGCGGAGATCGCGAGTCTGCTGGATTGGTTCGAGATGCTCTGCCAGAGCGTCGCCACGCTGGGCGAACTGACACCCCGCGGCCTGGCCGTCGTATCCGGCCTGGGCGAGCGGCTGTGTGCGCGCGTTACCTCCGCGGCTATACTGAGCCAGGGCATCGCCTCGGGGGTGGTGGAGGCCACCCATTTAATCATCACCAATGGCGAACTCAACTCAGCCACCCCTCTGCTCGAGCTGACCTCCGAGCGGGCTCGCGCGCAGTTGCTCCCTTTGATCGAAGCGGGCACCATCCCCGTCGTCACTGGCTTTATCGGTGCTACGACGGATGGCGTTCCCACCACGTTGGGGCGCGGGGGCAGTGACTATAGCGCGACGATTCTGGCGCGTTGCCTGCCCGCCGATGAGGTGTGGATCTGGACCGACGTTGACGGCGTAATGACTGCCGACCCGCGCATCGTCCCCCAAGCACGCACCTTGCCCACGCTTTCGTACGCCGAGATGGCAGAGCTCTCTTTCTTTGGAGCCAAGGTGCTGCATCCCAGAGCGATCCAGCCCGTCGCAGAAGCAGGCATTCCTGTGCGCGTACTGAACTCGCTCCAGCCGGGTCATCCCGGCACTCTGGTGGACGGCCAGGTCATCCTGGAGCCCATGGTCAAGGGGATAACGGCCATCCGCGATGTGAGCATCGTCACTGTCGAAGGTCGCGGCATGCTTGGTGTACCTGGCGTGGCCGGCCGTGTTTTTTCTGCCGTGGCCCGCAGCAGCACAAGCATACTGATGATCACCCAGTCTTCCTCCGAACAGAGCATCTCGTTCGTGGTACGCACTCAGGATACGCCCGCCGTCGTGAGCTCTGTAGAGAAAGAACTGGAGCTAGAGCTGCGCCGCCGCGACATCGACAATGTGGCCCAGCAAGACGAGGTAGCCATTGTCGCTGTCGTGGGGGCGGGCATGACCGGCCGGCCCGGCATCGCGGCCCGCGTTTTTGGTGCCCTGGCCGACCAGAAGATCAACATCATCTCTATAGCCCAAGGGTCGTCCGAGTACAATCTCTCCATGGTAGTGCTGCAGGATCATGTGGATGGGGCTGTGCGGGCTATCCACGACCGGTTCCAGCTGGAGGCGGTCTAGAGCGATATCCTCTTGTGTGGCGCTTCTGCGCCAGGAGTCAAGCGATGAAGCCTATTCGAGTGGGCATCCTCGGCGCAACCGGCGCCGTGGGCCAGCGTTTCATACAGTTGCTGGATGCCAACCCCTGGTTCGGAATCACCGCCGTGGCGGCCTCGGAGAGGTCAGAGGGAGCGCGCTACGCGGAGGCCTGCACTTGGCGCCTCTCACCAGACTGTCCGGCCTCAGTGCGCGACCTCGTCGTCCAACCTTGCGAGCCCGGCTTGGATTGTGACCTGGTCTTTTCGGCGCTTCCCAGCTTGATGGCCTCTGCTATTGAGGAGCGCTTTGCCGCTGCAGGCTATGGCGTGCTGAGTAACGCCAGCGCACACCGCATGGCTCCTGACGTCCCGCTTCTGATCCCCGAGGTAAACCCTCAGCACTTGGGGTTGATCTCTGTGCAGAGGGCTAACCGCGGGTGGGGCAAGGGCTTCATCGTCACCAACCCCAATTGCTCATCCGCCGGGCTCACATTACCGCTCAAGCCCCTGCACGACGCTTTTGGCGTACGACGCGTGGTAGTCACCACCATGCAAGCCCTCTCCGGCGCCGGCTATCCGGGTGTGCCGGCGCTGGACAGCCTGGATAACGTGATACCACACATCGGCGGCGAAGAGGAAAAGATGATAGAGGAGCCCCTCAAGATGCTGGGGGCCTTTTCTGCAGAGGGGGAGCGGGTCACACCCGCCAATATCGCCATCAGCCCCTCCTGTAACCGCGTAGCCACGCGCGATGGTCACTTGGAGACGGTCTCTGTGGAGTTTGAGCGCAAACCCTCACAAGATAAAGTGGTGGCGGCCTTTCGCGACTTTCCCAGTCTGCCGCATCAGCTGGGCTGCCCCTCGGCGGTGAATCCAGTGATTATCGTGCGCGAGGAGCCCGATCGTCCACAGACGGTGATAGACCGCGAGGCAGGTGGTGGGATGACCGTGACTGTGGGGCGCGTGCGGCCCTGTCAGGTCTTTGACTTCAAGTTCGTGGTCTTGTCACACAACACTATACGAGGAGCCGCCGGTGGCTCCATTCTCAACGCCGAACTGATGATCGCACAGGGGATGATCACATGATGTGGCCAAAAGCGACCCTCGCCGAACTGATGGAGGATCGAGTCATCTACCGAAACCTCGATCCGCTGAGCCCAGAGTTGCCCACTCTGCGCGACATTTGGGACCAAGTGGGGATGGATCATTACTATATCCCGCGCAAGACCACACCCGAGTACGCGGCGGCAATGGTCCACTATCTCGGCTTGGCACAACGCCAGCGCGGCGTAACCGCCCCGCTGGAGCGCGTGCTCTTTGTGGGCGATACTTTGATGAACGACGGCACCGCAGCCAGGAATATCGGGCGACACCTCGCTATGCGTTGCTTTATCGGCGCGGAGCGTTTGCAGCAACCGACGCAGATCGAGACACAGGGCGACGTGATGGTTGCGAACCGATGGCAGGCGTTAGCGGACTTTGCAGCCTGGACCGCCGAGGAGGGGTTCCCCTGCGATGAGCGCACGGCGTTGCTGCTCGACCTGGACAAGACCTCTCTCGGCGCCCGAGGGCGCAACGACGGAGTGATCGATGCCGCCCGCCTCGAGGCCATGCGGCTGGTGCTGCGCGGCGCGTTGGGCGATGGCTATGATGAGCCGTCTTTTTGCAACACCTACAACCCGCTGAACCAGCCCGAGTATCACACCTTCACCGCTGACAACCAGGACTATCTCGCCTATATCTGCCTGATGGTCAGTGCCGGCATCTGCTCAGCAGAGGAATTCTGGCGCGACCTGCGGAGCGGGACATTGGCCACCATCGCCGATTTGGTGCAGCGCTGCGACGCTCGGCGGGCGCGGATGCCGGGCGCGCTCGTCACCATTCACGACGATGTGCAGCGCGCCATGGCGGCCGAGGACCCAACGCCCTTCAAAGAGTTCCGCCGCAAGGAGTACCTCGAGACGGTGCGCCGAATGGACATGTTGCCCGGCGCTCCTAGCCCACAGGATGTCTTGGCTTGTGAAATCGTAATGACCGCCGAAGTCGCTAGTTTTGCACGTGAGATGCTCTCACGGGGCGCGCTGGTATTCGGTCTGTCGGACAAGCCCGACGAAGCATCGCTGCCCACCGACGAACTCGCAGCCGAGGGCTTTCAACCGCTCCATCGCACCGCACTCAAGGTATACGGGACGAGCATCAACTGACCGTAAGGACGTTACATTGTACAGGGGAGAGACCGCGCTCATGCAGCCTCCCCCCTTGTGATTTGGATACGTGTGAGCGGCCTGTCAGTCCGCTCTGCGCTCGGAGGAATCGAGCACCTGGGGGTAGCGCTCGTATGCGTCCGCCTCAAACACCTCGCGCGGGTAGCTGCCCCCCGAGTGCCAAAAGATCCAGCCGCTACTGCCTGCATCCTCGGCAGCGCGCCTCTGCTTCAGCATCTCCACCGGGCCGTACTCGATGCCTCCGATAGAGTAGGCCTGTAACCAAGGGCGCACGAGGGTATCGGTGCGCTCGCGGGCTTTGAGAACGCTTCGATAGATAACTCCGTAGGGGAAGAGACCGGGATTGGGATAGCCCAACGCTTCCATGGCGAACGTAGTGGGATACAGCATGGGCGACAAATAGTCGGTGCCGGGCGCGATATCATCTATGCGCTGCCCGATCCCCATATCGCCCTCTGGCACCACCCAAGGCGTGAGGCCAAAGACGTCCGCGGAGAAAAAGGCTGGCGACCAACTCAGCGCCTCATGGGCCCTGGCACAGAACGCGGCAATTGCTTCGGTCCGGCCATCGAAAGTGGCTGGCTGGCTGTACACCAGGCCAGTCACAGAGCCATCGGATGGGAAGCGCAGATAGTCGAACTGCACCTCGTCGAACCCCATCGCAGCGATCTCTTGGGCCAGACTGATGTTATAGTCCTGCACCTCCTGATGGAAAGGATCCACCCACCTGAGATCCTCCAAGTCGGCGTATGCGACACCGCTCTCCCGTTTGACCGCTAGCTCGGGGCGCGCCTCGGCCAGCAAATCATCTTTGAACACGACCATGCGTGCGATCGTATAGATGCCACGCTCGTGGCAGGCCTGCAGGAACTGCCTCAGATCCATAACGTCATCGTCGTATGCGCCCATCTCTCGGGCCAGCGGCACTTGGCTATCCCACGCAAGCCGAGCTCGATCGCTTTTGACATCCACCACTACCGCGTTGAGTTCCGTCTCCTCTACAAGGGTCAAGAGCTCTTCGATCCTCTCGGGCAGCTTTAGCAGCCCAAAGGGGATATAGATGGCACGGGCCTCAAAGGGTTCGAGCTCGATGGTCACAAAGCCAGCCCCGGCCAAATCGGCTATGGCGCGTCGGTACCCCGGAGATTTGGCGACCATTTGGGTGACAGCCGCCTCCTCCTCCAGCACAAACCGCCCCTGGCCATCGGTGTGGAGCAGCTTGGGCTCAGCCTCACTGGCCATCACTAACACAGTAGCCCCCGCGATGGGTTGTTGGTCGCCCTGGCGAAGGACAACGCCAGCCACACCGACCGGCTGTAATCCCAGATGAAGCGTGTCTTCCCCCTGATAGACCTGCGTTTCGGCGCGGTAGCCGAACGCCCTCACCTCGAGCTGCACGCCCGGCAAGATGCGAAAGGCGGCCTCCCCCATGCCGTCCGCGAGGATGCTGGCGCCCTCTAGCACAATCTCTGCTCCAGCTATTGGTTGGTCCGTCTGCGCGTCACGCACTCTCAGGAGCACCTGCCAGGGGGTGAGGATGGCGTCCATAGAGCTCTGGCCGGTGTACTCTGGCCCCTGCTGCGGCTGGTATTCCGCGTGGGCAAAGGATACCCACTCGCCCGGCTCCACATGGGTCAGCTCGTAGCGTCCGGTTTGGTCGGTGTGAGTTGACTGCTCGCCGACACTGACCTCAACTCCTGCTAATGACCGCTCGCCGTCGGATACAGTGCCGGTGAGCACGCGGGGAGACAGGCTCAGAATCAACGCCTCGTTGGCTCGGCCCGACTCGTCAAACAGCGCACCCACCTCTGCATCAGCCAGCTGTACGGGCATGTAGCCCCTTGCCGTCACGACGAGGCTGCTCGCCACAACGAGATCCATAGTGAACTGCCCACCGGGCCCGGTGGACGTCTGCGCACTGTCGGAAGCGATCTGAGCACCGGCTAACGGGTGGCCAGAGGTCGCGTCCAACACCTGCCCTGTCACCTGGCGCCGCTGTAGCGCGATGTCGCGCTCCCGTCGTCTTGAGGCTTGATCAACCGACAGCGTCAATTCTTGCCTCACATAGCCCGGCGCCGATGCGTGTATTGTGTGGTCACCGTTTGCCAAAGTAAGTGTGTATCGACCATCCCTGCGGGTCGATACGCTAGACTCCCCCACAGAGACTGTGGCTCCCGCCAGCGGAGATCCATCGGTTGCATCGCGCACGGTCCCCTGGATCCGTGGCTCCTGGAAGAAACAGCCGGTCGTCGCGCACAAGAGCGCCAAAAGAGTCACAAATCCGACGATAAGATGAGTGAGAGCCGTCAATCGACTGCGCATAACTGTTTTACACCTCACTGGAGTTGTAGTTCAGTATTATAGCATAGTCTGTCGTTACCAAGCAGTAGCTGCGGTTGTAGGACTCTCGCTGGCTGCAAATTCGCTTGCCACGCGCCACTATAGATGCTACAATCTCGATAGCGCGATACAAATCGTTTCATGGGTAGAGTCGCCCGCCGGCCGACAGTGACGGCTTCTTTTACGCACATCCAGATCAGGGATAGCCCTTACGACGGATAGCCGACCGAATCCTGGGTGTTGCATACATCGTCATACCCCAGAGCCTAACCTCAGGTCTCGCGTAGCGCCGGATAGCGCAACGGGCTCTGCTCGTTTTACGCGTGTCCCGCATGGTCGACAGACTGTCGCGCCTTAGGTGCCTTGGGCCCTTTGTATCGGGTCCCTATCCACCGGATTCCGGTCCGCCTCAAAGATGTGGCCGAGGACCGCCCCAGGGGGCTTGCCCTGGGGCCTCATAGCCTCCAGACCGATTGATCTCAGGAAAGTGGCTGCATGGACGCACACCAACTCTGGCAAGCTACGCTTGGGCAGCTCCAAGTGCAACTTGCCAAACCAACCTTTGATACTTGGGTGAAGAACAGCCAGGGTGTATCGTACGAAGACGGCGCACTCGTTGTGGGCGTGCACTCGGCCTACGCCAAAGACTGGCTCGAAAACCGCCTGTACGCTGTCATTCAACGCACAGCCACGGCCATTGCGGGTCGCACCGTCACGGTGCGCTTTACAATACGTCGTACAAGCCCCGCCCCCGATGGCGTAGAGCTGCTTGACATGACCGGGGCGCCCGCCCTCCCGCCAGCACTGGGCGAGGGCGAACTCACTCGACTGAATCCACGATACACTTTTGAGAACTTTATCGTCGGCCAGTCGAATCGCCTAGCGCACGCCGGCTGCCTGGCAGTGACCGAGAACCCCGGCCTGGCCTATAACCCACTGTTCGTTTACGGCGACGCCGGGCTGGGCAAAACGCATCTTTTGCACGCCATTGGCAACCGGGTGGCACAGGCCGCGCAGCGCACGCTGTATGTCTCGGCGGAGACGTTTGCCAACGAGATGATCAACGCTATCCGCAATCGCACGACGGATGAGTTCCGGGCCAAATACCGTACAATAGACGTCTTGTTGCTGGATGACGTGCAGTTCATCATCAACAAGGAGCGCACCCAGGAAGAGTTCTTTCACACTTTTAACGACCTCTACCAGGAGAATCGACAGATCGTGCTCTCCAGCGACCGCGCTCCCAAAGCTTTCATCGGACTCGAAGAGCGGCTACGATCACGCTTTGAGTGGGGCTTGACGGCTGACGTACAGCCGCCCGACCTCGAGACACGCATGGCGATTCTGCAGTCCAAGGCTGATACGCACAACGTCAGGCTCCCGATGGAGGTCATCGAGTTCATCGCCCAGCAGGCGCCGAGCAACATCCGCGAGCTTGAGGGGGCGCTCAATCGCGTGTTGGCGCTGGCTCGTATGCTGCAATATCCTCTCACTGTGCAGACGGCCCAGCAGGCCTTGGGCGACACCATGATACCCGCCGCCCAAGTCACCTTTGACGATATCTTGAACACCGTTGCAATGCACTATGAGCTGCGGGTGGAAGACCTCACGGGTCCCCGGCGCGTGCGCCATATGGCAACGGCCCGACAGGTCGTAATGTACTTGGCCCGAGACCTCACCGACATGTCGTTGCCGCAGATCGGAGATGCGCTCGGTGGACGAGACCACACGACTGTAATGCACGGCTGCGACAAGATCGCTGCGCTGTTTGAAAAGGACGACACTATCCGTCGTGCCGTCCTCGATATCAAGAGTAAGTTGTGTGCGCAGGGGCAACGTGTGACCTCTCACGGCTGAGCCACCATTGCCGATGGGAGCATCCGGCGCCTCCAAAGGGTGCGATCTCCCTCTTATTCGTACAGAAACCAGCCCACTCTCCCTTTTCGGATTCCCCAAGCTTGCCAATTGCGCAGGCTGAGGGGAGACTGTATAATCCCGAACATCCAATCGAGACAGTTGCACCCTATCCTCGTGCCGTGCGGATCGGTTACTCCCTGTCGTTGCCTCCTTATCGGGGATCGAGCCCTCGGTGCACTGCTGCTAACAAGGCGACATCCAGCGCCGAACGGGCGACCTGAGGCATAGGGTTGGTAGCAATCGTCGGATGTATCGTACGAGCGCGGGCTGACGTACCGAGATGATCAACAGCCCCGCCCACGATGAGACTTGGAAAGCGAGGGAGAGGACAGGGTGTTTGCGCCCGCGAGTTGGGCGGCAATCCGTCAGGTCCCATCGAAAGGAGCAGCGCCCCATGAAGGATTCCGTAGCGAGGCGCTCTGACAAGGAACAAGCTACAATGTCCAAGGGGTCACAAATTGGCACGGGAGGCACCCCCACACGAGCGTTGCCCGAGGTAGATGGCGAGCGGCATCCCGCGGCGGATCAGCCCGAGCCCGTGTTTCCCCTTGCAGGCAGAGCCCTCGTAGCGATGGCTATGGTCATCCCCCTGGTGATGATGACTATGGTCGTCGTGACCAGGATCCAGTACGATCGCCTGCGAAGGCGAGAGTTCATCAGCATGCAGGCGCTCGCCCAGTCGCGATACGATATGGCGCAGCGCGTCGAGGGTGCCGGAGCGCAGAGCCAGGCGTACAGCGACGCACTGCTGTCGGTGGGCGAGGCCCTCGCCATGAACCCCACCGACGAAACGCTGCTATCTCTTCAGCGTCGCATCAGCACCAAACTGGACGAGCTGGACAACGTTGTGCGCCTGTATCATTTCTGGCAGCTCGTGCAGTTCGAAGAGGACCCGGGATCCGAGAGCGATTCGGCCCGCATCGTGGTGGAGGGCCAGCAGATTTACCTGCTCAACCGTGGCAGCGACCGCGTATACAGCCTGATGCTGAACGAGGTGGGAGACGCGGTGACACCCTCCGAGGGAGACCCCGTACTGATACGCAGGGGCGACGCCCTCCCGGGTATCACCGTGGGCGAGATCGTAGATATCGCCTGGATCGAGGCGGGCGGCCATCGCTCGCAGAGCACCTTTGTTGTGTTGGAGCGGGGAGGGTCGTTGCTAGCCTACGACCCGCTCTTTGGGATGGACGTTCTGCCGGTGGCGAACAGCGATATGTGGCTCCAGCCGGAGGCTATCGGCGGGTACTATGGGAACCTGTATGTGCTGGATCCGCTATTGAGTCGCGTCTTCAAGTTTGAACCGCTTGACAACGCCTACACTCTGCCCCCCACCGACTATCTGAGCCCCCAGCTGGGTGTGGACCTCACCGGTGCGGTAGATATGGCCATAGACGGCAATCTTTACGTCCTGTTCGCAGATGGCCAAGTGCTCAAGTACTTTGGGGGCCAGGCGCAGCCCTTTCCGCTGAACGGCCTCTCTTCTCCACTGCGCAGCCCTACGAGCATCTTTGTGTCGGGCCTCAAGCATCCGGATGGCGACGGCTATGTGTACATCACCGATGCGGGCAACGATCGTATCGTACAGTTCGACAAGGCCGGCAACTATATCCGTCAGTTCCAAGCGGGTGCGGGGCAGCCCGGCCTGGGAGAGGTGCGCGGGCTATGGGTCGACGAGGGCACCGACCGCATGCTGCTGATGAGCGGAAGCACACTCTGGATGACGAACTTGCCGCCTCTCTACTGAAACTTGGCCCAAAGCGGGCTGTTTTGGACCGGTATGGATGAATAGTATGACACGTGTATTGGGTATCGAAACGTCATGTGACGAGACCGCCGCTGCGGTGGTGGAGGATGGCCGCATCATCCACTCTAACATCGTAGCGTCACAGATTGAGCTACACAGGCGCTACGGTGGGGTGTTCCCCGAAATGGCTTCGCGACAGCATATCTTGTCCATAGTGCCGGTGGTGCGCCAAGCGATGGATAAGGCTGGTGTGGGGTGGAAAGAGTTGGACGCTATCGCCCCAGTGTACGGTCCGGGGCTAGCGGGTGCCTTGTTGGTGGGCCTCAACACGGCCAAAGCGGTAGCGTTCGCACATAGCATCCCGCTAGTGGGCGTCAATCATCTGGAGGCCCACATCTACGCCAACTGGCTGATCCCCGAGGAGGATGAGAGCGCGCCGCCCACGCCGACTTTTCCCCTCATTTGCTTGGTGGTTTCTGGCGGGCATACTGACCTCGTACTGATGCGTGGCCACCACGATTATGAGCGGCTCGGTCGCACTATCGACGACGCAGCAGGCGAGGCGCTAGACAAAGTGGCCCGCCTGCTGAACCTCGGTTACCCCGGTGGCCCTGTGATCGAGCGCATAGCACAGGGAGGCGATCCCACAGCTTTTGACCTGCCACGAGCCCTGCAGGTGGGCGCCTACGATTTCAGTTTTAGCGGACTGAAGACGGCGGTGCTACGGTTGGTACAAGAGCTTCAGGCCGCTCAAGGGATCGACATCGAACCTCGGGGGCAAAAGCTGGCCGACGCCAGTGTGGAGAGCAGCGGCGCCCAGCTACCACTGGCCGACATCGCAGCCAGTTTTCAGACTGCTGTGGTGGATGCCTTGGTGACCAAGACTGTGGACGCAGCAGAGCGTTTCGGCGCCACACGGGTTCTACTGGCCGGCGGAGTAGCCGCCAACAGGCTGCTGCGAGCCGAGATGGCACGCCGCTCTCCTGTGCCCGTGCGCTGCCCGCCGATCCGCCTCTGCACCGACAACGCGGCCATGGTGGCGGCGGCGGCACACTATCGTTTTATCTCCGGCGTGCGATCGGGCCTCGATCTCGACGTGGTGCCCGCTCTCGCCCTGGTGAATCCACAGCGTAATGCCTAACTGGTTCGCGCGCGTCTACGAGGTGGTTGCACGAGTGCCCGCGGGGCGCGTCGTCACCTATGGCCAGGTGGCGCGGTATCTTGGCATGCCTCGAGGAGCGCGCACCGTGGGGTGGGCCATGCGGCACTGTCCTGCTGGGGTGCCCTGGCATCGCGTTATCGGCCACGAGGGCGCAATCAGCTCCGGCGGCAACCCGTTACGGCCTATCGAGCAACGCCATCTGCTTCAGGCCGAGGGTATCAGCTTTGACGCGGCGGGGCATATCGACCTCAAAGCGTTCGGCTGGGACGGAATCTAACGAGTGGCAAGCACCGGAAGGTTGGTGTACTGGCGTTATGGCGACCACCAAATACGAGTTCCGCAAGCTCCCGAGTATAGACAAGCTGCTGCAGATCCCAGAGCTCGTCGCGCTGGCAGAGACTTGCGGCAGAGATCTCACCACTGAATCAGCACGGCGGGCGCTGGACGTGCTGCGGCAAGAGATTGTCGCTGGCCAGCCCTACCCCGGCGACGAAGCAGTCATCCGCCGCGTACGTACCCTCCTCGATGCTGCGGTGCGTCCCACGCTGCAGCCGGTGATCAACGCCACGGGCGTTATCCTGCACACCAATCTCGGGCGAGCACCCCTTAGCGCTGAGACTGTAGACGCGATGCGGCGCGCAGGCGAGGGCTATAGCAACCTGGAGTTCGATCTGGAGCGGGGCCACCGAGGCTCTCGTTATGTACACGCAGAGGAGATTCTGTGCCGGCTCACGGGGGCCGAGGCAGCGCTGCTGGTAAACAACAACGCGGGCGCCGTGGTGTTGGCTCTATCAGCCTTGGCACAGGGCCGCAATGTGGTCATCTCGCGCGGGCAGCTGGTGGAGATCGGCGGCGGCTTTCGTATACCCGAGGTCATGGCGCAGAGCGGTGCGCGACTGGTAGAAGTGGGCACCACGAATCGCACGTACATCGAGGACTATCGGAACGCCATCAGCGAACAGACCGCAGCCCTGATGCGCGTGCACTCGAGCAACTTTCGCGTGGTGGGGTTTACCTACGAACCAGAGCTGTCCGAGTTGGTAGCACTGGCCCATACCCACGACCTGCTGGCTATCGACGACCTCGGCAGCGGCACATTGATAGACACGGCTACTTATGGCCTTGCCCACGAACCCATGGTGCAAGAGAGCGTGGCACAAGGGGTCGACCTCGTAACCTTTAGCGGCGACAAGTTGCTGGGGGGCCCCCAGGCCGGTATCCTCGTCGGCAGACAAGAGGTCGTGGAGCGTCTACGGCGCTTCCCGCTCACTCGAGCTCTTCGCGTTGACAAGACGACTATCGCCGGCATCCAAGCCAACCTGCTGCATTATGTCAAGGGAGAGGCGCTGGAGAAGGTGCCCATCTGGCGCATGATCGCCATGCCGGAAGAGAGCGTGGCCGATAGGGCACGTGCTCTGCTGAATCGGCTGGGTTCTTTGGGGGAAAGCTGTGAGCTCTTGCCGGGGCGCTCCATGGTGGGCGGCGGATCGCTGCCGGAGGAGACCCTACCCACCACCCTGATCGCCCTGCCAGCGCACGCTCCCAACGCCCAGGCCACTGCGCTCGCCATGGGCAAGCCCCCTGTGGTGGCACGGATTCAGGGCGAACATGTGGTGCTCGACCTGCGCACCGTGTTGCCCTTCCAGGAGGATGCGCTAATCGCGCGCTTGCGCGACTTGTTGCACGGCTAACCGATAGGGGGCCTTCTCGGTGGTGACTGGGGCCAATGCGGAGACGATGAGCAACACAGGCCGCCCGTTCGCGGGCTCGATCTCCACCTCCCACTCCCCTACGAGCTTGGAGCCGTCGCCCTTCCACGGCTCCAGTCTGGTCACCGTTGGCTCGGCGTCATACTCTACAAGCTGTAGCAGGTAGCGCTGCGGCAGTCTGTTGTCGTGTCGGATGAACCCCTGCGCCCGCCAGCCCCCATCGTCATGTTCGGCATCGTCCAGGTAGCCGATCTCCACCAGCGCGATATCGTCCAAGCACATACCCGCCCTGTTCACCGCGTCGTCCGTCACATAGTCAAAGCGAACCAGCACCTCCCGGCCAACATAGGCACCGAGGTCCACCGCCTCTTGCACCCACTGGGCCCCTCCGGCTGCACCTGCGCCCCCCGACCGGCCCGTGTAACCCAGCGTCAGAGCGTTGCCATGGGGGTTGAGATCTGTGCTATGCTGTCCTTCCAGCGGGAGCCAAGTCTCGCCGCCATCGACGGAGGCGCGCACATAGGCGTAATCCCACCCCTCCTCAATATCGTACCAGAGGTTGTAGGTCAGCGTCGCTGTTGCCACCCCCGTCAGGTCAAAAGATCGCTCCAGGTAGGCGTGTGACGAATCGCCGCGATTCGACCACCACTGGAAGCTCCCGCTGGCCGGCTCGTTGGGCACCAACCGCACCTTGGCCTCCCCCTCGAACTCGATACGTAACGAGCTCTCGGCCTCCAGGTAGAACTCGAAATAGTCGGCGCCGTACTGGCTCACAGTATCTTCTATCGTCCAAGGATATTCGCGTACGCGCTCACGCCGCACACCCACAAATAGGTCCGAGTATCCGTAGCGGCCATCGCCCAGCGTGGGATCGCTCAGCGCGTTGGCCACCACCCAGTCCGCGAACAGTTCGTCAAAAGTCAGGCCGCTTTCATCGCGCGCCAGGGCTGCATCAAAGCCAGCGACACCGCTCGCGGGCTCCTGCACGATATCGCGTACAACATCGGGGCCTAAGCGATCCAGCAGGTAACGCATCATGAGATACGAAGCGCCATAGTGCGCACGTGTAGTGCCAGGCTTGTCGGGCCAGGCATTGAGTTGCAGATCGGGCGCGGCACGAAACGCCTCCAGGGAACTGCCTGCCATGCCAAAGCCGCTGAGGTGCCTCGCGAGTTCGGAGGCTCCCTCGTTCACCCAGGCGTCCTCGTTACTATCTTGGTGCCAATGCACTAAATGTTGAAACTCGTGCGCCAACACGGCGTCGTAAGCCTCGGTGCCGGGGGTCAGGTGATTCAGATTCATGGTGACCATTTCACACTCGTTGCTATAGGGGTGCACCAAGCGCGAGTACTGGTTTGCACTGCTCATATAACCAGACGCCCCGCTGAACCGGGCGTTCAGCACGACTGTGCGAGGATCCCCATCGACGCCAGGAATCCATTCGGTGCCGAAATATCGGTGAACAGCTGGGCGAATCACACGCTCGAACACCTGAGCTGAGCGCTCCACAGCATTCGGCTCCACCTCTACGCCTTGCTCGACCCACATTTGCAGGTGCTCTGTCAGCACCGTCAGTGTGGCAGCGATCTCGCGAGTGCGTCCCGTACCGAGATCGGCAACCCAGAAAGACTCGACATCGCCCACGCTCCGGTCCATTGGGGTCAGTCTCACCACGCGTGGGATCGGCGCACGATCCGGCGCAAAGTCATTCGTCAAAGCGACGGGATCTCGCGGAAGCATCGGGTTGGCCGCGAGGATCTCCACCAGCCCCCCATCGGGCGATGCGATGGGCACAGAGCTCGTTGCTGAGGGCGCTACAGAAGGTCGAGCCGGCGCCGTCTGGGTGGGCACCGGCTCGTTGGATTGTGGCGGTGAGGTCTCGATAACTGCAGTGAGCTGGTCGAGAGTGCAAGCGCACAGCAAAAGCCCTATCAACACGAGGATCGGGCCCCAGGGCAATGCCCTGCGCAGTATCGCGTGTGGACGATACATCAAGTTTTGGTAATCTCTAGTGAACCGCCGCAGTTGGGACACTTGCGCAGCGCGCTACGCATCGGCAACGTAGTGCCACAGTAGGGGCACGTCTTCTCCTTCAACGAGGGAAGGAAACCGGTGAACACATAGACCACTCGATCCTCGCGCTGTTCTCGTCGGGCGCTCCCTTCGGAGACAGCCTCCTCCAGTGTTTTGGTCGCTAACTCGTGCGAGATGCGATACTCGGCGCGAAGCTGCGACACGGTTAACTCGCCGCCCAACCGCCGCGCCAGATCCACCGTACCGGTCTTGAGAGCCTCCGGGCTAATCGCAGCCAGCCGGCGCAGGTGATTCAGCCCCGGCACCAGAAAGAGCGTACCAAAGGCAAACAGCGCCAGAGCCACAAAAATCCGGTTGCCCTGGCTCGTAGAGGCGATGAGGAACAGAACCCCCACAAGGTATAGAGGAATGGATGCGAGTACGGCTAGTATGGCAGGTAGTTTTTTCATGCGATTCGCCTTTTTTGGATCACAGCGCCAGAGCCCTCAACTCGCTCGGCGCACCGGATTAGCCCCACTGGCTAGTTGCCCGAGAGAGCGATTCACCCATCGACTCGAACGTTTGTTGGATCACTGTATCGGGAAGTCGGCTTGTGAGGTACTGCTGTACCACTTGGACGAATTCTGCGGGGTTCTTTCCGAGCCGCGTCTCATCTCTGACGCGGGCGGCCAAGGCCGCCCATGTGTCATTGGCGTTGATGACTCCCGGCGCCAGGATCACGCGAACATCCCGCAGACCGTGACGCCGCTGCTCAGCCACCACCGAGCCCACACTCTCACTGAAGCGGGACATCCCCTCGCGAACGCCTTTGGTGATGCCCAGCGCTTCAGCCACGGCGCGCAGCCCGCTCTCGTAGCTGCGGCGCGTTCGGTTATGTGTTACCAGCTCTCGCAGGGCATCCCCCAGCTCTCCGGGCACTCCAACATCCTCATTAAGCGCCATCAGAATCTTTTCCACCGCCCCCTGCTGCCCGAGCGCCTCGGTGTTGGCCATCAGGTGATCGCGCCGCGCTTGCGCCTCCGAGATATTGACGGTGGCTTCTTGCCATTGCCGACGCAGCTCCGCCTGGTGCTCCGCCACATTCTGTACTCGCTCCAGCCAGTCAGTACGCAGATTGCGAAGCTGCTCCAGCACCTCGGCTTGCTGCTTCTTGGCGCGATGTTGCTCGCTCTTGAGCCGTCGTACACGAAACAGGTTCGTAATCCACCCCATGCCGCTGTTCAGGCGCTCCTCTTGCTCATAGGCGTTCGAGTACTCGTCTTGGAACTGCACCATGCGCGCCTTGAGCTCGGCCTCCTGAGCGCTCAGGTCGGGGCTAGCGCCACGCAATCCTTCGGTCTCGGCCTGTCCCTGTGCCATCAGCTCGTCGGCTCGCGCGCGTTCGGCCTCAATCCCGTTTCCGAGATCTACAATCTCCTGCTGGATACGCGCTAGCTCCACGCGCTCAGCTTCATCAATGCGCCGGGCGAACGCGCTAGGAAGCTCTTGCCGTTGCTCTAGTATGCCCATCAGACAATACGAGAACTTTGCTTTCCAGACCTCGAGCGCGTCCCGAAAGATCTCGTTGAACCGAGTTTGAACCTCCTCGAGCTCTTTGTGGCACGCGTCCAGCTCGCCCACCTTTTCTTGAAGGTAGCGATGGAACTCGGTCAGGGTCATCTTGGATAGACGATCACTGCTCTTCCTAGCCATACACTCCCCCCGCTATCCCTCTTTTTCGCTGGTGCGCTTGGACAGCCCCACACCACGCGTGCGAGACCACAGATCCCGTTTCAGGCGCCAAATCGGCGCAGCCCATATGGGGCCGCCGGGCGCAATGTCCTCGAGCTCTTGGAAGCCACCGCGCTCATCCCAATAGAGTGGACAGGCGCCACAGCAGATGTCGCGGATCTCACACCGCTGGCAGACGGGCGGGATGAACTCCTTGCGGCGCCAGTAGAGGGCCGTGCGAGTGTGCCACACTTTGTCGAAAGGCTCGCGCAGCAGGTCACCGATCCCCTCGCCAAAGCTCGAGCAGGGAATCAACTGCCCCGCCGGATTAACGGATATCAGGCCGTCCACACACGCACAGGACTTGCTCCCCAACCCAGCCTGGACAGGATTGAATATGCAGTAGGGAACCGGCGAGTACCAAACGAGCCGCACTCCTTTGTCTCGCGCTCGCGCCTGCACCGCCTCGATGATAGGGCCAACCTCAGAATAGTTCACGCGATCCTGGTCGTGCTGCAGAGCGGTGCCCGTGCGTATCACCATATTCATAGAAAAGTACTCGGAGCCCAGCTCATCGGCGATGACATCCACCAGCTCGAACAGGTGCTCGCGGTTACCCCCGCAAATGGTGGTGTTGGTGTGGGTAAAAATGCCCGCAGCGCGCAGGTTGTGCACCGCGCGCATCGTGCGTTCCCAGGAGCCCTTGTGCTGTGTAATGGCGTCGTGCACGGCCGCGGTGCCGCCTTCGAGGCTCACTTGGGCCGAATCCAAACCTGCCTCGGCCAACCCCCGCACATAGGCGGCGTCCGCGCTGCGCAGCCCGTTGGTAATCAGGTTCACGCGCATCCCCTTGCCCTTGGCGTAGGCGATCAACTCGGGCAGATCCTTACGCAGCGTAGGCTCTCCCCCCGTGAACGACACTGTCGGGCAATGTGCTTCGTCGTAGATGCGATCGATGATCCCCCGAACCTCCGCCGTGCTCATCTCTGGCACCTCGCGACCGCGGTTGGGCGAATCCGCGTAACAAAAGGTGCAGCGATTCTGGCAGTCGTAGGTCAGGGCGATCTCCGACAACACGGGGAGCTCGCGCTCATGGCTGCCAAAGGGCGTCTGGCGCACGCTTGGCGCTGCACACACGTTGTCGTTCAGCAACGCAGCGATGCTGAACAGCAACTCTTTCAAGTCCTCTCGCGCCCGCTCAGGCTCTACGCCATAGGTCTGCACGGCGTCAGCTACCACGGCCTCCACATCGGGCCCGTCGGCACTATAGAGGCGACTCAACATACGTGTAGCCGTCTCGTTGAGATGATGCATCCGATTGGGCCGCATGATGATCAGTCGGTCCTCGGGGCGAATATAGATATGGTCGCTCGTCGAGGCCACTAATTCGGTGGCGAACTGTTGCAGATCAAAACTCATGAGTACACTCGCGTTCTAGAAGCGGCTCACACACGCCGAGTGGCACGCACTGTGGCATGCACTGTGGCATACACAAGCCGAGTGACAAGCGCTATGGCAGGCATCGTGGACGCAGGCCGAATGGCAGGCGTCGTGCACACAAGCCGAATGACAGGCCGAGTGGCAGGCATCATAACCGGGCGCACCCTTCTCGCCAAAGATACGCGACACGCCCTGTTCGATTTTGGCCACCGTACCACTGATGGTCTCCTCAACGCCCAGGGTGATGGCGGTCGCCATGCTTTCCAAGGGGGCGATGGCCTCCTCAGCGGAGCGTGCCAGGGGCCCCCGCTCGCCAGCATCGGCCGACCGGCCTGCTGTGGGCCCCGTCGAAGCCGTGGCAGGGCGCAGGCTACGATCGCTCAACAGGATCCATGGAAGATAGTTGGGTGTCGGCGCGTGTTGAGGAGAGCGCTCCCATTCTCGCTCGTACTCGTCCCAGGCCGTGTCGATACGTCGCTGGTAGCTGCGGCGCGTCTCCTCCGGGTCGGCGTTCCACATCTTGGGCTGCACCACCATCGCCACTGCCGCCAGGATATCCCCCACTTTACCCTTGTCGATCGTGCCATCCTCTTGGATCGCACCCAGCAGCACCTTCTCGTAAGAGGACATCTCGGCGTCCGGCTGCAGAATCTCGAGCTGCAGTGGAACCTGGTTCACAATGTTCACCACACCACGCTGCTCTAGCGCGAGGACGATCAGTGATATCGTCTTGGTCGAGTTGCCCATATAGAAAGCCGCTTCGATAGCGTTCAGATCCGGCACGACACCGGGCGTCTGAAAAGTCTCGATCTCGATCTCGGGAGGCTCGTAGACCGACTTGGGTTTGCGCTTGCGCAGCGCCGAGATCAGCAGCCCCAACACAACCAGCGTAATGGGCACACCAGTGCAAAAGGTCAGTCTGAGCGCGCCTGCTGTAAAGCCCATTAGGCCCGTGGGCACAGGTGTGGGGGTCCTCGTGGGCACAGGTGTGGGGATAATAGGCGTCTCGCGAGTAGTGGTGATCGTCTCCGCAGGCAAAAAGAACTGCGGCATCATGTGGGCTTCGGGAGGGAGGTTGTCCTCTCGCACAAAGATCGACAGGAACACGATACCCGATTGCTCATCGGGCGTGGCAAAATAGACCCAACGGTCGAACTGTGACGTATCCGACACCAGCAGACCCGTCTCCTCGACGATCGCCTGAGTCACTTGTTCCGCTTCGGTGACCCCCGGGGGCAGTTTGATGGGCAGAACATACCGGATCTCTTGTCGCTCGATGGGCAGCGCCCACTGGAAAGGTGCCCAGCCAATAGCTACGAACGGCTTGCTATTCACCTGGGTGTCGTCAAATACTGACTGGCTCACGCGATAGCGAATCAGGACAGTGTATTGCTCGCCCCGTCGAGTGGATGTGCCAAACTGAGCCTCATAGCGGTCGCCCCTTCCCGCCAAACTCACACTGAACTCGCCCTCCGGCCCTTTACCGCTGGCCGACACGATCGAATGGTTCGCCGGAAAGGGGCCGATCTCCCGAATACGATCTCGGCCCTGCTCCAACTCGGTAAAGGTCAGCGAGTAACGCACGTCGAGCCGCCCATCCTCCAGCACGACGACATACGATTCCACAAGGTTCAGCGCTACCGGCTGCTGGGCGAGAGCCGCCATGGGCGCCAATGCCAACAGCAGGGCCATCAGGCCAAGGGAAATCCATGCGATCCGGCGCATCATTCACTCCTCCTCGCCTCGAGCCCGTATTTACCGCGCAGCACGAGGTATCCAAAGCGGGGAAGCACTAGCATCCGCCGCCAACGCCAAGGCTGATGCCACAACCGATACAACCACTCCAGCCCCACACGGCGCACCCACAGCGGCGCCCGCTTGGCCACTCCTGCAATGAAATCCAGCGATCCTCCAACGCCCATACAAACCGGAACCTGAAGGCGGTGCAGATTGCGGCGAATCCATAGATCTTGCTTGGGCGCACCATACGCTACAAACAGAAACTGCGGTGAGCTGGCATTGATTCGCTGCACAATGCCCTCTTCTTCAGCGGGGTCCGGCGACCCTGCGTAGGTGCCTGCGATCTGCAAACCCGGGTTCTCCTGCACCAGCACTTCCGCTGCCCGATCCGCTACGCCGGGCGCGGCCCCCAACAAAAAGACGCGATACCCCTTTTGTGCGCTCAGCCCGGCGATGAGGGGTAACGTATCGGCCCCGGTCACACGCTCTGGCAGAGGATGCCCGATATGGCGCGAGGCCCACAGCAGCCCCTGCCCGTCCGGAAGCGCCAGATCCGCCTGCTCCAGCGTTTGGCGAAACACCGTGTCCTCTTGAGCCCGCATGACAAACTCAGGGTTCACCGTCACAACTTGGCGCGGCCGGCCCTCAGCCACGAACTGCTCCAGAATGCACAGCGTCTCTTCGGTGGTGACATCGTCGACCCGGATACCCAGAATGTGGACGGATTCCACGTACATGCTACTTTCCGGCGCCCGCGGATTCCAGGACACTGAGGACGTCACGGGCACACCGCTCCCAGCTGAAGGCCTGTACGCGCATCCGGCCCCGCGCTACCATCGTCTGCCGCAGATCGGCATCGGCATACACTCGCAGCATGGCGTCGGCGATGCCTCCGACGTCAGCTGGATCGAACATCAAGGCCGCATCACCCGCCACCTCGGGCAGCGAGGAGGCGTTGGAGCAGAGCACTGGCGTGTCGCAAGCCATAGCCTCCAGCAATGGCAAGCCGAACCCTTCGTGCCAGCTCGGCAGGACAAAGGCCGTCGCTCCACTCAAAAGTGCTGGTAGATCCTCGCTCGGTACATAGCCGGTGAACACCACACGGTCCTCGATCCCCAGCGCTTGCGCCCGCGTCAGGATATCGCGTTCCAGCCAACCGCGTTTGCCCGCCAATACCAGGCGTACATCCGGCGGCAGAGCGCTCCCGGCCGCTGCCTGAGCGAACGCCCGGATCAGAGTGTCCAAGTTTTTGCGCGGCTGGAGCGTGCCCACATACAAAAAGTAATCCTCGCCCGCGTGGTATCGTTGCCGCACCGCATCCAACACAGTCACATCGGATATAGGAGCGAATCCTTCGGCGCCCGCCGGGTAGGCCACGTGAATATGGGCCGGATTTACATGATAATACGCGGTGAGGTCCCTTCTGGTCGCCTCCGAATCGGCGATAACCCGCCGAGAGGCCCGCACATTGTGGCGCGTGGACCAATCCAAGTACGCTCGAGCGCACCGTGTGTGTGTCTGCGGGTAGCGCAGGTAGCCAAGATCGTGCACCGTGGCCACGCAGCGTCGCGGATGTAGCCAGGGTATCACGTGCGAGGGCACGTAGAAAAGATCCGGCGGGTGCAACGCGAGCTCCAGAGCGAGTCGCACATGCGTCCAGAGCCTGGGAAAAGGGATCACCCGCCACTCGACCCGCTCGTCACGCGGGAACAGTCCGTCTTCCGGCATCTCGGCAAAGTATAGCCGGAACCGGTGCCCATCGCCCAGCTGCACCAGCGCCCGGGTCAGATACAGCGCATAGTTCTCGACGCCTGTGCGCTGCGCGCTCGCCGCACGGCTAGCGTCTATCCCGATGAGCATATTACAGTGCTCATCACGCGCTCCGCACCCGCTGCAAGCAACGCTGTGCGCACTCGCTCCTGCACCTCTTCGGGCACCAGGGCGACCATGCAGCCGCCTCGCCCACCGCCCGATAGCTTTGCCCCCAGAGCACCCCCATCCAGCGCTGCTTTCACTAGCCGATCGAGATCCTCGCTGGAGACCCCCAGGTCCTGTAGCGCTGCATGCCCCTCAGACATGGCCATCCCCAGCGTCATCAGATCGCCCCTTGCGATGGCTGCCTTGGCCGCGTTCACCACCGCCCCAATCCGGTCAAAGAGCGTATTATAGCGAAGATCATCAGCCTGCCAACCCTCGCGCACCGCCGCAACGGCGTCTTTGGTTCGAGATGGCACGCCTGTGTCGCCGATCAGCAACGTGAACGCCCTGGCGACCTTGAGCGCCCTCAGTTCGCCGCCGCGCACAAAGTATATGGGCCGTTCATAGGCCGCTACCGTGTTATCCACGCCGCTCGGGCTGCCGTGCAGTATGACTTCGGTGCGATAGGCCAACTCTGACACGTCGCGAGTGGATAGCGTCTCTCGATAGTGTTGCGCCAGGGCCCGCACGATGGCCGTAGACACGGCCGTCCCGCTACCCAAGCCGCGAGCGATAGGTATCTGCGAGCGAATGGTGATCTGAAGGGGCTGCTCGCCCTGCCCAAAGTGCGCGAGCGTGTTGCGTACGGACGCCTGCAAGGCAACGGCCACATCGCTGTCGTAAACCCCGCTCAGCCAAAACTCTTGAGCCAGATCCTCTGCGACGATCAGCACGTCGGCTCGGTGCTCGTTCGCCGCCTTTGGCGCTAGCGGCTCGACCAGGACAGTCGCCCGCAGATCGCTCAAAGGCACCGCGATAGCGGGGCGTCCATAGACCACCGCGTGCTCTCCCAACAGGATGACCTTGCCGGCTGCAGAGGCTACAGCAGCGACGGACATGAGCACACCTCTTGCACGCGATTCCACTGTGTCGAATATAGCGAATGGCAAGTCATCTGTCAAAGGGGTAGAGGGTGAGCCCGGCAGCAAAGCCCTGCTAGTGTGAGCGCCGCCCTTTCAGCGCTGCCGGGAGCGAACAACGTCGGCGCGCCCGCTGAGGAGAGAGCCGGTCGTGCCGACGCCTCGTTTTAGCCGGACACCGCCTCTAGAACGGGGCGGAACTTGTAATTGTAGTGGATAAGGCCTCCCTCGCCGTCCTCGCGCACTTTGCGAGTTACCATCTCCACAGACATACCGATGTGCAGTTCCTCGGGCGAAACATCGGTAAGCTGGGCTGTAACGAGCGGCCCCTCTTCTAGCTTGACCATGGCCACCATATAGGGGGCATACTCCTCAAAGCCCTCGGGGACAGCATACATCGTGGTGAACGAGTACACTTTACCCCTCCCCGAGAATCGAAATGCGTCTTTGGCCGGCCCGCCACAGGTTGGGCATACATCCCGCGGCGGGAAGATCTTGACATGACAGTGCGGGCAAACCTCACCCACCAGCCCCAAGCGCTGTTTGCTGGTCCGCCAATTGTCTGCAGCAGTGTACTGTCGGCTCATCTACGCCTCCCTATCCCTAACCCACGCGCTCGAGAATATGCGTGGTGACGTTCGCTCCGCTCCCGCCGATACTCTGTGCCATGCCCAACGCGCAACCTTGAAGCTGGTTGACCCCAGCCTCCTCGCAAAGCTGCTGGACCACCTCCACCACCTGGTAGATACCCGATGCCCCGACGGGGTGGCCTCGCGCCTTGAGCCCACCCATTGTGGAGATGGGCAGGCGCCCTTGTAGCGTGATCTCTTGTTCCATAGCCATACGTACGCCTTGCCCGCGTTGTGTGAACCCACTGGCCTCCAGTGATAGCGCAGCGATGATAGAGAATGCATCGTGCGCCTCGAAAAAGTCTATGTCTTCTGGTCCAACACCGGCCTGGGCATAGGCTCTCTGAGCCGAGATATGGGCAGCCCCCAAGAACAGCGGATCCTCACGGTCGTGTAACGCCACCGAATCGGTGCCAATGGCCGACGCTGCAATACGTACGCGTCGCCGATTCTGCGCCCGGGCGTAATTCGCGGGCGCCAACACCAACGCCGCTGCCCCATCGCAGATGCCGGCGGAATCCAACAGGCTCACCGGATCGGCGACCATCTTGGCGCGCGCGAACGCCTGCTCGCTGATAGCGCGCCGGAACATAGCGTTGGGATTGGCGACCGCGTTGTGGTGCGCGTTGATAGCAAAGCCCCCGAAATCCTCCCGCCTGTAGCCATACTCGTACATATAGCGCCGCATCATCAACGCGTTAAGGGCCACAAACGATAGGCCATGCTGTGCCTCGTAGACGGCGTCGGCAGCGGATGCCAGCGCGGCTGTCGTCTCGCCTAGGGGGCTATCCGTCATCTTTTCCACACCGCATACCAACACGACGTCCATCGCGCCCCCGGCTACGAGCATGTGCCCGAGCCGCAGAGCCGCCGCGCCGGAGGCACAAGCCGCCTCCACCTTGAGCGCCTCGATACCCCGCAGACCAGCAAAGTCCGCGATGAGAGCTCCCAGGTTCTCCTGTTGCAGCAACTGCCCCGACAGCATGTTGCCCACCAAAAGAGCCTCGGGGCGCTCGATCTGCGCGTCCTCCAAGGCCTGTAACACGGCCTCCGCGCCCAACTCGCGCAGGGATCGCCCCCAATGCTCGCCCACGGGTGTCTGCCCGATCCCGATGATACAGACGTCTCTCACAGTCCCGACATCACCTTCCATTTCGTGCCGACCGAGGCTACCGCCCAGCCCGGCCTAGCGCATCACCAGCTTGCCCCGATATCGTGCATAGGTGGCATAGTCTATCTGTCGTCGCCGCGCGATATAGTCCGCCGTCTTGGGCGCCAAGCCGCGGCGTTCGACAAGCCGCTCGGTGGCTAGCCAACAAAAAGCATCGCTGCCAGCGCCCGACCCAAAGGTAACCTGCAGAATGCGTTGGCCCGGTTGCGCCACGTCAAGCACGGCGCTGAGACCCAAAAGCGATGATCCCGCATAAGTGTTCCCCACTCGATCCACCAGCATCCCCGCCTCGAACTGCGCTCTTTCAAAGCCCAGCTCGGACGCCGCCCGGGCTGGGAAGCGGCTGTTCGGCTGGTGAAGTATCACGTGGTCGTAGGCGTCGGCACCACGCCCCATGCTCTCCATCAGACAGCGTGCCGCCGATAGGATGTGGCGGAAATACGCGGGCTCGCCGGTAAAGCGCCCTCCGTGAGTGGGATAATGCCGATTGGGCCGCCGCCAGAAATCGGGCGTGTCGCTCACATAAGAGTAAGAGCCCTCCAGCACCGCCAAGCTCGCCTCAGCAGGGCCGAGAATATAGGCCGCACCGCCCGCCGCAGAGGTGTATTCGAGCGCATCACCCGGTTGGCCCTGTGCGGTATCCATGCCGATGGCCAGGCCATAATCCGCCATACCCGAGCTCACCAGGCCCACCGTCGCCTGCATCGCCTCGGACCCCGCTTTACAGGCGAACTGCCAGTCCGCGGCCAGGATGCTTGGCCCGGCCCCGATCGCCTCCGCAACGATGGTCGAGGAGGGCTTGACGGCGTATGGGTGTGACTCGCTGCCCACCCATACTGCACGTAGTTCGCCTGGGTCTATCGTCGCTCTGGCCAGGGCGTTGCGCGCCGCCTCAATTGCCATCGTCACCGTGTCTTCGTCAGGCCCCGGAACGGCCTTCTCAGATACGGGCAGGTCACCCTCGCCCCCGTGCCAAATCCGGTTCACTTCTTGGGCGGGCAGGCGGTAGCGCGGCACATAAGCGCCATAACCCACCACCCCCACGTCACGAGCCGGCCTCATGACTGCCAAGATCGTATCCTCCGACGTATCGTCATGCACTGCGTAGCTCAGCCAAGATCGCCTCGGCTCTATCCAGCCGCACGGCCCCCTCGCGCACAAGCCGCTCGGCCACACGGTCCACCAGATCATCCTCCGCGCCGGCCGCCATCGCCACCTGCCGCGCATGCAGCTTCATGTGTCCGCGCTGGATCCCTTCCATCGCGAGAGCGCGGAGCGCCGCCAGGTTTTGCGCCAATCCCACCGCTGCGATGATGCCCGCCAGTTCCTGAGCGCTGCTCACCCCGAGCACTTTGAGGGCCACCCTCGCTTTGGGGTGCACTCTGGTGGCCCCACCCACGATGCCCACAGCCACGGGCAATTCGATAGAGCCCACCAGATCGCCCGCAGCGTTGCGCTCCCACGCAGACAGGGGTTTGTAACTGCCATCCCGTGCCGCGAAAGCGTGTGCACCGGCCTCGATAGCGCGCCAATCGTTACCCGTGGCCATTACCACGGCATCGACGCCGTTCATAATCCCTTTGTTATGCGTAGCCGCACGGTAGGGATCGGCTATCGCAAAAGCGTAGGCCTCCAACAATCGCTGAACCCCTTCGTCAGGTGTCAGCCCCTCCATTGCCAACGCCTCTTTAGGCACCACACCCCAGGCCCGAGCCAATCGACGATCCGCCAGATTGGTCAGGATGCGCAGCCCGACGCGCCCACCCGTCACTTGCTCGATGAGGGGCGCCAAAGCCTCCGCTGCTGTATTAACCGTGTTGGCCCCCATGGCGTCGCGGACGTCGTACACCAGGTGCACCACTAGCATGGGCCCCACCGGGCTCGATGGTACGACGCGCACCTCCAGATCTCGCGCACCCCCGCCCAGCTCCACCATCACTGGGTCGTGCTCATTCGCTTTGGCCAGCACTTGGCCTTTAGCAGCCAACAGGCGCTGCCTGCCAGCGTAGGGGTCTGTGACGTCTAACACCTGAATCTGCCCTATCATCAGCGGCTGATCCACAGAGGTACGGAAGCCGCCGCTCTCACGCACCAAGCGCGCGGCGTAGCTCAGCCCCGCCACCACCGAAGGCTCCTCGATAGCCATAGGAATCAAGCGATCGCGCCCGTCGATACAAAAGTTGGTGGCGATGCCCAGCGGAAGCCCGTACATACCCACCACATTCTCTACCATGAGAGCGGCCTGGGCGACGCTCAACCCGCCGGCGTCCTGTAAAACAGCGAGCTCTTCCGCGCTGAGGCCCGCCAACTTTGCAAGGTGCTGTGCGCGCTCATCGGGAGAAAGCTTGGAGAAACGGGGCAACCGAGAACTGGCGTTCGACATTGTTCCTCTATTATGCATGAGTGAACGTGTGGCGCGTCCCTAAACCGGGGACCTGCGCGCCCTACACGAATCAGGCAAGTCAAGTGTAGTACCAGATCACTGCCAAAACCTATCATTTTGTACCCAAGGCCTACCAACCCCGCGCGATCGGCACGTAAGCGGACCGTCCCTGGCCACAAAAAAGGCGAGAGATGTCTCTCTCGCCTCGAACTCACCGGGCTCTAATCAGAGCCGCAGTCGGCGCACCCGCACTAGAGCTCACCCCCCATGGGTGGAGGGGGCGTGGTACCGTACGGCGGTATCGCCCCAGTGTAATTTCCGCTGGCCGGGGCCCCGCCAAGCTGACCCAACAGATGCACCATGACGAGTGTGGCCCAGAAAGTGGTGAAT
Source organism: uncultured Anaerolineales bacterium (assembly GCA_964407215.1). Taxonomy (GTDB): domain Bacteria; phylum Chloroflexota; class Anaerolineae; order UBA1429; family UBA1429; genus CAYOUT01. Next base: position 133,979 of record CAYOUT010000005.1, on the reverse strand, counting down.
ACGACACCGATACCACATGCGATACCACCCACAATGCTGGCCACTAGCTGCGCCACAATGTTCAGCAGCACGACCACGATATACTGGCTGATGTTCGTCCGCACAAAGTCCCAGATCTCACTGAAACGGAAAAAGCCACCGAGCTCACCCGTCTCCACATGTTTGAGGATAGCGGCCGGCAGCCAGACCATCATCGCGATGCCGTAAAGCACCATGAGGCAACTCAACGCGGAGGCACACAGCGCGCCTACTCCAGAGGCCTCGCTGCTGGAGCCGGAGGCGACTGCGCCGATGATCACAGCGAGAATCTGCAGCAGGATGACAGGCAGCATGTAGATCAAGCCGCCGACGAAGACTATGAGGCCTCGCATAAAATCGCCCCCAAAGTCATCCCACTCGGGAAGCGGCAAGTCGCGCCCCTGGGAGACGTTTTTCAGCTGCCGCAGACCATATCCAAAGGGGATAAAGTTCACGACAGGGATGATGTTGAGTATACCACCGATGGCGATCTTTTTCAGCCAATCCTCGTCATCGAACATGTACTTGAACGCCTTACCGATATCCATTACCCTCTCCTTTGTTTGGGTGCCGCCAACGCAGCTTTCGATGTGAAGCGCGAACGGTGAGAACGGATCACGCTCATCATTATACCCGACTTGCAACCCACAATCAACAGCACACCGCACGGTCTCAGCCGAGTAACCGCCGTAAAAGAGCCAGCACACTCATCTCGGTGACAGCGGCCAGCAGTCCCGCAAGCAGCACAGGAACCGTCTGGCGCCAGTGGTTAGCAAACCCCTCCTTTCTACACAAGAGAAGACCGAGCACAGCGTTCAGCACAGCGAGCACCGCTATCACCGCCAGGGAGACAAGCCCCGCCCAGAGCGCCCAAGGAGCCGAGTGCCACGCCAGCGCAACGATCACAATCGCTGCGCCTGCACCGAGAAGCAGCGCCAAGTGGCGTGCTGAGTCGAGCACGCGCCGCGCCTCCACCTCCGCCCACATAGCCTGATGATAGATGGGGTAGATAATCGCTGCAATAGCCAGGCCGGTACCCATGCCCGTAGCGAGGCGCATCGTGTTGCTGGGCGTGTAGGCCAGCAGAGTGCCAGTAAGCAACACCCAAGCCGAGTTGATCCCGTCAACGACCCAAAGGCCCGCCAACAGGCCCAGAACAACCATCGTACGCCCTGGGGGAAGCTCACTGCGACGGCCCTGGCCCATCGACCGCAGCACCACCAAACCCAAGGCTGCCCCCAGGAAGGTGCCAGTACAACGCGCACACAGCGGCAGGGCCCGGCCCTGATACATCAGAGAGCGTTCGGACAACTGGTGACAGACACCGCTCAACAAGAACTCGATGATACGCACTGAACGTATGCTTTCTGAAGTGAGGCTCTGGTGAGTGCAAAAACGGCCGACTCCGCATGCCCGCGAGGGATGAGCAGAGACAACCGCACTCTATACGCGGGACGCCGGACGGGGTTGCGCGAGACGTGGCGTGCCGCCTGCAGCGCCGTGTTGCCACACCCAGCAAAAAGGTCTAGAATCTACTATAGCAATCCTTACACAGAAAGGAAAGAGGCTCAATGGCGATCGGGGACGTCGCTGCTTTCGCTCAAGCCGTCATGGACAATGTGGAACGAGTAATCATCGGCAAACGGCGCGCCATTGAGTTGGTGATGGTTTCGCTGCTCTGCGAAGGGCATGTGCTGATCGAGGATGTTCCGGGCGTTGGCAAGACGATGCTGGCGCGTGCGTTTGCCATCTCGCTAGGGGGCAGCTTCAAACGGCTGCAATGCACGCCCGACCTCCTGCCCAACGATGTGACCGGGGTCTCTGTCTTTAACCAAAAGACGGGCGAGTTCGAGTTCCGGCCCGGCCCCGCTTTTGTGAACATTCTGCTCGCCGACGAGATCAACCGGGCCACGCCGCGCACACAATCGGCTCTACTCGAATCGATGGGCGAGTACCAGGTAACCGTGGATGGCCAGACTCACCGGCTACCGCGCCCCTTCATGGTGTTGGCCACCCAGAATCCGGTGGAGTACGAGGGAACCTTTCCTCTGCCTGAGGCACAGCTCGACCGCTTCCTCATGCGGATCGACATCGGCTACCCGGACCTGGAAGAAGAGCAGCAAATCCTGCTCAACCTGCGGCGCACACACCCTGTCGAGACCATCTCGCAGGTGGTTGACATGTCGCGCCTGGTAGATCTGCAATCGATCGTCTGGGATGTGACGGTGGATGAGACGGTACGCAGCTATATCGTGCGCCTGGCACACGCCACGCGCAACCACTACGATCTGTTCCTTGGCGCCAGCCCACGCGGCAGCCTAGGCCTCTTCAAAGCTGCACAGGCGCTGGCCGCTATCCGGGGGCGCGACTATGTACTGCCCGACGACATCAAGTTGCTGGCCCCATCCGTGCTAGAGCACCGTCTTATCGTCAAGGCCGAGAGCGCTCTGCGTGGGCGCGATAGCGAAACCATCTTGCGAAACCTGCTCGAGGAGACGAAATTGGATATTGGACAGCTCGACGACGCCTGATCGCAGTCGGGCTGCCACGAGGAAGCGAGCTGATGCAGGGCATTCTGCTGTTCGTCTTGGGGCTGTTTCTGCTGGCAGCCGTATTCAAAGTTCATTTTTTCTTTTACCTGCTCTACACATTCTTTGGCGTCTATTTCGTCTCCCGGATGTGGCTCGAGCAATCGCTAACCGCCATCTCTTGCCGGCGCGAGTACACGATGCGCGCCTTTTTCGGCGAGCGTACGCAGGTAAAGGTGCATGTGCGCAACAAGAGCCTGCTACCCGTCCCCTACCTGCGTCTGCACGAAAGCGTACCCACTCAGCTCAAGTCGCCCAACTTTTTTCGATCCGTCGTATCTCTATGGCCCAAGGAGCGCACATCGTTCAGTTACGAGCTGGATTGCCGTCGCCGGGGGTACTATCCTCTGGGGCCCCTCACCATCTCTTCGGGCGACCTGTTCGGCATAGGTCAGCGCGAGAGCCAGATCCCCAGCGAGGACCACATTCTGGTGTATCCGCCCATCGTCCCGCTGACACACTTGGGCCTGCCAGCGCAGACGCCTTTCGGCTCAACGGCCACAAAACAGCGCATCTACGAGGATCCCTCGCGCCTCATGGGCATCCGTGAATACCAAAGTGGCGACAGCTTGCGACACATCCACTGGAAAACCACCGCAACCACGGGCACCCTGCAAGTCAAGCGTTTTGAGCCGGCGATCTCTATCGAAGCACAGATCTTTCTGAACCTCAACCGCAGCGAGTACACCCTGCGCCGGGCGCCCGGCGCCACGGAACTGGCCATCGAGACAGCCGCCTCTATCGCCAACCATCTCGCGGAGCAGCGACAGACGATTGGCCTCAGCTGCAACGGTGCGGACCCGCTGCTGCCAGAGGCCCGTGAGATCGTGCTCAAGCCGCGCAAAGGACGCGAGCAACTCACACGTATTTTGGACATCCTGGCGCGTGTGCAGGCCGCCGAAGAGCGCCCCTTTGCCGAGCTGCTGCGCCAGGCCCGCTTGCATCTCAGCTGGGGGGGCACAGCTGTCGTCATCACCTCCCACGCAACAGACGAACAGGTCGATCAACTGGTGGCTATGAAGCGCTCCGGCTTTCACGTGGTCCTCATCGTGATGGACCCTCGTACGCCGTTCGCCATCGTCGAACAGCACGCCAAACAGCTCGGCATCAAGGCCTATCAGGTATGGCAGGAGAGCGACCTCGATGTATGGAGATGAGGCACCAGCGGAAAACCAGATCGACAGCCAAAGCGCACTACAACCCCCCGCGCCGCCTCGCGACGCGGTACAGATCACTTTGGAAGAAGTGGTGAGGCCGGCAGCCATTGCGGGCATGCTCACATGCATCGCCATCGCGCTGTCGCAGTTCGTTTCAACCATCTCCCTTAACTGGCCGGGGCGCTTTTTCGTCATCCTCGTTTTCTTGGTCTCGCTGGAGAGCATTCACGCACAACGCCTACTCTCTCGCCGCAACGTCTCGGAGAAGGATCAGGCTCGTTTTCGTTTCGTAGAGTGGGTGGTGATCCTAATGATCGTGCGCCTCGGCGTCTACCTAGGGCGTGGCTGGGGCGCTCTCGTAGCGGACCTGTCACGCTGGTCTGATGATCTCATGGCCTTTCTGGACCCGGGCTTTCTCAGCAACGCCGTTTTGGTAGCCATCTTTTGGGCCGCAGCTATGAGCCTCTCTGCAGCATTTCAAGAGTTAGAGGCAGCCCCCATCGAGCGTATGCCGTCTGTGACGGATCCCGATTTCTACCTTCGAAGCACTATGCCTCACCATGGCCTGACGGACCGCCGCAGCCGCCTGAACCGCATCGTGAATGTGTTTTTCGCGGGAGGCGTGGCCATCTTGCTCCTCGCAGGGCTGTCTCAGGTGGATGTGCGCAACCTCGTGCTGCTCGAGCCGCAGGGTGGGTCAGGGGTGGTGCTGAATGCGCTCGCCTACTTTTTGATCGGCCTCTTACTCACCAGCCACGCTCAATATACGATCCTGAAAGCCACCTGGGACCTGCAGGGCGTACCCACACAGGGCTCCATCGGGCAGCGCTGGCTTTTGCTGGCCATCGGGTTCCTGTTGCTCGTGGGGCTGGTTGCGGCGTTGCTTCCAGTGTCCTACTCTGTGGGGATCCTAGATGCTGGCTCAATGGCGGTGCAATGGGTCGGCTATGCGATCTTGCAGTTCGTTTTCCTGATCGTATTGATCGTCACTACGGTGCTGGGCTGGTTTGCCGGCCTCTTTATCAGCAACGAGGCTATCGTCAGGGAGACGCCCGCGCCAGCAGCCACACCACCGCCGCCACCGCCGGTTCAGGGCGTAGAGGGGTCACTGGCCTGGTTAGAGGTGCTGCGCACCCTAGTCTTCTGGGGGGTGCTGATCGGCGTTGTCGTCTATTCGCTCTTTCACTTTGTGGGCGACCGCTGGGGCATCGTACGTGCTATCTCGATGACCCGCCTGTTCGGTTGGCTGGCGCGAGCGTGGCGTGCTGTTCGGCGGAGCGCCGCCAAAGCGATCATCCATACGCGCGAGAATCTCGCTAGGCGCTGGGCGGACGCGCGGGCTCGCGCCCCCAAGGTTCGCCCGTGGCGATTCGTGTCGTTGCGCGGTATGTCACCCCGAGAGCGAGTGCGCTACTATTACCTCTCCACATTGCACCGCGGCGCCCAACAAGGGATCGTCCGGCCGCCCTCGATGACGCCGCTCGAGTACCAGGACCAATTGGTGCAAGCGATACCCGAGCTCTCTCGTGAAGTGCGCGCGCTAAGCCTCGCCTTCATCGAGGCGCGCTACACCGAGCACGCGATCGATAATGAGGAAGTTGGTGCCGCAGAGACCGTCTGGCGCGCCATCAAACGAGCCCTGTTGGCGCGCAGGCGCAGCTCCACAGCGCCCGTTATGGAGGATTTGCCGGCACAGGACAACGGAGCCCGGCCGTGAGAGAGATGGACCTTTTTGCCCACGCCAAGCGAGAGCAGATCGAACGGGAGGCCCCACTTGCGGCGCGCATGCGGCCGCGCACTCTGGACGAGTTTGTGGGGCAGAGCCACATCCTGGGGCCCGGGCGCCTGCTGAGACGCGCCATCCAGGTCGACCAGCTCTCCTCACTCATCTTTTGCGGACCGCCCGGTACAGGCAAGACGACGTTAGCGATGGTGATCGCCAACACCACTCGCTCGCGCTTTATCACGATTAACGCTGTGCTCGCGGGCGTCAAAGAGATACGTACCGTCACTGAGGAGGCACAGGATCAGCGTCACCTACACGGGCAACGCACCATCCTGTTTGTGGACGAGGTGCACCGCTGGAACAAGGCGCAGCAGGACGCCTTGCTGCCCTGGGTAGAGAACGGTACCATCATCATGATCGGTGCCACCACTGAGAACCCCTGGTTCTCGATGAACCGCGCTCTCCTCAGCCGCAGCCGCGTGTTCCAGCTAGTAGGGCTGAGCGACGATGAATTGCGTGAGGTGGCCGCACGGGCGCTGGACGACCCCGAACGCGGCTACGGTAACCTAACAGTCAACATCCACCCCCAGGCACTGGACCATCTGATCAACGTTTCCAACGGCGACGCGCGCTCGCTGCTCAACGCGCTAGAGCTGGCGGTAGAGACCACGCCGCCCAATGAAAACGGCGAGATCGAGGTGGGTATGGGTGTCGCCGAGGATTCGATCCAGCAGCGAGCAGTGCTTTATGACCCCGAAGGCGACTATCATTTCGACACGATCAGCGCCTTTATCAAGTCGGTGCGGGGTTCCGATCCTGACGCCACCCTTTACTGGCTCGCCAGGATGGTCTATGCTGGTGAGGATCCGCGCTTTATCTTTCGCCGCATGCTGATCCTGGCCAGCGAGGACATCGGTCTGGCCGATCCGCAGGCCCTCGGGGTGGTGGAGGCGGCCGCCGCGGCTTTTGACCGCGTGGGACTGCCAGAGGGCCGGTATCATCTAGCGCAGGCGGCCCTCTACTTGGCCACTACGTCCAAATCAAACTCGGCCATGGGCTTCTTTGATGCCCTCAGTGCTGTGGAGAGCGAACGCGAAGAAGAGGTGCCAGCTCACCTCAAGGACGCTAACCGCGACAAAGAGGGCTTGGGGCATGGAGAAGGATACCTCTACCCCCACGCCTACCGTGATCACTGGGTGGCACAGCAGTATCTGCCGCCGGGCCTCCAGGGCCAGGTATTCTATCAGCCGGGGGATCAGGGATACGAGGCGCACATCAGGGAACGCGTACAGCGTCGCCGCGAAGAGCAGCTCGCCGCTGTGGTGGAAAAGCCCTCCGACGTCCAAGTGCTCACCTTTACGCCCCCTAACAAAGCGCGGGATCGCTGGCTGCAGCGCTCTATCAGCGACGCGGGGCGCCACTTGGGCCGTGTGCGCAATCGGATCTATGCCGGAGTGTCGATACAGCGACACGACTTGGTGCTGGATCTGCACGTGGGCGCGGGGTTGCTCACCTGGGAGGCGCTGCGCCGCACACCCGAGGGCGGCGTCTGGTGTTTGGCGCGAGACCCCGCTACTGCCACGGCTATCCGCCAGCAGGTCGCACGGCTTCCGGAGGTGGAACGCCCAGTAGTGCTGGAAGGCGGACTCCACGAGCTGCCGGTTCTGCTCGCGCGCGAGGCCCCCGACGTATACTTTGATCTGGTGTTAGGACGCAATAGCCTCACCCAATGCCAGGACAAAACCGAGGCTCTACGCGCGATAGCAGGCCTGATGCGGCCGGGGGCGCAGCTTAGCCTCGCGGAGGTGTTGCCGAGGGAGGCACAGCGTCTTTACGCACTGCTCGATCCCACAAGGCTGGAACCGGAATCCGTTGCTGCCTGGCGTGAGGCGGAGGAGGCGATCTACAATGTACCGGCCGACCCGATGACCAACTGGGACGCTGATACGCTCTCTGAGGCGCTGGTGCAGGCAGGATTTGCACATGTGAGCGTGGATGTCGTCAGGTCGACGCGGGACCAGCTCATCACCTCCGAGCTTGTCGCTGGCTGGTTCGAGCGAGGCGCCGAGGCGCGCCCCAGCTATGGTGACCATCTGAGACGGAAGCTGTTGGACGACGACGTGAGGACCATTCGCGACCTCTTCTCACGCCACTTGGAAGGCGAGCAAGTCGCCTGGCGACAGGTCATCGCCTATGTGGTCGCCGCCAAGCCATAGCCACCTCATGGACCGCCTACCGACCTCTGCCCACCCTGCGCCGCCACAAAACGCCGGATGATCTCGACACAGGCCAGCGTATCCAGCATGATCTCTGACACGCTAAAGCGCTGCCAAGCCCACGCGAGACCGGGCCATGGGGGCGCCCACTCTTTGACGCGGTGCTCGCCGGTTGGTGGCGTCTCGTCATCCGGCACACATTCTATCGCGAGGCTCTGTTTTGCGCAGGGAACCATCAGGTCCAGGGTATGTTGCTGCAAGCCCTTGGTAACGGCATAGTCGCGATATGCTACGATCTCTCGCACCTGCAGCGCGCGCCAGAGGCGGTCTCTAGCCACCTGCTTGTCCCACAAGTCGTTAATTTCTCGCGCCCGCAACAGCCGTGAAAGCGTGGTGGGGATAAAGGTCACACGACGCAGCTTGTCGCTGGGGATGGGATGCGGCAGCGCCTCCAGCGGGCCGAGGTCCAGCCGATAGTATAGCTCGTCGGCGCGCGGATGATCCGCTTCATCGGGTAGCAGATCGCGGCGACAAACTGTACGATAGCCGAGCACCGGCGCATAGTACGAAATACCCCAGCGAAGCGCCCCTAGATTCTTTCCCATATAGAAGGCGAGATATCCCGCGCCAATGCGTCGCGGCGCTTGAGTAACAGGTATGCGATACCAGTGCTCCGTACAGACCAGCGCCCAGTCTTTGGGGCGCGTGACGATAACGACCAGCACACGTTCATCGAGAGGCTGATCGTCTTCAGGGTCATAGAGTTCGGGTATTTCGTCCCACACGTGCGCTTTCCCTCAACCTCACACGGCTGTACAATGATCGGCACGGCAGAAAGTTTCCCTGCCCTTTCCAGAGACATGAGGAGGCCAAGCATGCAGATCGATATCCATGTGCACACGACGCGGATGGATAGCATCACCCGAGCCAACGGCGAGACTTGGGCGAGCCCCGAGGAGCTGCTGGAGATCATGGACCGCATCGGCACTACACAGGCGGTGCTCTTGCCGCTGGTGAGCCCTGAGGGGATGCACCAGCCAATCCTCTCCGAAGAGATGCTGAGTGTGGCGCAAGAGTACCCCGACCGCTTTATCCCCTTCTGCAACGTAGATCCCCGCGCCGACAGCAACTCGCCAGACTCGCGGTTGCGTGCCTTCGTCGAGCATTATGTCGAGCGTGGCTGTAAAGGCGTCGGCGAAATCACGGCCAACATCCCTATGGATGATCCGCGCGTGGATAACTTGTTTGAGGCCTGCCAGGCCGTGGGCGTACCGGTACTCTTTCACATTGGGCCTCAGGCGGGCGGCTGTTACGGCCTCATCGACGACCTCGGTCTGCCGCGGCTCGAACGTGCACTCCAACGCTTCCCAGCGTTGCGCTTCATCGGGCACTCGCAGCCCTTCTGGGCCGAGATGGGCCCCGACTGTTCTCTAGAGAATCGCAACACCTACCCCAATGGCCCGGTAAGCCCGGGGGGGCGACTTCCTCAGCTCTTTACACGCTACCCGAACCTGTATGGCGACCTCTCAGCGGGGAGCGGATACAACGCCGTCAGCCGCGATCTCGAGTTCGGCGCATGGTTCATGGAAGAGCATCAGGATCGTCTGATGTTCGGCACGGACATCTGCGCACCGAGCAATTCTACGCCACTGGTGACCTATCTCCGGGAGTGTCGTGAGCAGGGCAGTCTGTCCGCCCAAGCATACGAAAAGATCACCTGGCGCAACGCCAACCAGCTCTTACAACTCGGCTGAAGCCGAGTTGTCGATCAACGCTGTGTAGCGTATCGGTAGACGATATCGTACAGCACGTCGAGACAAAACGACAGGTTCCCGAGCCAGAGCCGCTCGTCGGTGGCGTGCGCGCCGGCCTCCTCGACGCCCTCCGGCAGCGACATCGAGGGCACAAAACCGTACACAGGCACACCCAGCGCCGCGAGATGTTTGGCATCTGTGGAGCCTACACACATCCAAGGGAGCGCCGGCGCACCGTTACAACGCTCCGCGATCACCTCGCGGATTGTCGTCATGATCGGCGCATCGCTTGAAGCTTCCAGCCCCGGCGAGAACCGGTCCTCGTAGACCTCCACTTGGACCTCCTCGCCGGCCAGTTCTTGGAGCTCTCGTAGATAGTCTTCTTGGGTCTGGCCCGGCAGGACGCGCCCGTCCACAAAAGCTTGAGCGCGGGGCGGTATTACGTTGATCTGCCGCGGATCCCCCGCACGCAGACCCGTAACACAAGCGGTGTCATAGAACAACAAACGCTGGGCTTGAACCTCTTGCTCGTCAAGTCCAGCAGCCTTCAACGCATCCTCGAATCGCCCCTGCTCAAAGAGGCTCTCCGTCTCCTCTGCCGCGAGCTCCGACCGTTGCCGGGCGATGTCGCCGAACGCAGCGCGCATAGTAGGGATAGCGGCGCCCCCCAGGTACCCATCGCCCAAGCGACAAAGCGCCCCAGCCAGCTTGAGCGGCGCGGTATCCCGCCGCGGACCAGAGCCGTGCCCACCTCTGCTCTGGGCGGTCCAAACAGTGCGACACACGCCCTTTTCTGCCACCTGGCACGTATAGTATTGCTTGCCTGCCAGGGTAACCGGGCTCCCGCCACCCTCGTTTATTGCGCAATCCACATCAAACAACCCGGGTATCTGCTGCGCCAGCCAGCCCATGCCCCATTCGCCGCCGTGCTCTTCATCGGCACTAGCAACAAACAGCACATCGCGTCGTAGGGGATGCGGCAATGCCGCCAAAGCCAGCAACACCACCGCGCTGGCCGCGATCATATTCTTCATGTCCACGCTGCCACGCCCCCACAGGTACCCATCGCGTATCTCCCCCGCAAACGGGGGGACGGTCCACTCGTCCGGATCGGCCGCCGCCACTACGTCCAGATGCCCCATGAGCATCAGCGGCTTGCCTTCGCCCGAGCCTCGCAGGCGCGCTACGAGGTTCCCGCGGCCTGGTGCCGACTCGACCACTTGCGTCTCGATGCCAGCGGGAGAAAGCAACTCACGGAGGTAGAGAGCACACTCTACCTCATTGCCGGGCGGGTTCGTCGTATCAATGCGCACCAGATCCTGCAACACTTGCACCACCCGATCCCGAAAGCCTGCAGCCAGCGCCATATATCAACTCCTTGTTTGGTTGGTAGAGCCCAACTTAGCACAGCTGGATGGAGCAGACAAGCAGGGGCCCGAACGCCGAGACCTCCTCTTGACACAAACGAGGGCAGATGGCAGACTGGCTTTGCGGCTAGCGCCCCCTCATCCACACACCGGACCACGGGAGATCTTATGGAACACTATCGCATCGCAGTTATACCGGGAGACGGTATCGGCGTGGACACAACGGACCAAGCGGTGGAGACGCTACAAACCCTCTGCCAGGTGCACGGCGGCATCGGATTCACATTCGACCGTTACCCCTGGAGCTGCGCCTACTACCTGGAGCACGGCGAGATGATGCCGCCCGACGCTTTGCGCATCTTGGGCGACTATGACGCTATCTTGCTCGGGGCGACAGGGTTTCCCACCGTGCCGGACCATGTGTCGCTCTGGGGCTTGCTCCTGCCCATACGCCAGAGCTTTGACCAGTACATCAACCTGCGACCGGTAAAATTGCTGCGCGGTATCCCAAGCCCTCTGGCCGGAAAGGGTCCGCAAGAGATCGATTTCATCTGCATCCGTGAGAACACAGAGGGCGAATACAGTGGTGTGGGCGGGCGGGTCCATCGCGGCACGCACAGCGAGGTCGCTGTGCAAACGTCAGTTTATACCCGCGCGGGGGTTGAGCGTGTGTTACGTTACGGCTTTGAACTGGCCCGCCAACGCCCCCGACGCGACCTCATCAGCGCCACTAAGTCGAACGCCATGCAGTACAGTATGGTTTTCTGGGACGAGGTGTTCGCAGCGCTGCAGCACGAGTATCCAGAGGTCATCTGTCGCCAATATCACGTGGATGCTCTGGCAGCACGGTTCATCACCGCGCCAGAGAGCCTGGACGTCGTAGTGGCCTCGAACCTCTTTGGAGACATCCTGACGGATCTCGGCGGCGCCCTCCAAGGCAGCTTGGGCATCCCCCCCAGCGGCAACATCAACCCCGAGCGGCACTACCCCTCTATGTTCGAGCCCGTGCACGGGTCGGCGCCCGACATCGCCAGCCGCGGGATCGCCAACCCCATCGCGGCCATCTGGGCGGCCTCGATGATGCTCGACCACTTGGGGCACAAAGACGCCGGCGCGCTCGTATTGGAAGCTATCGAGCGTGTGACCCATCTCGCCACCGTGTTGACTCCCGACCTCGGAGGCCATGCTGCGACGCAGGAGGTAGGCCAGGCGATCCGCGAACAGCTGCTTCGCCTGGGGGGCTAGCCCGAGCCGTCGCTTGAGCTATAGGTAAGGGCATACGCGGCGCTGGGCATGTCGCTTCGGGCAGCGTCAGCCGCGCGAAGCCCCCTGCGCGGGAACTCCTGAGACAGGGGATCCGCGGCGAGTATAAGAATGGTGCACACCCGAACGATGAGTGAATCTTGGCATAGCCGAACTCCTGCACAGTCTATCTCTCACTTTGCACGGCAGACCACAGCGCGCTGGTTTGGAATACCGTATAACGAGCGAGTGTTGTTCGTGGAGGTGATCTTTCAGGCGATCCTCTCCAGCGGGGCCATCACTTTCTTGGGGATCTTTTTAGTGCGTCTCGACGCGCCGACATTCCTGGTGGGACTCTACACATCGCTACCCGCGCTCGTCACAATCCTCACGGCTCTGCCCATCGGCAGTTATGTACAGTGCCAACGAGATTTGGTAGCCACTGCCAACCGCGGCAGGGTCGTGTATCGCAGCACAGTGGCGTTATTCGCGATGCTACCCCTTCTTCCAGCACCCATCGCCCCCTATGCCCTGGTCGCGGTCTACAGTCTGATCTCGGTGCCCGGCTCGGTGAGCAATATGGCCATTACCTCCATCCTGGGGATAGCCACTAGTGTGGATAGGCGCCCCGGATTACTGAGCAGGCGACTGGCCATCAATGGTCTGGCAACCAGTATTGTAGCGTTGCTGGCGGGGCAGTGGCTGGATCTGGCCCCTTTTCCTACAAACTATCAGGTTCTCTTTGTCATCGGCGCAGCCGCAGGCCTTGCGGGCATATACGTTCTCTCCAAAATCAAGCTGCCGCCTTTGAGACAGCCCACGAAAGCGCTCGCACGCATCCGGCCGCGTGAGCTCGTCACACTGGTCCGTAGCACGCCAGGCTTTCGCAACTATGCTATCGCTTCATTTTTCTTCCGTATAGCATTGTCGATGCCCGCGCCTTTGTACACTATTTACCGGGTGCGCAACGTGGGTGCCTCCGATGGGTGGATCGGCATACTGCTCACAGTCGAGAGTTTCGTTAGCGTGTTCGCCTACTTTGCGCTGGCGCGCCTGGTGAACCGCCCCAAGTTTCAGCGCTGGTTCTGGCTGAGCTGCCCGCTGACACTGCTCTACCCTCTGACCATGGCATTAGCCACCACCCCCACCGAGTTGTTAATCCCCACCCTAATGAGCGGTCTGTTTGGAGCCGCCATGAACGTATTCATGGCCAACAGCTTGTACCAAGTGCTGCCGGAGCGCTCACGCACGAGCTTTGTCTCCGCCAATGTGCTGCTTATCAACATCACAGGGTTTGCAGCGCCCATGTTCGGCGCGGTGTTGGGCGACCTTGTGGGACTCCGTACTGCCCTTGTGGTGGTTGCGTGCCTGCGCGTCGTCACAGGGCTGTCCTTCTGGCTGCTCCGTGTGGGCGCGGAGCCGACGCCCTCCCCCGCCACTCCAGCTCTAAGCTCCGAGTAGGGCCCGCAAAGCAAAGCGGCGTGTCCTCGCGAGGACACGCCGCTTAAGGCCGCGTCAGCCGGCCGCAAAAGCCAGCACTTTCTGGATGACCGCCTCGTTGGTGTAGCCCAACTTTTCCTGCAACACTTCGGCCGGCGCCGAATGGCCGTAGCTGTCTTGCGTGATAAAGAGGGCGTCCGAGCCGACGATGTCGGCCCAGCCAAAGCGAACACCCGCCTCCATGACCACCTTCTTGGCCGTCGATGGAATCAGCGTGCGGCGGAAGGCGTCGTCCTGTCGTTTGAAAATGTCCATCGATGGCATAGAGACCACGCGTGCCGAGCGTCCCCAACTCTCCAACGCTTGTTTTGCCGCCACCAAGTATTGCAGCTCCGAGCCAGTACCCACGAGCACCACTTCTGGTGTCGTGCCCGGCGTCTCCGTCACGATGTAGGCGCCACGGCCAAAGGCCTCAAAAGAGAACGGCTCATCGCGCTCGATATTGGGCAGATTCTGCCGGCTCAGGATCAGAGCTGTCGGGCCATCCTGGTGGCGCAGGGCGTAGGCCCAGGCCGCCGCAACTTCGGTGCCATCGGCAGGGCGAATTGTCGTCATACCGGGGATGACACGTAGCGAAGCCATCTGCTCCACCGGCTCGTGCGTGGGGCCGTCCTCACCCACGAAAATGCTGTCGTGGGTAAAGACATAGATCACTTGCAGATCCATCAGGCTGGCCAGGCGGATCGGCGGTCGCATATAGTCGGCGAACACTAGGAATGTGGCACCAAACGGGATGAACCCGCCATAGAGAGCCATGCCGTTGATGATAGAGCCCATCCCGTGCTCGCGCACGCCAAAGTGCAGATTGCGCCCACCCCACTGATTGGGGCCAAAACTCCCCTCATTCTTCATAAGGGTAGATGTCGATGGCGCCAGATCCGCCGAGCCGCCCACAAAAGAGGGCAGCAATTCGGCGATCTTTTGGATGACCTCGCCGCTCTGGCGCCGCGTGGCGCTGGGCTTGGCCGAAACCGCCGCCAGCAGTTGCTCCTCCAGATCGTCCGGCAGCGCCTTACTCAGAGCCGCCTCGCGCTCAGTGGCCAGCTCGGTGTTCGCCTCGGACCAGGCCCCGAGAGTTACATGCCAGGCCGCATACTCGTTCTTGAGTTCCTTTACACGCTCGGCGAACAGTTGCCTGACCTCGCCGGGCACGTAAAAGGTGGGCGCCTCCGGCCAGCCGAGGGCGCGTCTGGTCGCCAACACCTCGTCAGCCCCGAGCGGAGCACCGTGCGACTCGGCAGTATCCACTTTGTTGGGGCTGCCCATGGCGATATGAGTACGAGCTACAATCAATGTGGGGCGCTCGGTGTCCGCCTGCGCATCTTCGATAGCTTGCGCCGCCTGTTCGTCGTTGTGGCCATCGATATATAGCACCTGCCAACCGTAGGCCTCAAAGCGCTTGCCGCGATCCTCAGTGAACGCCAGCTCAGTCGAGCCCTCGATGCTGATACGGTTGTCGTCGTAAAAATAGATGATGTTCCCCAGCTTGAGGTGCCCCGCCAAAGACGCTGCCTCTGAGGTCACGCCCTCCATGAGATCGCCATCGGTCACAATGCCGTAGATGAAATGATCTACAATGCGATGCTCGGCCGTGTTGTAGCGCACCGCGGCCATCTTGGCCGCCATGGCCATTCCCACACCGTTACAAAACCCCTGCCCGAGTGGGCCGGTGGTCGTCTCCACGCCGGGCGTCACGCCGTATTCGGGATGACCGGGCGTCTTGCTCTCCCACTGCCTGAACTGTTTGAGGTCATCGAGCGATAGATCGTAACCGGCCAGATGCAGCAGCGCGTACAGCAACATGGATCCGTGTCCACCAGACAGGATAAAGCGGTCGCGGTTGGGCCATGCGGGATCCTCGGGGTTGAACCGCAAGTAGCGGCTCCACAGCGTAAAGGCATAGTCAGCGGCGCCCATGGGCAGGCCGGGGTGCCCCGACTTGGCCTTCTCGACGCCATCCACCGCCAGCATTCTGATAGTGTTGCTCCCCAACCGCACGAGTTCGGGGCTCATCGTTTTCGGCATAGTTGTCGCTCCTCAGCAAATAGTGACGATACAGGGCGCCATCGATTCTCTCTTCTTCCACCTCATAGGCAAAGCCACTCCAGCGAGCCTCAGCGCCCTCATATCCGCTGGTGGCCAACTCGGTCGCCGCCAGCTATAGTCTCGGCCTCACCAAAGGTAACAATATCGTGGTCATGCTTGGGCTGAATAGCTTTCCCCGGCGGCACGGTGAGAAAACGGTCCGCATCCCAACGCCCCTCCAAGAGGTCTCTAACGATGATCAGGCTGCCCTCCATATGTTCGAAAGCCCAGCCCCTCCGATCAGCCTGTTCCCGAATCTGCGCGGTATAGTCGGGCAACTCTAACTCGGCCGTCTCTATGTAAGCGGCGCGGTTATAGTGTTGCGCCCACGCCCCCATCACCTCCATCAAATAGTCGGCGTTGTCCTGCCCGTACTTGTCCACGTATTCCTGGTAGACCCTTTCCATATCGGCGTCAGAGCCTCCCGCGCCCAGCGCCACACGATCTCCTGCGGCGCCGCCACGTTCTACGTAATCCGCGGTATACCAATAGGTGCCCGGGTTGGCCCTGAACTCATCGCTGTACCGCGCACAGGAGCCGAGAAAAAGGGTGATGCAGTCGTGAGCGCGCGGCACCACCATCGGAGTGTGAGGGCACACGAGGCCGGCGATAGAATTACTGCACAAGCCGTAACCCAGCAAGATGGTATCGTATCGTCCCTCGGGCACGAGATCAACCCGCCGCTGTAACTCGGTGCGCAGCACATCCGGATCGTCGTGCAGGCCCTTTTCCACCAACTCGATATCGACGACGTGTGGCCCCAAGGCAGCTACGTAATACACCTGGCGCGCCAGCACCTCACAGGAAATCAAGCGCAACCGCATCACTATTGTCCTCCAGCCCGATCACTAACATAACGAATCCGTATCCGCTTCGGCATACACTGCGCTGGCCGCCATCAGCGCCTCTCCCGCACCAGGCGCTTTCAGAAGATCGGCCAGAGCCGCCAACAACAACATGACGTTTGCCCGCTGCGAGCCATAGCCCATCAGCCCTATGCGCCAGGCCTTGCCGGCGAACTTGCCCAAGCCACCGCCGATCTCAATGCCGTACTGGTCCAACAAGCACTCGCGCAATGCGCGCTCGTCAACCCCCTCCGGCGCGAGGACGGTGGTCAGCGATGGCAGCCGCAAGTCGGCGTCGTACACCAGCGGCGAGAGCTCTAACCCTTCCAGGCCGGCGATCAGTGCCCGCTGGTTCACCCTATGTCGAAGGAAGCGCGGCACAAGACCCTCTTCCGCGACCTCTGACAGCGCCTCGCGCAGAGCATATAGTATGTTGATCATGCCGGTCTGGTGGTACCCTCGTTCGGGGCCCCAGTAGCGCCAAATCTCGCCGGCATCCAGATAAAAGCTCTGCACAGGGATCTTGCGTGCCCGGTAGGCCGCTACAGCGTCCGCGCTCAAACTCATAGGCGCCAGGCTCGGTGGAGAGCCCAGGCATTTCTGTGTACCGCTGTAAGCAATGTCGATCCCGCGCTCATCCAGAGCCACAGGCATACCCCCCAGCGAGGTCACACAGTCTACCAGGAACAGCGCGCCAGCCTCACGCGCCAGTCGGCCGATCTCTTGCAGCGGTTGTAACACCCCGGTGGACGTCTCGGCGTGTACAATGCACACGAGTTTGGGCCTAACGCCCCGCAACGCGCTCGCCAATTGCTCGGGCTGTACAGCGGTCCCCCATTCCGCCTCTACACGTACTACGCTGGCCCCACATCGCGCGGCGATGGCGGCCATCCGCTCGCCAAAGACGCCGTGGATACAGACCACTACCGGGTCGCCAGGCTCCACAAAGTTGACAAGAGCCGCCTCCATACCCGCCATGCCCGTCCCCGGGACACAGAAGGTCCACTCGTTGTCCGTCTCGAACACATAGCGCAAAAGGTTCTGTGTGTCGTCCATCAGTGCGAGGTACTCGGGGTCGAGGTAACCCAGCAGTGGGGTAGCACAGGCCCGCAGCACTCGCGGTGAGATCTGGCTGGGCCCGGGGCCCAGTAACAGGCGGTTTGAAGGGTTCAGAGGAGCGACAGTCATCGTAGCCATAGAGAGACCTCCGGGAGTCCTTCTCGAGATGAAGCGGCGCACGGCGTTCAGCTGGCCTCACAAAAGTGTTTTGCGCTTGGTGTGCCGCGAGATGATCACAGGGGCGCCCACGCCGCGCCCCGAAGCACATTCTAGCACAAGAGCCCCCTATCCTCAACTCAGTTGAGGGGCGCTACTCAGCCCCAGATCACGGTAGCGGCCGAGAGGGCCAAATGCATTGCCCGATGTGAGCAGTGTAGACTCTGCCCTTCCGATGGGTGGATTTCGAAGAGTCTTTATAGTCGTACGGGCACACCGTCGCCCTTTTTGGGGCGGGGCAGTGAGGCACAACCCGCAGAAGCAGACGTCCCTGGATGGCATATCATCCAGGGACGGTAAGCAACAAATGAACTGTAGAGCTTAGCGCCGCTTGAGCGAGAGCATTGCAGAGGCTAGTACCATCTTGAGAAGATCGGCGCCCACGAACGGCGCAACGCCCAGCTTCCAAGCGGTGGCCAGGCTGCCAGTATACACACTGAGCCACGCAGCGCCTGCTGCATAGATCGCCGCCATCCCGGCCACGCCGCCCAGGGCGTGCGCAACAACACCGGGCAAGGTCGCACGACGGGAGCAATATCCCGCCACGCCTGCTGCCACGGGAAACGCCATCAAGTAGCCACCGGTCGGCGAGAGCAAAGCCGCTGGGCCTGCCAACCCGGCCGCAGTCATTGGGGCGCCCAATAGGATAGCTTGCAGGTAGACGACTTGGGCTAACACCCCTCCCTCGACGCCGAGCACAAAGCCACTCAACAACACCACCAAAGTCTGCAACGTCAACGGTACTGGGGAGAAGGGCAGTCGCACACTGATCCGCGCGCTCAATGCCGTCGCGACGGCAAACAGCGCCACTCCCAACGCTTTGATCCATACTGCGGTGTTCGTGCGACGCAACGTCAAAGACTGCATAGATCCCTCCTGGAAGCTACTAGACGAACGGGCCGGGCACTACTATAGGAAAGACGCCCTCTGTGTCAAAATAGAAACCCTCAAAACGCAAAGGCACGCTCGGCGCCTCAGGACTGCTCGCTCTGCACCAGCTCTTGCAACAAAGCCGACACCGACTTGGCCACTTCATCGGGCAAACCCTCCACCAGAGCGGGATCGCGCTCGCCGGCCAAGATACGCTGTAGCACAGTCGCCAGATCCTTCATGGGCCGCGGATTCTTGTCCGCAGCCAACGCCTTGACAAAAGCCTCAGCCGCGGCGTTCGCCTGTTCGTTGCCGCTGGCTGCGGCGTGCACTGCGGCCATACCTTGAGAAAAGGGCACTCCCATAGCCTGTCGCCCCGCGGGCGGCTCGGCTTTTTCCTCGAGCGTCTCCGGATCGTCTACTCCCTTGAGCAGGCGCTCAACGAGATACCTATCCACAAAATCGAGTCCCTCCACCAGGCTCTCGTCGCGCTCGCCCGCCAATACTCTCCAGATGGCGCTCGCGACATTGGCCCAAGCGGGCTCGGCCTCCAGGCGTTCCAAAAGCTCCACCGTGCTCGCATCGAGGGCTTCGCCACGGCTGGCTTTGGCCACCCCCAGCAATACGGGGGCCCATTGCTTCATGACAACCCGCGCCTGCCCAGAGGATGCAAAGCTCTCCAAGGCGCGCTCCATCCAGTGTGTGGCCCGTGCTTGATCATCCTCGGCCTGAGCGATGCGATGAAGAAGGTTGTACACCCCCCACGGTTGGGTGTGTGCGCCGGATCCCTCCATGGCAGCGCGAGCCGCCTCGGCATGAGTCCGCGCCTTGGCGAGCTGTCCATCCGACAGAAGCAGCTCAGCGAGCGCCGTCGCCCCCGACACAACAGCCGGTCTCATCCCCTGCTCCTGGTAGATAGCGATAGCGCGGGCATACGATTCCTCCGCGGCTTTGAGGTCGCTCTGCTGCTCCGCCATCTGCGCCAAGTGCATCAACACGCCCGCCTCTAACGAGGGTTTGCCCGCTTTCTGTGCAAACTCGCTGGCGCGTAACAAAGCGCTCTCGGCTTTTTCCAAATCGCCCTCCCCCTGTGCCAGGGTACCGAGGCTACCCCACACCTCTGCCAGACCACTGGCGTCGTCGCAAGCCGTGAGATCCTCGAGCGCCGAGTTCAGCAGTTCACGGGCCCGGTCGTAGGCCTTTTCCGTCAGAGCGATGAACCCCAATCGCGAGTGTATCAACCCACGCGATCGTCCGTCGGCCATTCCCTCTGCATATCCAAGGGCCCGCTCGTAGATGGCTCTGGCGCGAGCGGGCTGGCTCACCCCCAGTTGTATATCGCCCATACTACGGAGCAACTCTACCAGCACGGGCAAGGCTTCGCGCTTGTGCTTTACCTGTTCCAGATAGCCCAGGGCACGCATGGAAGCGGGCATGTTCGGCCCCTCGCGACCGGAGGCCCGCAACGCCTCCGCCAGGTGCGAGAACGCGATCCCCTTGTCGAGTAAGGCATCGTCGCCAGAGTAGGAGAGGCCATCCTCTTTTTCGACACGCTCACAGAGTTTTTGTAGCATCGCGCCCGCCGGGGCGACCTGTCCGTCATCGAGCATGCGCTGTGCGCGCTCCAACAAATATCGAACACCCAGCCTCGCCAATGGCCCCTCTTGCGGCACCGCCTTCTCGATGGCCATCGCCAAGTCGTTTGCTACTGCCTCACGCTCCGCCGGCAACCCCAGATCACCCAACAGGCGCTGTAAACGCCTGCCATAGTCCTCCAACACAGCGAGATCAAAGCCCAGCCCTAGCAGACGGAAGGTTCGTCGGAAGTTTGGCAGCTCTCTCAACGCAAGGGCTCGCACAGGGCCCTGATTGCGCGCCAAGTTTCGGCCCATCCAGTTCAAAAGGCCGATATAGCTCCCGCAATAACGCACCGTAAACGATGCGCGCTGATCGGCTGGGATACGCCGTGCAAGATAGCGGCCCAACGCCGCATGAAACCCCATATAGGGCACCGACAGTCCGGGGATCACATCTTCTTGCGTAAGACTGGCAGCCCGCAAGCGTTGCTTGCAGCTCTCCCAAAGGCCTTGCTCGATACCAGCGTTCCGGTCAAAGAGCCTCTCCATAAAGCCAACAACAAAAGCCCCCAACGAAACCAATCCTTCGGAAGTGGCGGCAGGCAGTGTGCGCGAGAGAGCCTCCAGCGCTACATACAGAGGCTGCCCCCCGGTGCGCGCCTCTCCCGCGCCATAGCCGGGCAGGATCTCATCGAGAAGCTGCTCAAGCTCCGCGGGGCTGTACTCGTCCGACAGTGAGGCAACGATACGCAACGCCAAGGGGTGCCCGCCCAACAGTCGCACGAATCTCTCCCGATCGTCGGGCGTTGTCCAATTCGCAGCAGTCTGGGGCAGAGCGCGTCGTATCAGCTCAGAGCCATCCTCTGGGCCGAGCCCGCCCAATCGCAAGCTGGCATCCTTGCGCTCCGTATAGGCGCCGTGCGGTAGCGTTGGCGAATCCGAGATGGCGCACAGGCGGCTTTCCCCCGCGCCGGCCACCCTTACGCCAAAATGCAACAAGTCGTTCAGCGCTTTGGGGTCCAGGGGCGCATCGGCACCAGGGAGAAGTGCCTCCAAACCGTCCCATATCACCAGTGTGGGCTTGGCTTGCAGGGCCTCCTCGATAGCTTTGGCGCGATCCCCCTCCATACGGAGAAAGCTGTCGCCGATGAGGCGCAGCCCCAGGTGGCGCATAGCCCAATCCAGGTGGCCTCCGCCGGCAAAACTGGTGTAGACTATTTCCTCAAAACGACCGGTGCGCACCAGCCAGCGTGCAGCATGAGACACTAGGGTGGTTTTGCCACTCCCCTCCACACCGAACACCAACAGCGGTTGCGTATCGTCATCGCGCAGCATACGCTCTAGGCTATCCAGCTCGCTCGTGCGCCCCACGAATCCTGTCGACGACTCCTCGGGGAGCCCCCCTGGATCGGGCTGGCTGGCAAGCCTCTGCCACCCCGGCGCCAAGCCCGGGAAGCGCACTACTTTGGCGTCCGCTGGCTCGGGCGAGGGAGTGGCCACAAGGGGTTGATCGGATCCGCTGTGGGCCAGCAGTGAGCCCCCAGCGGCCCGCGCCGCCCCGTTTTGCGCCTCGCCTCGAGCGGCCTCGACGGCTGGCCCGAGGGGCTCGCCCGCGAGGAGCGCGTTCAGCAAAGCTGCGAGGCTGGGAGCGAATGCCCCCGTCAAAGCATCGGGGTTCAGCGCCACCACGCGGGGTATACCCGCCTTCGTCAGGGTATCGGCCACAGCCTGCAGCGTCGTCCCGCCCCACGCGCCCTCGTCAGCCTCCGCCACTACGAGCAGCGAGACGCCCCCCGCGCCCAATAGCGCGCCCAGCGCCTCGACATCTATCGGCTCCCCCTCCGGTGTAGCACCTTCAAAAGCGAAAGTTTGTGCATCATCCGCCCAAGCAGCATCCAAATAGACGATATCTACTTGCGGATCACCGCCCAGCCGTGCCTCGAGCGCCTCGCGGGTGGAAGGCCACAGCCATTCGGTGGAAAGCGTGTTCCCCTGGGCCTCTAGGGCATCGGCCAGCGCCTCGAGCCGACTGTGGGGCAACGAAGGGATTCGCGTTGACGGCCTCGGTGCGACAACTAGTGCCGCCAATGGTATGGACAAAGCGGACATGTGGACCTCCTAGGATAGATCGAAAGCAGCGCCCGCCGTCCGTCGGACCCCAGAGCGCCCAGAATCCGGCCCAAGCGATCATCAACCCGGGCACGGAGAATTATAGTTCGCTATTGGCGGCCGGCGGCATCGCCACGCAGCACACACGCCGAAGCGCCTTTGCGCCACACCTCCATGTCGGCCAGCGTGCGATCCCATACCTCTTGAGAAGCCCCCTCCACCGGCCACGGGGCAAAGCCCAAGCTTAGGTAGGCCGCCACGGCGGGCAATCGCCAGGTATGCGTATTCAGAAAAGCGCGAGCGAATCCGCGCTCTCGCAGCCGATGCATGGCAGCCAATGTAACGGCCTTTCCCAATCCCTTGCCCCGCTCAGTGTTGGACGCGCCCACCCAATGAATCATGCCCCAGCGCTCGCCCTGTATTTCATGATGCCAGGCCGCAGCGGCTGCCACGGGGCGATCCCCTCTCCAGATCAAGCACAGGTAAGAGGGATCATAGTCAGAGTCGTTCGAGAATGTGTCCTTGAACCACTTTTCGTCGCACTGCCCAAAGTAGTTGGATCGATTCATCACTTCGATATACGCCCAAGCTTCGTCAGCCGCCATGGAGCGCAAGTCGTAGCCGGGGGGCAAGACAACCGGGGGCAGGGCGCCCAGATCGTCGCACCGCATGCGGAGGAACTGTTCGCGGGATTTTTGTGTCGCCAGAAGCTCATAATTGCACGTAGGGCCCACAAACTCGACCGGCACCCCCGGGAATTGCCCCTGCAAATACTCGACCAGCTCGTAAAGCCCCGGCACCTCAGCCGTCATATGGTTGGCAATGATGAGCGGCAGGCCACAGTCGGCCATCCACGCACCGTGCATCCAGTGTGCCATGCCATCATCGGTAGCCAACACCACGTCGGCGCCAAGTTCCACCATGCGCCGCACATCGGTAATAGCGCCTGTACCCACCGCCAAGCGGCTCACAGTACGCCATTTCGGCCCTACAAAGCCCACCGACTGCTCGCCCAAAGCCGATACCCGATTGGCGATTCGCCCCGCCAACTCCCACGCCGTTGTAGTGGGTACCTCATGCAGGTTGTAATACTTGGCTGTCGCTATCGGTTTGCCCAGTTCCAAGAACGCGCTCCAAGCATCCACGATCCCGATCTTGGGAAACACATCCCACACATCGTGGCAGCGATACACCACCATACCCGTACGGTCGAGAAACTCGGCCTTGCGCACAGCGGGGGCACTGCGCCGCATATCGGGGTCGTCATCCATATGTGCATAGTAGGTGGGTTCATGTGTGATGAACAGGTTCAGGCCCTTGTTATGGGCTTCTTCCAGCGCCACCTGCAGAGACTGCCACCCCACGGCGATCCCTCGCACTTGGGCATCTGGAGCGCCATGCTTGAACCCGTCGCAGGTATTGTCCCAGTCCACCCAAGTACCCACAGTCCGTAGGTGGTCGTGCACAGTTTGGGCAGTGAGTGTCATCGTCTCTCCTCGGTGCGATCTATTGTCGCGACATTATCAGGGTGTGCGTGCGACATGTCAAAGCAACCGCTCAGCACACAGCACTGCATTGACGACAGGCTCTCGATGTGAGATACTCCACCGGACATAGCCGGCGGTTTCCAACTGCGCCGGCACGCAACGAAAGGTGCTGCCGTGGCGAGCGAAAGCCTCGGCAGTGCCTTGCTATGAGCACAGCAAATACCGTTTCCAGGTGAACGCAATGCAAGAGTCGTGGGGCATCGTATTCGCTTTGGGGCAAGCCTTCCTTTGGGCCGTTACCAGCGTCACTCTTCGCAGCCTTTCAACACACATGGACCCGTTTCTGCTGAACGGCCTGCGCGCCGCCGTGGGCTTGTTGGTGGTTATTCCGCTGGCCGCCCTTAGCGGCGCCACCGCAGACTATCAACGTGTCTCGGCGTTGCAGTTGGGTTATTTGGCCGCGTCAGTTTTTATCAGCGGGGTCTTGGGCGACGCCATGTACGTCTCCAGCCTCAAACTATTGGGCATCGGTCGCGCCTTTTCGCTATCCAACATCTACCCGCTCTTTACAGTGCTGAGCAGCGCTCTCATCTTGGGAGAGTCCATCACCTGGAGCATGTTGGCGGGTATGGTTCTGGTGTTGATGGGCGTGTACTTGGTGGCGCGCCCGCCGAGCGCCTCGAACATACAGCACAGCGAGGCGCTCCCCAGAAGCGCCTTGTTCAAGGGGGTGGCACTGGCGTTAGCGGCAGCTGTCCTGTGGGGCGTTGCATCAGTAATCCTAGCATTGGGGCTGGAGGGGATGAACAGTAACATCGCCAACAGCCTGCGCCTTCCAGTAGTGATGCTGATCTCCCTCGGAATCGCCGCTGGCCGGGGCGCGCTGTCCACGGGATGGCAACTGTCGCGACGAGCACTCGCCCTCGTGCTGCTTTCGGGCATTCTGGGATGGGGCCTCGGGGGCACGCTCTTTGTTGCCGCAATACAACTGGCTGGCCCCAGCCGCACATCCATCATCGGAGCCGCCTCGCCCCTTTTCAGCCTGCCGTTGGGCTTTCTTTTGCTCGGCGAGCGGCCCACTCTGAGCATGCTCATCGGCAGCGCCCTCACCATCGCAGGTGTGATAATGGTGATCTAGCCCGAGCGGGGCTCGCGCCCAGTGGATGCGCGCGCAAAGCCGGATGCTCCCTGCGCCAGGTACAGCACACCGCCCACGAGTCCCGTCACCAGGTTCAGGGCGTAAAATAGCAACGACATGGCAACGGCCTGGTCAGCCGCCACACCCGCCTGTCCAAAGAGGACCACATACCCGCCCTCGCGCACACCAAACCCGCCGACAGAGATGGGCAACGCGAGCAGCGCCGAGAGGATCGGCACAAACACGAAATAGTATCCCACATTGAGCCGTACGCCCACGGCGTACCCCAGATAGATCTGCGAGACAATCAAGAGCCCGTTGAAAACAAGCGAAGCCAGTCCCGCCCGCACGAGCGACTCGCGTGTATAGGAGTGAAAGGATGCATAGAGGGCCGCTGTTTTCCTGTGCTCGAACAGCCGGCGCACCAAGCCGACTCGCTCTGACAGGGCCTCGATCAATCGGCGGTTCATGAAAAGGGCCAAGCCAAGCGCCACGCCGCAAATGAGGGCTAACAGCCCCAAAGCCACACTAGAGGGCACCAGCTGCCAACTCAGAGGAAGCACCACCAGCGCCATAGCGAATAGCATCAGCAAGCCCATCACACGGTCCACCAACACAGTAGAGACTGCCAACTCGCTGTCGGCGCCTTGCCGCGACAGCTCGTACATCTTGATCACATCGCCACCAAAGCCCGACGGCAAAAAGTTGTTGAAAAACGCCCCCACATAATAGAGATTGAGCAGCCTGCCCAAGGAAATATCGACGTGGTGTGCTTTCAGCAAAGCCTGCCAACGGTACGAGCGCGCCAGGATCCCCCCTTGATACACGAGCAGAGCCACAAGAAGTGCAGGCCAATGCGCTCCTCGCAGCACGCCCCACACTTGACTCAGGTCGACAGTGAGGGCCACTACCACTAGCAGGCCACAGGTCAGGACGATCTTGGCAATGTTGAGGATTTTATCTTTCATGGGTTGCCTTGAGGCTAGGGCTCGCGCGACACGGGAGTGGCATCCAGCACTTCCCGCACCACGTAGATCGGCTTGTCTTGGGTCTCGTAATAGGTGCGCACAATCAGCTCGGCCAAGAGCCCCATAGTAATGAACTGGATGCCCACGATGATCAGGAGCACCGCCAGCCATAGCAGGGGGCGCTGCGAGAGGGCTGCACCCGTGACCAGCTTGAGGGCCGTCAGATAAGCGCCAATACCCGCGCCCAGCAGCGCCGAGAGCAGCCCCCAACGACCAAAGACCTGCATCGGTTTGGCCGAATACCCCAACAAAAAGCTCACGGTGAACAGATCCAGCAGCACACGCGTGGTGCGCGTGATGTTGTATTTGGACTCGCCGTACTCCCGGGGGTGATGTCGAACAGGCACCTCTTTGATGCGAACGCCCATCCAACTGGCCAGGGCGGGCACGAAACGATGCAGCTCGCCGTACAGATTCACGTTCTTGGTCACATCGCTCTTGTAGAGCTTGAGGGAGCAGCCGTAATCGTGAAGGCGCACTCCCGTAACCCGGGATATGAGCCAGTTCGCCACACGCGAAGGGAGCTTGCGCATCACCAAGCCGTCCTGCCGTTGCGCACGCCAACCGCTCACGATGTCGTAATCGCCCTCGCGCATGGTGTCCAACAGCATAGGAATATCGCGTGGATCGTTCTGCAAGTCGGCGTCCATGGTGACGACCACTTGTCCGCGTGCAAAGCGGAACCCCGCTGAGAACGCTGCCGTCTGCCCAAAGTTGCGCCGGAAGCGAATGATACGAAAGCGCGAATCCAAGCTGTGAAGCCTCTTGAGGATCCGAAAGCTGCCGTCCGTGCTGCCATCGTCCACCAGCACGGCCTCCCACGTGGAGTCCAAGTCGCTCAGAGCATCTTGGATTGCCGCATACAGTCTTTCCAGAGATTCCTCTTCGTTGTAGACCGGCACCACCAGCGAAAGATACGGTGACGCCTCGGTGTGATCGCTGACGTTGCTATTCAACATATTCACTCCTCAGAGACGGTCACTCGGTCAGCCCACCCAGCATCGTATTCTGGAACCATCTATTCTCGGCAGCCAACCCCTCTGTCAAGCCCACTTTGGGGTCAAACCCCAGCCGAGAGTTGGCAGAGGTGGTATCGGCCCAGGTGTGTCGCATATCACCTTTTTGTGCCTCCGTGTAGTGTACCTCCACCTGGCGCCCGGTGATCTGACGCAGCAAATCCAGGCACTGGTTAACCGTCACCCGCGCCCCCCCACCGATGTTGAAATAACTGCCGGGCTCGCCGCGCTGGCTCGCAAGCACGTTGGCCTCCACTGCGTCCGACACAAAGGTGAAATCGCGCGTCTGCTCGCCGTCGCCATACAGCTCGATCGGGCGCCCAGTGTGAATTGCACGTAGAAATTTATGGAAAGCCATGTCGGGCCGCTGGCGCGGGCCGTACACTGTAAAGTAGCGCAGCGACACAGTGGGCAGGCCATAGTTCGCTGCATACAACCGTGCCAAATGCTCGCCCGCCAGTTTGGTGACACCATAGGGAGAGAGTGGCTGTAATGGGCTGTCCTCGTGGAGAGGCAAGACCGCGCTATCCCCGTACACCGAGGACGAAGAGGCGTAGACAAAATTTTGCAGCGTATCCACTCGCAACGCCGCTTCGAGCAGCCTCTGGGTTGCCAAGATGTTCAGATCGGTATAGACGCAAAAGGTCTCGCCCCAACTAGCTCTCACGCCGGCTTGGGCCGCCTGATGAAACACATACGAGGCGCCATCCAACAGTGCCGACAGGTCCATCTCGCGCAGATCCGCCTCGATGAACCGAAATCGCGGATGTTCTCGCAATGTCGCGAGATTGTTCTCTTTGATGGCGCGCGCATAATAATCGGTGAAGCAATCCACCCCCACCACACGGTACCCGTCACGCACGAGTCGCTCCGACAGATGCGAGCCGATAAACCCAGCGGCGCCGGTAACCACACAGAGTTGTTCTGGCATGCGTTATCTCTCGCTTTCCCCATCTCCTGCCGTTGCCCAACACAGGGCCGTTGTGCTATGGCGCGGATGAGAGGTCTTTCGGTGCTGGCAACTCCACCTCGGCAACCACAACATGGTCGCCCGACGGGTTGCCGATAGCATCCTCTACGGGCAGACGTTCGCCCGTCTCTGGGTCGTACAGGCCTACGATGATCCTGTATTCGCCGGGCGGCGCATCCTCGTGTACTTGCAGGGGGTGCATATCGGTCAGCACCTCACCCGGAGCCCAAAAGGAGGTCGGATAAGAGTCCCCCAAGGGCGGGCCATCGCCCTGCCCTGCGATAGTATCCGATGTATCGAGCAAGTGCACAAACACAGTATAGTCCCGATCCAGCCGGCCCGTCACCTCCCAGTGAAGGGTGAGGGGCGCAGCGGCCCCCGGCAGCATCGCTTCTGTAGCCAGGTCATAGCCCACTAGTCGAACGCGTCCAGCAAAGCTCGCATCCAGAGGGTATTCTGGTATGCAGCTGGTGGTGGGAACAGCCACTTTGACTCGCTCTATTACCACTCGCCCCAGCTCTCGCTCACGCTCATCGGCAGCCTGCAATCTGCGCATGTTCTCCAAACGATACAAGCCCACCTCAATCTCGGCGGCTACCGGCCCCAGCGCGTCATCGCGGATCGGCACCAGCAAGCGATCGCGTATAACCTCGTCCGGCGCAAAGCGCGTTGTGGGGTAGGCCCCCTGCCCCGGATACGTATCGCGCTGGCCCAAGCGCTGTCCCTGAAGCCCAAAGATGTGCAAATAGATCGAATAATCCTCGTCCATGGGCGCCAACGCCTGCCAATAGAGAGTGATGGCCACTTCGCCCCCGGGTGTCACCTCGCGCGGCGAGACCTCGTAAGCCAAGAGCCGCATGGCCTCTCCGTAAGTTACGTTGATGCGCTGCGCGCTAGCTGGCACATCATCTGGCCCCAAGATACGGGGTTGCGCATAAGCCGGCAGAATCGCCACCAGCGGCTGGCTCACCGCGAGAACGAACAGTAAAAGCGCCATCCCAAGTAACACGCGCCATTGATGCGCGCGAGGGAACCACGCAG
The DNA here is from genome assembly GCA_964407215.1 of uncultured Anaerolineales bacterium. Taxonomy (GTDB): domain Bacteria; phylum Chloroflexota; class Anaerolineae; order UBA1429; family UBA1429; genus CAYOUT01. Next base: position 104,970 of record CAYOUT010000005.1, on the reverse strand, counting down.
TCAGCCCCCAGGCGAAAAGCGCGCAGATAGCCGACATTGCGGAGAAGATCAGGCGCCCCTGCGAGGCCAGGGTCATCAATGTCCAGCGAAGCAGCGATACGCCAAAGACGGCAATCCACAAGACCACGAACCCATGCAGCACCCAAGCATGGCCCGTCGCACGATTGCGCGCTCGCAACACCCGCCACAACAGCCCGCCCAACGCCACCAAGGTGATGGCATCCAATAGATAGTAGACCCAGGCCGGCCGCATCAACACATTCACAGCACCGAATAGACCCCAGTAGCTGATACGGAACCCCTGAAACTCGCCCAACAGCTCAGCAACAGACGGCGCCTGCTCGCGCCGCCCCACGATGGACAGCATAGTCTGCAAGCCCAACGGCTCACCGTAGAGGCGCAGGTTTCGCAGGTACCACCAGCCCGCGATGGCCACAGTGAGCACTGTGATCAACGCACAGTCTCGTAGCCAACCCATCACGGCCTGTCGGCGGGCCGTCCGAGCCGTGTCAACATCCAGCGACGGAGGCCCCAATGCACGCCGGAATCCGGGTAGCACCCCTTTGGAGTGCAGATCCAGTGCGCGTGACAGTGCAAGCCCCAACATCGCCAGTGGAGCGAGGGCCAGGCCGCTGAGCTTTGTCAGACATGCTAGCCCGACTGTCACACCCAGCAGAAGGGCGCGCCGAGCCGACGCCCCATAGCACATACCACCCAGTGTCAATACAAGAGTGAGGGAGGCGAGCAGTACCACCAGATTGTCGTTGTTCACCGAGGCGCTGATAAAGAGAAACATCGGATTCAGCGCGTTGAGAGCCATGGCCCCCAAGGCCAGAGCCGGCCGCCCCGGGAAGAGTCGTGAGGCAGCACAATAGGTACAGAGGACGGTTCCACCACCCAGCGCCACGGAAAAAAGGCGGATCAGGTGCACGGCCAAGACGGTACCGCGCCACGGGAACCGTTCTTGCGGCGAATGAACGATCATGTTCTGGTTATCTTGCGCCAAGGGAACCCCTAATCGAGCATGGGGATTTATGCGCAATACCTGGGGAAGATCATCCGTATCGATCCACGACGTGAACGAGGCCGCCAATAGGTAGTAGAGCGGTGGCTGACTGCCCTCCTGCTTGTACATGGTTCGCTCACCGGGGCGCTGTACGGGGAGCCCCCGCCCATCCGCCACGTGTTTGACAAACGGGTAGTGTGACAGCTCGTCGCTGGACTCAAAAATGGGCGCCGAGACACTATAGTAGACTCCAAGGGCGCCGAACAGAATGAGAATCGCCAGGGCAGCCTTGTGTTGGTGGGAGGAAGTCACATCGGCCTCCAGGGATACGGCATCGAGCTCGCGGGATGGCGGCAGATGTGCCACTCAGACTCGACGCTCCCGGCAAGAAGCGCAAGCACGCCCTGCGTCGGTCGAGGGAGTTCTGGTGCCACGCTCTGCATGTAAGAGGGCCGTTCGAGGAAAACGGCGTGCGCCCAGTTTTCCAGAGCGGCGGCTAGGATAACACGGCTGAGGAGGCGTGTCAAACCTCGCCGCCTCACGCCGCACCATCATTCCGCCAACGCACAAAGCCCGCGGGCTCACTCTATAACGAGTTCGAGCAGCCGCAGCCGACCCGTTGCCAACGGGAAGGGCCCGTATCGCGCACGGAGCCGCTGCCCCGTCGTCCTATCCTTAAGCGACAGATACACAGTACAAGGGCCCGCGGGCAGATCCTTGGGCACAGGCGCCCGAAGGACGTTCCGTACGAGATCGCCCTCGCCCCATTCAGTTGTGGGATAAGGACTGCCGATCGGTGTCGCTTCACAGACATGCCTGTCCTTTCGCCCAGCGCCCTCCCATTCGATAATGAAGGCCAGATCACGGACGACGGCCTTGTGTGCAAGCCAGTACAAATCGATCCCGACGCTCTCTCCGCGCACAGCCACGGACGGCGGTTTGAGCACATAGCCCAAGAGTCGCAGTGAACCCTCGAACACCGTCGTGAGCATGGGGCGCCGTCCCGAGTCTGGCACGATAGACGCTGGCCGCTCCAAATGATTCCAGTCCCCAATCTCCACGTACCCCAGATCCAGATGGTTTTGCCCCTCCGCCTCATCGCCGAACGCCAGGGGCTCGCCGGTCTCGGCTTCATAGACCACCAGCCGCAGGGTATACACGCCGGGCGGCAACCCGGGCGGCACACGCAAATACGTTTGATGCTGCACGGGCTCGCCCAGAGGCCACTGGCTCGTCGGAAGGTACAGGAACGGGATCTCGTCGCGTTGAGCGGCCACAGCACCCGCAGCATCCACCAGGCGCAGCGATGTCTTTAGATCAGCCAACGGCGCCAAAGGCCGAGACATTAGGGGTACCGAGATGGTGTTCCCCGATGGTACCGGCGCGGCCCCTTCTCCAAGAGCGCTATGGGCGAGCGCGTGTTGCAGATCGTCCCCTGCCAGCGTGTGCTGCTTGCCCTGTTCATCAAAATACCTCACATCGTAATCCAAGAGAGCTAGCGCATCGCCAAACACACCCCATGGTCGAGAGAAAGTTGCCCCTGTGCCGAGCGGATCACGCGTCTTGAAGCGGTGCACATCCACTTGGTGGATATATCCTGCAAAGACTTTGCTCGTCAGCAACAACATATTCTCCTTGGCCCATTTGGGAACCCTGCCTTTGGGGTCCGAGATCTCGTCGTTGCCCTGTACCAACCAGATCCTCTCGTACCGCGCCGCATAGTCCTCCATCTGTTGAGCGATTTGGTCTGGGCTAGCGCCCACAGGTGGCACCCCCACTACCGGGAGGTTACCTTTGTAGTAGTGAGTGAACGCCGGTACGCTCTCGATTCCAACCACTAGGATGATATCATCCACGCATTCCAGTTTAGGAATGAACTCTGCGGCGGCCCGATAATCCTCTTTGACGCTGTACTCCTCTCGGGAAAAGTAGCGATAGGTGGACATCCCCATGCTCAGTACGAGAACGGCGCCAGTGAACCAGGCGACAGGGCGCCATTTATGAGCCAAATGGTCCAGCCCCAAGCCAAGACCAAGGTAAAAGGCGGGGCTGCCCATGAGGATGTAGCGGCTGCCCATATAAATCGGCGTAAAGAGCGAGACGCCCCACATAATAAGGACGGGGATAAAGATATATCCCAGCAAGGTGGTGAGAATGGCCAGCCTCGCGGCTGTCATCCCGCCCGACGCCTTGTGGTCACGGGGAGGGTGATGCCATGCGGACACCAAGCCCACGGCGAACACGATGACAAAGAACAACACCAGCCACCAGACCTGATCCGGATTCACCGAGAAGCCAAGACTGTACGAATTGGCCATATCTCTCATGATACCCGTTAGTGGCACATAGGAACGGTTCGAGGGAAGAGAGGGGAAAAGCCGCCAAGTAGCGGCGGCTAGGATGACCAGCATTACAGAAGGCAGGCCGATAGCCAGTGCGAGCCTCAGCGGCCGCCTCCGAAGATTCGCGCCGATGGCAGGCTGCGCAGACCGAGCCCACAGAGTGATGGCCAGCAGCACCTCGAAAACTAGCACCAGCCCGAACAGGTAGTGTGTGGCTGCGGCGACCAGAACTGCCACACCGAACGCAGTACCCCACGGGCCCCCTTGGTCATCGAAAGAGCGCCACAACAGATACACAGTCGCCACGCTCAGGGCCGTCACCAGCGTGTACATGCGCATTTCCTGCGCATACCACAGGGTAACCGGAGACAAGGCGCCAGCGAGCGCTGCAAGCAAACCCGCACGCTCGTTCCGCAGCCTGCGCCCGAGCAGATACAACAGTGGAACGATGAGCGTCGCAAAGAACACCGAGGGGTAGCGCAGAGCCAGATCGCTATCGCCGGCCAGCCGCAGAACGCCGTGTAGCAACAGAAAGTAAAGCGGTGGATGCTGGTCAGTGGTTACGGTATCGTCAAAGACAATGCGGTTGCTCAAGATATAGCTCAAATCGCCTTGAGCCCGATGCAGGCTGAGGCTCTCGTCCCACCAAAGCCCCCTGGCGTCCAGCCCCCACATCCGCAGACCAAAGGAGAACAACACCAAGAGAGCCAGCAAGAGATGGCACCAGCCGAGATGGCGCTTCCGGCTCTGCACCTCATCCTGTTCGGTTGAGCGGGCCGCCTTTGTAGCACGCCTCACTCGGGGGTCAACCTTTCACCGATGTACACTGGACCTATACTCACCTCCGAGCTCGCTGGATCGGCCCCCACAATATCCAGTCGTTCTCCCGTCTCAAGGAGGTACATGCCCAAACTCAACCAGTAGTCACCAGGAGAAAGTGTCTCCGGGACGACCAGCACGTGTGTATCCTTGACGAGTTGTCCCGGTTGCCAGAAGCTGACCGGATAGTGCCCCTCACGAGGTGGCCCATCCGTCTGGGTCACTGGCCCGCCCGATGCATCCACCAGGTGAACGAACACCGTATAATCCTCCAATACAGCGGTTGACGCTTTCCAATACAACGTAATCTCCCACGGTTCGCCTGGCAGAGGGATTGCTGGGGAGGTGTCGTATCCCACCAGTGCTACCTGGCCGCTCAGGTTGGCAGACAACGAGTGCTCTGGCTGATAGCGCTCCGCATAAGGATGCGAAACGCTGAACCGCGCAACGGCCAGGTCCGATCCGAGATCTCGGCCAAACCCATCGGTAGCGCGAAGGTGGCGATTCCCGCTGGGTGAAAAGACGCGAACACGCACTACCGCGGCCACTGGCGCAGACGCATAGGGGTCGATTCGAATTGTCACATCATCACGGATCACATCCCCTGGCACCCACATGCGCGTTGGCAGATTGCCCTCGCCGCCCTTGGACTCGGCCGCACCGATCACCTGATCGTCCAGGCCGTACACGTGGATGCGAAAGCCGTAATCCTCTAGCATCCTCTGCTGAGCCACCCAGTAAAGCCGTAGTTGCAAGTCCGTGCCAGGTCGCACATTGTCCTGATGCAACTCCATACCCAGCAAGAAGAGCTTTCCGTCAAAGTTCAGGTTGATGTCCACAACGCCTGGGGGCACATCTGCTAGCGTGAAACGAGGTGGTGCTTCATAAGCCGGCTTGATGGTGCGATACGGCGCCACGATCGACGCAACCAGCAACAAGGCCGGCAACGCAACAGACAACGGCGCTGTCATACGACGTGGAAGCCAGCCGGTGACGCCTGAGAAGAGTAACAGGCTGATAGCCGATATCGCTGGAAACAGCATCTGAGGCTGTTGCCGCCCCTCGAGGAGGGACTTGCCAAAGGCCGCCATCACGAGTAGCAAAGCCCACAACCCCAACAACAGCCAATTACGGCGGCTCTCTACGTCCACCGAGTTGTGCTCCCAATGGTAGCGGGCGATCCGCATGGCCAATCCAAACGTCCCAAAGGCGGTGAGCACTCCAGCATACGTATAGTAAGCTGGATCGGCCGGCAAGTTCATCCAGCCAAAGACACCCCAGAAACCCCGTAGCAACTCCAGCACTATTGGAGGCCCCGCGACCGACGCCGCTGCAACCGAATCCGCCGCCTCGGGGGCGCCCATCAAGCTTGCGGGCGTCGTCAATCGCCAGGCGTACCACCACCCGCTGATGAGCAATGCGGTGCCAGTAGCTATCGCCAGCGGGGTCAGCCCCTTCCATGAGCGATCCAAGCGCAAGATGATGCCGTACGTCAAGGCAATAAGCCCAAAGGTCCAAAGCCCATCGGTACGCGTTAACGCCGCAAGGCCCACACATACGCCCAGCCCCAGCGCAGCGCGAACGCTGTGTGCGCCCTCGTGCATGATGTGCAGTGCGATGAGCAAGGCCAAGGTAGATAGCGCCACCAGCAACGCCAAGCTATTCGCACTGGCGCCCATAAACAAGAACCCGGGGTTAAAGGCCACCAGGCCAGCGGCACCTACAGCAACACCGGGGCGCCAGCCGAGCGCGCGTCGAGCGATGGCAAAAGTCAGAACCACTGTAACCGCCGCCCAGAAGACCGATAGCCAGCGCAGGCGGTGTACGGCAGCCGCTTCGGCGGCCCATGGGTAATCCTCCGATTCGGCGTGGAGCACTGCGTTTTTGTCTCCTGCCCGTTCCGGTTCATACGCTGTGACGTACGGATTATAGTTCACAGTGGGATCGGACCCCGTCAGGTCCAGCCCGGCTATTGCGAGGGCCCCCATGGCATAGTACAGCGGAGGCTGATGAGCTTGAGTGAGCTCGAACGGGTGCTCCGCGGACGACGGAGCCTCTAGTATTCCATACGAAGCCACCCTGCGCACATTCAGATAATGGGAGGGCTCGTTCAACGACTCAAAGACCGGCGTCTCGAGGCTGTACACGACGCCCAGCACAACGAACGCTAGCACCAAGAGCACGGCGATGCCGCGCTCACATACGACCCCGAGGGGGATACCCCGGGGGTGGCGTTCGTTGGCCTGGTCGTGCTCCTGATTTTCCAGAGTCTGTTCCATGATCACCCGTGATGATTGTCTCTGTAAGAGCTTTATGTTTCGAGCGACAAACCCGTGAACACGCGGTGGGCTAGCGCCCAGTCGCCACATCGTCCTGCGCCGGCAGAATACGCAGCCTGCCCAGCGTGATGTATGTGCCCAACGCATGCCCCCCCTCGCCCAGCAAAGCAAGTCGCGTGACCTCGGCGTCGTACATACCCACTTGGAGATCAAACATGCCGGGCGGCGCGTCCTGTGCGATAGCGAGTTCATAGGGATCCTGCACCACCTGGCCTTTGCGCCACGTAGCTGTGGGCGATTGGCCATTGCGCGGCCAGCTATCCGTTTGCGCCCAAAGGCGGTCACCCTCACCCACCAAATGGGCAAAGACGCTATAGTTGCGATCAAGATCGCGCAGCGCCCTCCAGTAGAGGGTCAGTTGCACCGTCTCCCCGGGTGCCGCCGCCGTCCGATCCAGCGAATACCCCACCAGAGCCACTTCTCGCGCCAGATTGAAAAAGACTGGATTCGGGATGCCGTCCGCAACGCGCTCAGGCACTATCATCTGAGCGAGCATCACACGATCCCCCAAACGCTCACCATCAGAGTCCACGGCCGGTAGCCGCATATTCTCCTCGAGCCGGTACATCCCAATAGCGACCTGAAGGCTCGCCGGTGTGAGCATAGCCGCAGGAACCTCTATCGCATAGGTATCCACAATCACTTCGCCCGGCAACCACAGGCTGGTGGGATAGGTTCCTTGGCCGGGATACCTGTCGCGTTGCCCCAAGATGATCTCGTCTTGGCCCAGCAAATGAACAAACACCGAATAATCCTCGGGTACGCGCTCCAGACACTGCCAGTACACGGTCAGTAGCACGGTGTCACCGGGAGCCACCTGCGCATCGGGGAGATCATAGCCCAGAAGCCGGATACTATCGTCAAAGGTGATATTCAGCGAGTGTGAGGGGGTAGCCTGCTCATTCCCAGTGAGCGATGGAGGCGCTGCGTACGCAGGGAGAATCGTGGTAAAGGGCAGAGCCACAGCGATGCCCAGCATGAGGGCACCGACGCCAGCCAGCGTCAGCCCCCGGCGTCGCGGAACCAGACTGGAAAGGCCCATAGCCATCAACAGGCTCAGCGCCGTAATGGCCGAGAACATGAGCCGCCCCTGACTGGCCACCGTCATCAGTGTCCAGCGGATGAGCGAAACCAACACTATAGCGGGCCAGAGCGCCACCAAGCCAAGCTGTAACCAGCGCTCCAGGGGCCAGCTCCCGGCACGTATCCGGCGCCAGACATAAAGCGGGGCAGCCAGAAGCCCCACACCACCGAGCGCGCTCAGTGTCCAATAGATCCAACCCGGGGCGGCCACATTGAGCCCACCGAAAAAGCCCCAGTAAGACATCACAAAACCCTTCCACTCGGCCAAAAGCTGGCGCATCGAGGGAACGGGATGCCGTGGCCCCACGATGGCCACAAAAGCGTTGAGCCCAAGGGGATCGCGATAAAGCTGCCAGTTCCGCAGATACCACCAGCCGCCGATGGCAAGCACTGGCAGAGCAACCATGCTTCCAGCGACGAGCAACTCGCGCCAGTCGCGCTGCCGCCAGGCCACGAGCGCCCCCGTGATGCTTACCAGCGCCAAGAGACCCAAACCGCTCGCCTTGGCAATGCTCGCCATCCCCAGCACGACGCCGAGGAGCAACCATTGCCAGGGCGTGGGGCGCCCGACCACATAGCGAACCATCAACCACAGCGCAATGGCCGACAGTGGGATCACCAGCGCATCGTTATTCACCGAGCCGGTGATAAACAGGAACATGGCGTTGTAGGCGGTAAAGCTTGCGGCGCCCAGCGCCAAAATATCGTCATCGGGTGCGAGCTCTTTCGCCAGCAAATAGCCAGCCAGCACCGCCACCGCCCCCAGAAACAACGACAAGCATCGCACCAACCGCACTGCGAGCACAACACCGCTGTAGGGCCAGCGCTCCGCATCGGTGTGGATCACCATGTTGACATTGCGGTCCTGCGTGAGGACGCCGATATCCACATGTGGGTTGATCCAACGCACCGCGGGCATATCGCTGGTGTCGATAGCGGCAGTAAGCAACGCCCCGAGGGCATAGTACAGAGGCGGTTGGCTGCCCTCTTGGCGCCACGCGCCGATCTGCCCCGACAACTGGATCGGCAACCCCCCGCCATCGGCGAGGCGCTTCACAAAGGGATAGTGCCAGAGCTCGTCCGAAGCCTCGAACAGCGGGGTCGTAACGCTGTAGGTAAACCCCACTATCAGAAAAAGTGCGAGGACGAGGGCAAGCCCCTTGTGTTCACTCCAAAGCCTCCGCACGTGCACATCGGCGGGCTGGGAGATCTCATGGGGCCGCGATGTCATAATAGACCTCCAGCGTACGGGCCGCGATCTGCCGCCAATCGAACTGAGACGCCAGAGCTCGCGCGCCCTCGCTTAGCTGTCGTACCAAGGCGGGCTCGTGGGTTAGTCGCGCAACGGCTTGGGCCAGGCCCTCCGGATCCGCCGGTGACACGAGAAGCGAGTTCTCACCGTCTCGCAGCTCGGGCAACTCGCTCCTTGGGCGCGTAGTGACGATGGGCATGCCGTGGCTCAGCGCCGCCATGAAACTGCCGCGGCGAAACGAGGCGCCATCGCGGTAGGGGAGAACGCACACATCCGCGCCGTAAAAGCTCGCAGAGACCTCTTCCGTAGATAGATACCCCGTCCAGATGACCCGGTCCTCCAGCCCCTGTGTGTCGATGAGAGACCGGACGCTTTGCAAGTAGGCGTGATTGGTGGGGTCGCTGGCGCCAGCAGTTCCCCCGATCATACACAACACGGCATTATAGCCCGACCGTACCAGGCTGTCCAAAGCCATCACAAGGTCCGTACCGCCCTTGCTCTCGTTGAGCAGCCCAAAGTAGCACAAAAGCAAGGCATCCGGAGCTACCCCCCACCGGGCTCTCCACCCGGAACGATCACCGCTATCGGGCGGCGGCGCGGGAATGTTGCTTCCGATGGGGATCAACTCCAATCGAGAGATGGGCGCAGTGGCCGCCAAATGTGCGAAATCCTCTCGGTTCGTGACGATAACGGCATTCGCGCTACGAGCCAGCCTTTCGTTGGCCCACCACCGTAATGGCCCCGCCTTGGGGAATAGATAGGGTTCTTTGAGGTCGTGAAAAGTGACGACAGAGGGGATCTCGCGTAAAAGAGAGGGCACCAGGTTGATGGCTGGCCGCATTCCGTAGGCGGCCGTCTGATACTGGATACTGATCACCTGCGGGCGCACCTGCTGTACCAGCCCACGCAGCGCACGTCGCAGAGATAACCCGCCCCAGGAGCGTAGGAGGGGATGGCATATCACTTTGTCGCCGGGCGATCGGGAGGCCCCCACCGAGGTGAGCACATGGACTTTGGCGCCTAGCTCGGCCATCTCCTCGCCTAGAATGTGCGTGTAATCCGCCACACCGCCTTCCATAGGGGGGTACTCGCCGGAGATCAACAGAGCGCGCAGAGGTTCAGGCATGCTGCGCCTCGTTAACACGCTGTGGGGGTGGCCTGAGGCGAGAACGTAACACCTGCACATAAGCCACCATACGGTCGCGTCGTAGGTCTCTCTTGTGGCCCAGCAGGAATTTGGCGGTCTCCTCCGCAAGGCGCACCATATAGGTCAACAGGAGAAAGAGTCGCAGAACAGCGGCCTGGCACGGGCCGTGGTGCTTACGAAAGTAGCGTATCTTGCTGCTATCGAAATGGATGTGCCGCGCCGCTACCACCTGTCCGCTGCTTTGCCCCTCATAGTGCACCACCACAGCCTCGGGCAGATAGACGATACGCCAGCTTTGGTCGGTGATACGGCGGCACCAGTCCAGCTCCTCAGAGTACATGAAATAGCCCTCATCCAACAGGCCCACCCGCTCGAGCACATCGCGCCGCACGAGCATACATGCACCGGTAACCCAGTCGACATCTTGCACTGTGCGATCGGGCACATCGGCCAGATGGTAGGCGCGCGCCCACCGGTTATCAGGGAACCACTCCTCCAACAGAGTGCTCTCCATGAACGCTGTCATCAGCGTGGGGAATCTACGCCGAGAAGATTGTGGTGATCCATCACCATATCGCAGCTGTGGCCCCAGCACCCCCACATCAGGGTGGCTATCGGCGTAGCGCAGCAGGCTGTCGAGAGCGCTATTCACTACCCGCGTATCGGGGTTGAGGAGCAGCGCATAGCGCCCAGAACAGCGTCGCAGCGCGAGGTTGTTTCCCGCGGAAAAGCCCAAATTGTGCTCACTGGCGATGAGGTGTGCCCAGGGGAACTCGTCGGCCACCATGCGCGAGCTGCCATCGGACGAGGCGTTGTCCACCACATACACCTCTACGGTGTACGTGCCCAGATGTAACAACCCGTCGGCATCGAGCCTCGCTTCCGGAGAGGCTGCAATGGAGGCCAGACAGTCTCGTAGAAGAGGCGCCACGTTCCAGTTGACGATGACGATGCTGAGATCAATGGTCGCCATGGGGTACCCCGAACAGGCGGCAGGCGTTGCCCGTTGTGAGCCGCACCACCTCCTGGAGCGAGAGATCCAGTATATCGGCCAATCGCTCGGCCACGTGCACCACCCAAGCGGGCTCGTTGCGTTTGCCGCGCCGGGGGTGTGGCGCCAGGTAGGGGCTATCGGTCTCGATCAAGAGCCGATCTCGCGGATAGCCCCGCACGATCGCTTCCAGGTGCTTGACGCTCTTGAAGGTGATGGGCCCCGCAATTCCTAGATACAAGCCTCGTTGCGCAGCCCAGCCTGCCATCTCCTGGGTAGACAGAAAACAGTGCAGCACACCCATCAGCGCGGCAGGCGCTGCATCCACCGCGCGACGCATATCTTTGTCGGACTCGCGGTTATGCAAAACAACCGGCAGGCCCAGTTCACACGCGAGCCTCAGTTGCCGGGCCAGCACTGCCCGCTGTACGTCGCGCGAGGATAGGTCATAGTGGTAATCGAGGCCAATCTCCCCGATAGCCACCACACCGGGCGCTGAGGCGAGCTGAGTGATGCGCTCGAAAACCGCCTCATCTAGCTCGAGCCCCCCGACTGTATTTCGGCGCACAGCAGATTCGGCCTCGTGTCCGTGTACGCCCACCGCGGCATAGACGCCCTCGTGCGCACCAGCTAGGGCCACCTCGCCTGTGCTGGTGGCCACATCCGACCCGCAAGTGAGCATACGCGTCACCCCAGCATCGCGCGCGCGCTCCAGCACCTGCTGCCGGTCCGTGTCGAACCGCTGAGATCCCAGATGCAAGTGCGAATCGAACAGCTGCATCGCGGCTAGGCGGGCAGTCCGGCGAGCTTGAGGCCCTCAGCCAAGAGATCCTGTACTTTGTCCTCGTGTGTAGTCTCGCAGTACACACGAATCACCGGTTCCGTGCCCGAAAAGCGTATCAGCACCCAGTCTCCCCCCTCCAGGCAGAACTGAAAGCCATCCAGAGTGCTGATGCTCTCGACTTTGAGGCCAGCCAGGTTCGTGGGCTGCGCACTATGCACCCGCTGCACAACCGCCGGCTTGTCCTCCGGCGCCATCTTGCGATCCACGCGGTCATAGTAGTGAGCTCCCACGAGCGAAAAGATGTGATCCAGGAGCTGCGTCGGCGTCATGTTCATCTTGACCATGAGATCCAGCAGGTAGAGCCCAGCCAGTATCCCGTCACGCTCGGGGATGTGGTTCTGGAAAGCAAACCCCCCGCTCTCTTCGCCGCCGAGGATAGCGTTCACACGCAGCATCTCTGGCGCCACGTATTTGAACCCGACCCCTGTCTCGTATATATCCACGCCATAGTGTTCGGCCAGTTTGTTGGCCATCACCGTGGTGCTGATAGTGCGCACCAAGGGGCCTCGTTGCTGTCGCACCCCCAGCAAGTAGAACGCTAGCAGGGCATAGACCCGAAGCTGGTCTACGAACGCGCCGGTTTCGCTCGCAAAACCCACTCGGTCCGCATCGCCATCGGCGGCCACACCGGCATCGGCCTTCCACTCGACGATGGTAGATAGCAAATCCCGCAAGTTCTCCTCAATGGGCTCAGGGCGTTTCATGCGCGGGAAGAGGGGGTTGCGCTCGTTGTGTATCTCGTTGATAGTGGTCTTGCCGCCGGAGAGCAGCTTGGGCAACCAGCCCTGCCCGGCGCCCCACATGGGATCCAGCACCAGCCGCAGGCCCGCGTCCTTTAGCGGCTGTGTATCGATCAGGCGGGCCAACTGCTCCATATAAGGCCCCTCGGGGTCAAACTCTTGGACGAGCCCCCGTTTAAGCGCGGCATCATAGTCGAGGATCTGGACACGCCCGTTTGCCTGCGCGAGCGCGATTTGCTCCTCGACGCGAGCCAGCGTTTCCGGCGCGGCGGCTCCGGCGTAGGAGGAGCGCAGTTTGTAGCCATTATCGCTCGAAGGATTGTGGCTTGCGGTGATCCATATGCCGCCGGCCGCCTTCAGGGGCAAAATGGCGTACGATAGCACGGGCGTAGGGGCGATTCGATTGGACACATAGGCGGAAATACCGTTCCCCGCGAGCACTTCTGCCACCGCCCGGGCAAAGTCCTCGGACCGAAAGCGCGTGTCGTAACCCACCACCATCCCTTGCGAGGCCAGTCCCTCTGCGAGGAGATAGCTCGCCGTTCCCTGGGCACAGTAGCGCAGGTTCTCGAATGTGTAATCCTCCGCGATGGCAGCTCGCCAACCATCCGTACCGAATTTAATCTTGGTCATCGCTCTCCATTCGTCTCGTCATATACCGACAAACAGGGTATTCCAGCAAAACATAGACTGTGAGGCGGGCCCTGATCCCGCTGTCGAAATGCCGGGCGGATCGCCCACGATACGCTGTGAGTCAGGGTGAGACGATGGCGCAAAGTGTCGTTGGCGCCGACGATCGCTCTATGTGCGAGGGACACAGGCTAGCAGCCCGCCCGTGTACAGCGCATCCACTGTGCTCAGTATACTCGTGCACACTGTGCGCGCAAGATCACAAAACAGCGGCAGCCCCACCTGGCAGAGGGACTGCCGCTAGCGCTGTTGAGCGGTGTTAAAGGCCGGCCGCGGCGCGCAGATCCTCCGCGCGCTCGACATCCTCCCAGGGGGCGTCGATATCCAAGCGACCAAAGTGCCCATAAGCCGCCGTAGCTTGATAGATCGGCCGCCGAAGTCGGAGGTCGCGGATTATGGCGCCGGGTCGCAGGTCAAAGTGCTCCAGAATCAGCGCCTCGATCTGAGCATCCGGGATCACACCAGTACCGAACGTCTCGACGTTCAGCGAGACGGGACGAGCCACCCCGATGGTGTAGGCGATCTGCAACTGGCAACGCTCCGCCAGCCCGGCTGCAACCACGTTCTTGGCCACCCAGCGCGCTGCATACGCCCCAGAGCGATCCACTTTGGTGGGATCCTTGCCCGAGAAGGCGCCACCACCGTGGGGGACCATGCCACCGTAGGTATCCACCATGATCTTGCGCCCAGTGAGCCCCGCGTCGCCGATGGGGCCGCCGATGACAAAGCGCCCTGTGCTGTTCACAAAGACACGCGTATCGTCGTCGAGCATCTCCGCGGGAATTTCCGGTGCGATGACGTGGCGCTGGATATCCTCTCGGATCTGATCTTGTGCGACGTCGGGGTGATGCTGTGCAGCGATGACCACCGTATCCACCCGCACGGGTTTGCCGTATTGATACTCGACGCTCACCTGCGTCTTGCCGTCGGGCCGCAAGTAGGGCAGGGTGCCGTCCTTTCGCACGATGGCCAATCGCCTGGCCAGTCGCTGCGCCAACATGATGGGCATAGGCATCAGTTCTGGCGTCTCGGTACAGGCGAACCCGAACATCATACCCTGATCGCCGGCTCCGATGCGCTCGATCTCTTGATCCGTCATCGCCCCGGCCTTGGACTCCTCAGCCTCATCCACGCCCAGGGCGATATCTGGCGATTGCTCTTTAATCGAGGTGAGCACAGCGCAGGTTTGGTTATCAAAGCCATAGCTCGCACAGGTGTAACCGATCTCTTTGATCGTTTCGCGCACGACAGTGGGAATATCCACATTGCAGGTCGTCGTGATCTCGCCGGTCACAAAGATCAGGCCTGTCGTGGCCGCACATTCGCAGGCCACGCGGCCGTATGGGTCACAGGCATAGATGGCATCCAGCACGGCATCCGACACCTGATCACATACTTTGTCGGGGTGGCCCTCAGAGACCGATTCGGATGTGAACAGAAACTTGGGCGAAGTCATAAAGTTATTCATCTGATTGGCACCTCCATTAGCGACCAACCTCAGCAGACCATTCACCAAGCCGCGCAAGCGCAAAGCACCCAATATCAGGTGCCGGCCTCCCAAGAGCCGAGATACGCACGCTGCTCGTCCGTTAGCGTGTCGATCTGCACGGCCATAGCTTCGAGCTTGAGCCGAGCGACACTCTCATCGATCTCGCGCGGCACAGGGTACACCACTTTCTCCAGCCGCTCGTGGTTGTGCACCATGTACTCCGCCGAGAGCGCCTGGTTAGCAAAGGACATATCCATCACTGCAGAGGGGTGCCCCTCTGCAGCAGCCAAGTTCACCAGTCGCCCCTCGCCCAACACCGAGATCTTGCGGCCGTCGGCCAAGGTGTACTGGTCCACAAATTCGCGAATCCGTAGCACATCGCGAGCCATCGCCTTGAGCGCCGGCAGGTTCAGCTCCACGTTAAAGTGCCCCGAGTTGGCCACGATGGCCCCATCCTTCATACGCTCAAAGTGCTGCCTGTCTATGACGTGTTGGTTCCCCGTCGAAGTGACAAATATGTCGCCGATGGGCGCCGCCTGGTCCATGGGCATAACACGATACCCGTCCATCACGGCCTCCAGCGCTCGCAGAGGATCGACCTCTGTGACGACGACGTTGGCCCCCATGCCACAAGCTCGCATGGCGATGCCGCGACTGCACCATCCATAACCGCTAACCACAAACGTCTTGCCCGCCAGCAGAGTGTTTGTCGCCCGCACGATGCCGTCGATGGTGCTCTGGCCCGTACCGTAGCGGTTATCAAAGAGGTGCTTGGTGTTGGCGTCGTTCACCGCGATGATCGGGTACTCGAGCAACCCCTGCTGTTGAAGCGCTCGCAGCCGGATCACACCGGTGGTCGTTTCCTCTGTGCCGCCGATGAGGTGGCGCAAAAGGTCCCGGCGTGATTTGTGCAACGTCGAGACGACGTCCGCGCCATCATCCATGGTGAGTTGTGGCGCGATGTCCAGAGCCGAGGAGACGTGTCGATAGTACGTATCGTTATCCTCGCCTTTGATGGCGTAGACCGAGATTCCGTATTCTTTGACCAGAGCCGCCGCAACGTCATCCTGCGTTGAGAGCGGGTTGGAAGCACAGAGCGCGATCTCGGCGCCGCCCGCCTGCAGTGTTCGCATCAGATTGCCCGTCTCGGTAGTGACATGGAGGCATGCGGCTAGGCGTACACCCTCCAATGGTCGCTCAGCGGCAAACCGATCCCGGATCGATCGCAACACTGGCATCTCCTGATCGGCCCATTGGATCCGTAACATGCCCTGATCGGCCAGGCTCAGATCCTTCACATCGTATTTCGTGCTCACCTAGACAATCCTTCCTATCTTCATACGAGCTCGCGGCCGGCCCTCTCCTCGCAGAGCGGACACCGACGAAGCAGCTAGGCCATCTTGCTCCAAGCGTCACCAGAGGCGCGCCAACGAACGTTATCCTCAGCATCGAAACAAGTCAGGTTGCGAACACTCTGATAACGCGCTTCGACGTCCTCCAGTGTAAGGTTGCGTAGCCGGTCCACAGAGAAGCCCTCCACCGTAAAAGAGGCGATGACACTGCCGTGTACCACAGCACGACGAAAAGCTCCCTCGGAGAGATCCTCGCCCCGCGCCAGATAGCCGAGAAAACCGCCAGCAAAACTATCCCCAGCACCCGTCGGGTCTACTACCGTCTCCAATGGATAGGCTGGCGCGAAAAAGAGGCTCTCGCGAGCCCCTTCGCGCATCAGCAACATACATCCATGGTGGCCTTTTTTCACCACCAGGACTTTAGGTCCGAAATCCAGGATACGGCGCGCGGCTCGTATAGGGTTAGACTCGCGTGTGAGGAGTTTTGTTTCAGTTTCGTTGAGCAAAACTACGTCCACCAGCGCCAGCACGCGCTCCAACGCGTCACGCTTGCCCTTGATCCAGTAGTTCATGGAATCCAGAGCTGTCAGTTTGGGGGCCCGCACCTGCGACAGGACTTCGATCTGCAGATCAGGATCGATATTCGCCAGGAAAACGTACTCGGCATCGCACAAGTCGTCCGGCACTCGCGGATGAAAATCAGCAAAGGCGTTAAGTTGTGTATCGAGCGTTATGGCCTCGTCCAGGTCGTTTGAATAGCGCCCAGCCCAGGAAAAGGTTTTGCCGTCGACAATTTGAAGGCCACGCAGGTCGACATTCCTCTCCCCCAGAAAGCGCAAATGCGGTTCGGGGAAGTCGCTGCCCACCACAGCAACCATAGCCACTCTATCGTACAGGCTGGCGGCCGTCGCAAAGTATGTGCAAGCACCCCCCAGGATGCCCTTACGGCAACCCGCGGGTGTTTCAACATCGTCAAGCCCCACGGATCCTACAGCCAGAATACTCAAATCCAGACTCCTCTTTTGTGGTGATGAGAGTTCGCACCTCAGGGGGCGGCCTCCGCCGAGCTCACTACATAGCGCCAGCGCATTTCCTCGGATACACCCGCCGTGAGTGCAAAGACATGCTCTACCAGCGAAGGCGTCAAGGATCCCACCGAGCAGGAGGGAGTGATCATTCCCGCACTCAAAAGCGCCTCGTGAGATACCCCCTCAGCCACCAAGCGGGCCAGCACCTCCTCGAGGCGCTGCACCAAGCCCTCTATTGTCTCAGTCTCGGACGCGATCCCCGCCGGCACGATGCCCCAGGCCACGATGCCTCCGCGCGCCAAGAAGCGGTTCAGATCTTCAGCGTAGGGCAACAGCGTATGCGCATAATCGTACGCATCGAGACTTATGATGTCTACCGAGGTGCTGAGCACGAGGGACCAATCCGTGCTGCCACAACAGTGGATGCCCGAGAGCCCACGCAGGCCAGCGAATACTTCCTCCAATAGACCAATCACTTGCTCGCGGCCCACCGAAATGAACGATGACCCCAAAGAGGCCATATAGGGTTCGTCCACAAAGATGATGGACGTTGGGGCGAAGCGCTGTAGCTCGGACTCTTGCCAGGCAGCCTTCATGTGTAAATGCTTGCTGACAGCATCGGCCAACACTTCGTCGTACAAAATCGGGCGCAGCGCTCTATCCACCACGGTGAGACCCCAGCTTACAGGCCCGGTAACCTGCCCCTTGAGAGCGATGACGCCGTGCGAAAGCGTGCGATGCCCCTGGCGCAGAGTTGCCAAGCCATTGGCATAGCTGGGGCTGATGGCCCCGTAGGTTAGATCGTTCTCAAGGTAGGCGAGATACAGAGCTTCGAGGTACGGGTTCAGGTCCTGGTCTGTATCAACATAGATCCGCCCGTTTTGCAGCTCAATGGCAGGAAAGCGCTCGCTGAATTGCGCATACATGTTCTCTAGTAAAGCCCTGCGGGGGAGTTGGGGCCAAGTGGGGATGGCAGCAAAATACTCGAGGATGACGTCCCAGGCCGCCGCCGCAGATGTGTACGGCATACCGCCCATGGCGAACGGCAGCCAATCGGGTTTGAACGCCGCCATACTACACTCCGCACCTAACACAGGATCGAGACCGGAAGAGAAGCCAGCCGACCCACAGCCGGGCCGGGCACCGAGATCCCGCAGATATGACACAAAAGAGTCTCCCTCGCGGGAGACAGGGTGATCGCCTCCCTCTCATCTTCCAGGCACATCCCGTACCTGCCGGACTTGGCACCAACTACCCGCCAGAGCCCATCGGGGCGCCCACGCGGACGAGGTTGCCGGGGTTTCACAGGGCCGGTCCCTCCACCCCTCTCGATAAGAGTTCGCTGTTCGTTTTCAGATTATCCTCTAGTAGCGCGATACTATCATAGAAGCAGGCGAGTGTCAAACCTCCTTCGCGTCTTCCAATGGTATAGCCGAGCCCCTTGGCGACGGCCCCCAAGGGGGCTATACTGCTGTTGACGTCAGCACTAGACAGGCGCACTGGGGAGGAAGGCCGATGAGCATCACACCGCGCGAGCGCGTCTTGACAGCGTTAGCCCATCGACAGCCAGACAAAACACCTTGGCAGTTGGACCTGACCATCGAAGCCCACGCGCGTACCGCCGCATACCTCGGCGATCCGGATTTCCTGTCGCGCGTCGGGAACCATCTGGTGGGCGTCGAGGACGGCTATTTTCGCGAGATTCGCCCCGATTACTGGCAGGATCAGTTCGGCATCGTCTGGAACCGTAGCATCGACAAGGACATCGGGAATGTCCACGAGTTCCTCATCAAAGAACCCGATATCTCAACCTACCGTTTCCCGGAGCCGGACTTGGAACACAACGCCCGTACCTATGAGCGCCTCATCGCCGAGAATCCCGACAGATTCCGCATGGGCGGCGTGGGGTTCTCGATGTTCGAGCGTGCATGGACCCTGCGCGGTATGGAGAATCTCCTCGCCGACATGATCTTGAACCCGAGCTTTGTCGACGAGTTGCTCGACAAGATCCTCGAGTACAACCTACAAGTCATCGACCATCTGCTTCAATACGATCTGGATTGCGTGCGCTTTGGCGACGACTGGGGCCAACAGCGCGGGTTGATCATGGGTCCTCGCCTGTGGCGACGCTTCATCAAACCTCGAGTGCAAGCTATGTACGCGCGCTGCAAAGCGGCGGACAAGGTCGTTATGCAGCATTCGTGCGGAGCCGTACAAGAGCTGTTCCCCGACCTGATCGATATGGGCCTCGACATATTCAACACCTTCCAGCCCGAGGTGATGGATGTAGAGTTCTGCAAGCGTGAATACGGCCAGCATCTCACCTTCTACGGCGGGATCAGCACCCAGCAGGTGTTACCGCGTGTGAGGCCCGCGGAGCTCAAAGAGATCATCCGCCGAATGATAGACATCATCGGCGCGAACGGGGGCTATATCGTAGCGCCAACCCACAGCATCCCGCGAGATGTGCCGCCGGAAAACATTGCGGCCTTTATCGAGGTGGTCCAAAATCAGTAGCCCACCCCGAGCGCGTGCTGGCCGACAAAAAGAGACGCCATATCGTCACATCACGCTTTGAGGATTCCCCCGTGCTCCACAGTGCCCGAGCGCTCGAGAAGGATCGCTTCTCGGTGACTCTTTTGGATACGGACGCTGTGGGCCGTGTGGACCTGGACCAGTTGCGCCGCGCCATCACACCCGAAACGGCCCTCGTCTCCATCCAAGCAGCTAACCAGGAGATCGGCACACTGCAGGATCTGCAGGCCATCGCCGATATCTGTCGAGAGCGTGAGACTCTTTTTCACACCGATGCGACGCACGCTTACCCCAGAGTACCGTTGAATATGCGAGATTTGCCGGTGGACCTCATCACACTGACGTCGCACGTTGAGTGCGTGGTATTGATGCCAAGGAAAGATAAAAAATGAAAAAATGGTACAATGAAGACTATAGCTTTCAGATTACCGTACTTTCCGTTGGATCCGACGGAAGGCCTGAAAACTGTAGAAACGGGCATGAGGTGGGCGATACTTTTTCTTGTGAATATGGTTGCCCGGCAGGATTTTGTTCAAAAAGTATCTCAAAGCTATTTCCTTTGATGGAAGCAGTTCGTTCCGGAGGAGATTTGTCAAATCTTCTTTCAAAAGCTTCAAAACAAAGAGGAACATTTACTTGTCCCGATGGTGTGGTTACATTTCAACTACAAGCCACGAAAAATCCTGATTGCATTCCTTCGCGGGAACAAGTCCAGAGAGCGGATTTCGGGCGCGAGTGAACGAGATTGATGTTGGCACTTCGCGAGTGTACAGGATAGATGCTTTTGAATTTGACGGGGTTGTGTGTACATGATAGATGTCTTAGTCTTTTACTCGTCATCTATAAATATCTAAATCAACATCAATTTATTATTTTTAAGTTTTGGGTGGAGGTAACTATTGTGAATATAGCGGACAGCATAAAAAATGAAATAATGCTCCTTAACGAAAGATGTGTAGTAGAAGCAAAAGATAAATACAATTATTGGGATGAACACATAAAATATGTGGTACAAGAAGCCCTTGTTTTGGCCGAAAAATACAATGCGGATATTGAGGTTGTTGAGCTTGCGGCAATGTTGCATGACATAGCATTAATTGCCAAAATTGGGACACGAAAAGATCATCATACAACTGGCGCGGAAATGGCAGAGACGCTTTTGTCAAAATATAATTATCCACGAAATAAAATTGATAAGGTCAAAAAATCCGTGCTTAATCATCGCAGTAGTAAGAATGCAACTGATATTGAAGATATTTGTGTTGCAGATGCGGATATATTAGCTCATTTTGATAACATTCCAATGTTATTTAACGTGATATTAAACAATGTATGGAATAAAAATTCTAGTAATATTACTTTAGCTGAGTTGCGCATCAAAATGAAGGAGTCATTTGAGTATGATTATAATGATTTAAGCGAAAGGACAAAAATATTATTTCATGATAGGTATAAACTTATAAGCCAAATAGTTTTGGGCTTATAAAACATAGTGCAAAGGCACCCTGCGATTTTAATTTCGTAGAGCGCCTTGCTCATTTTTACCCTTATTCATCCACATCCACCGTCACGCCTGACTTGAATTCCACGTTGAGTTTGTCCTCGTAAATGGTGACCTTTTTCAATCAACCGTCTGACCAGTTGCTCGTTGTATTCGGCGAGAGCGGGGGTTGCTTCTTTAAGAATGCGCTCATATCAGCCATGCGATTTTGAATTCAGCGTGGTTAGCGTTTTCAACCTGTAACTTTTTTTGGTCACGCGGTCGGAAAATCTCATTGCCGACTTTCATCCGCATTGGAAGTGGCAAGCTTCAGGAAGCATTATGGGCGGTTTGGGATAAAGATAAGCAAGAGTGGTACTTTTCCATAGCGGATGTGATAGCAGTCTTATTGGGCGGCTTGCCCCCGATTAAAACGCACTGCTCGGTACTGGCCGTGGACGGCTTGCGGGCGGCCATCCAGAACTATGAGGAGAGGCGCGGCTTGGTAAAGGAGCGTGTGCCGTTGGCCCTTGCTTGTAGCCCACTACACTCCTCAGAGTTGGCAGAAAGCGCTGTTTCCGCTACAATGGGCGCAGTTGGAAAAGGGCCTCTGCCGCCGAGCGCCACAGTAACTCACCCCCACCACCATCTCACTGTACTTGTGTGCTTGCCAGCCTTGTAGCTCATCCCTACTGCGGCGTAGGTCCTCGTCAAGACGTGTCTCTAGCATGAGCAGGAGGGAAAGGCATGGAAGCGGTTCAGAAATCGATCGGAAATCTGCTTCAGCAGGCCGACTGGAAGCGGGAGAAGCACGTGCCGCTCATCGAGTGCGCCGATGAGGTCAAGGCTAACGAGATGTTCCCCGTCAAGGTGACTCTGGGCAAAGAAATCGCCCACCCCAACACTACCGAACACCACATCAAGTATATCAAGCTCTTCTTCCACCCCGAGGGAGACAAGTACCTCTACGAGGTCGCCTATTGCGAGTTCTCGGCCCACGGCGCTTCGGTAGCCGGCGCGAACCAGGGGCCCGTCTACACACACCATGAGTTCGAGACGCAGATCAAGGTCGACAGGCCGGGCACGTTGTACTCTGTCGCCTATTGCAATATCCACGGTTTGTGGGAGTTCAACAAAGAGATCGCAGTAAGTTAGCCCTCCCTGGGGCCAACCCATACCATGTAGTCGCAGAGCGATACGAACAGAATCATCGATTGAGGGAGATAGCTGATGCACGCGATGACCCTTGCGAACTTGCAGAGCGCTTTTGGCGGCGAGAGCCAAGCGCACATGCGTTACTTGATCTATGCCGATAAGGCCGAGAAAGAGGGCTTTGCCAATGTGGCGCGTCTCTTCCGCGCCATCGGCTATGCAGAGCAGGTTCACGCCAACAACCACTTTCTGCAGATGCGAGACAACTGGGGTGATGCCCAAGTGGTCTCTGCGGCCGGATTCGGGCTGGGGCCAACAGCCGAGAATCTGGGCGTCGCTATCGCGGGTGAGGAGTTCGAGGTGGACGAGATGTACCCCGCCTACAAGGCCACCGCAGAGCTTCAGACCGAGAAGGGCCCGCTGCGGAGCTTTGACTGGGCCTGGCAGGCCGAGAAGACCCACGCAGAGATGTTCAATACCGCCAGGGTGGCAGTGCAGGGTGGCAGCGACTTGAGCCTCGGCGTCGTGAATGTGTGCGGCAACTGCGGGCATACGTTGGAGGGTGATGCGCCCGATCGTTGCCCTATATGCAACGCCAAGCGCGAACTTTACTGCGCGTTCCCCTGAGCTCAATATCGTACGACCGAGCACACGTAGCGAGCGCGACCAAAGCAAAGGTCGCGCTCGCTGTTCGTTGTCACGCGCTGTATGGACCATCTCCCGATGGTAGGGGTGCACAGCGAGCTCGCTCCCACTGAAAGCCCCTCAGCTATGGCTCACTGACCAACGGCCGCCAAGTTGCCGAACAGCAGATCGATATCTTCCGCGAGCATATCGGGCTTGTCCTGCGTATAGACGCCCACGCACACGGCGTCTCCCGAGCGCATCTGGCGCGCCACGTAGGCGAACGCCTCCTCGGGGGGCGTTCGCCCCGCTGCCAGGACTTTGTAGTGGACGGCGGGCTTGGAGAGCGTCCGCAACACGGCTACCCGTGCATCGCGATCCTCGACAGTGTACTGCTCGCTCGCCATCGGATCGTGCTCAGCCTTGTGCTGGCGCGGAGAGGGATTATAGTAACACACCATGTAGAAATCGACATCCAGGTTCCCCTCCGCCCAAACAAAGTCCTCGGGCATATGCCCCGCGATCCCTAACGGCAAGCCGTGGCTGCGCACGCTCTCCGCGAACTGATGAACCTCCGCGTAGCGCCGTTGCGCGATGAGCATGTCCATCACCCCGCCGTGCAAATAACATGCCGCTGCGCCGTGGTCCGCGCAAAAGGCCACTGCCTCAGAACTGGCTCCCAGCGCCGAATCGGTCTGTGCAACCCAACACATGCTGCCGCCCTGCTTCCAGTAGGTCGCGAGCACGCGCGCGATGTGATCATCGCCACGACAGACGCAGGCGTTCAGCCCCAGCGATTCGGCATGAAACAGCGTCTCCACAATCCGTTCATCGGTGTACCAGGCGCGCATGGCCTCGTTGCGCTGCACGGACTGGTGCGAGAATCCGCTGAAGGGGTTGCCTCCGATGAGCAAGCGCGTCACCTGCAACCCTCCCAAAGAGACGGTTGGAATCCCCATTCGCTATCCTCCGATGGTGTGCCGAGAGCGGAGCCCTGCAAACGCCCAGCGCCGCATCAGGCCCGCACAACGATCTCGACTTCCGTCCCAGCCACCTTGGCCACGTCGCGCTTGTCCCACGGGTGCCCATCGTCTTCGGTGAAAACCTCGACAGCCAGCGTCTCTTGGCGCAGGTAATCACCGTAACGAGCCAAAGCGTCACGCAGCTCGTCGCTGGCATCTAGAACGCCCACCACGATACGCCGATCCAGCGCATAGTCGGCCTCTTTGCGCAACGATTGGATGGCGCGCACCAGGTCTCGCACCAGTCCCTCCGCGCGCAGCTCCGAGGTGATCACCGCATCGATGGCCACTGTCAGGACGCGCTCCGTATTGACGGCTAGGCCCTCAGCGGACTCGGTTTGTACCAGCACCTCCTCGGGCGCGAGCTCCACGATGTCGCCGTCGATATCCAAAGCGACGGGGACTCCGGCATTCACACGAGCAACCACCTCTCTGGGATCCAACGCGCTCAGAGCAGCTCGCACCACGGGGAACTGCTTGCCGAACTTGGGCCCCAGCAAGCGGTTATCGGGCAACACGTGGTAGCGCACCAAGCTCGCTTCATCCTCCACGAAGCGCAGCTCCTTCACGTTCAGCTCGTCGGCCACGATCTCGGCCAAGTCCGCCGACAGGTCTTGTTTCTTACCGCCGGCGTACACCAAGGCTTTGGCCAAGGGTTGCCGGACCTTGATGTTGACACTGTTGCGCGCTCCCAAGCCCAGGGCCGCTACGCGCCGCGCCAACGCCATCTGGTCCAGCAGGGGGCGGTCGATAGTGTCCGTCTCCGCCTCGGGCCAGGCACAGTGATGTACGCTTTCATAAGCTGTCGGCTGCACAGAGCGTACGAGGTTCTGGTATATCACCTCGGTGACGAATGGCGTGAACGGCGCCAATAGTTTTATCAGGCGCACCAGAACATAGTAGAGAGTCGCATAGGCCACTCGCTTGTCCGCGTCCTGCTCACTCTTCCAGAACCGGCGCCGGCTGCGACGCACATACCAGTTGGTCAGGTCATCCAACAGAGCCTCCACGGCGATGGTAGCGCTATACGAATCCGAGTTGGTCAACGACTCGGTCACGCTAGCTACCACCTCGTTGATGCGCGCAACAATCCAGCGATCCAACGGGTTAGCGCTGCGCGGCGCCAGCCCCTCAGGCACATTGGGCACGAACGAGTCCCACTCGGGCTGCCAGCCATCCAGATTGGCATAGCTCACCAGGAAATTGTACACATTCCAGAGTGGGATGAGGAAGCGCCGGCGCGTCTCATCGGCGCGCCCGTAGCCGAACAACAGATTGTTCTCGGGTTTGTGCGCACAGTAAAGCCAGCGCATCACGTCCACACCCATGTGGTCTGCCGCCTCGTTGAACTCGATAGCGTTACCCCAGCTCTTGTGCATCGGCCGTCCATCCTCGGCCAGTAGCGTGGCATAACCAAAGTTTTCCAAAAAGGGCGGGCTGTTGTCGATGACGGTGGCCATTGCCAAGAGGCTGTAGAACCAGTTGCGGAACTGCCCCGGGAACGACTCGCTGATCCAGTGGGCTGGGTACCAATCTCGCCAATAGTCGGGATCGTGGCGGTAGCGTAGCGTGCTAAAGCTGACGATGCCGGCATCGAGCCAAGGGTTGCCCACATCAGGGATGCGCGTCATCAGGCTGCCGCATTTGGAGCAGGCAATTTTGACCTCATCAACGTATGGGCGATGGGGCGTACGCCCCTCAAACGCCTCCCATCCCTCCACAGCGCGCTCTTTCAACTCTTTCTCATCACCCATCACCTCGAAATGGTGGCAATCGCCGCACTGCCAGAAGGGCAGCGCCAGGCCCCAGTAGCGCTTCTTGCTGATCATCCAATCGTGCATGTTGCGCAACCAGTCCAGCTCGCGCTCCAGTCCAAAAGCGGGAATCCAGCGGATTTGCCTGGTAACCTCCATCATGTCGTTGCGCAGCTCAGCCATGCTGATGAACCACTCATCGACCAACCGGAACACCAGAGGTGTCTTGCATCGCCAACACACCGGGTAACGGTGGGTATAGTCCTCGACGTGGTAGAGGATCCCCTTCCGCTCGAGGTCCTGAAAGATGGGCTCCACGACATCCGCCACGTCCATCCCCGTGAGCCAGCCGAACCCGTCCACAAAGCGTCCCTCGTCTTCCAACGGCGCGATCAACGGCAGGTGGTGGGCCTTGCCCAGCTGAAAGTCCTCCGCGCCGCAGCCCGGCGCGATGTGCACAATGCCAGTGCCTTCCTCCTCACCCACCTCATCCCATAGGATCACGCGATGGGCCTCGCGAGCACTCTGCGTCACCTCGTGGGGCAGCTCTGTGTGGCCACCCGGCTCCTGAGCCGCTGGCAGGTCATCGTAGGGGCCGTCGTAGGTCCAGCCCTCCATGTCGGCGCCCTTGAGCTCATCCAACATTTGATAGGGCCCCTGCAGCATGTGCATTGTCCCCTTGGAGAGGTATAGAATCTCGTCTCGCTGGCGCACCTTGACGTACACCAGGTTGGGCCCGACAGCGGCGGCCACGTTGCTGGTGAGTGTCCATGGGGTAGTGGTCCATACCAACAACGATTCGCGTTCGCGACCACGCAGAGGGAACCGCAACGTGACGGCGCGATGCGTCAACTCCTGGTAGCCATCCGTCACGATTTCGTGCTGAGATATGCCGGTAGCGCAACGTGGGCACCAGGGCATCACATCGGCCCCACGGTACAGCCAGCCTCGCTCCCAACACTTTTTCAAAAAGGTCCAGATCATATAGTTGTTCTCGTTAGAGAACGTGAAATAGCTGTGACCGAGCTCCGCCAAGCCGAGGCGCCCTACGATCTGCTCCACCGTGTCGGTCACAGGGCCCTCTGGCCCCTGCACCGTGATCACCTCCGAGGGGCTCTCGGCGAGTTTGTCGGCGAGCCAGCGCAGATGGGCGGGGTCGTCCCAATCCATCCAGTACCCCAAGCGGATCGACTGCTCGGTCTGTACGGCGGCGTAGCGCAGTACGCGCTCTTTGCACTTGCGCACAAAACGCCCCAGGCCATAGTCCTCGATGTCCTTCTTGGACTGAAACCCCAGGTCTTTCTCGACCTCTACCTCAACCCACAGCCCTTGGCAGTCGAACCCGTTCTGGTAACGCGTCTCGTGGCCGCGCATAGTCCAGAAGCGGTGATAGAGGTCTTTGTACGTGCGCCCCCAACCGTGGTGTGCGCCCATGGGATTGTTGGCTGTGATAGGCCCATCCACAAAAGACCACCGAGGCTGCCCCTTGTGGAGAAGCCTCAACTTCTCAAAGGCCTGCGACTCTTTCCAGAATCGCAGCACCTCGTGCTCTTGCTCGACATAGTCCACATTGCTTGGTACATCCTTGAAAGGCATAGGTCCTCCTGTTGCCTATGTGTACGCATCTTTTCGCAGGCAATACAAAAGGCCCCCGTCCCACTGGGGACGAGAGCCTATTATGGACATCTCGCGGTACCACCCCGCTTGGCGTTGCCGCCCGCTCCACAGCCCACAGGCGCAGCTCGCTCTGCGACGCCGATAGGCTCGTCCCGCTAACGGTGGGCGTCTCCGGGCAAGTCTACTCGGCGGACGCCGGGGCGCACGCCTTTTGGTTGCCAGCTCGGGAGAGATATTCGGCCGCTTCCTGCGCACCTGGCTCACACCAAACCCAGGCTCGCTGAGCGCCTAGCGCGGCCTACTCGGCTCCGTCATAGCTGTTAGGGCGATTATAGCGCCGATACAACTCGCTGCCAAACCTCGCCCCCGAGATGCGCAGCCCCCGAGACATTGAGGCGATACAAGAAGGCACTGCTCGAGTTGCCTCTGTTAACACTCCCCCAAAATCGCGACAAGCCGTGCACGCCGGATGCGGCACGATGATTACCGGCTCCCTTCCGCAGATCGATCCGCTTCCGCTTGGATCGCCTCTCGCGCTCGCCGCGAGATACGGTTCCAAACGCCTGTGAGGCCCATGGCCTTTTTCATAGCTCGCACCGTCTCCTCGCCCTCTTGGCTCGCGCGCAATGTCCCCTCGTACAACACACGTTCGGCCAGTCCCTTTTGCGACTCGAACGCGGCGCGGCGCTCACGCATCGGATCGAGAAAGTCGTTCAATGCTCGGGTCAACTTTTCTTTGACCTCGACGTCTCCAACTTGGCCGCGACGGTAACGCTCCTTGAGGTCCTCTATCTCTGCCTTGTTGGGGTTGAACGCGTCGTGGTAGATAAAGACGGGGTTCCCCTCAACCTTGCCCGGCACATCGGCGCTTATGCGGTTGGGGTCGGTGTACATACTAAACACCTTTTTGCGCACAGTCTTGGCGTCGTCCGAGAGAAAAATCGCGTTCCCCAGGCTTTTGGACATTTTGGCTTGGCCATCGGTACCCACCAGCGAGGGCACTTCACCCACCATCACATCCGGCACCGGCAGCACCTCACCGTACAAATAGTTGAAGCGCCGTGCGATCTCGCGCGAGATCTCTACATGCGCTTCGTTGTCCTTTCCCACCGGCACGAGGTTGGCGCGGGGCATCAGGATGTCAGCGGCCTGCAGCACGGGGTAGCCCACCAGACCGAAAGGAAGCGTTTCATCGCTCAGATTCGCCGCCCGCGCCATGTCTTTGATGCTGGGCACTCTTTGAAGACGCGGCAGCGTCACCAACATCTCAAAGAACAAATTCATTTCGTATACGGCGGGACAAGCCGACTGCAGGTATATGACGCTCTTGCTTGGATCGATACCCGCTGACAGATAGTCGAGCACCACATCGTAGATGTTCTGGCGTAGCGCATCGATATGCTCCTTCTCGGGCCGAGTGGTGAGCGTGTGCAGATCCGCGATGATGAAAAAGCACTCGTACTCGTCCTGTAGGCGCACGCGATTGGCGAGGCTCCCCACAAAGTGGCCGAGATGCAGCTTGCCCGTGGGCCTATCGCCCGTCAGAATACGTTTTCTCGTCATGATCGTCTCCTCTTGCGGCGAGCTACTTGCGGCGCCCTCGCCACTCTCAGTCAACGCGCATCGATCATATGATAAAACCTCTCGTCCGCCAGCGCTCGGCTGACAGGGACGAGAGGTCATCTCGCGGTACCACCCTGATTAGGCGCTCCCCCCACAGAGGCGCGTCTCACTCCATCCGGCGAGGATGCGCTCCTCGCCTTGGGCCGTGCTAACGGCGGCCACCCCGATGCGGACTACTGGCTCAGCGTTCGCCCGCACAGCTCACCGGTCCATTCGCTGCCCGCGCCTCGCACCCTACTCTCAGCTCGTAAGGGCTCTCTGTGCGTCGCTTGGCAGGTACTAGTCCGGATCAACGCCTTTACCCATGCTGTACTGCGCATCATACCATCGAGGCAGATGGCTGTCAAAGCAGCACGTCCGTCCTGCCCTAGAGTAATGCCGTGGCGACTTTTCGTATCCCCTCCACCACCGAGTCAGCATCGTCCAGGGTGTAGAACTGGTCGATGAAGAGCATCACAGCACGCCCCAGATAGTTCAACGTCTGTGGGCATTGGTCCGGTGTGTAGCTTTGGACATCCCCTTTGTAAAAGGGGCTCTTCCAGGGCGCCCGTCGGTCCTCGGCCAGGCCGCTCATCATGAAGGGCCAGTTGCTGTAGATATGGCGATCGGGGATGGTGTTATCGTACATGGTGCCACAAGAGATATTCTCGGCGTTCAATGCGGCGGCGATTCGTTTAGCGTGGTCGGCGTCGGGCGCAAAAAACGCAAAGCTGATGCCGCAATCGCCATCGGGGTCTGGAGCATCCTGTACCTGAATACCGGGAACGTCCTGTACGCCCGCCACGATCCGCTTCTTCACCTCGCGAAAATGGCCTAGCAGCGGCTCCAGGCGCCCCAACTGAGCCACGGCCAGAGCAGCCGCCAGCTCGGAGAGGCGATAGTTCTCACCCGAAACGACGAAATCATAGTTTCGGGTGCCGGCCCCCTCCCAGAACCGCGCCGCGCAATCGTGCTGCATACGCGCCCGGTCGTAGACCTCTAGATCGTCTGTAACCAGTAGCCCCCCCTCACCCGATGTAACAATCTTGTACTGCTGGAAGCTAAAACAGCCAACCTTCCCTATGCTGCCCAACCAGCGGCCCTGGAAGCTGCCACCGTTAGACTGTGCCACGTCCTCGATAACAGGGATGCCGTGCGCGTTCGCCACAGCCATGATGGCATCCATTCGCGCGGGCACGCCCCGCATGTGCACCGGCACGATGGCCTTGGTGTAGGGAGTGATCTTGGCCTCGAGATCGCTCGGGTCCAAGTTGAGCGAGGCATCGATCTCGGCGATAACCGGCACAGCGCCAGCAGCAATCACCGCGGCCGCTGTGGCTACATACGTATGAGCGGGTATGATCACTTCATCGCCCGGGCCGAGGTTCAGGCCGAACATCGCGCAGATCAAAGCCGCCGTACCGCCGTTGACGGCCAACACATATGAGCGCTCCAGTCTCTGGCGATACCACGCCTCAATCTGTGCCGCCTCCGACTCGCTCTCGTCGCCCAAAAAGCGAAACAGTCGCTTTTTCTTTAGCACGTTCACCACTGCGTCTATCTCGCGCTGATCAATCTCCGCCGACCCCTGGAACCCTGCTTGTAGCGGTTTGTCTCGCACGGGCGTACCGCCATCAATCGCCAGTCTCTGTCCCATGTTTTCCCCTCTCTATTTCTCGCCTGCCCCACCAAACCCCATCACCCGGCCCGCTATCAGCGTAAAGCAGCAACCACGGCTGCCATATGCTCGGGCGTCGTCCCACAACAGCCACCGACGATCTGCGCCCCCATGGTCACGAACTCGCGCGCATGAGTCGCAAACGCCTCCGGCGAAACATCCCACTCCGTCTTCGCTCCTTCGCCGATGCGCGGAATCCCCGCGTTCGCTTGAGCGATCAGCGGGAGCGTTGTCACTCCACGCATAGCCTCCAAAGCTGCCTTGATCGCTTCGAGGCCCTCTCCGCAGTTGGCACCCACAGCGTCCGCGCCTGCCTCGGCGGCCCGCTGAGCCGCATCGCCAGGCCGCAGGCCCATCATCGTGCGCCCTCGCTGGTTGAAGGCAAAGCTGCAGAATACCGGCAGTGCTGTACGCGCTTTGGCGGCGCGCACGGCACTACAGGCCTCATCCGCATCCTGCTGAGTCTCCACAAGGATGAGGTCCGCGCCGGCTTTGGCCATCACCTCAGCCTGCTCGCCAAAGACCTCGGCAGCCAAAACTTCTGACAGGCTGCCGTAGGGCTCCATCAACTGCCCTGTAGGGCCGATAGATCCCGCCACCCAGGCGCGATCGCCCGCCGCCTCACGCGCGAGCTGAACCCCCAACCGCACGAGCGCCAGGGCATCGGCCTCCAGGCCCGCTCCGCGCATACGGATACGATTGCCGCCAAAAGTGTTTGTGCCGATCATCCGCACGCGGTTCAACGTGTTGCTGGCCACGAGCTCCACATCGAGGTCAAGATACGACTCGTGGATGCCGCGCACCACATCGGGCCTCTCGCGGTTCCATAGCTCGGGCATGACGCCCGAGGGTAGCCCCAGGGCGTGTAATCGCGTTCCCATGGCGCCATCCGCCACGATCACCTCGCCCCTGGCCAGGGCATCCAGTATGTTCTCTTGCATAGCTTGGTATACTCTCCTCAGCGTAGGTTGGAGCCGTCTATGCCAGAGGCGCCATAGGGCGCCCCGTATAGCGCTCCCCATCACCCATCGGCGGGGACATCAGCCCGCTCGAAAAGATTGTCGCACGCTGCGGCATTGTAATCCGCCCCTCAGCCGCCTGCAAACCATTTGTTTCCAACAACTTGCCCTGCCGATGGCCAGCGGTTACAATCGGGGTATATGCGCCCTATGCAAAGTGGGTACTGCATATGCTTTGTAGATACAGCCCTTTTTGAGGCACGTAACTCACCACTGCTGCACCCCACCTCGTCTCAACGCACTCTCGCCGCGGGCACTGCTGGATCGCGTCCAAAGGAGGGTCCCATGCGTAGTCTCGTGACCGGCGCAACAGGTCTGATCGGAAGCCACCTTGTGGAGGCGTTGGCCATTCGGGCGGAAGAGGTGGTTGCTCTGGTGCGCCCCACCAGTCGCACTCGGAGGCTCAGAGAGCTGGGCGTAGACGTGCGCGTGGGCAACTTGATGGACGGAGCCACTCTCATATCGGCCGCCGAAGGCGTAGAGTGTGTCTACCATTGCGCGGCCTTGATGGGCGATTGGGGCCCCTACGTGGCTTACGAGGAGACGAACGTCACCGGCGTGCGGAACATGCTGGCAGCAGCCACCCGGGCCAAAGTAAAAAAGTTCGTCTATCTGAGCACCAGTGACATCTATGGCTTCCCCGGGCGCCCGGCTAATGAATCCGAGCCGCCCTCCCCGCGTGGTTTTGCCTACCCCGATAGTAAGATCGAGGCCGAGCGATTGGTGTGGCGCCACTATCGCCAAGTGAAACTGCCTGTTTGTATCATCCGGCCCGCTACGGTGTACGGGCCACGCAGTCGAACGCTCGTCACAGAGGTCATCAAGGCGCTCCGGCGCCGCACTATAACACTCATCGATGGAGGCCGCCACAACGCTGGCCTAACGTATGTGGGCAACTTGGTCGACGCACTGATGCTGGCTGCCAACAGTGACGCCAGCACGGGACAAGCCTACAACATCACAGATGGCAGCCAGGTCACATGGAAGCAGTACATCGATGCTCTAGCAGATGCCGCAGAACTCCCGCGCCCCGCACGCAGCCAACCACATTGGCTAGCCTACGCACTGGCCACCTTCTGGGAAACTTACTATAGCTTGCAAGGGCGCACCGAGCATCCGCCAATGACGCGCATGGCAGTGGAACTTATGGGCACCGACCAGAGTTTGCCCATCACAAAAGCGCAGCGTGACCTCCACTACCGCCCTCGCGTGACATTTGAGGAGGGCATCGAACACACGACGCGCTGGCTGCGACAGGAGGGGGTCATCGAAATGGATGCTGGGGAATGGGCGGTGGAAGACACGGACTAGGACGTGTCCGATGAGCCATAGCTCGCCGCAGACGGGATACATCGTGCGGTCGCGGGCTGCGAGAACCGAAACGATACTGCCTTGGCGTTCAGGGCCGCTTTCCCACACGTTTGGCTACTCTGCCGGGCAGCCAGATGAGGATATCCTGCTGACCGCGCTCTTGAGTGTTCACCGAGAACCGACCCCCGTGGCCTTTGACTACGCGGCGTGCGAAATCCAGTGCGCCCGACGTGCTGGGCGCTCCACCCAACGCATCAACTGTGCTACTACTGATCGAGCCACTGTCCGTCACTGTGAATTCCACGCCGCCCTCTTGCGCGCGGGTTGCCGTGATCCGGACCTGGCTCTGTGGTGGCGATACTTGGACGGCCGCCTCGAGGATGCCCGAGAGCGCGCGTTCCATAGCGCGCCCATCTATCATCGCGCTCAACAATCCGCCGCACGTTATCTTGATATCGATCCCTTTCTCGCCCGCCAACCGCGCAGCATTGGCGGCCGCGCCGCGCACGATAGGGGCCACACGGATCGGCTCCCGTTTGACGGCCAGTTGGCTGGGGCTATCGACGGAAGCCCACGCCAGGTCATCTATCAGCTCCCGCAATGCGTTGGCGTCTTCCAGTGCGCTTCTGAGATGACGTAGCATCCGCCCGCGATCGTCGCCAAAGCGCTGCGAGAGCAACAGGTTCAGATGTGTTACGATACTGCTCACCGGAGCCTGCAGCTCCCTAGATACTTCACTGAGAATTCGGTCACGCAGTGCTTCGAGGTCTCTTCGCTCCTCGCGCCTCGTCTGCTCCACCCGTAACAGTACGGCCGCTATCCGAGCCTCCAGCTCTTCCGGCTCAAAAGGCTTGATGACATAGTCGTCGGCGCCCGACCGCAGTCCTCGCAGGCGTGAAGGCATATCATCTTTGGCTGTCAAAAAGATGAGTGGGATGCTGCTTCCCGTCAAGCTGTTCACACGCTGCTGTAGCTCAAAGCCATCCATCTCTTCCATCAAGATATCCGAAACGATGACGTCGGGCGATGAATCGATGACGGCCTCCAATGCCCGAGCACCGCTCTCCGCCGAGACCACATGATAGCCTTTACGGCTCAAGAACCCGGTCAGAGAGAAGAGCAGTTGCGAGTCGCCATCGACGAGTAACACACGCTTGGCCACAGCTTGCTGCAGCTTATCCGCAGAGTCTTGCATAGCGCGCCTTTCGCAAGGGGAACGGTAGCATTTCGCAATCACTAGTATATCAGATAGTAAGCGAGAAAAACTGCCTCGAACGTAAATCAAACGTAAACAATGTCTAAAGACGCAAGGAGTATGTTGCATTGACGGGAGAGGGAGCGGGCGTCTATAATGTTACTCGTCCGCATATAAAATCCATTTTGGGCCAGGAGTTTGCTATGGTAAGAGCCGCCGTGATGCCCGGTGCCAACCAGCCGCTTCAGGTGCGCGAGTATCCCCTACCCGCGCTGGAGCCTGGGGCCGTTCTCTTGCGAACCATCTACAGCGAGGTGTGTGGCACCGATGTGCATCTCCACCGCGGCCATCTGGCTGGTGTGCCTTTTCCCCTCATTCCAGGCCACATCAACGTGGGTGAGGTGGTTGATCTCGCGGGAACCCCTACCGACCTCGAGGGTGATCCGCTGCGTCGCGGCCAAGTGGTCAGTTTTTTGGACGTCCATGAGACCTGTGGGCGCTGCTACTTTTGTACTGTCGCGCAGGCGCCCAATCGTTGTCCGCATCGCCGTGTCTACGGCATCACCTACTCTGCCGATGAGGGACTGTTAGGCGGTTGGGCCGAGATGATCTATCTCAAACCAGGGGTGCATGTGGTCCCGCTCCCCTACGAGGTGCCTCCTGAACGCTTCATCGGAGCGGGCTGTGGCCTGCCAACCGCTATGCACGCTATGGAGCGCGCTGAGATCGCTCTGGGCGATACGGTGGTGGTGCAGGGCAGCGGCCCCGTCGGCTTGACGGCTGCTATCCTGTCCCAGTTGTGTGGAGCTACCCAGGTCATCGTCATCGGGGGGCCAGAGAACCGACTCTGTGAGGCAGAGCGCATCGGCGCCGACGTTGTGTTGGACATCAACACGACGTCGATCGAGGAGCGACTTGCACGCATTATGGACTTGACACAGGGGCGCGGGGCCGACGTCACGATAGAAGCCAGCGGCAACCCACAAGCGGTGCACGAGGGGTTTGGCCTAACCCGAGATGCGGGACGGTATGTCATCGTAGGCCAGTACACCGACGTGGGCGACATCCGCATGAACCCCCACACGGACATCAACCGCAAGCACCTGGAAATCCGGGGGTGTTGGGGTAGCGATCTACGTCACTTTTGGCGAGGCATACGGGTGCTCGCCAAGCATGGCGATCGTTTCCGGTGGGAGCGCTTCATCAGCCAAAGGTACGGGCTCGATCAAGCCGGTCGAGCGCTCGACGACGTGGAGCACTATCGCACAGTAAAGGCACTGATAGATCCCACCCTCTAGGAGATGAGGTTGCGGACATGGAGAGACAGCTATCGATTTATGTTAGCGCATCGCCAGAGATGGATGAGGAATGCGAGCTGCTCGGACAGCTTTTGGCCAACATCACGCGCTCGGTCCGCTGGACTTTCAAACGCACCCCAGGACCACATCTGGGCGAGAACCCGGACTTGGACAGCCTGCGAGCGAGCCAGTTCTACCTGATTCTGCTCGGTATGGACATCGTCGCGCCCATTGGCGTAGAGTATCGCGCCGCGCGCGAGCAAGATCTCGCTATACTGGCGTTCCGCAATATCGAGACGTCCGCTTCGCCCGCAGCAGCCTACTTTGCGCAGAATATGGGGATCCGTTGGCGGGCGTTCCGTACTCCGCAGGACTTTATCGGGCAGTTCGAGCGTGATCTCCTCGCCCGCCTCATTGAGGGCACACCGGGATACGGCCTCGATCTAAACGAGATCGAACGCCTTTCGGTACGCCTCGAAGCCCTCAGAGAGGAGGACGCACAGGATCACAAGTCCGCCGAGAGCGACACGCGTCGCGGAGCGGGGGGTGGCGGTATTATCCTGCCAAACGGGGCCAGCAACGCCCGCTAGCGGATGTCGAAGCGCACCTCTGCTACCTCTGCCAACCGATCCGCAGCGGCCTCGGGCGTGAGGTCACGCTGAGGGTTGGCCAACATCTCGTATCCCACCATGAACTTTTTCACCGTGGCAGAGCGCAGTAGAGGCGGGTAAAAATGCCAGTGCAGGTGCCAAGCCGGGTGTTCAGCGCCATCTGTGGGTTGTTGATGGGTGCCCATCGTATAGGGAAACGAGACCTCAAACAGGTTATCGTAGCGAATGGTCAGGCGCCTGAGGATACCCGCCAAAGCGTCGCGCTCTTCAGGGAGTAGCTCGAGTAGCGAACCGATATGACGTCGGCTCAAGATCATCGTCTCGAAAGGCCAGGTGGCCCAGTAAGGCACTAGCGCCACAAAGTGCTCGTTCTGACACACCAATCTCTCGCCATGAGAAAGCTCCAGGCGCAAGTAATCGCACAACAGGCAGGAACCCTTGCGTTGCAGATATGCGTTCTGGCAAGCTAGCTCCTGCGCCGGTTCTTGTGGGAGAGACGCGTTGCTCCAGATCTGCCCGTGGGGATGCGGATTGCTGCATCCCATGATCTGCCCCTTGTTCTCAAAGATCTGGACATAGTTGATGCAGGGCCTGGCTCCCAAGTCTTCCGTCTGTGCAACCCACACATCCACCACCTGGCGGATAGCGTCCTCGGGCATCTCCGCCAGCGTGAGGCTGTGATCGGGCGAAAAGCAGACCACCCGGCATATGCCAGGCTCGCTTCGAGCAATGAGAAGCTCGTTTTCGCACACCTCCCCTTCGGGCACTTGGGGCAACAACGCGGCAAAGTCGTTATCAAAGACAAAGGTGCTCGTATAGTGCGGATTGCGGGCCCCGCCGGCGCGCTCGTTGCCAGGGCATAGGTAACACCCGGGGTCGTAGCTGGGGCGCGTTTCAGGCGCCGGTCTCTCCGCTTGACCCTGCCAGGGCCGTTTTGTGCGATGCGGCGACACCAGGATCCACTCGTTGGTGAGTGGGTTCAGCCTGCGATGCGGATGGTCGGACGGGTTGAACTTGGTCATAATCTCCTTCCGTCAGCAGCCAATCGTTCAAGGCCTCCTGTGCCTGCGCCAGGCACGCCGTGCACTGTGCGAGACACCACCTGCTACCGCTTTGACGAGGCTCTTGAGAAAGGATACACTCAACACTACACTGCGCCCAAGCGTGCGCGACGTCGACGATCGGCAATCAACCACGAGGTGAATCGCCGAGATGATGTGTCCTGATTGCAGGGTAGCTGCGCCCGGCGGCACCGCATGCCCCCGCTGCGGCAACCCTGTGCCCGAACGGGAGTCATTCGGCGGCCAGGGAGGCTATTACCTCCAAGTGCTGCTAGGCGTTGCCGCTGTCATTTTGGCGGCGTTCGTCATCGGGGCTCTCACTGGCCCTGGGATCAAGGTGACCCTCCGTCGCATGTACTTTAGTGGGTGGCTCTGGCTCTATATAGCACTTTTCGCGACGCCCGTGCTCGTGGGTCTCTACTATTGGCACATGCTGCACGACGAGGAAGTGACGGTTACCGACGACTATATCACGCGTCGCTCGCATTGGGGCGACGAAACGCTGGCGTGGACGCAGGTGGTCGCTTTTCGGTGTATACCTATCCTCTTTCGGCAGACGCGCCTGAGACATATGGCTTGGCTGAGCCGCTTCGTCGCCCAGGAGAGGCTGGTCTGGCGTTTGCCGCCCCAAGCTTATGAGCTCGAGGGCCCCCCCGACGAGAATGGCCTCCCGTCGATTATGCGGCTCGAGCCCGGCACCATCGATGAGATGCCATGGTTATTGGAACTGATACAGGAGCGCATCGGTCCGCCTTCGGACGAGCACTGAGCGCTGCCTTCCTTACGGCTTGCGGGCCACAATAGTCTGCACCACACCAAAACTATGTCGAGTAGCGCTGACCAGCTGTAACCCCGATTCTGACACCGCGCGCGCCGTATCCCGGTTCAGATGACAGCTACGGCTCAGAAGACACCAAGGGTGATCCAGCCAATCGGTCATTCTGCGCATCACGTGGCCCTCGCCCCGCACATGTTCCAAAAGCAGCAGCCAACCGCCGGGACGCAACACCCGCAGAATCTCATCGAGAGCCGTTTGGGGCTCTCTGATACTACAGAAGAGCAGCGCCCCCGTCACATAGTCGTAACTATCGCTGGCAAAAGGCAGCCGTTGCACGTCGGCCGTTAGCCAGGCCACTCGTTCGCGGCCTGTACGCCGTCTCGCGGCATGCAGCATCTCCTCGCACATATCCACAGCGACGAGCTGTGCTCGTTCGCCGAAATAGGGGAGGTTCGCTCCCGTCCCCGCTCCTATCTCGAGGACCCGGCCCTCGACGTAGCCGAATAGCGCCCGCCTGAGACGCTGCAGAACCAGCCACTCCAACGGCCACATGGCTGTATCATACCCCGGTACCAACCACGAGAAGGGTGATGTCACAGCCCGGCTCCAGCCATGCCTTTGGCGGACAAAACAGGGTGCTCCGAGAGCGGCATACCATAATAATTGCCATTCATCCAGTACCCGATCCCTGCTATCTTTTGCGCGCCCTCTCGATCGTCAGCGGCTACGCAAAGCTGCACCAGGGTCGTCCGTCCGGGCTCCAGCGGTGCAAACCGCGTATAGACACTCGAGAACGACTCTTGTCCATCGTCTTTCCAGCCCCAGACCTCTATGGCGCTCGGCAAGGCCACGCTTGTGCCCACGTTACGGATCCGAGCCAAGACAACAAAACCGTCCAGGCTCTGATAGACCGACAGTTGGCTCACTACCAGTTCCGGGCCTTGCACCTCGAAAGCTTGTTCCACCGGGGCGAGCCAGACCAACTGATCGCCGTCTCGGTAGCCCACAAATCGGATACTCCACGTCCCCACATGCTGTGGCACAACCGTGCTTCGAAGTTTCAGTTTGGCCGTTGCTCCGCCGCTCACACTGACGGGTTTTTCAGTCGAGGCCAACCACTCAGCGCCGTTGGGCTGCACACCGCCGACCACCAACTCTGCGAAGCTGATCGCCTCACGAGTAGGGTTCTCGAACCACACCTCCAGCTCGATGCGTTCGCCCACCGTCACCAGAGGTCGGGCGGATACACCCACCAACCGCAGCGTTGAGCCGGCCACTGTGAACTCTCCCGTCACGGGCTGCCGGCGAGCCTCGTCATCTACCACACACGTCAGACCAAGCAGGCTCCACAATCCCGGCCGGTCGGCCATCAGACGCACAGGCACAGCGAGTGAGCCTTGCCCCTGCACCACCCAGTCGCCCGAGGTCTCGGCAACACGCAGCATGCCGAGCGGATCGCGAAACGCCAGCTGGACGACGGTGAGGTGCGCGCTATCGCCTCCCACGTTGGCGAGAGGCACCACCAGATCGACAGGCTCTCCGAGAGGTGCCGCCGCCTGAAGCTCGATGGGCCCATCGAGGAGCAACCGGCTGTACGGAGTCGAGTTGGTGATGATCACTCCAATAGCGAACTCTTCCAGCGGCAGACCGAAAAATTGCGTTAGCCGCGCCACGTCGGGTCGGCCCCAGGTATCCCCCTGCCGCACGCGCACCTCTACATGCAGATGGGGCTGCTCAGTCCCCGAGCACCCCGAGTAGCCAAGCAGCTCCCCAGCTTGTACCACCCTCGTACCCTCCTGATAGTCGCGCAGATGCGCCAGGCGCACCAGCCAGTCGTCGCCCACCAGGAGGTCCACATAGTTGCCATAGCTCGCCATATACGGCCGATCATCGCCCACAAAGGTGGCCAGACCATCGGCTGGCGCGAGTACGGGCGTACCCTCGACCATCGAGACATCGAAAGCTACGCCCACTGAGGTGCCGTATGCCCAGTGCCCCTCCATATCCCACGTTATGCGATAGCCATCGCCATACCGCCAGGGGAGCACAAAACGTCCCGGCACAGCATAGTCGGGGCTATCCGCGCGGACAGAGGGAGGCACAAGCAATAGGGCAACGAGGAGCAGAACAACGATCGCTTTGAACACCCAGCCATCCTACGTGGTAGTACAAGGGCATCCCAAACCTACAGCAGATGGATGCCACGTCGGACACAACGCCGAGAAAACCGAGCGCGTTCAGCGGCAGATGAGCACCGGGAACCACGCAGCCCGCAGGACACGATCCACCGTGCTTCCCAGAACTGCCTTGAGGAGCGGCTGATAGCCGTAGCCGCCCATCAGCAGCAAGTCGGCTTGTTCTGTTTCCATCAACCGAAGGATCACATCGCTGGCCGTGCCCTGCTCGTAATGTGTGGTCAGTGGGCGTGTGCCAGATTGTTGGATGTACTGCCACGCCATATCGAGCGTCTCTCGATCCGTACGCGAGCTCTCTACGGTAACCAGGATACCTCGCACATCCCACGTCTCGATCATGTGCCGTAGCACAAACAACGCCTCGCGCGCCTTGAGACTGCCATCATAAGCCAGCATCACTCGCTTGGGGTTAGTGACGCGGGTGCCCGGCACAGCCAAGATAGGCCGTGCGGCCTGCTCGGCCACCGTTTGAAAGATAGTACCCAAAGGACGATGCGACCACTGCCCGTGCTCCCAGCGCTGGTTGATGACAATCATATCTGACCAACGAGCGCGAGTGATGATTTCCTGATCCACCTGCCCCTTGGCGAGGCTTGTGGTATACCGGACGCCGAGGCTCTCACAACGAAAGGCGAACTCTTCGATCACCCGCTGCCCATACGCCATCGCCTCGGCTGTATCCGAAAGCGCCACATGGAGCCCATGCAACACACTGCCCTCTCGTTGTGCCAACTCAGCGGCCTGGCTGAGCGCCAACCAGCCCGTCTCCGCGCCTGTCACCGTCA
Organism: uncultured Anaerolineales bacterium; assembly: GCA_964407215.1. Classification (GTDB taxonomy): domain Bacteria; phylum Chloroflexota; class Anaerolineae; order UBA1429; family UBA1429; genus CAYOUT01. Next base: position 64,131 of record CAYOUT010000005.1, on the reverse strand, counting down.
CCAGAATGTCGCGAAACATAGGGCAGGTGCTACACGCCTCCACTCGCTCCTCTCGCCAGACCCCTGCAGGTGGGCCAGCCTCCAGCGGATCTGGTATGACCCTCCCCTTGACGGAGCCGGCCAAGCGTTCCAGCATACGCCGCGGCCTTCTACTGAAACGCCGCACATAGTCTTTGGCCACTTCCCACGGAGCGATCTGTTGATTCAGCGTCTGTGAGAGATAGTAGGCGTGGTCGATAATCCAGATATACAGATCAGCCTCAGTACGCCCTGGGAAGTCTCGCAAAACATCGCTTCGGCGGATGGTGCGCACTAACGGCAAATAGACATTGTCATACCAGCGAGTGACAGCTTCCTCCCATGTCAGCGCCAGCTTGTGCTCCTGGTCTTCAAAATACTTGTGTACGCGAATATGATCCAGCAGGCGCGCATAGTTGCTCGGCATGGTGAGGCGTATATCCGCACCGGGGCGCAGCGTGTCCAACCTCGTCTGCTCCAGAAAGCCTCTGTACGCGCTGAGCAGATCGAGGTCCTCCAGAGTGAGGTCCGTTGTCACTGGCACACGCGTTTCCACCTCTGTGACTTCGGCGTCGATGAACAATTGCCCCTTCTGGCGGGCAACAGAGACGCGGTGGTGTCCGTCGATCACAAAGTACGCCTCTCCCACCTTGTACAGCCGGATGGGTGGTAACGTGAGCCCCTCGAGGTGGGCCGAATCCACACTGAGCCACTTCTCTCGGGAATGGCTCTGTGTCGGCAGAAAAGCGCGATCGAAATCCTCGCTGCGCTCCAGGCTCCCGATAATTCTGTCCACAGGCACGGGCTGAGTGCCCCGATAGTGTTGGCTGTAGACGTCGACAGTCCTCTTCAAATCCTCGAAAGGTATGAGGCTGTTGCTTTGGCCAGTGACTGTAGCCCAGATGCGGCGCAAAGTCGCCATGCGTTTGGCCCGGCCGTAATCCAACCGGGCCTCTTGGATGAACGATTGATTATCCTGCAAATCGCATATGCCTCTCTGAGGGTTCCGTATTTGAGTATAACATAGCCCCCAAATGACGTACAACACCCGTAGAGCTCGAACGGGCGGCTAGCCACCGCCCGGGCTCCCCGCAACAGGGGCTGACGATGCGCCAAGAGCCTCGGCGTTGCCAAAGATCTCCTCGACCAAAGGGAGGATCAGTGCTCTTTCAACGGGAAAAGTCTCTGCGTAGCTATCTACGAACGCCTCGACGCCGCCTGAGCGCCGAACCATTCGCGAGACGGCAAGCATCAGCTTGGCGCAGGGGATCTCGCACCCCTCATAGTTCACAAACCATAGCATAAAGCGTTGAGGGTATCCCGCCTCCATATTGCCGAGTAAGCGGTAGAGCAGCGCAGCCACTACACCGGGGGTGCACAACGACTCCTCGCGCGGCCGTAACTCGTCCGTTGGGGCACCGTGCTGGAATCGATAGCGAAAACGATTCTCCCGAATCAACACGTCGAGAGGCTCCGTATAGGCGTCCTCCCAAGTGGCGAGGGCAGGCTCCAGCGAGTGGGCGCCTCGCATCTCGCCCTCGGCACACCAGATGCTCACAGCCAATGCAAAGCCCTGTGCCAAGGCCTGCCGGCGTGTGGTCACTTGGTGGGGCCACGGCGCCTCCTCCTCCGTTGAGAAGGTGGGATACCCTACCAGTTCGAGCAGCATCCAAGGGAGCACCAGAGCCAGTGCATCGCGTGTGTGGTTCGGGTCGGCGCCAGCCTGAAAGCCTATGCTCACCACACGCTCGATAGCGACATAGCCGGTGCCGTCCCACACCCGCGTATTCTGCAGCACACCCGTTGATCCGTCACTCAAAACGATGGTCAGCCCGTTCTGCACCATTCCGCTCCGTGGAGCGATGGTCTCCGTCGCAATATAGGCCGATCTGGTATGATCGTATAATGCCACAAGGCTCTGAAGATCGGGGGCTTTGAGCAGTTCGGCTTCTAAGTCATCATAGATGGCTGCATCGTCCCCCACTATAGCGAGATCACCCCCCTCCTGGCGCACCAGGACATACGGGCGCGATGCGGGAATCGCCCTTGGCAGGCATCCTGTCAGCGTGAGGGCGACACACACACCGACAATTAAAATATAATAGCGGAGGCGCAGCATGGGCTCACTTCCAAACGACGTCCATGATGTGGCGGATGTGGATTCTACTATAGCGTATACTCTTCGGACAACGTAACCGTGTTGGTCGCATTGACCGGCGCATGGCTAAGGGCTAGAATCGTCACAATCATCGTTCTGCGCTCTTGCGGCGCCTAAAAGAGTCCACTCTGGGCGTGTGCCCAACGAGTGCGGCCTGAAGCTCCATCCGAACCTGTTCGTGGCCGCCTTTGACAAGTCGCTCCACCCTGCCATAATAGCCTGTGGCTCCAACACAAAACCCAACCTTGGGGACGTAATGAAGAATCCCAAATGCTACGCAGTGCTCCTGATGAGCGCTGCTATCATCACACTGCTCTGTCTCTCGTGTACCTCCGCGCCGACGGCCAGTCCGACAGCAACCCCCGACTATGCAGCTCTGGAGACCAAAGTGGCCTTTGAGTTGCGCGCGTCGTTAACAGCCAAAGCGCCGCTCCCTAGCCAAACGCCTACGTCGGGTGTAGGTGAGGGGGGGTTGCCACCGGCTCCCAGCCCCACCCCCACCTATCAGCCCTCACCTATAGGCCCCGTACCCCTGCTGGCCTATGTACGGATCATGCAGGATCAAGCGACAAACATCGTCATTCAAGATCGTGGCACGGGAGCTGAGAACGTGCTCACCCACTTTGCAGAGCCGCTGAACATGACGGACCTCACGTGGTCCAAAGACGGGCGATGGCTCGTGTTTGTCAGCGGCCACACCTATCTGCGGAGCCGCAACGATGAGCGCAACGTGTTCATTATCCGCCCGGACAGCTCGGGGCTGCGTATGATCACCGGAGACTATGCGGACCCCGAGTCGATCCCCGGCCCCTATGTTACGCTGCGAGGCCAGGTAGAAGGGGCGGAGGGCCCCTGCGCCGTATACGTGCAGGGTGCCGCGAGCTCGGTAGTGGCCGATGACAGTGGTCGTTTTGAAATGCCCGGCGTGTCGATCTCGGCGCGCTGGGCCCGGGCGGTGTGCAAGCCTGGAGAGATTCCAGCGCAGGGCAGCATAGACTTGGCCCTCGTCGAGGGCGATAACGAGCCCATTACGATCAATGTGGCAGCCGAGGGGCAAGGGTGGTCACAAGTGTCGATTTCCAGAGATGGATGCCACCTGGCCGGAACTCACTATCGGTGGACGCTCGACGAGGCCCAGAAGCAGCAGTACCAAGTCGAAGGGCTGCTGGCGAGTATAGACGGAGCCATTCAAGGCGAGCTGGAACTGGCGCCCGAGAGCATCCTGAGCGGCGTAGACTGGTCGCCGATCGCGGACGAGATCGTGGGCGGCGTCACCCAGGAACGGGGCACCTGGCTGTGGCTATGGGATGCCGATGGCGGCTCGTTGGGCGCCATGCACGAAATGCTGAACCCACAGGATGTCACCCTGACCGCCAAGAACCCGGTGTGGTCGCCCGATGGCGACCAGGTAGCTTTCGAGCTCTTGCACCGTTACTGGTGGGAAGAGGGCCAAACCAAGACGGAGCTGATGATTTACTCCAAGGTAGCCGATGAGCTTACGACGCTTATTTCGACGGATTGGGGGCAGCACGCTCTGCACCCATCTTGGAGCGCTGACGGCTCCGACATTTATTACCAGTTCACCAAAGAGGAAGAGGTGGAAGATACCACAGTGACCACCGCACACCTGTGGTCCATTGCCGCTGGAGGTGGGGACCCCAGCGTGATTCTAGAGGACAGCGCGGTCCAGCTACCCGCCATGCGCCCCAAGGTGGGTGGCGACTTTACCCAAGAAGCCGACGACGCTCTCAGCTCGCCGTGCCTCGACGCCGTGGGAGGCTGAGGGCCAGGCCGTCTACATGACAGACCAGCTCCATCGTGCTATAATGTGCCGCATTCTGAGATGCGGTATGCTGCACTACAGCACACCGTGGAAGTAAAGGAGCGTTCAGGGATGACGTTGCCCGCCAACTTGAGTGCATATGTTTCAGCAGCGCTGTTTGTCCTTGGCGCCTATCTCTTTGCGCTGTATGCCGGCTCGATTGTATGGGCATTTCGAGATATCCGCTCCAGATCTCGCGACCTCTTGGCGCAGATCATGGCCACATTGCTCGTTGCTGTGTTCACACTGCCGGGCCTTTTGGTCTACCTGCTTGTTCGCCCCCCCAACACCTTGGCGGAGGAGTACGAGCGAAGCCTGGCAGAGGAAGCGATGCTTCAGGATCTCGAGGAGAGCCGCATCTGCCCCTCCTGTGAGCGGCGCATCGAGAAGGATTTCGTTGTCTGCCCCTATTGCCACCATCAGTTGCGGATGCGTTGCGTTGGCTGCGGCCGACTCCTCAATCCCACCTGGGATGTCTGCCCGTACTGCGGGCTCTATCGTGACCAGGGGGACGACACCATCGAGCCCGAGCTCGAAGATGAGGGGTACCACGAGACGTTGCCGGCCCATCTCCTGGTGGATACGGACTCTGAGGCCTGACCCTGCTCGACGCGCTCTGGCGCGCGTCGTCAAGCTGTCAGCTCCGGCCAGATGCCCAACGTTTTGAGCTGCTCCAGAAGGGTATCCAGATGCTCTTCCGGCACCAGACAAATGGTGGGCGTAAGCTGTTGCCCAAGAAGCTGGCGCACCCGGGGGTGAGAGGCCAGTTTCTGCATAGTCCGCTCATCCGTTGTGCGCAACACCACAGAGCGCTCCAGCGCCACCCGGCCGAACCCCGCGGCCCAAGCCTGTAGTGTGCGCGCCAGCTCGGGCGCCACCGGCTCGCCACCGAGCTTTCCCAGGAAACGAATGATCTGCTCCACCTTGACGCCGGTGTTCTGTCCCCTCCAGAGCGACTCGGGCGTCAGGCGGTAGATCGCATCCTCGGCCTGAGACTCGCGTACGGCGAACCGCTCCAGCTGGTAGCGTTCGTACAGGGTCCCGCGCACGGGAATTATCACAGTCAGATCGTTCGAGACAATGGCTCGTTGGTCCTCCCCGGACGTGTCCCCATCCGCCAGTTCCCCCCCCGACAAAACGCGTGTGCCCATCTCAGTGACGCGGAAAGCGTGGGGAGAATCCGAATCCGCATCGAAGCCAAGTGCCACTATGCCGAGCCAACGCAGCGGTCCCACGAGGATGTGGCGCGCCAGAGCGCCCTCCACTTGGTCCCAGAAAGCAAAACCCGAGACGAACCCCCCATTGGCCGCACTGCGAATGGGCCACCGATCGTAATCTCCGTCTGGCCGCAAAAAGTCGGGGCGTCTGCGCTTGAGGCCTTGCACAAAGCCTTCCAAAGAGAGCCAAGCGCACGGCTCGACCCGAGTCAGCTCCTCCAAGAGCGCCCTACGCGCTTGCGCTGGGTTGTGTTCGGTCTCCTGAGGATCACATACGAGGTGAGGCAATCGGTAAAGCTCGGCGGCCTGTGGGTTGTCTCGCCAGGCGATGAACATGCTGCGAGAGCGGCGGTCGTCGGGCAATTGGAGCCATTCGCGGGCACGAAGGCTGGGGCGAAGGATGCCGCGCCGCGCCTCTACCAGACCCAAGCGCAGAGTGAGCTGATACAATAACTCGAGCCTTGCGCCGTCCGCCTCTCCTACAAGCTCGACTGGGACCTGCTGCAGAAGAGCTTCGTTAGCGATCTGCTCTCCTTGGGGGGTACCTATGCGCCCGACCCGGATGGCAACTAGCAGCCGAAACAAGTCCTCGGCAACGCTGTCGGCGTCGCACACCACTCGTTCCGGCTCATGAACCCTATCGCCGAGTGCGTGCACAGGCGCAGCCAAGGCGGTGAGTGGCTCGATCAACTGGGAAGGCACAGAGATCACCTCGCCGTAAAAGGCATCCACCGTATCGTACACGCGGCAGACCAACCCTTTGTAGAACAACTCCTCGAGGGCGGTCTCGGGATGCAGCCAGGGTTGCTCGCGCGCAATACGCGCCGGCCCCAGCCGGCGTATGCCTCCATAGAGGACGGTGAGGCGGTGGGCGGGCAACGCACCGCCCTCGCGCAAGAGATCGGCCAACACCTCTTGAGCCGTGAGCGCCAAGCCTTTGAACACGCGCACCGCCGCATCGGGCTGCTGCATCGCCTCGGCCAAGAGGCCAAGCCTCTCACGAGGCTCGCCCTCAGGCAGTTCGACGTGCCAAGCGGCCGCGATCGCCTCGAGCATCTGAGGCGTATATTCGTCCAAACAGCGATATAGGTCCTTCATTCCGTTCGCAGTACCCCTCAAGTTCTCATTATTGTAGACCACGGAACGCGTTGTCGCCAATCATAGCCCCCAGTGTTCGCGCGACCCAGCACGACCAGGTAACGTATAGTATGTGATCCGGACTGCAGAGAATACTGATAAGGAGCGCTTTCGATGAACACGAATCCGATAGACAGAAACGAGCCTCGCGCGCGACCAGTGGAATTTCTTCAGGACCTGCGCCGAGCATGGAGCCTTTTGCTCGACAAACGAGTACCCTTCTGGACCAAGTTGATCCCGGCGCTATCTGTGGTCTACCTCATCTCGCCCATCGATCTGCTGGCCGATCCAGTGTTGGGTTTGGGGCAGCTTGATGACCTTGCCGTTCTGTGGTTGGGCCTCAGACTGTTTTTGGCGGTATGTGCCAAGTACTCGTTTGATGAGCCTGTAGCGATGACTGACACGCCTAACGACATCCAAGGGGCCTACGAGTTGCTGGGCTAGCGGACACCAGCGGGTGTGGTTTCGGCACATTCGAGAACACGTGCTCCATCGTACGGTTACCTGTTATCCTTATCGGTATAGTGTGCTCGTTCAGGTTGTCTGGCTTCCTACAAGCTGCGTTAATTGCAAAAAGGCCCTGTTGTGAGTAAAATATCGGCAGATTGTACGCTCCTTTTCGACGTGAACCGTAGGCGGTCAGGCGAACAGGGTAGAAGGTTCAATGAGGTGCCTGGGTGATTCGACCGTTCGGTCTGCGTGACATTCTTACCATTCGGCAGCTTGTATCTCAGGGCATGGCTTTCGACCTGCGGCGAACCATCTTGCGCTCGCCGTCCCCCACATTCTCGTCATTGATTGGCTATCTGGTCGATGGCCAGGTGGGCGTGGTGACATTTGTGTGTGATGATGAGCCAAACAGTGGTTTCGCGCGGGGTTTTCTGCAGGCTCAGCCCCGATCACGCAACACCGAGTGGGATCTCATCTTTATCTCACCAGCACCCGATTACCACGCGAAAGCTGAGGCGATCTGGAGCCAATTGCTGACACACCTCACGGTACGCGCTGCCCAAGCTGGCATACGAAGGATCTATGCGCGGGCTGTGGAGGATGCCGACACAGAAAATGCTCTGCGGCAGGCGGGTTATACAGTAGTTTCGCGCGAGGAGGTTTTTGTCTCGACCAAACCGATGGGCCCCGCTGTCCCCCCAAAAGGGTTGAGACGCCTCTCGCCCCAAGATTACCCCGCGATCGAGGTGTTGTACCGCAGAGTGGTTCCCCAGCTCGTTCAACAGGCTGAGGGCTGTTGCCCACACTGGTGTGCATCACGGCCTTATTCGAAGCTATTCGGCCAAAAGGCTGATGAGTATGTCTGGATAGAAAAAGGCCGGGTCATTGCGTATCTGGGCTTGTGCTCCAGTGCCAGGGGCTACTGGCTGGAGGTCGTCGTTCGCTCCGAATACCGGGCCGATGTGGGGCCGTACATCAAGTATGTGCTGTCGTTGGCGAACGGCACCGAGAACACACCCATCTATTGTTCAGTGCCGGATTATGGCGTGGGGTTGGGATGGGTGCTGCGAACCCTTGGCTTTGAGTCGTTTGCACGGCAAGCTCTACTAGTGGTACATACCGTTGCACAGGTTCGCGTACACGGAGGAGTGTTGGTGAGGGGAATCGAATGCCCCGAAGTGGGTACTACGGTGGGCAGCATCTGTCCACCTTCGGAGCCCAGAACATTGCAGCCCACACTCTGATTCTCACTGTGGGCAAAGGTTACCAATTTTGTGTGAGGTGTCATTGCCAAGTATGTCACTAGAGATAACGGATGATATCGACGCGCTAGTGGAAGTGCTGCCTCCAGGAATCGCCTCGGCTTTGAGAGACATCGGGCGATTCGAGGATCTTTTGGAAGTTGTGTTTGATCTAGGGCGGCCCTGTGATGCGCGTTATATTGATAGAGAGGTGCAGCTACGCGAGCGCGAGGTTCAACAAGAGGAGCTTGATTATGTCGTGTCGCGTATTGGCGCCTTTGGCGACGATAATCGGGCCGGTATAGAACGCACGCTACACCGCATTTCTGCGATCCGTAACCGCCGCGGCGTAATCATCGGGCTCACCTGCCGTGTGGGGCGCGCCGTATACGGCACCATCAAGATCATGCAGGATCTTGTTCAGTCTGGCAAGAGTATTTTGCTATTGGGGCGCCCCGGCGTGGGTAAGACGACGATGCTGCGCGAAGTAGCGCGTATCCTGGCAGAAAGCAAGCGTGTAGTTATCGTGGACACCTCCAACGAGATCGGGGGCGATGGAGACATTCCACATCCTGCCATCGGGCGGGCACGGCGTATGCAGGTAGCGACGCCAGCGCTGCAACACGCGGTGATGATCGAAGCCATCGAGAACCACATGCCCGAGGTCATCGTCATCGACGAGATCGGCAACGAGCTTGAAGCGGCCGCTGCACGCACCATTGCCGAACGCGGTGTGCAGTTAGTGGGGACTGCACACGGCAACACGCTGGATAACCTGATGATGAACCCCACGCTGTCCGACCTCATCGGGGGCATCCAGACGGTGACCCTGAGCGACGAGGAGGCCAGAAGACGAGGCACGCAAAAATCGGTGCTGGAGCGCAAAGCACCGCCGACCTTTGATGTGGTGGTAGAGATCCAGGAGCGCAACCGAATTGCCATACGCGACGGCGTCGCCGCAGCAGTAGACGCCATTTTGCGCGGCAGCGTCCCCACTGCAGAGATTCGCACACGACGGGAATCCGGCGAGATCGAAAAGGTGACCACTCAGCTCGCGCCCGAGGGTGTGCAGCAGCTCGTGGGCGCCCAGGCCCCGCAACGTAGGCCGCGTCGATTGAAGGAGAGGACACCAGCGGTACGAATCTTTACCTACGGGCTCAACCAGAATCGCCTTCGCCAAGCGAGCAGAGAGTTGGGATTGCCCGTCGAGATCGTGGACGATCTGGCGACCGCAAATGCACTGTTCACTTTGCGCACCTATTACCGCAAGCACCCGCAGGCTATCGCCGAGGCGGAGCGGCGAGGCATCCCGGTCTATGTGTTGCGGAATAACACCACCACACAGATCGAAGCCTACCTGTCGGACGTCTTTGGCGTCAGTCGCGAGTCTGATGCCATCCGCATGGCCCTCGATGAGGCACGAGAAGGGATCGATCAGGTTACCACCGGCCAACGCAAGACGGTGCAGCTCGCTCCGCAACAGGCCTACGTGCGTCGCATGCAGCATGAGCTCGTCCGAGAGGCTAACCTGCTATCTCGCAGCTCGGGCACCGAGCCGCGGCGTCACGTGACCATCTATAGCAACCATCAGGGAGGGTTTGCTTGAGCCTGTTTGTGACGTTTGAGGGCCCAGAGGGCAGCGGCAAGACGACCCAGTGCCGACTCTTGGCTCGCGCTTTCGAGAGCGCGGGCCTCACTGTCGTGAGCACCCGCGAACCGGGCGGCACACCTATCGGAGAACAAATCCGCCAGGTGTTGCACGATCTGGGAAACTCCGCTATGCTTCCAACGACAGAGATTTTGCTCTACTCAGCTGCACGTGCTCAGCTCGTGGGTGAACTGATACGTCCCGCTCTCCAACGAGGCCAGATTGTCCTGTCCGACCGCTATGCAGCGTCTACCTTGGCTTACCAGGGTTATGGGCGAGGCCTCGATTTGGAGACACTGCGAGCTATCACGGCCTTTGCGACGGAGGGCCTACGCCCAGACCTGATCGTCTATCTCGACTTGGACGTCTCCCTCGGTCTGCAGCGCAAGCAGCTAGATCTTGAGCGAGGCCTCGGCGAGTGGAACCGTATGGATGAGCAAAGCCTCGCCTACCATCGGCGGGTTCGAGAGGGCTATTTGCAGATGGCCGCCCAGGACCCAGAACGCTGGTTGGTGATTGATGCCACACTCGCCGTTGAGATCATCCATGCGGCCATTTACGACAAGGTCAACGCTCTGCTGCAAGCCGGGCACAGTACTCGAGCTCTCTGATACGCACAGCAGGAGACCACAGATACCATGAAGATGCAACTGATCGTGAGCATCATTCACAGCGACGATGCCGACCAACTCACCAACGAGTTGCGTGATGAAGGCTTTTCGTCGACCAAGATCAGCACAACAAGCGGGTTCCTGCGCGCAGGGAACACCTCTATCCTCATCGCCACTGAGGAAGACAAGGTCCCCAAAGTGCTGAACATCATTCGACAGAACTGTCATGCGCGGATTCAATACGTGAACCCTTTGCCGCCCGTCATGGAGCCCGGCGAGCTGTACATGCCCAACCCTGTCGAGGTCCAAGTGGGTGGGGCGGTGATTTTTGTTCTGGATGTGGAACGCCTGATCAAGTACTGATCGCTTGGCAGGCCCCGACCGCTCTCTATAGGAATCGCCACAGACGCAGCGCAAGTCTTGGGAACGCCCAGGCCCTTGCGTTGCGCGCTATTGCCGGCAGATGAAAGGACCAAGGCCTTGAATCATCGCGAGTCAGCCGATCTGGCAAGCGCTGATGCCGTGTTGGCGGCCCTAGAACCATACACCTCGCCGCCCCCTTTGTTCGTCATTGTTTCCGGGCCTTCGGGGGCGGGCAAAGACAGCGCTATCAGGCGCATGCGCGAGATGCACTACCCCTTTCACTTTGTAGTGACCGCCACCAGCCGAGCGCCGCGTCCAGAGGAGCGGCACGGACATGACTATTACTTTGTGTCGCGCCGTGAGTTTGAGCGCATGATGGCGGCTGGAGAGCTGCTAGAGTACGCCGTTGTGTATGAGCAGTACAAGGGCGTGCCCAAGGCGCAGATACAGCAGGCCCTCGCCAGCGGGATGGATGTGGTCCTGCGGCTGGACGTGCAGGGTGCGGCCACAGTGCGCCGCCTAGTTCCCCAGGCGTTGACTATCTTTGTCACCCCGTCATCGCTGGATGCGTTAATGAGCCGCCTTCACGACCGGGGGGCAGACTCGCCAGAGCAAATGCAGACACGTATCGATACGGCGCTCGCCGAGTTGGGGCGCATACAAGAGTTCGACTATGTTGTCATCAACGACAATGGGCAGCTCGATGCGGCTGTGAGGCGGATTGCTGCCATCATAGCGGCTGAAAAATGCCGCACTGGCCGTCAACGGGTCGTATTATGAGGGGTGACGTGATCCCATTGCGCAACAATGAGCCGCCGCCCGAGGGCATCGGGCCCCACCAAGAGATGGTCTCTGTGCGCCTGCCAGTTCCTGTGCACTCCACCCGGTGGACCTACACGATCGCTGGACTGAACGCGCTTATCTGGCTGCTGATGACGCTTATGGGGGGATCTGAAAACATACAGATCCTGGTGCTTTTCGGCGCAAAATACAACCCGCTGATTGTGGCGGGCGAATACTGGCGTCTGCTGACGGCTGCGTTCCTCCATGTGGGGATCCTGCATCTGGCATTCAATACGTATGCGTTGCTGACCTTTGGCCTGGAGGTAGAGCGCCGGTTCGGCGCCAAGCGCTTCATGCTGCTGTATCTCCTGGCCGGTATCATGGGAAATGCGCTGAGTTTCGTGGGGCTTCGAGCGCCCTCCGCGGGAGCCTCGGGAGCGATTTTCGGGCTAGTGGGCGCCACTCTCGCCTATTTTGGGATCTACCGTCAGGAATTCGGCGAGGGCGGCAGGAAGCAGTTGAGAAACTTGCTGGTGGTGGCAGGATACAACCTCGTGTTCGGCTTTGTCGCACCCGGTATCGATAACCTGGCGCACCTAGGAGGCCTTATGGCAGGGGTCGCTCTGGGTTGGGGATACTCACCTCACTACAGCGTTGTGGTAAAGCCGCCGCCAGTAAACACCGTGCGGCTCCAAGATGAGGTGCGCTGGCCAAGAGCCATCTTGACATCCTTGGCCGTACTACTGGTGATCTGCGCCCTAATATACGCGGGGGTCCAGATACATAGCTAGTCCGTTGTATACCAAGGAGGCCAGAGATGCCAGTTCGGTATCCGCTGGTTGCCGGCATGTTTTACCCAGCCGCGGAAGCAGCCTGCATTGAGCAAGTACAGAGGCACTTGAAGCACGCGCAGCTCCCCAGTGGATTGGGTGAGGTGTGCGCGGGCATTGTGCCACACGCAGGCTGGGTCTATTCGGGTGATACAGCAGCGTATCTCTTTGCAGCGTTCGCGCGACAAGCCCCCCCCGACACGGTCTGGTTTTTTGGCGCTGTCCACAGCTGGAGCGTCACCGAGGCCAGCGTATACGGTCGAGGAGCTTGGCGCACCCCCATGGGAGAGATCGCTGTCGATGAGCAGCTGGCCACCGCCCTGGTGAGCGCCAGTGACGGCCTGGTAGTCGACCGGCCAGCAGCCCACGCCGAGGAGCACTCTATCGAAGTGCAGCTGCCCTTCCTGCGGAGGATCTTTCCACATGCCCGCATCGTACCGATAGCCGTACCGCCCTCCGCCCATGCCGTAAAAGTTGGCCGTCTGGCCGCACAGGTGGCCCTAGCCACAGGGAAGCGTACTCTGGCCGTGGGCAGCAGCGACCTGACACACTATGGTTCACGGTACGGTTTAGCGCCCGTCGGAGCTGGAGAAGCTGCGCTGCGGTGGACACACGAGAACGACGCGCGCATCATCCGGCTCGTGGAGGCTTTGCGCGCCGAGGACTTGAGCCAAGAGGCCGCCCAACACCACAACGCCTGCGGCCCGGGGGCCATCGCCGCTACCATCGGCTATGCCAAAGCTTTGGGAGCTGACACTGGCACCCTGCTCCACTATACGACGAGCTATGAGGTTGAACCCAGCGGGCGGCCTACAGATCTCGTGGGCTATTGCTCCCTGGCCTTCTCCTAAGCAAACTATGTCAGATACCATTGTCGCCCCCAGTCCACCGCAAGCTCCGCTATATGCCGTCGTAGTGGTCAACACCGCGCTGACCCGGCGCGTCACCCGCGCAGCCGATGGACCGGATACAAAAGAGGATGAGGACCACCTCACTCGCGCGTTCCATTACATTGTGCCAGATACCCTACGAACGGCCATCCGAGAGGGACAATTGGTTTGGGTCCCCTTTGGTGCGCGCCAACTGCAGGGGGTAATCATCGGCTTTGACAGCAAATCTCCTGTGGAGGCTACCCGCGAGATCGAGGCCATCGCCGGCCTGGAGCCTGTCATCTCACCGTTACACATCGCGCTGGCTCACTGGATCAGCGAGTATTATCTCGCCCCGCTCCACCGTGTCATGCTCAGCATGTTACCCCCCGGCATCGTACGTACCGTTGAGGTGCTACACCACGCTGTCGCCCAAGAAGAATCGCTCGACCTCTCGCCCGAACAGCGCAGACTGTACGACCTCCTTATCGCGCGCGGCCCCCTCACCCTCAAGCAGATACGCAGACAGAGCCGACTGCCCCGCTGCGAGGGTCTCGTTACCCAACTGCACGATAAGAAGCTGATCCAGAAGCAGACTTGTGTGCGACCCCCTGCCGCTAGAGCCAGCCTGGAGCCGGTAGTTCGCCTTGCTGTGGACCCGCTCGAACCGCCGCCCCTGCGCTCTTTGCAGCAGAAGCGAGTCATCGACCACCTCTCACGCCGCGAGGCCCCCTCGGATTGGCTGCCTCTGCGAGACGTTGCCTCAGAAGCCGGTGTCAGCCAAGGAGTCGTCAAGGGCTTGGTGGCGAGAGGGCTGTTGGACCAGAGCCAGCGACGCGTCTGGCGAGAACCTCTGGAGGGGCAAAGTTTTGTGCCCGTGGTCCCTCCGCCCCTGACGCCGGATCAGGCCGCTGTATGGGGCCATGTGGCGCAAACGTTGGATGAGGGATCGGGTAAGGTCCTTCTGCTGGAAGGGGTGACGGGTAGCGGTAAGACCGAGATCTATTTGCGAGCGGTACGGCGCACCCTGGCCCAGGGGCGTGATGCCATCGTACTGGTGCCCGAAATCGCCCTCACCCCACAGACAATTCGCCGCTTTGCCGCGCGCTTTCGCACGACCCTGGCCGTGCTGCACAGTAGGCTCACGGACGGTGAGCGCTATGACCAATGGGAACGCATTCGCGCCGGCGAGCTGCGTCTTGTCATCGGCTCGCGCTCAGCCATCTTTGCGCCTTTGAAGGACCCCGGCCTCGTGATTCTCGACGAAGAGCACGAGTGGACCTATAAACAGGACCAGGTGCCTCACTACCATGCCCGTGACGTAGCGGTGTGGTTGGCGCGGCACAACGGGGCGACTTGTATCTTGGGCAGCGCCACGCCCGATCTAGAATCCGCCTACCGCGCCGAGCGAGGCGAATACACGCGGCTGGTGATGCCGCGGCGCATCATGGGCCATCGCAAAGCCCTGGAGCGACAAGCCGCAGATGCGTCGTTGCCACTCTCACATTACCACTCCGAAGCACCCGGCTTGGAGGACGCGCTCTACACCGAGTTACCGCCCATCGACGTGGTTGACATGCGCTCCGAGCTGCGGGCGGGCAACACGAGCATCTTTAGCCGCGCTTTGCGGCAAGCGATCGACCAAACGCTCGCGGCTAATGAGCAAGCGATCCTCTTTCTGAACCGACGCGGCTCGGCCACCTTTGTCATGTGCCGAGATTGCGGACACGTATTGCAGTGCCCGCGCTGCGATTTGCCTCTCACTTTCCACGCGTCCAGAGACAGCCTGCTCTGTCACCGCTGCGGGTTTCAGAGCCCCATCGCGCAGCGTTGCCCCGCTTGTTTCAGCCGCCGCATTCGGTACTTTGGCATCGGCACACAGCGCGTAGAGACGCTGGTTGGCGAGCTATACCCACAGGCCCGCGTGGTGCGCTGGGATCTGGACACCACTGGCGGCAAGAATCGACACGAGGAGGTTCTCGACCAGTTCATCCACGGCGAGGCGGACGTCATGGTGGGCACGCAGATGATCGCAAAAGGGCTAGACCTGCCACGCGTCACGTTAGTGGGCGTGGTCACAGCCGACACGATGCTCCACCTACCCGATCTACGAGCGGGCGAGCGGACTTTTCAGCTGCTTACGCAGGTAGCGGGGCGCGCGGGGCGCAGCGTGCTCGGTGGCAGGGTGATCATCCAGACCTATACACCGCAACACCCGGCCATTCAGGCGGCCAGCCACCACGACTATGCGAGGTTCTACGCCCAAGAGATCGCTTTCCGCCGAGAACACTGGTACCCACCTCTCGCTCGCCTGGTACGCTTGGAGCTAGTCCACCGGAACGCTAACGAGGCCGCAGCCCATGCGAGGCGGATGCACGAGATACTCCGCAGCAAGATCGAGCGCCTGGGTGTGCCAGAGATCGATCTGATCGGCCCTGCCCCTTGTTTTTTTTCCCGCCTGCGCGGCAAGTGGCGCTGGCAGATCCTCATCCGAGGCCGAGATCCCGTCGCCCTGGTGCGAGGCATGCACTTCCCCCTCGGCTGGCGCATACAGGTAGATCCGATCTCGTTGCTGTAGCGCATCATCACGCAAAAGCCACCCCAATGGGGTGGCTTTCCTACAACGCAGCCTGTGGGGTGTTACGTCTTTGGCGCGCCGGCCCGTTGTTACGACCGCACCCCCGCTTTGATGCGTTTCAGACGCTTCATCACATCGTTCGCGCCGCGTCCGAAATAATCGTGCAGTGTCACATACTCGTCGTAGAGCTTGTCGTAGACAGCCTGATGCTCAGGAATCGGCATAAAGGTCTCGTCTTTCAGACGAGCCATGGTCAGCGCGGCGTCCTCGATCCGGTCATAACCACCTGCGCTGGCGCCCGCGGCCACCGCGCCGTGCATAGCCGATCCCAGCGCACCGGCCTGCTGCGTAGCCACCACCTTGATCTCGCGCCCTAGGACGTCGGCATAGATCTGCATCAGAAGCTTGTTACGCTCGGGCAGGCCGCCAGCAGCTACGAATTCGTCCACTGCCACACCGCTGCGCTCGAACGTCTCGACGATGACGCGGGTGCCGTAAGCTGTAGCCTCGATCAGTGCCCGATAGATCTCCTCCGGCTTGGTCGCCAGTGTCGCCCCGATCAGCAGACCCGTGAGGTCCACGTCCACCAACACTGAGCGATTGCCGTTCCACCAATCCAGCGCCAGCAACCCCGATTCGCCCGGCCGGAGCTGTGCAGCCCTGGCCTCGAGGGTCTGGTGTAGATTCACACCGTCCCGCTCCGCCTCGCGTTGGTATTCGCCAGGAACGCAGTTCTCCACAAACCAGGCAAAATGATCGCCGACACACGACTGGCCCGCCTCGTAGCCGAACAGCCCGGGGATGATGCCATCCTCCACCACGCCACACATACCGGGGACGATCCGCTGCTCCGCCCCCAGAACCATGTGGCAGGTAGAAGTGCCCATGATAGCCACCATAGTGCCCGGTTTGGTCACTGTGGCGGCCGGCACTGCGACATGAGCATCCACATTGGCCACGGCCACTGCCGTCCCCGCACGCAGGCCGGTGGCCTCTGCCATCTGGCGCGTCAGACCACCCGCCCGCGCCCCCAACGGCGCAATTGTCTCAGACATCTTTTCCGCCACGATGTTGCGCATGCGCGGATGCAACGCCGCGAAAAAGTCAGGGCTCGGGAAGCCCTCGCGCTTGCTCCAAATCGCCTTGTACCCCGCGGTGCACGAGTTGCGCGTCTCCACACCCGTCAGCTGCCAGACGATCCAGTCAGCCGCCTCTATGAGGCGATCCGCCGCCTCATAGATCTCGGGCGCCTCGTCCAGAATCTGTAACGCCTTGGGAAAGAACCACTCGGACGATATCTTGCCGCCATAGCGCGCCAACCAGGGCTCTTGGCGTTGCAGGGCCAGGTCGTTGATCCTATTCGCCTCCGGCTGGGCCGCGTGGTGCTTCCAGAGCTTGACCCAAGCGTGAGGGTTATTGCGTAACTCGGGGATGTTGCAAAGGGGTGTACCATCGGCCTTGGTCGGTAACATAGTACAAGCGGTAAAGTCGATACCGATACCGATCACGTCATCAGGAGAGAGTTTGCTAGCAGCGAGCACCTGGGGCACGGTCTGTGTGACGGCCCGCACATAGTCGGCAGGATTCTGCAGCGCCCAATCGGGCTCCAGGCGAACCCCCGAGCCGGGCAGCCACTCGTCGATCACACCATCCTGGTAAGTATAGACCGCAGCCGCTACCTCACTCCCGTTCGAGAGATCTACAAGGACGGTACGGGCCGACTCGGTGCCAAAATCGATGCCGATGGCATATTTGTTCACTGGCTGATCCTCCTCGATCCACGATCAGGACCTAACGGTATGTTGCCGGGGTCTGAACCCGGGGTGCTCATGCCGGAATATAGCACTCCAGAAACGCCGGGTCAAGCATCATCGGAGGGTGCCAGCGTGTTAGCGGACGCACACCTTGCGCAATGTCCCCACCGAGGCATCCACCTCCCGGACGAGGCCTCTTCGCATAAAGCGCACCTGCACCAGCTCCCTGTGACCATCCATGCGCGACTTGAGCACTATGCCGCGGCCATAGGGCGACTGCTCAACCCATTCGCCCGCTACAAAGCGTGGGGAGACGGGTTCGGCCTCCAGATGCCCCCCGCGGTGTAGACCATGGCGACGGGTTCTCTCGTCTAAATCGTGCACAGCCCGGGTCTGCCCCACATGTTCTCCCCCCGTGGCGTGTTGCAGCAGCGGAATATATGGCGCTTGCACACCAGCGGAGTACGAGTTGATGTCGTCCCGCCCAGCCAGCAAAGCTGCCAGGATGGACTGCGCCGCGTGCTTGTCAAGGCTCTCGTTCCGCTGGCGACAGCTGCCCGATTGAACACAAGAGGGGCAGCCCGAGACGCAGCGGCAGCTCGAGACGGTTTTGTAAGCCAGGGCCATCAACTCGGTGGCGCGTTGATAGGCCACTTCTGCCAAGCCGATGCCTCCGTCATAGGTATCATAGACGAATACGGCGGGGGCCAGCAGATCAGGGTGACGTCGATGATAGAATCCATCAACATCTCGGCGATCGCACATCACCAGCAGGGGCAGCACGCCCAGTAGGAGATGCTCCAGGGCGTGGAGCCCCCTGTCAAGAGCGGTCTCGGCGCCCTCTTTCACGCTTAGGAGCGCCTCTCCATCCGGCAGTGTGATCCACATGCCCATAGTGTGCAGGCCGAACAGCAACGGGCGTTCGAGATTCACGCGTCGGACAATCTTGTCTCCAGCAAAGGCGATCTCACGATAGCCGTAGAGCGTCTCCTCCACTAGCACGTCGCCCAAGCCCAAACTGTAACACGGGCCTGGAACGCTCTCTCTGGGCCCTTGGGCCATAGGGCGATGATCCGCCTCGATTTGCAGAGAGAGCGCGCTAATGGCCCGGGTATAGTGCGGCAGGGGCTCTCTACGCACTCGTACAACCCGAGCACGTCGATCCAGGTGGACGACACGATAGTCCTCATCGCCGTGCTGATAGATGGCGCCCGGGTGCGCCTCTCTGAACACATTCGGGGGCTCGATACTGCCGATCTGCTCGTCCTCGTTCAGAATGCGGTACGGCTCCTGACCAGCGGATCGCAACGACACCTGGAGATGGATGTCTCGGCGCGATGTGGGGTAAGTAAGGGTGGACGCCTCACCCCTCGGCACCACGGGCTCCAGAAGCTCCGCCGCTTTGAGCGCCTCCACCTGTCGACGCATCGCGGCGGGCATATCCGTCAGCTCGGCGGGAAGCAAAGGCAGCTCGCGTGCCGCACACAGAAGGTGTTTCTGTAGGATATGTTGGTTGTCCAAATCGATGACCGCTAGCTCGTGTGGTCGTGTAAAGAACGCCTCCGGATGTGCCATATAGTACTGGTCCAAGGGGTTTTGTGAGCCCACCAATACCACTAGCGCATCGCGCCCTCTACGGCCCGCCCTACCCGCCTGCTGCCACGTAGACATGATGGTACCGGGATAGCCCGCGATGATGGCCGCATCGAGGCCGCCAATATCTATCCCCATCTCGAGAGCGTTGGTGGTGATAATCCCCCGGATATCGCCCGCTTTGAGCCGGGCTTCGACAGCCTCTCGCTCCTCCGCCAGGTAGCCGGCCCGGTACGAACTGATGCGTCTAGCGAGATCCAACTCGCCTGCCGACTCGATGCTCTGTTGGCTCGTGCGCAGTAACTGCTCGGCGAGTCGCCTGGCGCGCACAAACACAATAGCGCTCATATTGGCACGCAGACAGCGCAGGAACAGATCAACCGCCTCTTGAGCGTAGGGCCGGCGTCGATTGGATCCATCGTCGTTGAGGAGTGGGGGATTCCAAAGCGCGAAAAAACGCCGCCCCTGGCCGGCGCCATCGCGATCTACCACCGAGAAACGACGCCCTGTCAACGATTCGACGAGCTGCTCAGGGTTTGACATGGTAGCGGAGCAACAGATGAATTGCGGTGACGAGCCATAGTGCCTGGCAACGCGCAACACCCGCCGCAGGAGCTGTGCCATATTGGCTCCAAACACCCCGCGATAGGTGTGCACCTCATCGATCACGATGTAGGACAGGCGCCTCCAGAAACGCTCCCAGTTCTTGTGCCACAGCAAGTAGCTAAGGTGCAACATCTCGGGGTTGACCAGCCAGATATGAGGATCGCGGGCGCGCGCAGCCTGGCGCTCGGCGCTGCCAAGAGCGCCGGTATACCGCGCCACGCCGATGGCCCGGTCTCCAAGCCCCACGTTGAGACGAAACAGACTCTTGAGCTGGTCGTTAATCAGCGCGTTGATCGGATAGAGGTAAAGCGCTCGCCGCGAACGATCCGCGAGGATGGCCTCGATAACGGGCAAGTTATAACAGAGGGTTTTGCCGCTGGAGGTGCCGGTAACCACCACCAGATCCTCTCCGCGGCGCGCACGCTCCAGGGCCTCCACCTGGTGACTGAAGAGTTGCGCAATGCCCTGTTGCGCCAACGCGCTCTGCAGCGAATCCGGAAGCGGCGGTGACGGGTCGCTGTACTCTGGTTCTCGCGCTTCATATATCTGCACGTGCAGTGTTTGGTCGCGTTCTGCACCCATCTCACGGGTCATCTGCGCAAGCAGTGCCTCGACTGGCGCCCCCCCAGCCGCTTCACCCATCTCTCCACGCCTTGTGTGCAAAAGGCGCTTCGAGGTAGCCGCACGCCCCGAACTCGCCGATGCGATATCCCGCAGCTGCGATCGGCAAAAGGCACCACGCCAGCTTGGGGTCGCCGCATCCTACACCGCCCCAGCCGTGCAGTCGGTGTACGTTGTGAGGTAAAGCCTGGCGCATAATAGCTCTAGAGCCCCTTCTCGTAAGCATGTGCCCGGAAATAGCTCACAGTCATCTCGAGCCCTTGGCGCAAAGAGACCTGAGGCTCCCACCCAAGAGCCTCTCTCGCTCTGTCCGCTTTGAGGTACGTACAAAAGACCTCTCCCTTTTTGGCCGGTCCGTGCACTTCCTCGCAGGTCGAGCCCGTCACCTCGCGCAACTGGACGAACAACGAATTGATGGGCGTGCCGACGCCGGAGCCCAGGTTAAGGGTCTCACCATCGCCCATGGTCAGAGCAAGAACGTTGGCGCGCGCGATATCGCCCACGTATACGAAATCGCGTTGTTGTTCGCCCGTGCCGTTGATCACGGGGCCATCGCCGTTCAGCATCTGACTCACCCAGATGGCCACAACACCCGCCTCCCCATACGGATCTTGCCTGGGCCCGTACACATTGGGAAAGCGAAGGATAGTGAATTCGAGACCATAGTGCAGTCGGTACAGTTGCAAATAGTGTTCTACGTGGTGCTTGCTGGCGCCGTACGGGTCTAGCGGGTTGATGGGATGCTCCTCGTCCACGGGAAGATACTGTGGCTCCCCGTAGACAGCGCCGCCCGTGGAGGCGTAGACGATCTTTCGGCATCCGCACTTGCGCGCCAGCTCTAGCAATACAAGAGAACCGATAATGTTCACCTCGGCGTACTCTATGGGTTTTTCCATCGATTCGCGCACATTGGCTTTGGCCGCCAGGTGGCAGATTACGTCGGGGCGCTCCACCGAAAAGACTGGCTCCAGAGCGGCCTGGTTGCGGATATCCACCTCATAGACACGCGCACGCGAGTCCACGTTCGTGCGGCGCCCAGTGGACAGATCGTCCACCACCACCACCTCGTGGCCAGCGGCCAGACAAGCATCCACCACGTGTGACCCGATAAAGCCAGCCCCTCCCGTAACCAGTACCCTCATTATCCTTCTATTCCCTTCTGACAACCTAGTGCTCTGTGAGCCCAACCCCCTGTGGCCGGGCTAGAGACCGCGAGAGCGCACGATGGAGAGAAGCAGCCACGCTCCAGAGAGCGCCGCCGCAATGAAACCGATCTGCGTGACAGGAATTGTAATCTCGGTGAATGGTATTCGGATTCCCAGCGTGGCGCCAACCGAGGCCAAGAGCGCCAGCCCCATAATCAGAGCAGCGACTATGACACTGAACGAGAGGCGATTGCCGATCGAATCCAGCTTGCGCATGGTCGCGTCCAGCTTGCGGACGTCGATCCCCAAGGTGACCTCGCCCCGCCCCAGCTGCTCTGTCAACAGATCGATGCGCCGTGGCAGCACCTGTGCTAGGTCGCTCAGTTCCAGAGCCGTCTTGGCCAACTCGGAGGCCTCCCGTCGTAGGGAGAAACGCTCCCTAGCTAGCAAGCGTATAAATGGTTCCACCTGCGCAGCCACGTTGAAAGCAGGGTCCAAGTTCCGGGTGACGCCCTCTAGCACGATCACTGTGCGCGCCAACAGGGCCAGGCCGGATGGCAAACGCACTTGATGCTTCCAAGAGACGGTCATCAGCTCGTGAAGGAACTCTGCGATGGGCAGACTCTCGAGAGAGGCTCCATAGTACCGATTGATGATGCGTTGTACATCTCGGCGTAACGCGTCTCGGTCCAAAGCAGGTTGAGCAGCGCCCATGCGAATGATGGTGTAGACCATCTCATCGGGATCCTGCCGTACCAGAGCGAACAGCAGGTCTCCCAGATCGTCGCGCATGGTACGTGTCAGGTATCCCACAATACCAAAATCCACCAGACCGATCTGTCGCCCGATTACCAGGACATTGGCTGGGTGGGGATCGGCATGGAAAACACCGTGTACAAAGATCTGCCTGAGGTACGATTGAGCTACGAGTTCTGCGATGCTAGTAAGATCGAGCCCCTGAGCCCGAAGCCCCTCGACGTCAGAGAGTTCTGTGCCCCTAAGGTCAGTGAGGGTGATCACTCGTTTGGAGGAGAGTGCCCAGTACACTTTGGGCAGAATCACCCCCTCGCCCTGCAGCATCTCTCTCAACCTGTCGGCGTTTCGTCCCTCCACGGTGTAGTCGAGCTCATCGTGTAGAGCCTGCGAGAACTCTTCCATAATGTCCATCAGGCCATACCGCGCCAATACCTGTGCACGAGACTCCAGGAAGCGAGCCTGCGCCTGAAGCAGATGTAGGTCAGCCAGCACGATGCGCTCCACCCCCGGTCGCTGGATTTTGACGACGACTTGAGTGCCATCGTGCAGTGTTGCACGGTGTACCTGGCCGATGGAAGCGGAGGCGATGGGCTCCGGCGAGAATTCGGCAAAATGCTGGCTCAGAGGCTCCCCAAGCTCCGACTCGACGGCTTGGAGAATGTCCGCCAGCGGAACCGGAGGAGCTGCGCTCAGCAGCTTGGTGAGTTCCACCACATAGGCTGGCGGCAAAATATCGGGGCGCGTGCTGAGGATTTGTCCCAATTTGATGAACGCTGGCCCCAGCTCTTCGAGCGTACGCCGCAGTCGCTTGGGTGGGGACAGGGTAGCTACTGTTGAGTTGAGGACCGCACGCCGCTTGCGCCAAAAAGGGACAAAGCGCGCCACGCCCGAGATCTCGGCCACAAATCCGAGGCCGTTGCGAATCAGCACCTCGGCGATGTGCCGGGCGCGCAAGATCTCAGCCACTGGGCTGGGCAAAGAGAACGAAGGCACTCGGTTACCTTTCGACGTCCGATATCACAGCTTGCGCCGATTATACACGTTCCTCCGGCGCGGCAAAAGCCACCGTCGGCATCCTCAGTTCGGAGGCGGCGCCGAGCTGCTTCCCCAAGCGATTGACATGACACCCGATCAGATGCATAATGCCTTCGTTCACGGCACAGATCCATTCGGCCAGCTTATCGGAGCAGAGAAGCGACATGGTAGACCTCAGCCTGCGAGGCCAAGCAGAAGAAGCGGAACGCCTCATGCGCAAAGGGGTGCTCCTGCCGGCCATGGCGATCTGCCGTCGCATCTTGGAAGGTTTCCCCAAGCATATCGACACCTATGCGCTGCTCGGCCAGATCTGTATGCAACGGGACCAAACTGACCTAGCTATTGACTTGTTCCAGCGCGTGCTGAGTGTTGACCCTGAGCATCCAACGGCCTATGTCAGTCTGGCGCGAATCTACGCGGATCGAGGGGAGTTGAAAGAGGCGCTGTGGCACTTGGAGCGCGCTTTTGAACTGGTGCCCGGCAGCCATAGCGTGCGACGAGAGCTGAGCCGGCTTTACCAAGAGAACAACATGCCAGCGCCGGGTAGGATCAAGCTATCCAGAGCCGCACTGGCGCGCGTATATATGCGAGGCCAACTCTACGACAAAGCCGTGCTAGAGCTGCGACAGTTGTTAGCGGAAGCTCCACAACGCTATGACCTCAAGGTGGCTCTGGCAGAGGCGCTATGGCATGACGAACGCTACGAAGAGGCCGCCGACGCGTGCCAGGAGATCCTCGCCGACGCCCCCGATTGCCTGAAGGCTAACCTGATCTTGGGCGAAGTGTGGCTATCCACCGACAGAGACGAGGTGGCTCGTGTCTGTCTGCAAGTCGCCCAAGAGATAGATCCGGGGAATACGGTGGCGCAATCCATCTTTTCTAGGCGATCGCCTTTGGCACTGCGCACGCCTCGGCTGGCCGCCAGGGAGGAGGATTTCGAGCCTGTCGACCTTCCCTATCTGCAGATCGACGACGAAGCCGAAGAGGAGGTCCCTCCATCGGCCGGCACGAGCGAAGCAGAGGGGGCACCGTCCGCAGCCGACAGCCCCGAGCCCGGAGCCCGAATACATACCGAGCAGACCAAATCGAGCGCCTCGCGCCTAGGCGAGAAGCTCATGTGGCTTCTCAAGCGCTCGTCGACTACCCTAGCAAAGGACTCGGCGCGGGCATCCGGCGAGGTACCACCCAGAGATCCGGCCCAAGGCGCTGCTGGGTTGGCAGCTGACACGCCGATACTGAGCGGCCAGAGCCCCGACGACGAGCCCGTAGAGGGGTTGGCCACGCACCGCGAGGATTCGATGCAGCCGGATGAGGGTGCGCCTCGGGATGGTATGTCGCTACTCGACATCCGCCTCCAGTTCGTACAAGGGCACCCCGACGACTGGCAGGCACGCCTCGACCTGGCACGAAGTTATCGCGACCTCGGTCACCTCGAAGACGCCCTCGTGCAGTACGAGTTCCTTGTGAACTATGACTATGAGGCGGCACGCGAGGCGACACGCGATCTCGATTTCTTGAATCGCATCTACCCTGGAACACCCAAGCTAGTACAACTGCTCGTCACCGCTCGAGAGCGGGAGAGCCAGCAGCCGCCAAGCCCGCAGGGCACATAATCCTTTCAAAGAAGAGGAGCAGGGTCGAATTCTATGGAAAGAACGCTCATACTCATCAAGCCAGATGCAGTGCAACGCGGGCTGATCGGAGAGATCATCTCCCGATTGGAGCACCGGGGCCTCAAGATCATCGGGATGAAACTGATGCAGATCGACGAGGAGCTGGCGCGTAGGCACTATGCCGTTCACGAGGGCAAGCCCTTCTATGAGGGCTTGATCAATTACATTACCGCCTCTCCGTCCGTGGCCATGGTCCTGGAAGGCCCCGACGTCATCCAGGTAGTACGGCATACCATGGGTGCGACGAACCCAGTGGCCGCCGCACCGGGCACCATCAGGGCCGATTTCGCCTTGGTTGTCGAACGCAATCTGGTGCACGGCTCCGACGGACCCGAGACGGCCGCCAAAGAGATCCCGTGCTTTTTCACAGAGGATGAACTGGTGGCGTGGGATCGGGATGCAGTGCGCTGGATACGCGCAGGGCAGCTGCCTCATTGAGAACGCGAGAGCCACCCGGCACCGGGTGGCTCTTTATGTGCATCGCCCGCTCGGGCGCACTATGCCACGCGCAGAATGACGCGTGCGTCCGACCAGAGATTTTCCAGTTGATAGCGTGCCCGCATACTGGGAGCGAAAAGGTGCACTACAATGTTGCCGAGATCGACAAGCACCCAGCCCGACGAGGGAACGCCCTCGATCGACAGTATCGGAACCTGCCACTCCTTCTTGAGCCGCTCTCTGAGGTCCTCGGAGATGGCACCCAGCTGCCTATCGCTCTCCGCCGTAGCAATGATGAAATAGTCCGCGATCAGCGAGATATCGGAGAGATCCAGCAACAAGATATCGGATCCCAGCATGTTGGAGATAGCATCGATCATCATCCTCGCTACGTCTAGGCTTTCCAGATTACACCTCCTATCCGACATGTATGCGACCGCACGCCTCTTTGCGCCGATTATAGCACAGCCAATGGCATACGCAAGCGCTATTCATCGACTTTTCCGTATCCGGCCGATCAAGCGATCGTTACAGACGAGGGATCGAGCCCACGGTTCGGGTGCCAGTAAACGCAGTTGCGAGCGCAACTGGCAGAGTCGGCCGAGCAACAACTCGTCGCGCAGCAAAACAATGCGTACACCGCGCCGCTGCGCCAACCCGATGTCGCACGTGAACGACACCCGATTCTCGCTTCGCGCAACCGAACTAGCTGGGCGTCGTCATACATTGGATCATACAAGGTATCGTAGCCCAGAATACGCAACTATCTGGTTAGGCGCTCCAGCATGGTATCAGCCACAAAACAGGTATCTGTGATCTCTCGTAGGGAATCACCGCTCTCGCGCCACAAGGCGCATATCACTGCGAGAGCCATCACAATAGCGGCCCCCGGGCCGCGAGGAGGTTGAATGGCCACAGCTCAAGTCTCGCCCGGCGTATGCGGACTTGTCACAAAGATCACCGCCACGGCCGACGATGCGTACAACGTCGCGTTGACGGTGACCAGTGAATGCCCGCACATCCGACAGATGGCCGAACAACTTGTCGAGGTCGCTATACTCCAGGAGATGCGCAAACCGATTCATGAGACGAGCGTTTACCGAGCAGCCGGCATCGCATGCATACACACGTCGTGCCCCGTCCCCTGCGCCATCCTAAAAGCGGTGGAAGTTGCAGCAGAGCTCGCGCTACCAGCCGATGTACACATCACAATCGAACGCGATTAACTCATGCCCCCGTCCGTAGTGTAACTGAGAGCGCGTACGGGGCAACAACAAGCGCCGACGGTCCCGTTGCCCACGTGCGTCCCCAGTACCGGCGTGAGCGGCGTGATCTGTATGTCCGTAATGTTCAGGTGATCTCGCAGAAGCTCGCGCAAAGCCTCGGCACGCTCATAGGCGTCCGCATGCATAATCACCATTCGAACAGGCTCCTTGGCGCCAACCCACTCCTCCATCACCTCGGTCAGCCTGGCAAGAGCTCGGCTGGATTTCCGTACGCGCTCCAGAGCTTCGATTCTGCCATCCTCAAAGTAGAGCAGCGGCTTGAACTGAAGCAATGAGCCCAGAAGGGCGGCTGCTCCGCCGATACGTCCCCCTTTGTACAGATACTCGAGGGTATCCACAAGGAACAAGGTGCGCTGCTGTTCCACAGCCCTGCGCATCACCTGTACGGCCTCCTCAAAGCTCGCGCCGGCTTCCAGAGCGTCGGCAGTGGCCTCTACGCCCAGGCAGTGGGCCGCAGCGGCGCAGCGCGTGTCCACAATCTCTACCGGTATACCGATCTGCTGTGCGGCGAGTGTGGCCGAGTTGATGGTACCGCTGATCTCAGCAGACAAGTGTGTCGAGATAATGGCTGTGGCGCCGCTGTTCTCCAGCTCTTGGTAGACCGCCACAAAATCTCCCACAGAGGGCTGAGATGTGGTCGGCAGAGGATTCGCATGGGGCAACTGCGCATAGAATTCGTCAGGTGTAATATCCACGCCATCACGGTATGTCTGTTCACCGATCTTGACATAGAGGGGAATCACGCGAATACGGTGTTCCTCCACAAACTGTTCCGTCAATCCGGCGGTGCTATCGGCCACCAAGCCCACTCTAGACATGACGCCTCCTCAGGGTGGCGGTGCTGTGTTCGGTGTCACCACAAAGGCCTAGTTTATACCCACATAACGATCTCTTGCAATCTACAACACCACATCGCATGGCAGGTTACGGGGGCGTGATACCCCCAACTGCCCACTGACGACAAAGCGTACGTTGTGTAGCGCATCGAGAGATAGCACTTCTGAACTTGGTACGGCCGCACGCACTTGCTACGCGCCCGACCAGTGAGTATAATACTTTGCAAGCTAACTATTCACCGGATGCCTCTTATGGACAAAGCCGATTCTCTCGCCAAGTCGATCGTTCATCGCTACCTAACCTTGATGCGCTACGAACGCCACTCCAACGCAGTGTTGCGCAAGACCTCCGAGATCTCGGGGAGGCAGCTGGCTGTCGTTCGATTCCTCGTGGAGAACGGTGCCAGCACCGTCAGCCAGGTCAGCCAGTTCCTGTATGTGAGGGATGCAACGGCATCCCTCATGCTGGAGCGTATGGAGCAAGGGGGCCTCGTCGAACGACGTCGTTGTGACGCGGACAGCCGCAAAGTCCTCGTCGAGCCCACCGAGCGTGCGCGCCGTCTCGCAGCGACAGCGCCGCCCACAGCCATCGCCCTGATGCGTAACCGACTGCCCACACTCGATCTGGAAACACTGGAGAGAATCGATCAAGCCCTTGCAGTGTTGGCCCAAGTGGCTGAGGTAGATGAGACTTTTCTGGACTAGGAAGGGGATATGAAGACTGTCTTGCGAGTTCTCGGGTATATGCGCACCTATTGGTTGCGCGAAGTTGTCGCCTACCTCTGCATGTTGGGCATTAACGGTGTCCGTCTCATCACACCACAACTCACACGCACCGTGATAGACATCGGCATCGGCGAGGGGCAAATCGATGTGCTGAGGACGACGGTGATGCTTCTTTTGGGCGCCATCGTGGTCCAAGGTTTTCTGCGGTTCGGTGAGGTGTACCTTACAGAGACGGTTGCGCAAGGTGTGGCCTTTAACTTGCGTAACGACGTGTACCGCAAGCTTCAAGGGTTGTCTTTCAGTTACCACGATCGCGCCGAGACGGGGCAGCTGCTGGCCCGCGCCACAAGCGACGTGGAGCGACTACAACGCATCACAGGCCGGGGGATCCTGCATCTGATCGACGCGCTCGTGCTGTTGGTGGGCACCAGCGTGATCATCTTTCGGATGCACGCGCTGCTCGCCATCTTATCGCTCTTGGTTATGCCCGTGATCATCATCTACATGAGGCGCTATATGGAGCGCATGCACCCATTGTGGCGCCGCCGCCAGGATCTGATGGCCATACTGGTCTCGCGCATCGAGCAGAGCCTGCGCGGCATGCGCGTTGTGCGCGGCTTTGCCCAAGAGCCCGCCGAGATAGGGCGCTTTGACCGCGAAAACACCGACGTGTTTGACACATCACAACGCGTGGCCAAAGCGGGCGCCTTCTCTATGCCGTTTATCATTTTCCTCGCCAGTACGGCATCGGTGCTGGTGTTGGGCTTGGGCGGATGGTTCACGATCCAGGGACAGCTCACCGTAGGGGCCCTCATCGCGTTCAACAGTTACCTGCTTCAGTTAATTAACCCGATGCGACGGTTGGGTTTTTTGATGACGATGCTGGGCGAGTCCAGAGCCTCAGCGGATCGCGTATTCGAGATTCTGGATGCACGATCTGAGGTCAAAAGCACACCGGATGCCTTCGTCCTCGACTCTATTCACGGACATGTCACTTTTGAGGATGTCTCGTTCTCTTATTTCGGCAGGAACCGTGTCCTTTCCAACCTCTCTTTCACCGTAGAGCCCGGGCAAGTCGTAGCCCTTCTCGGCCCCACCGGCTCTGGCAAGTCCACCATCGTCAACCTGATTCCGCGCTTTTACGAGGTGACGTCGGGCAGTGTGTCGATTGACGGTGTGGACATCCGCCAGGTGACCATCGAATCGCTGCGGCAGCACATTGGCATTGTGCTGCAAGAGACTACATTGTTCGGCAGCACGATCCGCGAGAACATCGCGTTCGGGCGCCCTAACGCGACACAAGAGGAGGTCGAGGCTGCCGCCAAAGCCGCTGCCGCGCACCAGTTCATCGTCAACATGCCCGATGGCTACGATACGGCCGTCGGAGAGCGCGGCGTAACACTCTCTGGAGGCCAGCGCCAGCGCATCGCCATCGCACGCGCCCTGCTTTTGGACCCCCGCATCCTGATCCTCGACGATGCAACATCCAGTGTGGACACTGATACCGAGCAAGAAATCCAGCGGGCCCTGCAGAGCCTGATGCGGGGGCGCACCAGCTTTGTCATCGCTCAGCGCGTATCCACCGTGCGGAACGCGGACAACATTCTGGTTATCGACAGGGGGGAACTGGTAGCTCAAGGCAAACATGAGGACCTTATACGCCAATCGGGCATCTATGCAGACATCTACCATCGTCAGCTCAGGCCAGACGTTGTAGAAGCACCCGGCGACCGCGCAGCTGCGGCTTTGTAAGGAGGCATCGATGAGTTTCGGCATGGGGCCCGCGAGCGGCTTTGGCCGCGGGCCTAGAGGTCTCGTTCGCAGTTATGAGGACGTAACCGGCAAAGTCTTTGATTGGCACATCACACGCCAGCTTTTGGCATACTTGCGGCCACACAGAAAAGGCATGGCCGAGAGTCTCTGGTGGATGGTGATATCCGCAGGGTTGGCACTGGCCACCCCATACCTCATCAAAGTAACCATCGACCAGTACATCACCGCGGGACACGTGCACGGCCTCCTCTGGATGATCGCACTGATCCTCGGTGCATATGCACTCGAGTTTATAATCACTTGGCGCCGTCGAGTGCTTCTCAACACTGTCGGGAACGAGGTGTTGCGTACCATGCGGGGGCAGCTCTTTCGCAAGTACCAAGAGCTCGCCATGCGACATCTCGACGTCCATGGCTCGGGCTCGCTCATCTCGCGTATGCTGGGAGATGTCGGCGTCATTAACGAACTGCTCTCACAGGGCATCGTGACGATGCTCAGCGACGTGGTCATGCTAGTGAGCATTATTGTGGTGATGGTTCTACTGAACGTACGGCTGGCACTTCTCACGTTATCGGTGCTGCCGGTAATGTTGGTGGCCACGATCCTTTTCGCGCGCAGGGCCCGCGCAGCTTATCGCGAAACACGCCAACGAGTCAGCGATCTCACCGGACGCCTAGCAGAGGACATCAGCGGTATGCGAGTGATCCAGGCGTTCTCCGAAGAAGACCGCACACGCGACGAGTTCGAAGAGGTCAATCTGAAAAACAGGAACGCAGCTGTGGCCGCGGTGACCCTGTCCGCCATCTTTACACCGGTGCTCGAGGTATTGAGCATGGTGGCAACGTCGGCCATTCTTTGGTTCGGTGGACGCGCCGTGATCGCCGACACCCTCACTCTGGGGACCATTGTGGCCTTTCTCAACTACACATCGCGCCTGTTCCAGCCTGTACTGGACCTGAGCATGGTCTTTAACACCTGGCAAGCTGCCATGGCCGGCGGAGAGAGGGTGCTCGAGGTCCTCGCCATGGAGCCGGATATTCAGGACTCGCCCGACGCCGTGGAGTTGCAGAGGGTTGAGGGATCTATTACTTTTGATGGGGTGAGCTTTCGCTATGTAGAGGACGCGCCCGTCCTTCATGATGTGAGCTTTGAGATCGCGCCGGGCGACACTGTAGCTCTGGTCGGCCCTACCGGGGCTGGCAAATCCACTATTACCAATCTATTGATGCGCTTTTACGACGTCACCGAGGGGGCCATCCACATCGACGGGCACGACATCCGCGATATCAAGGTCGCTTCGCTACGCAGCAAACTCGGGGTGGTGACACAAGACCCTTTCCTGTTCCCCGGCACCATCGCTTACAACATCGCTTTTGGCAAAGTAGACGCCACACTGGAGCAGATCATCGATGCCGCTAAAGCGGCCAATGCGCACGAGTTCATCAGCGCTCTACCCGACGGCTACGACACCCTCGTGCTCGAGGGGTCGGCGAACTTTTCGCTGGGCCAGCGGCAGCTCATCTGCCTGGCGCGAGCCATCCTGGCCTCGCCCCAGATTCTCATTCTCGACGAAGCCACATCCAATATCGATCTGCGCACCGAAGGGCTCATCCAAGATGCCATGGAACAGCTGATGCACGGGCGCACCTCTCTGGTGATCGCACACCGCCTCGCTACTGTACAGCGTGCGAGTACGATCCTGGTCATCGACCACGGGCG
Organism: uncultured Anaerolineales bacterium; assembly: GCA_964407215.1. Lineage (GTDB taxonomy): Bacteria > Chloroflexota > Anaerolineae > UBA1429 > UBA1429 > CAYOUT01. The sequence goes on along the minus strand of CAYOUT010000005.1, from coordinate 32,445 downwards.
TATCACCGAGCGCGGTACGCACGAAGAGCTGCTGGAGCGGGGGGGCATGTACGAGCATTTGTATCACACCCAGTTTCTCAACGCGGCTACGGATAGGGTCAAGGCCTAGGCCGGGCTCGACAGCCTCTCACTTCCGGCTATACTCGCAACTTGACGACGATATCATTGCCAGGCGGTGGGGCTGCCGCAGAAGGAGGCCCGCATGATTCCCGATAACAGTCTCGTACGCTTCCGCACACAAGAGGGGGGGCCTCGCTTGGGCCTCATCGTGGGTGCACAACTCTACGATCTCTCGGCGTTGGGGGCCGAATACGCTTCGTTCGGTGCTTGGCTCTCGGCCGCTAGCGGGCGTGTGCAGGGGGCGCTGGCGGCATTGGGGGGGGGGCCCGCCGCCGCATCGCCCATGGCGCCAGTCTCCGAGCTTTCGGCCGACCCCGAGGCTGCACTGAGGATCCTCAAGCCCATAGACGACCAGGAGGTATGGGCCTGCGGCGTAACCTATGAGATGAGCCGCGAGGCTCGTATGCGCGAGTCGCGCGAACCCACCATCTATGAGAAGGTGTACGATGCGGCGCGCCCAGAGATCTTTTTCAAGGCCACACCTCATCGCGTTGTGGGGCCGGGCGAGCCGGTGGCGATACGCGGCGATTCGTCATGGAACGTACCCGAGCCCGAGATGACGCTGGTTATCACCTCGCAGTTGGAGATTGTGGGGTATACTATTGGCAACGACATGAGCTCGCGGGATATCGAAGGGCAAAACCCGCTTTACTTGCCACAGGCCAAAGTGTACGACGCCTGTTGCGCCTTGGGTCCCTATATCCGCCTGCGCTCCCAAACTTTTGATCCGCTCGACCAAGCTGTGCGATGTACGATCTACCGTGGCGGAGCCGTGGGCTTTGAGGGCACCACCCACACGTCCAGAATTCACCGCCCACTCGATGATCTGGTGCGCTACCTGGGCTACTGCAACTCTCTGCCCAACGGGGCCTTTGTGATGACGGGCACCGGTATTGTGCCGCCCGACACCTTTACCCTGGCCGCGGGCGACACAGTAGAGATCGCGTTCGAGTGCCTGGGCACCCTCACCAACCCCGTCATCGAACTGCCCATCGAGTAAAGCGCCGGGCTTTGAATGTGTTCAGGCCTCCCTTTCATGTCGAGGGAGGCCCGAGTTGTGTGAGGCTGTCAGCCGATCATGGCCTCTACCCGGAAGTGGCTCAGGTCCCCTGCATTAGCTCGTGGAAACTGGATTGCCACACTGTCGGCGGTCGCGTCATCTTGGCGATGCGGATATCAGCGAACCGCGGCGCCAAGGTGGCCAGCTCCGGCGCAAGCTCGTCCCAGCGCTCGTTGGCTACGATGTCATAAAGTCGGTCCGCTGTGGGAACCACCCACTCCCACTCTAGCCGAAAACGATCGGCCTTCAGGTAATAGTCTCGATTCTCCCAAGCCGATGTCGTCACCTCTACCGTATCGGCTATCCCGCGCAAGGCCAGCACCACCGCTGCCACCATATCGCGCGTCTCGTCGTCTAGAGAGCGTTTGAACATCAGATGGCGCAGTATCTCAGCGATAGTGCGCCGGAGTTGGCTGCGCTGCTTGCCGGGGTTAGCAGTGTTGATAACTCGGCTCATAACATCCTTTCGTCCACGCTACTGGGTCGATGGGAGACAAGTATAGGTGCTCCTGCCCACGAGTCAAAGCCGCTCCTGCGTGGTTTTGACGGTCTGCGCAGTCCAAGCTATCATCGCCCCTACGCTTTACCGGCCTCCACACAGTAGGCCTCACCACAAAATCAGGATGCAGCCATGGAGAGACAGACCGAGCTACTTCACACTGCCGACAACCCCCACCAGTGGGCGGGTGCGGTAAACACACCGGTGGTACGCGCCTCCCTGTTTTGCTACGAGAGCTTCCAGCAGTATCTGGATGCGGGATCTGGCAAGGCACGACATTACAACTATAGCCGCGTAGCCAACCCGACGACGCACGTGTTGGAGAAAAAGATCGCGTTCCTCGAAAAGGCCGATGACGCGGTGGCTCTAGCCTCTGGCATGGCGGCCATCACCAGCGCGATACTGGCTTTTGTCCACAAGGGCGACCATCTTTTGGTGGTATCTTGTGTGTACGGACCCGTACGCAACTTTTGTGACCAGACCCTCAGGCGCTTGGGCATCGAGACCGACTATTTCTCCCCAGAGGAGGCTGTCGACTTGGCGCATCGCGTCAAGCCCAACACTCGCCTGATCTACCTCGAATCGCCGGGAAGCGTCACCTTTGACCTGCAGGATCTGCGGGCGGTAGCGCGCCTGGCGCGCGAACGCGGTATCCTGACCTTAATCGACAACACTTGGGCCACCCCCCTGTATCAGAACCCCATCGAGATGGGTATTGATCTTGTGATACACTCTGGCACCAAGTACATTGGGGGGCACTCGGACGTCTTACTTGGCTTGGTAGCGGGCTCAGCTGATCTGATGTCGCAGGTGCGCACAATGGGTATCGAGCTGGGGGGCACGATCTCTCCGGATGACGCGTACCTCGCTACCCGAGGGTTGCGCACTCTCTCGGTACGGATGCCTCGCCATCAAGAGTCGGCTCTGCACATTGCCCGCTGGCTGGAGGCCCAACCGGAGGTGGTTCGTGTGCTGCACCCGGGCCTCGAGTCCTTCCCGGGCCACACGTTGGCCAAGGCGCAGATGTCCGGCTACTCGGGGCTCTTTGGGTTCCAGCTCCGGCCACGTAGTCGAGCCGCCCAGGCACGCTTTGTGGATGCGACGCTCAGCCTCTTCTACCTGGCGTGTAGCTGGGGCGGATACGAGAGCTTGATCATCCCCGTGATGGGCTTGGACAGCCATACTTACCGCTTGAGCATCGGCCTGGAGGATCCGGATGACCTCATAGAGGTGCTGAGACAAGCGATCGAGGCGTACACTGCTGAAGATTAGGCCCGTTCACTGTCGGCTGTTACATATGCGCCGCGCGTGCCGGCGCGCTCTGGCATCTTTCGTTGTGACCCCTACAGGACGTACTATGACGATCAACTGGCAGATGCTGCGCTCACAACGTGCCTTGGCGGCCTTCGTGTTGGGGGTGGCATTCTTGGTGGGATGCCGGCGATCGTCATCGCCTTTGGATCGCTTGGGTATGAGAAACGCCCCGGCGCGAGCCGCCACGCCGACAGCCACCCCTATGCCCCTTCCCGGAGTGCTAGCGATTCAGACCGCTGTTGCCTCCGAGTTGGCAGTTATGGAGGCTGCTCCGGGCGGCGGAGACTCCCAAGGTTTTTCAGCAGCATCATCTTTGTCTCCGAGCCCGGGGGAGCTCAACGCAGAGGGCGCTTTGGCGCAGCGGGCGCTCGAGGACGGCGACTATGGTACAGCCATCCCTCTACTGAAAGCGATACAGGGCGATCCAGCGACTCCCGAGTATCCCGCCCTGATGTTATCACTGGCGCGGGCCTACACCGCCAACAGCCACCCCCAAGACGCGCTCAGCGTGCTGGAGCAGCTCGTAACCCAGCCGATGCCCCCGGCGCTACTGGCCCAGACTGTAGGCCTCATGGGTGCACGCTACGAAGACTTGGGAGAGTGGCGGGCGGCCATCCAGGCTTTCGAGTACTATCTGGAATTGCAGGATGATGCCGCCCCTTACGTGCGCTGGCACATCGCCAAGGCCTACTTGGCCCTGGGCAATGGGACGCGCGCTGTAGAGCAGTTGGAGCAGATAGACTTGGAATTACTGCCTCCACCACAGCGCGCTGAGGTGCTGGAAAAGCTCGCGAGCTTGCAGAGCCTGTTGGGAAGCCCTGATCAGGCCCTCGTGACCTACGACAGCATTCTCGAGTTCGCCGAGTACACGGACTACCGCGCTCTGGTGCGTTTTCGTCGCGGCGAGGCGCTGAGGCTGGCAGCACGCTACACGGACGCCGCAGGGGTGTTCGCAGCGGTGGCACGCGAAGCGCCTACTACCTATGCGGCCTATCTGGCGCTGGTCGCTTTAGACGAAATGGAAGTGCCCGCGCTCACGACGCTCGAGAGGGCCGAGGTGTTGTGTCACGTGGGCCTCTACAGCGCTGCCCTGGAGGAACTATATCACCATTCAACAACGGTCGAAGAGGATGACGCCCGCATACACTACCTGATGGGTTTGGCCTATGAGGGGTTGGGCGAGTACCCCTCGGCTCTTGCCTCGTACGATACTGCTATCACCGAATACCCCTCAACTGCGGCAGCTGCCGATGCCCGGTATGCTAAGGCCGAGGCCGCCGTAGCGACCGGCGGCGATCCTTCCGTCGTTTACGGCGAGTTCGCTCAAGAGTGCCCGATCCACGAGCAAGCCCCCGAAGCCCTCTGGCGCGCTGCACGCTATTCCGAGAGCCTGGGCGACTGGCCACACGCCTCCGATTTTTACTGGCGCCTCCACACCGGATACCCCGATGATTCACATGCTGCCGATGCCGCCTTTAGACATGGTTTGGCCTACTATGTGATGGGCTATCCAGACTCGGCTTGGACCCTGTGGTCTGAAGCGCTAGAGAGGACCTCGGACCCCAAAGCCCGTGCGAGGCTACTCACCTGGCTGGGCTCGGCGGCGTTGGCCACTGGCGACCCAGGCGCCGCTCACGACTTTTGGGAGCAAGCTGCTGATACATCGCCGTGGAGCTATTACGGCCTGCGCGGGAGCGACCTGGCGGGGGGCGTTTCCATGCGAGTGACCGGCCCTGGTAGTGAGCACTTGCAGGGGAGGCTGAGCGACGAGGACTGGGAGGAGCTAGAGCGCTGGGTAATGGGCTGGTCGCAGAGCGCAGCACAGGACGCCACCGACTTGTTAGCGCACCCCCAAACGGGGTGTAACGCGGCTTTATGGCAACTGGGTTGGCGCGACGAGGCCATCGCGTCCTACCGAGACCTGCGCGGCAAGATCGAAGACAGCCCGGGCGCGCTTCTGGCACTGACCAAGGCGGCCAGCGAGCTGGAGGCCGACTGGGTAACCATCCCTATCGCCGAGCAGCTACTGGCACTGGCCGCACAAGCCGACCAAGACCCGCCGCAAGCCCTCCTGCGGCTGGCCTACCCTACCACGTTCGGACACCTCATCGTGCCAGACGCCCAAGCGCGCGGCGTGGACCCACTGCTGTTCCTGGCTCTAGTGCGGCAGGAGAGCCGATTCGACCCCAACGCTGTATCGTATGCTGGGGCCACGGGCCTCACACAGGTCATGCCAGCCACGGGCGAGTGGATCGCTTTACAGCTCGGTGAGCAGGCCTTTGATGTGGGCCTTTTACGGCGCCCGTCGGTCAGCGTGCGCTACGGGGTGTACTACCTGGCCAACGCACTGAGCTTGTACGGTGGCGACTGGATCGCTGCGCTGGTGGCCTACAACGCTGGCCCGGGGAACCTGGAACAGTGGAGCGGCGGCCAAGCCATCACCGACTATGACTTGTTCTACGAGATGCTGCCTGTTGCCGAGTCGCAGGATTACGTCCGCCTGATCTACGAGGGCTATCGCCGCTACCTCGCCATCTATCTGGCCGGGAACTAGAATAGGCCGCCCTTGCAGGGGCGGCCCTCATCGATACCGGATGGTTTCTATCACCCACTAGATGAACAGAGAGGCGTTCCCCCGATCGGCCTCGTTGATAAAGGTGGCCACGCCCCCTACTTTGACGCCATCGATGAGCTCTTCGGCTTTGATGCCCATAATATCCATGGACATCTGACACGCGATGAACCGCACGCCGTTATCCTGCGCCATCCGCATGAGCTCGGGCAGCGAGTCCACACGCTTGGCTTTCATCACGGCCTTCATCATGGCGGTGCCCAGCCCGCCCATGTTGAGCTTGGATAGCTTGAGCTTATCCGCTCCCTTGGGCAGCATCCAGCCGAACGCGCGCTCGACCAGGTTCTTGTGCCCTGCCTGGCCCTCCGGGCGGCGCAGGATATTGAGCCCCCAGAAGGTAAAGAACATCGTCACCTGCTGACCCATAGATGCGGCTCCGTTGGCGATGATGAATGAGGCCAAGGCGCGGTCCAGATCGCCCGAAAAGACGACCATCGTCTTGGCGTTGGATGATGTCTGAGCCTCCGACACCAGCGTCTCGGCCGGCGATACGCGCTTTCGCAACGTCGCTTCGATAGTGGGGCCATCCTGTAGAGTCAGCAACTCGTTGCCCGTGCGCTCGGCCCAGGCCGCGATATCGCGCCGGAAGCCTGGATCCGTGGCGAGCACCTTGAGCACCTCGCCATCGCGCATCTCCTGCATTCTTTTGTATACCGCCATGATGGGCCCTGGGCACTGCAAGCCACGCGCATCTAGTTGAGCCACCGGTTCCGGCTGCACAGGAGGGGCAGCAACGATAGTGGCAGCCGCCTCGATCTGTGCCGTGGCTGTAGACCTATTATCCGCAACACGCATGACCGGCTCGCCTTGCGTAGGATCACTGCCATTGGAGCCGTGCCCTTTCCACTGCTCCAGATCGCGCTGCTCGTATTCGTCGTCGCCCTCAAAGTTGCTCTGTGGCTCCACCAGCGCCTCATAGGTATCCCAGCCTCCCGAGAGGGTGGCCACCTGGTAGCCGTGCTGCTTGAGCATGCGCTCCATGACATAGGCGCGCCGCCCCATTTTGCAGCACGTTACCCACATCTTGTCCTTGGAGAGCTCTCCCATTCGCGTACGCAGCCGGGAGTTTTCGATATGCACCGCGCCGGGGATATGACCTATCTCCCACTCGGGGTCAGTTCGCACGTCTAACACGCCGTAGGTGCCTGGTTCCAGCGCGATCAGTTCGTCGTAGCTGATCAGTTGCGTATCACCTCGAAGGCTGTTGCTCGCCACATAGCCGGCGATGTTCACTGGGTCTTTTGCTGCGCCGTAGGGCGGAGCGTAGGCCAGCTCCAAATGCTCGAGATCGTATACAGTCATCCCCGCCTTGATAGCCGTTGCCAGCACATTGATGGTGCGGTCGACAGCGTCGCGTCCCACCACCTGAGCCCCCAACAGCCTGCCGTCATCGGGACTGTAGAGCAGCTTGGTGGACTGTTGTGTGGCGCCTGGATAGTAGCTCACGTGATGTTGGCTGTGTGTGATGCTCGAGCGAAACGGAATACCTTGCGACGTCAGCGTGCGCGAATTGACCCCAGTCACTGCAGCGACCAGATCGAACACCTTGACGATGGATGTGCCCAGGGTCCCCTGATACGCCACATCCTTACCGGTGATATGGTCGGCCGCTATGCGCGCCTGTCTGTTCGCCGGCCCCGCCAGAGGTATCGCCGCCGGCGCGCCGAGAACGGGACATATCGCCTGCACCGCATCCCCCACAGCATAGATATCGGGGTCTGAGCTCTGCATATGTGCATCCACCACGATATGGCCACGCGGGCCGAGCTCCAGCCCCGCTTCTTTGGCGAGATCGCTCTCGGGGCGCACACCGATGGCCAGGACGATGAGATCCGCATATGCACTCTTGCCGCTGGCGAGCATGGCCCGTAGGCCCCCCTCGCCCGTCTGTTCGATGCGCTGTAACCCATCACCCAAGGCCAAGCGCACCCCTTTGTCGCGCAAGTGCCGGTGCAACAGAGCGGCCATGTCATGGTCTATAGGCGCCATCACCTGGTTGAGCATCTCAACAAGCGTGACTTGCACACCGCGGTGCAGGAGGTTCTCAGCCATCTCTAGCCCGATGAAACCCCCACCCACTACGACGGCTCTCTGCACTCCACCTCGATCCAGACGGCTCTTGATGCGGTCCATGTCGGGGATATCGCGCAGGGCGTAGACGCCCTCGAGGTCAACCCCGGGGATGGGCGGAGTCAGCGGCTTGGCACCTGGTGAGAGAATTAGTTTGTCGTAGGCCAAACGGTAGGCGTCGGCATCCGGGCTGCGCAGATCGCGCACGACGACCTCTTTGGCCGCCCGGTCCACGCGGACAACTTCCTGCTCCGTGCGCACATCGATGGCAAACTCGCTTTGCAGCTTCTCGGGAGTGGAGACCAGCAAAGCATCGCGCTCTTGGATCACGCCACCGATGTGATAGGGCAAGCCACAGTTGGCGAAAGAGACGTACTTGCCCCGCTCCAGCACTACGATATGGGCCGCTTCATCCATTCTGCGTAGCCGCGCGGCCGCGCTGGCCCCGCCTGCAACACCCCCCACAATCACATAGGTTGCCATCGCCCTGCCCCCTTGACTGTTGATCTCGTCCGAGATCGTGATTTTCGGAACGAGTATACCATACGGGGGTATGGTTGTCAAGCGATGTATCACAAATTGGCGTGTCGCGAGGGCCTAATCCTGCGACACGCCTATCAACCTATTGCTCGCACTCAGCCGTTTGAGGTTGTTTCACCAGAGAAGGTCAACGCTCAGGGAAGCCTCGGGGCGCAGCTCAACGCCGCCGGGGAAGACGAGATCCAGACCGTTCTCGCCCAAAGATGCTTCCGCCGAGACCATCTCTCCGCCGAGGGTAACGACGACTCGCGCACGCTGCTTGATGCTCCCAAGCGTCAGACGCTGTAGGCTCAACATACCATATTGGGCGTCGAGTACTACTCGTGCCGAGCCCTCCTCCAGACGTTGCCGGAAGACACCCCAAGCACTGTCCACCGACCAAAAACTCTGCCAGTCGTCCGCCCAGATACGCGGGGCGAAGCCCAGCGCACCGTGAGGCATATCGAATGTGTAGCCAGAGAGCGCTGTAAGCAGCGCCCACGACGCCATGGAGCGCGCATAGTGACTGCCACACTCGAACTCGTTCCAAGGGTTGCGTCGCACCCCATCATGCCTGGCGCGCACGCCCTTGACGATGGCCAGCCCTTCGTCAAGGCATCCTTCGTAGATCAGGTGACTGGCCACTTGGTACTCGATGCCGCACCACACTTCGTCCGAGTACGGGAAAGGAAAGCGTGGGCGCCCGCCGCGTGGCCAGGAACAAAGCAGCAATCCCTGTTCATCGTTCAAGGCGTAGATGCGCTGTGGGTTCACATGATCCCAGAAATCGGTCCTCCAATTGTGTGCGAACACCGCCTTGATGGCACTACGAACGTGGGTGGGCTCGAGCAGATAGCCCAGGCCCACGATGTGCGCCAGCCACTGGCCGATCAGTTGATCCGAAAGGCACCCCTCACCATATTGGTATTTATCGGTGATCTCCAAATCCATCTTGTGGATATAGTACTCGCCGTTATACAGCTCATCTTCCAGGCGCCGCCTACCTTTTTCGTAAACCTCTTGATACTGTTGAGCCGCGTCCAGCTCCCCCAGGTGGCGGGCCATCTCTGCAGCCGCCCGCAGCGCACCCAAGTAAAAAGTACCAATCATGCTGTTGGGGCCATAGAACTCGATATCGTACGTATTGTGTTGTACGCCGTCTATGACGCCATCCCTATCCGCGTCCCATTGCACCCAAGCGTACTCTAGAGCTTTCTTGACCTTCGGCCAGAGCCCGCGCAGCCAATCGTCGCTGCCGCACAAAAGCCAGTCTCGGTAAATCTTCAAGATGCCACCCAATTGGCCATCGGCGGCCGCATGAAACGCCCACGGCGGGCTCCCCAGTGGAAGCTGCAGCCGAAAGCCCATATGCCCGTCCTCGCCCATGTTGTAACGATAGTCCGCCTCGCGCAAAGATCGCTCTAGGGCTGGGAAGAGAAAAGCGACCGTCTGCGCATAGTTCCAAACGTGCGTGCAAGACCCTTCGCAGCACCCGCTCTCAGAATGGCAGCCCTCAAAGCCGTAAAAGGTGCCATCCGTAAGCCGAAGCACTGTGGGGCTGTGTAGAATAGAGGCTTGGCTGGAAAGCGCATCCAGCACATAGGGCGGCAGCGTCGACCCAAAGAGAGCATCGTGGAATCGTCGTGTTTCGGTATAGAGGCGTTCTTCGTTCTCACCGTAATAGCGCGCCACGTCCAGCGCATCACTCCATTGCGAGGCATAATAGTTGCGCCAGACAGGGCGTTCGGCCTCGTTGGCCGGCGTTTCGCCCCAATACTTGACGAAATTCGGGAAGAACCAGCTGATAGTCATCGGCAGTACGGCACTTTCTCCGGGAGCCAGCCTCATCCGCAGGCCTAACGAGCCTATATCCGTGCTGCCCTCAGAGGAGGGGCCAAGGTCCTCGTCCTCCAACAGGCCAGTTTCCGAAAAGCGGTCCCAAAAGTCGTGCAGCATATCGAACCACCCTCCCCGCAGCCAACAAGAGCGGTAGGTCACATCCTCCCAGGTGGTAGTCAGCGCCATGGAGCCGTACACCGGGCTATCGACAGGGTGTTTTTCCGAGGTGAGCATCAGGCCACGCACCGTCCCTAGATCGACAAACCGGTTCTTATTGCCTCCAAGATGCGCACCGACAAACGGACCGGAACCTTTGTAGCCAAGGGGGTTATAGATATTGCCGGCCAACGTCACATACACCGGCTTGTCCAACAGATTCAGGATATGGAACCGAAACGCGGCGATGGGAATGCCCGAGTCATCGGCATTGAGAGGTATGAACGGATTGTACGCCTCGAGCATCACAGACACCGGAAGACTCTCATCCTGGAAGGTTACTTCTGCAAAGGGAAACTCGCCGCGGAATTGCGCAGACCGCATATGGGGCAAACCCGCGCCGTTTTCACGGGTGACACCAAAGCCTATACCCTGGAAATAACCGCCGCCCTCGCCAGTGAACGGGGGTTGAGGCGGCGCCTGTACTACGCGCGTTTGCGAGGCGCCCCCCTCTGGCTTGGCCCACAGGGTAAAGAAGCTGAAGGGAAGCACGGATCCTTTATTAGGCCGGTTAAAGATCTCCCAATCGCGCAGCTCGCCGCGGCCGCCGAGCGAGACGCAACCAGTGCCGATACCTCCCAGGGGGAACGCGATCTGCCCGAGCTGATCCCCTTGGTAGAGCGACTCGATGCCGCTTTTGTGCAGTACTTCTCGGGGGAACGTTTTCAGTGCTTTGGACATTGCGTCTGCTCCTCGTGTAAAATAACTTGACCGCATTCAACGCGGGCTGTGAGCGTCTGTCAAGCCGGGGAGGCGAATAGCACACGATCTGTGGACGAGAGATTGTAGACGCACTCGTTGTGCGTGTGTTATAATAGGGTGCGCGGTGTCCACCCAGGGCACCGATGCGGATCGCTCTGAGATGCCTTCCAGCGCGCTTCGCCGAGTCCCGTTTGGGAGCATCCACCCTCCCAATTCAGAAGCAGTCGATTGTATCAGTCACCACCATACCACACACCCGGTGAGGGAGAACGTGCCAACAGAGCAGGGCATCACACTGGCGCGACAAATGGAGCAGACTCTCGAACGTGTTCAGGGGATCAGTTCTGCGAGGATACTGCTGGACGACCGAGATGATATCCTCGAGGTGCATCTAGTTGGACCCGATCTCAAGAGCCCCAAGTTAGTGGTCCGTGATGTCGAGACGTTGTTGTGTGCGCACTTTGGCGTCCGAATCGATTACCGCAAGATCAGTCTAGTACAGTTCTCGACCAAAGTAGAGGAACCGCGTCTTCGGGTGCGCTTTGTCTCGGCACAGCATGCCGTAGAGCCCATAGACCAGGCTCAAGTGGTCTTGGAATGCAACGGTGCCGAATACAGCGGTTGTTGCCCGGTGGATACCGCAGCAGACCCTTCGGCCACACGTGCTACAGCCGCGGCGACGATGACGGCCCTAGAAAAAGTGCTCGGGCCGGTCGTGGAGCTGGTCATGCAAGACGCGCACGCTGTGCCCGTCTCTGATGGGCACATTGCGTTGGTGGTCGTGTTGGCATCCACCCGAAAAGGGCAAGAACGGCTCAGTGGCACCTGCTTTGTTCGGAATTGTCTGTTGGAGGCTACCGCCAAAGCTACGCTAGACGCAGTAAACCGTCGGCTGGTTGTATGGGCAGCCAGCTAGGTTTGGCACTGGAGGATTGATTCACCCAGGAGTGCGATTATACCGCGCAGGCTTGTAGCCTGCGTTTCATAGAGTGATACCGACGGCGCCCGGCCTCAGCCGCAAGGCTGAAGCGGAGCGAAGGGGATTCCTCACTTGATGGCCCAGAAAGCTGGACGTTCGCAAAGGAGGACCCCACATGAAGTGGCGCATTGATACGGTGTACGCAAAGGCCATGTACGTCATGGTCATCCTTGCCAGTCTCGTTGCCGCAGCCGCCGCTGGCTGGAAGTGGCACTAGATCCTGTCTGACTGTTTTACTCAACGCCATGGCCGGATCGAACGCTACCTCCTCTTAAGGCCTGCCTGATAGAGCGGCTGGCGTCTTCACCGGCAAGGGCTTGATTGATTTGGGCCGAGCGCCGTCGGGTCACTGTCAGGCTCAGGGTCATAATGTCATCATTGCCGCTCAAAGCACGAATCTACATTGCGGTTGTGTATCTCGCCTGCGTGGCGCTCGTAGCAAATGCGTTCAAGTCGGCGAGCCTGTCCCCCTTGCTTCTCGCCTATATGGCCTTCTTTGTGGCTGGCATCTGTATTGCCGACCTCTACCCCATTGTCCTGCCTTTTGAGGGGAATGCCGAGATCACTGTATCCTGCGCGCTCAAGGCTGCAGTGGCCATCCTGTACGGACCGCATATCACAGTGTTTGTCACTTTGGTCGGCACACTCCTCGCCGAGCTCCTGTTGCGACGCGCTTGGTACAAAGCGCTGTTCAACGCGGCCGAAATGACCCTCACCTTTGCAGCCATCGGTGCAATCTATGAACTGCTGTACGACGGCGTGCGGGTACCATTCCATTCAGTGCAGAATGGCATTGCCTTGCTATGTATCATGGCGGGCTATTTTGTGATCAATACCGGCCTAGTGACACTAGTGGTCTCTCTGACCACGGGTGCGAACCTGTGGCGCTTGTGGAAAGGCACTTTTCTGGAAGCGTGGTGGAGCAACCTGACCATCATCCCCCTGGGAGCCGCCACCGCTACCCTGTGGCAATACAGCTGGTGGAGCGTGTTCGCGCTAGTGTTACCCATGTACATCGTACGCCAGTCTCTCCAGTTCATCGGCGAGATCCAACGACAGACCCGCGACGCACTCATCAGCATGGCCGACGCCATCGACCAGAGAGACCCCAGCACTTTCCAGCACTCCCAGCGTGTCGCCCAGATCGCGGAAGCTATCGCTATACGCATGGGCCTGTCGCCGGAGGATGTCGAGACGCTGCGCATGGCAGCGCGCTTGCACGACGTCGGCAAGATCGGTATGAGCAACACATTGCTCTACAAGCCAGGCAAGTTTGATGACGAGGAAAGGGCCCAGTTCCAGACGCACCCTACTCTAGGAGCCAATCTGGTCCGAAGCTTTCGCCTGTTTGCAGAGGGGCAGGATCTGATTCGCTACCACCATGAGCGCTATGACGGCACGGGGTACCCCTCAAAGCTCGCAGGCGAGGAAATCCCACTGGGCAGCCGCATCATGTGTGTGGCCGACTCGTTGGACGCAATGGTATCCCGTCGCATCTATCGCGACCCCTTGACCCTTGAGCAGGCCAAAGAGGAGTTGCGGCGAAACAGAGGTACGCAATTCGACCCCGATATCGTGGATGTGGCATTAGCGATGATGGAGGAGTCACCCGACGCCTTGCCACTGACGGCAGCTGTTGAAGCGGGGGCCAAAGCATGATTTTGCTCGTTGCGGTGGCGCTAGCCACTGTCGTATCGCTCTTGGCTGGGGGCAAGCTGCGACAGCTGGCCGAAGTGCAGCTCGTACAACCTCACCTCATTCTGATATCCTTGTTTCTCCAGATGCTGATCTTTACCCCATGGTGGCACGCGCACGGTGTGCTCCATCAGATGACCAACGGTCTGTACGTTACCTCGCTCGCGCTTTTGATGATCGCATGTTGGAAAAACCGGCACATCCCCGGCATCGTGCTATTGGGCGTGGGCTTGGTATCGAACGCTGTGGTGATCTTGGCCAACGGGGGCCGCATGCCGGCATTTCTAGGAGCCCTAAGGGCCGCCGGGCTCGTTTCGTCCTCAGACGACCTCGGGGCTTTTCACGCCACTAACTCGATGCTGATTACTATCGATACACCGCTCTGGTTTTTAGGCGACATCCTAGCGGTGCCAAAAAGCTTTCCCCTGGCAAACGTCTACAGCATCGGCGATATCCTTATCACTGAGGGTGCGGTGGCGTTCGTTGTGCTCAACATGCGCGGGCAGCCTGCACCCATCAAAGCCCCCGACAACGCCGATCCGGAAGAAGCGCTATCCTCGGCGATGGACCCATGGCCGATAGAGCGGCACGGATCGGAGCATCGCGGGGAGCGTGAGGCGCTCGAAGCGCAACACCTAGGGGATGTATAGCCCCTCATCCGAGAAACCTGCTGGGGCTGTGCCCATGGCGAGAGGCGAGATCACAACATCACACTGCCATGGACTGACCGCGATACTCTATGACGAGCGGCCAGCAGTGCTCGAACCGCCCCCATACTCCCAAGCAGAGGGGCGCCTTGTACGGTGGCACTCCTCATGATACCGCGAGCACAGAACGATGCCCGGGGATCACACGTCATAGGCGCGCGCGAGGACGAATTTCAAGTAGCGTGCCTCGGGAAAGTGAGCTGGCACTGGGTGATCCAGAGCGTGCGCCCCCTCGTGCAAGATGAGCAGCCTCTTACGCGCCTGGACACCTGCCGCTGCCAACGCCTCGCGAAACACATCGGGTGAGATCTGACTGGTACAACTGGCCGTTGCCAACAACCCACTCGGCTCCAAACATTGGAGCGCTAGCCGGTTGAGGCGTATATAAGCCCGCGCTGCGGTGTGCCGGCTGGCTTTGTCGCGCGCCAACGACGGCGGGTCGAGGATGATTAAATCAAAGCGTCGGCCGGCCTCAGCGCAGGTTTTCAACCACTCAAAGCAATCGGCTACCACGAACTCGTGAGCGTCGGGATTGTAGCCATTCAACACAAAATTGCGCTGCGCCTCTGGCGCGCTGGCGGGCGCCAGGTCCACACTGGCGATAGCCAACGCCCCCGCGCGTGCCGCGTATAGCGAGAACGCGCCGGTGTACGAGAAGGCATTCAGCACACGCAGGCCGCGGCACCAAGGCTCCAGATAGGCGCGGTTCTCTCGGTGGTCCAAAAAAAGCCCCGTCTTTTGCCCCTCAGCCAGGTTGGCGTAGAAGCGCAGACCGTTCTCCTGAACCACCAGATCGTCGGGGGGTGGGCGGCCCCACAGCTGCTGTGCACGGGCCTCCGCTCCATCGCGCGGACCCGTCTCGCCAGACGCACCGCTTTGTCGCAGCACTGCACCACGCAATGGAGCCACCATCTGCAACGCCTGCAGCAAAGGCTTTAGCAAGGCGCCGAGCCCCTGGGCGTAGAGATGTATCGACGCATAGTGGCCGTAGAGATCCACTACCACGCCGGGAAGGCCATCGCTTTCACCATAGATCCAGCGATACGTATCGGTGGCAGCCTCGTCGGTACGCAAGGGGGCGCGGAGATCCCACGCGCGTCGCACGCGCGCGCTAATCCAGTCTTGGTCGGGCACCTGTCGCGCGCTAAAGAGGCGCACCGCGATGGCTCCTTGCGCTTCCCACAGGCCAATTCCCTCAAAGGCGCCGCAACATACCCGCACCCAGGTGCCCGAAGGCAGCGATGGTAGCGACTCACGTCCCCTGGTCAGCTCGATCTGATTCCGATAGACCCAAGGGTGCCCCGCGAGCAGGCTAGCGCGTATGCGTGGCGAGGCCATCACTACGGGCAGCCCGGAGCGGCTCAGCAACCCGACCCGCCGCCCTCGACCGCTGCCCCGGCTCACCACGCGTATGCCATGGGCGCCTCGCCACCGGGCCCCGGAAAGATCTCGTCGAGCCGCGCGAGTACACCAGCAGGCAGGTGGATCTCTAGGGCGCGCAGCGAGCCCTCCAACTGTTCCAAGGTGCGTGGGCCGAGGATCGGCGCCGTCACCACGGGATTGTGCAACAACCACGCCAAGGCTACGTGCGCGGGCTCTTCGCCTAGGTCGTGGCATAGAGCCTCATACGCTGCCAGCTGTGCGCGCTGAAGGTCATCGAGTCGGAGTTCGGCCCGGCGCCCTGCCCTCGATTCGTGCAAAGCACCCGCGAGCATTCCGCCACCGAGTGGGCTATAGCAGATGAGGCCCACACCGTAGGCGCGGCAAGCGGGCACTACCTCCAGCTCCACGTGCCGTTTTGTGAGATTGTAGACGCTCTGCTCAGAGACTAGCCCCAACAAGTTGCGTGCCGCGGCCTTCTCGCAGGCCTGAGCGATGTTCCAGGCAGCAAAGTTGCTGCTGCCCACGTAGCTGATCTTGCCCTGCAAGTAGAGCCGCTCCATTGCGGACCAGATCTCCTCCCAAGGGGTGCCGGCAGTTGAGTGAGGTGAGTTGTAAAACTCGACATCCGCGCCCACCATGCCTCGGTGGTGGGGCGCCACATCGCCCAGGTCGATATGGTGCATCTGATAGAGATCAATGTGGTCGGTCTGCAGCCGCCGCAGACTCGCCTCACAACCGTAGCGAATATGATAGGCACTGAGGCCACGGTTATTGGGTCCCGGCCCCATGGGGCCGAACACTTTGGTGGCCAGCACAATTCGCTCGCGACGGCCACCCTGCACCAACCAGCGCCCGATGATCTCCTCTGTCAGGCCGCTGCCCTGTGGAGCGCCGTAGCGGTCGGCCGTATCGAAAAAATTAATTCCCAGTTCCAGCGCCCGATCCATAATAGCAAAGCTATCCGCCTCACTCACGTTCACGCCAAAATTCATGGTTCCCAAACAGAGCCTGCTCACTCTCAAGCCGGTGCGCCCCAGCTCAACGTATTGCATGCTACCCTCCCATGCGCTCTTTCTGTGCCGATACACCCAGTATACCTGGCAGAGGGACGAGGTGTCTAGAGGTGCCGCGTCTGATCCTGTCAATAGTGGTTCACGCCTGAAGGTTCATACGCACACCCCAGAGCAGGGCGCGCCTCCCGATGCGACGAGCCGTCGGAGGGGCTTGACGACCGGAGCCGCGCGGCATATGCTCGCACAGACTGCGCCGCCTGGGCCGGCTGCGTTTCCGGCCATGTACTTGTGTAGCCCAAGGCGGAGGAGGCCGATTCAACAGTGGTAGGAGATGACACCATGCAACTTGTATCTCAAGGTTCAAGTCCATACCGTATTGTGGTCGGCGAGATGGCATCACCGTCAGAGCGCTACGCTGCGGAGGAGTTGCAGCGCTTTATGGCGGAGAGCTCGGGGGCAACGCTGCCCATCGTCAGCGACGCCGAGGAGCGCGTCGAGCACGAAATCCTCGTGGGAGACAGCCGCCACGTCAAGCAGGTGGGTGTCGCCATCGAAGCTCAGGGCTTGGGCGATGAGGGCTTCTCGCTAGAGACGGTGGGCGATACGCTCGTCATTGCGGGCGGCGCCCGTCGGGGCACGCTGTACGGCGTCTACACCTTCCTTGAGGATTACCTGGGATGTCGCTGGTTCAGCCCGGAAGTGAGCCGCATCCCCAAGGCACCGGTGATCGACATCGGCCCGATCCATCGGCGCGAGAGACCGATCTTGGAGTGGCGTGAGCCCCGTTGCGGCAACCTCGAGATCCACGGTGATTGGGTGGCTCGCAACAAGATCTATGGGCGCTTCACAGAGCTCGACGAGCGGCACGGCGGGCGACTGCGCTGGGACCATTACGTGCACACCTTTTACCCGCTACTGCCGCCGAAAAAGTACTTTGCCCAGCATCCCGAGTATTACTCTGAGATCGACGGCGAGCGCACCGCCTACAGAGGGCAGTTGTGCCTCACAAATCCCGACGTGCTGCGACTCGTCACCCAGCGGGTGAACGAGTGGATGGAGGAGGCGCCCGATTCCGCAGTGGTGTCGGTGTCACAGAACGACTGGTACAATCCCTGCCAGTGCCCCTCTTGTTCGGCCCTCGACACGCAAGAGGGAAGCCACGCTGGCACGATGATTCACTTTGTGAACCAGGTGGCCAAAGCTATCGAGAAAGACTATCCCAACGTAGCGATCAGCACCTTGGCATACCAATACACACGCAAGGCGCCCAAGATGCTGCGTCCGCGGCGCAACGTGGTCCCAGTTTTGTGTAGCATCGAGTGCTGCTTCTCTCATCCGCTCACCGAGTGCGAACGCAACACATCGTTTGTAGCGGACATCCGCAATTGGGCCGAGATCAGCCCGCGCCTCTATATCTGGGATTACGTGACCGAGTTCGGTCACTATATCTCGCCGTGGCCCAACCTCTATGTGCTGCAACCCAACATCAAGTTCTTTATCGAGAACGGGGTTCGTGGCATCTTTGAACAGGGTCCAGGCACCACCAGTGAGTTCGCCGAGCTGCGGACTTATCTGCTGGCCAAGCTGTTGTGGAACCCCGACATCGATGTCAGTGCTACACTGGACAACTTTTTGCGGGGATACTATGGCGCAGCGGCCAGCCCGATCCGAGATTATATCGAGTTGCTGCATACCAAGGCGCGATCTGAGCATCTGCACAGCCATATCTGGTCGCCTCTAAACCAGCGCCTGTTCACACCCGACTGGCTACAGGAGGCCACCGAGCTGTGGGATCAAGCGGAGCGGGCGGCCGACGACGCCGATGTGCTCCGACGCGTGCAGGTGTCCAGACTGCCGCTGCAATACGTCAAGATCGTCAAGCGTGCCTTCACAGATGAGCAGTTGCGGGATGTGGCGCACCGATTTATCCGCCTCGCTGAGGAGGCCAACATCACAGAGATACGTGAAGGGACCCCGTTGGGAGAGTTTGGCAAGGACATCTGGACGCTGCACACCACCAAAGATCGGTACGAAAACCATGGCTTCGCCTAGAGCCGCCCGCAAGGGGGGCTCTAGGCAAAGTGATGCTATGTGATGCAGACCGTGCCTGACGCGGGCCAAGGCTGATCTAGCTTTGGTCCGCGCCGGGAAACCCTTCCTATCAACGAATTTACGCAGGATTTGCTTGCTCTCCACCACGGTCACGGGTACAATGGGACATGCTGACGGGCGTTGGAAACGCCATTTCTATCGCTTCAGCGAGCAGGTGGGGCGGTCGCCCTATGACCGATCCAGCCTGCAGCTCGGATAACTTGCTCATTAGTCCTTGGGGCCCGCTTTTTCGTCCCCTCGATAAGCTGTGCTCGTAGTGGCGTTCCTCACCATCGAATCCTTTATAAGAGATGACGCCCTCGACGATCTTTGGCTGCTCTCGTGTCGTTGTCCGGTCGCTGTGACGTACTCAGCGATAGCTCGAGACTCATGGTAGAGTGTCTCGCGTCCAAGGCGCTTGCCACGAAGAGTCGATCTGGTAGCTGCGGTGCCCGGGTTGCAGCGCATAGCACACAACTCGGACCACCTTGTTGTCTTTGGGTAGGCCATCTCCGGTCGCAGGAAATCGAGGGGGAACAAACGTATGGATCTTTTGAGAGATGAGTGCTGTCGTCGTACCTTGGCTCGTCAAGCTATCAGGCTTCTCGTCATCTGCTTGGCCTTTGTCAGCCTGTGTGCTTTTGCGCCCGCCAGCCCAGTGCAGGATATCGTTCTTGCGGCCGAACCCAGTATGGTTGACGACCCCACCGCGTTCCTCCCCCCTGATACTAGCTATGCGCGAGTAACATACAACGCCCCCGTATACGCCTCTCTGGACGCAGTGCGAGCCGGCAGGGCTTTCACCTGGCACGGGGGTGGCGCTTCGGTATGGGTCAATGTGCACGGAAGCAGCACGTTGGGTGACCAAACCTATTACCTCGTAACTTGGGACTGGGGCACCCGTGGCTGGATGAACGGGAACGCCTTGAGCTTCACCCCCGCTCTATCACGACTCCGCGGCGTCGACCTGGTAGGGCGGACGGATGAGCACTTGGCGATGGTCTATGTGGACGGGCTCCATGTACGCGCAGAGCCCGGTACTGTGGATGAAGAGTCGTCTCTCGGCCAAGTGCCGCGATACAGTGTCGTCTCGGTGCATGAGCAACAGGTAGTGAACGGCGCGGTCTGGTACCGCATCGGCGATGACCAGTGGATCCACAGCAGCTTTGTGCGCAATCTCACGCCGGGGGCCCGGCCCGAGCGCGTGGGCTCTGATGAAAAGTGGATCGAAGTGAACCTGACGGAGCAAGTAGTCGTCGCCCACGAGGGCGATACCGCGGTGTTCGCCAGCCTGGTTTCTACGGGCCGTCCCGGGTTGTCTACCGTCACGGGTTTGTTTCGGCCGTGGCTCAAGCTACAGACCGGCCCTATGCGCGGGGCCCGTTTCGGGCTCGGATACGACCTGGCCCGAGTTCCTTACATCTATTACTTTTACGGCGCGTACGCGTGGCATGGAGCCTACTGGCACGATCGATACGGAACGGTCCAGAGCGCAGGCTGTGTGAATCTGAGCCCCCACGATGCGAATTGGTTCGCTAACTGGACACTACCAACCCTCGAACCGGGTGAGACAACCCAGCGGCCAACCGCGGGGGCGCCCGGCACCTGGGTCTATATCCATTACTAGAGCTGCTGCGTCCGCCGTACCCCGTAGCCCGTAAAGCCACGGCGTACGGTGCGACCAGCTGAAAGATCTGCGTAACCGCAACCTATACCTCGGCACACAACAAGCGCCCTCTTGCAACAACTACGAGCATAATAGCAGTTGTTGTAAGAGGGCACTTGGATAGCAAGGGGCCCCAGCGGCTGGGTTCGATAGCAGCAACTACGAAACTTTGAACTTGTCTGTATACTGCCGTGTCATCTGCAGGTAGCGGTCGCCGAACTCGAGAGCGGGCTCGATGACACTGGACTCGCCCCACTCGTTGTAGCTACAGATGAGGATCCAATCCGGTTCGCTGGCGAGCGCCGCCTCCCACGATTGCCTATAGTAATGGCCATCCTCCCGCGGCACCACAATCCAAGAATCGCCTCTGGAGACCTGGCTGTTGTCGAACCCGGGGCACACGGTAGCCGCATAGAGCTTGCCTTGCGCATGCACAGCCTGTGAAGTCTCACAGAAGGTCTGTCGATAGTCCTCGGCGCTCAGTGTGATCCATATCGGGTTATAAGTGTGCAGTCCGTCCATCACCTCCAAGTAGCTGGTGTCGTACGTATCAGCCAGCAAGAACATCTCCAGACCGGCCTGGCGCACTTGCTCCCGAATACGCTGCCACTCCTCAACTGTGTACTCGTACGCGATATACACCACCATGAGCGGCCGCCCATCCACCTGGATCCATGTCGGTTTATGAGCATGCGCCCGTAGCAACGCGATGAGATCATCCGCGATTTCTTGCACCGCCTCCTCGCGCGAGCGCTCTCTTGCGTGAAACGTCTTGGCCGTCTCATAGTAGACGGTGACAAAGTCTGCCGGCGCCAGCTCGGTAAAACGCTCCACTACAGGATTCGACCGATGCTCCAGACCCCACCACGAGATCATGAAACCGTCAATACCGCTCCGCTCGGCATCCTGCAGCTGTCGCCGGACGATAGCGGGATCCTGTGAGTCGTAGACGCCATCCATGGGGTAGAGCGCTGTACCGATGTGCCGTCTCCCGTTCAGGACGATATCCGGGTTGTGCGCGCTCCGATCGAGGCCTTCTCCGGGGCGATAGTGGTGGTTCCAATGCTCCCATCGGCTGTTCGGTCCCCAGGGTGTGCCGTACCAAGCATAGTGAAACGCCAAAACCCTTTGTGTTGCCATAGCAAGCTCCCTTTGTGTCAGCGCGCCGCTTCTCGTGAGCTGCGCAGTTCACGGGTGGCCCCCAATGTGAGAGACATCCTCTCGTGCGTCCTTGGCCGGTCTGAAACGTCACCGGCGACTAGCTCGCCTCAAACGGCCTAGGGGCCTCGCCTGTGTTCACAATACGCCCATCACAAAGTGCGTACACTTGCCCCCCGATATCGGCTCGCGCGATCTCGCCCTCCGCAGGGATCAGGTCGGCGGTCTGCGCGAAGCGTTTGAGCACATCCGTGAGCAACGCCTTGTAGACACCCGGGGCGGGAAAGAGCGCCTCGGGGTCGGAGTGGAAGATCATAGGGCCGTCAAAGCAGATCGCCACGCCATGCCCCGCCTTGCGCATAAAGGCGGCGCTCGCCTCACGCGTGTAGGTTCCAGCATAGGCTGGGCCTTCCTCAGTGGCGGCGAGAACCACAGTGTCATCCATCAGCCCTATCCACGCCGCGCTTGAGTGGAAAGATTCCAGCACAGAGAACTCACCCAGCTCGGGGTGTTTGCGAATAACCTGGCGCGCATGGCCCGCTGCACGCTCCGACTCGGGCAGGATGCCAAAGAGAGCGCGATATTCGTGCACATCCTGCAGCTCCAGATCGGTAGTGAGGCCGGATGCGAGAAGCACTCCCCCTGCCTCCACCCACTCGACGATCTTGAGCAACACTTCTCGTCGGGTAAAGCCCGCCACAGGCGCCACCAGCAGGTTATACCCGTCCAAGGCGCCGTCGAGGGCCATATCGTCGTTGACGGGCATGCAGTTTGTGATGCCCCGGATAAAAGTGGCAGCCTCCTCAAGATCCTCAGGTATGCCATCGTTAAACGCGGTGTAGTAGCCGGGCCACCAAAGGGCAACGGATTTGGGCAGCGGGCGCTCCTGAATCAGATCGATATGCTCTCGGACCGATTGCGCTGCCGGGCGGGGATTCACATTTTCGCTCTCGAAAAGATTGCCATAGTAATGGAATATCTGGCGGTTGCCATAAGCCGCGGAACCAAAAATGCGTGCGACCACGCCTTTGTCGATCATAGGGCCTACCGGTTCTAGCCCCATGTAAGCCCCATAGAACGCGCAGGCGCTTTTTGCGTAGGCGGTTATGAAAAAGTTATCGTAGAAGCGGTTCCCTTCGTTGGTCAATCGGATGCCGCCGTCGGCTTGAGCGCAGACCTTGGCCTGCGCGCTGAACGACGATGCATGCTCTGGGCTCTCCACCCCTCCTGTGCACATGTACACCGGCAGATCGGGGAAAATGCGGCGGCATTCACGCATCCAAAAGTCAGTATACTCTGTCATAGAAGCTCGATACCAATCGAGCATGTCAAAGTAAGCCGTGCGCGACGGCGCTCGGTGTGGCAAGAATGGTTCGATCTCGCCGATACCGCCATAGTGGCTGCGCCATTCCGTGTTGACTGCTTCCACATCGCCGTATCTGCTGGCCAACCAGGCGCGGAAGTTCCTTTTCGCATCGTCTCCGGCGCACCAATACCCCGCATGGGTGTGGTAATCACCGGGCCAATTGCCGAGCACCGGCATGATCGACTCGCCATAGTCTCCGCAAATGCCAGGCTGAATCGATTCCAGCACGTTCATCGGCACATAGTGGTCGGCAAAGGCCTGCAGCACCCGAGCGATCTCTTTGCGAAAGCGGGGACTCCAGATCGATTCGATAGGATTGTATTTGCCATGCTCCAGGCAATAGAGGCCTACGTGTTCATCAGAGTCCAGCCACCACTGCGGGGCCGCATATTTGGGCCCCATCAGGATAAAGGGCACGTACCGCAGCCCCGCCTCCTGTATGAGCTCCACCTCACGATCGTAAAAGCTCCAGTCGAACTGCCCGCGCCCGCTGGGCTCGAAGCGATTCCAAAAGGTGTAGATCTGTACCGAAGTCACACCTATATCCCGAAGCCTTGAAAGCGCGTCTCGTTCGTGTTCCGTCTCAAACGGCACACCGCAGACGACGATCTCGTGTGGATGGGACGATAGTTGTTCCATATCTAGTTTCTCCTTCTCAAGACTGCCTTGGCGACGCATACGAGAGTAGAGTGCCTGGCGGACTCGGAGCTCTATCCAGCACTAAGAGAGGTCCAGCCTCCATGTTGTGGGCTTTTTCTGTGCTGATGAGCACCTGAGTGCCCAAGCCAAAACTTTTCGCTGCCTTACGTCGTCTATAGAGTAGAATGCGCATTCACAGGCACGCTGAAAGGGGGCCGGACGTTTGTGAAACATACAGCAGATAACAGACTCATAGAGTACGTTCAGGCAGAACAGGACAAGATCTACCGGCTAGCTTACAGCTACACCCAGAACGAGCAGGATGCGTTGGATGTGGCGCAGACAGCCATCACCAAAGCGCTCTCTGCGTACCGCATACGGGAGCCCCTGTACCTCAAGACGTGGGTATACAGAATCGTTGTCAACACGGCGATCGATTTCCTCAGAGCGCGCAATAGGCTGGTGTTCTCAGACAGTGATGGATTCGCGGACGCCGAGATCCGCCCCCAGACGGACGCGAGACTGGATCTGGAGGAAGCTCTGGGGAAGCTTCCTGCCGATTTAAAGGCGATTATCGTCCTGCGCTATTTTCACGAGCTGCAACTAAAGGAGGTTGCAAATGTGCTCGATATGAACCTGAACACGGTCAAGACCAAGCTCTACCGTGCACTGCGAACACTAAAGATTGAAATGGAGGACAACGATGCATGATCGCATGGCTGAGCTCAAGAAAGCGTATAACGCGATTCCCGTTCCAAAGGAGATGTACGAAATGGTTGAAAGACTCGATGGCCAACATAGGCCGCGCCGACGATTTTGGGTGCGTGCGCTGGCGGTAGCCGCCGGTGCGTTGGTATTGTTCACTGTAGGAGTCAACGCCTTGCCTGCCATGGCAGAGAGCCTCGAACGAGTCCCTGTGCTGGGCCCAGTTGCCAGGGCGCTGACCATTGCCAACTATCGTATGGAGGAGCAAGGCGTCAGCGCAGACATCAATGTCGTCCAAGTTACCGGACTGGAGAACAAGGAGCTTGAGGATACGATCAACGCCGACCTCCGCGCCGACAGCAGAGCTCTCGTAAAGCAGTTTTACGAGGACGTCGCTGACCTCAAAGCCCGCAATGGCGACAACGCGACTGCACACATCGCTATCGAAACCTACTATGATGTCAAGTGCTCGAACGACGAGGTGTTCTCGCTGCAGATCGAGTTCTTCTGGGCCGCCGGCGGCTCGGACACGTACTTTAAATTCTACAACGTCAACCAAAAGACCGGCGAACTCCTCACACTCGGCTCTCTATTCCGGGATGAGACGGATGGCCTGAACACCATCAATGACTACCTGATCGAGCGCATGAAGGCCGAGACCGGCGAGGACGGCAAAAGCATCTACTGGGTCAATGACGATGACCCGGAGACGGATCGCTTTGTGGGCGTCGGCCCAGATCACAACTTTTACATCAACGAGGCCAGCCACCTGGTCATTGCGTTCGACAAGTACGAGGTGGCGCCAGGCTATGTGGGTACGCCCGAGTTCGAGATCCCGACCGAGCTGATCGCCGGGATGCTCGCTGCGGACGCGCCCGTCCACTGAGCAAGAGCGCTCTGGAGCTCTGGGCATCGGTGTGATGCTCTTGAGCAAAGAGAGGGGGAGGGTATTTCTGCCCTCCCCTTTTCACGGTCTACTCCAGCAAAGACTTGAACTCGTCAGGCACCTCATACACAGGCTTGATGGGTGACTTGTCCTGCTGGATCTCGTTCACCTCATCGATGATCTGTTGTCCGCCATTGGCCAGCCACTGCTCGTTAGCCTCGTCGAACGCACTCGGCGGCAGGTCGGGGTCGATGGTGTACTTCTCCTGCATCGGACGAGTGTACTGCTCGAACAACTGGGAGCCCTTTTCGCCAGATGTCGGCGAGTAGGTCAGGTGGTTCCAGTTGGGCATCGAGTTATCGGCGGCCGTCTTGAACATCTTGGCAGTGTCCGGAAGCTTTTCTTCCACGTCAAGCTGCCTGTAAGAGACCAACATCTCGTCCCATTTGGGCCACGTATCCACCGTCTTGGGCGGGAGCCCGAACGGCTCTATATTCGGCCCTACATAGCCAGACTCTCGCTCGGTATCGGGAATGCTCACTTTGACGCCGTCTTCAACGGTGTACGTCTTGCCCTCGATGCCATACCGCATAAAGTCATAGCCCTCGGTATAAGCCCAGTTCAGGAATTTAAAGATGTCGTCGATCTTGTCCTTCGCTTGCACAGTGATGCCAAAGCCTCTATCGAAGCCTTGCAATGTGCTCGCACCCATAGGTTGTTTGGGACCTTGTAGCGCCTTCATGTACGAGATATCGCCGTCCGACACCGACTTGCGCAGCTCATAATTGTCCTGAGGCAATGCACCCCAGTGCCCCGTCATCACGGCGGCCTCGCCGGCCCGGAACTTGTCGATCCCCTTGAGCCCCGTAGTGACCATATAATCCGGATCGATCACCCCTTCCTTGCGGAGGCTCTGCAGGAAGAGCAAAAACTCTTTGAACTCCTGGGTGACGTTGCCGGGGACGATCGTTTCGGGGTTGTCGTACGACTCTCCCTCGGCCGGCACCCAGTTTCCCCATGGGTACGCATAAGAGACGCCCGTGTTCTGGAAGTACCACAGGCTGTACTCGTGCGCCGTCAGAGGGATGATATCCGGCATGTCGGACTTGATTTTTTTGAGCTGGTCAACCAATTCTTCCACACTATCGGGTTCCGACAGGCCGAGCTCGTCATAAACATCGGTGCGGTAAGAGAATGGGAATGGCACATAAGCGGCCAGCGGCATCGGGAAAAAGTAGTTGTTGCCGTCGGGCGACCTGGTCAGCGTCCAAAGGGTATCACCTACAGCGTCGCGAACGGCAGGGTACTTTTCCAGATAGTCGTTCAGCGCCAGGAAGGCTCCCTGCTCGATCATATCGTGCGCCGTGCCCCAGGCCGGTCCAGCGTGCCACATCACGTCCTTGAGCGTGCCACCAGCGACCAGAACGGGGATCTTGACCTCGTAGTCAAAGACGGGAATGATCTCCGCTGCGATCTCTACATTGGCCCTCGAAAAGAGCTCTTTCTCGAAATCAGAGCCCTTCTCATAGGTGGCGGGGCCCCACACAGGCCGGAGATAGGAGAAGCGCACTGGGCTCTCCAGCTCCGTTGAGAGCATCGGCTCTTCAGCGGGTTCCGCACCTGGGCCCGTGACGTCTTCGCCGGGGGCCGGCGCCGGAACAGGTTGGCAGGCACCCAATGTCACTAACCCCCCGAGAGCAGCAGAGAGTCTGAGAAAATCGCGCCGACTCAAACCATGTCTGGACATTGCGCCCTCCTTTGAAAACAAGTGTGTACATACTAGACGAGTCGACCCCTGTCTTTTCCCGTGAATACACCCTCCTTTCTGCGAATGTGTACCCTACCAAGTAGGCAGCGTTGTGGGCTCGGCTAGCCTTTGATGGCCCCCATTTTGATGCCCTGCACAAAATAGCGCTGCAGGAAGGGGTACACGGCGAGAATCGGCACCGTGGCGAAGATGATCGTCGCAGCTTTGATGTTGGCCGGATTGAGAAAACGCTCCCGAACCTCGCCAGTGGCCGAACCCATCCCTTGGAAGTTGGTCTCTATAATAATGGAGCGCAGTAAGAGCTGTAGAGTCCACTTGCGGTTATCGTTGATATAGAACAGCGCATTAAAGAAGGCGTTCCAATGTCCCACCGCGTAGAACAGGCCGATGGTCGATATCGCCGGCATCGAGAGCGGCACCACGATACGCCACAGCACACTCCATTCGTTGGCCCCATCGATACGCGCCGAGTCTTCAATCTCTGTGGGAACACTCCAAAAGTAATTGCGCATCAGGATCAGATTGAAGGGGCTGACAGCACCGGGGAGAATCAGCGCTCCGATGCGATCGATCAAACCCAGCTTGTTGATGAGGATGTACGTGGGCACGATCCCTGCGTGAAACAGCATGGCAAACACAATAAAGCCCATCAGCAGCCTGTTCCCTGGGATATGGGTCTTGGACAAGCCATAGGCGGAAGTGATAGTGAGAAACATGTTCAGAGTCGTGCCAACCACCGTCACGAACACTGTCGTGCCGAAAGCACGCAACAACGTCGGAGTCTGAAAGATATAGCGGTACGCCTCCATAGTGACCTCTCGTGGCCAGAGCAAGAGTGGATACCGCGTGATGATGTGGGTGGGACTGAACGACCGCGTGACAACGATCCAAAACGGCAACAGAGTGATCACCCCGGCGATGAGGAGCAGCCCGTAGATGATGACCTCCGCCCACCACGGGTTACGCATCAGGCGGCTGTAGTAACTCTGCGTCTCTATGCCGGAACTGGGCCGAGACACCGCTCTCGATGGCCTTGCCTTGGATTCGCCTACCATCACATCCGTGTCTGTGGCCATTACGTCTCCTTGCTACCAGATGGATGCTTCGCCCGTACGGCGCACGACGCTGTTCGCAGTGTAAATGAGGATCATCCCTATAATGCTTTTAAACAACCCCACCGCAGTGCCCAAGCTGAACTGGCTGCTCTGCAGGCCGATGCGGTAGACAAAGGTATCGATGATATCGGCCGTCTCCTGTACCGAGGCGTTATAGAACTGAAAGATCTGGTCAAAGCCCGCGTCCATCAGGCCCCCGAGAGCCAGAATCAGCATCAGCACGACAGTGGGCCGGATACCCGGCAGCGTGATGGACCAGATCTGCTGCCATTTGTTGGCACCATCCACCACGGCTGCCTCGTAAAGCTGCGGGTCGATGCCAGCCAGCGCAGCCAAATAGATGATAGCCCCGAACCCGAACCCTTTCATGATGCCGGTAAGCAGCAGCATGGGCAAGAAATACTCGCCGCGGGTGAGGATCGGTATCGTCTCATGGCCCATAAGTTTGGCCAGTTCGTTCACGACACCCGTAGGCGCTATAAATACAAGCATGATACCGGCGTAAACCACCCAAGAGAGAAAGTGCGGAAAGTACGTGACGGTCTGAATTGTGCGCTTGTACCAGGTGTGCCGCACCTCGTTAAGCAACAACGCAAAGATAATAGGCACCGGGAAGCCAAAGATGATCCGCAGCACGCTGATCAAGAGGGTGTTCCGTAACAGCCGGGTAAAGTCGGGTGAGTTAAAGAACTCGCGGAAATACTTGAGGCCCACCCAGGGGCTGGCGCTGAGCCCCGCAAAGATGCGAAAGTCTCTGAAAGCGATAGTGAGGCCATAGTAGGGGAGGTAACTGAAGACGAAAAAGTAGATCAGCGTGGGTAGGATAAACAGGTACAGCCAACGCGCTTTCCACATACGCAAGTAGAGCGGCTGCCCCTGTGGAGCCGCCCGGACACGGGCTCTCACCGTCGTTGCCATCAGCTTCCTCCTGCATTGTCCGATTAGCTTCCGTGAAACAACAATTAATAGCCGACCAGGGTGTGCTAGGGCTTACATGCAAGCGGATGGTGGTAGTTTGTACAGTCGAGTCGCCGCCCCGGCCTCGATCGGCGTCCGACAGAGGGATCGCCGCCTCGGTGCATAGGCGAGACAGAGCTTTTCCCCCACTCCAGGAGTGTCACGGACTGAAATACGAAACAGGCTTGCCGAGAAGACGGTAGACCAACCACGATGGGTAACGCGCCCGATAGATGCGGTCGACTGCCATACGAGAGGCGCTGAAAGGCTGTAGGGCTCGTTGCCTAAGACTAGCCTCTCTAACACACCGGAGCGAACGGGGCATGCTCTGGTAGAGCAGACATTACACCGAGATTCGGGCGTCGATCCTTGTTCGAGCGAACGATCGAAGCGGGCTTGGGCCATCCGGCTCTGTCGAGTTAACTGATGTGTGCCCGTCCGAGAGCCTGATGGTGAAGGCTCCAACAGCCAAACACGTACCCGAGAGATAGATACCCTGACTACAGTCTCGCTAGGGGAGTAAGCAGTTCAATGAGAGGTAAGTCACGTGTGAGCAGCCGAGAGAACGGCGAGGCCCCCCATCCATGTTGACGAACTGGAAATGGTCACTGTAACTCGATAAATATTATAACATGGCGATAGGGGCGTGTCAACCAAAGCGCCGGGTCCCTGGCGGGGCACGCTCTATCGCCTGCCGCATCAGGCGCAGCGACACAGCCCTTTGGCCGCTGCCCAACACGCGCTAGCAATCCGGGCGCGCCACGCCGACTGGTGTGGACGTCGTTGTTTCTGTTGCTAACCCTGTGCCACACTCATGGCCACATCAGCCCATTCCCAGAGGCGCTGGGGCTGATAACAGACTGTGCTGATATCTTTCAGGATAAACTCCACGGGGCAGCCATGGCGAGCGCAAGGCGCTTTGGTATCTTGGAGGTCCTGTCGCACAATCCCGGGGTCCCAGGCGGGGCCCGCCAAATAGGCCGGGTTCGGCTTGCGCGAAAAGACCAGATCACCGCCTATGCGCTCCGCACCACGCTCCACATCCACCCAAGGGCTCATGGAAACCTTGCGCACGTTAGGAATCCGCTTGACCAGGTCGATCTTGCCATCCAATGGCTCGCAACAACCATAGTACACCAGCCCAAAGCGCCGGTACCACGGCTCGGCATAGTCCAATTCGAACTCTTGGTGCATCGCGGGCGAGACGGTGGAGAACATCTGCGCCATCCCATGCGTCCACAGGTCGCGCGCCCGCGGGCGGGCAGGGTCAAAACCGGGAGCTGGAAGCTCGTCCGCGTAAGCGCCGGTGCAATGCACCGTGGGTTGGCGGTAACCAAGCAGGCCCTGCACCTCCAGTTGATCCAGCATACCCAAGTACGCGTCTGTCAGCTTGGACATGATGCGATGGATGAACTCGGGTCGATCAGCCAGATCGTACAACACATTCTGCACACCTCGCCATTGTGCGACGACATCCCAAGCAGCAAAGCCCGGCTGCTCACCTTGCATGTGCACCTCCAACAGGCCGTCAAACAGCTCGTGAGCGGTGTCTTCCGCCTCCGCGGTAGCGCGCTCATCGAGGCTAATCTCTGGCGTGCGGATGCGCTCGACATCCTCCTCGGTGCAAAGCTGGTCCAGGTAAAGGTGGCCCACCACATCATTGTGGGGATCGGTCACAGCGCACTCTTCTACAACGTCCACACCAAAGCCCGAGCTGCGGATAGCCATGGGAATATCCACCACCGGCTCCACAACCATGTCGGCCCGCATGTGACGCCACGCGTAAAGCGTGCGACGCAGCCCCGTTTCAATACGCCGACAAAAAGGAGCCTCGGCCTGTAGCGTCAGCTCACCGTCCACATCCATCTCGTGCCAGGGAATCTGGTCGATCATCACCATAGGCCGGGCGGGTCGAAGCCCATTCAGGGCGCGCCACAGCCGAATGGTCTCCTGTTGTTGAGGCAACGCAGCGATCTCGGCGACCCGACGAGCCAGTTCACGCAGGATGTACTTGTCCTGAGGGGGTATCCGCATATCTATTCCCTTTCCAACGCACGATAGCAGAGTGTCTCCGCGAGCGACCGACGCAACCAGCGCCTCGAGCGCCCTCCGATAGTGCGTACATTAATATAGCACCGGCGCAGTGTACGCAAAGCGGCTCCTGGCCGCGAGCCCATCGCCGCCAAGCATAGCAGATTAACGCTACGCGCGTCAATCCCGGTTATCAACGACGATACGCACAACGCAGGGCGGCGGATAGTTGCCCGTCTCGTCCACCACCGTGAGCTGCAACCAGATGGTGCCGTCGGGCAGGGCGGCTGTGTCGAATCCGATCAGCGCCCCATCTACGACGGGCTCGTGCTGGACGTCGGCGATGACATGCCATGCGTCCGGTTGCTCGCCCAAACCATACTCGATCTTGTAGAACTGGAATCGATCGATGGAGGCCGATCCAGTCACGGCGAGGTAATCCGACACAACTGCTCCCATATAGGGAAAAGTGATATACGCTCCAGCGCTCCCGCAATCGGGCGGTCCCTCGACACCCGTATCACCCGTGGTATGGTCGATCAATTCACAGGTTTCCTCAGGGGCACTACCCTCCACAAAGAGCTCTATTCGGCCGGGCGGGCAGTCATCGCGCCGCAGCAGCCCCGAGACCGGACATACTTCCACCTCCACGATCCCCCCGGGCCGCACGAACCCCCGTCGCTCGGAGCCACCCAGCACTCTCTCCATAAACGCGTGCCAGATCGGCCCCGCCCCTTGCACTCCGGCAAGCCGGTTCGTGGGCGTGCCGTCGCTGTTGCCGACCCACACCCCCGTCACAAGGTCCGGCGTGTATCCCACCGTCCACCCGTCGCGGTAATCATCGGTTGTCCCCGTCTTGGCCGCCGCAGGAAAGCTCAGTTGGAGCGGGTTGTAGACGCCGAACGCACGGGTTCGCGCCTCGTTATCCGCCAGGATGTCTGTGATGATGTGCGCCAACCGCCCATCCACCACCCGGTCACGCTCCGGCTCCTCGTCCCCCAGCAGCACTCGCCCCTCTTGATCCTCGATGTACCGAATCATCCGAGGCTCCACCCGATATCCCCCGTTGGCCAGCGCCCCGTACGCCCCCGTGAGCTCCAGCAAAGTGACGTCCCCACCGCCCAACGTGAGTGATAGCCCATGCTCCCCACTACTCAGAGAGTGGATACCCAATCGCTCGGCCATCTCCAGCAGCGCCGGCACCCCGATCTCGTACAGCGTAGACACAGCGGGGATGTTACGAGAATTGGCCAGCGCCGACCGCACCGAGATCGGCCCATACTCCCCCAGATCATAGTTCCGCGGCCGATACGGC
>CAYOUT010000004.1:213274-257432 GCA_964407215.1 uncultured Anaerolineales bacterium | reverse complement strand
GTCTCCCAGTTCGGCGCGATACATGGCCTCGCGCATCGCTGGGGTAGGCAGTGTGACGGTATCACTACGTAGATCGATTATCTTCACCGAGAGACCTCCGTGCAGAACGATGTGTGTTAGACGCTGTGTCCACCCGAATCTACTCCGTTGGCCAAAAGGGGTCAACCTCGCATCAACCCCGAGTGCTGTTTCCACGGCGCCACCTTGGTTGTATTGCCAGGACATGTGTGGTATCTAGGGGTGGGAGCCTCGTCGAGCTAACCACCTGACGATCCGAAGCGTCGTGCTCTTGCGGTGGTCCATCACCCCTTTCATAATATCAGCAAAGGAGATAGCCATGACACTGGCCTATCGTATCCATTTGAAACAATACGAAACCGACGAGCAGTTCGAGATACTGCGATCGTTTCTGAATGAGCATCGTGCCGCCGTGGATGAACTGGCGCTCTTTAGCGACTACTGGCACCATGGCTACACCGATCCCCGGCTGTTCGCCGAGCGGATGCGAATCGCTGCGCGCCGCATCGAGCAGTTGCATGCAGACGGCTTTGGCAGTGTGGGGATTAATGTGATCACTACTATGGGGCACTTTTCGGAGGCATGGGACTATCTGCCCAAGCTGCCCTTTCAAGCGATGGTAGGACACGATGGCGCCGTATCCTCCTGCTCTCCGTGCCCGAACACGCCCGAATACCGACGGTACATCGCGCAGCGTTATCGTACGGCGGCCGAGGCCAAGCCAGTTTTTATCTGGGTGGACGACGACGTGCGCATGGAGTCTCACGGTGAAGTGATGTTCGGGTGCTTCTGCCCCGTATGCCTGGCGCGCTACGGCGAGGCCTTCGACCATGAGGAGATTGAGCGCGAAGAGCTGGTGGCACGGCTCAACGCCCCCGACGGCCGGACATGGCGCGAGGAGTGGGTCGAGTTCAATGTACGCACCATCGAAGATCTGTTGGCCGACATCGCGCGAGCTGTGCGTCAAGTGAACCCCGATATCGAGCTAGGACTGATGACCATCGGCCCCACTATCAACACCTATTCCGGGCAAGACATCACTCGCTGGATGAACGCACTGGGAGGGAACCGTATCCGCCCCGGGCACGGCTACTATGAGGACTCGTCGCCACGTGGTGTGATCGCCAAAACCCTGGAGGTGGGACGCCAGAACCTCGAGACGCCGCCTTTTGTGGACGAGATTCAGTACGAGCTAGAGAACTTTCCGTACAACAGGCTGGACAAGTCGGTGCAATCTGCGCTGAACGAGTGTGCACTGGCGCTGGTGGCCGGCTGTAACGGGATCGCCTTTAACGCGCTCAAACCGCTCCCGGGCGCTTTCGACGACTTTTACGAGCTATTGCGCGGCATCGCAGGCGAGCGAGAGGTCTGGCAGGCGCTTGTAGATGCCGCACAAGGTCTGCCGTTGGTCGGAGCCTGGCCAGCAGCAGACCCGCGCCTCATGGCCAAGCGCGAGGTACTCGACGGCAACTGGTTCAGTTTGGGTGGCCTCTACAATATCGAGCAACCCAACAGCCTGGCGGAGTTGGGTTTGCCCCTGACCACCGACCCCAAAAGTGCCGTTGTGACGCTCCTATCGGGGCGAATCGCCGAGGCGTTGGACGACAAAGCGCTACGGAGCGCTCTTTCCGGGGGTGTGCTGTTGGATCCCAGCACGCTACAAGTGCTGTGGGAGCGCGGGTTGGGAGAGTTGGCCGGCGTCAAGGTCGACAGATGTTTCGATAACGGCTTGTATGAGCGGTTCACAGGCCACGCCCTTAACGGCGCGTATGCTGGTGAGTCGCGTGACGCCCGCATGTCCATGGGCAACAGCGAGGCCTGGAGCCTAAAGCCCGCAGGCAAGGGTGTGGCTGAGCTCACACGTTACGTGGCCTACGATGATTCAGACCAGGGTATCGCCATGACGGCTTACGAGAACGCCATCGGAGGACGCGTGGTGGCCATGGGCTATTTCCCTTGGGCGCGCCTCGGCAGTGGCCACAAGCGAGCACAGATACTGGCGGCTGTGGACTGGGCTGCCAAGGGGCGTGTGCCGCTGCTCATCGAGCGACTGGTGCGAGTGACGCCTTTCGTACGGCAGAGTGCCGATGGGTGTCGCATAGCGGCAGTGTTGTTGAATACGGGGTTTGACCCCACAGATGCGCTGGAAGTGCGCTTACGAGCCACACCTGAGCGGGTGGAATGGGTACAACGCGAGGGCTCGGTGCCTTTGTCGATTCGGCGCGACGGGCACGACACCCTCATCACGGTGCCCGATATTGCGCCGTGGAACTATGGTGTGTTGATAGGGCGTTGACAGGGCCAACCCACCTGTCTGGGGGCGGGCTGCGGAATATGGTATGTCGCCGACCTGACAAAATCGCGATTGCGAACCCTTTTTGTACTGCCGTGGAAAAAGAGCGGCGGCCACCCGCTCCACACCGCCCCAACTGCTTTCCCGAGGAGCATGTTCTGTTTTTGCCACTGCGCCACGAGGATCGCACGTTGACACTTGCAAGCTGCTACCACTCGGATAGGAGTGATCATGGGGAAAGTGCAAGATCTGACCTTTCGTGAGATGAACCTGGCGATCTTTCGTGGGGAAGACCCCGGACGCGTGCTGTGGCAGCCGAGGCTGGAGTTCTGGTACGCGGTCAACCAGAAGCGAGGAACTCTGCCAGCCCCGCTGCGCGATGCGAGTCTCCTCGACGTGTACGACTACTGTCACGCTTCGATACGCTACTTTGGCTCGGGCTTGCAATCGAATCTGGACAATGTGCAGATCAGCACGCACTGGGAGGACGACAAGCGGCTGCGCCGCACTTGGGAGACGCCAGTTGGCGCTCTCACCGACGTGCTGCACTACGACGCCTGGAACCTCTCGGCGTTCAACACTGAGTACAAGCTCAAGGCGCCCGATGATTTCCGTGTGCTGGAGTATATGCTGCAGCACGAGACATGGTATTGGAACCAAGAAAGCCATGAGAGGGATCTGGCACGTATCGGCGACCGGGGCTACCCCCAGTTCTACTACCGACGGTCACCGATTCAGGGGCTGTTCATTGAGCACATGGGATTCGAGCGTGCTATCTTTATGTTAACAGACTATCCCGAGGTCGTCGCGCATTATGTAGAGGTTGCTACCGCGGCTGACGATGCCATGTACGATGCTCTATGCCGATGCCCCGTGCAGATCCTGAACTTGGGCGAGAACATCGACGCCCACATGGACCCACCCACCATCTGGCGTCAACACCTGATCCCCTACTATCGCAAGCGCACCGAGCAGCTGCATGCGGCCAACAAGTTCGTCCACATCCATGTGGACGGCGCCATGAAGCCCCTACTGCGATACCTGCGCGACTGCCCATGGGACGGCATCGAGGCTGCGACGCCGCTGCCACAAGGCGACGTGACCATTGAACAGATCAAAGAGGCGCTGGGCGACCTGGTGTTGTTGGATGGCGTGCCGGCGATCTACTTTTTGCCCACCTTTCCTGAGGACACGTTGATGGAATGCGTCAGGCGAATCGTGGAGCTGTTCCACCCGCGGCTAGTGCTCGGCATATCGGACGAGATACCGCCAGATGGCGACATCGAACGCGTGCGTCTTGTAGGTGAGTTGGTACAAGGGCTCGGCTAAGTGCTACGCTGCAGGCGATCCAGCAACGTGCGCAGGTCGTCGGGGGGTTCGGCGGCAAGGCTTACAGACCCTGAACGCGTGGGATGCTCAAAGGTCAACCGCCAAGCATGGAGCATCTGGCGTGGCGCCTCGATGATCTGGCGCTTGGGGCCATAGACGCTATCGCCCACCACGGGATGGCCGATGGACGCCAAATGCACGCGGATCTGGTGAGTGCGCCCTGTGAGCAGGCGCACCTCCAGATAGCTGCTACCGCGCAGGTATTCGCGAACGCGGTACTCACTGCGAGCGTAGCGGCCGCCCTCTAGCACGGTCATGCGGTCGCGGCGTCGTGGATCGCGACCGATGGGCGCCTCGATAGCTCCCTCTGGCGGATCCAGGCTGCCGTACGCTAGAGCGAGGTAGGTTCTATCCACACGGCGCGTCTGGAATTGCCTCTGCAGCTGCCCCAGTGCCTCCGGCGTAGTTGCCACCATAATCAAACCGGAAGTGTCGCGATCCAACCGATGGACGATACCGGGGCGATTAGGATCCAACCTCGCATGCAAAAGCTCCGGCCGGTGTGCCAGCAGCGCGTTTACCAGAGTGCCGGTGGGATGCCCGGCACCAGGGTGCACCACCATCCCCGCGGGCTTGTTGATCACCAACAGGGCCTCGTCTTCGTACAGGATCTCTAGGGGCAATGACTGGGGCTGGGGCGTCGGTGATGGCTCGGTGGGGACACGCACCAACACCACGTCGCCAGGCTGGGGAATATAGCTGGCTTGGGTGGGCACACCGTTCAGCAACACATCACCGTTTCTGATCAGGCGCTGAACAAGCGAGCGCGAAAGGTCGGGACATTGGCCTACGATGTAACGATCCAGCCGCTCGACCGTCTCGCCAACCCGCAGAATGATCTCGCGCATGGGAGGACGGACCCTTTCGCAAAAGAGAGACATCCGCGCAGCGCCGGACGAGTCAACTAGGCGCTGGGGGAATCGCCGGCGTCGAGTGCGGCACAGTCGGTTCGGCGTTGTTCTGCGGGCTGACGCTCACGATCCAGGAATAGCGCATACACGGCAAGCAAAATCGTACCCACAGTGATGGCGCTGTCAGCCACATTGAACACGGGCCAGAAGTGGATATCGATAAAGTCTGTTACGTACCCAAGAAGAGGTCTTTCGATGAGGTTGTTGCTGATAGCGCCACCGAGCATCAGCCCGAAAGCGATGCGCAGCATCCAGGATGTACCAGCGAGTCGGTGATAGTAGACGGTGATGACTAGCACAGCCACGAACGCCACCAACGTGAACACCGGGCTCAACCCGGGGAGGATGCCGAAAGCAGCGCCTGTGTTACGGGTATGGGTAAACACGAGCAGGGACTCCAACCAGGGGATGGGTACAGCAACGGAATGGAGCGGTAGATCTCTGCGCACAATGTATTTTGTATACTGGTCCAAGCCGATCACCAAGGCGGCGATAGCCGTCAGAACCAGCGTATAGCGTACGAACGGCTTTTTCAACAACGCTCCCTGCCTCCCAGCGGATTTATTTGCGCTCAGCGGCTTCCTGGTCCTCGAGGCAGAATCGGGCAGTGGGCATGGCACGCAAGCGAGCCGGCTCGATGCGCCGGCCACACCGTTCACAGATGCCATATGTGCCTCTGTCCATACGCTCGAGGGCGGCCTCTACTTCAGCCAGCAGGAGCTCTTGATCGCGCTTTATCCCCACGTTGCGCTCCTGCTCGTACACTTCGGTAGCATCATCAGCCATGTGGTTGGCGATCCCCACGCGGCTTTCGTCCGTGCTGGCCTCCTGAGGCAGGTCACGGCTGCGAATCTCTCGCTGAAGTCGCCGACGCTCTGCCTCCAAGTAATCTCTCAGATCGGCCGGGTTGCTCGATTTAGCTTTCGTCAGCATCTGGCGCCTCCTTGGACACACACTCCCTGTAAACTCGCTTCTGTACAGTGTGCGGTCATACAGGATCCTTTTGGGCGTGCATCGGGCTGGCAAAGAGTGAACGCCGATGTGCTATCGCCATGTGAGCGTGCACACTGACCGTATTTTAGGCGAATCTGAGCGGAAGGGCAATCCAGCGCTTGATGGACCAGTGCAAACCGGCGTACATTGACGAGTTGCTTTATCGAGAGGCCTCACAATGTGGTATCATTTGTAAGGCCGGCTTGAGCTAGTATAATCAGGGATCTGGAGATGCTTCGATGACGCAGCAGGCTATTCCGCCGTCCCCAAAGTCTATGGTGCGCCATGCTGCGGCGTTGGCACGCCATCTCTGCCTCGCACGAAAAAGGCGCCAGAGTTGGGTTCGCAATCGGCTACTAGGGAGTGGCGAGGTTATGTGGCGGCTGCCGATACCGCTTCACGGAGAGGAACAACACGATGCTCAAAACGCACACTTGTGGGGAGTTGAGGGCCGAGCACGCAGGTCAGCACGTAACGCTGGCCGGTTGGGTGAATCGGCGGCGCGACCACGGCCATCTCATCTTTCTGGATCTGCGCGATCGCTGGGGTGTCGCCCAAGTGGTGATCAATCCGGCAGTGAGCGAGGAGGCCCACAAGCTAGCAAGCCACGTGCGGGGCGAGTATGTGGTACAAGTTCAAGGCCGAGTCAGCTTACGGCCCGAGGGGCTGAGCAACCCCAAGATGGCTACGGGCGATATCGAGGTCATCGCTGACAGTGTAGACGTGTTGAACGAGGCCAAGACGCCGGTCTTCTCAGTGAGTGAGAATGGCGAAGTGGACGAGGCATTGCGCCTGCGCTATCGGTACCTCGACCTGCGACGCGAGCGAATGCAACGTAATCTGGCCTTACGCCATGAGACGGTACGTTTCATCCGCAGCTATCTCTCCGAGCGCGGCTTTCTGGAGATCGAGACGCCGATTCTGATCAAGAGCACACCCGAAGGCGCGCGTGATTATGTGGTGCCCAGCCGCCTACATCCAGGCCAGTTCTACGCGCTACCCCAGTCGCCCCAGCAGATCAAACAGCTGCTCATGGTCGCGGGGTATGAGCGATATTTTCAGATCGCGCGTTGCTTTCGCGATGAGGATCAGCGCGCCGACCGACAGCCCGAGTTCACACAACTGGATCTGGAAATGTCTTTCGTCGAATGTGAGGATATCCTCCAGCTGACGGAGGATCTATTCACCGCGCTGGTGCCTGCGGTGAGTCGAAAGCGCATCCTGCACACCCCGATGCCGCGCCTCACCTACGCCGAGGCTATGGACCGCTACGGCACCGACAAACCCGATATCCGTTTCGATATGTTGCTCACTGATCTGTCGGACATCGTTGAGAACTCGGGGTTCCGTGTCTTTTCGGAGGCGGTAGCGACTGGCGGACGGGTCAAAGCGATCAAAGCGCCGGGCTGCGCGGGATACACACGCCGAGAGCTGGACGAACTCACCGACCTGGCCAAAGGCTTCGGTGCCAGCGGCCTCGTTTGGATTGCTGTACAGGAGAGCGGAGTACGCTCGCCTGTGCTCAAGTTTCTCAGCGAAGCAGAGTTGGCAGCGCTTTTGCAGCACATGGAGGCCGGTGCAGGCGATCTAGTGCTGATTGTGGCCGACCAGCCAAAGGTCGTTGCAGAGGCGCTCTGCGGCCTCCGGCTTGAGTTCGGGCGACGCTTGCATCTACTAGATGACGATGTACTGGCCTTTGCGTGGATCGTTGATTTCCCGCTGCTCGAGTGGGACGAAGAGGGGCAACGTTACATTGCAGTGCACCACCCGTTCACTGCTGCACTGGATTGTGACCTCCATCTCTTGGAGGAAGCACCGGGCCGGGTACGAGCCAAGGCTTACGACATTGTAGCCAATGGATACGAGGTCGGCGGGGGAAGCATTCGGATCCATCGACGCGAAGAGCAGAATCGCATGTTCCGAGCCATCGGATTCAGCGAGGAAGAAGCACAGTCACAGTTTGGCCATCTGCTAGAGGCGTTCGAGTACGGTGCTCCGCCGCACGGAGGCATTGCGCCGGGCATCGACCGGCTGGTGATGCTCCTCGCTGGTGAGCCCAACATCCGCGAGGTGATCGCCTTTCCAAAATCACAGTCCGCGGTCGACCTGATGACAGATGCGCCCTCTTGCGTGTCGCCCAAGCAGCTAAAGGATTTGCACATCAAGCTGGACTTGTAGATTACAGCGGGTTCGGTTGTCCTTTTTCGGATTATTGCATTTCTATGAGAGCGCTGCTATACTTGAACTGTAACTCCTACGATGTACGTGATGCTCATTAGTTTTGAGCCAACACATGTGTCTAGGGAGCCATCATCCAAAGCGTGACTCTGCAGGGCCTCGGCCCTCTGAGTTGCGGGTAGGCACCCACCTGCGAGAGCAGGTTCAAGACATGGAGCACACGGCATAGTGGGAGTTACTTGGTATAGGCGTTGAAAAGAGGTCGCCCAGCGTGCTAGGCGACCTCTTTTGCGTCTCGTGAGGGCTCTAGCGCTGGTGAGCGATGTACTCTCTCGTCTCAGAGAAACGTGTGCCGCGTATGCGGACCGCCTCGCGGTTGGTGAAGGAGAGACTCTGCGTCAGAGCGTCCAGAACGGCCGCCATAACAGCCGCCGCAGGCAGCCCGGCGGGATCAAGTGAGGGGCATATGATGGCCAGCTCGGCCGCCTGCGCGGTGGGCGACACCGGCGACCAAGTCAACGCCAGCGTGTGCGCGCCCCGGGCTGTGGCATAGCGCAGCGCCCCAGCGACCTCGTTGCCATCGGCCGCCGCCGAAACGCCCACCACAGTGCAACGCTCGTCCACACCATCCAGAGCGATAGCCAATGTGGCAGCATCACTAGGTGGCGCATCAGCGTCCATCCCCAAGCTACGCAACGATACACTCAGCATCTGCGCCAGCGGAGCAGAGATCCCCTGGCCAATCACCAGAATACGCTCTGCCTCGCGCAAGACCGCCTGCGCTCCCTCGGCGACCTCGGGAGAGATATGGCTTATGGTGCGATGCAAATTCTCCACAATAGTGTTCATGGCCGCGAGGAACGAATCCTCTGCGCTGACAGTCAGTGACGCATCGTCTCGCGCCCTGAGCTCTTGCTTGACTACCAGTTGGATATCATAGATCAACTCCGGAAAGCCACCATAGCCCAGGCGTTGTGCAAAGCGGATGACTGTGGCTTCGTTCACCCCCACCCTGCGAGCCAGAGTTGAGGCTGTCATAAAGGCCACCTCTTGATAAGAGGTGGCCACAAAGTCGGCGAGCTTGCGTTGGCTTTTGGTGAGCACGGGGTAGATCTGCCGAATGTTCTCGAGGATCATCGAATGCCTCCTCAACAGAGAAACAGGAAGCACGCTCAGAGAATGGGGGATGCCCATCGTTCACCGATGGGCCTTTCACTACAACACACTGCGGGTATGCTAGCAGGAAAAACACTATCCGTCAACTCGTGTCACAGTGTTTCCTATATTGCTTGACCCCAAGTAGCCGTTTGTGCTATTCTATTCTTTACGAAGAATCGACAGCGAGTGAAGAGAAGTGAAGATCGATCGTATTGCCGAAGACATCTTTGTGATGATGAGTGAGCGGTACGCCCAAGTGACCGCGGCAGCCCTGCTCACTTCAGAGGGCGCCATAGTGGTGGATACTCTGCCTTTTCCCAGCGAGAGTCGTCAGATCGCTGCCTTTATCGACGACAAGCTAGGGCCTGGGCGTGTGCGTTACGTCATCAACACACACCACCATGCGGATCACGTATACGGAACTTTTCTCTTCGAGGACGCTGAGGTGGTAGCTCACGATAGATGCCGGGTGTTGCTGGAGCACTTGGGGCAGAGCGCGCTGGATCGTGCCAGAATAGAGACCCCCGAGTTGGCCGAAGTGGAGCTGAGGTTACCGGGGATGACCTTCAGTAAGCAACTACATATTCACGTCGGGCACCGCCACCTGCACCTGATACACACCCCAGGGCATACGGCCGACGCCATCATAGCCTTTGTGGTGGACGAAAAAGCTGTCATCGCGGGGGATACCATGATGCCCGTGCCGCACATTGTGCGCGGCGACTGGCGGCAGCTCATCGAGTCGCTAAAGCTGATCAAGAGCTTGAGACCGAACTTTGTGGTGCAGGGACACGGAGAGATCCTTCTGCGCGGCGAGGTGGATGAGAACATCAACAGCAGCATTCAATATCTGAACTGCATCGCCAGCAAAGTGCAGGAGGCCGTGGACACGGGTGCCCCGCCCGAGAGCCTGCGCGAGATCGATATTGAGACTTGTAGCAAGTCGCGCATTCCTCTGGACGGGCTAGTCACAAGACTGCACAACGCCAACCTGATAGCGCTCTATCGGGAGTTTAGTAAAGCTGCGGAAGCGCCCGTCGAAAACGCTTGAGCGCGCCGCAGCGAGCCCGCCTCTACACCTCGGGGCTTTGCAGCCAACCCCGTTGCTGCAACACCTTACGTATCGCCTCTTGACGCTCCCCTTGGAAGATAGCCTGCTCGA
The DNA here is from genome assembly GCA_964407215.1 of uncultured Anaerolineales bacterium. Classification (GTDB taxonomy): domain Bacteria; phylum Chloroflexota; class Anaerolineae; order UBA1429; family UBA1429; genus CAYOUT01. Next base: position 247,330 of record CAYOUT010000004.1, on the reverse strand, counting down.
CGCACTCCTCAAATACGACGCGGCAGTCCAAACCGTTCAGCGGAGCGGCCGATCCCAGGGCGTCCCACACCGCCTCCAAATCACAGCGTATGGCCCCCAAAGCGAACGATAGAAGCAGCCCGCGCTCCAGCTCATTCTGTGGAGCCGTACTTTCCGCCTCCATCTGACGTGCGAAATCGTCCACCGCCTGCATGATCTCTGTGACGAAACTAATTGAACCGTCGTCGTACAACATTGCTCTCCACCATGGTATGACGCTGGTAGCCCTATCTGGGCTCGTGTCTTGATCGCAAGTGCACAGTCTGTCCCAACACATGACACGCGCGCTCTCTGCCCGCCGACAAACGTGTGGGAACAGTCATCGGCTGTCAGAAAGCTGCTACATTATAGCGCTCGGTACTGACAATAACAAGCTCATTTTTGACACCGCGCCGAGCATCCGCGATTGACACGCCTCGCCGCCTCGGCTAGAATCGCATCACCGTTTCTCGGAGCCACAGCATGCGCCAACCAAGACATCGAAACCCGCGTGAGAGCCTGCCCTGGAACCAACCCGATGCACCGCCTCCCCCCAAACGTACGAGGGGCGCGGTGCTCCTTTTGCTCGTGTTGGCGCTTGTTGCGTTGCGTTTTGGAATCGCCGGCCCGATAGCACCGCTCGACACGCTGAGGATGGTGAATCTGTGGCGGCCTACAGGGGCGCAAGATGCGCCACCCGCGGTCGAGCAGACCGAAGAGACGCCATCTGGAGCCATGGGATCCATCTCTCAATCTTGGGCCACGCCGCACGTTGAGCCCACGTCGGAAGTATTTCGCTTGGCTGTGGCGAGAGATGTCTACGAGGCTCTGGAGGACGCCATTGTTCTAGTAGCTCAAGCACACCGCTCGCTGATCGTCTTACCTTACGCCGACGCCCCGCCCATCGCAACGGTGCTAGAGGATGGCCTTGCAGACGGCGCGTTGTCGTGGTCGACCGAACCGATCACCGGAGCGATCCCGCTGCGCGAAGAGCCTTACGTGGCGGTTTTTCATCCCTCGCTTGCGCGCGAGCTCACTCGCAAGCAACTCGCGGACTTGGCTGCTGGCCACGACCAGACCTATCGGATCGTGGCGCCTGTGAGCCAGCCACAAGTGGCCGAGTTGTTTGGTTTGCACCACTTGGGCGAGGCAGATAGCGTGTGGTATCCGACGGAGGTCGACGACTGGGAAGCGGCCAAAGAGTACGTAGCAACTCACGAGGATGCCTGGGCTGTGCTCCCTTGGGAGGCGGTGGATTTCCGCGTGCACCCCGTGCTTGTGGACGGACAGGCGTTCGATCCGCACAAGCCCGGCGCGTACCCCCTTGTACGTCGCCTGTGGTTGCAGACTAGTAGGCCCATGCCAACCGCCGAACTAGAAGCTCTACAAGCCGCTTTGCGTTACCAACCGTTGCCCCCGCTGGAACTGATCGTTGTGGGTGGCAGCATGGCACAGAACGATGCCGGCATCTTTGTGGCCGAGCCAGAGGTCGAAATGCTGATCTCGAACGCGGATTTGGCCCTGAGCAGTGTCCCCTGTGCCCGGATAGATGCAACCAGTGCGGACTCGTTGGCAGCAGCGGGTTTTGACGCGCTCTCGCTGGCCTCGGACCGTAGAGAGGCTTGCGATGGTTCGACGCTACTGGCCGCCCGCGAATTGCTCCAGACGGCGGGAATAGTCGCTGTGGGAGCAGGCGAGACGGCGCTGGAGGCACGCCGCCCCAGCATAGTGGACATGGGCGATCTGCACGTGGCGCTGCTAGCCTATCATCAACCGCCCTCCAACGCGGTATATGCCTCCGAAACGACTCCCGGTGTAGCGACTCTGCTGGGTGAGCACTTGGCGGGCGATATCGCCGCTGGGCGCGGCCGCGCCGACTTTGTGGTAGTGTTCATCCACTGGAGCGCAGAAGAGGGCGCAGCGGAGAATGCTGTACGACAGGAGACTGTGCGCACGCTATGCCAAGCAGGAGCGACTTTGGTACTGGGACAAGATAACGCCGCACGAGGATTCACCTATGAGACCGACTGCTTGGCGTTGGACGGGATGAGCGCCTATGGGGTTGGGGGCGCCCCGGCTGAGAGCTACGGGGGGCTAGTGCTACGCGCGCTGTTGGATGAGACGGGTCTCAAGCACGTAGAGCTGATACCCCATAGCGTTGCAGACAGCCGACTCGCGCTCTTACCAGCTGAAGAGACCGAGTTAGTCCTTCAGGAGATCGCACACTTGACGCACGATCTGGGCGGGTACCCCCAAACCCCACAAGTTCCATAGAGGCGCTGCTAGTGGTTACCGGTGAGCCCCCAGCACGGCGTCCGTTTAATCCTTGCCCACCATGTGTTGCAGATAAGCCTCGATAAAGGCGTCCAGATCGCCGTCGAGCACAGCGGTAGTGTTGCCCGTCTCCACTTCGGTGCGCAGATCCTTCACCATACGGTATGGGTGCAGCACATAGGAGCGAATCTGGTTGCCCCAACCCGCCCTGATATGTTCTCCACGCAGCCGCGCGATCTCCTCCTCTTGCTTTTGTAGCTCCAAATCATATAGCTTGGCCTTGAGCACAGCTGTAGCCCGTTCTCGGTTCTGAACCTGTGAGCGCTCGTTCTGGCAGGTCACCACGATGCCGGTGGGCTCGTGGGTGAGTCGCACAGCTGTCGAGTTTTTTTGCACATTCTGTCCGCCATGCCCCGAGGCGCGGTAGACATCCATGCGCACATCGTCGGGGTTGAGCTCGAGGTTGATGTCGTTACCCACGTCGGGAATCACCTCAACCAGCGCAAACGAAGTATGTCGACGGTGTGCGTTATCGAACGGCGAGATACGCACCAAACGATGCACGCCGCGTTCGGAGCGCAAGAGGCCATACGCGTTACGCCCGCGAATCTCGAGCGTTGCGTTCTTGACCCCCGCTTCATCCCCCTCACTCTGGTCTATGATCTCGACACTGAACCCGCGCCGTTCCGCCCAACGCACATACATCCGCATCAACATCTCGGCCCAGTCCTGAGACTCGGTACCCCCCGCTCCCGCGTAGATGGTCATAATGGCATCGCGCTTGTCATTGGGGCCAGCCATCAGAGTCTTCAGCCGCACGGAGGCCATCTGTTGCTGCAGTTGCTCTGCCTCCGACATGACATCAGCGAGGATCGATTCGCCATCATCTTCAACCTCCATGAGCTCCAACAGCTCGTGAAGGTCGTTCGCCTTGGCCTCAAGCTGGCGCCACTCGCCGACGTCGGCCTCCAAACCGGAAAGCTCTTGCATGAGCGCCTGGGCCTCATCGGGGTTCTGCCAGATATCGCCCTCCCCCGCACGCGCCCTCAGCTCGCGAATCTGAGCTTCTCTGGAAGCCAGGTCAAAGGCGCTCCACGAGATGATGGATCTCGTTGCGCACGGCCTCGACTCGCGTTTTCAGTTCCTGTGTGACGTTTTCCATAGTTCACCTCCTCGCTCTCTGGGCCCTAGTGCACCCCGTTCCCCCCGCCGACAAAGAGCCCCTCTACAAACTGGTGCGCATCGAACTGGGCCAGATCATCGATCCCCTCGCCGGTGGCAACGAACAGAACCGGCAGATGGAGCTCCGTAGCGATGGGAAACACCACACCGCCCTTGGCCGTGCTGTCCAGTTTGGCGAGCACCACTCCGGTAACGTCGATCGTCTCCTGGAAGGTCTTGGCCTGGCTGAGGCCGTTTTGCCCAGTGGTAGCATCCAACACCAACAGCGTCTCGTGGGGCGCTTGATGCACCTGTTTTTGTGCGATGCTGCGTATTTTACGCAGTTCTTGCATCAAATTGTATTTGGTGTGCAGACGCCCTGCTGTATCGATGATTAGTATATCTATGTTGCGCGACTGGCTGGCGCGAATAGCGTCATAGACCACCGCTCCGGGGTCGGCGTTCGGTTGATGAGCGACGACCTCCACATCCGCACGCTCACCCCACACCTTCAGCTGGTCGATGGCCGCTGCGCGGAAGGTATCCGCCGCCGCCAGCATCACCTTCTGTCCCTGATTGCGATGGTACTTGGCCAGCTTGCCGATGCTGGTAGTCTTGCCTGAGCCGTTCACTCCCACCACCAGAACCACTTGCAGCATACGCTCTCCGACAAGATAAGGGCGCTCAGCCGCCTTCAGGATGGCGGTTAGCTCTTCCCTGAGCAGCTCCTCCACCTCTGCTGGCCCCATCGTCAGCGGGTTGATCTCGTCGCGTAGCTTCTCCACCAAATCCATACTGGTCTTAGCGCCGACGTCGGCTTGAAGCAGCAGAACCTCCAACTGCTCCCAGGTGTCCTCGGTGATATGCTCCTCGCGGAACAAACCCGCGATGCGCCCAAAGAACGAGTTGCGCGTCTGCGCGAGGCTGTTCTGCAGTTTCTTGAGTCCTAACACGGAACCTCCGCTCCACTAGCTCACAACGTCGCAGTAATGCACGGCCCACCCGTTTGCTGTATTATCGGCGAGGCTGTAACGCTGTATCATCTGCCCGCTGTCTCGAAAAACAAAACGAAAAAGGCCTGGGGCACCCCAAGCCTTCGAATCATGCGAGGCGCTCCACCCCCCATTATACCCTGCGCTTGTGGCCCGCCCAAACGAGCCCGCCGAGCAATAGAACCAGGAGCCCCAACAGAACCCCCGAGGCTAGGCGCATAGCACGCCAGGTTTCCCAGGGCAGGGCGTTCTCCGAACCAGAGGGTGGCTCCTGGCCGTAACCCGTCACCACTGCGCCATCACGCTCAGACCCCTCCGATTGCAGCGCTGCTTCCTCGGTGGAATCTGATACTGCGGGCGGCCCTGCGATCCCGAGCTCGGCAGCCACGGCATATCCGCTCTCGACTTCCTCGTCAGGTGCGACACGCGCGCCCGGGGCCCCATCCGAAGGAGCCGCCGGGCCACCCAGCCCCCCTTTGCCGTCCTGATCGCTCGTTTCGGCAGATAGGCTGCGAACCGGTGGCACGCGAGTGGGATTGAGTGGCAACTCGTCACGTGGGCCGGGCGTACCAGAAGCGCTTGACGGCGACTCTTGGGCAGCCGTAATCGCGTCGCCATCATCGGGCAGTGTCTCATCCAGCCTCAGTCCTCGAGGTGCTGCCCTCAGCATCGGTTCCTCCGGCGAGTCAGCCACTGAGGCCGCCCATGCTGCCTCCTCGGCGGTACCCGTGGCCTCGACAGGCTCCATCGAGGCGTTCTCTGGCTCGCCCTCCGTGGCAAGCCTCTTTACAGCCACCGTGTCGAACATCCCCCCTGAGACTGGAACTCGTTCACGAAGCGGAATCGCCCCCACGCCGATCAGCGCATCGCCCGAAAGTGCCAAAATCAACAGAAAAGTGACAACTAGCGTCGCCACCCGCAAACGCGACTGCACCACACTCCACCGTCGACTCTTAAACTGCTCGGTACACACAGACAGAGGCAACGCAAAAGAGCGTGGCACGCTCCGCGTGGGTACGCAACACAGCAAGCGCTTAGTCTCGCGAAGCGTATCGAGATCACGAGCACACTCGGCGCACTGTGCCAAGTGTCTCTCCACTCGCAACGATTGACGGACGCTCAGCTCGCCATCCAGATAAGCCGATAGATTCGATGCCACGACATAGTGGTCGAACCGGCTCTTGAGCTTTCCAAGGCTAAGCATGCTCCTCGTCCTCACTCCACCCCTTAATAGGGCTCGCTCTGGGTATCTCTCAGACGATAGTCGAACGGCAAAAGTTCCCGCCTCGCCACGAGGTAGTCGCGCATACGATTGCGGGCGCGGCTGAGTCTGGACTTGACGGTACCCAGGGCCAGCGACAACGCGGCCGCGATCTCACCGTAAGACATACCCTCGATATCCGACATCACCAGAACCACACGCTGATCATCAGACAGGCTGCTCAGTCCCTGCTGGATCAGGGCCCCGAGCTCCATACGCTCGGTGTAGCTCTCAGGCGACTCGGCACCATCCTCGAGGAGGTCGCTATGCTCTTCGTCCTCCACCAGATCGCTAATGCGTGTGGTGGGGCGCCGCTGTTGTGCTCGTAGTTGATCGTAGCAAGAGTTGGTGACAATGCGTAGCATCCAGGATTTGAAGGATCCACCGCGGAACTGATACAACGCACGATAGCCGCGCAGAAACGCATCCTGCGTGGCATCACAGGCTTTATCTTCGTTACCGAGGATGCGAAAAGCCACATTGTAGGCCAGTTGCTGGTACTCAGAAACAAGCTGGTTAAAGGCGTCGATGTCACCTTGTTGAGCCAGCGCCACAAGCGTCTCTTCGTCCATGGGCGCGCACATGCGACCCCTTTCTGTGTACCACACTGGGTATGGCATCGCGGCCGGGTGTGGGCGAGCGCTCCATAGTTTACATGATGGCGAGGCTACAACAAAACTTGACGCGCGGCGCCGATATCAGTATACTGGCGCACGTGACTCTGCCGAAGTGGCGGAACGGCATACGCGGTGGTCTCAAAAACCATTGGAGGTAGCTCCTTGTGGGTTCGAATCCCACCTTCGGCACTGGATTTGCCGTGCTTTGCGCCCCAAGCTCGGCCCCGTTCTCGAGATGATCAATCGCCTAACGAAGGGCTGATCCACTTGCGGGACAGCCCTCTCTTTGTGCGTGCGGGTCTTCTATACCATTTACGGCGAGGACACGGTATGTGATCCAGCCACATGATGCATCGAAAGGAGTTGTGCCATGCCACTCGTCACCAGCCAGGAGATGCTGAGAGCTGCCCTCGAGGGACGTTTTGCTGTAGGCGCTTTCAACGCAAACAACATGGAGCAGATCCAGGGGATCATCGAGGCGGCCGTAGAGGAGCGCGCCCCCGTCATTTTACAAGTGAGCCAGGGTGCCATCCGTTACGCCGGCCTCGAGTTCGCATCGGCCATGGTCAAAACGGCTGCCGCCGGTGCGGATGTGCCCGTCGTACTGCATCTGGACCACGGTACCGATTTCGACCAGAACGTGCGTTGCCTGCGCGCGGGCTTTACCTCACTCATGTTCGATGGTTCCAAGAGAGCCTACGAAGAGAACGTCGAGACCACCAAGCGCGTGGTACAAATCGCTCATGTCTGTGATATCCCGGTAGAGGCTGAGCTCGGCCAGGTGCTACAATCCACCGACAACGTTACGGAAGACGATGTGCGCGCGGCCATGACAGATCCCGATCAGGCGTTGGATTTCGTGCAGCGCACCGGTTGCGATTCGTTGGCGGTAGCCGTGGGCTCTGTGCACGCCATGACTTCCGACACGGCCGAGCTGGATATCGACCGAATTCGCGCCATCCACTCCAAAGTGGATATCCCCCTGGTATTGCACGGATCCTCTGGCGTCAAGGAAGAATCCGAGGTGGAGGCGATCCAGTACGGCATCGCCAAGATCAACGTCGCGACGATGCTGAATGTGGCGTTCACCAGCGCTATGAAGCAGGCGATCGCAGACAACCCCACCAATTCCGACCCGCGCAAGACCCTGCAGCACTCGCGTGACGCCGTCAAGGAAACCGTGCGCCACAAAATGCGGCTGTTCGGGTGTAGCGGCACGGTGACGAGCAGCGGGTTCGCCAGCCCCAAGACGTTCCACCGAAGCGCGGATATCGGTGGCGCAGAAGAATAGACAGAACTCAAAGGGCCCTCGTTCGACGCATAAGCAAAGCCTCGGCACTATGTCGAGGCTTTGCCATTCGAGCAGAACTCTCTTCCCCTAAGAAAGCCCGCTCCCAAGCGAGCACACTACCAAGCCCCGCGATGTTGGGTAGCGCAACGCACTATACAATGCGCTCAAACTCGTACGTACGAAAGCTCTGTGGTACCACATAGCTTGTGAACTGCTCCATGAAATCTCTCATATCCTCAGGCGTCACCCATTGGCTGCGTGGACCGCCCCACGCGGCACGGTTCGCCTTGGCGCTCTCCCAGATCTCGATCGTGGCGTACTCTTTTTTCTCCAACCTCCACTCACCGGTGTAGCCTTTGAGCAGCATAGTGCCGCGACAGCCCTTCTTGCGCATCACGTAAGGCAACCAGCGCTCTTGCATAAAGCGCTCGAATTCATTCCGGTTCACCTCTGGTTTCAGGTCGTAAGCGTGTACCGCATAGAACTGCGACATCCTCACCCTCCTTTTCACGTCTGCGTGGCGTCAGAGACGGATGGAGGGTTCGAGGCGGCCCTGCCGTAAAGCTCGGACACGCCCCGCCCTCGCCGACGAGAACGAAACAGTCCATAGATGGCCGAGTAGACCGTTCGTACGTAGCCGCCCTGCCCTATCGGAAACCGGCCACGGCCTCCTTGGGCACTTGGCGTAGCCCACCGATGCGATACATCGTGTTCCGAGCGATCAGACCTTGAGGGCCTCAGCGAAACGCCGGCCAAAAGCCTCGCCCTGACGCAAGCTCCCGGACGTAGGCGCGCCTTGAAACTGCATCACGTCCACCCATTCCCATTTGAGCGACTCGACAATCTGCTCGCACTCGCGCTGAGCGCCGCCACTCCAGCCGTAGCTGCCGAACAGCGCGACTTTTTTGTTGAGCATTCGCTTCGCGCCCGCCATCCGGAGCACCTCAGCCACGGGCGGAAAGAGCGATGCTTCATAGGTGGGCGCACCGATCATCACCCCCCGACGCGTCCACAAGCTTGGCAGAATATAACTCACATGGGTACGTGCGGCATCGTATACGTCCACTGGAAGGCCGGCCTGTGAAATACCCTCTGCAACCGCGTTCATCATCGCCTCGGTATTGCCGTACATGGAACCGTACACTAGCGTGACACCGAGGTCCCCAGGAGTGGTGGCGTATTGTGCCCACTGTTTGTACAGAGAAATGATCTCGCCCGGATTGCCGCGCCAGATGAGCCCATGCGAGGGCCCCAACAGATCCACCTCTAGCGCGGATAGCTTGTCTATAGCCCGCAGCACCGGACCGCTGAACTTGGAGATGATATTCACATAGTACCGCAGCGCCTCGCGCTTGTAATAGCCGAGATCGGCATACTGATCATCAAAGATGGCGCCCCGTAACGCGCCATAGCCCCCAAAGGCGTCGCCCGAAAGGAGCACGCGCTGCTCCATCACATAAGTCGCCATCGTCTCGGGCCAATGCACAAAGGGAATTGTGTGAAATTGTAGTGATCTTCCCCCGAGCGATATCTGCTCCCCGTCTTTAACCACTCGTACTCTTTCGCTGATGCCAAAGTAGTTTTCCAACATTGGCTTGGCCTTCGCCGAGCAGAGGAACTCGGCGCGAGGGGCCAGGCGACGCATCAGATTGATAGCGCCCGTGTGGTCGGGCTCCATATGGTTGATGACAATATAATCCAGATCTGCCGGATCCATCAGGCCGTACACTTGGCCGAGGAACGAATCCTCTTTGGTTACTTTTGTGAGATCGACGAGGGCCTTTTTCTCATCTGTGATGAGGTAGCTGTTGTACGAGATGCCCTCGTACGTGATGGGCCAAATTCCCTCAAAGAGATCGGTGGTGCGGTCGTTCACGCCAATCCAATAGAGACTGGGCTTGATCTCGATAGCGGGCACAGTATTACACTCCTTTCGGCCTGCGCGTACTCTTTGCGAAGCGCCCGGCCGCATGAGCCAATGCAGACCGATTCTTTTTGTGCTATGTGGTAGCAGTAGCCACATCATTCCGTCGCTTCTGTCGACCAGGCGCCGCCACAAGTCCGGGCTGAGCCATGTAGAAAGAGCGCGGACCTCATCGCCTGGCACCTCCCACACAACGTAGCACATCTCGCATCACCAATCAAGTGTGCAAGAACCCGCTCATCGGCTCTGCGCTGGAAACCAAGATTGGTATAGGGATTCCAACATGCTATGATATTGAAGGGCATAACAGAGGAGAAACGAATGGATAGACCCATATATCTCGATTACAACGCCACCACCCCGATAGCACCGGAGGTGGCCGAGGCGATGATGCCATGTTTAGGGCCGCTATTCGGCAACCCATCCAGCTCGCACATCTATGGCATCGAGGCGAAAAGGGCGGTTGAGCGCGCTCGCAACGAGGTGGCTACCATGTTGGGCTGTACGCCGGGCGAGGCGGTGTTTACCAGCGGAGGCACCGAAGCCAATAACATGGCTCTCAAGGGCCTCGCCGGCGCTGCAGACGGCTCACGGGACCAGATAATCACGTCGGCTATCGAGCATCCTGCGATCCTAGAGCCTTGCAAAGCGCTGGAGCGTCAAGGTTTTCGTGTGATCATTCTGCCAGTGGATGGCGGCGGTTTGGTGGATCCTGACGATGTGGCGCGGGTACTTACCGACCGCACTATGCTGGTGAGCATCATGCACGCCAACAACGAAGTGGGCACACTCCAGCCCATCGCCGAGATCGCGGCGTTGGCACATGCTCACGGCGCACTGGTGCACACCGACGCAGCTCAGACCCCCGGCAAAGAGCTGGTCTGTGTTAGCGACCTAGATGTAGACCTGCTCTCTGTGGCGGGGCACAAGTTGTACGCACCCAAGGGAGTGGGGGCCCTGTATGTGCGCGACGGCATACGCCTGGCCAAGTTTATGCTCGGTGCTGGCCACGAGATGGGTCGGCGCGCCAGCACCGAGAACCTGCTGGGGATCGTGGGCTTGGGGAGTGCCAGCCAGTTGGTGACAGAGCATCTACCAAGCTACGCCGCCCACATGCGAGCCATGCGAAACCGCCTGGAAACCGGCTTGCAACGTGTGGGCGGCGATGTTCGTATCAACGGCCACAAAGAGCGCCGCCTGCCTAACACATTGAGCATCGGCTTCAGGGGCCTCAACGCCACCGACTTGCTCACAAAGCTAGAGGATTCCGTCGCGGCCTCAGCGGGAGCCGCCTGCCACTCGGACCGGGTCACCGTATCGGGGGTGTTGCAGGCCATGGGCGTACCCTTTGAGTACGCGCGGGGCACACTACGATTCTCCGTAGGCCGCAACACGACAGAGACCGAGATAGACAGCACCATCCAGGCGGTGGGCCGTGCCGTGCGAGAGCTTGGTCGCTAGTGCTGCGTCGCTCTATCGTTCAGCCTGGAGCACATAGGGCGGCAGCTTGGGCTCGGCAAAGGCGGGCGCCAGCCGCGCGAAGCGCTGTCGTCCGCCTATCAGCGGGATACTGGGCCACCCTTCGCCGATGAGCGGCTGTGCGTATCGCACAAAGTCGTCCGTAACGTCGGCGCGTTGGCGGTCTATCCACGCGGAAGGAAAAGTGCGCTCGGCGTTGGCCACCAGCTCCAGCGGCACCTTGTCGTAGCGCACATTATAGGTGGCGCCCGGCTCGCGCAGGATAGTAGCCATATAGCCGGAGGCACCCTCGGCGGCCAACAGCACCGCCTTTTGTCCCACTGTGTAGGCCTCGACGATATCCACTGTGGATGCAGACGCCATATCGTGCCGCTGGTGGGTGCCCGACACGTTGGCGCGCGCCTTGCCTCGGGCCGGCAGCCCCACTCGATTGAGGTGATTCACCATCATCTGCGCCACAGTGGTCTGGCTGGAGGAGAACTGCACATGGCCAAAGGCGTCGCGCACCTCACCCAACGGGCCCAAGTCCAGTCCCTCACTCACCACCACGAGCGCCCTTCCACGCGTCCGTACGGTATCAGCCACCAGATCAGTGATCTCGACGAGCTCTTGGTCAGCCTCGGCCAAGAAAATGAGTAGAGGCATAACTCGCTCGGGGTCGGCCAGGCGCGCCGCTGCGGGTATGTAGCCGATGCGCCGCCCCATGGCCTGCATCACCAGCACGGGATCGGCCGGTGACGACCCGCGGTTCTCCTCCTCAGCCCCTTGTACCGTGTGAGCCCAATAGCGGGCCACGCTACCATAGCCCGGTGTGTGATCGATCAGCTTGAACTCGGAATCACCCACGTCGTTGTCTATGGTCTTGGGAACGCCGACGGCGACGAGATCCAGCCCGCGCTCGCGCGCCAGGGCTGCCACTTTGTGCGCCGTATCCATAGAGTCGTTACCGCCGTTATAGAAAAAGTACCCCACGTCGTGGGCGCGGAACACCTCCACCACCCGCTCGAAATCTTTGTGGTTCTCGGGCCGAAGTTTATAGCGGCAGGTGCCGATGGCGCCCGCTGCTGGTGTGGTGCTCAACAGGCGGATTTCTTCGGGGTCCTGCACCGATAGATCCAACAACTCCTCTTTGAGCACCCCTTCGATACCATGGTAGCCTGCATAGACGGTGCCAAAGTGCTCGGGCAGCTCGCGGCAGGTCTCTATCACCCCCCGCAGTGAGGCGTTGATGACCGGGCTCGGCCCGCCCGACTGTGCGACGATGACGTTACGAGGCATGTCATTCTCCTATCCTGCAGAACCTCTTCGCGGCGTCCCAAGGCAAGCGATGACACGTGGCGCAAGCTACTATCCCAGCACAACAGCACACAACCGATGCTGCGCAGGTGAGCAGACTTGCGCGGCATCGGCATCCTGTACATGGTGTAGCGCCTACTCGGTCCACTCAGTGTGGAACACCCCCTCCTTGTCCACACGCCGGTAGGTGTGAGCGCCAAAATAGTCGCGTTGCGCTTGCGTCAAGTTGGCTGGCAGGCGCTCGGAGCGGTAGGCGTCAAAGTAGGCCAGCGACGCCGACATGGCCAGGCAAGGGATCCCCAACTCTATCGCCACCTGCACCACCCGGCGTAAGGCCGCTTGGCGACCCAACATGGCCTCTTTGAAGTAAGGATCCAACATCAAATTGGTGAGCCGAGGATTCTTGCGATATGCCGCCGTGATATCGTTCAAGAAGGCCGCGCGGATGATACAGCCGCCACGCCAGATGCGGGCGATCTCTCCCAGCTGGAGATCGTAATCGTACTCTCGAGAGGCCGTGTGCAACAACGCCATACCCTGCGCGTACGAGCAGATTTTGGCAGCGTACAAGGCATCTCGCACATCGCGGATCAGAGCGCCACGGTCGCCCTGGAAGGTGGCCTCCGGGCCCGTGAGAACGCGACTAGCCGCCACGCGCTCCTCTTTGAGAGCCGAGGTGATCCGCGATTCAACCGCGGCATTGATGGTCTGTGTGGGCGCGCCCAGGTCCAGCGCATTCTGCGAGGTCCATTTGCCGGTACCCTTTTGCTGCGCCTCGTCCAATATCAGATCCACCAACGGCTGACCGATGTCCTTATCCGTAACCGCGAATATGTCGCGTGTGATCTCGATGAGGTACGATTTGAGTTCACCCTCGTTCCACTCACCAAATATATTGTGCAACTCTTCTGCCGAGAGATTCAGAGCGCGATGCAGCACATCGTAAGCCTCAGCGATAAGCTGCATGTCACCGTACTCGATGCCGTTGTGCACCATTTTTACATAGTGTCCGGCGCCGCGCGGCCCGATGTAAGTGGCACAGGGCTCGCCATCAACCTGAGCTGCGATAGCCGTCAGGATGGGCTCCACCATGGCGTAGGCTTCGGGCTGGCCGCCCGGCATGATAGCTGGCCCCCACAGCGCCCCCTCCTCACCGCCCGAAACACCCGTGCCGATGTAGTTGATCCCCTTTTCAGCAAGAGCAAGGGCGCGGCGTTCGGTGTCTTTGAAAAACGAGTTGCCCCCATCGATTACCAAATCGCCCCGGTCTAGCAGCGGCACGATCTGCTGGATGACCTGATCCACTGCGGGGCCCGCCTTGACCATGAGCATCACCTTGCGCGGCGTCTCCAGCGCATCCATCAACTCCTCGAGGGTGCGGCAAGCTAGAATTCGTTTACCCTTGGCCGCCCCTGCCGCGAACTCCTCTGTAACGCTCGTGGTGCGGTTATAGACCGCGACCGGGAAACCATTGCGCTCTATATTCAACACCAGGTTCTGGCCCATCACGGCCAGGCCGATGAGGCCGATGGTATAGTCGCCCATATTGCCCTCCTTGGCTCAGGTCTTGAGACGATACAGTAACTCGCCAGCGCGCGGAATCACCAAAATTCCCTCATCCTCGCGCTCCTGCCACTCTTTCAGACGCAGGCTGGCCGGATCCATATAGCCCAAGTTGATGCGCTCACAGCGCTCTCGGGAGATGCCCGTTGCCAGCACTACGTTGATGCGCGGCTTTTCCACACCATCCTCGTATACGCCCGTCCCTTTGAGGTGAGTCGAATGAGCTAGGACGCCACCAGGCATATCTCTGAAGCGATCCCATTGTTTCAAAAAGTAATCGCGCACGTGGTAGCCGATCTCATCCAGCAACTTGCCGTGAGTGTACGACACCTCGTCGATATGCGGGGCATAGATCACCACAGTGCCGCCATCCTCCACCGCGGGGTCCACCTTGTACATCCCTTTGGATGCGGTCCAGATATCATCATACAGCTCGGGCATTACCGAAATGACGTACTTGAAAGGCTTGTCCACCCAGACGATGTTACGCCGGGCGGACAGCTCTGCAGCAGCCGCCTGGGACTCTTCCGGCGTGCCAAAAAAGAGCCCAGCCAAGTCGTGATGCCCTTTGACCACCATGCTGAAGCAGGATTTAGGTACGTCGATGAAACTAGCGGCCTCATTTATAACCCGCCGCACCGGCGTATGCTCCGTGCCGATGATGTTGCTACTGCCAATGATACCACTGAGCCAATGCGTAAAGTTGGTGATATCAGCGCCACTGATTCCCGGAAAAAAGTACTTGTTCCCCCCAGAGAAGCCCACCACCTCGTGAGGGAAGACCGGCCCCACGACGATGAGTCGATCGTAATCAAAGATACGACCGTTGATCTCTATATCGACGTCTCGCACCAACAACCCCTCGCTCAGCGCGCTGATGGTAGAGGCGGGGATGGTGCCGATATGCCTGAGGCCATGTAGCCAGTCGTGGTTGTGAATACCGACCCTCGCATAGCGCGTATTGCGCTCTTGCTCGGTGATACCCAAATGCTGACATAAACGCTCCTCGGTCATGGGCAAGTGGGTGCCCAAGGCAACGAGAAAGTCCACTTTGGCGGCTACACCTAGTAGCAAATCGGTGATTATGCGAAAGCAGAGCGGCATCGGGGCGCTACGGGTGCTATCTGGGATGATGAAAAGCAGCTTCTGGCCGCGAGTCTCGATCTGAGCGAACGCCTCGGCGAATATATCTCGAGTCTCCCCCTCGGTAAGAAAGCGATCGTCATAGCCTTTGCCGATGACCATGTTTATCTACCTTTCCCAGGGCGGTATATCGGGTAGGGCACGCTCAAACTCGTCGATGAGCACGCGCTCATAGGCTCCGCCATAGGAGCCCTCCACAAAACGCCGGAATCCCTCCTTCCAGAAGCGCTCCCAACTCTCCTCCTCGTGGCCCGGGTTCACCGGGAAGAACAGCGCGTTGTTACCACGCGCTGCCTTGAGATCGCCGGGAGCGTCGCCAATCATGAGTTTGCGTTCGTCGGGATACTTGCCGCCCGCGGCGAGCCGAATGTGCTCCGTCTTGGTGCCCATCTCTTGTCCAGCGATCACTTTGGCATAGCTATCGATGCTATGCTCACACCATTCACGCGTTAGTGCCTCCACCGGCGTCTGCGAGACGACCACTACATCCGCTGTAGAGGTCAGTAGGTCCAAGCTCTCTTTCACGTAGGGAAAGGGGGGCACATCGTGCACCATATCGGCGATGCTGAGGTTGACAGCCTCGCTCCACTCCAGAGCCAGAGCCAACTCTGGATCACGTGTTTCGGCCACGCGCAGAGCAAGGAATTCGTTACTCAAGGGCACGCCCGATTCGATAAAAGCGCGGATCGCCTTGGCCTCGGGGATGCGTGCACCGCGCTTGATCACCTCTGGCCGAACGCGCAACAGATCGAAGACCATCACCAGCGCCGGCCAACGATTGATACCCCGCCATTTGGAATACAGGTTCACAAACTCGGCGGCTTCGCGCGCGTACTTGCTGACAGATTGCAGTCCCCAATACTTGATAATGTTGGGCGCAAAGCACTCTTTGTGCTTGATCTCCATAGTGTCAAACACACAGCCATCCGAATCGATTCCCACAAAGAAAGGGTGTTCGGGATGGAAATCCAACA
Source organism: uncultured Anaerolineales bacterium (assembly GCA_964407215.1). Taxonomy (GTDB): domain Bacteria; phylum Chloroflexota; class Anaerolineae; order UBA1429; family UBA1429; genus CAYOUT01. Next base: position 231,337 of record CAYOUT010000004.1, on the reverse strand, counting down.
GAGGTTGCGCAACAACCGGGATGTTATTCAAGATAGACTCCTTTCCACGACGTTGCCGCCAACGTTAAGGACCATTATTCGGCCTACACACCGCTGAACGTGGTAAAGCCCCCATCCACCGCTACGGTGATGCCGTGCACAAAGCGCGAGGCCGGCGAAAGCAGCCAGATCACTGTAGAGAGCAGGTCCTCCGGATCGCCGAAGCAGCCCATAGGCGTGTGGCTCAGCACACTCTGGCCGCGTGGCGTGGGCTGTCCCGTTGCTTGATCTAACAGCAGATAGTAGTTCTGCGGCGTCAGAAAAAAGCCGGGGGCAATGCCGTTCACGCGGATGCGAGGCGAGTACTCTTGCGACATATGCACAGCCAACCACTCGGTGAGGTTTTTTACAGCAGCTTTGGCGGCCGAATAAGCGGGTATCTTGGTCAGCGGGCGAATAGCATTGACCGATGCGATATTGATGATAGAGCCCTCGCCACGCTCCGCCATGTGTCGCCCGAAAATCTGGCTGGCGAGCAGAGTCCCCATGAAGTTGAGGTTGAACACCTGTTGAAAAGCATCCTGGGGTAGATCGAAAAAACGCAGCTCGGGAGTGGTGGTAGCTTTTGGGCGGTTGCCACCAGCGCCGTTGATCAGAGCGTCCACCCTCCCATAGTGAGCGATAATCTGTGCTGCGGCTTCCTGTAGCGGCTCCTTGCAGACACAATCCACACACATTGCCAAGGCATCACCACCAGCCTCCGTGATCTCTCTGGCTATGCCGTGTGCGCGATCGTCAGAGAGATCCAAGATGGCTATCTTGGCACCAGCGCGCGCCAAGCCCTTAGCCATCGTGCCGCAGAGAATGCCCCCTCCGCCGGTGATGGCGACGACCTGGTCTCGCACACTGAACAACTGCCCACAGTAACTGGAATCCATCGAGTCCCTCCGCTGGCTGAAATGAATGTTCGCATACGGGCGCCGCGCTGAATCTCGCGCGAGCTAGAGAGCGCTCAGCGCCGGACAGATCAAGAGTGATCCATAGCATCGTCGACATCGCCCCCAGCCCGAACAAAGCCCCGAGCTCAGGCGGATTCGTGTTCGGTGCGCAGAATGATTTCCTCCTGCATCCGCGGCGAAAGCCCTACAAAATAGTCGCTGTAACCGCCAATGCGTACCACTAGATCGCGATATGCCTCGGGATGAGCCTGAGCCTTGAGCAGCATATCGCGGTCCACCACATTGATTTGGATCTCGAAACCACCACGCAACATGAACGTCTCCACCAGGCTCTGCAAGCTGGCGACGAAATCCTCCCCCCGCCCCGAGCGCGTGAACTTGAGATTAACGGCAATGCCGCCCAGCATCGGAACATGGTCCCATTTGGTTGAAGAGAGGATAGCCGCCGTGGGCCCGAGGCGCTCCCGCCCTTGCGCCGGTCCCGAGCCATCGCCTAGCGCCTTACCAGCCAATCGCCCATCAGCAGAGGCGGCAGTGACCGCGCCCAAGCGCTCGTGCATGATCCAGCAAAAGAGACCCGGGTGGTACGCGCCGCCCAAGAACGTGGTATAGCGACGGCACTCACGTGTTATGGCCTCGGTAATGCGGCGCGCCAGAGCATCCACGCTGTCATCGTCGTTACCATACTTGGGCGCCTGGTGCAACAGCTTGAGCCGCAAGTCCTCACGGCCAGAAAAGTCCTCACGTAAGGCGTGGGAGAGCTCGGCCATCGATAGCGAGCGCTCGTCGTAAACGAACTTGCGAATAGCCGCTAACGCGTCGACTAGGTTGGCCAGCCCCACAAAGGAAGGCTCGATCCAGTTATGTCGAGCCCCCCCCTGGTCGATATCGACCCCACGAGCCAGGCAGTCGTTCACAAAGCAGGAGAGCAACGGCCAACCGCCGTGGTCGTTGCGAGTCATCTGTGCGGTGTTCTCTTGGATTACCGACAGGCGCACGACCTCCGCCAGTCGCCCCTCGTAAGCAGCCAGCAGATCATCAAAGCGAGGCCACAGCTCCGCCGACTCGCCATTGTCACCTTTATGGGAGGGGGCAATGGGTATCTGAGTTGGCGGCTGCTCGTCGTTAGGAGACACGTCCAGCAGATCGTGCAAAAGCTGCACCAGATTGACGTACGGGCTCGCTACATACACGTTGGATGAGGCTACCGGCGTGATTTCGACGCAGGTGCTGTGCTGGTAGAGGCAGGCTTCTGCGGGGGGCAGGCCAGCATCCAGCATTCCCTGGGTAATGACGGCATCATTGAACAGGGCCGGATGTGTCAGGCCTTCAGCCAGTAGCTCGCAGGCGCGTTGGGTGATGTCTGATGGTGTATCCTCGTTCCAGCACAAGCCAATACCCGGGTACGAGAGACGCGTGTGAGCGATACTCTCGAGCAGCAACCGGGTGAGCTCGTTACTAATATCACGGCCGCTACCATCTCGCCCGCCGATCATAAACCCCACCGCGAGTGCGCGCGGCGTGTAGACGTTGAGCATCAGACACAGGACGTCGATAAGCTGCTGAGCCTCGCTCTCAGTGAGACGCCCCTCAGCCAGATCGCGTCTGTAGTAGGGCAGTAGATAGCGGTCGGGGCGCCCCAGCTGAAATAGCAGCATCTGTTGGCCAGCGCACAGGGCAAAAGTGGTGAGGTGCACCGCCTGTAACGCCTCGCGGAATGTGCGTGCCGGTTCCTCCGGCACACGGCGACAGGACACGGCGATCTCTTGCAGCTCAGCACGACGCGAAGGATCATCCTCCACCGCGGCCATCGCCTCGGCCCGCTCGGCATAGTGCAACGAAAAGTCGCGCAGCCCATCGAGCGCCATGAGGCAGGCGCGGTAGAACGCATCGCGCCGCGAATGCTCGGCGATGGTGCAGTCGAGCCGCTCCTGGTAGAGGGCGATCTGTCGCCGCAGGCCGGATAGCCCCAGCCGTAGCAGTTTTTCGTAATCAATAGCCATGTGAGCACGCTGCCCCTGGACGGGGCTGGCGGCGAGCGAGAGCTCCTGACGCCAGCGCTCGAGCTCCTCCCACTCTTCATCGTTGAGGGCGCGTGTAGAGAACCTGCCCACTAATAGGTCGTCCGGACCTATTTCGGGCGTCATGCTGCGCAACGTGTCAGCAATTGCACGCCCGCGCCGGATGATGTTCCAGGGCTCCCTGTGGCTGGCGAGCCAAGATCGAGCCCATAGTAACTCGGGCTCTTCGCGCTGAATCGGTCCTTGGGCGAGGATCGCCTCGCGCATACGGTGCACTCTGGGGGTTGGCTCGCTCATGGCAGTCTCTCCTGCGCTTGGGCGCTCAGCCGTGTTTGGCGCTGATCCCGAAACTTTCGGCCACCCGAACCAGCGCATCCATCTGCTCTCTGGGGGGGCGCTTCAAATCGCGGGCTCGATAGGGTTTGTCCAGACTGTCGTACTTGCCGCTGGCCATAGGGTGGAAGGGAAGCAACTCATAGTAAAGCAGGTTAGGCAGCTCGGCGACGAACTCCGCGATAGCCGCGATTTCCTCGGACGTATCGTTAACGCCTGGGACCACTGGCGTTCGTACGATGAGGGGTTGTGCCTGCTGGCCCAGCCTAACGGCGTTGGCCAAAATCCGCTCATTGGACACACCGGTGCATTCGCGATGCTTTTCAGAATCAAGCAGTTTGATATCCATCATCACTAGGTCGGTCACTGGCAGGATGGAGGCGATACGCTCCCACGGGAAATTCGCCGCGGTCTCGATAGCGGTGTGAACCCCCTGCTCACGGCAGCGCTCCAGGATGGCGTACGAAAAATCGCGCTGCAGTAGCGGCTCCCCGCCAGAGAGGGTCACGCCGCCGTTAGAGGTCTCGTAGAAAGGCCGATCGCGCAAGACCTCTTCCACCACTTCGTCCGTCGTCTTTTCCTCACCGGCTATAACCAGCGCCTCGGCATAGCAGGTCTCCGCACAGAGCCCGCATCCCTGGCACAGATCCCGGTAGAATACCCGCTGGCCATTGTCCATAGCATGCGCACCGTGGGGGCAACGTACAAAACACGCACCGCAGGCTATGCAGCGTGAAAAGTAAAGCTGTAGTTCGGGGCGAGGCTCCAGTGTCTCGGGATTGTGGCACCAGAAGCAGCGCAGATTGCAGCCTTTGAGGAACACGGTGGTGCGAATACCGGGGCCATCGTGGATCGAAAACCGCTGGATGTTTGTGACGATTCCCTTCATGCATACACCCGTTCTTGAGATGGGCTCCAAGAGCACGTGTGCATGATATCCCGGCTCGGGCCCGTTGTCAAAGCCCCCGGCAAACGGCGAGGGCCAGCCCTTGCCAGAGCTGGCCCTCGTACGTTACAATCGATTGGGCCCCAGAGGGGCAAAAATGCTTTGTACCGCATGGGGGATTCGAACCCCCGATCTCCGCCTTGAGAGGGCGGTGTCCTAGGCCACTAGACGAATGCGGCGTATCATTGGGCCTCATTATATGGGAGTGGCCCTACGTGTCAAGTTTAGATTAGGAGCCGCACATGTTGATCACTTTGTCCATTCGTACGGGCACGCGAACCGAGTTCGTGGATATTACCTCTCAGGTACAAAAGGCCGTAGCGCGCAGTGGAGTAGAGAGCGGCATCTGCTATCTGTTCATCCCTCACACCACTGCCGGCCTCACGCTCAACGAGAACTGGGACGCCAACGTACGCGACGATATGGCGCGCGCATTGAACCGTCTGGTACCCGCCAGTGGTGACTATCGCCACGCCGAGGGCAACTCCCCCGCCCACGTGCAGGCCTCCCTGTTGGGTTCCTCGCTGACACTGATCATAGATCGCGCCGAATTGGTACTCGGAACCTGGCAAGGGGTCTATTTGGCCGAGTTCGACGGCCCGCGCCAACGGCAAGTACTTCTCAAGATCACCAGAAGTTGATCAGCGCCACAGCAGCCCCCCAATAGTCTCTCGCTCTCCGCCAAAGCGGATACGCAGGGGCGTCTTTTTGGTTCCAAGCAGCGCAATCCTATAATGTAATGATTATAAACATGCCGCTACGATCTGTTTGTATGGAGTACAGTGTGCAGATTACCGATGATCGCTTGCAGGCGTTACTAGCGCGTGTACAAAAGCCCGGGCGTTATGTGGGCCAAGAGTGGAACAGCATCACCAAGGACTGGGCACGTGCCAAAGTGCGCGTGGCCCTCGCCTACCCTGACATTTATGAGATCGGTATGTCCAATTTGGGACTGGCGATCCTCTACGATCTGGTGAACCAACGCGATGATATGGTAGCGGAGCGAGTGTACGCGCCATGGGTGGACATGGAATCGGTCCTGCGCGAGGAAGGAGTACCGCTGCACTCACTGGAGACGCGTCACGCACTGGGCGACTTTGATCTAATTGGGTTCAGCCTGCAGTATGAGTTGAACCACACCAACGTACTCAACATGCTAGACCTAGCGAGCATCCCCATCCTCACGAGCGAACGGCAGGGGGAGCTGCCCCTGGTCATGGCCGGCGGAAGCTGCACCTACAACCCGGAGCCGATGGCGGAGTTCATCGACCTGTTCGCCATCGGCGAGGGCGAGGAGGTGCTACTGGAGGTGATGGAGCACCTGCGCGACTGGCGGGCAGCTGGGCACAGCCTCGCAGGTGGGGATCGCTTCGCGTTGTTGCGCGAGTTGACAACGATCCCCGGTATCTATGTGCCCAGCCTGTACGATGCGCGCTATGGGCCGGACGGCGGGCTCGTGGCGCTGGAGCCGCGCGATGCGGGTGTGCCGGCGCAAGTGCGCAAGCGGATTATGGCTCGGTTGGCCCCCCCGCCCACACGCCCTATCGTGCCCGCCATGGATGTGGTCCACGATCGTGCTACGTTAGAGATCCAACGCGGCTGCAGCCGCGGGTGCCGCTTCTGCCAAGCGGGCATGATCTACCGTCCCGTTCGCGAGCGCCCGCTTGAGGAGACGTTGGATGCGATCGACACCTTGCTCGAGAACACCGGCTACTCGGAGGTGGGATTATCCTCCTTGAGTACGAGCGACTATGGCGAGATCGAAGCGCTGGTGAGCGGAATCCTAGCCAACCATCAAGACAACGGAGTAATAGTATCACTGCCCTCGCTGCGCATAGACTCTTTCTCAGTGCATCTGGCTGAGATGATTCAGAGCGCCAAACGCACGGGCTTTACTTTCGCGCCGGAGGCGGGCAGCCAGCGGCTGCGCGATGTCATCAATAAGGGAGTCACCGAGGAGGATCTGCTCCGTACCACGGCAGCGGCCTTTGAGAGCGGCTGGAACCGCATCAAGCTCTACTTTATGATCGGCCTTCCCACCGAAACCGACGAGGACGTGCTCGAGATCGCCCGGCTCGTGCGCGCCATCAGCGAGCAGGGCAAGGCAATTCGTAGGCGCACGGTGGACATCACCGTTAGCGCATCCACTTTTGTACCCAAGCCACACACTCCTTTCCAGTGGGTGCCGTTGGCCAGCCAGGAGACCGTGGTGCGCCGACAGAAACTGTTGCGCGACAACACAAGGCTGCGCGGCGTGCGCCTGAGCTGGGCTGAGTGGGACGACACGTGGCTGGAGGCCATTTTATCACGTGGCGACCGTCGGCTGAGCGGGGTGATCCAGCGCGCTTGGCGCAGCGGTGCGCGGTTTGATGCCTGGAGTGAGCACTATCAGCCTGATTTGTGGCGCCAGGCCTTTGAAGCACAGAGCCTCGACCCTGTTATGTATATCCTGCGTGAGCGCACCCGCAACGAGATACTGCCCTGGAGTGTTGTCGATGTGGGGGTTGATCCGCGTTTTCTTTGGCGCGAGTATCAGCGTGCCCTGCACGGCCAGTTGTCGCCGGACTGCCGCGAGCAATGCCACTACTGTGGTATCCTCACGGCCTTTGCCGATGCCCGCGGCGCTGTGGGCGTCGATTGGGAGTGCCCGTGATGCGTGCAGAGCCCGTACAGCGGCTGCGTGTGACTTACGGTGTGGATGGTCCCCTGCGTTACGCATCCGTACTAGACATGGGGCGCCTTTGGGAGCGCCTGCTTCGTCGTGCTCGGGTACGAGTGGCCTATTCGGCGGGATACAGCCCACACCCTCGCCTGCAATTCGCCTCGGCGCTACCAGTGGGCTATAGCAGCGGCTGCGAGCGGGTGGACATTCTCGTAGCGCAGCCTGTGGAACCCAGCACGTTGTCCAGCAGTCTACAAGAGCAGGCGCCACCTGGCCTCACCATCTCGGGTGTCGACGAGGTACCGTTGCGTGCGCCGTCGCTCCAAGCGACGATGCACACGGCACAGTACCGGGTGTGGCTGCGAGCTACGGTGGGGCGTGACGAGGTCGAAAGGGCCATCGACCACCTACTGGCACAAAACACTGTGCTTCAGCAACGCGAAAAGAAGGGGCGCTCCGTCGAGTATGACCTCAGGCCCCTAATCGAAGAGCTGTGTTACGAGGCGTGCCCTGGGAACCACGACCATCCCAGTAGTTGGCACGCCCTGCGCATGTCGCTCAAAGCCGGATCATCGGGCACCGGCCGCCCCGAACGGGTGTTAGAGGCGCTAGATCTGCCCATTGAACAGTTCTCCATTCACTGCCTGCGTCTGCTGTGGGGGGATAGCGAGGAGAGTAAACCATGAATCGACTCTGGTCGCCGTGGCGCATGGAGTATATCCTGGGCCGTAGGCCCGCCGATTGCGTCTTTTGTTCCGAGTGTCACAAGGATGAAGGGGATGAATCCAGCTTGATTCTGTTCCGCGGCAAACACTGTGCCATCATCATGAATCGTTACCCGTACAACAACGGACACCTGATGGTAATTCCGCAAAAACATGTGAACACGCCCACACAATTGGAGCCAGTCGTACTCAGCGAAATGATGCAGTTGGTGAACCTCTGTCTAAAAGTGCTGGAGCAAGCTATGCAGCCCGACGGGTTCAACGTAGGCATGAACCTGGGAGCATCGGCGGGTGCCGGCATCAAGAACCATATCCACATGCACATCGTGCCACGCTGGACGGGAGACACCAACTTTATGCCCGTTCTCTCGGATACGCGTGTCATCTGCGAAGCGCTCGAAGACACATACGCCAAGCTCAAACCCCTGTTTGATACTCTGGCGAAAGACCAGACCACCGAACTTTTCAATTAGTTGCGTTTCTGCTACAATGCACAGTAATGGGTCGAAAATGGCCTGTTTTCGTCTGGCGTTTGCGGCCTCCTGGTATGTGCCATGTCAGCCAGAACAGGCCATCGCCACACGAGCAGTGTGGACTAGCAATCGCCTAGGTAGTGACTTTGGCACCCCGTCACTCGCAATACGGCTGTTTGCTGCGAGATCCACAAGTTGGGTTACAGCCACGACACGCATCGGGGGTCTTTGGTGTTAGAATCAGATGAGGTGAACGGCATGGGGATGCCTTCGGGCGTCGAGAGTTCGTCATCAGCCGAGGTGAACGTACTGGACAGGGGGTGGGTACGCCTGGAGGATTGCATGGGCGGTGACGCGGCAGTCATCCGAGGCGCCCGCATCTGTTATCAGTCCACCGCCGGATCCTCCGAAGCCGATGAGCGCCTTATTCGCCGCCTAATAGCGGCCGAGCCCAAACACAACACCGTCTTTGAGCACGCCGTGTTTCGCTTCGGCATCAAGTGCCCCCTTTTTGTCGCCCGCCAATGGATGCGACATCGGATAGGCACCTTTAACGAGCGTTCATTGCGCTACTGCGTAGCAGATCGCGAGTACTATGTGCCGTCGACGGATTTGCCCGATAAAGACCTGTACATCGATATGATAGAGCGCTCCTTTGATCTCTACGAGCAGCTCATAGCATCGGGCTGGAGGCGGGAGCAAGCCCGGGGTGTGCTGGGGATGGCCGTATACACAGAGTTCATCTGGACGGTGAACGCCTGGTCACTCATGAATTGGCTCGGTAAGCGCCTCGGCAAAGGGGCGCAATGGGAGCACCAGCAGTACGCCAAGGCGATTCTGGCGCTTTACCGCAAGGCAATGCCCATTACCGCCATCGCATTCGAGGAGCTCGTGTTACAGCGATGAGACCATCCTGGGATGAGTACTTTATGGACATCACGCGATCGGTGGCGACGCGCTCCACGTGCCTGCGTAGGCACGTGGGGGCCGTCATCGTACGCGACAAACGCATACTATGCACCGGCTACAACGGACCTCCCAAAGGTTTGCCCCACTGTGACGTTACTGGTTGTTTGCGCGAGCAGTTGAACATCCCGTCCGGCGAACGCCAAGAGATATGTCGAGGGTTGCACGCCGAGCAGAACGCCATCATACAGGCAGCGTTGTACGGCGTGTCGGTGGAGGGTGGCACTATCTATGTCACTCACCAGCCCTGTATCACTTGCGCCAAGATGATCATCAACTCGGGCTTGACGCGCGTGATCTGCGACAATAGCTACCCCGACGCGTTGGCCAGGGGAATGCTCGAAGAAGCAGGAGTCGTCCTCGAGATCTGGGATGCCAGTGGATAGACATGCGAGATCCGCGATGATAGCCCGTCAATCGACGCGGCAACACAACGCCGCAAAGGTACGCCACATATGCTTGAGGAGGGATGATGGCTTCTGACCACAACACCCAGAGACTGCGCCAGCTCCAGCAAGAGGCCAAACTTGGTGGAGGCGAGAGCGCCATCGAGAACCAGCACAGCAAAGGCAAACTTACTGCGCGTGAGCGCTTGGCCGAGTTGCTAGACGAGAATAGCTTCCAGGAGTTGGATGCTCTGGTGGCTCACCGAGCCCACGATTTCGGCCTCGACAAGCGGCGTGTGCTGGGTGACGGCGTGGTCACAGGCTATGGCACCATCGAAGGGCGGCTTGTGTACGTTTTTGCGCAGGACTTTACCGTGATGGGCGGCTCGCTGGGCGAGGCGCACGCCGCCAAGATCCAGAAAGTACAAGACTTGGCGCTCAAGAACGGCGCTCCGCTCATAGGCATCAACGATTCGGGCGGTGCGCGGATTCAGGAGGGAATCCAAGCGCTGGCGGGGTACGCGGGCATCTTTCAACGTAACGTGATGGCCTCGGGCGTTCTGCCACAGATCTCGGTGATCATGGGCCCTTGTGCCGGTGGGGCTGTCTATTCCCCCGCCCTCACCGATTTCGTGTTCATGGTTGAGGGAACCAGTAACATGGCCATTACAGGTCCGCAAGTGATCAAAGCCGTGACGCACGAGGAGGTGACCCTCGAGGAGCTGGGGGGCGCCATGGCACACAACAAGGTGAGCGGAGTCGCCAGCTTTGCCTCAGCCAACGAGCAAGAGTGCCTGCAGGCCGTGCGCAAGCTCATCAGCTACTTACCCTCCAACAATCTCGAGGATCCCCCCGCTGTCACACCCACTGACGACCCCGCGCGCGCGGATGAAGCTCTGGACACTTTGGTACCCGAGAACCCAAACGAGCCGTACGACATGCAGCGGGTGATCGATGCGGTGGTGGACAAGGGGAGCTTTTACGAGGTGCAAAAGCTGTACGCTCAAAACATCATCGTGGGCTTTGCGCGAATGGATGGCGCGGTAGTGGGCGTAGTGGCGAATCAGCCGGCGGTATTGGCCGGCGTGCTGGACATCAACGCTTCGAACAAGGCTGCACGCTTTGTTCGTTTTTGCGACGCGTTCAATATTCCGCTGATCACCTTTGTGGACGTGCCGGGGTTCATGCCGGGTGTGGCACAGGAGCATGGCGGCATCATCCGACACGGCGCCAAACTCATATACGCATACTGTGAGGCCACTGTGCCCAAGCTGACGGTTGTCACGCGCAAAGCTTACGGCGGTGCGTACATCGTTATGAGTAGTAAGCAGATCCGGGGTGATCTCAATATCGCCTGGCCCTCGGCCGAGATCGCCGTAATGGGGCCTGAGGGTGCGGTGGGCATCGTGTATCGGCGTGAGTTGGCCAATGCCAGCAACCCCGATGAGTTGCGCGAGCAGTTGATCGTAGAGTACAAGGAAAAGTTCGCGAACCCGTTCCTGGCCGCTTCGTACGGCCATGTGGACGCCATCATCGAGCCAAGCCAGACACGTGCCGCACTTATCAACGGCCTGCATATGCTGCAGAATAAGCGGGACACGAACCCGCCCAAGAAGCATGGCACTATGCCGTTATAGTGAAACGATAGCTGTGACTGCGGCCGTTTAGGCCGCGCTGAAAGGACCAAAATGAGCTCCAATCCGTTGCGAATCACGGACACTACGCTGCGCGATGCACATCAATCGCTGCTGGCGACCCGCATGTCCACCGGCAGCATGTTGCCTATCCTGGACAAGATCGCGTCGGTGGGCTACCACTCCATCGAGATGTGGGGTGGTGCTACTTTTGATTCGGCCATGCGGTTCCTGCAAGAGGATCCCTGGGAGCGCCTTCGTATTCTGCGACGCGCCATCCCAGATACACCCCTACAGATGTTGTTGCGTGGCCAGAACATTCTCGGTTACCACCACTACCCGGACGACATCGTCGAAAAGTTCGTCGAGTTGTCCATCAAAAATGGAATCCGCGTTTTCCGCATCTTTGATGCACTCAACGACACGCGCAACATGGCCTGGGCTATGCAAGCGGTCAAGAAATACGGCGGGCGTGTGCAGGGCGCCATCAGCTATACCATCAGCCCGGTGCACAGTGTCGAGGCCTTTGTCAAGTTGGCTCAGGAGCTCAAAGAGATGGGCTCCGACTCGATCTGCATCAAAGATATGGCGGCACTATGCACCCCTTATGTGGCCTATGAGCTGGTGAGTCGTATCAAGAAAGAGGTGGAGCTTCCGGTACAGTTCCACACTCACGATACCAGTGGCTTTTCGGTGGCTACGCTTACCAAAGCCGCCGAGGCAGGAGTGGACGTCGTGGATACGGCCATCTCCTCATTGGGAGGAGGCACATCGCAGCCGCCCACCGAACCTGTGGTGGCCATTTTCCAGGGAACAGAGCGCGATACGGGGCTCGACCTGTCGCTGCTCGCAGAGATCGCCTCTTATTTCGCCGACATTCGCGGCAAGCAGCTTTCCCAGTTCGAGACGGGTTTGACCAGCGCTGACGTACGCGTGTTGCTGTACCAGATCCCGGGGGGTATGCTCTCGAACTTGGTATCACAACTGCGGCAACAGGGCGCGGAGAACCGCTACGAGGATGTGTTGGCGGAGCTGCCGCGCGTACGCGCTGACATGGGCTACCCACCACTGGTCACACCCACCAGCCAGATTGTAGGCACACAAGCGGTGGTGAATGTGCTGCTCGGCGAGCGCTACAAGATGGTCTCCAAGGAGGTCAAGGACTATTGTATGGGGCTCTACGGACGCCCCCCCGCACCTATCAACCCCGACCTGCTCAAGAAGGCCATTGGCGATGAGGAGCCAATCACAGGACGGCCTGCGGATTCACTAGAGCCGGGATTTGAGAAAGCCAAGGCCGAGATCGGTGACCTGGCTGAGAGCGACGAAGACGTGTTATCGTACGCATTGTTCCCGCAGCAGGCGCGCGAGTTCTTTGAGCTACGCCGCAACGGCGGGCTGGTCCCCATCGACGAACCACGGATCTTTGCGGCTTCCAAGGCCTCCGAAGCCGCTGTGCAGACGACATCCGCGCCCAAAACAGCGCTGGCCCCATCGCCACAGGTCCGGCGTGTTGTGCCCAAGCCCTCTCTGTGGAGAGTAGCCGACCGCATACGAGGCGGGCGTTGAGACTGCAAGACGGCAAACAAACCATCATTCAAGCAAAGGTAGGCTATTGTGACCCAAAACTTGCTCGCGGGTATCGAGGTAACAGTCATCGGGATGGGCTTGGTGTTCCTCACACTGATCATCGTGATGTTTGCGATTCAATTATTGGGTCGTATCTTCCGTGGTCAGTCGCTAGAAGAGGCCCAGGCTGAGGCGTCCCCTCCCCAGGATACGGTGGACGCACAGGCACCCCAGGATGCAACGTTGACAGCTGCAACCGAAACATCCGCGCGCCGGCTCGGCGATGAGGCGGCCGCCATCGCGGTAGCCATCGCCTTGGCTAGATCCAGAATGAATCAACGCCACGCGCAGCCGACCGAAGAAGAGGAATTCGTCGGCGAAGTGATAAGTGTGGCCACCTTTGAGGCGAGTGGTGGACCGTGGGAAAGCCATAACCGCTTACAGGCGGTACGTTAGGGAGAGACGAACGTGAGCAAATACGAGATCACCATCAACGGTACGCTGTACGTCGTAGAAGTGGGGGACGTCACCGCCTCGCCTGTGAGGGTCGTGGTCAACGGAGAGCCGCGCACAGCGGATGTACGGGAATCCAGCGGAAGCGCTGCTGCGCCCGTACCACCGAGTGCCCCCGTAGCTGCCCCCAGACCCGAGCCTGAGCCGGTCGTTGCAGCGCCTGTTGCGCCACCCACTGGCGCACAGACGATGCGAGCCCCCATGCCGGGCAAGATCCTGTCGATTCGCGTCAAGGTGGGCGACCGCGTCAATGAGGGCGACACGATTTGTACGCTGGAGGCCATGAAAATGGAGATGCCCATCAGCTCTACAGCCAGCGGCGAGGTCAAGGCTATATCGGTTGAAGTAGGCGACACGGTGGCGTACGACGCCGCACTGGTCTCCGTGGGCTAGGCGGGAGCGAGACACAATGGGTATCAACGGACTGGAATCGCTCCTTGTCGGTATTACGAGTCTCACTTGGCAATCCTTGGTTATGATGGCTGTGGGTGGCGTGCTGATTTGGCTAGCCATCTCTTACGAGTACGAACCGCTATTGCTGCTTCCCATTGGCTTGGGCTGTATACTGGCCAATATCCCCGACACGGGGATGCTGGACGAGGGCGGCCTGCTGAAAGTGCTCTATCAGGCCGGTATCGAGAACGAGCTGTTTCCCAGCCTCGTCTTTATCGGTATCGGTGCGATGACCGACTTTGGGCCGTTGCTGGAGAACCCCAAGTACGTGCTGTTTGGCGCAGCCGCGCAGTTCGGTATCTTTGGCACGTTGATCATCGCCTTGCTGGCGGGCTTTACGCTGAACCAGGCAGCCTCCATCGGCATCATCGGCGCTGCCGACGGCCCCACCTCGATTTTTGTGGCTGCTGAACTGGCGCCCGACCTCGTAGGTCCCATTACGGTGGCGGCCTACAGCTACATGTCACTGGTGCCGGTCATCCAACCACCCGTGATGAAGGCCCTCACCACTCGTGAGGAGCGGCTCATTCGCATGCCGTATACGTCGACCCCCCCTAGCAGGATCACCCGTATCCTGTTCCCCATCGTGGTCACGCTGGTATGTGGCGCCATCGCGCCCAGAGCCACAGCCCTCATCGGCATGTTGATGTTCGGCAACTTGGTGCGCGAGGCCGGTGTAGTTGAGCGTATCAACCTGGCCGCACAGAATGAGATCGCCAATATTGTCACGACTTTCCTGGGGATCACCATCGGCTCGACGATGGTTGGCGAGCAGTTTCTGCGGTGGGAGACCATCCTCATCATCATCATGGGTTTGATAGCCTTCATACTGGACACAGCCGCCGGTGTGTTGTTTGGCAAACTGATGAACTTTTTCTCGGGTGGCAATATCAACCCGCTGCTTGGCGGCTGCGGCATATCAGCCTTCCCCATGTCCGCTCGCGTGGTTCAAAAGATCGGCCACGACGAGGACTATAACAACTTTTTGCTGATGCACGCCATGGCCTCCAACACATCGGGGCAGATCGCCTCGGTGATGGCCGGCGGCGTCATCTTGGCTCTGTTGGGCGGTCAAGGTGCCTAGAGCCAGTCTCATCCGTCGGTAGACACGGCACGTTACAGAGCGCGGCCCCGTACAGGCCGCGCTCTCTCTTCAAACTCGCCCTCCTGGGAGGCGCTCCCGATATGAACGACCCACCCGAACGCTTCTTTGCGCGTGCAACATCCGGCACGGAGGAGATTGCTGCGAGCGAGATCGCCAGCGTCCCTGGGGCAAGCGTTACGGCGGTATCTTGGCGACAGATCGACTTTTGCGCGAACGCTCCCCCCGCGCTGCTATCGTTACGGAGCGTGGACGACGTCTACGCCCATGTGGGGCGCCTTACGGCCCTGGGCCACACCAAGGCCGCATTGACCAGCTTGGCACAGCAGATGGATGGGCTGCCTTGGCGCGAGGCCCTGCGCGTCTGCTGCCAGGTGCGAGCCATCCCCCAGCGCCCAACCTATGCTGTGACGGCCAGCATGGTGGGACCGCATCGTAACTACTCACGCTACGACGTGAGCGAGGCAGTGCGCCAAGGGATGCCGCGTTCGTTGGGCTGGACCTACCTGGATCAGCGCGATCGCACAGCGACACCCGACTTGGATCTGCGCGTGTTGTTGGAGGATGACGGTGGCGCGATAGGTGTCCGCTTGGGAGGTCGCCCACTACACCGGAGAGAATACAAGGCACAGCACCTGCCCGGCTCACTCAAGCCGCCAGTGGCCTATTGCATGGCTCGCCTAGCGGGCATCGATCGTGGCGACATCGTGCTCGACCCCACCTGTGGTGTCGGCACCATCGCCATTGAGGCCACCTCCCTCCTCTCGGATGTGGTTGTTGTGGCGGGTGACCTGAACCCCATGGCCGTTTACGCCGCGGCCACGAACACGCAGCGGGCTGTGGCGCACGTGGGCCTCTTCTTGGGGGATGCTACTCGGCTCCCGCTACCCGATGCCAGCGTGACGCGCATCGTGTGCAATCTCCCCTGGGGGCAGCAAGCCGGCACGCCCGAAAGCCTAGAACACACCTATCAGCTGTTGGTGAGCGAGTGTGTGCGCGTGCTCGCTGACGACGGTCGTGTTGTGCTCTTGACCGATCGGACCCCGTTGCTGTGGGCGCCCCTGGAACGAACCGGGCGGCTGCACCTGACCTTTGCCCAGCAGATAAGTCTCTACGGCAGCCACCCCACGATCGTGGTGCTAGCGCTCGACACAGCTCGACCCGATGCCCTCCTCACACCGACCGACGCCGCCTGGCGTACAGTCTATCAAAGAGCATTGCGAGACGGCCCTACGCACCCCGATCCCGTCGTTCGTGCGTGGGCGACTATAGAGGCCACCCGCACCTAGTCGGCAGAGGACATCCTTCAGGACAGTGTGCTTGCAGGCGGGGCAACCCTCCCTCGGTTGACTGCAGGCCAGCCGCTGTGGCATACTCATCTCGAGGTGATAGGCGCACCTGCACCCGCGGAACGCGCTGCGGGGTGCCCTATTCGAAAGCCTCTGGCATGAACGGGCAAGGAGGGGTGGGCATGGAAAAAAGCGTCAAGATCTATGGAGAGCTCGCCCTCATCAGCGGCAGCGGGAACCAGCTCCTAGCACACGAGATCAGTGCAGCACTGGAACAACCCTTGCATCAGGTGCAGATCACCCGGTTCTCTAACGAGAACACCTTTGTTCAGCTCAAAGAGTCAGTGCGCTCCATGGATGTGTTCATCATCCAACCCACTTGTTCGCCAGTGAACGACAACGTGATGGAGCTGCTCATCATGATCGATACCGTGCGAAGAGCGTCAGCGGGACGCATTACCGCTGTGATGCCCTTCTTTGCTTACGCACGCAGCGACAAGAAGGACCAGCCGCGTGTGCCCATCACAGCCCGGCTCATCGCGGACATGATCGCCTCTGCAGGCGCCGATCGGTTCATGACAGTCGATCTACACGCGGGCCAGATCCAGGGCTTCTTTGACATGCCCGGTGATGAGTTGACCGCTTTCCCGCTATTAAGCCACTATTTTCGCAAAAAAAACATCCCCGATCTGGTGGTGGTGGCTGCAGATCTTGGCTTTGCGAAAAAGGCTCGCAATATCGCTCAAAGCCTCAAGGCTCCAGTAGCGTTTGTAGAAAAACGTCGTCACGGCGAGCAGACCGAGTGCCTCACGGTGATCGGTGAAGTCTCGGGCAAGAACGTGCTGATCGTGGACGATGAGGTAGACCGTGGCACTACTCTGGTGGGGGCTGTACACAGCCTGCGCGATGCTGGCGCCAAGGATGTCTATTGCTGCTTTGTACACGCCACCTTCTCCGATCGGGCCGTGGAGCGGTTGGTTGCCGCCGAACTGAAAGAGATTGTGTGCACCAACACGCAACCCATACCCCCCGAGAAGCAACTCCCCAACATGACTATCATTCACTTGGGCGATTGGCTCGGACGCGTCATCGACGCAGTTCACCGCGGCCTCTCGGTCGGCAGGACGCTGGCCGAATTCGAGGGATACGACTCCATCTACTGATGACCGCCCTATCTTGCATGGATAATGGCCGGGAGCCCCTCGCTATGGGCGTTCGGCCCACCCACTGCGTTATGTAACGTTCGACAAAGGGGCCTGGAGCACTCGGGCGGGCTCGCAATCCCAGCCTGTAGGCCGAATATTCGCTAAAGGCTGATCGTAGCTTACCGAATGAGATCTCTTGAGCCTTTTGGAAACATCCCTTCTCGGGGCCTTTGAGCACACTACCCGGACTCTGGAGCATTCGTGGTATAATATACGAGATTAGTACAGTCAGTATGGAGCACATGAATTCATGCTAAGGAAGTTGTTTCAAGCCATCAAGGGTGATACCACCAAGCGCGAACTCGCGCGCATGCAGCCCATTGTGGATGCTATCAACGGTCTGGAGCCCGCGATGCAGGCCCGCTCCGATGAGGAGTTGCGCGCCCTCACCGAGAATTTTCAGCAGCAGCTACGACAGACCACTACCCAGGGGACAACTCGCGCTGCCGAGCTGCAGCAGGCTATCGACCGTGAACAGGACGCCGATGAACGGCGCAGCCTCCGCCTAGATATGGAACGCCTGCGCTCAGAGCTCGACAAACAAGAACGTGCTATCCTGGACGAGATCCTTCCTGAGGCTTTCGCTGCCGTGCGTGAGGCCGCAGTACGTGCTATCGGTCTGCGCCACTTTGATGTGCAGTTGATCGGCGGCATCGTGCTGCACCAGGGCAAGATCGCCGAGATGAAGACCGGTGAGGGAAAGACTCTGGTTGCCACGTTGCCCCTCTATCTCAACGCGCTGACTGGGCGCGGTGTCCACTTGGTGACCCCCAACGATTACCTATCCAAAGTGGGTGTGCAATGGATGGGGCCCGTGTACCACCTGTTGGGTCTCTCGGTGGGTGTGA
>CAYOUT010000004.1:117199-213256 GCA_964407215.1 uncultured Anaerolineales bacterium | reverse complement strand
TTCCTCTTTGATCCGAACTATGCCGCGGCTGATGATCGCTACCAACACTTGCGGCCGGTACCGCGCGCTGAGACTTATGCCGCGGATATCACTTATGGCACGAACAACGAATTCGGGTTCGATTATCTGCGCGATAACATGGTGCTCGACCTCAGAGAGTGCGCGCAGCGAGAACTGCACTATGCTATCGTAGACGAAGTGGACAACATCCTCATCGACGAGGCCCGCACGCCGTTGATCATCTCGGGCGAGGCTGAGGAATCTACTAGCCACTACCAGCGGTTTGCTCGCATCGTGCGCACGCTTCGCGCTGAGGTGGACTATACCGTCGATGAGAAGCAGCGCTCCGCGACCATTACTGAGGAGGGGTTGGTCAAAGTCGAGCGGGCTCTGGGTATAGACAACCTGTATGCGCCCGAGCATTTCGACCTGACGCCCTATCTGGAGAACGCCCTCAAGGCGCAAGCGCTGTTTCATTTGGATCGCAACTACATCGTGCGCGACGGGCAGGTGATCATCGTAGACGAGTTCACTGGCCGGCTGATGTACGGCCGACGGTATTCAGAGGGCTTGCACCAGGCTATTGAGGCCAAAGAGAACGTACCGGTACAGCGCGAGAGCCTGACGCTAGCGACCATCACTTTCCAGAACTATTTTCGTATGTACCGGCGGCTAGCGGGCATGACAGGCACAGCCCTCACCGAGTCAGAGGAGTTCGGGCAGATCTACAATTTGGACGTGCTGGCAATCCCCACGCACCGGCCGATGATCCGCGAAGACTATCCCGATGTGGTCTACAAAACCGAGGAGACCAAGTTCGCCGCGGTGATCGACCAGGTAGCGGAGTGTCATGCAACACGGCAACCGGTGTTGCTGGGTACCATGGCCATTGAGACCTCCGAGATGCTCTCCAGGCGATTGACACGCAGGGGGATCAAGCACGAGATGCTCAACGCCAAGTATCATGAGCGCGAGGCCCAGATCATCGCCCAAGCCGGGCGCCCGGGTGCCGTCACCATCGCCACCAATATGGCGGGCCGTGGAGTGGACATTTTACTGGGCGGCAACCCTGAGGGGATGGCGCGCGAGGAGCTGCGGCGGAGAGGGCACGACCTCCAAGAGATGGATCCTGAGCTGTGGGAGACGGTACATGAGGAGGCCAAAGCCCAGTGCGACGCCGATCGACAGGTCGTCCTTGCCGCGGGCGGTCTCCACGTGCTGGGCACCGAGCGCTACGAAGCGCGCCGCATAGACAACCAGCTCCGTGGCCGCGCTGGACGCCAGGGTGACCCGGGATCCTCGCACTTTTTCGTGTCTCTCGAAGATGACCTCATGCGTCGCTTCGGGGGTCCGTCGGTCGCCAAGATGATGGACCGGCTGGGCGTTGAGGACGACATCCCCATCGAGCACAGCATGGTCTCCAAAGCCATCGAGAACGCTCAGACGCGTGTCGAAGGCTATAACTTTGATATGCGCAAGCACGTGCTCGAATACGATGATGTGGTGAACCAACAGCGCCGGGTGATCTACGAGCAACGTCGCCTGTTGCTTTCTGAGGCGAACCTGAAGCCGATCGCCATGGAGATCCTCCAAGATGAGTTGCGTGAAATGGTGGCTGGCTACACGGCGGGAGACGAGGAGGACTGGGACCTCAGAGCATTACACGGTCTGGTGGATCGTATGATCCACCTGCCCCTGGGGCATTCGGTTGCCCGCTGGGAGCAAATGAGTGCGGAAGAGATCGCACAGGATGCAGTAATGTTGGCTGAGAAAAGCTACGCTGAGCACGAGGCCAGCATGAACTCAGACGAGATGCGCCGTCTGGAGCGATTTATCATGCTGCGTGTGATCGACAACCGCTGGGTGCGCCACCTTACATCGTTGGACGAACTCCGTGAGGGGATCGGCTTGCGAGCTGTGGGCCAACGCAATCCCTTGGTTGAGTACAAGCGCGAGGCTTTTGATGCCTTTGAGATGCTGTTGGACGACATCAAGACGGATATCGCCAACTTGTTACTCAACGCGCGATTACAGCCAGCGGCTGCGCCACAACCCACTCGCTACTCAGGCGCCACAGGCGGCAGCGCCGGAAGCACCACATCAACGCCCAGAAGATCGAGCAAAGTGGGGCGTAACGACCCCTGCCCGTGTGGCAGTGGTAAAAAATACAAGGCCTGCTGTCTGCGTGAGGGTCTCAGTCCTGAGGAAGCGGCCACAAAGAATACAGCTGCGAAAGGCGTGAAAGCGAAAAAGTCAGTGGCCGCGGCCCGCAGAGCGGCCTCACCTGCACATGCTGAGAGCCGCAACGAACGCTAGCCCGCGAGTGGCCGAGCTGCATCGGTGAGAACGACACGAGAGCTCGCTGCGGGTGCCCGCACACATGAGCGGTTGCTAGATCGTAAGACTTGCCATCCACAAAAGAGGCGGACACCACAATGCCGATACGCACATTCGATCAGCTCAAGTACGAGGCGAGTTGGCGCGGTCCGCGAACGATCGCCATCGCCAAAGCCGCCAATGCAGGCCTTCTGCTAGCTGCTCACGAAGCGCACACGCTGGGAATCGCGGATTGTGTGCTCTTGGATGACAAGGATGCGCTTCAGCAGGCGGCCGAAACTGCGGGTGTTGACATCTCTGCCATGGAGACTGTGGATCTGGTGGAGCCCGAAGCAGCAGCGCGCCGTGCTATCCAGATGGGGCGCCACGGTGAAGCGCACGTTGTGATGAAGGGCACGTTGGATACCGCCGTATTCATGCGAGCTGCCGTGGACCGTGAAGATGGGCTGCGCGCTGGGCGTCTGCTAACACATGTCGCAGTCTACGAGATCCCTGGGTTCAACCGACTGCTGTTGATCTCCGACGGCGGGGTGATCGTAGCGCCAGACATATACCAGAAAATCGAGATCGTACAGAACGCCATCGGAGTAGCGCAAAAGCTCGGGCTCGAGCGGCCCAAAATAGCGGTGTTGGCGGCAGCAGAGTTGGTCAACCCCAAGATCCCCTCCACCCTCGACGCAGCAAACCTCTCCAAGATGGCCGAGCGGGGGCAAATCCAAGGTGGCATAGTTGATGGCCCCTTGGCGTTGGACAACGCTATCTCGCAGAGTTCGGCCAAGATGAAGGGGATCCGGGGCGAGGTCGCGGGCCACGCCGATGTACTCATCGTGCCGGACATCGAAGCCGGCAACCTCTTGGGCAAAGCCATCACCTACTTTGCCCATGGCGAAATGGCGGGCGTAGTAGTCGGCGGGTGCACTCCCATCGTGGTGACCTCGCGCAGCGACTCCCCCGCTACCAAGTTGGTCTCTATGGCGCTGGGGGTCCTGCTCACTACAGCGGGCTGGCAGAGGGTACGCCTGGAGTAAACCCGCGATCATTTGATTGAGTTATGTCATCTCGAGCGGGAGCCATCGATAGCTTCCGCTCGTCTCTACGTAGCGACCTACGGCGCTGGATACGCCTCTACGTCGCTGGGAGAACCCAATTCGAGCCCAGGATAGGCATCAGACGCCCCTCCATCGTCAGGCGGGAGCGGCGCTGGTGTGCCATCCGTGATGATCTCTTCCGCCCCAGATGTAGCCGAGGCTTCGGGCGTCTCATCGGCACGGATGACTGTCGGCTCCGCGGTAACATCGCCCTTGTTGCTCCGCTTGCCACAGGCCACTAACGCCGAGATGACCAACAACAAGAGCACGATCCGTGTCAAGACAAAAGCGAGATTACGGCTTGTCGCCATCTTCATCATTCGATCCTTTCGCTGCGTATTACGAGCCACCCCGCGGCTCCATGTTACTAGACCCAGCCCGGCATCGATGCTCTACCGGTAACCACCCTCTTGAGCGCTATATCCACCTTACGGAATCGTGTCGCCATACATAACGAGCCGAGACCAACCAGTCACCCCCGCGGGTTGCATCGAGTTACTGGGGAAGGAGCCGCTTCGATCATCGACTAGGAGCCTCCACGTACATCAGCTGCTCCACCGCACCGATAAGCTTGATAAGGCCATTGCCGGCTCGCTGATTCCACCCGCTAGCCGCCTCAGTTACATCTCCCTGGCTCTCGAATCCTCGCACGTTCTCGTGCGCGCCCAGATCTGGGCCGTCCTCGCCCCTATATTGAGCGTCATCATATCCGAAAGCAAATCGAGCCTGGCTCCTTGTGGGGCGCCGCCTTGCGCCTTTGACTGGGTGCGCCATCACAAAACCCTCCCGCAGATTGCCACTCGCAGAGCGGTCACACGAGGATGTCACCGGTGATGAGGAGCTTCGCTCAGCCCATCCTCTTGCGCAGTAGAGCGGATGTGGATCTCACTCACCTCCCCGTGTTCGGCATCGAAAAAAAGCAGCCTATCTCGCAGCAAGACTCCCTGGCCAACAATCGCCTTGACCACCTCCTGAATCTGCCAAGCTGCTACCATCATAGGCGTTGCGCTGGGATTACCCAGCTTGATCTCAATACCGTGCTCCGGTACTCGATCTCCATAGAGCGCATACAACCCCGAGTCACCAGGCATGATTGTCAGTACTTGGCCGGTATATCCCGCGATCGCCCCATGCACCAGAGGGATCCCGATTTCGGCGACAGCATCTTGTAAGACAAGGCGCACCGGCAAGCTGTCCAGCGCATCCACCACCAAGTCAGCGCCGACCAAAAGAGCAGATGCCGTTTTCGCATCCAGCCAAGCGACGCGAACCACGATCTCTGTGGCGCCATTGACAGCGGCCGCGCGCTCGGCCAGACAGAGCGCCTTGGGTCGACCCAGGTTCGCCTCCGTGCAACCGAGTTGCCGGTTCAGATTGCTCTCACAGAACGAGTCCCCATCTATGATAACCAGGCGGCCGATACCCATACGCGCCAATCCCTCGACGACCCAGCCACCGAGCCCACCCGCGCCCACCACGGCTATGGTGGCATCGAGCAGACGAATCTGCCCCTCTCGCCCGACGGTGCCCAGGTTGCAACGATAGCGCTCCACCACAAGCCCCGCCCGCAACGCCTCTCGTTCCACCACACGCAGTGAGACGCCGGTCTCTAGGGCCAGGGTGTGCGTCTCTTGTAAGAGGAGAGTGCCCGGCACGCGCGCCCTTAACGCCTCGATCAGTGCTTCGGGGGTACGCAGAAAAGGGCCCATCCGTCAGTACTCCCGGGCTTGTTCTTCGCCGTGGAGCACTCGCAGAGCCCCTCGGGCCATGGCGACCATCTCGTGTTCACCGGGGAAGAGGAGCATGGGCGCAATCCACTCCACCCGCTCTCGTATCCAGCCCACGAGCAGGTCGGACTGCGCCAGCCCACCGGTTAACGCGATCCCCTGAACATCGCCTTTGAGCACCGTGGCCATCAAGCCAATCTCTTTGGCAATCTGATAAGACATCGCTTCGTAGACGAGCCGAGCGTGAGCGTCTCCCGCGCTGATGCGCAGCTCCACCTCGCGGGCGTCGTTTGTGCCCAGATGTGCCAGCAGGCCGGCCTGACGCGTGACAAGGTGGAACATCGCCTCATAGGTGTACCTGCCCGAGAATGCCATGCGCATGACATCGCCCATGGGCAGCCCTCCGGCACGCTCGGGTGAGAAAGGGCCACCGCCATCCAAGCCCTGGTTCACATCGATCATCGCCCCGCGGCGATGCGCCGTTACCGAGATCCCGCCTCCCAGATGGGCCACCACCAGATTCAACTGCTCGTACTCGGTCTCCAAAGCAGCCGCCGCGCGTCGCGCCACCTCTTTGATGTTTAGCGCGTGCGACTCACTGCGTCGCTGCAAGCTGGGTAGCCCGGTGACACGTGCAATCTGTTCGAATTCATCCACACACACCGGGTCCACAACGAACGCGGCGACACCGACGGAGGATGCGATCTCGTGGGCGATGAGAGCCCCGAGGTTCGAGACGTGCTCTCGCTCAGCGGGGGCCAGTAGCTCATCCAGCATGCGACGGGTCACGCGATAGGTACCGCTAGGGATCGGCCGGAGCAGCCCACCCCGCCCCACCACAGCAGAGAGATCGGATACGGTGTAGCCACTGGCCGCCAGCGTGGAAAGCACGGCATCACGTCGCAAGGGGTACTGTTCCATCAGACGTCGACAACGCACCAGTTCATCGGCTGCGTGATCAACGTGAGCTATAAAGACCTGCTGTTCATCCTCAAACAGCGCGATCTTGCTAGATGTGGATCCGGGATTGATTACAAGGATCCTGTACACACGCCCCCCACCGCAAGAGTCGACGACTCGGCTGACGACGGCTGGCAGTGCGGGCAGTAGTGCGTGCCGCGCTGCGCAAGCACACAGCGCACGATGGGCGTGCCACAGCGTAAGCAGGGCTCGCCTGTGCGATGATAGACCGCTAAAGAGAACTGGTTGGAGCCCGGCCGATTCGCCGCGTCACGAAAATCGCGCAGGGTCGTACCACAGCGTTCCACAGCGCGCCAGAGCACATCGCGGATCGCGCTATGTAGCTCGGTAATCTCGCTACTACTCAGGCTATCAGCCGCGCGTGCAGGATGGATTCTGGCCTCCCAGAGGGCCTCATCAACATAGATGTTGCCCAGACCCGCCAGAAGACTCTGATCAAGCAGCAACGGCTTGATGCTTCTCCTCCGGTGCGCCAAGGCCGCAGAAAATTGGGGCACCGTGAACTCGGACGACAACGGCTCCACCCCCAGATCGCCCACAACTTGTAACGGGTCATCCACCAGGTAGAGCCGGCCAAACTTGCGAACATCCTCGAAGCGCAACAGCAAGCCAGATGCAAACCCGATGATTACGTGCGTGTGCGCCGAGTCCATTTCATCCACAGAGGCACTCAGCAACAGACGCCCCGTCATGCGCAGGTGTACCAAGAGCCACTTGGCGGGCATTAGCTGCACCAAGATGAATTTGCCGCGGCGGCCCACAGAGGCCACCTCGCGCCCCACCAACTCGCCCACAAAGCGCGCTGGCGGCGGCGTGGCGATGGAGCGCTGCCAACGCACATCCACGCGTGCAACCCTCTCGCCGGGCAACACTGCATCGAGGCCACGCACCACCGTCTCGACTTCGGGCAACTCGGGCATCTAGTGCGCCATCTCCAGGTTACATATCCACGGGGCCTCCAAGCCAAAGGATTTTCCCCGTCGGAGCCATGAGCGCGCCTGCTGTTCGCTTTCAAAGGGGCGTCGAGTGGGTGTCATCGCTGGAGCATCTGCCGATAGCGGGTCGAGCCCGAGACTCACTCGCCAGGCATCATTCAAAGCATCCAGGCCAATGCCAAAGACACGCTGTAGGGCATCCTCTTGACGCGTGCCCTCCGCAAAGACCCCCAATAATTCGACCATCTTGTCACGCCCGAACTCGCGCAGCATGAAATCCACCACGCTGTAGGCTTGCCCGTAGTACAGATCCACCTCGCTCGCCTGGCCGCTGTAGCTAGTCATGGAGCGTAGTGTGAGCAGGGTATCATTGCGAATAGCTCGTTCCAGAGCCCCTCGGTTACCAATTGGCAACTCCTGCTCTGCGTACATGGCGAGCCCTTCGTCCAGCCAGCGAGGAATGTCGGTGTAGGGGTTATCCACAGCCAACCCCACCACCACGTGGCACAGCTCGTGCGCCAGAGTCGCTGTCGCGTCCCGATGTGAACCCAGGAGCAAAAGGGTGGTTTGATCAACTACGACGCCCAGGGTGATGATACTCTCCTCGTATCCGGCGCTGCGCGGCGAAAGCGCACGAGCCATATCGCGCTGGCTATTGTACACATAGACGCTGACGCGTTGTTCGACGGGAACGCCGATATCCTGCTCAATGCGCGCCAACGCCTCCTCCGCACTCTTGAGCAGCGCTTCAGCCCGCCTGCGCTCATTACCGTACCAGTAAAGGCTCACACGCTCGTCAGAGAGGGTCTGCCAGCCAGTGGCTGTGTCGATGTACTCGAAGCGTTGTGGCTCCGAGTCCACCTCCGCTCCATCCTCCGTAGTGACACGCCACCAGAAGCGCAGCATGGTGCCGGGTGCGTATTGCCCCCGCTCCAACTCTTCCCGATACTGCACCTGAACCCGAGTTCCTGGGGCGAAATCGGGATAGATACGGCGCACTAGGCGCGGGCGCCCCTGCAAGGCGTCCTCTCGCCCATAGAACAAGATGATTTCCTCGATGGCGACGTTACTCTCTGCCTGTAGGAAGAACTGTAGTTCCGACGAAAAGGAGTAGCTATAGTCGCTCGAAATAATTCGTACGGGCGATTCTGCGATGGCCGGAGCCGCACCGAGCAACAGGAGCATGGCGAGGCAGAGGGCCATCGCCCCCACAACCCATCGTGCTCTACGAAAACGCGTGTGTGCCCCTTGCACTAAGCTATGGCTCGGAGATGGGTAGATCTTCCACCGGTACATCCCTGTATTTGTCCCCCTCTTCAACCAGCATCACCGGAATGCTGTCTCGGATCGGGTATTTGCGCTGGCATTCTGCGTTCTGGCAGACTAGCCAACGGTCTCCCACCAGGACCACACGGGTCTTGCATGCGGGACATGCGAGTATCGCCAGAAGCTCCTCGTTCAGCATCTTTCTCCTCCAAGGGCGGAAAGATCCATCTGGGATTGTTACATGGGGCGGAGTATAGCACAAAGGCGCCAACCCCTCAACCTATTTTGCGATAGGCTCGAGCCGTGATATACTCTTTGTTCGGGCATCGGGCCCATTATCAAGCACGCCCCTCGGTCGGAGGCTCCGTGCCGGTAGCTTACGCTGTAACAATGCGTAGGGCGCCGGTTCGCCAACATATGCGAGGGACGGGTGATCAAACGAAGAGAGGAGATCTATCGTGGCTATTGTCAGTATGAAACAACTCCTGGAGGCGGGGGTCCACTTTGGGCATCGCAGCCGCCGCTGGAATCCCAAGATGCGCCCCTACATCTTTACCGAGCGCAACGGGATCCACATCATCGATCTGCAGCAGACCATCCGCAACCTGGAAAGCGCTTACGCCTTTGTGCGCGATACGGTGGCTGAAGGTGGCTCTGTGATCTTTGTGGGCACCAAGCGCCAGGCACAGGAGAACGTCCGAGTTCAGGCAGAACGTTGTGGTATGCCGTACGTCACAGAGCGCTGGCTCGGCGGTACATTGACCAATTTTCGTACCATTCGCTCTCGTGTAGACTATATGCTGGAGCTGGAAGAGCAAGTGGAGAGAGGCGAACTGGAACGCCTCCCCAAAAAAGAGTCCACTCTCAAACAGCGCGAGTTGGCCAAGCTACACCGCCGTTTGGGCGGGCTACGCAATCTGAACCGCCTGCCCGAAGCGCTGTTCGTCACCGATGTGAACACAGAAGATATCGCGGTGAAGGAGGCCACCAGGCTACAGATCCCGATTATCGCCATCGCGGACACCAACGTGAACCCTGATCCGATCGATTTCGTAATCCCCGCCAACGACGATGCGATTCGTGCCCTGTTACTACTCTCCACCAAGATCGCGGATGCGGTGATCGAGGGGCAGCAGATGCGCGGCGTGATCATGGAAGAAGAGGGCGAGGTCTCCGAGTACGATCAAGTACCCGAAGCCTATGTCGCGACGCCCGAGGACGAAGAGGAAGAACCCGAGGTCATCGAAGTGCAAGCCCCAGAAGCAGAGATCGAGGGGGACGATGACCTCATTATCGTGGACGACGAAGAGGGCGACGAATACGCCTGACCATAGAGCCATATGGCGCGGCGAGCCGGGTCTCTCCGGCTCGCACAGCATTCCATCCTATCAGGAAAGGTGGTTCGCAGAATGGCTGTGACAGCACAGATGGTGAAGGAGCTGCGCGAACGTACGGGCGCCGGCGTCCTGGATTGCAAAAGGGTTCTCGAGCAGACGAGCGGCGATATGAACAAAGCCGCTGAGATTCTGCGAGAGCGCGGATTGGCTGCCGCTGCGAAAAAGACCGAGCGTGTAGCTGCCGACGGGCGTGTGGAGGCCTATCTCCATACTGGCAACCGCTTGGGCACCCTTGTCGAGATCTCTTGTGAGACGGATTTTGTCGCTCGCACAGAGGAATTTCGCGAGTTGAGCTACAACATTGCGATGCAGATCGCGGCGGCGAGCCCGGTCTATGTCTCGCGCGAGAAAGTGCCGCCCGAGGTTATTGAAGAGGAAAAGAATCGCTATCGTGCGCAGGCTGAGGACGAGGGCAAGCCCGAGGCCGCCATGGAGCGCATCATCGAGGGCAGGCTGGCCAAGTTCTACCAGGACAATTGCTTACTCGAACAGCCTTTTTTCAAGGACGAAGACAAGACCATCGAGCAGATGATCGTGGAAGCTATCGCCAAGTTGGGCGAGAACATCGTCGTGAGGCGCTTCGCTCGGTTCCAAGTCGGCTGAGGCCAAACCGAACCTCGCCAAGGCTCCTACAGACCCGACTAGAAATGGTGTTGACGAGAGGGGCCTCAAGCTCAAGCCCGGCGATTGTGAACGAGCCCGAAAGCAGGCAGCCGGGTACGGAGGTAGCGATGGTGAACGCCAAGTACAAACGTGTAATGCTAAAACTGAGCGGCGAGTTCATGGCAGCCGAGCACGGCTTTGGTGTGGATCCCACTACTATTGATGGGATCGCCAAGCAGATCATCGGCGCTGTGGAGCTTGGTGTAGAGCTGGGCATCGTAATCGGTGGAGGCAATATCTGGCGTGGTGGCGATGCGGTAGCCAACGGCATGGAGCGCGCCACCGCCGATTATATGGGGATGCTGGGCACCGTCATCAACGCGCTCGCACTGCAGAACTCGCTAGAGCGCATGGATGTGATGACGCGTGTCCAGACGGCTTTCGAAGTGCGCCAGGTGGCTGAACCCTACATTCGCCGCAGGGCCATCCGTCACCTCGAAAAAGGGCGCGTGGTGATTTTCGCCGCGGGCACGGGCAACCCCTTCTTTACCACCGACACCGCGGCTGCGTTACGCGCTGCAGAGATCGGAGCAGAGATCCTCTTCAAGGCGACCAAAGTGGACGGTATCTATAGCGAGGACCCGCTCAAGAATGCCGCGGCCAAGCGGTTCACCCATCTTTCCTATCTCGAGGCTCTTAACATGGGCGTCAGGGTGATGGATAGTACTGCCCTCTCGCTATGTATGGAGAACGACCTGCCGCTGGTCGTGTTCAAGCTGCGTCCTCCCGACAGCCTGGCACGCGCAATCATGGGCGAGCCCATCGGTACCTACGTCTCGCGAGCCTGACAGGGCGGCTACCGCGCTGCGCTGTATTGCAGAGGCCTGTATTGAGTCCCCTTTAACGGAGCACGCCCCCGACCGGTGAAAGCGAGGGAGAGAGAACAATGACAGACGACGTCCTGTTGGAGATCGAAGATCGCATGGAGAAAGCGGTGGAGGCGCTGAGGCGCGACCTCCTCGTTATCCGTACGGGCAGAGCATCCCCCGCCCTTGTAGAGAACCTACGCGTCGACTACTATGGCACGGTAGTTCCACTGAATCAGATTGCGTCGGTGGCAGTGCCGGAGCCGCGCCTCTTGGCCATCCGCCCTTGGGACACCAACTCCATCAATGCTATCGAGAAAGCAATCCTCAAATCTGATCTTGGGCTCACGCCCAACAGCGACGGCAAGATCATTCGTTTGCCCGTGCCTCCATTGACCGACGAGCGGCGCCGAGATCTGGCCAAAATGGTGGGGCGTCGCGTAGAAGATGGCCGCGTCGCCATCCGCAACTTGCGTCGAGATGGCCTAAAAGATCTGGGCGACCTCCAGAAGGACAAAGCCATCTCGGAGGACGATTTCTTTGCGGTGCGCGACCAGCTGCAGGAGATCACAGACGAGTACATCAAAAAGACGGACGAGTTGGGCGAGCAGAAGCAAGCCGAGATCATGGAAGGCTAATGGCAATCATGAGTGATGAGCGGCAGTCTCTTCTCGAGGCACCGCTGATCAAGGCGCCCAACCACGTGGCCATTATCATGGATGGTAACGGTCGATGGGCCCGCGCGCGTGGGTTGCCGCGCGCGGCGGGTCATCGCGCCGGCACTGAGAACCTGAGGCGTGTGTTGCGCGCTGCCGTGGATTACGGGATCCGCATCCTGACCGTCTACGCTCTGTCCACCGAGAACTGGCGTCGGCCACCGGCTGAGGTACGTGCGCTGCTGCTCTTATTGGAGCATGTGATTGACAGCGAACTGGACGAGCTCGACGCGTCTGGGGTTCGCATTCGGCACGTCGGCCGCAAAAAGGGCCTCACTCCTCGCCTGGTAGCCAAGATAGACGGCGCTCAGCAGCGCACTGCCCACAATACGAGGCTGATCCTCAACGTCGCCTTTAACTATGGCGGCCGCGCAGAGATCATTGATGCCGTGCGAGAGCTTTTGACGCTTGGCATGGCCCCTGACCAGATTGACGAGGAGACTCTGGGCCGATATCTGGGAACCAGCGGGCTCCCCGACCCTGATCTGGTGATACGCACGGGCGGCGAGATGCGCCTGAGCAACTTCTTGATCTGGCAGGCGGCCTACTCCGAGTTCTATAGCACGCCCGTGTACTGGCCCGATTTTGATGAGCACGAATTGTACAGGGCCCTCCTCGCATATCAACAGCGAGAGCGTCGATTCGGCCGCCTGCGCTCCGGATCGGAATAGCCAACTCTCTCCGGCCGCAACCACGACACACGGAGGGCGTGCATGCTTGGCAAACGCGTCGTGAGCGCGACAATCCTGATCCCCATTGTTGGCGTGGCCATCTTTATTGGGGACCCCTTGTTCTTTGCCCTCGTAAGTCTCGTGGCACTCTTGGCCGGGCGCGAGTTCCTGCAGATGAGCCGGCAACAGGGGCTGGTACCCCTGCACTTACTGGGGTTAGCCCTCATCGCTCTCTTTCTGGTGGATGCACAGTGGCCCGAATTCGGTGTTTTCTCCTGGGGGCTGGGTACTATCACACTTTTTGGTCTCATAGCACAGGTGTTCCGGCCCAATCGGGGCTCAGTCATCAGTTGGTCGTTTGCTATTGCCGGTGCCGTGTATATCGGCTTCTCCACCAGCCACTTTGTGAAACTACGCGCTTTGGACACGGTTGGGATCTGGTGGATGGTGCTAGCATTGGTGGGTACCTGGATCTGCGACACAGGAGCATACTTGATCGGCATCAAATTCGGTCGGCACAAACTTGCGCCCGCGCTCAGCCCCAAAAAGAGTTGGGAGGGCGCTGTAGGAGGATTGGTGGCCAGCGTGGCTTTTGTGGCTCCATATGCCACATTGGTCCTAGCGCTCCCTTGGGAGAAGGGCATCCTGTTGGGCGTTCTACTGGTGATCGCTGCCACTGTGGGGGATCTAGCCGAGTCAGCTATCAAGCGCCAGTTTGGCGTCAAGGACTCGGGCAATCTGATCCCGGGACATGGAGGCATGCTGGACCGCATAGACAGCTTGCTCTTTGTAGTCCCGCTGGTGTACTATTGGGCTCTGTACATGGGATGAGGGGTTCTGCGCCCCCCCGAGAGCCAAATCACGGCTGGGTTACCTGACAGATGGGTGATATCACGCTCACCTCAATTCTGACGTTCGGAAACCTCATACTCGCCGCTGTCAACGTCATCGTCGGCTTTGCATTGCTCGTTTATATCCTTACCCATAACCTGCGCAGCCCGGTGGCACAGGCGTTTTGCGTCCTGATGGCGCTAGTGATCGCGGTCTTTGTGGTGGACATCACCATGCCCGGGATCGATTCGCTCGCCTCAGTGAACGCTTGGCTGCGCGTACAGTGGGTGGGAATCGCTTTTGTCCCCGCGGCGTACTATCATTTCTCCGATGCACTGCTCCGCACTACAGGGGCCAAATCCCGTATGCGACGGGTAGGCGTGTTCAGTACCTACGCGCTGGGGCTAGCAGTGCTGTTGATGGTAGCCCTGAGCGACCTCTTGGTGGACGGGGTATCGCAGAAACAGCACATCTATCATCTACTACCGGGCCCCCTCTTCTGGGTCTTTTCTCTCTACTATGTGGCTATTACAGCCAGTGGTTGGATGAACGTACGCATGGCCTGGCAGCGCTGCCTAACGTCCACTTCGCGACGGCGTATGTCTTACCTCATGTTAGCTTATGTGGCGCCGGTAGTGGGCGTGTTCCCCTTTTTGGTAGTGCCTTCCACAGGGCAACATCTATCGGCCAACATGATCTCTCTACTGAACCTGTTGGGCGACCTAGGCATAGCACTGATGACCATTGTCATCGGCTACACCGTGGCTTACCAAGGGGTGCTGTTGCCAGACCGCGTTGTGAAGCACAGCTTGATCCACTACCTCTTGCGCGGCCCACTAGTAGCCAGCCTCGTGATCGCCGTGATGCTCACTATACCCAAGGTGGAGCATATACTGGGGCTACCGAGGGATACCATACTCACTGTGGCAGTGGTAGCGAGCGTGGTGCTTCTACAGCTGTTGATCAGTGTCTTCAAGCCCGGCATCGATCGGTTGATCTACCGCAGAGACCGCAAGGAAATCGCACTGATTCAGACGCTGGACCAACGCTTGCTGACGACCACCGACTTGGAGCAGCTGCTGGAGAACACACTCATCGCGATCTGCGAGCAACTGCGTGCACGAGCGGGTTTTGTGGTCACGATGCAGAGCTCCAAGCTCTCGCTGCGAGTCTTTTGCGGACGCATGGAAGAGGCCGCCAGGTTTCTGGAGCATGTGGACCTCAGCGCCCTCATGGAAGAGCTATCCAAGAGCCGAAAGAACGGCGCCATCACGAACGAGGACTTGGTGCGCGCTGATGGTCACTGGCTGCTGCCCCTTCGCAGCGCCGAACATACCACCCTCGGGTTGCTTGGCATCTCAGCCAGTGGACTGACACCAACCTATGGCGAGGAGGAACTGAGCACACTATACCGACTAGCCCGCCGGCTCGAGCGCGCTTTGGAGGATATGCAGCTGCAACAGCAGGTCTTTGGTGTACTCCAGAGCTTGGAGAGCGAGTTGGATCAAATACAGGCCTGGCGCTCTAGATCTGCTTATGCCAGCGTGGAGAGCCTCGAACGGCTCGAGACCAACCCGATCCACTCGCCCGGCTTTGCTCAGGCGGTAAAGGACGCGCTCAGCCAGTTGTGGGGTGGCCCGAAACTAAGCCAGAGCCCCCTGGCTCGGATGCGTGTGGTGCGCGAACGACTAGATGAAAATGGCAATGTACCGGCCAAGGCCGTGCGCTCAGTGCTACAGGAGGCGATCGACCGGCTCAAGCCTAGCGGACAACGCAGTATGACGGCTGGCGAATGGGTGTTGTACAACATTCTCGACCTCCGCTTCGTTCAGGGAGAACGTATCCGCGACATCGCCCAGCGCATGGCCATGAGCGAGTCCGATTTCTACCGCAAGCAACGTGTAGCAGTCGACCAAGTGACGCAGACGCTGATTCAGATGGAGCGTGCCAGCCAGGAGCAAAAGAGCGCAAACTAGGCTCGCAGGCAAAATGGAAAGCGGACTGTAAACTGCCACAAAGCTGACTCGGAATCGGTGGATACCCTCGAATCCCGAGCACGCCGTGAGACACAGACAGTCTTAATCGCTAGTACTTGTCACTATAGCCCATAGTTACCACATTATCCTTATTATCGTCCGGGTGCCCCAGCAAACGAACACCCCAGCACACGCGGGTACGCGCTTCACTAGGTCGAGAGCCAGCCATTCCTTTGACTTGGAATACCAGGCGGGGATCACTCGCCCGAGAGCCCTTCAGAGACTGCGGAGGTCTACTATGCCCGTATCCGATAGTATACAGCGGCGCTGGGTCACCCTCTACGCGAACGCACGATGCCCCGATTCGCGGCGGGCGCGCGCAATCATGCAGAGAAACGGTATCCCTTTCGATGATATCGACATCGACCAGGACACCGAAGCAGCCAAGCAAGTGGAGGTTTGGAATCGCGGGTATCGCTCAGTACCCACCATTCGTATTCGTCTGATCCTCACAGAACCGAGCCAGCGCCTGTTAGAGTTGGTGTTTCTCAACAGCATGGCGCAGACCGAAAACTGCATCGTTTACGCGACCGCAGATAGCCAAGATGCCCACATGGTGCGATCCTGGTTGGAGACACAGCGCATCGCGTTCAAAGCAGTCGATGTGGGCCAGAACGCAGAGGAGGCAGAGCGCATCAAGGGCTGGAGCGACGGTGCACTATCGCTGCCGGCACTTGATGTCACATTGCGCACCACCGAGCCGACGAGCGACCAGCTTCGAGCGGCGCTGGGGCTCGGGCCTGAATTCTAGCGCAGAGCACGGGCTACAGGCTTTGCAACAAGGGATGGTGCAAAGCCTCTATCGTGTTAAACAACAACGGACGAGCCTCGCTTGACACCGAGAGACGCTTGCACAAGAGGCTGTTTTCCATAGACTGGAAACACATCCTCTAGAGCGGGCGAAGGTTGGTATTTGCGCAACATGCTGGTGAACCAGAGGGACGCTTTATGACGAACGTGCTTCGAGGCGATAGAGCGCTCGCGCTGGGTGCGATAGCGGCGGGTGTACAAGTAGTAACGGGGTATCCAGGGTCGCCGGCCACGAGCGTCTTTGACGCGATATCGCAGTCAGCGCCCGATAGCGTACAGGCTCATTGGGCGCCCAACGAAAAGGTCGCTATGGAATTGGCCTATGGCGCGTCATTGGCAGGCCGGCGCGCGCTGGTAGTTGTTAAAAGCGTCGGGATGAACGTCGCCTTGGATGCCCTGGCCACCGTAGCGATGACCGGTTGCCACGCGGGACTGGTGATCGCACTGGGCGACGATCCTGGCGCGTGGGGCTCGCAGAACGAGCAGGATACCCGTTGGGTGGCGCGTGTGGCCGAGATCCCACTGGTAGAGCCGTTGGGTGTGCGACACGCTGCCGCTCTCATGGCGCAAGCCTACACTTGGTCCGAATCGGTAAGCACGCCAGTGATTGTACGCTTTGTGCGCGCCTTGGCGGAAGCTGAGGGGGAGATAGAGCCGCCTTGGGAGCTACCGCCATACGTAGGCGGCTTTTACCGCAAACGCGGCCGCTGGATCACGCTTCCCTCTGTGGCCGTAGCACAACGCCGCAGTCAACACCGACGGCTGCGACAGGTGCGCGAGTTGTTCGAAGTCTCACCCTATGATCTGGCGCAAGGCGAGGGCCGCACTGGAGTGGTGGCAGTGGGCTACCCCCACAGCAAGCTCTTGAGAACCACAGTTCCGTCGCTCCCCCTCTCCCGTGTGCTAGGTCTTACAAGCGCCTGGCCCCTGCCCGAGAAAGCCATCGTCCGCTGGTTGGCTCCCCTGAGCCATGTGCTCGTGCTGGAAGAGGGCGGTCCCTTTGTAGAAGAGCAACTGCGCGATCTCGCCCACCGCCAGAGACTGCAGACTGTGATTCTGGGGCGGCACCAAAGGTTGGTACCCGAGGAGGGTGAGCTAACGACCGATGATATCGCCTGGGCGCTGGAGCGTCTCGCTGAAGCCGAGGAGGCGGGGAATTTGCCCACAGTGCAACGGGTGGTGGAGCGGGTCACCGTTTCCGACGATCCATTGTGTGCGGATTGTCTCTACCGTCCCACGTTCGACGCGCTGCTACGCGTGATGTCCGACGGCGGAGGGCGAAACCACTATCTGGTCGTGGGCGAGGCAGGCTGTATGGTACGCGCCAACCAATCGCCGTACGAGTTGTTTGATGTCAAGTACGCACTCGGCTCAGCCTTGGGATTATCCATCGGACTGGGACTCGGAGCGGGGACGCGACGCTTGGTGACCCTGTTGGGCGACTCGAGCTTTTTCCATTCTGGTATCAACGCTTTGCCGCAGGCCCTGGAGCTTGGTGTCCCAATGGCCCTCATCGTGCTTGACAACGGGGTCACAGGCCTCACAGGTGGGCAGCAACACCCGGGTAGCCCCGGCAGGTCGCGAGCCATCGATATCATTCAAGTGATGCGGGGTTACGGCCTGGAGCCCAGAGAGTGCGATGCCCGGGATCTCGCAACGCTCGAGGAGGCTCTACGCAACACACTAGATGCATCGAACCTACAAGTGCTTGTTGTGCACTGCCCGTGTTCGCAGTTCGTTGCCGGTGCAGGGGAGTGTCCATGACCTTTAGTTTCATACACGCAGCAGACGTACATCTCGGCTACACACAGTATGGCTCACGTGAACGCTTTTGGGACTTTTCGCGTGCGTTTAGCTATCTCGTCAACGATGCCCTCACTCGTCGCGTCGACTTTGTGTTGCTAGCGGGCGATCTGTTCCACAAACGCAGTATTGACCCCGAGACCTTGCTACATGCCGCGGTAGGCCTGGAAAAGCTCAGGGACGAGGGGATCCTCGCCATCGCGATTGAGGGGAATCACGAGCACCAACACAGCACAGATCAACTATCCTGGCTGGATTACCTCGCCGAGATGGGATTTCTCATCCTACTCGCCCCCGCCCACGACCAGAATATCATGACTTTGCATCCGTGGGATGTGGATCAGAAGAGGGGTGGGTATATCGATTTGCCGTGTGGGGCACGGATTATCGGCATCAAGTATTACGGCGGTGCGACCAAGCGTGTCGTTGCTGACCTGCCGGCGGCCATCGAGCAGATTTCAGGCCCTCGCCCACTGTTCACCATCGCCATGATGCACGCCGGAGTGCAAGGAATCTTGGACGATGATTCGGCCACCCTCCCCCGCTCTCTACTCGATCCCTTGCGCCCTATGGTGGATTATGTCGCCTTGGGGCATATTCACAAGCCCTACAGCCAAGACGACTGGGTCTACAACCCCGGCTCATTGGAGACCAACAGCGTCACCGAATGCGCTTGGAATGATCGTGGATATTATGTCGTGCAGGTGGATAATCATCGCTCACCGCCCACATTTCACACTGAAAGGGTCATCAACCCACGACGCGCATTCGAACGACTCGCCTTCTTGGTGGACGCCTACGAGACACCCGCGGAGCTACACACCGCACTGGAGGCCTATCTCCGCTCGCAGGCGACACCCAAACGAGTGGCTGCCAAGCCTGTGGTGGAGCTGCAGATTACGGGTCTGTTACCGTTTGAGCACACAGAGCTCGAATTGGACGCGATCGGAAGGCTATTAGACGAGATCTGGCAGCCCTTGCTGTCGCGTGTGCGCGACGGGACCGGTCGTAGCGCTTTTGAAATCCTTATGCACGAAAACCTAAACCGTGATGAGCTAGAGCGCCACGTTATTAGTGAATTGTTGAGCAACGACATTCGACTCCGGCCTAATAGCGCGTTGTGGGCTGATGCTGTGCTGCGGATCAAGCGCATGGCGCTCAGCGGCAGTGCACCGGAGGCGATCCTCAGAGAGCTACGCATCTTGCACGATACCAGCCAGAACTCCGGCGCGGAGCAGAACCAAGCGGGCGAGTCTATCGGTGTAAAGTGCGAGGAGGGGGACTCGTGCTGATCACGACACTCGAGTTGGTGAATTTCAAGTCCTACGGGCAGGAGACCATCACCTTTCGCCCCAGCACCACCGCTATCGTGGGCCCCAACGGCGCCGGCAAGAGCAGCATCCTCGAAGCTATAGGCTATGTGCTGTTCAATCAGCGGGGAGCGGGCCACGCGAGTCGCCTGCGAGAGGGTACTGAGAGCGGCAGCGTGACCGTTGGGTTTGTCTCTTCTTATGACGAGCGCACTTATGAAGTGGAGCGCAACTTTAGCGAAAAGACCACGACGCGCTATCGTGTCTATGACGTGG
Organism: uncultured Anaerolineales bacterium; assembly: GCA_964407215.1. GTDB lineage: Bacteria > Chloroflexota > Anaerolineae > UBA1429 > UBA1429 > CAYOUT01. The sequence continues at coordinate 193,603 of CAYOUT010000004.1, read as the reverse complement.
AGCTGGGCCGACAGATCCTTGCCGAGGGCGTGGAGCAGGTGCAGACATGGCTGCGCGAGCACCTGCGTGTGGACCCTACAGCCCAGTTGGATACGCTATTCGAGAGCACTGTGGGCGTGCCACAGGGCACCTTTACTGCGCCGTTCCTGTTGCCCGCGGGCCAGCGCAAGCCGATATTCGACCCTCTGCTCCAAGTCGAAGACTATCGCAAAGCCAGCGACAACCTGCTCGCGACGGGCCGACATCTAGAGAACGAGTTGGCCGACCTCCGAGAGCACACCGCCCGCATGGAGGAGCGTCTATTGGCGCTTCCCGGGCTCCTGGCGGAACAAAACACCCTGGCACACACCATCGCGGAGCTCGCTAGCCAGAGCGTTCAGCTGGAAGAGCAGCTTGTCGCCTCCCAGAACGCACTGACCGCCCTTGATGAGGCCGAAGCCCGCGCGCGTGAGGCCGCCGCAGCTTTTGAGCGGGCCGATGCACAGCTGAATACTCAGGAGAGGGTGTTAGCCGGAGCGCTTACCCAACTAGAAGAGTCCAACGAGGCACGTATACAGGTAAAAGCTTCCCGCGCCGGCTACGAAGCCTATCTGGAAGCGGAAGCGAGCTATGGCGCGCTCAACGCCGAGCGCGTACAGCGAGATACCTTGCTGCAGAATCGCGCCGGTCTCGAGCAGTCATTGGTACGCTATGCTGAGCGGCGCGAACGCCTGGGCAAAGAGTTGCAGCAGATAGCTCGTGCTGCCGAGCGTGTGACCGAGCTAAAACCCTTGGTGGCCGAACAAGAGCTATTGGAGGCTGAACTGCGCCAAGCCGAGCAGGATACTGCCCGACTCCACGCGGCTGAGCGCCAGCACACCGCCGCACGAACGGAGCTCGAGCGAGCCCAGAAGGCTCTTCGGTCGGCTGAGAACGGGCTGCAGGAGGCCGCAAGCGTAGAGGCGACAGTGCGTGATATCCAAGCGCATTTGGAGGTCCTCGCGACGCGTATCAGCCAGAATCGCGAGGAGCGGGCTGCCCTCGTTGCCGAAATCGAGCGTCTGCACAAGCAGTCGGAACACCTCCGCGACGCCATAGCCGCACACTGTCCGGTGTGCGAGGCCGAGCTGACATCCGAGCATCGCGATGATCTGTTACATCGCAACGAGCAATCCATCGACTCGTTGAAGGCTAAGGAGCGCAGGCTGCACCAACTGATAAAAGCCGACGGCATCGAGGAAGGGCGCCAACTCGATACGCGGGCGCAGGCACAGGGTCGATTACGGCGGCTCCCCAGTGAGGAGGTCGTACGCCGGGCGCGAGACGAGGAAGAAAACCGGCGCGGAGAGTTGGCAGCGGTCGAGCGAGAAATGTCCGAGCTGCAAGATGCTCCGGATCGCGCAGCAACACACCGTGTCGCTCTGGAGGCGTTAGGCGATCCTCGGCGCACGTACCAACTACAAGAGAGCCTCGCCAGTACCCAACCCGCTATTGAGGCGGAACGAGCATCCGCCTGCCAGCAATACACCGAACTAGAGGAGCAGCATGCACAGATCGAGCAGGAATTGGGGGCCTACGCGGGCCTTGACGATGCCCTGACGGAGGCGCAGCGTGCCCAGGGTACCCATCGCGATGCTCACTTGACCTATTTGGCATATCAGCGCGCTGCCGAGCAGTATGAGGCGCTCTCCCGCCGCGTGGTCGAACTCGAAGAGGGGCTGGCAGCGTTGCAAACACGGCTCGTCGGCTTGCGCCAAGCCCGTGACCAATCCCTGGCCGCCTATGATCCCTCACATCACACCCGCACGCGGCAGCAGGTGACTAGCTTGCGGAGTGACTTGGCCACCACGAAAGCACAGCTCGACAACCACCAAGAACGGCTGCAGACTGTGGACGATGGGGTCGAACGACTCGAAGCAACGCAGATTGAGCTGGCCCAGTACATGGACAAGCGCCGGGAGGCAGAGGAGCTGAGCCGGATATTGGAGATGGTGCGCAGACTGTTGCGCCAAGCAGCGCCTCATGTCACACGGCAGATTGTGGGGCAGATCTCGCGCGAGGCTTCGGCGCTCTATTGCGACATCATGGACGACCACACAGGCCGCTTGGAGTGGTCCGAGGATTACGAGCTGGCGCTAGAGGTCAAGGGGCGCAAACGGGCCTTCCGCCAGTTCTCTGGCGGTGAGCAGATGAGCGCAGCGCTTTCGCTCCGGTTGGCGCTACTGCGCGGCATATCGGCTATCGACGTGGCTTTCTTTGATGAACCGACTGCCAATCTGGATGTCGAGCGACGTGACGGCCTCGCAGCAAAGATCATGCAAGTAAAGGGTTTCTCTCAGGTGTTCGTTATCAGCCACGACGACACGTTCGAGCGAGCTGCGCAGAGCTACGTACGTATCGTCAAGGATAAAGACGGCAGTCGCTGGGATAGGGAATAGGTACCTATGCTGAGCAGGCCCCGGGTAGCAGCGGCTTTGGAGGCGAAGCGTGATGCTTTTGCCGCGTTCGATCTGCGTGCTGGTCAAGAGTTGGATCGCTATCGCCAGGCGCTGGACTGGCTCCAGGGCCAGAGCGCAGAGGGACTGAGAGCCCGGTTGGCAACTATCGACCGGCCGGGTGCCTTGCCCACTTGTGAGCGCATAGCCGGCGAGCGGGTTTTGCGGCGGTTTGCACCCGCCTCATCGCCGGGTTGGCAGAATCACGAACAGGCGAGAGAATGGGCGATAGAGGTGTTGCGAGATGTGCCCACTGTGGCGGTGGACGGCTCACAGATCACCCCCACACGTGACTTTTCGATTCCCGTGGGCGCTGTGCAAGTGGGTTGGTTCGAGAACTGTCACAACGCCGCTGGTGATTATACTAAGGATATTCAGTTTGAAGCGCTTGCGCCCAGCGATCTGGCGGATTCACACGACAGCAGCGCCTTTCCGGACCAACGCGTGAATCTGCGGCGGTACGAACTCGAGTGCGAGGTGTTGGTACAGCATATGCGGCGTTGGGCCGGCCGCGAGCCCCGTCCTCTGTGCTTCTTTGATGGATCGCTCATCATCTCATTCGCCGCGCAACTGGGACCTGAGCTACAATACGGATACCTACGGGCCACGCGCTCTCTGCTGGAGGCATCGGAGGAGACCGGCGTACCACTGGTGGGTTATGTCGACACATCCTATGCGACAGACCTGGTAAGCATGCTGCGGTACCTTATCGGTGACGCCGAGTCGCCCGAGATCAGCGATGCCGCCTTGCTCACCGAGGCGATGGGCTGGGGAGACCGCTCCGAGGTCTGGATCTGCGCCCGTAACGACCGAGTTTTTGAGCGGGTTGATCCCGCGCTGGACTATTATCATCGGGTGCATCTGGTCTATCTCAAGACCACGGCGGCCAATCCGCCAGTGCGCCTGGATGTGCCCGCCTGGCTGTTAGAGGCGGGTCTATTGGATTCCGTGCTGGATCTCGTGCGCGCCGAGTGTATCGTGGGTATCGGGTATCCTTACGCCGTAGAGACGGCGGATGCTGTGGCAGTCATTACGATGGAGGATCGCGAGCGATTCTATCGAATGTACCAAGAGTTCCTCGAGCGGCTGAACGTGCCGCTACGCTACTCTCGCAAGGCCTACAGCAAGAGAGGTCGGCGCTAGTGAGTGGGCAAAGCACGATCGCTTGTAATGCACAGCGGGTGGCGTGGCCGGGGCCTCGGAAGGGAGAAACCTGATGCTCATCGGCAAGATCGTTAGCGCGAGTTCGCACGTCGAGTACCTCTGCCAGGTGTATGGCCCGGGCGAGACCGAGACGCCGCCTCAACCGCACGATTACGGCTTTGGCACTTTTGTCAGCGTACAACAAGGAGACGGCGAGAATCTGGTGGGCGTCATCTCGAACACACAGCTTGTCAACCCCGAGTTTGGCAACCTCGGGCCACGACTCTCTTCGCAGGACGAGTTGGCCATCTTCTCGCCCGACTATCTCAACGAAAAAGTGGTGCTGGTGTCGGTTACAGTTCTCGGGGCCATGGGTTCAGGCGGTGCACTGCAGGGCGTGCCGACGGTTGCTGCCAACATCGACGCACAGGTACGCTGCATGGAGGAGGACAAAGTAGTGACATTTCACCAAAGTAGCCAGGGCTTGCGGCTGGCCTACCTCCCCCTGTTGGTGGCCATGAACAACCCACTGGCGCCACAACTCGCTCTGGGGGTCATCGATCGCCTAAGCCGCCTCTTCCCTGAGGAGACGCCCCGCCTCGCCATCCTGGGTTGCAACCTCGCTTGGAAGTCACAAGTGGAGCCGGTCGGGTGAAAGGAGCGACCATGCAAGAGACGCCTATCGGCACCACCAAAGGCCCAGGAGAGACACCACACGAATACACTTTTGTGGCGCCCGACCCCGATCAGCGCATCAAGTACGGCGAGTTCGTCTATTACTTGGCTGATACCGAGGGCGAGTCGCGAGCTATTCTGAGTCGCGTTACGGGCCGCGCTCCGTTACGGCTCTATCCCGACAGCTTTATGGCAAATCCAAGTGTGCCGCCCGAGGCCGTTGCTGACCTGCTCGGCTTTGACCAGGGTGCACAGGATTTGTTCGAGATCAGAGCCACCATCCTGGGCTACTATGACTCGCAGCTCGGCTTTGTGAACCCGCGAATCGCACCGCGCTCGGGTGCGCCGATCTACATTGCGCCAGATGAGATGCTGGAGCAAGTCCTCTCTCGCTGCCGTCCCAAGACTTTGGGTGCAGTGGAGATCGGGTGGTTGCTCAGTCGCCCGAAAGGCCAAGTGACCATCGCTGCCGATGCCCGTGGCCTCACCAGCACACACTTGGCCATCATCGCTTCCACTGGCGCTGGCAAGAGCTACCTGGCGGGTGTGATCCTAGAGGAGCTGATGGCTCCACACAACCGCGCCGCCGTTTTGGTGATCGACCCGCACGCCGAGTACGACACCCTCACCGACCTGAGAGGTCATCCCGCGTTCTGTGCCCAGGGTTACGAGCCCGAGGTGCGCATCATTCGCCCAGCCGACGTCAGAGTACGCGTCTCGTCGCTGGAGCTGGGGGATCTGCGCTACTTGTTGCCCAACCTCACCGAGAAGATGCACTACACCCTCGGCCGAGCCTACAACTATGTAAAGCGCACGTATGGGGAGGCCCGCTGGACGCGCGGCCAACTTCGCATGGCCATCCGTTCCGGCGGCGAGGATCAGCCGGTAACCGATCCCGCTTCGGATAACGAGGAGGATCCGACAGTGGGTGCGTTGATCTGGCGCATCAACTCGGTGCTGGAGGACTCGCGTATATTCAACGACCACAGTAACCTGCCGCTCACCGACTTGTTCCGACCCGGGCAATGCACCGTACTGCAGCTCAATGAAGTAGCAGAGCGTGAGCAACAAATCGTAGTGGCCACTCTGCTGCGCCGCCTGAACCAGGCACGTATGGATACTGTGCGCGGCCGCGCCACTCGGGGAGACGAGGACTATCTACCCTATCCTGGATTTGTCCTTGTGGAAGAGGCCCATAATTTCGCCCCTGCGGGTACAGAAATCATCACCACACAGATCCTGAAGCAGATCCTGTCCGAAGGGCGCAAGTTTGGTGTGTCGGTAGGGCTCATCAGCCAACGACCGGGCAAGCTGGATGGGGATGTGCTTTCGCAGTGTATGACGCAGTGCATCATGCGCATCGTGAACCCGGTGGACCAAGCTCGCGTGGCGGAAAGCGTCGAGTCGGTAGGGCGCGACCTACTGCTAGAGTTGCCGGCCCTGAGCAAGGGCCAGGTGATCGTGGCGGGCGCCTCGGTGAACACACCGGTATTGGTACAGGTGCGCCAGCGCATCACCCGCCACGGTGCCGAAAACCCTGATGCCCCCGCTGAGTGGAGCCGTTATTTCAGCGAGCAGAACGAGGCGATGCGCCAGCGAGATAACGCGCCGCCTGCGGATTCACCGCGCCGTGGCCGCCTTGGAGATCTGTTCTGAGGCCACGGCCTTGTAGGAGATCGCAAAGAACGGAGTGTCGCCAGCGCTTTGGCGCTTTTTGCTATAAACTCAGGAGTTGGACCCATGAAGATCAGCGCCACCGTACCGACCCGCATCGATCTCGCCGGGGGAACGTTGGACGTCTATCCGCTTTACTTGTTCGAGGGCGGCGGCCTTACTGTGAATGCCGCTATCGACGTGATGGCTCGCGCCAGTCTCGAAACGCGTAACGACGCCAAGATCGTCTTACGGTCAGTGGACCTATCGTACCAAGAGGAAATCCCCTCTCTGGGCACTATGCAGTTCGGCGGGAGACTGGATCTGGCCAAGCGCGTGCTTCACTACTACCGCCCCCAGATGGGGTTGACCATCGATATCGAGAGCCAGGCGCCAGCCGGCTCGGGCCTGGGAGCCTCCTCGGCGCTGCTGATGGCTCTCTCGCATGGCTTGAACGCTCTCACCGAGCGAGGCTTGAGCTCTGAGCGCATTCTGGATGTGGGCGCCAACATCGAGGCTCAAGTCATCGGCATCCCCACGGGCAAGCAGGATTACTTTCCCCCTATCTTTGGCGGGGTATGTGCCATGTGGTTCGACGTGGATGGGTGGACTCTGGAGTCGTTGTCTGAGAATCCAGCGTTGATCGATGGTCTGAACGAGCGCGTTATCGTCTCCTTCACAGGTATTCCTCACCACTCGGCCATCACTAACTGGGCCATGCTGCGCCGGTACATCGAAAAAGATGGCGATACCGTGGCCCGGATGCGCGATATCAAGGCGATCGCCAGTGCCATGCGCGAGTGCCTGCTGATACCGGACTGGGATCGCTTCGGAGAACTGCTGGATGAGGAGTGGAAACTACGCAAGGGCTTGGCTGAAGGGGTGACCACGCCCCGGATAGATACCATCATGGCCGCCGCGGGCTCTGCCGGGGCGCGCGCAAGCAAGATTTGCGGCGCAGGCGGCGGAGGCTGCATGATCACTGCAGTTGAACCGGACCGAGCAGACGCGGTTCGAGCGGCGCTTAGTTCCGCTGGAGCGCAAGTGATGCCGGCACGCGTGGTGGCGCAGGGGATCACGCTAAGCTAGCCGCCAAGGCGGACGTCGGCCGGTCTATGGTCGTGCGCCCGTATCCACAGAACGGCGGAGCCGCAACTTTCCGCAGCTCCGCCGTTTTCCAACTCGGACTGGTCGCCCATCAGCGCCCCGGGGATCGCCCCCCCCCCGAGAAACCTACTAGCCGTCCTCCCGCTCGTACACAGGGTCTTTACCCAGCCACCATCCGGGCGCTACGGCTGGCAGAGTCGCGCGCTCGTCGGCCGAGAGACGAATGCCCAAACCACCCAACGTGTCGTTGAGTTGCTCCAAGTTGCGCGCGCCCACGATGGGGCAAGTAACACGCGGCTCGGCCAGCACCCAAGCCAGTGCGAGTTGTGCCGGAGTTACCCCACGCGCCCGCGCAGCGTCCACAAAGTCATCCACTAGCTTTAGAGCATCCGCACTATAATACCGCTCATAGTACTGCTGGAACGCTTCGAGCCGAGCTCCGGGGGGCATCGCTTCGTCTCGTTTGTATTTGCCGGTAAGCATCCCCCCCGCCAACGGGTTATATGTGATCACGCCGAGGCCCGCGTCCTCACATAGGGGAAGAAGTTCGGGTTCGATGCCCCGATTGATAACGTTATATATCGGCTGAATACTGACAAACTGCGCCCAGCTACGGCGTTCCGCGGAGCACAGGTATTTAGCCAGATGCCACGCTTTCAAATTGGAACACCCAATGTAACGCACCTTCCCCTGGCGCACCAGGTCGTTCAGCGCTTCCATCGTCTCATCCACAGGGACTCGAGGGTCCCAGCGATGGATCTGATACAGGTCGATCGTATCCACTTGCAGTCGCCTGAGGCTGGCCTCGACAGCACGCTGAATGTGCAGGCGCGACAACCCGCCGTCGTTGGGACCCGGCCCCATCACACCATAAACCTTGGTAGCCAATACAACGCTATCGCGCGTACGACGCTGTTGTAGCCAACGCCCCACTATCTCTTCTGAGACACCGGCCGAGTACGCATCAGCGGTGTCTAAAAAGCTTCCTCCCAACTCCAGGTAACGATCCATCAGTTTGAAGGAGGTTGGCTCATCCGCCTCGCGGCCGAAGGTCATCGTCCCCAGGCAAACGCGAGACACTTGGAGGCCACACCTACCCAGTCTCACGTATTCCATGCTGCAGATCCTCCTGCTATGCGCCATGAGTTGTTGCATACACTCTTCTCATTTAACCACGAACACTCAAGTGGTTCAAGCTGCGCGAACATGCGTTGTGCCCCCCCTACTCGCGCAGCGGTACCGTGCCCTGGATGGCGTATTGGCTAGGTCCTTTTGGCCCGCTGCGCGAGTGGCCGCTAGTGTTGCTTGGCCTGTATCTCAGTAGACTCGTATTGGAGGCGAATCAAGCGCAACCGAGCATCCACGATGCTTGGGAATGTTGCCATTACATGGATTTCTGCACAAGATTCGACAGCTTTGACAGAGAGGACTATACTTGATTCGATGCAGTTGGGCCGAGTGGCGTTCTGCATTCTATGACTCCGCGTCACGCCCCGTGTATTCTGCTGAACGCGACATATACTCAATGCTGAAAGCGGCGTTGCTCCCAAGGACGGGTTGTGCATAGATGCACGGCGTCGAGCCGCGGAGCTAGCGCGCTTTTTTTGTGCGCAAGAGTAGCGAGGTAGAGTATGTCTGGCCAACACACGGGGATTGGGGGCGCGCATGGACAGTTTTGACGAGAGACGACGCCGCTCAGATGGATACCAAGAGGGCGCGCTCGAGGACGTCCTCACCATTGAGCGGCGGGCTCAAAGCATTATCCGCGATGCTGAGGCGGAGGCGCGACGCATCCTTGAGGCCGCGCAGGGGCAAGCTGAGGAAATGCGGCAGGCAGCCAAAACTGCACTGCAGGAACAGACAGAGCGCACGCGCCGCGACGCTGCCGAAGAAACGCAAGGCGAGGTCTCCGAGATCCTTCGCAAAGCTGAAGAGGAAGCCGATGCCTGGCTCAAAGTCGCCCGCCAGCACTATGACGAAGCGCTACGCTTTGCGCTGGGCGTGATCCTCCTGGGGGCTGGCGAATAACCATGCCCACCGGTCTGGATGTGGTGCGCCACACGGCGAGCAATGCACGCGTCAGAGGATTGCGCTCTCGATTATTGAGCCACTCTGCCTGGCATGAATTAGTCAGTGCGCCAGATCTAGCCTCATTCCTCACCATCTTGCGTGCAACCGACTATGGCAACACGCTAGCTGAGGTGGAACGCCAGGGGCACATGACTCTGCAACGGCTGGAGCGCCGTCTGGCAGGCCGTGTTGCCACCAATATGCGCCACGCTATGCTTTTCAGCAAAGGTAGAGCAAAAGAAGTGCTGCATGTTTGGTGGCGGCACTTTGAGCTGGAGAATCTCAAGACTGCGTTTAGGGGCATTGACCAAGGGCGTACTCCAGAGACGATCCGCGACTTGATGGTCCCCCTGCAAGACGGCTCGGCCCTCCCCTTTGACACGTTGTCACACGAGCATTCGGTGGCTAGCCTCATTGATCGCCTCGCAGACACACGCTATATCAACCCTCTACGCGATGCCTTTCCGCAGTATCAACGCGAAGGCGCTCTGTTCCCCATCGAGGTAGCCCTAGACATTCGCTATTACCGCGATCTAGGACTCGCCATCAAGCGCCTGAGTGGTGAAGACGGCTTACAAGCGCACCGCGTGCTCGGGACTTTTCTCGATATTCTGAACATCCTTTGGGCGTATCGGTATCGTGTCTACTATGGTTTGTCGGCCGAGGAGATTGTGAACTATACCCTGTGGCATACGGATCGCACAAACACTAATCTGATTCGAGAGATCGCACTGGGAGCCAGCCCACGCGATGTCGTGTTGCGTGTTTGGGGGCCGGGAGCAGTGGACGTCGCGTCTATGGATACCTCGGATGATGACTGGAAGATGTTGCCGGTGCTGGAATTAGCCCTTATGCGGTACTGGCGCACACTTGCGGAGCGAGCGCTTCGCGGCTACCCCTTCACTTTTGGGACCATCTTGGGCTATCTGGTGCTGGAGGAGATCGAGATGCGTGATCTAGTCACGCTATTGGAGGGTAAGGGTATGAATTGGAGCACCGATCGGACTGTGCAGCACCTCGTGCGAGGTAAGGAGTAGATCATGTTCGTCCCTGCCGAAATGTCGGAAGTGGACATCTTTGTGTTCGAAAGCGACGTCGAGGCGGTGGCCCAGCGGGTAGCCGACCTGGGAGTGATACATCTGTTAGATGCGAACGCTCTCGGCGAATGGGCTGAGGAAGTGAGTACCGAATGGGCGGGCCGCATCAGCGCTTACGCCAGACAGGAGCGTCGCGTGCTCGATTTGCTCAGCCAGCTCGGTATCCCGGAGGAGGTAGTCCCGTGTGAGGGGGCCTTGATGCCCGCAGCAGATGTGGGAACTTTTGAAAAAGAGCTGCAGGAGATCGAAGAGCAGACGCAGAGTTTGCGCGAGCAGCATGCAGCGGTCACACAAGAGATGGAACGCTGGAATCTCGCCGCCAAGTCGATGGAGGTGTTGACCCCTCTTTCGATCAGCATCTCGGACCTCCGCCAGCTCGAGCATCTACACGTGGTAGCCGGCACGATTCCCGCCGAGAACCTGGCCCGCTTGGAAGCCAGTCTGTTCCGTATCCCCTTCTCTATCATCCCAGTCTATCGTTACCAGCGCGGAGTACTGATCTTTGCTTTCTGTGCCGAAGAGCACGCTGCTATTTTGGACCGGGCGCTTACCAGCGCGTTTCTGGATCCTTTGACGTTGCCCGAGGAGTTCACCGGCACCCCTCAGGAAATACTGATGCAAATCGGGCAGCGCCGAAGCGAGGCCAAACAGCAGCTAGCCAGCATTGAGGAGCAGCGTAAGGCGTTAGCCGAGGCGCTTCACTCCAAGCTGCTCTCCATGCTCGCACGCATTCGGGGGGATCGTGCCATCTCGGAGGCTATGGCACACTTTGGGCATCGCGGCAGGGTGTACCTTATCGCCGGTTGGGTGCCCAAAGACCGAGTTCAGGAGTTGCGTGAAGCAGTGGAGCAGGCCGCGGGCGGGCGAGCCGCTTTTGATGAGAACTCGCCTTTCACACCCGGCACCTCTCGCAAGGTACCCACTTTATTGCGTAACTCTCAACTGCTGCGCCCTCTCGAGGGCCTGGTAACCACCTATGGTGTCCCCGGATATCGCGAGATAGACCCCACAGCCCTATTGGCGGTGACCTTTGTCGTCATGTTCGGTATGATGTTTGGCGATCTGGGACAGGGGTTGTTGCTAGTGCTCGTCGGGCTCGCGCTTTCGCTACGCCTGATCCCGCGCCTCTCTAGTGTGTCCAACATGGGCACGATCCTCATCGCATGTGGTGCATCCGCCAGCATATTCGGCCTGCTATATGGAAGTGTTTTCGGCATGGAAGAAGTGATCCCCGCCCTCTGGTTGCGCCCGATGAACAACATCTTTTCGCTGTTGATCACCACAGTTGTGTTTGGCGTCGTCGTGCTCAACATCGGGTTCGTTGCACATCTGGTGACCTCGATCCGCGAGGGGCACTTGGAGCAGGCCATCTTTGACAAGAACGGCATCGTTGGGCTGCTGCTCTATTGGACGCTCGGAGCCATCTTTGTGTTGTCGGTTACTGGCCGCTCAGTGTGGAGTTGGCTGGCTCCCATGGCCGGGCTCTTGATAGCGCTTTTGTTCTTCAGCGAACCAATGGCACGGCTTGTTCAGCGCAGGCGGCCTCTGCTAGAGGGCAGCGTGAGCGAGTTCGTGGTGCAATCCTTCTTTGAGTTGTTCGAGGCGCTCATCAGTTACGTGAGCAACACGCTATCCTATGTGCGCCTCGGAGCTTTTGCCGTAGCTCATGTCGGGCTCAGCATGGTCGTATTCTTGCTGGCGGACATGCTCAGTGGCGGTGATCGCAGTTCGGTTGTAGCCATTCTCATCATCGCCCTCGGCAACCTGGTGATCATCGGCTTCGAGGGCCTCATCGTGGGCATACAAACGCTGCGGCTGGAGGACTATGAGCTGTTTGGCAAGTTCTTCAAGGGTGAGGGCGTTCCCTACAAACCACTGACATTGCCTGGTTCCGAATGCCAACCCTATCAACTATCTTCTGGAAGGAGCGGATCTTGATGAATCGAACGATCGTAGCTCTATTGGCGTTCCTTGTCTCCCTGGGTCTAGCTGCCATCGGGGTGGCCCGGCGGTCGCAAAAGCCGGCGGCGGCGATACGCACAGTGGTGGGTGGCTTGATGAGCCTCAACGGGCTCGTGTTGCTCGTTTCTCTCGGTTTGATGCTGTTCTCGCTGAGCGCTCCGCTGCCTGTTGTGGCTCAGGAAGGTGCTGCGGCACCCTCAGCGGACCGTAGCAGCGTGGCGTTAGGTGCTGCGCTGGCTACTGGCTTGGCGTGTATCGGAGCCGGTATCGCAGTGGGTATCGCTGGGGCAGCCGCCATCGGGGGTATCACCGAGAAGCCCGAGATACTGGGGCGCACACTGATCTTTGTGGGCCTGGCAGAGGGTATCGCTATCTATGGATTGATCATCTCGTTCATGATCCTGAGCGCATAGAGACTGCGCGGAGAAACCGCCATGCGAATGTACGTCATTGGCAATCAAGATGCCGTTCTCGGCTTTTCGTTGGTGGGTGTGTCAGGGCGCGTCGTCCGTGACACCGCTAGCCTCGAGAAGGCCTTGAGCCAGTGCATGGAAGATAAGACGATAGGGCTAGTGCTAGTCACTTCGGATGTCAGCGATCTGAGCCGTCAGCATGTTGACACTATGAAGGCAACCAGCCTATCGCCACTGGTGATAGAGATACCTGGCGAAGCCACAGGAGCATCACTGCCTTCGATGAAAGAGCTCGTACAGCAGGTCCTTGGGGTGCGATTAGGAGGCGACTAGTGGGAGGGGTTATCGGAAGTGGACTGGAGGGGTACCTTCACCGTCAGGCCAGGGAGCGGGCCTTGAACCGGTTGGCCGAGGCGCAGGAGCAGGCCGACACGCTCTTGAAGCAGGCCGCAGAGGAGATCGATACAGAGAAAGGCGTCACACAACAACAACTGGCCTATACGCTCTCGGAACAGCGCAAACAGGCTCGCGCCCAAGCTCGGTTGAAGGCACTACAAACCCGCGCCAACCGCTACGAGGAGTTAGTCGGCCGTCTTTGGGAAGAGGTTGAGGATCGCTTACAACAGCTCGCCCAGCAAGAGATCACTGTACGCCGAGCACTGCTGGAGCGCCTGTTAACAGACGCCGCCGCGCAGCTCGGAGGCGGTTCGCTCGAGATACAGACCAATGCACATGACGCCTCATTGCTGAACGACGAGACATTGACCCAGTGGGCGCAACACCTGCGCGATACACAAGGCATAGCCGGTCTGGTGCGGCAGTCCGAGCCGGCGGATATCATGGGCGGCCTCATCGTCTACCGAGTGGACACCAACGAGTTGGTGGATAACTCGCTGGATGAGCGACTGGCGCTTGCGAAGCGCATACTCCGCGACGACGTATTCCGCGTGCTGGAGAGCGGCGCTCACGCTAACACCACCGCTAACGTGGAGGGGTCAGGATGAACGAGGCAGGGCGTATCCGCTGGATCAGTGGCCCCGTCGTACGAGCTGACGTGGGCGGTAACCTGCGGATGATGGAGCGCACCGAAGTGGGCACGATGCGCCTTATCGGCGAGGTGCTGGGATTGAGCGGCGATATTGCCACCATTCAGGTGTACGAAGAGACATCGGGGCTTAAACCCGATGAGCCGGTCTATGGCACCGGAGCCCCGCTGAGTGTAGAGCTGGGGCCCGGCCTTTTAGAGCGCACCTTCGACGGCGTACAACGTCCCCTGGAGGAGTTGGCTGAGATGGCCGGCGACCGGATCGCGCGCGGTATCACAGCGCCATCGCTCGATCGCAAACGTCGGTGGGCCTTCACTCCTGTACTGCAGGAGGGCGCGTCGCTGCACGGCGGCGAGATACTGGGCACTGTTCCCGAGACTCCGCTCATCGAGCATCGCGTACTCGCCCCGCCCGATGCCGAGGGCACTCTCACATGGATAGCCAGCCCGGGCGAGTACACTGTAGATGACCCCATCGCACGAGTGCAGGCGCCCCACGGCGAGCGTACGCTAACCATGTTACAACGTTGGCCCGTCCGTGTGCCGCGCCCTATTGGCCCGCGCTTGAACCCTGACCAGCCCCTTCTCACGGGGCAGCGCGTCATTGACTCGCTCTTTCCCATCGCAAAAGGCGGAACGGCCGCCGTCCCCGGGGGCTTTGGTGCGGGTAAGACCGTACTGCAACACGCACTAGCCAAGTGGTCCGATGCGGATATTGTGATCTATATCGGGTGCGGCGAGCGCGGCAACGAGATGACGGACGTCTTGCAGCAGTTCCCGAAACTGCAAGACCCGCGCACGGGGCGTTCGCTCATGGAACGCACTCTTTTGGTGGCCAACACGTCCAACATGCCCGTAGCAGCCCGTGAGGCAAGCATCTACACGGGGATCACCCTGGCCGAGTATTATCGGGATATGGGCTACGATGTGGCGCTCATGGCCGATTCCACATCGCGTTGGGCCGAAGCCTTGCGCGAGATCTCGGGACGGCTCGAAGAGATGCCGGCTGAGGAGGGGTTCCCAGCCTACCTGGCTTCGCGCCTGGCCGCGTTCTATGAGCGCGCCGGCCGGGTCCGGGCCCTTAGCGGCCGCGAGGGATCGGTGACAGTGGTTGGCGCCGTCTCACCCCCCGGCGGTGATTTTTCCGAGCCTGTCACACAGCAAACGCAGCGCTTTGTGCGAGTGTTCTGGTCGCTAGACAAGACGCTGGCTGCTGCCCGCCACTTCCCAGCAGTGAACTGGCTGGACAGTTACAGCGGTTATACGCCAGAGGTGACGCCCTGGTGGCAAGAGCACGTCACTTCAGACTGGGCGGCGCTGACACAACAGGTGATGCACATACTACAACAAGAGTCGGCGTTGCAAGAGACTGTGCGATTGGTGGGGGCCGACACCCTACCCGACCGTGAGCGTTTTGTGCTCTTTGTAGCACGCCTCATCAAGGAGGCATTTCTCCAGCAGAACGCTATGGATCAGGTGGATGCCTACACTACGCCCACCAAGCAAGTAGCGTTGCTGCGATTACTGATCCACATCTATGAGCGCGGCAGCAAAACCCTCGACCTTGGCGCGCCGGTGGGGCGCATCCAAAACGAAATCAACATTTGGACCCCTCTGAGACGAGCGCGTGCCTCGGTGCCGAACGATGAGCTGGCAGCGCTGGACGAGTTGGCACAGCAGTTCGATGAACAGGTGGCTGTGATAGAAGAGGATTACCGGTCATGACAAATTTAGAGCTGGGGAAAGAGGGCACGCTCGGCCGGTTGCGAACCCAGCAATTTCGTGGATTGAGCCAAGTACACGGCCCCATCGTGGTGGTGGAGGGCGTGCAGGGCGTGGGCTATGACGAGGCCGTTGAGGTGCTGTTACCCAGCGGCGAGTTGCGTCGCGGCCACGTGTTGGAGGCAAGCCACGGGCGCGCGGTAGTGGAGGTATGGGCGGGAACCCTGGGCATCGATACCATCACTACGCGAGTGCGCTTCATGGGCAGCTCTCTGCACCTGCCGGTAACCACGGACATGCTGGGAAGAGTGTTCAATGGCTTGGGTGAACCCATCGACGGCATCGCGCCTCCCATAGCTCAGGATCACGCCGATGTGAACGGCACGCCCATCAACCCGATGCGCCGCGAGTATCCGCGCGACCTGATCGTCACCGGAATTTCGGCCATCGACGGCATGAACACGCTGATCCGAGGACAAAAGTTGCCGATCTTTTCGGGAAGCGGCCTACCACACAACGAGCTCGCTGCACAGATCGTACGACAGGCGCACCTAGCGCACTCTGACGAAGTGTTCGCCATCGTCTTTGTGGCCATGGGCGTCAAGCACGATGATGCCGAGTTCTTTCGCCGCAGCTTTGCCGACAGTGGCGCGCTCAGTAACACCGCCATGTTTCTCAATCTGGCGGATGACCCTACAATGGAGCGTATCATAGCCCCGCGTGCCGGCTTGACCCTCGCCGAGTTCCTTGCCTTTGAGCACGATATGCACGTCCTGGTCATCATGAGTGACATGACGAGCTATGGAGAGGCGTTGCGTGAGCTCTCGAGCCTGCGCGGTGAGGTGCCCAGCCGCAAAGGGTATCCGGGCTACCTCTATAGCGATCTGGCCTCGCTCTACGAGCGGACCGGCATCATCGAGGGGCAGCGGGGATCCATCACTCAGATGCCGATCCTCACCATGCCCAACGACGATATCACCCACCCTGTGCCCGACCTAACCGGCTACATCACCGAAGGGCAGATCGTGCTGAGCCGCGACCTGTATCGTGATGGCGTCAACCCGCCCATCAACGTTCTACCTTCGCTCTCCAGGCTCATGAAGGACGGTATCGGCGAGGGTTTCACACGCCCCGACCATCCGTCGGTCTCAGACCAGCTCTATGCCGCCTATTCCCGCGTGCAAGAGGCCCGCTCACTCGTAACTGTAGTGGGTAGAGAGGAGCTATCGGAGCTGGATGGCCAGTATCTCGATTTCGGTGCAGCTTTTGAACGGCATTTCATCGGCCAAACCGCTGACGAGGCGCGCTCCATCGACCAGACGCTCGATCTGGTGTGGCAGGTGCTGAGCTTGCTCCCGCGCAAAGAGTTGACGCGTATCGACGCGGATACCGTGAGCAAGCGCTATATCGACGGCCAACAGGCGGAGGCGTAACATGGCGCGAATGCGCATGGCGGCCACACGCAGCAACCTCTTGATGATCAAAGAGCGACTGCGCCTCGCCAGGGAGGGCTACCGACTGCTCGACAGGAAGCGCGGCGTGTTGATTCTCGAGATCCTGCGCTTGCTTGAGGGCACCGAGAAGGTACAGGCTAAAGTAGAGGAACAATTCCGCCTGGCTTACGGTATCGTGCAAGAGGCGCGCTCTACCATGGGCACCGAGCGCGTCATGCGTTTCGCCCTCTCGCGACCAGAGGAGGTGGATGTGCGTATCACTCCCCGCAGCATCATGGGAGTGGTGGTGCCCACTATCCGCTATAATCTGCCCGAGCGCGAACTGCCCTACGGCTTTGGCGATACGAGCCCCGTACTCGATCAGGCACAGCGAGAGTGGGGAGCGGTGCTCAGTTCCATGGCCGAGCTCTCAGAGAGCGTCGCCACCGTGTGGAGGTTAGCCCCCGAGCTGCGTCGCACCCAGCGGCGTCTGAATGCCCTGGAGCACGTCTTTATCCCGATGTACGAAGAGACTCTGCACTATATTGAGGACACCCTCGAAGAGCGCGAACGCGAGGACTTGTTCCGCATGAAACGCGCCAAGGCCCGCCTCGAGGCCGCACGCGAGACAGAGGGCTCCGGCGAGGCCCTCAATTGACCTCCCTCGCTCGTTTTGCGGTTGGCACCGCGTCCGTGCCGCGCTATACTCTCCCCATCGAGCAACCCTATCCCCTCTTAGGAGTGATGACATGGCTTGGACCTCCCCCTTTAGCCTACCGGGTGTGTGGCTCAAAGGCTGCCTGCACGCCCACACGACGCAGTCTGATGGCGTGCTGTCGCCAGAGGACGCCATCTCCTGGTACCGTTCGCACGGCTATGATTTTCTCGCACTCACCGATCACTGGGTACTCACCCCTGGTGACGGCCGCGGGCCTGAGGACGGCTTTTGCACAATCTCGGGCACAGAATTGGATGGGCCTGGATACCACATGGTCGCATTGGGCATCTCGGAGCTCCCCTCGCGAGATTTGCGAGACTCTCCGCAGGACTTGATCAACACCATCGCCGCTAGCGGAGGGCTATCGTACTATGCCCACCCCTACTGGACGGCCCAAACCGCCACGGACATCGCCAAGACCAGCGGGTACTCGGGCATCGAAGTATACAACTCCGCCTGCGAAGTGGCTGTAGGCCTCGGGATCGCGCGCGTGCATTGGGACGAGCTGCTCGCCGGTGGCTTGCGCGTGAACGCCATCGCAGTAGATGACGTGCACTGGCGGCACGGAGAAGCTGGGTTGGGCTTTGTGATGGTTCGAGCCACACAGCTCGATGAGCAGAGTATTCTCGAGGCCCTGCGCCAGGGACACTTTTACTCTAGTGGTGGCCCCACTATTCTCGACTTGCGTGTGACCGCCACCGACGATGGTCGCCCCGCACTGCGCGTGCACTGTAGCCCCTGCCGTTTCATCACCTTCCACGGCTGGGGCCCCACGGGTATGCGCTTTACGGCTACCGCTGACGAGTTGCTACAGGGAGCGATACTACCGATGCGCGCCGAGCAAGTGTACCTCCGTGTGGAATGTGAGGACACCCAGGGGCGCATCGCCTGGAGTAACCCAGTGTATGTGGAAGATGTACTCGAGAACTAACGACAGCAAGCGGGCTCAAAGCAGCGCTGCCACAGAAGCACATCGCACAGGGCCTGCGAACTCGGGAGGTACCCTCATGAAGAGATCGAGTTGGTGGGTCCTGGCGGTTATTTTCGCGGTGTTGGCCCTCTTGGTGGGCTGTGGGCTCTTGAGCCTGCTCCTAATATTCATGCCATCCTCGGGAGGGTACTTTGGGGGCGGGAATACGGTAGCCGTCATCGAGATACAGGGGACCATCGTCAGTGGGGATTCGAGTGCCAGAGGAGCCTCGAGCTCTGAGCGGATCATCGCTAACCTCACCGAGGCCATCGAGAACCCCAGCGTGGGCGCCATCGTCCTCGAGATCAATAGCCCCGGCGGCAGTGTGACACCCAGCGTAGATATCTATAACGCTGTGAGAGAATCTCCCAAACCGGTGGTGAGCAGCTTTGGCGAGGTTGCGGCCTCTGGCGCGTACTATCTGGCAAGCGCCAGCCAGCGAATCGTCGCGCGCCCAGCGACCATCACTGGCAGCATCGGCGTGCGCTGGGAGATCATCGAGCTGCACGAACTGATGCAAAAGCTCGGGGTATCCATCGGCAGCATACAGACCGGTAGCCACAAAGACCTGGGCAGCCCCTACCGTCCCCTGACGGAGGAAGAGGCCGCCATCTACCAGGCGTTGGCCGATGAGGCGTATGAGGATTTTGTGCATGCTGTGGCCGACGGGCGCTCGCTGCCAGAGGATTGTGTCTACACGCTCGCCGACGGACGTATCTACTCCGGACGACAGGCGTTGGAGCTCGGTCTGGTGGATCAGCTGGGGGACCTGGACGACGCTATCGTGCTGGCTGCAGAACTGGGCGGCGTCGTGGGCAAGCCGCGTATCCTGAAGTATGCGCCAGAGCCGGGCCTGGTAGAAGCCCTGCTGGGTGTAGCGTCCCACGCGTATCGCCCCACAGAAATGCTCCTGCTGCAAGAGTTGTTGGAAGCGGGGACACCCAAGTTGCGCGCTGTCTACTCCGCACCCTGAGTCGGAACAGCGTCAAGGCGGAGCTCGTACACTCGCACCGGGCCATAGCTGTACACCATGTGATAGCAGGGGCTGCGATCTAACTCCTCCGGGTTGAGACGCCCCCCGCGCGCGCCGATGTATACATGGGTGACTCCCTCTTGCGCCAGGCGTCGGCACAAAACGGGATCGCTCAGCGATGTTGCGTGCTCCACAGTCAAGGCCAGTTCCGTCACCGCACGGGCGCGGGACGGGTCTTCCATGGCGTGTAGCAGCGAGGGCATTGTAGCCGCTCGTCCTGTAAGCACCGGCAACCACCAGCCAGCGTCCTCCCCTGCGTGGATATCGCCAGACCACTGACGAGTGTTCACCAGAAAGCGGGCATCAAGCGGCGTGTTCTCGGCCACCCAGTCCATAGCGTGTAGATCGTCGGCAGTGGCGAGCACTGTCGCAGGGTTGACGATATCCACCATCGCCCAACAGCCCCAACCCACAAGCGTTAGCGCTAGAACAGCCGCCAGAGGCTCCAGGCTACGTCTCCAAGGCCAGGTGGGCCATCGTCGAGACAGTCGCTCTAGCGAAAAGGCGACGAGATCGCTCACAAACCAGCCGCACAACACGCCCATCGGCAGCCAATAGGAGATCGCTAACGATGAGCGACTGGTAAGCCACAGCGCAGGTAACCCGAACCAATCTAAATTCGCGGCAAGGATGCAGAGACCGCACCACACTGCGAACGCCACGACGGCCGCCCGACGCCTCACTATGCCCCATAGAACGCCCGCCAGCGCCACCCAAAGCAGCGTCCAGGTGGGCTGTGGGCGCAAGAGGTTCAGGGGAAAAGCGTTTTGTTCCGGCGCCAAAGCCCAGCCGCCAAAGAGGCTGCCCACCGAGGGGATCGCTCCAAAAAGCATGCGCTCAGCTGTTGGTACGATAGCCAACAAGGACAGAGCGCCCGTCATTGCGACGAGGTATAGAAGCCGCAGTCCGCCACGCCCTGTTTGCAGTGCCCTCCAGATCCCTCGCCCCGCAACAACCATCGCATAGAGACTGTAGAACACCAGCGCACGATAGTGGGTCAGCGCCACACCCGCAGCCAGCAACCCGCTAAGCAACAGCGGACGTAACGTGGCGCGCCATCCTTTGTCGGCAGGGTCCTCACACAGGAGCCGATCCAGCACCATCGCTGCAAAAGGAAGCAGTACGAGGCCTGCCAGATGGGTGTAGCGCCCCCAAGTGACATAGTAAGCTGGCATGTAGCTCAACGCTCCCACTACCACAGCGGCTCCAACACCGGCCCAACGGCTATCCGTCAGTCGAGTCGCCAGCGTATAGCTAGCCAATGGCGCGAACGCATTGAATATCTGTCCCGTCAACATCACTGCATCGGGCGCAGAGAGATTGGTGAACCACATGAGGGCCGCTGTGACGGAGTGAAACCCCAGATGGTAATACGAGTCCCCGCTCGGCACCATACCTGAACTCGCGATGCGTTGGGTCAACTCCACGTGATGGACCGAATCCACCCAGGCGGGGATCACGAGATCGCGCACTTGCACTAGCCTGGAGACCATCACCACGAGCAGCAGCAAGCCCATAACCAGCTCTGGCCCGCCCAAAGAAGGATCGGGCCCACGAGTGCACCCTACATCGCGCTGCCTCACGCTCCATACGCTAACGCCCAACCACAGAGCGACCAACGCCCAGACCGTGCCACCCGCCAAACTCACCCGAAACGCGGAAGCCCATTGCAGCAGGAGAGCCCAAGTGGTTACGCTGAGTGCCACCGCTAACCCCCAAAAGCTCCAGAGGTCCAGGCGGCCCGCCGGTATCAAGTAGAGAGCCAGCAGATAGCCGGGCAGGCCGAACACCAGCGCCACCGCCGAAAGGTAGCGCCCATAGCGCCCCATCATCCGGCCGGCGTCTCGTAATGCGTCGGACAAGGAGTAGTCGTGATAGGTGGTAAAGCAGAGATCGCCCTCAGCGCCCATACCGCCTATCTCGATATCACCATCTGCATACGCTTCCTGCTCGGCGTACCAGACACCCAGCCCATAGTCGCTGTCGGTGTGTAGGGTGGCGCGGTAGAGCACGCCCTCTGTATCTCGTTGCACGGGGAAGTCAAAGCGCACACGCTGATTATGCTGTAGCTTTGCCACTGGAGCCGACACGGTCACAGATGCGGCGTCCCCGCCCAAGCGCTCAAGGGTAAGGATTAGGTGCCCCGAGGACGGCCTCTGGCGCGGCGGCTCAGAATACACCACCAAAAGGACGTCGAGTGCCTTGAGCCCGGCCCGTGGAGAGACGAACGTCTGGCTAACGCGATAGTGCGGAGCAAGGGGTAAGGTGGCGCGGGTGAGACGCGCCTGATCGATACCGACCTGTTCGTGTACGGGGTTGGATAGCAGGGCCCACCCGATACCAGCCAGCAACAACAAGAGCGAGGGAACGATGGGCAGCCATCTGGGGAACCGCGGGCTCATTGCGCCTTCCGCTGCAACTCGGCCAGTTTGTTCAATGCCTCTAGAGGGGTTATAGCGCTGACATCCAGAGCACGCAACTCGTCCACCACAGGGCTGGCCACCTGGAAAAGCGGCATCTGGCGCACTTCAATGACCTGCTTGCCCGAACGCACGGGCACACGCCCCGCGGCGCCCTCCAGTTCCTTGAGGATCTCCTCTGCACGCTCGATAACAGGGGAAGGTAGGCCGGCCATCTGAGCCACGTGAATACCATAGCTGCGATCCGCACCGCCCGGCACAATGTGTCGCGTGAAGACGATCCGGCCGCCCTCATTGGCAACTGCTACGTTGTAGTTACGCACCTGTGGAAGAAAGCGCGCTAGCTCTGTGAGCTCGTGATAGTGTGTGGCGAAGAGAGTCTTGGCGCGCATCCGGGGGTGGTTGTGAACGTATTCGACCACTGACCAAGCGATGGAGATGCCGTCATAGGTACTGGTGCCGCGTCCGATCTCATCCAAGATCAACAAGCTACGCTCGGTGGCATGGTTGAGAATATTGGCCATCTCCACCATCTCCACCATGAACGTCGATTGCCCAGCCGAGATCTCGTCCTGCGCGCCCACACGGGCAAAGATGCGATCCACCAAGCCGATGTGAGCCGATTCGGCGGGCACAAAGGATCCGATCTGCGCCATCAACGTGGTGAGCGCCACCTGACGCAGGTAGGTGGACTTGCCGCTCATGTTGGGGCCGGTGATGACGTGCACCGCCTCCTCTGGCGCTAGATGGGTATCGTTGGGCACAAAGGGTTCGTCTCGCAGCATCCGCTCCACAACAGGATGCCGCCCCCCGACGATATCGATCCGCAGATCGTCTCCGAGCTCCGGCCGCACATAGTTGTGAAGCGCAGCCGCCTCGGCCAGGGCTAGGCAGACATCCAGATGCCCGATGGCGCGCGCAGTGGCCAGCAGCGCCTCAGACACATCCGCTAGTCTCCGCAGCAGCTCGTGAAAGATGCTGCTCTCCAATTCCCGAGTGCGATCAGCTGCAGACAATATCAGCGCCTCCTGCTCCTTGAGCTCGGGCGTGATGTACCGCTCTGCGTTCACCAATGTCTGCTTGCGGATGTAATCATTGGGCACAGCCTCGGCATTCGCCTTGCTGACCTCCAAGTAATAGCCAAAGACCCTATTGTAACCGACCTTGAGCGACTTGATACCCGTGCGCTCGCGTTCGCTGCGCTCCAGACCTGCCACCCAAGCCTTGGCGTGAGCCACAGATCCCTCGATGTGATCCAGCTCCTCGGAAAACCCCCGCCGGATAACACCACCATTAGCCAGTGTCGCGGGGGGATCATCTACCAAAGCGCGCTCCACCAGATCGACCACTTCAGGGCAAGGATCCAAGCCCTCTCCATTGAGAGGATAGACCTCCGTGGCTCCCGCGATCAGCGTCTCTTCCAAGAGCCCGCCCAAAAGGCCCTGAATCTCGGCGATGCGGTCCAACGCTTCCTTGAGGGCGATGAGATCCTTGGGGCCAGCAATCCCTTGAATGATGCGATTGGTGAGGCGCTCCAGGTCGCCCAGTCCGCGCAGTTGCTGGCGCAGGGCTGTGCGCCACGCCATGGACTGGAAGCAGACCTCCACAGCCGTCTGGCGCGCCTGGAGGGCGGGTAGATCCAGCAGCGGCTGTAGCAACCAGCGGCGCAATGTGCGGCCTCCCATGGGGGTGAGGGTCTCGTCCAACACGCCTAACAGTGACCCTTTGACGTTGCGGTCGCGGATCGTCTCGGTGAGCTCGAGGTTACGGCGTGTGGCGGTATCCAGCGTCATGAACGAGTCCACCGAGTACGTGGAAAGAGTTCTAAGCTGAGCCAATGCCCCGAGCTGGTGCTCGCGCAGATACTGGACCAGCACGCCGGCGGCGCGAATAGCCAGAGGGAAGCCCTCACAGCCACAACCCGCCAACGTCGAGACGCCCAAATGCTGGAGCAACGCTTGTCGGCAGTTGCCCAGCTCGTAGCGCCAAGCGTCATACAGCGTGAGAGCGGTGCCCAGAGTCGCTAGCGCGGGGTAGCGGCGAGCAGCCTCTTGTGTGTGGGCACCGCCTTTTTCGTCAAAGGGGTGCCCCCCATCGCTCAACACCACCTCAGCGGGCGACAGGCGATCCAGTTCCCGTGCGGCCGCCAACTCGGTGGACGGCCCATCGAACTGCGTGGTAGAGAACTCACCCGTGGTGATATCGGCATAGGCTACGCCTGCGCTCCCGTCCTCCAGTACCAACGCCGTCAGGTAGTTGTTGCGCTTGTCTGCCAGCAGCACCGGCTCTACCACGGTACCCGGGGTCACCACGCGCACCACCTCGCGCTCCATCAAGCCGTTCACGGGAGCGTCGGAGGTTTGCTCACAGATAGCCACTTTGTAGCCTTTGGCGATAAGGCGCGCAACATAGCCCTCTGCTGCATGATAAGGAACCCCCGCCATGGGAATGCGCTGGCCCTTGGCCACATTGCGCGAGGTGAGCACTACGTCCAGCTCGCGCGAGGTGACGTGAGCGTCCTCATCAAACGTCTCATAAAAGTCGCCCAATCGAAAGAATACGATGGCGTCCGGATGACGTTTTTTGATCTGGAGATACTGTCCTCTGATGGGCGTGACGGAGGACGACTTGGACACGGCGACTCACCTCGCTACTAGAACATCGGAGCTAAAGACCAAGTATAGTGACCGGATGGCTCACTGTCAATGAACGCCACCCCCTGTCCCGAGCCGTACTAGGGTGTACAAGACAAACAGGAGAACTCCTGAACGCAAAAAGCGCACAGGGTTTTATATGTTATGTCGACTCTTGACGAGAAACTCTTATGCTACGGACAATACACGCTGATGAGGAGCGCCCAACACGGCCGTCAAGGGCGTCGGTGGCGCCGCACGAGGCCTTTGCATCTTTCGTCTCCGAATCCGCCCTACCTTTTCGGCACTACGCAGGCGCTCCTAGCTGCTCTGAGTCAGTGATACACCCATCAATAGCAACGAAGATAAAGGGAGCATTCGAATTGTTGGGGCACACTGCATGAGAAGCGTGCAGGTATCCACATCCATCCTGGCTATAACTCACCATTCCTCCTATACCGCGACCGCTGGGCCGGGTGCTGCCGCGAGCCGCACGCTAACACAGACAAAGATCTGCGTTTGAGAAGGCCGTCTGAGCGGGCTATAATGTGCGACACTACCACTGGCACCGGTGTCCGATCTCGTAGGAGAACGCCATGCTCGAGGCCCGCTTTTGTCCGGCTTGTGGCACGCCTATGCAGCTACAGCGCATCGGCGACCGTATGCGACCAGTGTGCCCCGCCTGTGGATTTATATATTATGTCAATCCCATCGTGGCCGCCGGCACGCTAGTGGAGGAATCTGGTTGTGTGCTGTTGATCCAGCGTGGTGTGGAGCCCGGCCTGGGGCAATGGGGGCTGCCAGCGGGCTATGCCGAGGCCGGTGAGAGCCCAGAAGAGGCCGCCGTACGCGAGACCCGTGAAGAGGCGGGCGTCGAGGTAGCGTTGGACAGCCTGTTGGAAGTCCTCTCTTTTGGCAGTGAGACGACCCCCAGTGGCGTACTGATCCTGTACGCCGCACACATTGTGGGCGGTGAGGTACGGGCTGGTGACGATGCCATAGACGCTGGTTTTTACGGGCCGGATGAGCTGCCGCGGGAGATTGCCTTTCGCCTGCACCGCAAGGTGTTGGAGCAGTGGGCCCGAGCGAGGCGCATTACCTACCGCCCTGCGCGCCCCGAGGACAGCGAGAAGCTCAGCGCCATGGTGGCTCGAGAGCCCGAACACTGTCCCCTCCCCTGGCGCAAATATCTCACCGATATCTCTACTGCGGATGACGACACGCCGCGGAGAGACTCCGCGGCCACTCTCTTGGTGGCTGCTGACGGTCCCGAGCTCGTGGGGCTGGCAGGCCTTGCCTTGGATAGGCTCGCTTGTCGTTGGCGTTTAGATTATGTCTACGTATCACCCCCCTACCGGCGTTGGGGCGTCGGACGACATCTGGTCCGGATGGCCGAGACGACTGTACTCGAGCGCGGCGGCACCCAGTTATTCGCTGAGGTGCCCGCTGACAATCCAGCCCTGCTGTTGTTCCTCAATGCCAACTATCGCGTCTGCGGGCACCTCAGTCGGGGCGGGGAGGCGATCCTGTTCGTGTGCCACGATCTAATTACCACGCCGCTACCCACGAAACGCGATTCGCGCAGCCCTTTTACCACATAAGGAGGCAAGTGTGGACTTTCCGGTTATCGGTATACCCGCTTACCACCCTTCAAGTGGAGAGGCCCAATTTGTGATGATGGCCAGCTACTGCCGGGCGATCGAGGGCGCTGCCGGCGCACCAATCTTGTTGCCTTACTTGGAGGATCGCCCATTGCGGCAGCTGTACGATCTCCTTGACGGCCTGTTGCTCAGTGGGGGCGGCGACGTCGCCCCCGAGCTGTATGGTGCACAGGATTCGGGGCAGACCATGCTGGTGGACCGGGAGCGTGACCGAGTAGAGCTCTTGCTGACTCGTTGGGCATTGGCCGAGGGCAAGCCTATCCTGGGAATCTGCCGAGGGGTTCAGGTTTTGAATGTGGCCGCTGGCGGCACATTGATCCAACACATCCCCGCAGAGGTGTTCCAGGCTCTGCGTCACAGCACACTCGCGCACTTTCCGCCTAATCACCTCGTTCATGAGGTTAACGTGCTGCCCGGCTCATTGCTGGCGAAGGCTTTGGGCGCCGAGGCAAATAACGAACTGGTAGTGCTTGTGAACAGCCGCCACCACCAAGCCGTGAAGGGCGTGGCGCCGGGGTTCCGCGCTGTGGCCTGGGCCACGGACGGCGTCATCGAAGCCATCGAACGCGAGGAGGCGCAGGCCGGGTTTGCGCTCGGAATACAATGGCACGCAGAGAACCTACTGCCCGACGACCCGCGTATGGAGAGTCTCTTCCACCATTACGTCGCGGCTTGCCGCCACCGAGGTACCCATGATTGACGGCTCGCCATCCGACGATCGCCGCCCCATAGCTGCCTTTGATTCGGGTGTGGGAGGCTTGTCCATCGTACGCGCGCTGCGCGTACAGTTGCCGTCCGAGTCGCTGCTTTACGTAGCCGATAGCACCCATTGCCCGTATGGCTTGCGCAGCCCAGGTGAGATACGCCGCCTCAGCGAGGGGATCGTCCGTTTCCTCATCGGACAAGGCGCCAAGCTCATCGTGGTGGCCTGTAACACCGCGTCGGCAGCCGCGCTCACCGCTTTGCGGGCCAGTTTCCCCGATACGCCCGTCGTTGGTATGGTTCCGCCCATCAAGCCCGCCGCACAGCTCACCCGAAGCGGTGTGATAGGCGTCCTGGCCACCGAGGGGACACTGAACGGACACTTGTACGGAGAGGTGGTGGAGCACCACGCCGCGAGAGTGCGCGTCATCTCGCAGAGCTGCCCGGGGCTGGTGGAGCGCATCGAAGCGGGCGACCTCGACAGCCCCGGAATGGAGGCGCTACTGCGCGACTGTCTTCGCCCGTTACTGGCCGAGGGAATCGACACGCTAGTGTTGGGCTGCACCCATTACCCTTTCATCTCGACCACTCTGCGGCGAATACTGGGCAGCACAATATGCTTGGTGGAGCCCAGCGAGGCTGTTGCTCGCCAGGCGGCCCGCGTATTGCGGCGCGAGGGGTTGTTGGCAAGTGTGGATGCGGTCCCTTGGCGCGCTTACGCTACCAGTGGTGACCCCGCTGCGTTGGCCTCGGCGGTGGAGCGGCTCTTAGGGGAGCGAATTACTGCCCGAAAGTTGCATTGGCACAGAGACACACTGGATCTGTGACCCTGGCCGCCAGGATCAGTCCACCCCATGTGGCAGATCGAGAAGCGCCGCCTCGAGGCGCTCCACCGCACGGCGTGCGCTCTCCACGGATTCGGGACTGGGGGCGTTGGGTGCATAGCGTGCCACGAGGTAGGCTTCGGTAAGCGCACGCAACGCCGAGCGTTCCACTGGCAACACA
The DNA here is from genome assembly GCA_964407215.1 of uncultured Anaerolineales bacterium. GTDB lineage: Bacteria > Chloroflexota > Anaerolineae > UBA1429 > UBA1429 > CAYOUT01. The sequence goes on along the minus strand of CAYOUT010000004.1, from coordinate 165,667 downwards.
TCGGCCAGCGCCCGCTCATAGGCCAAAGGCGTCTGTCGCCGCAGGCGCGGGTGCCCCGCCTCGCGGGCCGCATCGAGGAAACGTCTATAGAGCATACGCACCAGATAGCGCGGATCGTCGCGTCCCGCGAGGGGTAGGAATGCTTCACGCTTGCGAGGGCGTTGGTTGAACAGCTCGCTGATCTGCTGCCTGAGCAACTCTGCTGAAAACACCGAGTTGCGCGACTCGAGCGGGGTTCCGGCCGGGCGCCTGCCACGCCGCTGCGTTAACTTGCTCAGTATCAGGGCGAGCAAAAGCGCCAGCCCCACAAAGAATAAAGTGTGCAGAACCGCTTCCAGCGCCCTGGACGGCTCCCGCGCCCCATTTGGGGCATCCTCGAACTGTCTCTCCAGCGACTCACGCAACACTTTGAGAGGTTCCTGTTGAGAGCCCCCGGCCTGTATGGCGTTGATCAAAGGCTCCAATATATAGAGAATCACATAGGCTAGGGCGCCCGCGACACTCACAAGCACCTGCATCAGCAGATTCCAAATCGGGCGAAACCAACCGATGACCTCTGCCATAGCCCCTGGCGACAGGGCGCGACCCAGCCCCCAGCCCAGCAGTAGGACGCCCAGTGTCACCACGCCGATCACTATCATCCATTGCCTGTTCAATGACGCGTGCGGTAAAGCCTGGCCACGCTCATAGAATGAACTATTGATCGCCGACAGCAATGCCAATGCTAGCAAGCCACAAACCAGAAAGACAAAGACCGAACCCCAGAGGCTGGAGCCATCGGCCGCACGAGTGAGGCCGAACACCATCAGCCCGCCCAGCACCAATACGCCCGAGAAAAAGCCGCTCCACAACGCTTGATAGTTGAGCCAATCGCTCGTGACGCCGCAACGCCACAGGAGGGCAGCGGATACCACCACCACGAGCGAAGCGGGCAGGCCCTCGCTCCAATGTGTCAGGTCGGCCCAGAGTTGCTCCACATTGTAAGGCGATACTGGAGACCACAGGCGCGCCACGAACGCCAAGGTCAGCAGTGTGGCCACCAACCCCGCCAATGCCAAGTGCAGCCGCTCTCCCGGCTGCTCCTGCAGCAGCCCACCCAAGACGGAGCCACCCAACAGCAGGGCCACCACAAGCCAGGGACCAAAACGCCACCCCACAGGAGACACAAACTCGCTGCTGAGTATGCGCTCCAGCAACGGTGCGAGCCATGCGGCGCGCATACTGGCCGAAACCAGTGGCATAAGGCCCGACTCAAACCAGTTCCAACGTCTCGAGATGCCGCCAGACATCCGCGCCTCCTAGGTGGTGCCCCGACAACCCCTGCGCTACCACAGGCGGTTCATCTCCCACGGTGAACAGGTGCACAGGGTGGCCAGTGCGCTCCAGTGCCACCAGCGCCCGTTGCACGCCTTCATTAGGCTGGGCTGTGATGGCCACAACAGTCGCTCCCAACAAAAGCGACGAGCCCATTTCACCCAACATGGTGCAAAAGGTTCTGCCTCGCCCCGGCCCTGCACCCGCTAGCAAGCTGAGCAGTTCAACAGCCTGCTGCGGTCGGCGGCCCGGTCGCACGTGAGTCCATCCACGGCTGCTGCGGCCCCAATCGTTCATACACAGGCCCACCATGTAACGCTCCTCCAGCGCATACACGATAAGAGAGGCCGCCGACGATAGCATGAGCTCCAGATACTCGGGTACGTACTCGTAGCTGCGTGGCATCGTCTGTAGATCCACTGTCACCATTAGAGTTCGCGTATCGGTAGCCTCAAAGAGTTTGGTTTGTAACACGTCCATGCGGGCCGAAGCCTTCCAGTGGATGTAGCGGGGATTGTCGCCGGGGGTGTACTCCCGCACCGTAGCAAAACGCAACGGGTCCGGCATCACGCGCTTGCGAGCCAACCAATCGCCCAGTGGCCGCGCCGCGGGCAGGCTGAGCGCACTCAGGGGAACGATCTTGGGGTACACCACCAGTGTATCCACCTGTGTATCGTCCCTCTCGCATCTGCTGAAACCAAACACGTCACCGGAGCTGAGCCGCGCTGGGCCGAGATGGTAACGACCGCGCTGCATCCCTTGCAGGCGATGTACCAGAGTCACCCGCTCGTACCAGCGCAGTGCCACCATGCTCACCAGGCGATGGGTGAGCACGGGCGCCAGCGTCTGCACTTGAGTCGTTAACAGGTCCACCCCGGCGGGGAAATCGTCTTGTACAAAAAGCCAAGCGAGGGGGAGCGGCTTGGCGTTGACGAACTCGAGGACCAGCTCGGTCTCCTCACCGTAGAACAAGTGCGTGTCGCGCAAGTGGCGGTGGTAAGTGACATTGGTGAGGCAGTAACGGGCCCACAGTTCCGAGGCGCCAGCAGCGAGGGACAACACCATCACAAACACGCTCAGCATCCCTTGGCGCAAGATCACCGCCAGCAGAAACAGCACGGCGATAGTGGTCCACCAGAGCAGGCCTTTCAACGACCATCCTCCGCCCAATTCTCCTCGACGGGCACCGGCACGCGACCAACGATCTCGGCCAACACATCCGCAGCCTCTCGTCCGTGCAGGCGCTGGCCCGGAGCTAGAACCAGACGGTGCGCCCAAGCGGGCTGGATCAGGCGCTGCACATCGTCGGGCAATACGTAATCGCGCCCCTGAAGGGCAGCCAAGGCTTGGCTGGTACGATAAAGGGCCATGGTACCGCGGGGGCTCACACCCAGCGAGAGGGCGTCCCCCTCGCGCGTTGCACGGGCCAACGCAACGATATAGCCCTCCACCGCCTCGTGCACAAAGACTCGGCGAGACCGCGCCGACAGCGCAAGCACCTGTTCTGCTTGCAACACAGGCTCCAGCGCCTCCATTGGGTCCTCGGTACGGAAACGTCGCAAGATGGCACGTTCCTCCTCAGCCTCGGGGTAACCGAGATCGAGGCGGAGCAGAAAGCGGTCCAGTTGCGCCTCGGGCAGTGGAAAAGTGCCCTCCAACTCGATAGGGTTCTGGGTAGCAAACACCAGGAAGGGGCGCGTTAGCGCTCGTGTGGCGCCATCCACCGTTACCTGTACCTCCTGCATCGCCTCCAAAAGGGCCGATTGCGTACGGGGGCCGGCTCGGTTGATCTCATCCGCCAGCACAACCTGAGCGAATATGGGCCCAGGGCGGAACTCGAACTCGCCACTGCGTTGATCGTAGACGCTGACGCCAGTGATGTCGGAGGGGAGGAGATCGGGTGTGAACTGAATGCGTCGGAAGCTACACCCCAGACTTTTCGCGAGCGCCTTGGCCAGTGTCGTCTTGCCGATGCCGGGCACATCCTCCAATAGCACGTGGCCCTCGCACAGCAGAGAGACGAGCATCAGCTGTACGACACCATCTTTGCCGACGATGACCCGCCCTACATTCTGTCGAACGCGCTCACTGGCCGCCCGTAACTCATGGATACCGATCACGTCCGTCATACTTTTTCCCCCTGCAGTGCGGGTATCGTTGGTGATGCGTTGATCGAGTATACGCCCGATACCCAGTCGAGCCAAGCTGTGCCAAGGGATCGTGCCCGAACGCATGGAGCCTTTGCGGCTCACGCCCGCATATGCTATTATCCGTCAACCAGTATACAATGCTTTGGTAAGGACGATACGTGCAACAACCCACATTGACGGTAATCGGCGGGGGGTTGGCGGGCTCTGAAGCCGCCTGGCAAGCGGCATTGCGGGGCGTCCAAGTGACTCTCTATGAGATGCGCCCTCAGCGACAGACACCCGCACACCAGACGGGTTTGCTCGGCGAGCTAGTATGCAGCAATTCCTTGGGTTCCGACTTGCCCGACCGAGCACCCGGGCTTCTCAAGCGAGAGCTTCGGCGATTGGGCTCGCTAATCATGGCATGTGCCGATGCTTCGGCGGTGCCCGCAGGCGGAGCGCTGGCTGTGGGGCGTGAGACCTTTTCCCAGCGCGTCACCGAGGCGATAGAGAGGCATCCATCGATCCGTGTCGTGCGCCAGGAGGTGACCCACCTTCCGAAATCCGGTGCGGTGATCGTCGCTAGCGGCCCGCTTACATCCGATAGCTTGGCTGAGCAGATCGTGCAACTCGCAGGGCAAGATCAGCTCTACTTTTTCGACGCTATGGCTCCTATCGTAACCCTCGATTCGATCGACATGAGCAAGGCCTTTAGAGCCTCTCGTTACTCCCGCGACGGGCAGGGTGGCATTGAAGGGGACTATATCAACTGCCCCATGACTCGCGAGGAATACGACCGGTTCGTTGAGGCTCTGCTCGTCGCGCAGACAGTCCCTCTGCGTGACTTTGAACGGGAGGATCAGCGCTTTTTTGAAGCCTGCCTGCCCATTGAGGTGCTCGCAGCACGTGGACACAATACTTTGGCTTACGGTCCGCTGAAGCCTGTAGGATTGAGCGATCCTCGCACCGGCCGGCGCCCGTACGCCGCGGTGCAGCTACGGCAAGACAACCTAGCGGGAACACTGTATAATCTGGTCGGCTTTCAGACCAACCTCAGCTGGTCGGAGCAGAAACGGGTGTTTGGGATGATCCCGGGCTTGGAGAACGCTGACTGGGTGCGTTTAGGGCAGATGCATCGCAACACCTATCTGAACTCGCCATCGCTTTTGAAGCCAACCATGCAATGGCGAGGGCGCTCGGACCTTTTTTTCGCGGGGCAGCTCGTGGGCACCGAGGGATATATGGGGTCCACCGCCAGCGGACTGGTGGCAGGCCTCAACGCAGCACGCATACTGTGGGAGCGGGAGCCGGTGGTATTTCCCCCCACGACACTGATCGGCGCGCTGATGCGATATGTGACAACTGTGACGCGCGATTTCCAACCGATGAAGCCCAACTATGGGATCATACCGCCGCTCGTAGACCCGGTACGCAGCAAGCGCCAGCGCTATGCAGGCTTGTCACAACGGGCCGAGGATGATCTGACGGCCACCATAGCGACAACGGCCCTGCTGGATGATCTGGTGCAACTAGGCTGAGCCGCCCAGCAACTCGTAAAGAAAGAGGCCGTCGATGCGTCGAGGCGCCATCGTAATACTCTTGCTGTACACTGCGATAGTGGGCGTCGGCTGTCGAGCCATGCAACGGGGGTTCAGTGGAGACCGCGCACTGGGGCATGTGCGCGCGCAGGTCGAATTCGGGCCCCGGCCAGTGGGCAGCGACGCCAACCGACAGGCGTCAGACTATATCATAAGGCAACTGGAGCGTTACGGCTGGGAGGTCGAGACCCAGGATTTCGCCTACGGTGGCTTGCCGGTGCGCAACGTGATCGGAAAGAAAGGCCGTGGGCCGTTGATCATTCTCGGCACCCATTACGACACCCGTCCGTTAGCTGACAGAGACCCAGAAGACCGATCGCAGGCGGTGCCCGGAGCGAACGACGGCGCAAGTGGCACGGCTGTGCTATTGGAGCTGGCGCGCGTGCTAGATTCCTCCGCCACCGACCAAGCCGAGATCTGGTTGGCTTTTTTCGATGCGGAAGATCGCGGCAATATCAACGCTTGGCCGTGGGCGGTGGGCTCGCAGCATATGGCGGACACCCTGCTCAAGAGACCCGAGTATATAGTGGTCATCGATATGATCGGCGATGCCGACCAGCAGATCTATTACGAGTGGACGTCCGCGCTCTGGCTACAGGAACGCATCTGGGGCATCGCCGCAGAATTGGGTTACGAGCAACAGTTCATACAGCAGCATCGCTACTCGATCTTGAGCGACCACACACCTTTTGTTAACCGAGGCCTGCCGGCTGCGCTGTTGATCGATTTCGATTATCCTTATTGGCACACGCGCCACGACACGTTGGACAAGGTCAGCGCTGATAGTCTCCAGCGCGTGGGCGATGTATTACAGACATTGCTCGAAGGGGAGCCGTTCGCCACAAGCTCGCTTCAGGTTGCGAGCCCAGTACCCATCCCTGGAGGAGACTGAGATGCGCATTGCGGACCGAGTCACCAATCTGCCGCCATACGTGTTTGCTGCTGTAGAGAAGCGAATCGCGGCACAGAAGGCCAAAGGGGTTGATGTGATCAACCTCGGCATCGGCAGCCCCGACCTAGCTCCGCCGCAGTTCATTTTGGACGAGCTGTACCGCTCTGCGAGCCAGCCGGGCAACCACGGTTATGCTGGATACTATGGTACACCAGCACTGCGTCGTGCCATAGCGACCTATTACCAACGGCGTTTTGGCGTGGAACTGTGCCCAGACACCGAGGTGTTGCCGCTCATCGGCTCAAAAGAGGGGCTGGCCAATATGGCGTTGGCGTTCATCGATCCCGGAGACCTAGCATTGGCTTGCGATCCAGGCTATCCGACCTACCGCATGGGCGCTATCATGGCGGGCGGTGATTTTTACCCGATGCAGTTGCGAGAACAGAACGGCTACCTCGTAGATTTCAACGAGATACCGGGGGGCGTGGCTGCCAAGGCGCCCATCATGTGGCTGGACTATCCAAACAATCCCACGGGCGCTGTCGCGCCCATGGCCTTCTTGGAAAAGGTTGTAGCTTTTGCCCGCGAATACGGCATCGTGATCTGCTTTGATAACCCATACTGCGACCTGACCTTCGATGGTTATGTGGCCCCGAGCATCCTCGAGGTGCCGGGCGCGAAAGACGTGGCCGTCGAGTTCAACTCGCTCTCAAAAACATACAATATGGCTGGTTGGCGCGTGGGAATGGCAGTGGGCAACGCCCGAGCACTCGAAGCCCTCGCTACCGTCAAGACCAACATCGATTCGGGTATCTTTCGGCCGATACAGGATGCGGCAACGATAGCTCTGACCGGCGACCAGAGCTGGCTCGCCGCGCGCAACGCTATCTACCAACAGCGCCGCGACGCGATTCTGGCTTGGCTGCCCAAGCTGGGCATGTCTGCCAGTACGCCCAAGGGCGCGCTCTATGTGTGGGCTCGAGTGCCCAAAGGCGTCCGAGCGGAGCCCTTTGCTTTGGAGATGCTGGAGCGAGCAGGTGTTTGGATGACGCCAGGGACCGCTTTTGGCGAGGGTGGAGAGGGGTATCTTCGGCTCTCGATCTGCTTGCCAGAAGAGCGGCTTAGAGAGGCAGGTGACAGGTTATCAGCGCTGTAGAGTACCCGAGAGAATCGCTCAAGAGCACCAGTCGCGGGCGTGAACGCGCCTTTCTCATGGGCGCGGAGGTGCGTGGCCAGGAGGGTCTGTTCGATGTCGAGGATTCGCTCGACGAACTGGAGCAATTAGCGCATACAGTGGGCGTAGAAGTGGTGGGGCGAGACATGCAGCGCCTGACGGCTATCAACCCCTCCATTTACATCGGCTCTGGTAAGCTGGAACAGTTGCGCAAGCTCGTCGACAAGTTGGCACTCGATCTCGTGTTGTTTGACTTTGAGCTCACGCCGGCGCAGCTGCGCAATCTGGAAAAAGCTCTCGAGGTACGGGTACTCGATCGCACAGCGCTGATTCTCGATATCTTTGCGATGCACGCGCGCACGCGCGAGGGCGCCCTACAGGTAGAGCTGGCACAGTATATTTACCGACGATCTCGCCTGACACGACAATGGACGCACCTTTCCCGCCAGGCCGTGGGGGGCGTGGGCCTGCGAGGACCGGGCGAGATGCAGTTGGAAGTGGATCGCCGCGAGATTGATCGCCGCATGGCCCAACTTCGGCGAGAGCTGGAGCAGGTGCGCCAGCAACGAACCTTGCAGCGCCGTCGCCGGCAACGAACCGGTATCCCCGTAGTGGGCATCGTAGGGTATACGAACGCGGGCAAATCCACCCTGCTAAACCGGCTCGCGGGCTCTGAAGTCTATGTCGAGAACATCCTTTTTGCCACGCTAGACCCCACAATACGGCGCGTGTTGTTGCCCAGTGGTCGAGAAGCCCTCTTCTCCGATACAGTGGGTTTTATCCAAAAGCTGCCTACCGAGCTAGTAGCGGCCTTCCGCGCCACGCTGGAGGAGGTGCAGGAGGCGGACATCTTGCTTCATGTGGTAGACGCTGCGGACAGCAGCCTTTTGGGGAAAGTGGAGGCGGTAGAAGAGGTGCTGGATGAGATTGGCGCAAGCAAAAAGCCAACCATCATCGCACTCAACAAGATCGACTTGGTCGACCCTGAGACCGAGCTGGAACCTCAGGTGACGCCGTTCATCACACGGCGCAATCCAGCCGTCCAACTGCGTGAGCTCTACGACCCTGTGGTGCCTATCTCTGCGCAGCAGGGTGTGGGCACTGACGAACTGCTACAGGCTGTGGACGATCTGCTTGTAGAACAGATGGTGGAGGTTGATGTGACACTACCCTACTCGGCTGGCGACCTGCTGAACATGGCACACCAACAGGGAGTCATCGAGGAGGAGAGCTATCAGCCCACTGGAGTGCGTCTGCTCGGGAGACTGCCCAAATGGGTGCTGGGTATCCTCAAGCCCGAGGACCCGCGGCTCATCTCCGAGGAAAAATGGGAATGAGGTACCAAGGTTGGGCAATCTCGAAATAACCCATTTGGGATATTTGGGATAATGTTTGGGATATCGCCACTCTGTTTGGGATAAGCCAAGCAAAGGGGGCTCTTCGAGTGAAGAGCCCCCTGCTTTTGCATATCGACACAGCCAGAGATCATCACTTGCGCACATAGTAGGTGCCTCGCTTGGCCCCGATCTTGAGAAGGAGGCCCTTCTCCACCAGATCACGCAGATCAAGGCGTAGTGTCTCGGCGGTTACATCGGGGCAAAGCTCGCGGTACTGACGGTTGCTGATCTGATCGTGTTCGCTGAGGTACTGCAACGCAAGGAGCTGCCTCGGGTTCAGCTCATCACCGAACTCTTTTTCGATCCGGTCTATGCTATTGGCCAGCACGACGGTGAAACTGCGGCCCGTGTCCTTGAGCTCGGGAGCGGGATGGTGGCCTCGACGCATCGCCTCGTAGATGATGTCCATGCCTTGGCCCAACTCCTCAATATAGCCCCAATAGTACAGCCCACGCACCAGTCGCGGGTTACGCGAGTAATGCTCCTCCAGAATGTTGTCCAGCGTGATGGGCCCCGGCAACCCGCCCGGCGACATGATCTCCATATGATCGTCAAACAGGCGGATCTCTACGCGCTGGCCAGCCAGGGTATAGTCGCGATGGCAGATGGCGTTAACCACTGCCTCGCGCACAGCCTCAAAGGGGTATTCGTAGGTTTCGTGGCGCTCCAGTCCTTTCATCACCGGCTGTTGATGAATCTCTTCGAACAGCACCTCCCATGTGCGTTCAATGAGCCGTGCTGCAGGACCGATCACCTCCACGCGCCGCATGTATCGCTCAGAGTAGGTCACGGCGGCGCGTAGGCTGGTGCCTCGAAAGCGCACGATCACCACTCCCGCCTGCGGTAAAAAGTGATGTGGCTGTTTGCCAAACAACAGAATGCCCGCGTGCGTCGGCGCCCCCGCAGCATCCACTGCACCGGCGTCACGCAATAGTTCGGCGCGCGTCAGCGCCTCACCACGTGGCCCGCGCTGCAACCGATTACGCTGGTATTCATCAATAACGGCCTCGTCCAGGTCATCCAGTGTGGCGCCGGGCACCGGTTCGTCTTCAAAGCTGGATCGCTGGGCGACACTGCGCTCCATAACCTGCTCGGGCGGTAAGCGCAGATTGTCGGCGCCCGAGCGAAAGAGGACGTCCCGGCCCTCGACGCTCAGTTGCTCCAGACTGGGCTTGACGCTTATAGCCACCACAGCGCCATCAGGCGTTTCGATAGTCTGCCACTCGGGGAGCTCTGTCGCCCTAAACGGGGGGAGACACATGCGGAGGGCACGAGCGTAGGCTGGCTCCAAATAGTCCACAGCATCCTGATAGACACACCCCTCGCTATCCATGCCCACCAAAATAGTACCGCCCAGCGCGTTCGCAAAGGCAACGATCTGCTGGGCGAGCTGCAATGCGCTCGGCTCCGCCAAAAACTCGAGCGTGGGGCCTCTCCCTTTGGCAAGTAGCTGTTTGAGGTTCATGGATTCCCTATGAACGAGCCGATGGTCTAGTATATTACAACACGATAGCAAAGGGATAGGTAACCACCCACGTCTTTCCCTCGCGCCGGACCTCAGCCAGGATGCGACTCTGCGTGGGCTGGCCGTTCACAGTGGAGTGCAGAGTGACTGCATAGTAGTACGATGCGCGATCGTCCCAGAGTTTTTGGGTCTCTACCATCGTGAAGGGTATCGCCTGGTCGCCAGACAGCCGCCGGAGCTGCCCGATGAATTCTGCTTTGGTAATAGGTCGTCCATAGATGTCGGTCAGGTCCGATTTGGCAGTGAGCCGGTAGACCTCTTCATAGTTCCTGTCGCCCAGAGAGAAAAAGTAGACCTTGACGGCGGCGGAAGGCGTAAAGCCCACCTTGTCCCGGTAAAAGTCCCACACTTCGTAGGCGCCAAAGAGGGCGATGACGACCAGTATCAAGACCGCCGCCACGCGCAATCTCGTATTGAACTTCTGCCAAACGGGTTTTTTCGGTTTGGGTTGGGACGACATGCGTTCAGTCACCTCAGCGATGAATGCGTGACCGCCCTGCGAATGCCCAAGCAGGGCCTAATCTTGGGTGGCATCACTTTAGCAGACCATGCTGACCTGCGCACATCCCCGGCAGGCGAACGCCGTTTTACCTCGTAAAGGCGCCTTGCCGCTTACTGCCCGGCGCCACGAGCACGCTCCGGCTCGAAGACGGCTATATCCCGTAGGCGAGCTGCCCGCGCCGAGCAGCGCCTCATTCACTTGGGTTTTTCTGCGGCCGTCTTGTCTGTTGTCCGGGAGCTTCGGCGCACACGCCCCCCGATGCGCTTCACGACCGACGAGCCAGACGAATTACCGGGAGCGCTATCGCCTCCGGTGCGCGATGACCGTTTGGCAGGGCGTTTGGTCTCGCTCACACCGTCGGGCTCTGCAACAGCTTCCAATCGCACAAGCCCCGCTAGGGTGTCGTCTTCCAGCTTGATCAAGCGCCCGCGGCCGGTAGAGGTTACGACGCGCCCCCAACTGGCTCGCGCGAGAGAACGCACCTCCGAAACCGCGACCCGATGCATGGCGCCCGAGGCTGTAGACACTACTATACTCTCTTGCGGCAGAGCGATACAGACGCCTACTACCGAACCGGTTGTCTCCAACTTGTTGGCATCCAATGTGAACGTCCCTTGACCACCACGACCTTGAATGGGGTATTCGGCGATGGAAGTCCGTTTGGCATAGCCGTGTCGTGTGATCAATACGAGATATGCCCTATCACGCACCAGATCGACGCCAGCCACCGCATCGTCCTCAACCAGTGTGATGGCGCGCACGCCCGTGCCCGGCCGTCCCTGCGGGCGCACCGTCTCTTCTTGGAAGCGCAGGGATCTGCCGCCCTCGGTGACTACGATGAGCTCATCAGAGCCGCTCGTCAACCCCGCCCACACCATGCTATCATCATCGGCTAACCCGAGCACTTGCCCTGCCCCGCCCAACCCCAGGAGCTCGCCCACAACAAGGCGCTTGACCTTACCACCACGCGTAACCAAAGTGAGGAACCCTTCGCCCTCCAGGCTCTCCAGATGGTGCATGGTAATGACATTCTCGCCGGCCTCCAAGGCAACCAAATTCCTGAGCGGCAACCCCCGCTCTTGCTGTCGCGCATCGGGGAGCAGGTGCGCTGGCAACAGAGATGCGTGGCCGCGATCGGTGCAGAAAACCACCATCTCTCGGGAGTGCATTTGAGCACTGGCCAATAAAGCGACGCCCTCCTGGGCCGCAATACCAGCTACCACCTGGTCGTCTCGTACCTGAGCCTGAGGTGAGTTGGTGGGCAGTCGTCTGATGCTGCCGTTACGCGTGAGCATCACGAGCAAGTTCTCGTCAGGAGTGAGATCTGTGAGCTCGACGGCTTGCGCGTCGAGCTCAGCGCAAATGCGCGTACGGCGCGCGTCGCCGTAGCGCGCCCGGATCTCCAGCATGTCCTCCTTGATAAGCTCCAGAATCTTTTTCTTGCTCTGCAATAGCCCCTCAAGATACGCAATGCGGTTGAGAATCTGCTTGTATTCATCTTGGAGCTTCTGGCGCTCAAGAGCGGCCAACCGTCGGAGCTGCATGTCCAGAATGGCTCGTGCTTGGATCTCGCTGAACCCGAAGCGCTTCTGCAGGTTGGTCAACGCTGTGTCCGCAGTGCGTGAACGGCGAATCGTGTCGATCACCTCGTCCAGCTGGTCCAAGGCTTTGAGCAGCGCCTCCAGGATATGCGCCCGCGCACGCGCCTTCTCCAGCTCGTACTGCGAGCGTCGCACCAACACCTCGTGGCGATGGTCAATATAGTGCAAAAGAGCGCGCTTGAGCGACAGAGAACGCGGCTCTCCATCCACGAGGGCCAGCATGTTCACACCAAAGGTGGTTTGTAACTGGGTCAATTTGAGGAGTTGCCCAAGCACCGAGCCGGCATCCAGCCCACGTTTCAGCTCGATAACCACCCGCATACCGGTGCGGTCCGACTCATCGCGCAGATCGGCGATCCCCTCAACACGCCCATTGCGTGAGAGATCGGCGATACGCTCCACTAGGCCAGCCTTGTTAACTTGATACGGCAACTCGGTGATCACGATGGCGCTGTGCCCGCGCATGTCCTCGATGTGAGCGCTGGCTCGCACAACTACCCGCCCCTTGCCCGTGGCGTAGGCCTGGCGAATCCCGTCACAACCCAGGATTGAACCGCCGGTGGGAAAGTCTGGCCCCTGCACAAACTGCATCAGATCGTCAACCGAGACATCATCCACCACATCATAGTGGTCGACAAGATATGCGACCGCGTCCGCCACCTCCTGCAGGTTGTGCGGAGGGATGTTGGTGGCCATGCCTACAGCGATACCCGACACCCCGTTCAGGATCAGGTTGGGCAACCTAGCTGGCAACACCTCGGGCTCTTGCAGCGAAGCGTCGAAATTGTCGCGGACATCGACCGTGTTCTTGTCCAGATCAAGCAGCAACTCTTCGCCCATAGCCGCCAACCGCGCCTCGGTGTAACGCATGGCTGCTGGCGAGTCTCCATCCACAGAACCAAAGTTTCCCTGGCCCTCCACTAGGGGGTAGCGCATAGAAAAGTCCTGCGCCATGCGAACCATCGCATCGTACACGGCGGTATCGCCGTGAGGGTGATACTTGCCCAGCACCTCTCCCACAATACGAGCACTTTTACGCGTAGGCACGTCGTGGCGCAGCCCCATATCCCCCATGGCGTAGAGGATACGACGCTGTACGGGCTTGAGTCCATCCCGCGCGTCGGGCAATGCACGTGCGGTGATCACGCTCATAGCGTAATCGAGATACGCAGCGCGCATCTTTTCCTCAATATCAACGCGCTGGACTGTCCCTACTTCCATCCATCCTCCAGGAAAACATCACCCCATGCTTTCGAGCTCAAAGCCCTCTCGCACGGATCATCCCTCATCACAGTAACCGCAGGGCGCTAAACCCGCTTCCAGAGTCTGTAGTGTGCGCAACACCGTCGATCTGCACGAACACGCCATCGAACGGGGACACAGCCTAACACATCCGCCGAGTACGCACTGAGAGCGTCTACCGCTCCGCCCCTCACTCCTCGCGTTCGCGTGAAAAGGTCAGTGCGAGATAGCGCACCACCTCGGAATCAGTGCCACCTCAACAGCCAAAGTCGACCGTCAACCGGACAGGATAGCGCAGCTATTACGATTGGACCGCCGCCGGCTCACGCCTGTATGCTAAGAGGCACATAAAGCAATGAGGATGTCGTGGGGCGCTACGACGCCGACGATTCACTGCAGCTAATAGATGCCATACACCACAAGATCGACCGAACCGGTACGATTATCGATGAGCACAGCTGCTAACCCCCCGTGTCAGGGGTTGGCCAAGGCGAAATGACACATGCACAGAGCTGTAAGGCTCGAGAGTCGATTTGCCGAAAAGGGTTAGCTGGTTGCCTTGAGGGGCCTCATGTGGCCGGGCAAGCCGTATCCCTTCAACCTGTACATCGCGAGAGAGGACCTCCTGAGCCGGGCATGCATTGAACTGGAGCAGTGTACAGGATATCGCTCTGCGATGCCGTGATCGGCGCCCCCAATGTACATCACCGATTCCCGCTTTCGCCCCGCGCACTGATGCATTATATCCTGAGAATGTTGCGTTGGCAATTGATAGTGCGGTCTACTCGGCGCTATAGTCAAAGCTTGCATCACCCCAGCCCAGCGAGTGCAATGCTACGAGGCCCGCAGCTTCCCCAAGCGCCTCACGCGCCCAGCACTGCCCGGTGCGGAAACGTGCAGGGGCGGATCGAACACGAGACGTCCGAGTATCGTGTGATTGACGTTAGATCGATGCTTAGAGTGATTGTGTTGGCGCTCATTGGGGCATCGGCCTAAAGGCTTCCCTGCGCACAACCAGATCTCTGGGATGGGTCCACGGATAGAAGACCTGATGGTCAACTGCACGGCCCTTATAGTACGCGAAGAGCGTTCCAGCAAGCCCGTAGCTACTCCGAAGGCGAGACGAGTTCCATGTCGAGGACGCGATCCAGCCTAAAAGTGCGCTTGGCGTCGCGCAAGTAACAGTGCGCTACCAAGTAAGCGTTGCGGTCATCACCTACGATCGCTATAGGTCGCACCACGCGCTCCGATCGATCGCCTGCCTCCGAAATATACCGCAACCGAAGAAGCAAGCCCTGCTGCAGCGCCCGCTGAACCTCAGGCGGTGCGTTGGCGAACGATGGCTGCGGCCCCCGTGACGGTCCCTCTAGAGGGCCCCCCTGGGCGTCCACATAGTCGGCCACAGTGCGTACCCCGCGGCGCCAGAGACGGTCTACCAATCTGAGAAAGACACCACGAGTCAAAAGGACATCCACCATGGCCCGATGAGAGCGCCCGCTCACCTCCACATCCAGAGCGCGAGAGACGTTGTGTAGGGCGTAGCTGCGCAGTGTAACATGATTACGCGCCAGCCGAAGGGTGTCTAATGCCACATCCACTGGCAACGCGGCCCCCAAGCGATCGAGTTCCGCGGCCACAAAACTAATGTCAAAGGGTGCGTTGTGCCCTACCAGCACAGCGCCATCGAGCAGATCCAGCACATCACTCTGGACATCTCCAAAAAGGGGCGCATTACGCAACATCTCGTCAGTGATGCCATGCACTTTCAAAGCCCCCGAGCCCATCGGGCGTTGGGGGCGAATCAACTGCTGCATAGCGTCCACTACGACATCGCCCTCACAACGCAGAATGGCGATCTCACACACGCGGTCGCCGTGGTAAGGAGAGAGGCCAGTAGTCTCGACGTCCACAAATGCCAGCGGCACCGAGTCTATCAAACTCCCCAAAAGGCCACAGCTCGCCGGCTGTGGGGCGCTGTTCGCTAGACCACGGTCCTCCGGCTCGTGGTTAGTGGCCATCATCGGCCTCGCCGGGCGGCCCCGTCTGACACAGGGCTCGAATGGGAGAGAAGGAATGGCGATGCCAGCGCGTAGGCCCGAGAGCGTGTAGCGCTTGCAGGTGCAAGCGCGTGCCGTACCCCTTATGCCGCGCTAGGCCATATCCTGGCAACTCGTTTTCCAGTGTCAACATGAATCTATCCCGCGTTACTTTGGCAACCACCGAAGCAGCTGCTACCGAGAGGAACTGCCGATCGGCCTTGGGCACCGCACACTGTGGCAAATCGACAGAAGGGAGCTGGACAGCATCGATCAGCAGATAGTCTGGGGCGGGATGGAGTTGTGCGATAGCCAAAACCATGGCTCGACGAGTGGCAGGCACTATACCGATACGATCTATTTCAGCGGCAGGCACAGCGCCTACCCCATGGCTGACGGCGATCTGTAGAATCAGATCATAGCATATGTCGCGCTGGCGAGGAGTGAGAAGCTTTGAGTCGCGCACTGGGGCCAGAATCGAGACCAGCTGCCGGTGCTCGCAGGGCAAAATAACAGCGGCCGCGACCACGGGACCCGCCCATGCGCCGCGACCGGCTTCATCCAAACCAGCAACAAAACGATAGCCTTGCGCCCACAACCCGTTCTCCCGACAGAGACCCGGTTGCTGGCTCACGGCGACGCCTCCTCCCCGCTGAAACGGGAACGAGCCTATTGATCCTCAGCCCGTTTACGCTCCCGCGCTGGCCGGCGCACCTCTTTGAGGCGGGAAGCCTTGCCACGTGCCTCACGCAAAAAGTACAGCTGCTTCCGGCGTACTTTGGCGCGGCGCAACACTTCAACCTTTTCGATTCGCGGAGAGTGCAGCAGAAAGGTGCGCTCTACTCCGATGCCGTGGGCCGCGATGCGCCGCACCGTAAAGGAGCTGTTCACGCCACCCCTGCGTTGCCGCAACACCACTCCCTGGAACACCTGGATGCGCTCCCGTTCCCCTTCCACGATGCGCGCATGCACCCGCACCGTGTCGCCGCTCTGTAGTTCGGGGATATTGGGGTTCGCCTCAGGGACAAGCGATCTCATCACATCCGTCATCTGTACCCTCCGCCTTTCATTCCGTATCACAAACGCCAAGTATAGCACAAGCAGGGCTCAGCGCAAAACGCAAACAGAGGGTGTTCGTCATTAGCCCTAGCTCTCTCGCAGCCATAGTAGCAACTCCACCAATACAAAGGCCAACAACAGAATCAGACCCATGACGGGATCGAGCAGCCGCAAGAAGCGTAGCGCCATTACAGCAGTGGCCAACAGCCCCAGCAACGTTCCTTGCCGCAGGGCGCGTGGCATCACGCGGTGGCCATTGACAGGGTTCGTCAGCCGGGCGTTCAGTCGGTACGAGACAGGAGTCAAGGTACAGGCTATCGCCAGTCCCCAGGTGGCGAGAAAAACGGCCTGGTGCAGCATCGTGGGAGGGCGTTGGTTCACGAGCAGCACAAGGCCCGCCCAGAGTACCACCGCAATGAGCGCAATCCCCGACAAAATGATCCTGTTACGCACAATAGATCTCCACAGGAGCCTGGTACCCCGATTATAGCGCAGGCACCGCGTTCGACAAGTGCTCGATGGGGCAGCCGTCATGATACTCTTCGCGCCACCAGTAGCACACCCTGCAGTGTCTTGGTGAGCGGACGGCGCTGTGTTATAATCAGTTCGGTATACGACTATGGAGCGCTGAAGAATATTATGTCTATTGTAACAGCTCAGGGATTGGCCAAGCATTACGGCGCCCAGGATGTCTTTGGCGATATCGCTTTTGCGATCGCTCACAATGACAAGATCGGCCTTGTCGGTCCCAATGGCGCGGGCAAAACGACGCTCCTGCGGGTTATTCTGGGGCGCGAGGAGCCCTCAGCTGGCGTCGTCCACACAGCCAAGGGGCTGTCTCTGGGATACCTCCCCCAAAAACCCGTGTTCGCGAGCCAACAGACACTCTACAACGAGATGCTCGACGTTTTTACCGCGCTACGGGCGCAACAGAGCGCCTTGTTGGCTCTAGCCGACGAGATGGCATCGGCACACGATCCCTCGGAATTGATGGCGCGGTATGCCAGCGCAGAGCAGCACTTTGAGTTGGCCGGTGGGTATGAATACGAGAACCGTATCCGCCGCGTGCTCTCGGGTCTTGGCTTTTCGAACGAGAGCCTGAGTTGGCCGATAGACATTCTGAGCGGCGGCCAGGTCACTCGGGCCCTATTGGCCAAGCTCCTGCTCGAGGAGCCCGATCTCCTAGTATTGGACGAACCCACGAATTACCTCGATCTAGAGGCTCTGGAATGGCTCGAGTCCTATCTGCTGGGCTGGACCAAATCTCTGCTCATAGTCTCTCACGACCGTTACTTTCTTGACAAGGTCGTTAGTCGCATCTGGGAGCTGAACCATGGGCGCCTAGAGGCCTACCGCGGCAGCTATGGGAGCTATCTGGTCCAGCGTGAAGAGCGTATCGCTCGGCGCTGGCGAGAGTATAGAGAGCAGCAAGAGTATATCGAGCGCACTGAGGAGTATATCCGGCGCAACAAGGCGGGACAGCTGAGCAAGCAGGCTCGCGGGCGAGAGACACGTTTGAACCGCATGGAGCGCATCGAGGCGCCCGAGACCGAACAGGAGATACGTCTGCGACTCTTAACTCGACTACGTTCGGGCGACAACGTGCTAGCCAGTGACGGATTGACCATAGGTTTTGATCGAGAGCCGGGCGAAGATCGCCCAACGTGTTCAGGCGGCTCGGGGAACCGTATACTGTTCGAGACAGGTGGGTTTTTGGTACAGCGAGGCGACCGAATCGCTCTTCTCGGACCTAACGGCGCTGGCAAGACCACTCTGCTGCGCACACTACTGGGCGAGATCCCCCCTCTCGAGGGACGACTGCGTTTAGGAGCCTCTGTGCGCATCGGCTATCTGCCACAGGCCCAGAGCTGGCTGGATGGCGACAAGACGGTACTCGAGCAGCTCCTATCCGTTCGCACCATGCAACTCGAAGGGGCCCGTGCCCTTATGGGGCGCTTTCTCTTTGGCGAGGAAGACGTTCACAAGTTGATCAGCAGCCTGTCCGGTGGAGAGCGCTCGCGCCTGGGCTTGGCTATGCTCACTCTGAAAGGTGCCAATCTACTGGTGCTGGACGAGCCCACCACCCACTTGGACCTGCGCTCACAGGAGATTCTGCAAAGGGTGCTTCAGCACTTTGAGGGCACCATTTTGCTCGTCTCCCACGACAGGTATTTGGTGGATGCCCTGGCAACGCATATTTGGGCCATCCGAGATGGTGGAATGCAGCAGTTCGAGGGCACTTATACCGAGTATATGCAGTGGTCGCAACGGATGGACAACCAAGCCCGAAAAGCAGAGGAGAGCAAATCGCAGCGTGAAGAGCAGCGACGC
Organism: uncultured Anaerolineales bacterium; assembly: GCA_964407215.1. Taxonomy (GTDB): domain Bacteria; phylum Chloroflexota; class Anaerolineae; order UBA1429; family UBA1429; genus CAYOUT01. The sequence goes on along the minus strand of CAYOUT010000004.1, from coordinate 146,867 downwards.
CGCGACCGACAGGAGGAGCGCGCCGTGCGTCGCGCTATCGAACGTGCCGAGGCACTGGAAGACGAGATCGCCCGAGTGGAGTGTGAGCTCGCTACACTCTCCCGCCGGATCGAGGCGGCCAGCGCCGCACAAGATGTGGATCAGGTGCAAGCATTGGGCCACGACTACCGCAAGCTCGAGAGCAAGCTGGCGGAGCGCTTGAGCGAGTGGGAATCCGCAGCCAGTCTGGCACCGAGTGGCGCCTGATATGACCACGACTCCTGAGAGGTACATTATCGGCCTTACTGGCAACATTGCTACCGGCAAGAGCACCGTGGCAGCTATGTTGCAGTCCCTGGGCGCTGAGGTGATTGATGCCGATAAAGTAGCCCACAGCGTGATGCGCCCTGGCACTGAGGTACAGCAGCGTGTTTTAGAGCGGTTCGGCCCCACAGTGTTTGCGCCGAATGGGGGAATTGACCGTGCTCGACTGGGAGCGATCGTGTTCGCTGATCCCAAGGCGCTGTATGATCTGGAATGCTTGGTACACCCGGCAGTGATCGAAGAGACGTTGCGCTTGTTGGCTGGGATGCGGTCACGAGTGCGCGTCATCGAAGCCATCAAGCTGCTGGAAGCTCGAATGCACTGCTACTGCCAAGCGATCTGGGTGGTCACCAGCGAGCGCCGCCAACAGATACAGCGGCTGATGGAAACGCGCCATCTGGCCGAGTCGCAGGCGATTCTCAGGGTAGACGCCCAGCCGCCAGCGGAGGAAAAACTGGCTCGCGCCGACATTGTCATTGACAACTCGGGCACGCAGCAGTGCACCTGGCATCAGGTGCTTGCGGCGTGGGGCACTATCCCGAGTGCTCCAGCGGCCGGCCCCGACAACGTCTGGCCACAGACATCGGAGGAGGAGTAGCGGTGGCTCGGATTCGAGGCTTCTTTGCCGAGCATCCCCGGCTCGTCATCTGGGTTATACTGAGTGTCGGTATGTCATTGATCCTGGCGTTCACTGCCCGCGACGCGGAGCTCGCACCGCAGCAGTTTGCAGCGCTCTGGGCGATGACGCTTGCGCTGGCCGGCCTCACCTCTTGGATCGTGTTTTGGGAATAGTCGGCCACACAGTGCGCCTCCACAACCCACACATCGCATTCTCTTGCTTGTAATCTTTCTGAGATAGGAGCGTTATGAACAACCCATCGCGCGGGTTGCGTGTATTGTTAGTCGCTGCCGAGGCCGCCCCGTTCGTCGAGAACAGTCCCGTTGCAGAAACAGTCTCCGGTTTGGCACGGGCATTGAAAGCAATAGGTGTAGACGCGCGTATTGCAATTCCCCGTCACGCCCATATTACACACGAGCAATACGCACTGCAACCGGTGTTGCCGTCCTTCGCCGTCCCCATGGACTCTCACCATGAGCCAGCCTCGGTGTGGAGCGCTCTGTTACAGGATACAGTGCCGATCTATCTTGTAGACAACCCAGGCTATTTTAGCGTGGATGATGCGTATCTACAGACCATCCAGGCCGAGCGGTATGTCTTTTTCTCCAGGGCGGTGCTGGAAATGCTTAGACAATCGGCCTTGGAGTGGCGCCCTGACGTCGTGCATTGCCACGACTGGCATACGGGGATCATACCCAACTGGCTGAAGACGCTGTACGATGACGACCCGATCTATGCCGACCTGGCGAGCGTGTTCACTATCCACTCGCTCACCGACCAGGGTATCTCGGGTTACCGAGTGCTTGAACTCGCGGGGTTGGCGAGCTACGGTTACTTGGAGCACCCAGATATCGGGGAGTTGAGCGAACTGGTGGATCCATTAGCCCGCGGCATTCATCATGCCGATGCTGTCACCACCACCAGTCAACGCTATGCCTACGAGGTGCTGACGCCCGAGTTCGGTCAGCGTCTCGATCCTTTGCTGCGCGATCGTAAGCAATCTCTGTTCGGCGTCCTGAGCGGTATCGATACGCAGGTTTACGATCCCTCCCAAGACGCCGAGATCGCCAGCCAGTACGACGCGACCTCACTGGAGAGGCGGCTGCCCAACAAGGCCGCGCTCCAGCGATCCCTGGGACTTGAGGCGCGTCGAGGCGCCCCATTGATCGGCATGGTTTCACGGCTGTGTAGCGACAAAGGGCTGGATCTGGTAACCGGCGCCATGGAAGTAGCTCTCAAAAACCTGGATGTGGAATTCGTTTTGATGGGTACGGGCGACCGCAAGCACGAAGAGCTGCTCTCCGATTATGCGCAACGGCACCCTGGCCGCGTAGCCTTGCATATCGGCTTTGACAGGGGGCTAGAGCGCCGCATCTACGCCGGATGCGATATGCTGCTCATGCCCTCGCTGTGCGAGCCCTCGGCCACGACGGCGCTGCGAGCCATACGTTACAGTTGCGTTCCCATCGTGCGCGCCACCGGTGGCCTAGCTGACGCGCTGAGTAACTACGATCCGGCTAGAAGGGACGAGGATTCAAAGCCAGCTGGCTTTGTCTTTGAGAGCTTTGACACCCTGGCACTCTACACTGCCATTGTGCGTGCTACGGAAGTCTACCGCCACCCTCAGTTGTGGCGGTCGCTCCAGCTGCGCTGCGCGTTGGCAGATTTCTCTTGGGCCGGTGTGGTATCCAAGTATCTAGAAGTGTATTCCTTTGCCCAACAGCAGCGGCGTGGGTATCGGTCCGAGTTAGCTGCTACCGCCTAGACCGGCCGTTGCCCGTTGCACGAGGATACCACAGTCGTCGATAGTAATGGATCGCCGGCCAACGGCGGGCTGAAGCAAGGGGGAGGTATTGAGAGAGTACCAGGCCCAGATCACGGCAAGCGCCGAACTGTTCCCCGGTAGCCGCCTCCTCATGTTGGACTGCCCATCGCTCAGCGCCGCATCGCGCCCAGGGCAGTTCGTGATGGCACGTTGCAGCACAGGCCTGGACCCTTACCTGCGCTATCCCCTGCCCATACATCGTATATCCCAAACAGGGATCAGTCTCCTCTTCCGTCCTCACGATGACGCTCTGCGTTGGTTGGGCACGCGGCCGATCGGCGAGTTGGTGAGCTTGCTGGGGCCCTGCGGTTGTGGCCTCGATCTGCCCTCAGCAGGGACTATTGGGTTGATTGCGCAAGGGATGGGTATCGCCTGGTTGCTGAGCGCATTGGATCGTACGCGCTCCAGTGTTCGGCTGGTGTTAAAAGTTCCCACGGCATCCCAAGTCTACCCCGCTGCGCTATTGCCTGCAGGGGTAGAATACCTGCCTTTCGTAGGGGCCAGAGATCACAAAGCCTTTCTTTCTGCTGTTGAGAGCACCACCCAGTGGGCTCAGCGTATCTGCGCATCCGGCTCGGAGAGCCTGTACCAGCACCTGAGACGAACTATCGAATACAGCGCCCCAGGTATGCGGCGTAACACAGTATTTGTGCGCGTGGAGGCTGATCTGGCTTGTGGCTTGGGTGCTTGCCAAGTGTGTACCGTAGAGACCGCGCGAGGCGCGCGAAGGGCCTGTGTGGATGGCCCCTTTTTTGACCTCGCGGAGCTGCTCCATTCATGAGGCGGAATGCGCGTATCCCAGGATTTGCGGCGGTGGAAGGCTACCCTGGTGCTGGTGATCACACATTCAGCAGCGCGGTCGTCACATCGCGCCTGGGTGTTAGCGCAGACCCCTCAGCGAGTCGCTCGCTGCAATATAGTAGCGCGTGGTGCTGCTTCGCGGTGACACGTGAGACCGACGCGACCGCCATCCCTACGGGGGTTGATACAAACGGCGGTGGCTTTCGATGAGGAGACAAGGCTGTTGACAGATTCCGCATCGCCACATCGCCTGGCTCTGGCCTACGTTAAAGCCCTCGTTTCGCGCGATACGCCTTCCGCCTGGCAAGCCATCGAGGCGCTGTAGCCATGATCGATTGCACAATCTATGTAGGGCGAGCCACCAAACAAGAGCTGGTGCTGCGTAGCCCCCTTCTTGCAGCAGCGGGGGCGTTGGGCTTTGCGCCGGATCGTGCCCTGTTTGCGCTGGATCGCCTCGGAGCGCTGATCACGCCCCCCATATCATGGCACCGCACACCGTTAGCGAGCGGCCCCCGCTTGGCGCGCACCCATGCCGGGTACTTGTCACACACGGGGCGCGCCAACCCGGGGCTACGGACGGTGATCAGGCGCCACGAGAGCGCTTGGCGTCAGCTCGGTGTACCCGTCATCGCAGCGCTCTATGTTCGAACTGAGGATCAGTTGCTCGCCATGGCCGCGCTTCTCGCCGAATCGCCAGCCGCTGCTGCTCTGGAGCTACATCTGCCCCACGACCTATCAGCGGATCGGGCGCAGGAGTACGTGATGGCGACCCGTACAGAGATAGGCGTTCCCTGCTTGGTCCGGTTGCCGTTCGCGCGCGCAAAAGAGCTCGCTTTGGCCGTTGAGGAGGCGGGCGCTGACGCTCTGGTGGTAGCGGACCCTCCGCTGGGAAGGGTGTTAAATGAGGATGACGAGTGGGTGTACGGACCGCTACATAGCCCCGCGCTGGTCCCCTTGTATGTGCAACAAGTGCAAGAGGCCGCAGAAAGCACCAATATTCCCATCATTGCGCGGGGTGGATTATCCACGTTGCGAGACATATTGAGCGTTCTCGCAGCGGGCGCCGCGGCCGTACAACTCGATAGCATTTTGTGGCGCCAACCATCAATCCTGGAGACGCTGTACCGAGAACTGGAGGCCGAGACGGAGCGCCGCGACACCACCAAGTGGAGCGATCTGCTCGCCTACCTAGGGCCCGAGCGGCATCCTGCAACCCACTGAGGCCTGCTGTCGATGCTAAGCTTTGGGGTTGCCTCGACGCGACATGTCGGTATCCAAGACAATCGTTACCGGTCCGTCGTTGTGAATTTCGACCAACATGCGAGCCTGAAAGCGGCCGGTCTCCACACGTGCTACACCCTCAGCCCGCAGTAGTTCGCAGAAGCGATCTACGAGAGGTGCCGCCACATCCGGAGGCGCTGCCTCGGTAAAGCTGGGCCGACGGCCACGACGCGCATCCCCGTAGAGCGTGAACTGTGAGATCACCAGCGCGTCGCCCCCCGCCTCCAACAACGACCGGTTGAACCGGCCCTCCTCGTCCTCAAAAATGCGCAGATTGGCCACCTTTTGCGCCAGCCAGCTCGCTTGCTGTTCGCTGTCGCCATCCCCTATGCCCAACAGCACCACCAGCCCGTGATCGATAGCCCCTACAGGCTGCCCCTCTACAGTCACCGCGCCGTGTGTCACGCGCTGCAATACCGCTCGCATGGATCTCCTTTGTTATGTCCAGTCATACGCGCTGCTTGCCTGGGACACTGGGTTCTGGTATCATGGTACCATCAATTGCAAACCATCTATGACAGAGGCTGTCCTGATGATAAAACTGATCATGACCTGGAATATCCGTGAGGGCAAAGAGACCGAATACTTGGATTTTCTAAACCGGGACTTTGCACGGCTAATCACCGCTATGGGGGTGCAACCCACGGATGCTTGGTACGAGGTCTGGGGACACGGCCCGCAAGTTCTAGCTGGCGGCATCACCGACGACCTCGATTCGATGGAAAAGGCCCTCTCTACCGACGAATGGAAGAAATTCCAAGAGCGCGTACAGGAGTTTGCTTCTGACTTTCGCTACAAAGTGGTCGAGTCCACCGGCGGCTTTCAGATCTAGCCCACGCTTCATCGCTGATTGCAGAGGGCGCCAGTGTCTACGACCGAATCCCCTGTCAACCCGCCCTATACAACAAACAGTGCCGTCGGGTATCCGACGGCACCGGCGCTTGTCCATAGAAAAAAATACGCGCTAGTCTATTTTTCGCTCTTCTCGGGGCTCGCACTCGCCTTGCTTGGCTCTTCGGTGCTCGAGGCCTTGTCAACCGACGCCTCATCCTTCTTACTCTTGGGCATCAGCGATGAGCGATCGCCACGATGATCCGTCACGTAAAAGCCAGACCCCTTGAACACAATACCCACAGCACAAGGGACGCGATGGACAGGGCCATTACACTCCGGGCAGACCTTTAAAGGTTCCTCGGAAAAGTGCTGAATCCTTTCAAAGCGGATCCCGCATTCTTCACACTTGTACTCATAGGTCGGCATAGCGGATTCTCCCCCTCATCGTGCCCGCAGTGATACTCTGGTCCCCTGCACCCGTGTGCCAGAGAGACCGATATCGGGCCATCAAACGCCGAGTATAGCGGAAACCGTCCTCTCGTGCAAATCATCAAGGCACTAGAAGTTGCTTCAAAGCGTCCGCCAACACCACCCACTCTTGGATACTGAGCGTTTGTGCACGCCGTCGCGGGTCGATCCCCAGGCCCCCAAGCAAAGGCTGTACCGCAGCGCGCGTCAACGGCAAGCTGTTCGTCAAGCTATTGAGAAGTTGTTTGCGCTTCTGCGCAAACCCAGCACGTACCACTCGAAAAAAGAGCGGTAAATCCTCCTCGGGAACCTTGGGCGTGGGCTCCAAGCGAACACGCAACACCGCTGAATCCACTTTAGGGCGCGGATAGAACGCGCCTGCGGGCACTCTGCGCACGATCTCGGGCTCACCGAACACCTGTACGCTCACTGCCAGCAGGCTCATGTCACCGGGCGATGCGATAATGCGTCGGGCCACATCGTCCTGTACCATAACGGTCATCAATTCGGGGCGTACGCTGGCGGTGAGCATATGGCGCAGGGCTGCGGAGGTGATATAGTAGGGCAGATTGGCTACCACTTTGAAGCGGAACACCTCACTTCCCGCTACCCCCAAGACCCGCGCTATCTCAGCAACATGATCGATCTTTAGTATATCCGCCTGTAGCACCTCGACATGGGGGATTCCTCGCAGTGTCTCATCGAGGATCGCGATCATTTTGCGATCCAGCTCTACGGCCACCACCCAGCCGGCGTGCTCCGCAAGGCGTTGTGTCAGCAGGCCCACGCCCGGGCCGATCTCCAAAACCACATCCTCGCGCGAGAGCTCACTGGCATCCACGATGTGCTGCTGGATACGCGCATCCAGCAAAAAGTTCTGTCCCAACCCTTTAGAGGGCCGGATACCATGCCGTTTGAGAATAGAGACGACGTCCACGCTGCAGCTACCTCTCCACCGGTGTGCCGGGCAGGGTATAGAGTATCTGGCTGGGAGGCGGAGCCGGCGCCAGCAAGTAGACATCCACCCAACGACTCCAGTGCACCAAGTTGTCGTCATCGTAACACAGATCGATACGCATCCCGATGATACCACTCCCCGTATCCGCCGCCGTGGCGGTACCATAGCCAGGCACATAGACCCTCTGCCAGAGGCGCACCACCGATGGATCTACTGCCACCAACCCCTTCCGAGCCGGGATGCCCACTCGCGTAAGGCCATAATGTGGGCTGCTGGGCGACGTCCCGGCCGTAGCGGCATTGTAGGAGGTCGCCAGCATGCGCACCTTTCGCCAATAGGTGATGGTCCCCTCCGGAGTACCCAGCTCTCGCAGAACGATCTTGGTTCCGTAGCCCGTTACATGGTCCGTGGGCTCGCGGGCCACCCACTCCTCATCTTGGGTGCGGTAGACCTCTTGCTCATTCTCGTAATGCACATGGATGCGTCGTCGAAGAATCCCTTCTTGTCCCCAACTGGTCACCTCGCGAGTATCGAGTTCGAGGTCGGAATCCGCCTCCACGCGCGTTTCGAAAGGGATCATGGTATCCTCTACGAGATACTCATCGCGCACCCGCACTACCTTGAGCTCGAGATGGCTGGCAATAGACGTACGCGGTTCTGGCACCACATAATCCTTGATGCCCAAGTTCACCTGCTGCTGCTCAAGCACGTCTCTGACCGTAAGCAACCGAGTGCGCAGCGACCATCTATCACCGGCCACATCGAGCACAATGGGCTTGGAGCGCTCGATAGAAACGTTAAGCCCCGGACTGATGCGGGTATGCAAGTCGGGGAAGACATAGTCGCCCTCGTAGATGATGAGGCCCCGCTCGTGGAGCGCCTCGGCCACCGTCTGTGCCGTGGTGTACATGGAGAGCTCTAGGGCGTCGTCTTGCACATTCAGCAGCACGGCTCGCCGGATGCTGAGCTGGATCGGAGCCGCTAGTTGCTCTACCAGTGCGCTCGGCTCCAAAGACGAATCAGCATCGGGTTGCGGTAGGGGGGTTTCCAGGTCGCATGGGGCGCCCCAGATGGACAACTGATCGTGCTCGGCGACCTCGACATGGGGGAAATCTTTGAGCGCGTCACGCATGGTTCGCGCGTGGGTAGCAGCAGAGCTCAATACCCCATCGTGAAGCAAAACCACGCGGCGCGCGACAGTGATGCGAATCGGCTCGAAATCAGCCACGCCTTGCTTCTGTGACGCCCGCCGTTGACTAGCGCCCTCTTCGGAAAGCGGCGGAATCACGATAGTGTCCTCCGCTTGGAGATTGATCTCTAGCTCACGCAGTATGCCGCTCACCGTACGCTCATGGGTCCGATGAGCGAATTGGGTCCCGTTGACCTCGAGCCACACAGTGCGCTGAGTCACAAAATAAAGATGGCCCAGCAATACCAAGGAGCCCGCCAACAAGAGACCTCCCAGGGCTCGTGTCGGGGGGTGAGTCACTGTGATGGTATCAGGTTCCGACTTGACACCGATGCGCGGGTCTGTTGTGCGCCAAGACTTCAACTCCCGAAGACTCCCTCTATCGGCTGCGCCGGTGGTCCGCGACCCCGCGGGTGCTCGCAACGCTCGAGGCGTGACGAATCAACTGCTGCCGAGCAATGCCTTGGCAGCGCTCTCCCCGGCGATACGCCCCGTGGTAAAGGCTACCTGCAGGTTGTAGCCTCCCGTCTCGCCAGCCACATCGATGATCTCCCCCGCAAAATAGAGGCCCTTGACCAAACGCGATTCCATGGTGCGAGGGTCTATCTCATCGGTGGATACCCCGCCGATAGTGACGATCGCTTCGTCAATAGGCCGGGTAGCGACGATGGACATCGACAGATCTTTGAGCAAGCTCCGCACGCGCCGCCGCTGATCGACAGTGAATTGGCTCAACGGTTGGTCGGGAGAGATACCGCTCAGCTCTGCAAAGACATCGATCAGGCTTTTCGGCAACAGTCGCTTTAGAAGAGCATGGTACCCGGACTTGGGCCCAGCCGCAAACTCTCGTAACAGGCGCGCATCCAGCGTTTTGTCATCCAGCGCGGGCTTGAGGTCTATACTGAGGCGTAAGGGGCCTGATTCGAGTCGTTCGGACGCGAGGCTGCTCAATGTAAGGATGATCGGCCCTGAAACGCCATAATGGGTGAACAGCATCTCGCCGAACTCTTGTGCCACTCTGCGGTCGCCCTGGAAGAGAGAGGCTCGCACATTACGCAGACTGAGCCCCTGCAGACGCGGTACCCATTCCTCGGCTGCGACCAAAGGTACCAACCCGGGACGCAGGGGTGTTACAGTATGCCCCAACTCCCGGGCCATGCGAAACCCATCGCCGATCGAACCTGTCTTGGGATACGACACGCCACCGGTAGCCAGGATGATGGCTCGAGCCTCCACTGCCGTACCGCATCGTAGCCGCACTGCAGACACGACACCGTTACGGGCCTCGATGCTCATCGCCGGGCTCATGTGTTGTACTCCCACATCGTGGTTCTCATTATAGCGGCGCAGCGCTTCCACAACATCGCGAGCGTCCTGCGAAACGGGGAATACGCGCCTTCCCCGCTCAGTAACGGTTGGCACCCCGAGAGAAGCAAAGAAAGCGATCAGATCGGGAGCAAAGAAGCGAGCGAACGCGTTGCGCATGAACATAGCGTTCGGGCCAAGATGTGCCATAAAATCGGCTAGATCGGTGTCGTTAGTGAGGTTACATCGCCCGTTACCGGTGATGCGTAATTTCGTGCCGGTGCGAGACGTCTTTTCCAGAAGCACCACGCGCACGCCCAACTCCGCCGCACGGCCCGCTGCCATCAGGCCCGCCGCACCCCCCCCAACGACTACGATCCGTTTCTGCACGTTCCAACTCCCGATGCCACGATCGCTCTATACAGAAAAAGACGGGCCGCCTCAGCCTCGTAGGCCGAGCTTGAGCCCGCCTTGACTCTCATCGATGGTCGTGCACCCTCTTTTGTGGTGCCATCTGCAGCTTGCCCCGACCAGCCTGCTCCAGCCAGGCATCCCTGCGTCACCCAGAGGTGACCGCTTACCGCTGCTTCCTTCCGGATCTGACGGGGTTCGCAGGCCTCCGCCGCGCAGGACCCAGCCTTCCACACCGCTCTGTCAAGACAGTCCCACAAACGGTCACTCCGAGAGAGGGAATTCGACCCCGCTATAGCGGGTTGCGGGTACAGGGCACCGCTAGTTCCCCGTCTAGCACGACCGGAGCAAATGATACTCCGGCAGACGCCATATGTCAAAGGTCATGTTCTCTCGAATGCATGCTGACATAGGTGCTGTCCATCTCACGCTCTGCGGTTGAGTGAACGAGGCGATTGCCACTGATTCTGCGCACGAGCAACGAAGCCACCCGAGATGGAAACGAGGCGTGTTTGCAACCATTTCACAGTCTCGAGCGGCTTCCGGTGTAGCATAAAATCCGTAAATGTCAAGATCTCGGCGCGAGAACCCTTGACACACGCCGTGTTGAGGGCTATCCTTAAGGGATACCAAGCTCGAGCGGAAGGAGGCTACGTAATGGGCGGCGGTACAAAACAGCTGGTGGCGTCTAACGCACACAGCTTGCCCAAAACCATAGCTCGCGGTATCAGTTTTTTGACACTGCAGCGCAGTATGGTGGCGCTGCTGAGTATGGTAGTGCTGGTGGGGTTGGGCGAAAAAATGGCCGAGCGCTTTCTACCAGTTTACATCATGGCGTTGGGCGGAGGCGCCCTGTCGGTGGGCTTGCTCAATGGTATGGACAACCTGCTCAGCGCTCTTTACTCTTACCCCGGCGGCTATCTCTCTGATCGATTGGGCTACAAAGGGGCGTTAGTAGCCTGTAATCTCATGGCAATGCTTGGCTATCTCATCGTCATCATCTTTCCCACCTGGCAGATGGTCATCGTGGGGTCGATCTTTTTCATCTCGTGGTCAGCCATCTCACAGCCGGCCAGCATGAGCATGGTGTCCGAGATTCTCCCCAACAACAGGCGTACCATGGGCGTGTCGATGCACTCGTTGGTACGTCGTATCCCACTGGCCCTAGGGCCGGTGATCGGTGGCGCGTTCATCCAGACATATGGGCGCACCACGGGCACACGCATCGCCTTTGCAGTTGCGTTCGGGCTCGGGATCGCAGCTCTCATTGGCCTACAGGTGCTCATCCGGGGAAGCGATCGTAGTATGGGCAAGCGCGAGCCCGAGATCAACCCACTACACGCCCTCTCGGATCTGAACCGCGATCTGCGTTCACTGCTGGTATCTGACATTCTGATCCGCTTTTGCGAGCAGATCCCCTATGCTTTTCTGGCCATCTGGAGCCTGGACTATATCGGGATTACGCCCGTGCAGTTTGGCATACTCACGGCTATCGAGATGATCACTGCCATGCTGGTCTATGTCCCGATAGCCTACTTGGCAGACCGTGGCGGCAAGAAGCCCTTTGTAACCATCACCTTTTTCTTTTTTACACTCTTTCCGCTGGCCGTGTTGGTTAGTCGCTCTATGCCCATGATGATCCTCGCCTTTGTTATCCGAGGACTGAAAGAGTTCGGGGAGCCGACACGCAAGGCGCTCATCATAGACCTAGCCCCCGAGGGGCGCAAGGCAAACACCTTTGGCATCTATTACCTGCTGCGCGATGTGGTGGTGTCGATAGCAGCTTTCGGCGGCGCCGTGCTGTGGCGTATCTCACCCACGTTGAACCTGAGCACTGCGGTACTGTTTGGCGTTCTGGGCACGGTCTTTTTCTTGATCTTTGGCCACGACGTCTCGGCTCCGGACACTGCGACAGCCTAAGATATGGAATAAAACACGCTCACAAGAGCTCAAAGGCTGGACACCGTCGAGCAGAGGGGCCCCGGCCAGGCGTCTGACACGGCCTGTGCGATTGCAAGTATCGACTCGTTTTGAGTTGGTATCGCCGCGTACCGTCACATACAATGTGCCCTTCAGGGCAGGTACGTCTTCGCCCGCCATCTACCGCTGCCACTTGAGGGATGCTTGTAGTCAGAGGCAAGCCCCCTGCGCCCTCAGCGCGCGCTGCTGTCCTCGCAGCTTATCCAGTGAGCTGTTCTTGTTTTTCAGAGCTTCTACACCTCTATTGCTCGCCCATCGCCCGGCTTCGAAGTGCCTCTCACTGGCTCGGGCGATGTAGCAGCGCGCTGATGAGCAGCCATCCTCCAGCGATGATCAATCCCAGCGGAAAGGCTACCGCCCAGCCAAAGAACCTTCCTAACGCGACGGCAATCAGGATGATGGCCCAGAAAAGCGTTCCCCCCACTGGTTGGCGGTAAGCCGGTAACGACCAGCGCACCACAGCTTCTGTCAACAGGATGATGCCCGCTCCCAGTAACACAGTCGCCCACGCAGGGATCTGCACTGGCGAGACACCGAATAGCGCTCCGAGAGCTCTCCCGAGGGCGGGCAGCAAACCAGTGTTCTGCGCCAGCAGCACCGATCCCGCCCAGATCAAGAGCGCGGCCCACACAATAGTATCCAGCGGGGCGCTGCGCGCTCTGTCCGAGCTTTCTGCGTCATCCCTCTCCCGATCCTCGTCATTACCGTTGCGCGTGTCATTTTCCCAACTTGGCAACGAACGCCTCCTTACTGCTGACGAGAGCTATCGACAAACACGCTATGCGATCTCGGCCAAGGCACGACAGAAAATTCCACGGTTCGAAGTGAACCTCACCGCCGCCGTTTCCGGGTCGCCGGGGGCCATTTCCTCTATTCGCACCGGCATCGAAATAAGCTCCCCCCTACTGTTATCTCTCCACTCCGCGCCGCTATCTGAGCACAGCGGGCAGGTACAATGGCAGACCATAGCCAAAGATCAACACATCTTTGTTGTCGGCAGGCGACAGCTCCTGCTGATCCCGCGGCACAGCCGACACGGAGACAAAAGCCACCCAATGTAGGGGCAACGGGCTCTTGACAGCGGCTTGCACAGTGATCGTGCAAGTTTGACCGGGAGCCAAATTCTGGACGTCCCACACATAGCTGCTGCCGGGGCGCTGTGTGATGGGTCGCGTCGCATTCCACGAAAGCGGCATCATGTTGGGTGGCAATATATTTGTCACTTGCACCTGCTGTGCAGCATTAGGGCCAGAGTTGCTCACGACGATATTGTAGGTCACTGTGTCGCCAGGTCGAGGATCGGAGGGCGTTTGGCCATTCATCTCCACGCGCAGGTCCACAAAAAGGCTGGGTATCATACGGGCCCATCCAATATCCGCCAGAATCCCCAAAGTGATCGCGCCCGGATAGTGGAAAGCAGCGCCATCCGACAGAGTAGGTGTCATGAGACTGTGCGCTCCGCCCTGATAGTGCGTTGCATCCAAGTGCGAGTAGCTGCTACCCGGGCGCCAGGGGTACGGAGCATAGAGCCGTACAGGCTCCCCCGCAGCGGTGACAGCAAAGGGGCCGTCAAAATAAACCTTGCCGCTGGTGAGATACGATGCCAGCTCCTCAGAGCCGTTAGGAAAAGAAATGAGCCACTGTCCATGAGCGTTCTGGGTAAAGAGGTCGTACGCAAACGGCCGGGGGACGCCTGCGGACTCGCATCCCCAATAACCGCGCCCGTTCCGCACCTCCATGGAGCCATAGAAACCTATACCGTGAGCGATCTCGTGCAGCATCACAGACACCATGTCGTATTTGCCCCGGGGTGGTTGCGCATCGGTGCCTAGATACCAAGAAACCCCACGATTGAGAGCCAACACGATCTCCGGGTCGACACCGTTGAGATCCCGCTGCACCAAAGCCGAGGCCAGCGCCACCGGGTACCATGTGTCGTTAGCGGGCAGCTTGCTCTCGTTGGCCCAGAAATCGTGGGCGCCGCTGTGGCCCAAGACATTCGGAGGCATGTCATCCGAATGCATGTCGGTCCAGCAAGCTTGAACATGAATCGTTACTGGGGAGTGGATCAGACTCGACCAGATGACAGCGGCGTAATTGGCGGCTGCCCGCGCCTGAGGCGGCCAAGCATGGCACAGATCACCGGCAACGTTGAGATATCCCTCGCCCGCAAAGTCAATGACAAAGCTTTGGGCCTGCAGCTGTGGCCCGGTAGGAAGGTCTTGTGCGGCGATGCGGAGCGGGCTCTCTTCATGGGTGGCCAGAACCTGAACCCACTGGGAGTTCCCCAGCGAAACGGTTCCATCAGACGGGGCCGGCTCTTGTGCCGCCATAGGGGCAACACACACTACCGTGAGGATCAGCACAAACAAGAGCCTCACGCAGACTGTACGTATGCGTTGAGAATACACCGTGTCTCTCCAGTGACAGGCTTGTGATGCAATCCCGAACCCGTCACAATGAATACAATCTACGACTATATTGCCGCTAGTATCAGGCCGAGATACGCCGGCCTGGGGTTACCCACAATAGCCGCGAAGCCTCAGCTCTTTCGAAGGTGATGCAGTGAGCGCTCGCGGCTCCCGCTCTCGATTTCACTCCAGTACCGGTGTCTCTCGACGGTAGCGCGCATCATACAGGTTGGGATCATACGGCGCACGTCGACCCGGGCACACATCTCGCGGGCAAAGCTGGCACGATACAAAGTGCCGGGCGGTGGAGAAGCGGATCCCAGAGACGGTCTTTTTGGGAACCATTAGTAGACTGGGCGTCAACCGCACCCCGATAGAGGCCTCTGGATCACCCAGCAAGGTAAACAACGGCCGTTGCTCGCGAAGGGGCCAATCCGTCAAAGAACCGGGATTCATGCGCGCGGTCTCACCGGGCTGAAACGCCTCATCGACTGCACGATCCAAAGCCTTGACAGCCGCCGCCAACGCGGCCTCGCGGATCGCCTCCGACCAAAAGCTGTATAGCATATCGTCAGCGATGGCCGGCGCATCCGCCCAAGCCTCCAGTTCGGCCCCGCTGGTGGCAACAAAAGGAAACACACGGTGTGCGCCGTCCAAGTTCACCCGTAACACTCGGCTGCCAAAGCGTATATCGTCTATCCGCACCCAGTCGTCGCCCCGCTCCTCGATAAAGGCTACGCCTGTGAGGGCTTTGGGCCGACCGATCTCTTCGGCTTCGCGCACGAGCCCCTGCAACTCATCCACCTGGGGGCTACCCGGGCGAATATGCAAACGCTGGAGCAGTTGCTCGATGTCGAATTGTAGCAGTGGAGCATGTACGATCATTGGTTTCATACGCCATCCTTCCACATGGAACAAAGCGAATACGTGCGATAATAGCGCCGCCGCTGTGTAGCGTCAAGAAAGCGGAGAGGCATGGAGATTGCTCGCCGTGAGAGCGAGGATTGTGTAAAAAGCACATCCCTGCTCGTGCGCATCGGCGGTTACGTTGGCTCCAGTTGGCGCCCCCGTATTGCGTCACCCAGTGGGGCGCAGCTTCGGGTAGAGTCTCAGGCCATAAAGAGGTCAAGAGTGTTGACGTGCCGGGTGAACCGTGGTATATTTATTTGTGCAGAGTGTCTCTCGCGTTACAGTCGAGAATTCCGGTCTGGTAGCCGGCTCGCAGAATGCCCGCAAACCTTCCAGAGAGATTCGTTTCTCTTCCCCAAGTCCGTTTTACGATGGTTTGGGACAGTGAAGAAAGGGCCATGCTGAAGTTAATACCCAAAGAGGGGTGTGTTTGAGTTATACTGGCCGCTTCTGCCGGTGTCACAGAAGTAGCTAGATAACGAGGCTGGTTTCTTTTTAGCACTGCGGCTCACCAACTTGCTGCCGCGCAGGAGACGAGGACATGGGGAAGAGACTGTACGTGGGCAACCTGCCCTACCGTATGACGGAGGATGAGCTGGCCGATGCTTTCTCTCAGGTTGGGCCAGTCACCGATGTCACGATCGTGATCGACCGAGAGACTGGCCGCTCGCGAGGCTTTGGCTTTGTCGAGATGGCCGATGAAGGCACCGCCGCAGCTGCCCTTGAGCAGCTCAACGGGGCCGAAGTAGGTGGGCGCACCCTAAAGGTGGCCGAAGCCAAGGAGCGACCCGGAGGCGGGAGAAACTTTGGCGGCGGTTATTCGGAGCGCCCCCGCCCGCAACGCGACTCTTATAGTGACTATGAGTAGCCGCGCGTAGGCAGCTTTTCTTTCACCTGACACCAACAAAAGGCCCCAGTCCGTGTCAACTGGGGCCTTTTCCTATCGCTTCACATTCGTTGTACATCAGGTCCGAGGGACGTCGCAGTAAACGCGCTACTGCTCGGGCTCAGCATCCGCCTCACCAGCCTCAGCTTCGGCGCCCTCCTCAACCTCCTCAATCTCCTCTACTTCTTCCTCGACCTCTTCAACTGGTATAGTGATAGTGATCACCTCAGTGTCCACATCAGTGAGCACCTCCACCCCCTCAGGGATCTGGAGATCGGCCACGTTGATGCGAGAGTCGAATGAGTCCAGCCCGGAGACATCGATCACGATGCTCTGCGGCATGTTCCGGGGAAGGCACTCGATCTCGAGGCTGTCCAACAGCTGCAGCACCACGCCACCCTGCTCCAACACCGGAGCCTCGCCGTGCTGTACTAATGGCACGACGTTACGCACCATCTGGTCCGCCACCACAGCGTATAGATCCACGTGCAGAATCTGGTTGGTCACGGGGTCGCGCTGGATATCACGCACCAGCACATCCTGAGGCGTCGGGTCCCCCGCCAGATGTAGGCGGATCAAGGTGCTACGCCCGGCCCGTTGGATCATTCGACTCAACGCGCGGGCCTCGAACACCACACTTGTGGCCGAGAACGCACGCCCATAGACCACGCCGGGAACTTGCTGCGCCCGACGCAAGGCCCTCGGTTTCACACTCGAATCTCTAGGCGCTGCCGTGAGCGTATAGTCCTCTGCCATCGTCTTATCTATCCTCCATTGCTGGTCGCTTATTGATCATCGGATCGAGCCCTGCCCCGCCCAAAGTAAAACCCCATACTCCTCAGTATGGTCCATCAGGGACAGTCTATCCTCGTACATCACTGCACAACTTGCGGATTATAAGCGCATGGGCGCTGATCGTCAAATATCCCGCCTAGCAAGTGCCCAATCAGCTCGGGTATTATTATGTCAAATATATCGATCGAGACTTTGGCGATTCGTATGGATCCACACGGGCTCTTAGCGAGCCAAATCCCAACACTGTGGAAATCCGGTCGTGCCCGCACCTGCGTTGGCCTCTCAACGATTCAGCGCCAGGCGCTGCTGCAATGCGGCAAGCGAGCGTCAGTTACTCAGGCGCGAACCGATTGCCGCAAGCCAATCCAACAGCTCTCGAGCCGTGCGCAAAGCAAATTCCGCATCCGCTGGAACGGGGCGCCTGCCTCGATGCACAATATCGTTGCGCAGGTCGCCCAACTCGTTGACAACCTTCCACAGTGGCCGATTGTGTCGCCTTAGGCTGGTGCCTGTATAGGTCAACAGGAGTATGTCCAGCTTGGAGGCCAGGCTGCGGGTGCTCAGCAGCTCATCGATCTGCCGATCCTTTATACCCCGCCTACGCATACCCCGCGTGAGAATGCTAGCCGCCCCCGTTTCCATCGCAGTATGGCACGTGGCGATGGCCTGCCGTGGGAAGCGCTGCACTAAGGCCCGCTCCGCCTCGATGAGCAGATCATCAGCCAAGCTCACAGGCTTGGGCTTACGCAGCGATTCGGTCACGCCCTCATACCATGCATCGTCGCGTTCTAGTAGGTCAAAACGTTCGGTCTGCTCTGCGTCCCTCTTTTGGAGCATCGGCTCAAGCGGATCATCTCTCAAGATGCCGCCCTGATCGTCACGGATCGAGATCTGCACATCTTCCCGCCTCAAGTCGAACACGTGGTACAGCCGTGCCCCCCGCCGCACCACAGCGATAAGGTTATTGAGGGCCTCGAGCGCACGAGCTGCGAACGCGCTGCGCAACGGCCCTACAGCGGCCTCATCATCGAAATCTACGTCCGGCGGTAGCTGTTGAACAACCGTAGCACAGGAGTTGATGGACCCCAGGGAGGCGACGTTGCGGCCAAACGTTACCCGCAACACAAAAGGGTGGTCGTACCAAGTGTATGACGTGAACCCGCCGCCATGCCCATGCTGAGGAATCATTTGAGCCAGTTCGGGACGCGAGGCCACGGTGAGAAAGGGATTATAGCGTAGCTCCGAAACGTGAACTGTCACTGTCTCGGATTCGGTTGTCACTTCGTAAGCGCCGCCCCTAAGCCCGAAGGGCAGACTGGCAAAAGCCACCAAGATCGGCATACACGTCCCCTCTCTTGGCCACAATACATGAGGAGGCTCTCTATTTGCATTACTGTGATAGTAGGCCCGCGTCGGCCAACACTTGGCGTAGAGCCTCACGCTCCGGCGCGCTCAGTGCCAGCAAGGGAGATCGAGGGTTGCCTCCACAGTAGCCCAAGAGATCCATTGCGGCTTTGAGCCCAGGCACGCCATAGCCCGACGTGACCGCGCGTGCCACCGGCATCAAACGGTGGTAGATCCCCCAAGCTTCAGCATACCGCCCCTCAGTCACCAAGTGCCACATGGCGACGCAACCCTCAGGTGCCACGTTGGCCAATGCCAGCACGCCCCCCGATGCACCCGCTTGTAGACCGCTCACGAACGCGGGAGCGTTGCCTATGAGTATCTGAAAGCCCGGCGGGCAACGCCGCACCAACTCTCCGATCTGCCCGATATCCCCAGCGCTGTCTTTCATGCCCACGATCCGCTCGTGGAGTGCGAGGTTGGCGGCGACCTCCGGAGAGAGGTTCATATGAGTGAATTTGGGCACGTTATAGAGGATGATGGGAATCGGCGACGCGTCGGCCACTGCCTCATAGTGTTGCCTCAGAGCAGCCCCGGTCATCTGCCCGGAGAAAAACGAGGGCGTCATCACCAGTGCTGCGTCCGCCCCCGCATCGGCGGCGTGTTGCGTCAGGGCAATGGTCGCGGTGGTGGATTCGCGCCCCGTGCCCGCGATCACCAGTTTTCCCGCAGCGGCTGTGTCGCGAACGATACGCACCGCTGTCTCGACCTCGCCCGGCTCAAGCAGGACACTCTCTCCGTTGGACCCCGCCACCACATAACCCGCTAGGTCGGTGGTATCCCAGCGGTAGATATTGGCCACCAGGGCACCGACATCCAACTGGCCCTGTGTAGCGAAAGGCGTGACGATAGGCGGATAGACACCAGTGAGCCTCACCAGGGGCCCTCGCTTGCTGTAATCACGTGATATGCTCCAAGCGACTTGGCAATGCCCGCTTGCTCTCGCGCCCGAGGCTGACTGCCGCCTCACAGAGCGCAGTGCAATGCTGCCCCGGCTCGGAGATATGCCAGATCAACAACAATCCAGCCAATGCTCCGATAGAAGCCACAATGAAGAGCAGCGAGTAGCCCGCGTTGGCTCGGCGCAGATTCAACAAATCGATGGCCGGCCCCAGTAGGCGTGCTGCCGCTGCGGACCCAGCCGTAGCGAAATTGGAGAACCCGAGGTATTTTCCCGCCTCGGCCACAGGCACCAGATCGGTAGCCCAGGCCCAGTTCACCGTTGAGAACACCCCCATCCCCATACCTATGACACAGCCGATGATCAGCAGCGCCGTGATTGTGTGAGTAACCAGCAGAAGCGCCATCCCCAAGGCGATCACTCCGCACGCAAAGAGACTGAGTCGCTTACGTCCCCATCGCTCACAGAGCAAACCCGCGGGGTAGACCACCACTACGATGCTGATACCGATAACGGCCATAAGTTGGCCCACCACCTTGGCTGGCGAAGGAGACTGGAGCACATCACGCACGTAATAGAGCGCAAAGGATTGCACAGCAAAGGTGCCCAAGAGCACGGCGAACCGCGCAGCCATCAGCATAGCGTAGGCGCTATGTCCTCGCAGATCGATGCGCAGATTGAGACGGGGTACCGCTCTCAGCAGATTCGTGAGATGTGCTCGCCGGCGCGCGGGCCGCTCTCCGCTTTGTGTACAGGGCTCATTGATTCCCCGCACCGTAACGAACAGCCCCGCCAGCAACAACAGCACCACCACCAAAAGTGCGGGCAGCACACCGAGGCCATCTGTATCCACTAGGCGCCCAACCAGCAATGCCGCAGCGATGACACCGCACATATCCATAAGGTTCTTGATGCCGCATGCTTCGCCACGCCGATGGTGCGGCACCAGATCGGGGATCAGCCCTTGGCCAGGACCATGAGCTACGTTGGAAGAGAACTGCAGCAGTACGTAGCCAGCCGCTATGGCCCAGAAGCTGCGCGCCAAGATCAGCACCGTCAGGAAAACGAGATCGAATGCCACGCCCACCAAAAGCCAAGGCCGCCGCCGGCCCAGTTTATGCCGCGTGTTATCGCTGATAGAGCCGCTCACGGGAGTTGTCAGCATGGCCACCAGCAGACCTATGAGCGTCACCATGCCAACCGCCGTATTCTTGGCGCCATCCGCTACAAAAGGTAGCAGCAATGTGGGCAGTACGATGGGGTGAATGGCATTCCACATGAAAGACACGCCGAACCAATAGGCGTTCAACGCGAACATGTCATGCCAGAACAGCTCAGGCGTTCGCTTCACGACGACGGCCTTCTTTATGTTAGGCAGCGGATCGGTCGATCACCCCTCGCTCTTTGATGGGTGTCTATCGTCTTCTCTATCATACGCGATGACGGCAACGGGGCAAAGTGTCTGTACTGCTCCTCGGTTGGGATACGCTCCTTTCGTCAACTTTATGTTGCTGGAGCTACGCTCCTCGTCGCCACTCCCAAGCAGTATCGAACATTGCCATGATATTGGCTGTGGGGATCTCCCAGTGTAGTTCGGTGGTGGACCCCACAAAGTAACCAACGCCATCTGCCGCCTCAATGTTCTCACGTGTAGCAGCCGCCACTTCCTCAGGAGTGCCTAGCGGCAGGAGCTGACTCACGTCCACCCCCCCTGTCAGAAACAGGCTCGGATAGCGCTCACGTACTTCACGGACGGACATGTCCGCTGCCACTTCGATGGGATTCAGACCATCGATACCGGCAGCCACCAAATCATCCATCACAGGCCACAATCTTCCGTCCGAGTGAAACAGGCACTTGGCTCCGCGTTCGTGCCAAGCATCGTTAAGGAGCTTCAGTCGAGGGAACCAGTGCTCACGAAGCCAATTGTGAGACACGAGCAGGCTGGTCTTGTACGCGAGGTCATCATAGGTCAGCGCAATGGGAATGTGCTCCGGATCACCGATGGCAGCAACACGTCGTAGCTCGGCACGGTTGCGCGCGTCGAGCCAGGACTCTATCAAGCCGGGCTCGTCAGCTAGCAAATAAGCAAAGCTCTCCCACCCGATAGTCGCGTATATTTCTGTCAATCCGACTCCACTCTCGATAACCTGCACGGTGTCGTCGCCAAAGTGGGCCTGGAAGCGATCCATGCGCTCGCGCCAGGCCATGGCATAGCGCCTATCGTACACCAGATCCTCAGTAGCCTGTATCTGCTGCTTGACCCAATCCACCAACCCCGCTTGATCGCTCCAAGGGCGCTCGAGGATCCAAGAAGTCCAGCGCTCTGTCTGGATCAGAAACCCATCATTACGCCGAGACACGGAGGTAGCGCTTGGACCATCTGGCATACGTGTCATGTCTAGACAGCGACTAATTGCACGCCCTTTGATGCGAGCTCCATCCTCCACCGTGAGGGTTTCGCCCGCCAAGTGTTCAATGAGGCCGTCATTTTGCAGGATGTCGTAGATGGGGATTTGATCCGTCTCTTGTAGGTTGATGGTCCGCAGCACCCGCTCACGCTTGCTCATCTGTGCCATACCGCTCTCCTTACGCCAAATGATTCTGCCTCGCAGCCCATCGGTGCGCACACTCTAGGTGCGCTTCTAACACAAGTGAAACTCGGGCTCGAAAGCGATGAGCTTCCGCGCCGCGTCTATGCTCACCAGGCTGGCTGGGCCGTCACCGGGCCCCTTCCAACCTTGTACCTCAGGAAAGAACAAGTTCGTAAGCAGCGAAGCGTCTACCCCCACCAAGTTGCGGTTATCGTTGACGAACAATGGATGACTCCCTTGATAGTCCGCCAACAGTCCTCGCTCAATAGCCTGCGCCGAATCACGCGCGTCGATAGCCACCCAAAAGTCGCTTCGTCCCAAGGCGACCTGCATCTCTCGGCGCTGGAGGTCGACTCGTAGCCTGCGCTCCAATGGGCGCTGAGCACGCAGCGCACGCCACTCGGTCAGCAATTCGTTCACCCTGGCACTGCGAGTCGCAGGTGGCAACTGTACAAGCTCGTCCACATAGGCGGCTGTCTCTTGGCCAAGGCGCAGAAACCGGCGGCGCTCCTCGCTGCCGTAGTTGAGCACCGCGGGAAGCCTCAAGCTGACACCCGAGATGCGATCGCGCCGCCAATAGTACGCGCCGATCTCCTCTGTCACCTGCTTGGAAAAGGAATATGGATCCGTAGTATATGTGGGGTGCTCCTCGTCCATTGGAAGGTACTCTATCGGAAAATCACAGACCCCGTATTTGAATCCAAGCGCGTTGATAGAACTAGCCGTTACCACCCGGCGAATCCCCTCTTGTGCTGCAGCCTCGTACACGTTACAAGTACCTGTGCAGTTCACGCGAAAGATCTCCTGGCCAGGGGCACCGCCCGGCCAAGGAATGGCCGCCAAGTGTACTACGCCATCCATACCACGCACCGCCTCGCGCACAACCTCGAAATCGACAACATCGCCCACGACGTACTCAGCGCCCTGTGCGTCAACCTCTTGCCGCCTCCCCATAACACGCACTTGGTGTCCGTGTCTCACCAGCCTGGCCACGGCTTCAACGCCCACCGAGCCCGTGCCTCCCGTAACCAGAACCCGCATCGCGACCTCCATATCGTCTTGTCTCAATCCGTGAAATTCAGCACCATGGCATAGTTCAGGATTTCGCCTTGTTGGCCAGTACGAAACTCGCCCACATCTACAAACCCCAACTTGTAGTAAAAGTGGTGCGCCCGCTCATTACGAGCCAGTACGCCGCCCATTAGGATCACCTGCTGGAGACCCATGGTACGCGCGCTAGCCATCACACAGCGGGCCATCTGTATGCCAACGCCCTGGTTCTGGTATGCGTCCGCTACAGAAGGGGCGAAACATGCGCTTTGCCCCTGCAGCAGATGCTCTCCGTACCGTACGATGTCATCCGGCCACATCTGGCGCGTCAGAATCATGTAGCCGATGAACTCGGGCGTCGATGTATCGTCCCCCAGCACTGCCACAAAACGCACCGTCTCCGCATGATTGATGCTAGCACACAGTTTTTCCGCGGTGGCGCGATCAAAAGGGTGGGGCCCGTAGCAGCCCTTCGTCTCCTCAGAGAGCCCCTCGAAATAGGCTGTTAGAGGTTCGATATCGGAGGCTCTCAGAGGCCGGACGATAGCCGAACGGCCATCGCGCAAAGCAATTTGTGCAGTGCATTCAACTTGAAGCACCATACTCTCTCCTTATTGAGGTTAGACGACGGGATTCTACCGCGAGCGGGTAGGCCTGCCAAGTTGACGCCCAAGTGTCATTCGGCTAGATTCCTCTCGACACACGCACATGGAAGGAGCCGGCATGAGTAGCAAGCTGAATACACGCAGCGAACAGCGGTTGGCCATTGAAGGGGGCGCACCACTACGTCAGCAGCCCTTCCCCGATTGGCCTCAGTGGAACGAGCGTGAGGCGCGAGCGCTTCAAGAGGTGCTGGATTCAGGCCAATGGTGGGCACCAGCCGGCACCCAGGTTAAGCAGTTTGAGCGAGAGTTCGCCGCCTACCAGGACGCCAGCTATGCTGTGGCGATAACCAACGGAAGCGCGGCCATCGAAGTCGCGTTACGCGCTGCCGGGCTCGATTGGGGAGATGAGGTGATCACCACAGCCTACTCCTTTATCGCCACAGCGAACAGTTGTCTTCTGGTGGGAGCCATTCCCCGGTTTGTGGATATCCTGCCCGAGAGTTGGAACATGGATCCCTCCCAGATCGAGGCCGCAATCACCCCGCGGACCAAAGCCATTCTGCCGGTGCATATGGCCGGGGAACCCGCTGACATGGACGCCATCCTGAAGATCGCCGGACGCCATAACCTGTTGGTCATCGAGGATGCAGCGCAAGCGCATGGGGCCATATGGGCAGGTCGCAAGGTCGGCGCGATCGGGCAGATGGGGTGTTTCAGCTTCCAGGCTAGCAAAAACATCACAGGGGGCGAGGGGGGCATCATCCTGAGTAACGATGAAGAGTGGGCTGAGCGCTGCTGGTCGGTTCATAACGTCGGCCGTGACCGTCACGGCGCCTGGTACCAACACATTACACTAGCCAGCAACTATCGCCTCTCGGAATGGGCTGGGGCCGTGCTGCGCGTACAACTCAGCCGGCTGGACGAGCAAGCGGAGCGCCGTATGCAAAACGGCGCCTACCTCAGCCAGGCGCTCTCGACGCAGGCGAATGGCCTCACGCCTCTGCCGGGCGATTCACGTGTCACGCGCAACGCCTATCATCTCCTCAAGCTATGCTACGAACCCGCAGCATTCGGGGGACACAGCGCGGCCGAGTTCGCTCAGGCCATCGCCGCGGAGGGGATACCCATCTCAATGGGCTACCCCGAGCCTTTGTATCAGACCGACGTCATCTCGCAGCGTACAGCGTTTATCGAAGAGCGACTGGGTATTCCTCATGTTGAGCAGCCCGAGTGTCCCGTGACGATCGAGGCCTGCCGAAACGGGCTCTGGCTGCGCCAGGCTGCTCTTCTGGGGACAACTGCCGACATGGACGATATCGTCACCGCGACACTCAAGATACAACGCGCTTGGGGCTAGATCTCGATGTTGCACGACCTCACAGCTGGATGCCACATGCTTGAAGCGCCAAAGGCTTTTTCGCCTGGGCTTTGACGTCCCGAGCGGGGCACGATACTATTGACGACTGTGTGTACAGTCAATCATAACATGCTGGGATGCTGATTCCAGTAACACAGCCACTCACTCAGGAGGACTCATGAGCGACGAGAATGTCAGGGTAGCAATCATAGGCGTGGGGAACTGCGCCGCGTCCCTGGTACAAGGCGTACACTTTTACCGCGATGCGCCGGACGATCAGTTCATCCCGGGGCTGATGCACGCTCGCTTGGGCGACTATCACGTGGGCAATATCGAGTTCACCGCAGCCTTTGACATCGACGCGGCCAAAGTGGGGAAGGACCTCTCAGATGCGATCTGGGCCGGCCCCAACAACACGATTCGATTCGCCGACGTGCCCCATATGGGGGTGCCCGTCTACCGCGGCATGACCCACGATGGTCTTGGTCGCTATCTCAAGGAGCGGATCACCAAGGCTCCCGGCTCCACGGATGACATTGTCACCATCCTCAAGGACACGCACACGGATGTGGTAATCAGCTTTCTGCCCGTGGGCGCTGAGATGGCCACCAAATGGTATGTTCAGCAGATCCTGGACGCGGGCTGTGGTATGGTGAACTGTATCCCCGTGTTTATCGCCCGCGAGGACTATTGGCAGCAGCGTTTCCGCGACCGCGGCTTGCCCGTCATAGGAGACGACATCAAGAGCCAGGTGGGCGCTACCATCACACACCGTGTGTTGACACACCTCTTTCGTATGCGCGGCGTGCGGCTGGACCATACGTACCAGCTCAACTTTGGCGGCAATATGGACTTTTACAATATGCTGGAGCGTGACCGGCTCGAATCCAAAAAGATCTCCAAGACGAACGCCGTGACCAGTCAACTCGATTTCGAGATGAACCCAAACGACGTGCACGTGGGGCCCAGCGATTTCATCCCCTGGCTCACAGATCGCAAGTTCTGCTACATCCAGATGGAAGGCACAACCTTTGGCGAGGTGCCCCTGAAGGTGGAGGTCAAAGTCGAGGTGTGGGATGGCCCCAACTCGGCCGGAGTGGTCATCGACGCCGTACGTTGTTGTAGGATCGCCAAAGACCGCGGCATGTCGGGTGCCATCGTCGCCCCGTCTTCCTACTTTATGAAATCGCCGCCGGTGCAGTTCGACGACGACGAGGCACGCCGCAGGGTGGAGGCGTTCATCGCGGGCACGGAAGAGTAGCCCCCGGCCCGCGACCCATATTCGCATAACAGCCCGGAGGCGAGGGAGAGCCCGCATGCAGACGCTGGACAACTTGTCCGAGTTGGTGGCTTCGGGGCGCACGGCGGATATCTATGCGCTGGACGACCGCAGGGTGGTCAAACTGTTCCAGTCGTGGGTGCCACGTTGGGCGGTAGAGCGGGAGATGCACAACACGTCGGTGGTGCACGCCATGGGGCTTGCCGTGCCCAACGTCTGGGGCGAGGTACGGCACGACGACCGGTACGGGTTCATCCTTGAGCGCATCAGGGGCGAGATGATGCAGTCGGTGCTACGCATCGAGAACGTCGCGCCCATGGCGCGCGAGCTGGCCCGGCTCCACCTGGAGCTGCACCACCAGCAGCGGCCGGTGAGCCTCCCCGCGCAGCGCGACATCCTGCGCGAGAGGATATCGGCCGTCGCGTGCCTGTCCGACGGAGAGAGGCGGGCACTGCTGGACAGGCTGGCGGCCATGCCAGCCTGTGAGACGCTCTGCCACGGGGACCTGCATCCGCGCAACATCATGCTGACCGATACGGGTCCTGTTATCATAGACTGGATCGATGCCACCTGTGGCCACCCCATAGCGGATGTCGCCCGCACCTCGCTGCTCTTTCTGCGGGCCATCGCGCTCGATGATGTGTCGGATGCGGTGCGGGCGGCGATGATCGAGCACCACGACACCTACCTGGCCGAGTATCTGCAGGGGGCGAGCCGAGAGCGGTGCGAGGTGCAGAGATGGCTGCCCATCATGGCCGGCGCGCGCCTGTGGGAGGGGATGCCCGAGCAGGAGGCGTGGCTGGTGGGCCTGGTTCGCCAGGGGCTGGATGAGATTGGCGCCTGACGGCGCCATCCACACCCACACCACCAGATAGTATCCTCAGGATACGCTCGTGCCGCCGCATCAAGGGGACCGGCAGCGTCGCCTGAGAAAAGGGGGATAGACACATGCACGTGGTCGTCATCGGCGGGACGGGGCACATCGGCAGCTACTTGGTGCCGCGCTTGGTGCGCTTGGGCCACGACGTGACGGTCGTCACACGGGGAGAGCATGAGCCCTATAGATCGGAGCCGGCATGGGAGCAGGTGCAGCGGGTGCAGGTCGACCGCGTCGCCGCGGAGCGCGAGGGCGTTTTTGGCAAACAGATCGCCCAGCTGCGCGGTGACGTGGTGATAGACCTTCTCTGCTTCCGCATCGACAGCGCGCGGCAGATCGTGGATGCGCTGCGGGGCGAGGTGCAGCAACTGGTGCATTGCGGCACCATCTGGGTACATGGCTACAGCGCTGTAGTACCCACCACGGAGGACCAGCGCCGCGAGCCGTTTGGGGAGTACGGCGTGCTCAAATATGAGGTCGAGCGCTACCTCCAGGAGCAGGCGCATCGCTATGGCTTCCCGGTAGCCATCGTACACCCGGGACACGTGGTGGGAGCAGGCTGGGCGCCCGTGGGGCCGACAGCCTGCCACGACATCGGTGCCCTTGCCAAACTGGCGCGCGGCGAAGAATTGGCGTTGCCCAACCTCGGTATGGAGACTGTACACCACGTACACGCTGATGACGTCGCACAAGTGTTCCTCCGGGCCATGACACACTGGAGCCAGGCAGTGGGTGAGAGCTTTTTCGCTGTATCAACCGGCGCTCTGACTTTACGGGGCTACGCAGAAGCGATTGCATCTTGGTTCGGCCAGCGAGCGAACCTCACCTTCCTGCCAATGGATGCATGGATACGTACGGTGCCCGAGGCGTTCCGCGAATCGGCCATGGCCCACCTGACGCACAGCTCCAATTTTTCCCCGGCCAAAGCGCGGCGCATGTTGGGATACCAGCCGCGTTACACCTCTCTCGAGGCCACATACGAGTCGATCATGTGGCTAGTCGAACACGGCCAGCTACCGCTGTAGCACACCGACCAGACTCACGCCTGGAGGTAGATCCGTTCGCCAGCCAGCCCACCGGTGGGCTGGCTGGTTTCTTCACTATGGGGGCACCCCAGCCCCTGTGCGCTTGTCCAAGCAGCCCCCGACTGCTATCATGGGTGTGTGCCCAGCGCTGCATCGCCCGCTTCCTTCATCAGGTCCGCAGGAAAGGATCCACCATGGCCGGCGAGATCGGACTCCCCGCGATAGACATGCGCCTAGCCACCGAGAGGCATGGCGAGATGAGTTACGAGATGCCACAGTACGCCACGCTAGAGGCCTGGGAACAGCGCGCCACCTGGCTGCGTGAACATCTTTTGATCTCCCTGGGATTGTGGCCGTTGCCAGAGCGCACCCCACTGCAAACGCAGATGTTCGGTCGCATCGTGTACGAAGACTATACCATGGAGAAGGTCTGTTTTGAGAGCTGGCCAGGCTTTTACTGTACCGGGAACCTGTTTCGTCCACTGGGTATCAATACCCCCTGCCCCGGAATCCTCAAAGCCCACGGTCATCATGAGAGGGGGCGACTGGAGCATACCGACCGAGCGTCGACACGAGCGCTGTGCGTTACTCTGGCGCGCATGGGGATGGTGGCGTTCGCCTACGACATGGTGGGCTATAACGATTCGCTACAGGTGCCCCGACACCGTTTCGCATCGCTAAGAGGCTCGTTATGGGGGCTATTCCCAATGGCATTGCAAACCTGGAACAGCATCCGCGCCGTTGATTTTCTGGAAAGCCTGCCCGAGGTGGACCCGGAGCGGATCGGCTGTACCGGTGCATCGGGAGGCGGCACCCAGACCTACATGGTAACGGCTGTGGACGATCGTATCAAGGTGGCGGCGCCGGTAAACATGATCTCGGCCCACTACCAGGGGGGCTGTGTCTGTGAGAACGCCCCGGGGCTGCGCATCGACACTTACAATGTAGAGATCGCCGCGCTGGCTGCACCCCGTCCAATGCTCATGGTGTCGGCCACAGGTGACTGGACCGTCAACACGCCCACGGTGGAATACCCCGCGGTACGAAGCATCTACCGACTCTACAATGCCGACGATCATCTGGCCTGGGCCCAGGAGGATGCCGAGCACAATTACAATGCGCAGTCGCGCGAACACGTCTACCGTTGGTTTGCTCACTGGTTCCTGGGCAACGAAGAGGTGGGGCGGGGAGCGGAGCGATCCTTTGCGGTAGAACCGGATGAGCGAATGCGCATCTTTCCAACTGGCCACCCTCAACGAGACACCTGGCACCCCAGTCACCTGGAGATCGCGTTCCGTCAAGCCGCTGAGCGTCGGCTGGAAGCCCTCGCGCCCACTGACAAAGCATCCCTCGAACGCCTGCGTTCTATAGCCAGCCGTCGCCTGGAGCACGTGCTCGGCACCAGCGCGCCAACTCGTGCAGTGATCCTTTGGGAGCAGGGCGCGCGCGGCGACGGCGACGGCTGGGTCTGGCAAGAGATCGCACTCGGGCGAGCGGGGGCTGGCGATCGCATCTCCGCCACCTACTATCGTCCGAACGCGCCGCTCCGTAGTGGCCCGGTGTTGCTGGTACACGATGCCGGCCGAGAGGGCCTGCGTGAT